>NZ_JAHFZG010000001.1 GCF_018619475.1 Rhodomicrobium sp. Az07
CGCCCACGATGCGCGGAACATCAGCGTCCTGTATTCCTTCTCACGCGGGCTCATCTCGCCGCCGAGTCCCTCTACCTTCCTGAGCGCGTTCTGCATGGCGTCGGGACTGGTGAGCGACGCCCCGATGGCGTCGGCGTAGAATTCCCGCGAGCGGGACAGGCGCCGCGTGAGGAGCTCCGAAGCGATCCCCACCGTAAGCCGACCGAGAGCCGCAAGACCAAGGCCGATAACGAGACCGCCTTCGGCATCACGCGCCCGCTTGTCGGACACCGAGGCCGCGAAATACAGGGCAATCATCAATGCGAAGCCGATGATTCTGAACACCCAGTCGAACATGGACTGGAAGCCCGCCGCCATCTGCATCCGGCTCATGTCGCCGGTGGCGATGTGACCGAGTTCATGGCCAATCACGGCGTCCAGTTCCTTTTCGGTCAGTCTGCCAAGCAGCGGTTGGCCGATGATCACGGCAGCATCGTGGGGACTGGAGCCAACCGCGAAGGCATTGGCGATGGACACGGTTCCGACAGTGGGTAGCGGCATCTGGAGCTTGCGGGCAAGGTCGTGGACCCGCTGGGTCAGGGGATCTGACGGGGACAGGTAGATGACCCCGAACATTCTTGCCGCTTTGCCCTTCATGGCGCCGTTCCGGACGGACCCGAAAAAAAGGCCTGCGAAGCCGACCACAAGCGCGACTTGAAGCGCGGTCGACAGGGCGGGGAACGGCTGCGGCGTGCAGTAAAAGCAGGGCTTGACCGGCGGCATGGAGGACAGCACGACATAGAGAGATGCCGCGAACGCGGCCGTGAGCTGAACCGGAATGGTCCAGGCAGGTAGCCACAGCTTGCGGTAATCAAGCGGTTGAGACGAAGTCATTGGACAATCCTCGGAAATGACTCGCGTGCGAAAAGGGCTATGTTACGTTTGGCTCAAATCCATCGGAGGCCCGGCATGTGGTCCCGCGACGCACTGGTTGACCTTGTCGAAAAGCGCCGGAAGGCGAAGGAACAGCTCCCCAACGCCGATGCGGCGGTGCTGGCCTATGCCCGCTGGCAGGGGCTCACGCAGGAGGATGGCATCGACCGCGACGCCGCAAAGGAAGCCCTCGACCGCCTTGTCGACGCCGCCGAGCCCGAAGAATGGACGCGGCTCACCGAGCTCGCGGGCCATGTCGACGACAGGCTCCTCAAGAGTGTCATGCATTATGCGCTCTCCCGCGCACTCGAAGACGTGCAGGGCAGGATCCGCAGCCTCGAAGACGGGCCGGAACCCGCGCCCGACACTCCGTCCCGCAGGCGCGGCCGAGGCCGCAGCCGCTAGCATCGCTCAGCGGCTCCGCCCGCGATGACGCTCCCGCTGCCGCTGCAAATCCCGCGCGGGCTCATGCACATCAAGCGCGCCTGACAGCATCGCCTTGCCACGCGCATCCGTTTTCGCCCATACGCTCACCCGCATCAGGGCTTCGCCGTTGCCGGGATTGAAATAGCCCCAGTAATCCGGCGCCTGGGCGTGCTCCGGGGTTTTCCGGATGTTGGCGAACAGCAGCACCTCTCCCGGATCGACCGCAAATTCCTTCCCGTCAGACTGCGCCTCCTCAATAAGGGTTTCCGAGGCGGATACCGGACGCAGCAGCGCCGCAATCTGCTCCTGGGCGCTCTGGCTTACCCGCCCGGCAAGAAGCGTGTGCCCCTTCTTCGTAGTGTGTGCCCAAAGAGCAATCCGCCGCTCGCTCGCATCATCCGGAAGGGTGAGGCTGCCGCTGAAAGCGGGTCGGGCATCACCCGGCTCCTTGTCCGGATTGAGGAAGGCAAGTAGCCGCCCTTGACGGCGCTGGTCGTTCTCCATTCTGGGTCATCCTATGCCTGTTGGGAAAGACTGATGCGGGGAGGAGGCAGCGCCATCGCATCCGCGAAGTCGCGGTAAGCGTAGCGTTTGTCGAGGAGCACCGGGTCGTGGCCGCGCGCGGTCACGATGATCTTGTCGGCATAAGCGCGGCCCATGAGCTCGTAAGGCTCTGCAAGCGGCTTCTTCTCGCCGCTGAACAGGTGGACCACCGTGCCGAGCTGGGGTGCAAGGAAGCTTGCGGCCTGATTGTCGGGCTGCATGAAGCTCCGCACCCGGCAGGCGTTGATGAGACCATCCGCGCGCTTGCCGTAGGTATCCCGGAGCTGCCCCAGATATTGCGCAAACAGCCACAGGCGAAGCTTGGCGCCGCGCCCCACGTCGAGAAGACGCAGGATGCTCGCCATGTTGCCGAGCTGGGGGAATTCGTCGAGGAAGAACGTGATCGGAAGCCTGCTCCCGACCGTATGACGCAGCAGGAGATTGGCATGCTGCTGGACGATGAGCCGAACGATCGGGGCATAGGTGTCAATGTCGTCGCCGCTCAGGCACAGATAGACTGTTGTCCCCGGCTGCTCGCGCAAGGCGAGCGGCGTCCAGTCCGAGCGCGCCATAGCCGCCCGCAAGCGAACCGACCGGGAAAAGATTGAAAGATAGCGGCGCGCCGCGTCGAACACACCGTCGATGCGGTCGTTGAGGCTCGATTCCACGGCCACGGCATTATCCGCCAGTGCCGAGATATTGTAATGCTGCGCCAGCACCTTCAGCCGTGCCATCAGCTTCGGCGTGGGAGAAGTCCGGTAGGCGGCGTCGGCCAACCCGCCCGGGAAGTTGACCGGGACGGCAAGCATCTCCATCACCGTCGCCAGATTGCGCCGCTCAGCTGGTTCGGAGAGCGCAACCGCAAGCGCGAAGGTAAAAAGGTAATCCCGGCCCCGGTTGTCCCAGAACGGATCCTTGCCGCCCGCGTCAGGCGCGATGATCTGGCTGGCGATGAGCTCGCAGTCCACTGCCGCCTGAATGGGGTCGGCACTGACAAAATCAAACGGGTTATAGGCGTGGGTGTTGCCTGCCGGATCGGTGGGCGCGAAGCGGTAGACCGGCCCGAAATGTTTCTCGCGGTAGCCAGCTGTCGCCTCCCACAGCTCGCCTTTCACGTCGAGCACGAAGGCAGAGCCCGGATAGGACAGAAGATTCGGGATCACCTGCACCTGGCTCTTGCCGGTTCCGGGCGCCGCGATGGTGATGAGGCTTTCGTCGCCGCCATAGCGGAACGGTTTGCCGTCCGGTGTCCAGCCGATGGTGAGGTCGTCCGGATTGGACGCGGTCGTGAACGTCTCGCTCGGCGCCGTGTGCTCGAACCAGCGGCTGCCCTGATTGAGGAAGGTGCCGATTTCAGAACCGGCGGGCGATGTCACATGCCGGGCACCCGCGACCGTATTGGCTGTCTGCGCCAGAAACTGCTGATAGGGCTTGAGGATAACCCGCAGCACCGCATGCAGCCCCTGATTTGCCTCGCGCTCGTGCTTTTCGCCCTGCCAATGGGGGTCTGCAATGACGGCGCATTGCCCGCCACCATAGGCAAACTCAGCGAGAAAGGCCTCATACTCCCGCCCGCTGATATGCTCACCGGCCCTGAGCGCCGCCATGCCGCGCACCAGCCCCTTCTCCTGATCCGCCAGCGAAATGGACGGCCGCGACACCGTATAGCTCCGGATGATCCGTTCGAGCTTCAGCCGTTTGCCGCGATCGTACCCCCTCTGCGCAGAACCGAGGAAATAGGTCAGGATACCGACGCCGCTTGCGCCGATGGGACCGAGGATGTCCTCCTTCGAAACCATCGGATGCTCGCCAAGCGCCCCGTCGAAGATCTTCTGGAGCTGCCTGTCGGGGATTGTCGCAAGGATATCCGCCACGGGCGCGGAAATCCGCCCCGCAGGGTCGTTCAACAATGCATCAAGCGAGGACAGGAAAAGAGAGGGCGTCATCGGATCCCGGAAAGTTCGCAACCATTGGTAGCGTCAACTTAACCAATGCGCGCGATGATTCGCATCGGCTTTTCCTTTCCGGAAAGCGGCTATCCTCAAAATTCAGCGGCTGCGGCTCCGCCCGGCATGATGATTACCGCCCCCGCCCGCGATCACGACGCCGCTGCCGCGAAGGTTCAGCCCGTGGCTCCGGTTCGAGCTCCTTCTCCTTGAACATGTCTCTCGTGAGTTGCTCAATAAGCGGCCTGCCTTCGTCCAGCTTCTCCCGCGCCTGCTTCAGTTCTCGCGCCGCATTTTTCACCTGCTCGCGGGAAGCGAGGCCCATGTTGTAGAGAGAATACGTCATATCGGCCCGATCGCCCGCGTCCTTCAGGTTCGCATAAACATCGGACCCCTCCTGCGGTTCAGTACAACGGGAGGGCACTTCACTGCGAGGTTCAGGTGCCGGTTTGGGGACCGGCACGGGCTTCTGTTCCACGGGTTTCGGCCGCGACGGCACCCGCGCCTTCTGCATCGCCCGCTCCTGGGCGCGCACCTCATCAAATGACGTGAAACTCTCGTTGAACCGCTCTTCCAGACCCTTGAGGCGGATGTCCCGCCCAAGGTCCGACAGCTTCATCGTGCCCGTCTCGTTTGCGAGCACCAGCCCCTGCCCCTTCCGAAGCACCGAAAACCCCTCCGCCGCCAGCCGCATATCGAGCTCACCCCAACTCATCGCGCTTAACACAAGCTCGTGCAGCCGTTCGCGATGCGTGTCCTTGGCGGTGGCATCGAAGCGCGGAAGGTCGCGCTGCTTGAGGCGCCGGTTGCGCTGGCGCTCGGGATTGGCGGGAGCCCGTGACTTTCCGTAGAACCGCTCGGGATCGTTGTGCCGCCCCGGCACATAGTCCATCCCCATGCCCTCGGCCTGGCGGCGAAGCGAGCACTCGATGCGCCGGTAGTCGTGGCTGTTCTTCCACGCGCGACCCGTCTCCGGATGGACGCGGTTCGCGACGATATGGACGTGGCGGTGATCGGTATCGCGGTGCGCGACATACAGCATCTGGTGCTCATCAAGCCCCAGATCGTGACAGGTGGTATCGGCGACCAGCCGCATGATGTCATCGGTCGGGGCCTCGTCATGGCGCCAGCTGATGACGTAATGATAGACCGGTGTCTTCACCCGCTTGGACTTCTGCGCCGTGAGCCGCATCAGCGTCGCCGCCTTCTTCGGATCGGTGACGAGCAGGTTCCGCGTCTCCACCCACGCCACGCGTTCGGGCGACGGCTCATCCTTCTTGCCGAACAGGAGGTAGCTCACGACCCCGCGAAAGCTTTTCCCCTGATCCGGCACCTTGCCAATCATCAGAGCGACGCCTCGATGACGGTGATGGCGGCCTTGAGGAGCGCCTCATGCTGGGCCAGCATCGCTTCAATCTCTCGCCGTGTCAGCGGCACCATGCCGGTGTTGGCCTGCCGTGCCAGTTGGTTCACATTGGTGCCGAGCTTCTTCACCTGCATCGCTAGTTCGTGAATCTCAACGAGCTTCAGCATTGCGGGAGAAGCCCGCTTCGGTTTTGGCGGCTCCTTCGGCGTGGCGGCACCCACATCATCGAGGAGGCTCCGCATGTATTCACTCTGGCTTACGCCCGCTCCATCGGACAGTCGCGCAAGCTTCTCCGCCTGGGCATCGGTCAGCTGGACCCGGATACGCCGGTCCACGGGATCGGGTTTCTGGTATCCCCTCGCGGGCATGGTTCGTTAAGCCTCCCCGGCGTTTGAGGGGCAAGCAACCGCGCTTGAGCCACAGGCGAATGCGCGGGCCTTTGAGCCCATTTTTGGGCACAAAGGCATTGCTTGCTCCCTTACACAGACGATACCGACTCCCCGACTCTGCGTACCAGACGCACTGCCCAAAATGACGCCAAGCTTGTCACCAAGGTGCCACGCTTGAAAGGTCACGGCGGGGGCTGTCTGCCCCCGCACCCCCGAGGATTTGTCGGCCGGTGATGCGAAAGCCTCTGCTTACCCCTGCGGGCATAGATTCAACTGGACTGACGGGAACTCACTCCCTATCGGGAAAACGACGCAGAACGGTTTCTGGCGCGCCTGCGGATGCCCCAGGGGTTGCCGCAAACGGCCTCACGGTCGCAAACCGCCTTCAACCGCTCGAACGGCAGCAGCAGCACCTCAGACAGCGGCACCCCAAGTCGCCGCGCCGCCTCGGCCAGTACGGCCTCACGCACCGCGTACCGGTCGGCCTCAAACTCATCCTCATACGCACAGAGGCCCGCCTCGATATGCAGCCGCATGCAGCTGCCCTCGGCCATGAAGTAGCTCACCACCGAACCCATCGGCAGCACGAAGATACACTCCCGGTCCCGTCCATCAATCTGGTGTGCGAACAGCATGGCACCATGCTCCTGCATTCAACAGAACCACGCAACCTTGGTGCCAAGCTAACAAGCAGTCGCGATACGTCCTATCCTGACAGCATGGTCCTGAAACGAAGAAGAAAGCCGGGCACCGTGGTGCCATGCTTGTCTCAGCAAACTAGCGACTCCGCCCCCGGTCTCGGCGGCGGGAACGGGTGGCACCATGCTCCGGTCCTGCCCCTTCGGTCAGCACCAGCGGCTCGGGCGCCTCACCGTTGCGTGACATCGTACGTCTGATGATGTCGAGGGTGGCAAGCTCACCATCGATCGCCATGACCCGCTCCCCATCGTGGGTGACGTCACGGCGCATGTTGTCCTCCAGGGTCAGCGTATCGAGCCTGTCCTGCGCGGTGACGAAAGCGGCGAGCCGCTTACGCAACTCCACGTTGAACGCCGCCTCCCTCGCTTCGGTCTCCGAAAGGCCGAACTTGACGGGATCCCGGCTGACCAGGGATTCTGTGTAGGTGGCACCGAACTCCTCGGTGAGCCCGACGGGGTCGTATCTCGATCCCAGCAGCTGCGGGAACAGCTCTTCCAGCCGATCGCGCGCCTCGAAAAACTCCGCGCTCGCCCGCGAAATGGCGCGGCGCAACTCTTCGTCGACCTTCGACATCTCTTCCACCTGTGGTAAAGGCCTGCTAAGAATCAGAAATAAAGATTCTTTCTAGAGGACGCAATGAGCGATCACCCGCTCTCCGCAATCTCCGGCCTTCTCACTACCGTCGAAGCGGCGGCGTTCCTGCGCCTATCACCCCGCACCCTCGAAGACATGCGCGTGACCGGCACCGGTCCGCGCTACTTCAAGCTCGGGCCGGGCAAGCGGTCAAAGGTCGTCTATCGCAAGGAAGACTTGGAAGCGTGGTTCACCCGGTTCGGGTTTAATTCGACGTCGGAGTATCGCGATTAAATCTTACTGGGCCTGGAGACCAATGCTCACGTTGCACGCCCAAAAAGCGAATTTTTTAAGCCTCACAGAGAAGGACCTTGACCGGCCAATTTACCGGATAATGCCCGAAATTTTTGTTCTTGATATGTTCTCGCTTAACAAAAACACGCTCACCCAGACACACAAATGGAAAGATAAGTTCGAGAACTTCCTCCTGAATGCCGGGGGAATTTTCGGCACAGCGGCTTTCGACTATGGTTTCAAAGATGCCTTCGTCGGGCAATGCTGGACGAGCCACAGCCGATCCGAAGCTATGTGGGGCATTTACGCAAATGACCCCAACCAACGATTTCTGCGAATTCGGTCAACCCCGCGAAGATTGCTGTGCGGCTTGGTCGCCGCTCGCCCGGAGGCATCCCAGGATAGGTGCTTTATCGGCAAGGTCCGATATGTGAGGGAGCGCACGCTTCGCGACTTTCTTTACAACGACGGTGAACTTCAAATTTCGCCCGCTCGGTTCGCCCACTCACTCTTGCTGAAGCGTCCGGCTTTCAAACACGAGGGTGAGTTTCGTTTGCTCTATTTTGGGAACGCCGGTGATTACCAGGACGGCTTGTTCAGGTATGCCATCAATCCACACGAGCTAATCACTCAGATAATGGCAGACCCAAACAGAGACCGGGAGCATTGGGTTAGGGATAAAGCTGGCATTCAAAATGCGACCAGATTTGCGGGAGAAATAAAGCGGTCGAAAATTTACGACCCGCCTGATTGGAAGCCGCCCGTCTATCACGCCTCTTATTAGGAGGGGGGAAGAGGCGCGTTGGAGCGGTGCATGGGTTGGTAGGCTGGTGGTAGGTTGCCCCGATTTCAGACGAGTCAATTTTGGGCTAAGTAATGGTGCCGCTTGCGTGACTCGAACACGCGACCCCCTCATTACGAATGAGGTGCTCTACCGGCTGAGCTAAAGCGGCGATGCGGGCAAACCCGCGTGACAATGCATAGCAACGGACTACTCTCGGTGCAAGTCCGCTCTGAAACATATTTCGGGCAAACGTCCCAAGGGAAGCTTTGCATCGCACCACGATCACGACAACGCTCAACGACGACAACCGAGCCGGGACACACAGGGCGCGGGTCCTCAGGCGAGCAGCCAGAAACGCACGTAACGCCGGGCTTGCCTCATCTTCAACACACAGGCAGCCCCGCGCCCTGACGGGCGGTCGATCCAAGCGATCGCCCCCTCTCAGCGGCGGCGGAATCGGTCGACCGGAGTCGTAACCTCTTCGGCTTCCACGGTCGCCTCTGACGTCGGGACGAGAGCGTTGGACGTCCCCGTATCGTTGGCGGGCGTCGGCGCCGTCTTGGCCGCGTCGGACGCCTCCTTGCCGACCGGAGACGCAACCACATCCACCGGCTCGTTTGAACGGCCGGACAAGCCCTTGGCCTTTGCATAGGAGTCCGGCAAGGATTCACCTTCGAGCGATACCACGTCGAGAGCTGAAATCTCCGCGGCGAAGTCCTCCGGGTTTGCTGTGGCGCTGGCGGGCGGGGTCTTCCACTCGAAACTGCCAAGCGCACCGGTCGACGGCGAAATCGGCTGCCATTCGGCGGAAACGGTGCCATCCGCCGCAACCCAGACCGGGTCCGGAGCGCCGCGCGCCGCCTTTGCCAGCCATTCGCGCGCACGGCCCGAATCGCGATTCTGCCCGGCCTCGATGCGCGCCATCAGGCGACAGACGCGCGCGGGTGGATTGTTCGCGAGATAGGGTTCGAGCGCAAGCCGCGCCGTCTTCCATTCCTGCGCGTCGATGGCGGCAACAGCCACGGCGACCGCTCCTTCGAGCGTCTGCGACCCCGCTGCAACGAGCGACTTCACCCGGGCGAGGCGGTCGCGAGGCGAGTCGCCGCGCCGCGCATGGGCAAAGGTCAGCGCGATCTCGGGATGCTGCGTCGAACGCCACGCCTGCGTGAGAATTTTGGTCGCGCGCGATGTCTGGCCCTGCGTGGTGAGGATGCGGCCCGCCACCACGGCGGCGGGGATCAGCGTCGGCGACAGGTCGAAAGCTTCCGACGCATAGGCGAGCGCCTTGCCGGGCTGCGAATCCTCCAGCTCGATGGCGAGCTGCGTGAGAAGCAGCGAACGGCGCCGGTCGGCTTCCGGCTTGCCGAGATGGCGATGTTCCTTCGCGATCTGCAACGTCTTCAGCGCGGACCGCCAATCGCCCTCACGGGTCTGGATCTCGAAAAGCGCGCTCGAAGACCAGGCCAACGCGGGGTTCGCGGTCAGCGCGCGCTCGGCAAACTGCTTGGCAGCCTCGTTCTGGTTCGCCTTCTTCGCTTCCATATAAAGACCGCGAAGACCAAGTTCGGCCATCTCGGGCTTTTCGAGCATGCGCTCGAACGCCTGGCGCGACGCAATCGAATCCTCGTTCAACTGCGCCGACTGCGCCTGAAGCAGAAGGGCGAGCGGCTCGTTCGGCACAGTGCGCCTCGCGATGGCATCCGCCTTGAGCGCGGCAGACTTGTCGCCCGCTCCAGCCGCGAAAATCCCGCGGCGCACGGCGTCCTGGCCTACGCGCTGGCGGCGGCGCTCAACCCTGCCGCGAAACTTCTTCGGGCCGGTCCAGGTGAGGAGGCCGAGCCACCCCAGAAGGAAGACGATAACAAAGGCCAGCAGCAGAGCCACCGCGCCGATGAAGACGCTCGTCTGGATGTCATAGCCGAGCCACTGGATGGTGACGTTACCCGGCCGGTCGGCGATCCAGGCAAACCCGACAGCGACAAGGACGATGAGCACGAAATAGCCGATGAGGCGGGTCATGACTTAAGTTCCAAAGTTAGCGAGTTCGCGCTTGGTTGCCGATTTCTTCAGTTCTGGACGGCCTGCGGCTTTGTCAGAGATGCGATTAGCTGCTGATCGGTATTCTTCACGGCTTCGTCGGCGGCCACTCGGGCTTTCACCTGCTCAAGCCATGCGCCGATTTCGTCCTTCGCCGTAGCGGGCAGCGTGTCGGCGGCCGCAAGGGCTCCCGCGGCATTCCCAGCCTTCAGCGCGGACGAAACCCGTCCGAGGATGGCCTCGACCGTATCGCCATCATCGCCGGACGGCTTGACCTGAACCGCAGAGCGCGCGCGCGCCATGACCTGGCCCACGACGCTGTCCGGCGACTGCTTCTGATAATGACGCTGGATTGCCACGCGAGCCGCAGCCTCGAAACTCGTCCGCAGCGCGGCGATGGAGGGCACGCCCTTTTCCTTGTAGGCCGCGAGATCCGACACCGGAAGTTTCTCAGGCGACAGATTTTCGATGGCCGTCAGTTCTTCGGCGAAGGGCCGCCCATCGGCGACAGCGCGCTTGAAGTTCGAGAGAGCAAGCGAAAGCGCGGCATTGCGGGCGTCCGCGCGCCGTTCGCCAAGGCCGCGTTCGAGACCCGTGATACGATCCCCGATGGGCGCGATCTGGTCCGCGACAGCCGCCGCCACAACTTCCTTGCTTGGCTCGATGCCGGGCTTCTGCTCCACGGCTTCGATGCGCTGGATCAGCGATTGCAGGGAAGCGCTCGAATCGGCGCCGGTCTTTTCGATGGCATCGAGGCGGTTGTTGATCTCGGTCAGATCGACGGGCGGAGCCGCCGCAGCCGGGCTCGCTTCCGCCGCCGCGACGGGGCGCGCGCGCACGGCGTCGCCGAGTTGTGTCGTCCGCTGCTGGAGGTCGGCGATCTGTCGGCGCGCTTCCGCGTCCGTGCCGCTGCTCGTGTCGGTCGCCACTGCGAAATACACCGCGCCAGCGCCGACAACGCCGCCAACGAGGCCCGCCGTCAACGCCGTCAGAAAGCCGCCGCCTGAACGTTTCGGCGCCTGCTCGATGATCTGCGGTTTCGGCCGGGGCGAAGTATCGGCGGCCGCCGTTGCGGACTTGGCCTTTTCGCCATCGATGATAGTCGGTCTCGGTTTCTTGTCTTCGGGCATCGTCGGACCAGCCTATTTATCTTTTTTGCAAACGCCATCTTCCACAGGATCGTGGTTTCGGAAGGGCACGGTTGCGCCTAACGTACAAGGTCCAGAAGAGCCTTGCGATTCGGCCTTTCGGATATGTAAACGCGACAAGGTTCGAGCGTTCGAAGTTGCTGCGCCACAGTTTCCGATATGCAAAAATACACCATTTTTTTAGCGCATTCGGCCAATCGGTGCCTGTGACATAATGAAACGTATATTTCCGCAGTCCGCGGCGAGAGCAGCGTCACGCCGTCGAGCGTGCCGCGTTCGATCATCTCGGCGATCTCGGGAGTGAACGCCTCGGCAGCTTCCATGACATAAACCGCCAGCGACCGCGACGGCATGCCGTGGCGGATCAGTTCTCCGACGATGTCGAACGAAAGATGTTCACCCGCAACGTGGAT
Organism: Rhodomicrobium sp. Az07; assembly: GCF_018619475.1. Classification (GTDB taxonomy): domain Bacteria; phylum Pseudomonadota; class Alphaproteobacteria; order Rhizobiales; family Rhodomicrobiaceae; genus Rhodomicrobium. The sequence goes on from NZ_JAHFZG010000001.1 coordinate 11,531, forward strand.
GAAGCGCGTACCGGGCGCTGCCATGGCGATGATCGCAGCGGCGAGTTTTTCGCCGGTGTCTTCGACAGCGAGTGGCTTTTGAAGGCCGCAATGTCGGGCGCGCCGCGCGGTCGCGTCGCCGACGCAGTAAATCGGGAAGCGGGCCAACCCACCGATTGCGCCAACCTGTTCCAGCGCACGCAGCGTGTTCCCGCTCGTGACGATGAGCGCGTCCGTATCTTCAAGCTCCGACGCGTCGAAATCGAGCATGCGAAGTTCGATGAGCGGCTGAAGCACGGGCTCGTGCCCAAGCTCCCGCAATTCATCCGCGAACGGCGTGGCGTCCTGCTCCGCTCTCGTTACCAGCAAACGCATTCCGCCTCCGCCGTCGCATGAACTTCGCCCGATGCAGTGAACCGACATCGCATCACCTTCGCCGGTGCATATCAGATCTCTGTCCCAGGCACTGCATTATTCAATTAGAGCACAGGGCGCAGAAGCCGCGAAATGCGGCGTCCGCGTGGCGCAAGATGGGTCAGGCCGCCGGGGGGAACACATCCTTGCCACCCCGGGCGTAAAGCTCCTTGGCGGCGTCCTTGCCCATGGCGGCCGCGTCGTTTGCGCTGCCTTCGCGGGTCGTTTCGTAGATGCGTGCGCCGTCAGGCGTGAGGATCGCGCCCTTGAACGACACCTTGCCGTGGCCGTCGTAACGGGCCAGCGCGGCGATGGGCGTGCGGCAGGAACCGTCGAGTTCGCTGAGGAAGGCGCGCTCGGCATCGATGGCGTAGCCGGTCGCTTCGTCATGCAGCGCCATGATGAGTTCGCGCGTCACCTGATCGTTCGAGCGGATCTCGATGCCGATGGCGCCTTGCGCGGGCGCAGGCAGCATTTCCTCCACCGGGATATGCGCCGTGATGCGGTCCGAAAGGCCGAGCCTGTTCAAGCCGGCTGACGCCAGCAGCGTCGCGTCCGCCACGCCGTCTTCGAGCTTCTTGAGCCGCGACTGGACGTTGCCGCGAAAAAGCACCGTCTTCAGATCCGGGCGCTTGTTCTTGATGAAGGCTTCGCGGCGAATGGAGGCCGTGCCGATGACGGCGCCTTCCGGCATGTCTGCAAGCGATTTCGCCTTGTTGGAGATGAACGCGTCGCGCACATCCTCGCGCGGAAGATTGCAGACGATCTCAAGACCGTCCGGCAAAAAAGCCTGCACGTCCTTCATCGAATGAACGGCGATGTCGATCTGATCGGCGAATAACGCCTCTTCGAGTTCCTTGGTGAAAAGCCCCTTGCCGCCAACCAGAGACAGGGCTTTGTCGAGGATCTTGTCGCCTGTCGTCTTGATGACGACGCGCTCGAATTTAACCTCGTCGCCATAGATCGCGGCCAGGCGGTTCTGTACTTCGGTAGCTTGCGCCAAAGCCAGCGCACTGCCACGTGTACCAATGCGAATTTGCCTTGCGTCTGAGTGATTTTTCATGGTTGTGTTGACTTAGGTTGTAGGGGTGCGTCCGACTTCTTGAGGATGCAGAGGATTGGGACACTAAGCATATCGCAGCCGCAAGGTACAGCACTAAAGCAAGACGGAATTAGACACGGATCATGCAGCAACGCGCGAGCACCGGAGCAACTATGGAGCCGGGGGCGACAAAAGACCGCGAGTTGACAGTGTTGGGAATCGAGACGAGTTGCGATGAAACAGCGGCTGCTATTGTCCGGCGCGGCCCTTTCGGCAACGGCACACTTCTCTCGTCTATCATACGGTCGCAATTCCAGGATCACGAGGCCTATGGCGGCGTCGTGCCGGAAATTGCCGCGCGCGCGCATGTGCAGGTGGTCGACAGCATCGTCGAGGCGGCGCTGAGAGAGGCGCAACTCGACTTCGGCGACATCGACGGCGTGGCCGCGACGGCCGGGCCCGGGCTGATCGGCGGCGTCCTCGTGGGCCTCGTCACGGCGAAGGCCATTGCGCTCGTGCATAACGTGCCGCTCGCCGCGGTGAACCATCTCGAAGGCCACGCGCTGACGGTCGGCCTCACGGAAGGACTTCGCCCGCCATACCTTTTGTTGCTGGTTTCCGGCGGTCACACGGAATTTCTGAAGGTTGGCGGCCCGTTCCAGTACGAGAAGCTCGGCGGCACCATCGACGACGCCCTCGGCGAAGCGTTCGACAAGGTCGCGAAGATGCTCGGCCTCGGCTTTCCCGGCGGTCCCGCCGTGGAGCGCACAGCCGCCAGCGGCGATCCCTATCGCTTCGATCTGCCGAGACCGCTCGCGGGCCGGACCCGCCCCGACTTCTCCTTTTCGGGCCTCAAGACGGCCGTTCGTCAGGTCGCACTAATGCACGCGCCGGTGTCGAGGCAAGTCGCCGCCGATCTCTGCGCATCGTTCCAGAGAGCAGCCGCCGACGTGGTGCGGGACAGGCTTCGCGCGGCCATGACGATCTATGAAGCGTCCGGCTTGCCGAGGCGGCTCGTGGTCGCGGGCGGCGTCGCCTCCAACCGCATGCTGCGAGCAGCCCTGCTGAAAGAATGCGAGGCGTCCGATTATACGTTCCACGCGCCGCCGCCGGGGCTCTGCACCGACAATGCGGCAATGATCGCCTGGGCGGGCGCGAATCGTATCGCGGCCGGGTTCGTCGACGGCCTCGACGTTGCGGCTCGCGCGCGCTGGCCGATTTCCGAAGTATCTGTTTCGGTCGAGGCGGTGAAGGAGCTTTCCGCGGCGGAATGACCCTGACCGGGTCTGCGGGTTGCGCGGTCGCCACCGCCCCGCTACCACAGCCGCCGGGATCGACATCGCCCGCCGCCGCATGTCGGACGGGCATTTTTTTGAAAGGGCGGCTCCGTCATGGTCACGAACACCTCCGGCGAGGCGACACGCCTGCAACATATCGGGGTCATCGGTGGCGGCGCATGGGGAACCGCGCTTGCGCAATCCGCCTGCCGCGCGGAACGCAAGGTCACGCTCTGGGCCTATGAGTTCGAGACGGTCGCCGAGATCAACGACCACCGCACGAACCGCGTCTATCTGCCGGGCGTCGCGCTCGATCCACGCATTCGCGCGACAGCCAAGGCGAAGGACGTCGCGGCGGCCGACGCTCTTCTTTTCGTTGCGCCGTCCCAGTTTTCGCGCGCCGTCGCCAGCGAGATCGCGCCGTATCTTCGAAGCGGCACGCCCGTCGTGATCTGCACCAAAGGCGTGGAGAACGGCTCGAACGCGTTCATGAGCGAGGTGGTGAGCGAGGTTCTGCCCGGCGCGAAAATCGCGGTTCTCTCCGGTCCGAGCTTCGCGGGCGAGGTGGCGCGCAACCTGCCCACGGCGCTGACGCTCGCCTGCGCGGACGAGGCGCTCGGCGCGGAACTGACAGCGGCCCTCGCGCATCGCACCTTCCGCCTTTACTGGACCGACGACGTGACGGCGGCGCAGGTGGGCGGGGCGGTGAAGAACGTGCTGGCGATCGCCGCAGGGATCGTGGAAGGCCGAAAGTTCGGGTCGAACGCTCACGCGGCCATGGTCACGCGCGGTTTCGCGGAGCTCGTGCGGCTCGGACGCGCGCTCGGTGGACGTTTCGAAACGCTGACCGGGCTTTCCGGCCTCGGCGATCTCATCCTGACCGCATCGAGCGTTCAGTCGCGTAACATGTCGCTCGGGTTGGCGCTTGGGCAGGGCCGCATGCTGTCCGAGATTCTCGGCCAGCGGAAGTCCGTCTCCGAGGGCGTGCATTCGGCGGGTGCGGTTGTCGCGCTGGCGGCCAAGCACGGCGTCGAGATGCCGATCTGCGAGGCCGTCCACAGCATCGTCAAGGGTGAGACAAGCGTCGACGACGCCATTGACGCGCTGCTGTCCCGCCCGCTGCGAGCCGAGGTGGATTTTCCGCCCGCTTCGTGATGTGACGCGCGCGCCGTTGCGGCTTGCCGCGCGTCCTTCGTCCGTCGAAAGAAACGCAACAAAAAAGGAGGCCGAGCCTCCTTCCTTGCATATTTTTGACCGCTACTGCGTCGTGTTGGGGGTTTCGGCAGGCTTGTTCTCGTTGATCTTTTCCTTCGCCTGTTCGTAGGCCTGGCCGGCCTTTTCCTTGGCCTGCTTCCAGCTTTCGGCCGCCTTCTGGCGCCACTCGGTCACGCGCTGATTGAACGCCTGGTCGTTCAGCGTCTTGTACGCCGGGGCGGCCTTCAGCTGCTCCTTCGTCGCGTCGACCGTGAAGACGTGCTTGTTGTCTTTCACTTCGGATTTGATCGCGTCGAACGGGACAGCGACTTCCTTCTCGCCGATGCCGAGGACGCCGCCGACGCCGATCACCGCGATCGCGATACGGCCGTCCTTGTCGAACACGAGATTTGCAATCTTGCCGACCTGCTGGTTGTCCTTCGTGAGGACGGGCGTGCCTACAAAGTCGGTGCCGAGCACTTCGTCGTTCGTCTGCTGCTCAATGAATGTGACAGGAGCCGTGCTGGCGGGTGCCGTCGTCTGCGCTGCGAGGGGGCTGACAGCGATCATCAATGCCGCAACAGCCGTGAGTGTCGTTTTCATTCGGGAAACTCCATGTTCGCCGTGCCAAGAAACACGGGTGGTAAGACACACGCATATAGGAAAGGTTCCGGTACGGAGGAATGACGCGAGATCATGAATATTTCGAAAGCCTCGAGCTTCCAGATCGACCGAAACGGAACAACGTTGCAAAAAACGCCGGAGCCGATTCAACCTCTGCGGGTTTGATTCGTCCGTAGGATGAGGAGTTGCACCGTAACAAAGGCCGTTTTCGGGCCGATTTTGCTGCCACAGCGGCGGTTTGCCCCGATCGGCGATTTATCCTGAAAAAAAGCGCGTCACGCGAAGCTCGGGCCGCTCAAAGCCAGCGGCGCACGCGCTTTCGATACTCGATGAACTGCGGGCCGAATCGCGCGGCAAGATAGGCTTCCTCGCGCTTGACGACGCGCTCCTGCATGTAAAGGAGGAGCAACGGCGCGAGCAGGATCAGCCAAAGGTTGGCCAGCGCGAGGCCAAGGCCGACCATGAAGAACATGAACGTCAGGTAGAGCGGGTTGCGCGAGAGGGAGAAGATGCCGCTTTGCACGAGCGCCGTGGCCTTCTCGCCCGGCAGGATGGCCGTTCTGGCCCGGAACATCTCGCGCGCGGCAAACATCGCGATCACGAACCCCGCCACCATCAGCGCATTGCCCGCGACGACGCTCACGACGTCCGGCTCTCCCGAAAGCAGCGGAACGAAATGCTGAAGCGCGAAGCCCGCTGCAAGGAACAGCAGAAGCACCACCGGCGGCTTCGGAAAGATTGGCGCATTGACCGGCTCGCCGCCCGTGTGATCTTTAGTGCTCATCGCTTGCCTCTTATAACAGTGATCCCATGCACAAAGCTGAACGGTTTCCCTCTGTCACGCCGCTTTCGCGCGACATCGAATCAGCGCTTCGCGCCGCCATCGACCAGAAGGCGAAGCCGGTCGGTTCGCTCGGCCGCATCGAAGCGCTGGCCATCCATGCCGGTCTTATAACGCAATCCTTAAAACCAGACCTAGGTCGCGCGGCGCTTGCCATTTTCGCGGCCGATCATGGCATCGTCGCGGAGGGCGTTACGGCTTATCCCGCCGAAATCTCGACGCTCGTCACCGGCATGGCTTGCGACGGCAAGGCAGGGGGCAATATCGCCGCGAAAGGCGCGGACGTCGAGGTGTTCGTGATCGATGCGGGGCTTCGCCAGCCGCACCCACCGCATCCGCGCCTTACGTCGAGGCGCATCGGCCCCGGCACGCGCGATTTCCTGCTCGAACCCGCGATGACCGACGATGAACTCGGCGCGGCGCTGCGCGCGGGCTTCGAGATCGCAAAGGAGCTGAAGGCGCAAGGCTTCGGCATGCTGGCGCTCGGCGAGATCGGCATCGGCAACACGAGTTCGGCGGCGCTCGTCGCGCATTGCGTCACGAAGCTGCCGCTGGATGTCGTCGTCGGTCCCGGCGCGGGCGCACCGCCAGCGGGGATGCAACACAAGCGCGATGTGCTCGCCCGGTCCTTCGCGCGCGCTCCAGTCGGCACCGGCTTCGACGCGCTGCGCGAATTCGGCGGCTACGAGATCGCGATGATGGCGGGCGCGATGTTCGGCGCGGCCAACGCGCGCCAGGTGGTGATCGTGGATGGCTTCATCGCCACCGCCGCCGCCTGCGCCGCGGTATCCATCGACCCGAACCTGCGCGACTATCTGCTGTTCTCGCACCAATCGGCGGAGCCCGGCCACATCGGGCTCATGCAGTGGCTGAACGCGGAGCCGTTCTTCAGCTTCGGCATGCGGCTTGGCGAAGGCACCGGAGCTGTGCTTGTGGTGCCGATGTTGCGCATGGCGCAGGCGATGCTCGACACCATGGCCGACCTGCCGGGACCGCACCCGACGCCCGCCAAATGAGGCCGCACCCGAAATGATCGCCTTCGTCCGCACGGAGTTCTGCCTGTTCCTGAGCGCCGTGCAGTTCCTGACGCGTCTGCCGGTGCCGGGGCTGTTCGCCTTCGACCATGCGTGGCTCGACCGAAGCGTGAAATATTTCCCGCTGGCGGGCGTGGTGGTTGGCGGCATTTCGGCGGCGGTGCTGCTGGCTGCGTCGCTCGTTTGGAGCGGACCGCTCCCGGCGATGCTCGCAGTGGCGGCGGGCGTCGCTGCGACGGGCGCATTTCATGAGGACGGCTTCGCCGACTTCTTCGACGCCATGGGCGGTTCGACGAAGGAAAAGCGCCTCGCGATCATGACCGACAGCCGCCTCGGCACATATGGCGTGGTGGCGACGGTGTTGAACCTCGGCGTGAAAGTGTTCGCGCTGGCCGCGCTGCCGGTGCCGCTGGCGGCTGCCGCGCTCGTCGCGATCCACGCGGGCGGACGGCTTGCTGTCATCGCGGCGATGCCGGTCCTGCCCTACGCGAAACCGGTCGAGGCCGGGAAGATGAAGCCTGCCGGGCACAGCGTCACCGCGCGCGGGCTCGCCGTCGCCGCCGTGTTCGGGCTTGCGCCGTTGGCGCTACTGCCGTTGCCGCTCGCGCTGGCGGGGCTGGCGGCGGGCGTCGCCGCCGTGCTGTTCATGGGCTGGCGGGCGAAGCGGCTGATCGGCGGCTATACGGGCGACGTGCTCGGCGCGTTCGAGCAGAGCTTCGAACTGGCCTTCCTGCTGGCGCTGGCTGCGTGCGTGTAAGCTTTTTCTAATCGCCGGACTGGGGAAGCTGCGGGGTGCGCGTCCAGATCGGCCCAGGTTTCGAGATCGTCATGAAAGCGGTTCAAGAGAACGCTCAATCCCTGGCGACGATGCACGGCGGGCTCATCCTCGCGCGGCACCCGAAGCCGGTGGTTGAGGCGGGCGTATGTTACGGGCGCATGGATCTCGCCTGCGACGCGAGTGAAGTGGCCGACGCCGTGGCGCGCCTAATGCCATATGCCAGTGTTGCCCTGGTTTACGCGAGCCCGGCGCGGCGTTGCCGCGACCTGGCGTTGAGGCTCGATCCGGCGGCGCGCATCGATGAGCGCTTGCAGGAACTCGACTTCGGCGCATGGGAGGGCGTGCGCTGGGACGCCATCGCCCAATCCGATTTCGACGCTTGGGCGAACGGCCTGCCCGAGACTGCCCCGCCCGGCGGCGAAACGCTCGCCGCAATGGCCGCGCGGCTTTCGGCCTGGCTGGCGGATGTGAGCGGCATCGCTTCGGAGGCCGGGCGCAGGCCCACCCCCCCAGTCGAAACGGGGACGTGCGCTGCTCCCGCCATCCTCGCCATCACCCATGCCGGACCGATCCGCGTTCTTCGTGCGCTCATCGAAGGCTTGCCGCTGCTCACGCACTTTTCGCAGCCTGTGCCCTATGGCGCCGCCATCGAAATGGCAAAGAGCAAGCTATAGCCCCGATCACGAAACAGCGGCCGCAGCCGCGCCCAGCATGTGCCGCCCCTGGGGCGTTTCCACCTCGAGAATCCAGATGTCGGGATCGCGGCTCGCCTGCCGCTCAAGGTAAGCATCTGCTTCCGCCTCCGCCGCGTGAGGCGCGTAGACCGGCTGCCATGCCCGGCCATCTTCCAGAAAAAGCGTCCCGGCGGGCGACATTTCGGCGAATTGCGACGAGAGCGGAGCGTAAACCTGGGCTGTGCCGTCGAGCGCTGCGACCTTGATATAGATCGCGCCCGCATCCGCATCGCCGTGACGCACCAGCGCGGCGGGAATGAAAGCCGCGTCGAGGCGGCGCAGATAAGCACTCACCCAGATGTGAGATTTAACGCGCATGGTCTCCCCTATCTCCCCCTGTAATGAGGCAAAGGCGAAACGCTCCGCCAGCGTTGGCCGTTGCCTTGGTCATTGTGCGACCGTCGTTCTCCTGCGGCAATGGCTTATGTCAGGGCTACAGGAAAGGATGTAAGTCAGCATTAGCGAAAATCGCGGCTTTTTAAGGTGCCCGTCCAATTCGAGTTAACCTTTGAACGTCGGCGCGGCTGTGCGGTTCCGTGAGCCACTTCGTCGCCGCGCCCGTAGCGGACGGCGAAGGCGTCGGCATCCGGTTGCAGACCGCCGAGGGCGCGGGTGAAATCGCTCAGGCGGCTGCTTACGACATGGATGACGCCGCTCTCCTTTTGCAGAACGCCTTCGCAGAGGATTACCTTTGCGCCGAAGACCGCGCGACGATACGTTTCGGAGAGCTTCGGCCATATGATGAGATTGGCCGCGCCCGTCTCGTCTTCAATGGTCATGAATATCGTTCCCTTTGCGGTGCCGGGGCGCTGGCGAAACAGCACGAGCCCAGCGATCGTCACGAAGCGCCCGTTCGGCAGCGTCTTCAGGTCGACGGCGCGGACCATGCCTTTCGCCTGAAGCTCGGCGCGCAGGAAGGCCATCGGGTGATTGCGAAGCGACAGGCCGAACACGGAATAATCCTCTGCGACGGCCTCTCCCGCGCCAAGCGGCGGCAGCGCGACCGCGCCCGGCTCGGACAGCGAAGCGGAAGGTGTCGTTTCCCGCGCGAACAGCGGCAATTCGTCCGCTTCAAGCCCCGCCACGTCCCACAGGGTTTCGCGTCGCCCCCGCGCCAGCGAGCCGAACGCGTCGGCGCGCGCGAGCGTGAGCATCGCGGCCGTGCCGAGCTTCGCGCGGCGCATCGCGTCCTCGGTGCTTCGGAACGGTCCGCCCGCCTCGCGCACCTCCACGATCCTTTTCGCGTCCTCCTCCCGCATGCCTGCCACGAGGCGGAAGCCGAGCCTGAGCGCATGCCGCCCGCCGTCCGCCGCCTCCAGCGTGTGATCCCATTCGCTCGCGTTCACGTCGGCGGCGCGCACTTCGACACCATGCTCGCGGGCGTCGCGAACGAGTTGCGCGGGCGCATAAAAACCCATCGGCTGGCTGTTGAGGATCGCGGCGGCGAACACGTCCGGGTAGTGGCATTTCATCCACGCCGAGCAGTAGACGAGGAGCGCGAAAGACGCCGCGTGGCTTTCCGGGAAGCCGTAAGTGCCGAAGCCCTGGATCTGGCTGAAGCAGCGCTCCGCGAAGTCGCGCGGATAGTTCCTTGCGAGCATGCCACCGATGAACTCGTCCTTGAACGTGCCGATGGTGCCGACCTTCTTGAACGTGGCCATCGCGCGGCGCAACTCGTCCGCGCGGCCCGCCGAGAAGCCCGCCGCGACGATGGCGATGCGCATGCATTGTTCCTGAAACAACGGCACTCCGAGCGTCTTTTCGAGGATGCCTTTCAGTTCTTCGCTCGGGAAGTTTACGTCTTCGAGGCCCTGCCGACGGCGCAGATAGGGGTGGACCATGTCGCCCTGGATCGGGCCGGGCCGAACGATGGCCACCTCGATCACGAGGTCGTAGAAGTTCTGCGGCTTGAGGCGCGGCAGCATCGTCTGCTGGGCGCGGCTTTCCACCTGAAACACCCCGATGGAATCGGCGCGCGACAGCATCGCGTAAACGGCCGGGTCTTCCGGCGGCACGGTGGCGGGCGTGAGGTCGCGGCCGTAATGCGCGCGGATGAGGTCGAAGCCTTTCGCGAGGCAGGTCAGCATGCCGAGCGCGAGCACGTCCACCTTCAGCATGCCGAGCGCTTCGATGTCGTCCTTGTCCCACGAAACGATGGTGCGGTCCTCCATCGCCGCGTTTTCGATGGGTACGAGTTCGTCGAGACGCCCGCGCGCGATGAGGAAGCCGCCGGGATGCTGCGACAAATGGCGCGGGAAGCCGATCAGCTCGCGTGTCAGCTCAAGGCAGAGCATGAGACGCGGGTCGCTCGCGTCGAGGCCGAGCGAGGCAAGGTCGCCCGGATCGACGCCGCCATCGCTCCAGCCCCAGACCGAGCCGGACAGCGCCGCCGTCACGTCCGGCGAAAGCCCGAGCGCCTTGCCCACCTCGCGCACCGCGCCGCGCGTGTGATAACAGATGACGGTGGCGCACAGCCCCGCGCGGTGGCGACCAAAGCGGGTATAAATATATTGAATCACCTCTTCGCGGCGTTCGTGCTCGAAATCGACGTCGATGTCGGGCGGCTCGTGGCGCGCGTCCGAGATGAAGCGCTCGAACAGGAGGTTGGAGCGCGCGGGGTCAACGCCCGTGATGCCGAGCGCGTAGCACACGGCCGAGTTCGCCGCCGAGCCGCGCCCCTGATGCAGGATGTTTTTCTCGCGCGCGAAGCGGACGATGTCTTCGACCGTCAGGAAAAACGGCGCGTAATCGAAGCGCGCGATCAGTTCGAATTCGTGCCGCACTTGCGTGGCCACCGTGTCGGGCACGCCAGCCGGATAGCGCCATGCGAGCCCCTCCCATGTGAGGCGTTCCAGCCGGGCCTGTGGAGCTTCGCCATCGGGCGCGATTTCCTCGGGGTATTCGTAGGTCAGTTCGGCGAGGCTGAAGGTGCAGCGCGCCGCAAGCTTGGCCGTGTTGGTCACGGCCTCCGGATACCCCGCGAACAGCCGCGCCATCTCTGCGGGCGCTTTCAGGTGCCGCTCGGCATTCGCCGCGAGCCGGAAGCCCGCCTCGTCGATGGTGCAGGTGTGGCGGATGCAGGTGAGCACGTCCTGAAGGCGGCGGCGCGTAGGGGTGTGGTAGAGCACGTCGCCGGTTGCGACGAGCGGCACGCGAAGGATGTCGGCGAGCGCGGCGAGACGAGCGATGCGCTGACCGTCATCGCCCCGAAAGCGGTGGCTTGCGGCGAGGTAGACGCGCGCCGGCAGCCGCGCGGCGAGCGTTTGCAGGTGGCGGCGGAAGTCGCCCATACGACGCGGATGCCGGAAGATGTCGTCCGGCGGCAGCACGGCGACGATCTGGCCTTCCGAAAAGGTAATGAAATCATCCAGGGTGAGGCGGCATTCGCCTTTCGGAATCGCGTCTTCCGGTTCGCGATCGCTGCGGCTGGAGGCCGGACTTGCGTCTTCACCTGGCTTCGCTCGTTGCGATTCTGCCCCGTCGAATGACGCGGCATCCTTTATATCGGCAGACGGGAAAGAGGGCGACGCTTCCGACGGCCTTTTTCGCCACGGCAAAACATTCGAGGTTGCTTCCCGCGTTTGCCGCTCGAAAACCGGTAAAGGGTTCACAGGGGCTTTCGAGGCGCCTTGGGCGGCGGCGCGGGCATCGCTCTTGACGACGCGATCCGACTTGCCGAGCGTCAGAAGCCGGCACAGACGCCCGTAAGCCGCGCGGTCAGTCGGATAGCAGAGGAGGTCCGGCGCGCCGTCGACGAACGAAAGGCGGCAGCCGATGACAAGCTTTACGCCATGATCGCGGGCGGCGAGATGCGCGCGTACGACGCCCGCGAGCGAGTTTCTGTCCGTGATCGCGATGGCGGAAAGGCCGAGTTCAACCGCGCGCGCTACGAGTTCGTGCGCATGCGACGCGCCTTCGAGGAACGAAAAGTTCGTAGCGGCCTGAAGTTCGGCATAGCGCGGCGGCGCTGCTCCCGCGTTCATGCGAATACTCCGTGTAAATACCAGCGCGGCGGGCGCTCGCCGCCATATTCTCCCTCGCGATAGACCCAGAACCGCATGCCGTGCGCGCTTTCCACACGATAATAATCGCGGACCTCGCGCTCTTCGTCGCGCAGCCCCCGCCACCATTCGGACGCGATTCGCTCCGGCCCGTCGGCGCGAACGATGCGGTGGACGACCTTGCGCCAGCGGAACAGCATCGGCGGCGCGTCGGGAAGCGCGGCGGTCACGTCGATGGGGTGAGGCCGGGAAAAGAGACGGACGGGACGCTCGGGCAGCATTTCCCACGGCGAAGGCCCCGCAGCCGGTTGCTTCCGAGCGCTCTTTTTTCTGCCCGCTGCCCGCGCTTTTCCTGGCGGAAGGGAAACTGCGTTGGTGTGCGAGGGCGGCGCGGGCCGGGCAACGGATGAAGCGGGCACATTAGCCGCGATCGCTTCGCTTGTTTGTGGCTTGAGGGACACGCCCGGATAGTCCGGCAGTCTGGCGTCCCTTGAACGCAGCTCGGCCGATGCACCGCTCGCTTCACAGAGGGCAAAGGGAAACGCCTCCTTTTCCTCGGCCGCCAGACGCGGAGTCGCCGCGACCGCGAACACCGCTGCCGCGTCGGCGAGCGCCGGTTGCCTTGACACGCCCCGTTCCGGGATGTGGCTTTCGCGCGGAGCGAAGCGATAGACGCGCCCTTCGCCGAAGCGGTTTTCGAGGCCGTCGATCAGCGCCGCGAGATCTTCGAGGCCCGCTTCGCCTTGCCCCCCTCGCAAGATGCTGGACTGGCGCGCTTCGAGCGGCTCCACCTTCGAGGCGAAGATCATGGCCGAATCGATGCCGAAGCCCGGATCGATCAGCGGCAGCTTCTCGCGGAAAAGGCGCATGACGCGGACCGGATCGCGGCAGGGCAGCGCCGTTGTCACGGCCTGTCCTTCGACGCCGCCATCGACGCGGAAGAAGCTCACCTCGAAGGTGAGGCCACCCTGCCGCTCCCGTTCAAGGCGGCGGCACAGCATGTCGAGCAGCGCGCGCGTCACGCGCTCGATGTCTTCCGGCGCGGCCAAAGGTTCGGCAAAACGCAGGCGTTCGAGCCACGGCGTCGGCGCGCGCAGGAAATCGATGCTTTCGTCGGCGCGGCCGAGTGCCTTGTCGAGCTGGGGCAGGAGGCCCGGGAAGCGACGCGCGAGACCGGCGCGCGGCAGGGGCAGCACGTCGCCGACGGTGTAGAGACCGAGCTTGCGCAGCACGCTCGCGGTTTTCGTGGCGATGCGGAGCCGTTCGACGGGCAGCGGCGCGAGCAGGGTGGCAAGACCGGTTTCCACGCGCCGACCGTCCTCGCTCCCGAAAAGGGTTGCCTGCCCCGGCAGAAGCGACGGCTCGTCTCCGGCGGTTGCGGCGAAGTCGCCCGCGATCACGGAGCGTTCGGCGTGATGGGCGAGCGCGAAGGCCGCGCCGAAGGTGGGCGCGATGGCGGCACGTGCGGGGATGCCGCGCGTTTCGAGGCGGTCCAGAAGGTCATCCGCAAGTTCGTTTTCATCGCCGAAGAGATGCGCGCAGCCCGTGATGTCGAGCCACAGGCCGGACGGCGCGGGCGCGGTTGCGGGCGTATAGCGCTGCGCCCACAACGCGAGTGCCGTGCGCGCGTCCGCCTCGGCGGCAGGGTCGGCGTCGGCGGTGACGAGTTTCGGGCACACCGCGAGCGCGTCGGCCAGCGGCTGATGCAGATAAAGCCCCGCCTCGATGGCTGGGCCGTCCAGCGCGGCGATGCGGCGGATGGCGCCCTGCTTCTCAAGAAGGGCCAGCGGTTCGCGCCGCTTCGCGAGCCTCGGGCGCTTCAGCCGCGCGAGCGTCATCGCGAAGTTCGGCAACCACACGTACATGGCCCGCTTTCCAGTGGCCCGCTTCAAGGTTCCCGTCTGCGCCATCGAGCGCCTCCACGATAAAGGATGCGGTTCTTCCGTTGCGGCAATAATCGAGGTCGAGACGCCAGCGCGGCGGCCCGAGGCTGCCGAAGACATCGGACGAAGGGACGGCGGCGACGCGCCAGCGGGTGGATGCGGCTCCGCTCGGCTCGCCCGTGACACCCCTGGGCTTCACCACATGGCGGCGGATGAGGAGGGCGAGCGTGCCTGAAGCCCGCGCGGCGGCATCGAGCCTGCGCCCGGTTTTCAGCGTGAGCGCGCCCGCCTCGCCGAGCACGGATGCGACAGCGCGCGAATGAAGCGCTTCCTCCATCACGGCCAACACCTCGGTATCTTTCCGGCAGTCCACGAAGACGATGCGCGCCGGATCGAGGCCGAAGCGGCGAAGTCCGGGCACGTAACAGTCGGTCTGGCTTGCGGCCCACAGCGCGAAGCCGCCGCGCGCGCGTAGATGAGCGGCGAGCACCGTCGCCGCGAAGCCTGTCACCGCTGGCGCAAGTTCGGCTTCGAGCGCGTTCGCGGTGAATTCATGCAGCGCGCCGAGCAAAAGGCCGCCTCCAGGCAGCGGCGCGTTCAGCCGCGCATCCGCGAAGGGCAGCACGGGGTGCGCCCGATCGTCATCGAGAGTATGGCCCTCGATGGCGCGGACCTGCATCCTGAGCGCGTCCAGGGCGCCGGAAACCGCAGTTGCGCTTTCTCGCATCGCGGTTTGCGGCCGCTTGCCTTTTTCGGCGGAAACTGGCGGGGAAGTGACGCTCATGGCACATATGATCCTGCTTTGTTCTTGTTTTGGACCATAACTCCACGACAGTCAATCCGTTTTGTTCTCCATTTGGGGCAAACGAGCGGGGCCGAGGATCGGCGAAGGCGCGCCGTCGCGCCCGGACGCGACGCTGCAAGCTTTGGCGTCGATCAGCCCGCGTCGAACGGAGTCGGATTTATCGAAGCTCGGCTAAACGCACTCAGTGATAGCCTTCGCCCTCCGTCACCTTGCCCCGGAAGGTCCAGTACACGAAGGCGGTGTAGCCGAGCACGAGCGGCAGGAAAAGGAGCGCGCCGATCAACGAGAAGATCTGCGATTCGGGGACGGCAGCAGCCTGCCAAAGCGTGATCGACGGGAAGACGAGATAGGGAAACACCGAGATTCCAAGCCCTAGGAAGCACAGAAGAAACAACGTCATCCCACCGAGAAAGGTTTGCAGGCCCGAGCCCTTGCGCGCGCCGCGATAGGTGAGGAGCGCCGTCACGGCCGTCAGGAACGGCACCGGCCAAAGCCAGACAATGTGCCCGCCGCGAAACCAACGCTCCGCAATATGATCCGACATGAGCGGTGTCCAGAGGCTCACCGCCGCCACAAAAAACAGCGTCGCATAAAGCGCCCATTCCGCATGCCGCTGGGCGCGGCGCGCGAGATCGCCGTCGGTTTTCATCATCACCCACGCCGAGCCAAGCAGGATATAGCCCGCCATCAGCCCGACACCGCACAGAAGCGAAAACGGCGTCAGCCAGTCGAACGTGCCGCCCGCGAATTCGCGGTTCTGGATGTCGATGCCCTGCATGAAGCCGCCCAGCACCACGCCTTGCGCGAAAGTCGCCACCGTCGAGCCGAGGGCGAAGGCGCGGTCCCACCAGTGGTGGTGCGGCTTCGACACGAAGCGGAATTCGAACGCCACGCCGCGGAAGACGAGCGCCAGCAGCATCACGAAGATCGGGATGTAGAGCGCGGGCAGGATCGTGCCATAGGCGAGAGGGAAAGCGACGAGCAGCCCCGCGCCGCCGAGCACCAGCCACGTCTCGTTGCCGTCCCAGTAAGGCGCGATGGCGTTCATCATGTGGTCGCGCTCTTCCTCGCTCCTGCCGGAAAGGAAAAGCATGCCGATGCCGAGGTCGAAGCCGTCGAGCAGCACATACATCACGATGGCGAGGCCGATAAGCGCGGCCCAGACGAGGGGTAGCCAGTACGCGATTTCACCCATGGCTTAACTCCTCAGTTTCCTTCGAGTGCATGATCTTGTCGCAAAACCGGATTTCGCTTTTGCGGATCATGCACGACCGCGCCCGCTTTCCGTCGCCGCCGAGATGGGCCGCGCGGGTGTGCCTTCGTCGAGCCCTGACGGCGCCTGCAACACAGGGCCTTTGTGGATCAACCGGTTGATGTAGACGATGCCGGCGGAGAACACGATCAGGTAGACGAAGAAGAAGAGGGTGAGCGATGCTCCAACCGCGCCGGACGCCACGGGCGAAACTCCTTCCGACGTCCGCATGAGACCGGTTGCGATCCAGGGCTGGCGGCCGACTTCCGTTGTGATCCAGCCCGCGATCACGGCGACGAAGCCGAGCGGCCACGACCAGGACGCCGCACGCATGAAGGTTCGACTCTCGAACAGCCGTCCGCGCCACCAGAGGAACCCGCCCACGCCTGCGAGCACGATGAACCAGAGCCCGATGGCGACCATCAGACGGAAGCCGAAAAACGGCATGGTGAGCGGCGGGCGGTCGTCGGGTTTGAAATCCTTGAGCCCCGGAAACAGACCGTTCCAGTCATGCGTGATGATGAGGCTGCCGAGGTTGGGAATCGCGATTTCGTAGTCGTTAGACTCCGTCCGCGCGTTCGGCAACGCGAACAGGACGAGGCCAGCGGGCTTCGTGCCGTCCCAATGCGCTTCCATCGCGGCAAGTTTCGCCGGTTGATATTGCGCGGTCTTGAGGCCGTGCTGATCGCCGATGAACGCCTGAAGCGGCGCGAGGACGAGGATCATTGCCAGCGCCATGCGCACCATGACTCGGCTCTCTTCGGCATAGCGGTTCTGAAGCCAGTAGCGCGCGCCGACCGAGAGAACCACGATGGCGGTCGTGATATAGGCCGCCGTCACCATATGCGCGAAGCGATGGGGAAAGGTCGGGTTGAAGATCACCGCGAGCCAGTCCACCGGCACCGCAATGCCGTCGCGCACCTCATGGCCGGTGGGATATTGCATCCAGCTGTTGGCCGACAGAATCCAGAACGCGGAAAGCAGCGTGCCGAAGGCGACCATGCAGCTTGAAAAGAAGTGAAGGCCGCGCGGCACGCGGTTCCAGCCGAACAGCATGATGCCGAGGAACGTAGCTTCGAGGAAGAAGGCCGTCATCACCTCGTAGCCGAGCAGCGGGCCGATCACGTTGCCGGTGGCCACCGAAAAGCGGCTCCAGTTCGTGCCGAACTGGTAGGACATCGGCAGGCCGGACACGACGCCCATGGCGAAGGATACCGCGAAGATCTTGGTCCAGAACCGAGCGAGGCGGTGATACCTGTCGTCGCCCCGGAAATACCAGATGCCTTCGAGCGTCGCGATGTAGGATGCAAGGCCGATGGTGAACGCCGGGAAGATGATGTGGAACGTCACCGTGAAGGCGAACTGGATGCGGGCCAGAAGTGTCGCGTCTAATCCGAAGTCCATCGGCGTCTCCTGCGATGCGGGCGTCCTTCAAACCGTCGCTAGCGATTCCGACATTTGCTCGCGAGGGTGCAACATAGGTGAGCAAATGTCGGAATCGCTGCACTAGCGCGGGGTTTGCTGTCTCGATCAGGCGCGCGGCCGTCAGGCAAGCATACGCACCCTGCGCGGCGCTGACGCTAGAACCTCCGCGAGCCGACCAACCCGAGAATGCCTACGAGAATCAGATAGATAGCGACGACGTAATTGAGGAGCGCGGGGCGGAGCAGGATGAGGATGCCGGCGAGGATCGCGATAATGGGCTGCAGGGGAATGCCGTTCATTGAAATGCCTCCTGAAGTGGTCCGGGGCCTGATGGACCGGGAAATCGGCCCGCATGAAAAAGTCTCAAGACAAGCTCATGTTCCGACGATTGTCTGCTTGAAGCGCGATTTCGTGCGTGCTATGAGAGCGGCTCCAAAGGCGGGGCGCGACCGAAACACGGGCGATATCCTCGCATTCCGGTTCGGACACGTAGCTCAGCGGTAGAGCACTACGTTGACATCGTAGGGGTCACAGGTTCAATCCCTGTCGTGTCCACCATCTTGCTCGCAGCGCATTGTTATCGCACCTCTTTGTTTTTTGAGTGGAACACCAGGGTGGGACAAAGATTTCGCCGTCTGCGGACCCCTGACCAGCCCGCCGCGATCCGAGCACAACGACGGGCGTCTGCGCAAGCCAGGCAAGCATGAAGCGGCCTTCTGAAAGCCCTCAAGTCGAGTTGGGCGGTTACAAACCGCCCTCATCAATAGCCGTCGATCTCCCGGTAGTATTCGTATTGAAGCGAGAGCATCGCGCCCAGAACACCAGCCGCGAAAGCGATGTTGCGGCCGCCTTCGAGCGCGGTGAACTTGAAACGGCGCATGTCGAACGGGGCAAACAGCGGCGCAACGATGAACTGCCCCAGCCCGCGCAACAGCCGGGGCACGGCGGCAATTCCATGCTTGCGAAGCGCGGCGGCGAAACCTTTGGTCGCGCGGTAATGGGCGAATTTCTGGCCGCCATGCGCGAGCCCGCGCGCGATGTAGCGCTTGTAGGTCAGGCGCGAGCGATGCACCTCGTCCATGACCACGGGCAATCGCGACAGGGCGATGACGGCACCCAGCGCGCGGGCACGGCCGAAAAAGTCTCCATCCTCGCCGCCTGCGAGAGCGAGGCGCTCATCGAAGCGCAGCGCCATGCCGTCGTCGCGGATCAGCCTCGCGGAAAACATCACGCCGCATGTCCCGGCCGAGGGGCGCAGCCGCCCGGAAAGGGGGGCGTCGTTTTCGACCACCTCGACGATACCTGTCTCGCCGGTAGCCCAGAACGGCGGCGGATCGGGAAAGATCGGCACGATATGCGGCTGCACCACGTCGACGCCGTCGCGCCTTGCGGCGTCGAGATGTTTCGCGAGGAAGGCCGGATGCGCGACCTGGTCGTCATCGAGAAACACGACGCGCTCGGCGTCAATCGCAAGCGCGGCGGCCAGCACGCGATTCCGTGCCATCGGGATGCCGCGCCGTGGCTCATGGATATAAAGAATGGGGAAGGGCGAGGCGGCGGCGCACGCCTCGACTATGGTCTTGCATGCGGGCGTGGCGTCGTTCTCGACCACCACGATGCGCACGTCGTGGCCGGCTACGCCTTCCTGCGCCATGACCGATCGGATACAGCGCTCCAGCATCCGGGGCCGCTTGACGGTGCAGATGCCGACGCAGATGACGGAAAACCGGCTCGTTGCGGCTCGGGGTTGCGAGGGTGCTGGCGAGTGGGGCGTTTCCGCGAGGTCTATGACAGGTGCTGATCCCATGGAGGATCGCATAGCGGGCGCTGCCTGCGCGAGGCTTGCCGCCGATCGCCTGCCGCGTCCTTTCAGGGGCGGCGCATGCAATGGCAACGAATAAGTTGGGGCAGCCTAATCGGCGGCGACGTCCTCGCTTATATGCATCGCCGGAATGCGGATCACCGCCTTCAAGCCGCCGAGATTGCTCCTGTCGAGCGTGATGTCGCCGCCGTGGCTTCTCACGATGTCGCGCGCGATGGCAAGACCGAGGCCCGTGCTTTTCTTGTTCTGGTTGCGCGCCGCGTCGAGGCTGTGGAACGGCCGGAACACGACCTCGCGCTTGTCCGCCGGAATACCGGGGCCGTCGTCCTCGACCACCACCGTCAGCCAGCCATGCGAGCGCAGCGCGCGGATCTGGATCGTGGTCGCGTAGCGTGTCGCATTGGTGACGAGGTTCAGCACCGCGCGCTTGAACGCGTTGCGGCGCAGCGCCACGATCAGCGGGTTTTGCCGCACGTCGAGCCGAAGCGTCTTGCCCGGCTCTTCCACCGCCGTCTGCACCTCTTCGAGAATGCTGCGGACGTCGACGCGCCGGATCTTCTCGCCCGCCGCACCCTTCGCGAAGGCCATGTAGTCTTCGAGCATCTGCTGCATCTCGTCGACGTCACGCTTCAGCGCCTCGATCTGTGGCGCGTGCATCATCGCAAGCTGAAGACGAAAGCGGGTGAGGATCGTGCGCAGATCATGGCTGACGCCTGCGAGCATGATGGTACGCTGTTCGACGTGGCGCTCGATCCGGTCGCGCATGTCGAGGAACGCCTGGGCCGCGAGCCGCACTTCGCGCGCGCCGCGAACGCGGAAATCCGGCGGCGCGGGGCGGCCGCGCCCGAAGCGGTCGGCGGCGTCGGCAAGCGCCAGAATCGGGCGAATCTGGTTCCTCAGAAACAGGATCGCGACGATGAGCAGTATGGTCGCAGAGGTCACCATCCACACGATGAAGAAGTGCGTGTTGGACGGGATGAGCTGCGCGCGCTGTGCGAGCACTCGCATCACCGCGCCTTCGAGCTTGATGCGCACCTCGATGTAGTTCGAGGAACCGACCGTGTCGATCCAGTACGGCCTGTTGAGGCGGCGGCTGATTTCCCCCGAAAGGTAGCGGTCGAGGAAGCCGAAGAACGGCTTCGACCTCGTGACGGGCAGTTGTTCGCCCGGCAGGAAGCGCACCGACAGCGACAGGTTTTCGCGCGCGAGGCGGGAGAGGCGGTCGAGATCGGCCTGGGTCTTCGCCGTCATCGTCTCGTAGGTATCGGCGAGCATGGCGATGTCCTGTGCCGTCGCGACGGAGAGACGGCGCGTCACGACCTGCCAATGCCGGTCGAGAAAGACGAAGGCGAGGATCGATTGCAAGATGACGATCGGCGCAATGATGATGATGAGCGCGCGAGTGTAAAGGCCCTTCGGCGCGAGCGAGCCGACAGCGGAAAACACGCGTCCGAGGAAGGGCGCGCGATAGGTGGGCTCGTTTTCCCGCGCCGGAACGGGCGGAGACGCGGCCGGCGTGCCCTTTGCCTTGTCGGTCAGGTCCAGCTTGATGGCTTCGGTCCCTTGTTTGCCGCTGTCTGCCGAGGTGCGATTTGCGAGCCGCGAACAAGCATGCGCCTCAGTCCAGATAAAGAATGTATCCCTTGCCGCGCACGGTATGGAGATAAGCCGGGTTCGCCGGATCGGTCTCGATCTTCTGGCGAAGCCGGTTGATCTGCACGTCGACGGCGCGCTCGTTCTCATACTCGCCGAGCCTTGCGAGATCCTCGCGCGACACGGGTTCGCCGCCCGCCAGTGCGAATTCGCGCAGCACCTCGCGCTCGCGGTCGGTCAGGCGGATCGGCTCGTCGCCGCGCTTCAACTCGTTCTTCCTGAGGTCGAACAGGAACGGCCCGAAGCGCACCTCGCCGTGCTTCGTCTTGGGCGAAGCGTGACGGCGAAGGATGTTTTGCAGGCGCAGCAAAAGTTCGCGCGGCTCGAACGGCTTCGCCACATAGTCGTCCACGCCGAGTTCCAGACCCCGCACGCGGTGCTCCGGCTCCGACCGTGCCGTCAGCATGAGGATGGCGACATCGGATTCCTTCCTCAGCCAATCGGCGATGTCGAAGCCGCTCTCGCCCGGCATCATCACGTCGAGGATGAGGCAGTCGAAAGCGATGCTCCGAAGCTTCGCGCGCGCGGCCGCGCCGTCGCCGGCCTGAGTTACGCGGAACCCGTTCTGGCGAAGATATCCCGCCAGCAGATCGCGGATGCGTTCGTCGTCGTCCACAACGAGAATGTGCGGCGCGTCGTCGGAGAGCGGGGGCGCGTCCATCTCGGACGCCGGCACGGCGGACGCTGTCACGGCGGTCATGGGCAGGTGGGCCTCATTCTTCCAAAGCTTGACGATTAAGTGATGATAAGTTTTGACTGGACGCAAGCGATATTGAAGCGCTTTATTTCGTTCACTCTGGCATTTCCGAGGCTGGAGTCGTGTGCATTGCGCACCGTTTTCTGACGAACAAGAGCAAGAACGATTGGAGATTGCGATGGCTGGCCCAGCCCCTGTTCCTTATGACCAACGCGACGGTTTCATTTGGATGGACGGCGGCCTCGTACCGTGGCGCGATGCGAAGGTGCATGTCCTGACGCACGCCCTCCATTACGGCAGCGGCGTGTTCGAAGGCGCGCGCATCTATGAGGGCGAGGTTTTCGCGTCCCTGCGCCATGCCGAGCGGCTTCGCAAATCGGCGGAAATCATCGGCTTCGAAGTGCCCTATTCGGCAGAGCAACTCGATCAGGCGTTCCGCGACGTGATCAAGGCGCAGAAGCTCGACGAAGGCTATATCCGCCCGATCGCGTGGCGCGGCCCGGAAGAAATTGGCGTCGCCGCCAAGCATACGAAGATCCACGTCGCCGTCGCCGTTTGGGAATGGGGTTCCTACTTCCCGATGGAAGAGCGGCTGAAAGGCATCCGCCTGTGCTTCGCGCAGTACCGCCGCCCCGATCCGGCGACTGCCCCGTGCACCGCGAAGGCGGCCGGACTGTACATGATCTGCACCATCGAGAAGCATCGCTCGATGGACCTCGGCTATAATGACGCGCTGATGCTCGACTGGCGCGGCTTCGTCGCCGAGGCCACAGGCGCGAACATCTTCTTCGTGAAGGACGGCCAGATTCACACGCCGCTGGCGGACTGCTTCCTGAACGGCATCACGCGCCAGACCCTCATCGCGCTGGCGAAGGCGCGCGGCATCGCGGTGCACGAACGCCGTATCCAGCCGGAGGAAATGGCGGGCTTCGAGCAGTGCTTCCTGACCGGTTCGGCTGCCGAAGTGACGCCTGTCTCCGAGATCGGCGAATATCGCTTCACGGTGGGCGAGATCACGAAATCGCTCATGGAAGAATACAGCGCGCTCGCGCGTCCGAGCACGCGGCCGGACAACCGGCGCGAGCTGGCGGCTTGACTTGCCGCTCTGTCGCTTAAAAGTCGGGATGCCGACGCCTGAGACGCTTTCGTTTCTCGGGCGCCGCGTTTCTTGGGATGGCGCTTGGCCGCCATCCTTCGTCTTGCCCCTCAGATCGCCAGATACCGGAGGCGCAACTCCTCATCGTCGAGCACATCCTTCGCAGCGCCGTCGTAAACGACCTCTCCTGAATCGAGGATGACCGCGCGATCGGAGAGATGGAGTGCGGCGACGGCGTTTTGCTCCACGATGATGCTGGTAATGCCCGCGGCCCGCACCTCAAGAAGCGCCTTCGCAATGTCGTGCCTGACAACGGGGGCAAGTCCTTCGTAAGGTTCGTCCAGAAGCAGCAGCTTGACATCGCGAGCAAGCGCCCTGGCAATAGCCAGCATCTGCTGCTCGCCGCCTGACATCGTGGTGCCCTCCTGCTTCCGCCGCTCCGCCAAGCGTGGAAACAACGCATAAATGCGCTCGAAAGGCCACCCCACCTCGCCAGAGATAATGGCGAGCTGCAAGTTCTGCTCGACCGTCAGGCCGGGAATGATCCGGCGGTCTTCCTGGACGAGCTGGATTCCCGCCTGCGCCGCGATGTAGTTCGGCTTGCCGTCCAGCCTGAGACCATCGAGACAGATCTCTCCGCTGCGGAGTTCCGGGTTTGTTGCACGGGCGATTGCCCGAAGGGTGGAAGTCTTGCCCGCGCCGTTGCGTCCCAAAAGGGCGAGGATCTGCCCCTTCTCCAGAGAGAACGACACATTTTGAACGATGTAGCTGTCGCCGTAATAGGCGTCGAGACCGCGGCAGAAGAAAAATGGCGCTGCGTTCGCTTCGCTTGTATTGGGGCGGTCAAGTGTCCGAACGCTCATAGCTCCTCGTCTCCAAGATAGGCCTCGATGACTTTCGGGTTGCCTTTGATTTCTTCGGGAGCGCCCTGCGCTATCACCCGTCCATTTGCAAGAACCGTGATCCGATCCGCGAGCGAAAAGACCACGTGCATGTCGTGCTCGATGATCACGATCGTCATGCCCGATTGCTTGATCTTCTTGAGGAGATCCACGGTGGCGTTGGTGTCCGCGCGGGCCATCCCCGCCGTCGGCTCGTCGAGAAGCAGAAGCTTCGGCTTCTGCGTCAGGCACATAGCCAGTTCGAGCCGCCGCTTGTCTCCGCGTGATAAAGCGCTTGCGAGGTGATTGAAGTGGTACCCAAGGCCAAGATCGGTCAGCACCTTTTCCGCTGTGCTGACGATTTCATGCTGTGCGTCGAAGCGGGAGAACAGGTGGAGGCTGAACGCTCCATCCCGACGGGCCAGCATCGACATCATCACATTCTCGATGACGGTAAGATCGCCGAATATTTCCGGCGTCTGAAACACGCGTGCGACGCCAAGCTGGCAGATTTCATGCGGATGACGCCCGGTAAGCTCCACGCCATCGAACAGAACCTTGCCCTGGGTGGGTTCCAGTCGCCCGACGCAGACATTGAGCAAGGTCGATTTGCCCGCGCCGTTGGGGCCGATGATGGCGTGCGTCTCGCCCTGGCGGATGTCGAGATTGACATCGGCCAGAGCATGCAGGCCCGCAAAGGTCTTGTGGACGTGGTCGATATGCAAGACGATGTTGTTCATTGCGCTGTCGTCCCGATTTTGGCTTCGGCCAAGGCTTTTTCCGGCGCGGGGTGCGCTCCGTAGTCGGCCGGCATTTCCTCGATCACGCTTTCACCCACGATGTCGCGCTGCGCAGAGTCGCCGAGAGATTTGACGGGCGGCGTGTGCTTCACCCTGAAGACGCGCATCACGCCTTCCATGATGCCTCCGGGCAGGAAGATGACGACCACCATGAACAACAGGCCCAGCGTGAGCTGCCAGCCTTCGCCGACGAACAGCGACAAGGTCTTCACAACGCCGTCATGGATGCTTTCCGGCAGGAATGACAACGTAGTGCCCAGTTGGGCCTCGTTGTAGGCGGAGAAGATGTTCTCGAAATACTTGATCACGCCCGAGCCGAGCACAGGACCAAGCAGCGTTCCCGCGCCCCCGAGGATGGTCATGAGAACGACCTCTCCGGAAGCCGTCCACTGCATGCGCTCCGCTCCGGCCAGCGGGTCGGTCGCCGCCATCAGAGAGCCGGCGAGCCCCGCATACATGCCCGAAATGACGAAGGCGGTCAGCAGGTATGGGCGAGAGTTGAATCCCGTGTATCCCATGCGGTTCTGGTTCGTCTTGATCGCCCGCAACGTCATGCCGAAGGGCGAGCGGAAGATCGCCACGGAGAACGCGAAAGCCACAACAAGCACGGCCGCGCAAACATAGTAGCCGGTCCAGCCCGTCATTGGCAGACCGAAAAGCGATGGAGACTGGCCGAGCACACCGACCGCCGAGTCGAGGTATCGCGGATCATCCCGCAGCACGCGCAACCCGGTTTCGCCATTCGTAATGGGCGTCAGTACCGAGTAGGCCAGATTATAGCACATCTGGGCGAAGGCCAGCGTCAGGATCGAGAAGTAGATTCCCGAGCGCCGCAGGCTGACATATCCGATGGCGAGCGCGAACAGGCCCGACACGAGGATCGCCCCGATCACTGCGGGGAGAATGTTTACGGACACGAGCTTGAACGACCATACCGCTGCATAAGAGCCCACGCCAAGGAATACGGCGTGGCCGAACGACAGGTAGCCGGTAAGGCCGAACAGGATATTGAAGCCGACCGCAAAGATGCCGAAGATGGCGAACTTCACGAGAAGATCCGGATAACCCGCTCCGAAGGGCGCTGCGAGCAGCGGGGCGGCGACCGCCGCGACCGCGAAGCAGCCCAGCAGGATGACGTCTCTGACCTTTGTGTTCCGCATCGGTTCAGCTCTCCATAATGCCCTTGCGCCCCATCAGTCCTCGCGGGCGAACAAGGAGGATGACGACGGCGACGAGGTAAATGATGATCTGGTCTATGCCGGGCAGGATTGACTTGACTTCGTTCATCGATGCGAAGGACTGCAAGATGCCTAGAAGAAACCCAGCCAGGACTGCACCCGGCAAGGATCCCATGCCGCCGACAACAACAACAACGAATGAGAGAACCAGGAAGTCCATCCCCATGTGATAGTCGGGGGGCACGATGGGCGTGTACATCAGCCCTGCAAGTCCTGCCACGACACCGGCAAGACCGAAAACGATGGTAAATCGGCGCTGGATATTGATACCGAGCAGGCCGACCGTTTCGCGGTCCTGAGTACCCGCCCGCACGACCATGCCGAAGGTGGTGAAACGAAGAAACGCCATGACCGCCGCAACCACGCCCAGGGAGAATAGAAAGTACACGATGCGCCAATAGGGATAGGAGATGGCGGAGGTGATCGCGAGGCTGCCTGAAACCGCCGACGGCGCGGTTTGCGGAATGGGGTTCGCGCCGAAAAACTGCTTCACGATCTCCTGGAGGATGATGGCGAGGCCGAAGGTGACGAGAATCTGGTCTGCGTGCGGACGCTTGTAGAAAAAGCGAATGAGGCCCCGTTCCATGATGAGCGAGATGATCAGCATCACCGGAATGGCGAGCAGGATCGAGACCGGAACCGAATAGTCGATGAGGAACTTGCCCCAATCGCCGAGCAGCGCCTGAACGTAGGGTGTCCGTATTTCCAGCGGCGAGCCCCACGGCGTCAACTGCGTCGGGTCGACCACCACGGTTTCGTAAGAGAGAAACTTGTTCATTGCCACGGCGCAGAAAGCGCCGAGCATGAACAGCGCGCCATGTGCAAAATTCACGACGCCGAGGGTGCCGAAAACGAGCGTAAGCCCGAGCGCTATCAGCGCGTAAGCTCCGCCCTTGTCGAGCCCATTCATGATCTGGAGGAGGATCGCATCCATGGATCTGCCAACCGTTGCCTTTCACGCCGCTCCCTGGGGAGCCGAACCGGACAATGCAAAATTAGGTAGTCAAGTACTTTGCTCCCGAGCGCAGCACGAGGCGCTCTGCTCGGGAGCGAGAAGCCGCGCCGCTACCTCGGCCGGCTTCCGCAAGGAGTCGCCGGCCGGGCATTGAACGCTACGAGCCCTTTTGTTTGATGCGGTTTAGCCGCACTTTTTCGCGGCGCTTGAGCCAAGTTCGCCGCCGAAGATGGCCGGATCGTAAGTGACGTCAGCCGCGGGAACATTCTTCACGATCTCAAGCAGATCGTACTTGTCCTTCGGGTTGGCCTTCCCTTTCACGACGAGCACTTCCTTGAAGCACTGGTGATCGGCGGCGCGATAAAGGGTCTTTCCGTTGCCGAGGCCATCGAATTCGAAGCCTTCGAGCGCCTTGATGACTTCCGTCGGATTGAAGGTGCCAGCGCGTTCGCAGGCGTCCGCGTAAAGGATGGCCTGGACATAGCAGGTCTGCGCGGCCTGCGACGGCGGCGTGCCATAGGCGGCGCCGAACGACTTTGTGAATGTCTTGGTCGCGTCGTCGGTAAGCTTCCAGTCCCAGTTGGCCGTTCCGAGAATGCCCTTGATGTTGTCGCCGGCACCCTGCGCCATCAGTTCCGAGAAGAGCGGGACGACGATCTCGAACTTCTTGCCGTTCGCCATCTTCTCGCGAAGTCCGAACTGGACCGCCTGGGTCAAGGAGTTGATCATGTCCTTGCCGTAGTGGTTCAGGATCAGCACGTCGGCGCCAGAGTTCACTACGGGCGTGATGTACTGGGAGAAATCGCCCGCGCCGAGCGGCGTGCGCACGGTCTTGATCGTTTTCCAGCCGAGTTGCTCGGTGGCGTTCTTGATCGATTCCTCCTGAGTCCAGCCCCAGGTGTAGTCGGCGGTCAGATGGTAGGCCGCGCGATCCTTGCCGTAGTTTTCGGCGAGCACGGGGCCGAGCGCGACGCCCGACATATAGGCGTTGAAGAAGTGCCGGAAGCCGTAGGCGCGCTTGTCCTTGCCGGTCGTGTCGTTCGAATGCGTGAGGCCAGCCATGAAGATCACGCCAGCGTCGTGACAGAGAGATTGCACAGCGACGGCCACGCCCGACGACGATCCGCCGGTGACCATAACGACGCCGTCCTTTTCGATCATGCGCTTGGCCGAAGCGCGCGCTGCGTCGGACTTTGTCTGAGTGTCGCCCGTCACATAGGCGACCTTCTTGCCGAGAACGCCGTTGCCCTTGAGGGCCAGCGGCTTCATGGTCTTCAGCATCCCGCCGTCGCCCTCGCCGTTCAGGTGCTTGACGGCAAGCTGATAGGCGCGAAGCTCGTCGGCGCCTTCATCCGCATACGCCCCCGTTTGGGGAACGTTGAAACCGAAGGTCACAGTGTCGCCCTTGGGCATATTGCAGAAGTCGTCGGCCCAGGCATCCCGGATGAAAAAGGTCGGTGCCGCGACAGTCGCCACGCCCGCGAGACCCGTCTTCAGTAGTGTTCTCCGGCTCACGATAATTTTGCTTTTGGTCATTCCCTACTCCCTAAGCTCAATTATTATCTGTTTTTTACGAAGCCCGCTGTTGATGCCGGCTCGTACCAAGCAATAGAGGCAAAAGAGTACTATTGCCGCGGTTGCGCCGCTAACTTGGCGGATGCGGAGCGATCGGGTCAAGGGAGACGTTCGGCTAAAGGCCGAGGCTTGTGCGAGCGTGGCACCAGCATAATAGAGGGGTGGAGCGAAGGTGCATCGGCCGGATATTTGCGAGGTAGATCGACTGCTTACGTTATCGCAGTCGCACCACGAAATGCGGGCTGCCGGCGCTGCATGATCGCGGCCCGCTCCGCCAGTTCACGACTATTTTCGCGGAACCTGTGCCGTGTGCGGAATCCCCTTGGAGGCGCAGTCAGTTATGCGCCGCAATCTACGCGAGTATTGATATCTCGGATATATTTTAACTGTACTACTATCTGATAGGCGTGCATGCATCACAGCCCCATCAATCGGAGCCCCGGGCGCGCAAGCGCGATCCGGCACGCGGCGACACCTGCCCGCTCGAAAAGCCTCGGCCCTCCGATAAACGCCCGTCCCGCAACCGGGAAGTTGCGTTTCGTCGAAAAAACTCGGCGTCGATAGCACCGTCCTTTAAGAAAACCGATAATAATATTCATCTCCAAGCCGCCATCCGGTTTGGTTATCCTGAGAAATCAACTTGTCGATTAGGACTTAAGCTTGAGCTGTCCTCCGAAGAATTGTCATGAATTGCGTCCGTCGCCGGGAATGCGGGCACCGTTGCTCGCTATCGCCGCTGCTGCGTTGTTAGTCGGTGCGTGCGACGCGGAAAAGGCGACGACATCGATCGCGGCCCCCCCGCCCGAGGTCGGTGTGTTGACCGTGACCGAGGCGCCGATCACGCTCACGAAAGAGCTTCCCGGCCGGGTCACCCCGATTCGCGTTGCGGAGGTGCGTCCGCGAGTCGGCGGCATCGTCGTCGAGCGAACTTTTCAGCAAGGCAGCGTGGTCAAGGCGGGCGCGGTCCTCTACCGGATCGATCCCGCGCAGTTTCAGGTCGAACTCGACCGCGCGAAAGCCGCTTTGGCCAAAGCCGAGGCCGTCGCACTTCAGACGACGCGGCAGGAAGGACGCCTGAGAACGCTACTGCGCGGCCAGACAACGACCCAGGCGCAATACGATCTCGCTCTTGCCGCGAGGCAACAGGCAGAAGCAGATGTGGCCGCGCAAAAAGCCGCCGTCGAACAGGCTACGCTCAACCTCGACTATGCGACGGTGCGCGCGCCGATCACCGGCCGCATCGGTCGCGCGCTTGTCACGGAGGGGGCGCTTGTGGGCCGGACCGAAGCCACGCATCTGGCGACGATCCAGCAACTCGATCCCATTTATGCCGACTTCACGCAGTCCGTCTCCGAAGTCAACGACATGAAACGCGCCCTTGCCGATGGGCAACTCAGTCGCGTGTCGCCGGATACGGCAAAAGTGCGCCTCCTCTTCGACGACGGCTCGGCCTATGCATTCCCCGGCCGTCTCCTGTTTTCGGACGTGACCGTGGACCCCGGCACCGCGAAGGTGACTCTGAGAGGCGAATTCCCAAATCCCAAATCGGACCTTCTTCCGGGAATGTATGTGCGAGTGGTGATAGACGAAGCGATCGACATCGACGGGATCGCCGTGCCGGCGCAAGCCGTGCGGCGCACCGACTCCGGTGTGAGTGCCGTCTTCGTGGTCAACGACAGCAACCGCGCCATCCTCCAGTCCGTGCGTGTGGGCAGGACCATCGGCGGGCGTGTCACCATCGAGGACGGACTGAAGCCGGGATACAAGATCGTGGTCGATGGCTTCCAGAAGTTCACTCCCGGAGATCGCGTCAAGCCGGTGCCCTTCAGCGAGCGCCCGATCACTCAGGCATCGGCCCGATAACCGGCGAGTATCGTCCGAACCAAGCCTTCTGTTGGAGTGCAGCCCGATGTCGAGCTTCTTCATCGCCCGCCCGGTCTTCGCCTGGGTGGTCGCGATCTTCATATGCCTTGCAGGCGTGTTGTCGCTTCCTTTCCTTCCGGTCGCGCAATACCCGATCATCGCGCCACCCTCGATCTCGATTACGACTTCCTACCCCGGCGCCTCGACACAAGAGCTGTATTTCAGCGTGACACGCCTCATCGAAGAGGAATTGAACGGCGCCGCCAACATCCTGAGCTACGAGTCCACGAGCGACACGACAGGCGAAGTCGAAATTCTTGCCTACTTCAAGCCGGGCACCGACGTCACGCTCGCCTCTGTCGACGTGCAAAACCGGATCAAGCGTATCGAGCCGAGGCTTCCCGATGTCGTCCGCAAACAAGGGATAGAAATTCTGGAGGCCAGCAGCGCGATCCTGCAATTCGTAACCCTGACATCCAGAGACGGCAAACTCGACGAGATCGCGCTTGGCGATATCGCAACCCGCTATGTGCTCCAGGAACTGCGGCGCGTGGACGGCGTCGGGCGCGCGCGCCTGTTCTCCACCGAGCGAGCGATGCGCATCTGGCTCGACCCCGACAAACTGCTCGGCCTCAACCTGACGGCACGCGACGTTGACGAAGCAATCGAGGCGCAGAACGCTCAGGTCGCGTCCGGCTCTCTTGGGGCTGCGCCCGCGCCGCCCGAGCAGCGGGTCCAGAACATGGTTCTCGTCAAGGGCCAGCTCATATCCCCCGAAGAGTTCGGCGATATCGTGCTGCGTGCCGATCCGAGCGGTTCCACCGTCATGCTGCGCGACGTGGCGCGTATCGAGGTCGGGGGCTTCTCCTATGCGTTTGCCACGCGGCTGAATGGCCGCCCGGCGGCCGCAATCGCGGTTCAGCTTGCCCCGACCGGAAACGCGCTCGCCACCGCCGTGGCCGTCCGCGCGAAGATGGCGGAGCTTGTCACGTATTTCCCGCCGGGCGTGGGCTACGAGATTTCATACGACGTGACGCCAGTCATCGATGCTTCTGTGAAGAAGGTGCTGCTGACGCTGGGCGAAGCAGTCCTTCTCGTATTCCTTGTGATGTTCCTGTTTCTGCAGAATATCCGCTACACGATCATCCCGACGCTCGTGGTTCCGATCGCCTTGCTCGGCACCTGCGCCGTATTGCTGGCGATGGGGCTTTCCATCAACGTGCTCACCATGTTCGGCATGGTTCTCGCCATCGGCATCCTCGTGGACGACGCCATCGTCGTGGTGGAGAACGTGGAGCGCATCATGGACGAGGAGGGACTTCCGCCCAGGGAAGCGACGATCAAGGCCATGAACCAGATCAGCGGCGCCGTCATCGGAATTACCCTCGTGCTGACGGCCGTCTTCGTGCCGATGGCGTTCTTCCCCGGTTCGGCGGGCCTTATGTACCGGCAGTTCTCCGCGTCGATCGTGGTATCGATTTCCTTCTCGGCGTTCCTCGCGCTTTCGCTCACGCCCGCCTTGTGCGCCACGATGCTCAAGCCCGTCGAGAAAGGGCACGGCCATGCAAGACGCGGCTTTTTTGCGTGGTTCAACAGACGCCTCGATGCGACGACGTCCCGCTATACGAAAATCACCCGGTGGATGATCGCTCGAAGCGCGCGCTTCATGATCGTCTATCTGGCGCTTGTCGTGGGCGTCGGCTATGCGCTCTGGAAGATGCCGGGCGGCTTCGTCCCTATCGACGATCAGGGCTTCATCATGGTTGATGTGCTCGCGCCCTCGGAAGCCAGCGCGAGCCGAACGCTCGACGTTGTGAAAACGGTCGAGGGACAACTCGCAAAGACACCCGGCATCGACGATGTGACCTTCATCACCGGCTACAGCTTTTTCGGTCAGGGGCCGATGACGGCGCAAGCCTTCGTCACGCTGAAGGATTGGTCCAAGCGCGGGCCCGACGAATCCGCCGACGCGCTGATTGAAAAAAGCGACGCCGCCTTCAAGACGATCCGCGATGCGCAGGTTTCGGCGCTTGCACCGCCGCCAATCGACAATCTCGGAACGACGAGCGGATTCAGCTTCCGCCTTCAGGACCGAGGCCAGCGCGGTTACGATGCGCTGATTGCGGCGAAGGACACGCTCATTGCCGCCGCGGAAAAGTCGCCGGTGCTGTCGAACGTTTCGGTCGAAGGGCTTCCGCCTGCTCCGCTGATCCGGCTCGAAATCAACCGGGAGAAGGCTGCGGCGCTCGGCGTGACCTTCCGCGACATCAACGTGACCCTTTCGACCCATCTCGGATCGAGCTACATCAACGATTTCCCGAACCGGGGCCGGATGCAGCGCGTTATCGTGCAGTCTAGCGAGGAGGCGCGCACAAAACCCGAGGATCTCCTGACCTACAGCGTGAGGAACAGCGCCGGCGAGATGGTGCCTTTCTCTTCTTTCGCGAGGATATCCTGGACGCTCGGACCGACGCAGGTCGTCGGTTACAACGGGTATCCCACCATCCGCCTCACCGGCGAACCCGCCCAGGGCTACAGCAGCGGCGACGCCATCCAGGAGATGGAACGGCTTGCGCGCATTCTGCCCACCGGCTTCGGCTACGAATGGGCCGGGCAATCGTATCAGGAGAAGCTCGCGGGCAATCAGGCGGGGTTTCTTCTCGCCTTGTCGATCCTGTTCGTTTTCCTCTGCCTCGCAGCGCTTTACGAGAGCTGGTCAATTCCCTTCGCCGTGATGCTGGTCGTTCCGCTCGGCGTCGTGGGGTCCGTTGCCGCCGCTAACATCAGAGACTTGCCGAACGACGTCTTCTTCACCGTCGGCCTCGTAACCATCATCGGGCTGTCGGCCAAGAACGCGATCCTGATCATCGAATTTGCGAAAGACTTGCTGGCCCAGGGAAAACCTCTGGTGGAAGCGACGATCGAGGCCGCCTATCTCCGCTTCCGGCCAATCCTCATGACGTCATTCGCGTTTATCCTCGGGGTTTTGCCGCTCGTTATCGCGAGCGGGGCGAGCGCCAAGAGTCAGCATGCCCTCGGAACGGGCGTGTTCGGCGGCATGATCACGGCGACGGTCCTTGCGGTCTTCTGGGTTCCGATCTTCTTCGTGGTCGTCATGCGTGTGCTCGGTCGCAAGCACATCAGAGCCGCCGAGCAACCGAGCCCGCCAAAAGAAAGCTCGGTGATGCAGTGATGCTGGTGGCCGTTGCCTGTAAAGACACCGCGGCGCGCCAGCGTTTCCGACGGCGCGCGGCCGGATAGCCCAGCGCGCCGCCTTACATCCCGGCGTAGGTCGGCCCGCCGCCGCCTTCGGGCGTCTCCCAATTGATGTTCTGGGCCGGATCCTTGATGTCGCACGTCTTGCAGTGAATGCAGTTCTGCGCGTTGATCTGGAAGCGCGCCTCGCCATCGGCGCTCGTCACCACCTCATACACCGCCGCCGGGCAATAGCGCTGCGCAGGCTCGGCGAACATCGGCAGGTTCTTGCCAATCGGAATGTTCGGATCGGCGAGCTTGAGGTGAACCGGCTGGTCTTCCTCGTGGTTCGTGCCCGACAGCGGCAGCGACGACAGGATGTCGAACGTGAGCTTCCCGTCCGGCTTCGGGTAGGCGATGGGCTTGCAGTCCTTCGCGGGCTTGAGCGTCGCGAAATCGGGCTTTCCGTGGCTGAGTGTCGGCGACAGCGCGGGCACGAGCTTGTTCAGCCACATGTCGATGCCAGCGAGGAACGAGCCGAGCATGGTGCCGTAGCGGGAGAGCAGCGGCTTCACATTGCGGATCGGCTTCAGGTCTTTCGCGATAGGGCCGGTGCGGACAGCCGTCTCGTAGGCGGTGAGTTCGTCGCCCGCGCGGCCCGCATCGATGGCCTCGAAAGCCGCATCCGCCGCCGCGATGCCCGACAGCACTGCGTTGTGCGAGCCTTTCACGCGCGGCACGTTCACGAAGCCTGCGCTGCATCCCAGCAGCGCGCCGCCGGGGAACGTCAGCTTCGGGATCGACTGCCAGCCGCCCTCCACGATGGCGCGCGCGCCGTAACCGATGCGCTTGCCTCCCTCGAAGGTTGGCGCGATGGCGGGATGCGTCTTGAAGCGCTGGAACTCATGGAACGGGCTGAGATAGGGGTTCTGGTAGTTCAGATGCACCACGAAGCCGACAGCGACGAGGTTGTCGCCGTAGTGATACATGAACGAGCCGCCGCCGGTCTTGTCGTCAAGCGGCCAGCCGAGCGTGTGCTGCACGAGGCCGGGCTTGTGATGCTCGGGCTTCACCTGCCACAGCTCTTTCAGGCCGATGCCGTATTTCTGCACGTCGGAATTCGCGTCGAGCTTGAACTTGCCGATGAGCTGCTTCGCGAGGGAGCCGCGCGCGCCCTCCGCGATCAGCGTATATTTGCCGAGAAGTGCCATGCCGCGCACGAACTCATCCTTCGGCTTGCCGTCGCGGCCGACGCCGAGATCGCCCGTCGCGACGCCGATCACCTTGCCGTCGTCGTCGTAGAGCACTTCGGCTGCGGGGAAGCCCGGATAAATCTCCACGCCCAGCGCTTCGGCTTGCTCGCCGAGCCATTTCACCACCGCGCCGAGGCTGCCGATATAGAAACCATCGTTGCGCATCGCGGGCGGCAGCAAATGATGCGGAAAGCCTGAAGACTTCGCCTCCGTGAGGCGGAGAAAGACGTCTTTCGTTACCTGCTGTTCGAGCGGAGCGCCCTGCTCTTTCCAGTCCGGGATGAGCGCGTTCAGGCCGATGGGGTCGATGACCACGCCCGAAAGGATATGCGCGCCGATCTCCGAGCCCTTTTCGAGAACGACGACGGAAATTTCCTTGCCCGCCTTCTCGGCGAGTTGCTTCAGCCGGATCGCCGCCGAAAGCCCGGCAGGTCCGCCGCCAACGATGACGACGTCGAATTCCATCGTCTCGCGTTCGGGAAGGGCTTCCTCGACGGCGACTTCGGAGACTTCGTTCTCTTCCATGGGTTCCTCCAGGCCGAAGCGGCCTCGCGCTCCATCGCGCGCTCAAGGCATCGGGCGAACCCGCCGTGGCGCGACTTGTGTCAAGAGTTAGAGCAGATCTTTGTTGCACCGCACTGAGATTGGTGTCCTACGGGAAAAGCGCTTTCCCGCCAACTTGATTATTCGTCTAAATCATGGGCACTCTCACCGGCATGCGCGCGCCTGCGGAGAATGCTGCAATTCTGCTCGAATGGTATCGGGCGATGGGTATCGACGAAACCATCGCCGGGGAAACGCGCGACTGGTACGCCGAAATCCCCCGAGCGGAGCCTTCTCCTATAGGTATAGGCGCTGACGCAAACGTCAATCGCAAACCGCCGATACGTGAGCGAGCGGATTTGCCGCATCGGGTGGAGCTTGCGCCCGACCGGGCCGGCGTCCCCTCGAACGACGTGATGGCGGCGCGCGAACTCGCCCGCAGCGCCCGCACGTTGAACGAGTTGCGCGCGCTCCTCGAAAGCTTCGAGGGATGCGCCCTCAGGGCCACCGCGAGTCGCCTTTGTCTGTCGCGCGGTTCGCCCGACGCGCCCCTCATGCTCATCGGCGAAGCGCCCGGAAAGGATGAAGACCGGCAGGGCCAGCCCTTCGTCGGCCGCGCAGGCCAGCTTCTCGACCGCATGCTCGCAGCCATCGGCCTCACCGAAGCGGACGTTTACATCACGAACATCGTGTTCTGGCGTCCGCCCGGGAACCGCACGCCCTCGCCGGAAGAAGTGCAGGCGTGCCAACCTTTTCTGGAAAGGCAAATTGAACTCATCGCGCCTAAGATCGTTGTATTTCTAGGAAATGCTGCGGCGAAGCAACTCACCGGAGCGACGGAGGGAATCATGAAGCTGCGCGGAAAATGGCTGGAACTGCCGGGGCATCCCGGAACGCGCGCGATGGCGACGCTGCACCCGGCCTATCTCCTGCGCACGCCCGCCGCCAAGCGGCTCGCCTGGCGCGACATGCTCGCGGTTCGCGCGGCGCTCGACGCGATTGAGGGGGGGGCGCGCCCGTGAGGCCGGCCGGAACGGCGCAGCGCATCGGCGTCGTCGATGCGCTGCGGGTCGCTGTGCCCATCACCGCGCTGGCGCTCTACGCGGCCATCACCTTCCTCGGCGGACAGGTCGTCAAGGACAAGCCGCCGCTGTGGTTGTCGCTCGTCGTCTTTCCCATCCTGTTCGCGACCGTCATCGCGGCCGTCGTCAGCGCCGAGGAGATCGCCCACGAAATCGGCGAGCCGTTCGGCACACTCGTGCTCACCATTTCGGTGACGATCATCGAGGTCGCCCTCATCATGTCGATCATGCTCGAAGAGAACGGAAACCCGGCGCTCGCTCGCGATACCGTTTTCGCGGTGGTGATGATCGTCGCCAACGGCCTTGTCGGCATCTGCATGCTCGTGGGCGGCATCCGATATCGAGAGCAGGATTTCGAGGTGAAAGGGGCGAACGCCTATCTCGCCGTGCTGACCGCGCTCTCCATGCTGACGATGGTTCTTCCGAACTTCACGACGTCTGCACCCGGTCCGGTGCTCACCACGCCACAGCTGGTCTTCATCTCCATCATCACGCTGCTGCTCTACGGCCTGTTCCTCTATATACAGACCGTGCGGCATACGGAATATTTCCGCGACGACATCAAGCCAGACGATTCCTCGGAAGAGACGCGCAGCGCAGGGCTCAGGCTACGCGCGCCGATCCTGCTTATCGCGTCGCTCGTGGCGGTGGTTCTGCTGTCGAAGACGTTTACCGCCTCGCTGCAAGGTTTACTCACCGACTTCGGCGCGCCGGAGGCGTTCCTGGGCTTCCTTGTTGCGGTACTGATCCTCTCGCCTGAAGGCATCACGGCTGTTCGCGCCGCACGCATGAACGAGCTTCAGCGGTCGATCAACCTTGCGCTCGGCTCGTCTCTCGCCACTATCGGCATGACTGTGCCCGCCGTCGCCATCATCGCGCTTTACCTCGGCACCGATCTTATTCTAGGCCTCAGTTCCGAGACGATGGTGATCCTGTTTCTGACGCTGCTCGTGAGCGTGTTCACGTTCGGCTCCGGACGAACAAACATCCTGTTCGGCTTCCTGCACCTCATCATCTTCGCGACCTATATCTTCCTGATCTTCGTGCCTTAGCCCGGAGCGCAACGCCAAATGCAGCGCGCCACCAGCCGAGGCGCGCGACATCGAGCCGTGCGAAGCGAACAAACGAAGGTCTTTGCCTCATTTTCGGACAGGATTCGCGCGATCAGGAGCGGCGCCGTCTTCCGGCAAGGTCCGAAATCTATACAGTGACGATGCCGGAATCGGCCAGACGCCGTTTCGACCCCGATCATGCCTGAGTGGAGGCTAGCGATGACACGCCCCGTTACCCGAATGATGATTGCGAGCCTCCTCGTCGCGACGGGCGCGAGCGGCGCTTTCGCGGCACCGTGCTACAAGTCGGGCGCGGGGTTCGACCGCTGGCTGGCGCAGTTCAAGATCGAAGCGCGCGCCCAGGGGCTCTCCTCCCGCGCGCTCTCCGCCCTTGACGGCATTACTTTCGACCAGAGCGTCATCAACAAGGATCGCGCCCAAAGCGTCTTTTCGCAGAGCTTCCTCGAATTTTCCGACCGCATGGCAGCGAAATACCGCATCGACAGGGCGCGCCAGCTCATCGGCGGCAAGTACAAGCGGGAGTTCGAGCGGGCGGACCGCGAATTCGGCGCGCCGGGCGCGGTCATCAGCGCCTTCTGGGCGCTCGAAACCGATTTCGGCGCGAACAACGGCAATATGGACACCGTGCGCTCGCTGGCGACGCTCGCCTATGACTGCCGCCGGCCCGAGAAGTTCCGCGAGGAACTGGTCGATGTGCTCAAGATCATCGATCGCGGCGATCTCAGCGCAAGCGAAATGCGCGGACCTTGGGCGGGCGAGCTTGGCCAGACGCAGTTCGTGCCCTCGGTCTACCTCAAATACGCCATCGATTACGACGGCGACGGCCATGCCGACCTGATCCGCAGCGCGCCCGACGTCATCGGCTCCTCGGCGAATTACCTGAAGGCGCTCGGCTGGCGGCGTGGCGAGCCGTGGCTCAAGGAAGCGCGCCTGCCGGAAAGCATGGATTGGAGCCAGGCCGATATCACCATCCAGCATCCGCTCAACGAGTGGCAGCGCATGGGTGTGCAGCTTGCGGGGGGTGAACGCCTGAACGGCGATCTGCCCGCATCGCTGCTCCTGCCGATGGGGCGCAACGGACCGGCCTTCCTCGCCTTCGACAATTTCAAGGTGTTCCTCGAATGGAACCAATCGCTCATCTACGCGACGACGGTGGCCTATCTCGCGACCCGCATCGACGGTGCGCCGCCGGTGTCGCGCGGGCGGGGCGTGACGCCTTTCGGCTATGAGCAGACGAAAGAGTTGCAGCGCCTGCTGCGTGCGAAGGGCTACGATGTCGGCGAAGTGGACGGCAAACTCGGTCTTCTCACGCGAGCGAGCGTCAAGAGCGTGCAGCAGAAGCTCGGCCTGCCCGCCGACTCCTATCCGAGCCCGGAGCTGGTTTCGCGACTTCGCGGGCGATAGGGCGCGCGGGCGAAGCTCCGGCCGAAAAGCCGAACGGCCTCAAGTTCTTTCGATCTGATCCGCGAGGCCGCGTTCCGGTCATGCGGATCGATGCGCAATTCGACCCCACACTTGGCTCGGGCATTCACCGCGTCACGCGGGTGCCCTCCCGCTTGCGGACGAGCAAGCGACCAATTAACGGTTCAGCAATATAGGGCGGCGTGGCTTGCTGCGCAGGCCATCGATGGCGAAGGAGCGGGCCGTTCATAGGCGCCGCTCTCCCTTTATCCGCGAAGCGCGGCGACCGCCCCGCTATTCCGCAGCAGTCGCGGCAATCGCGCCATGACAATGCTTGTATTTCTTGCCCGACCCGCAGGGGCATAGCGCGTTGCGTGCTACCTTGCCCCATGTCGCCGGGTTGTTCGGATCCACAGCGGGCGCTTTTCCGCCGCCGCGCGAAGCCTTCGCCGACGCGGGAGCGGACGGCTTCGCGCCGCCGCCCTGCTTCGCAGCCGCCCGGCGTCCCTGCCTCGACTGGGGACCGGCTTCGGCTTCGGGCTCGGAAAGATCGGCGCCCGTGACAGGATCGGGCCGGAACATCTGAAGCTCCGGAAGCTCATCCTGCTCATAGTCCTCGACCTGCGCGAGTTGAACGTGCATGAGCTGGCCGGTCACGTCCCGGCGCAGGCGCGACAGCATGCTTTCGAAAATCTGGAAGGATTCGCTCTTGTATTCGTGGAGCGGATCGCGCTGGGCGTAGCCGCGAAGACCGACGGCCTGACGCAGATGTTCGAGGCTGACGATATGCTCGCGCCAGAGATGATCGAGCGTCTGCAACAGGATCGCCTTCTCGATCTGCCGCATCGTCTCGGGGCCGACCTCGGACGCCTTGCGCGCCGCTGCCGCATCGGCCTTCGCGAGAAGCCGCTCCTCAATCTCCTGTTCGGCGATGCCTTCCTCGGCGGCCCACTCATCGACGGGCACATCCATGCCGAAGACCGCATTGAATTCCTCGCGCAGGCCCTTCACGTCCCACTGCTCGACGAAAGCCTTCGCCGGGATATGCGTCGCAACCAGATCCTGCACGATTTCGCGGCGCATGTCGGCGACGGTTTCTTCGACCGTCTCTTCCTGCATCAGGTCGATGCGCTGCTCGAACACGACCTTGCGCTGGTCGTTCATCACGTCGTCGTATTTGAGCACGTTCTTGCGCATGTCGAAGTTGCGCATTTCAACCTTCTGCTGCGCCTTTTCGAGCGCGCGGTTGATCCACGGATGCGCGATGGCTTCGTCTTCCTTGATGCCGAGCTTGCGCAGCATGAAATCCATGCGATCCGTACCGAAGATGCGCATCAGATCGTCTTCGAGCGAGAGATAGAAGCGCGACGCACCCGGATCGCCCTGACGGCCCGAACGGCCGCGAAGCTGATTGTCGATGCGGCGGCTTTCGTGGCGCTCCGTGCCAAGCACGTAGAGGCCTCCGGCGGCGAGCGCCTGTTCCTTCTTTGCCTCGATGTCGGCTGCGATCCTGTCGCGCTCCGCCTTGACCTCTTCCGCCGTCGGCTCGATCCCCGCCGCGCGCTTCTCGGCGGCCCACGCTGCGATCTGCATGTCCGCGTTGCCGCCGAGCTGAATGTCGGTGCCGCGGCCGGCCATGTTGGTGGCGATCGTCACGGCGCCCGGCATGCCCGCCTGCGCGATGATGAAGGCTTCCTGTTCGTGGTAGCGCGCGTTCAGCACCTGATGCGGCACGCCGAGCGGCTTCAGCATCTCGGACAGCGTTTCCGACTTCTCGATAGACGTCGTGCCGACGAGGATGGGCTGACCGCGCTTCGCGCAGTCCTCGATCAACCTGATGATGGCGCGGTATTTCTCCGCCGCCGTGCGATAGACTTCGTCGTCCGAGTCGATACGGCGCATGGGGCGGTTGGTCGGGATCTCGACGGTTTCGAGATTGTAGATATCGAGGAATTCGGCCGCTTCGGTGATGGCGGTGCCGGTCATGCCCGCCAGCTTTTCGTAAAGGCGGAAGTAATTCTGGAAGGTGATCGAGGCGAGCGTCTGGTTTTCGGGCTGGACGGCAACGCCTTCCTTCGCTTCGAGCGCCTGATGCAGCCCCTCCGAATAGCGGCGACCTTCCATCATTCGGCCGGTGAACTCGTCAACGATGACGACCTGCCCCTTGCGGACGATATAATCGCGGTCTTTCAGGAACAGCTTGTGCGCGCGAAGCGCCTGGTTGACGTGATGGACGATCGTCACGTTCTCGACGTCGTAAAAGGTGCTCTCCGGCTCGATGAAACCGGCCTCTTGCAGAAGCTCCTCAATGCGCTGATTGCCCTCTTCGCTGAAGGTCACCGTGCGCTGCTTCTCGTCGAGGTCGTAATGTTCCTTGCCGAGCTTCGGAATGACCTTGTCGATGGTGATGTAAAGGTCCGACTTGTCCTCGATCGCGCCGGAAATGATGAGCGGCGTGCGCGCCTCGTCGATGAGGATCGAGTCCACCTCGTCGACGATGGCGAAGGCGTGGCCCTGAAGCTCCGGCGGACGGCCGCCGAATTGCACCATCTCGTCGACCGAATACTTCATGTTGTCGCGGAGGTAATCGAAGCCGTATTCGTTGTTCGTGCCGTAGGTGATATCGCAGGTATACGCGGCTTTGCGTTCGGTGTCGTCGAGTTCGTGGGTGATGCAGCCCACTGTGAGGCCGAGAAAGCGGTAGATCTGCCCCATCCATTCGGAGTCGCGTTTGGCGAGGTAATCGTTCACCGTAACGACATGCACGCCGCGCCCCGGCAGCGCGTTGAGATAGGCGGCGAGGGTGGCCACGAGCGTCTTGCCTTCGCCCGTCTTCATCTCCGCGATCTTGCCGGAATGAAGCACCATGCCGCCGATAAGCTGAACGTCGAAATGCCGCTGGCCGAGCGTGCGCTTCGCCGCTTCGCGCACGGTGGCGAATGCTTCCGGAAGCAGCTTGTCGAGATGCTCGCCATTTCCGAGCCGTTCGCGAAACTCGACGGTTTTCGCGCGCAGCTCATCGTCCGAAAGCGCCTGGAACTTCGGTTCCAGCGCGTTGATCGGCGCGACCCTCGATTGAAAACTCTTCAGGAGCCTGTCGTTGGAACTGCCGAAGATCTTGGTTGCGAGCGCGCCAAGAGAAACCATGTTGCCGAGCCTCACTGCCTCGCCAGGAAAATGCAGTCCGGAGATTAACGGACCGCTGCCAGAGCGCCCTTATGTTTTCGGCGGTGGCTTTCTTTACGGGCTGTTTGCGAAATTGACCGGGAGAAGCATCCCTTCTCCTCATGGCACGAGAAATAAGCAGACGCAGCGGCGCTGTCAACGCGCCGCGACGGCCTGTCCAATGGTTGCACGCGCAGTCTCTCCACCATCAAGTCCGCCGCAAGCTTCGCGGCGCGTGTCCCGTCAGGAAGCCGGCCGCCGGGCGAAAGCGAGAGCGATGCCGAACGCCACCATCATCGACCCGCTCACGCGGTTGATCCATCGCGACGCGCTTCCCCCTTGCGCGAGGCGGCCGATGCGCGAGCCGATCAGGGCATAGATCGCGATTGCCGGAACTTCGAGGATGAGGAAGACGACGCCGACGAACAGGAAGCTTCGCCAGTAGTCGCTCTGATCGACGAATTGCGGCAGGAATGCCGTGAAGATGAGCATCGCCTTCGGATTGCTCGCCGCGACGAGAAATTCCTGTCTGAGGAAACCGCCGGAAGCTTGCGCGCGGCCGTTCGGCGCGGTGAGGGTATCGAACCCCTTGGCCATGATGAGCCGCGCGCCGATCCACACGAGATAGGCCGCGCCCACGAGCTTAACAGCCGTGAATGCCGCCTCCGACGCCATCAGGAGCGCGCCCATGCCCGCCGCCGTGATCGCGATCATGACGGCGAAGGCGACGAGCCTGCCCGGCGCGGCGGCAATCGCGGGCATCACGCCGTGGCGCGCGCCGATGGTGAGCGAAAGAAGGTTGTTCGGCCCGAACGCCATGTTGAGCGCGAAGCAGGCCGGGAGGAAAACGGAAAAAGATGTCGACATCGGCGATCCAGCGGACAGGCGCGCCAAACGGGCGCGTGCCTGCGACCCTAAACCCGACTTCAAGCATGCTCAAGGCCGGTCTGCGCCTGGTCCGGGGGTTATGTTCTAACCGACGACCGCGTTTTTTGGAGGGCGCGGCTTCCACCGTAGTATTCCCGCCGCCGAAAGGCTTCGGGCGCCCGGTCTTAAAGCCAGTCCTGAAGGATCGGCACAAGCGGCAGGTCGGCGGCGGGCATCGGATAGTCGCGCAGCTTGTCGCGGCGCACCCACGCCAGCGTCTGCCCTTCGAGCGGGCGCACCATGCCGTTCCAGTTGCGGCAGATGTAAAGCGGCATCAGGAGGTGGAACGTCTCGTAGGAATGGCTCGCAAAGGTGAGCGGCGCGAGGCAGCGCTGCGGTACCTCGATGTCGAGTTCTTCCTTCAACTCGCGGATGAGCGCTGCCTCGGGAAGCTCGCCCGCCTCGATCTTGCCGCCGGGAAACTCCCACAGCCCGCCCATCGGTTTGTGCGCGGGCCGCTGCGCGAGCAACACGCGGTTGTCCCGGTCGACCAGCGCCACGGCCACGCAGGTCACGAGCTTCAGCCCCGGCGATGCGGGGGCGGCGTCAGCTCCGGTAGTCGGCATTGATGCGGATGTAGTCATAGGTGAGGTCCGAAGCCCAGACGGTTGCGCGCCCCGGCCCGCCCGCGCCGCAATCGACGCGGATGTCGATTTCGGCGCGCTTCATGTAGGCGCTGCCCTGCTCTTCCTTGTAATCGGCGTCGCGCAAACCTTCCTTCGCGACCTGGATGTCGCCGAACCAGATCGACAGCCGGTCGCGGTCTGCCGCTTCGCCGGAGCGCCCGACGGCCGCGACGATGCGGCCCCAGTTCGCGTCCTCGCCCGCAACCGCCGTCTTCACGAGCGGCGAATTGCCGATGGTCATGGCGATGCGGTGGGCGGCTTCGTCGCTCTCCGCGCCCTCGACGTGGATCGTCATAAGCTTCGAGATGCCTTCTCCATCCTTCACCACCTGAATGGCGAGGTCGTGCATGAGCGAAAGAAGCGCTGCCGAGAACGCCGCCGCTTCGGGATCGTCCGGCCCGGCGATCTTTGGCGCGCCCTTGGCTGCGGCCTCCCCCGTCGCGAAGATCAGAAGCGTGTCGCTGGTCGATGTGTCGCCGTCGACAGTCACGGCGTTGAACGTGGTCCTCACGTGGCGGCGCAGAAGCTCCGTCAGCACGTGGCCTTCGACGGCCGCATCGGTAACGATGAACGACAGCATCGTCGCCATGTCGGGCTGGATCATGCCCGAGCCTTTGGCAATGCCGTTCAGCGTGACCGGCACGTTGTCGACGAAGGCGCGGCGCGTGGCCACTTTTGGATAGGTGTCCGTCGTCATGATGGCGCGCGCGGCGTCGTGCCAGAGGTCTTCATTCGCCTCGCCCGCCATCTTCG
Source organism: Rhodomicrobium sp. Az07 (assembly GCF_018619475.1). Classification (GTDB taxonomy): domain Bacteria; phylum Pseudomonadota; class Alphaproteobacteria; order Rhizobiales; family Rhodomicrobiaceae; genus Rhodomicrobium. Next base: position 55,412 of record NZ_JAHFZG010000001.1, read on the forward strand.
ACAGAACGTGACTGAACTTCGTGGCGTCGAGCGGCTCGCCGATGACGCCCGTGGACGCGATGAACACGCGCTCTGCTTCGAAGCCGCCCGCCTCGCCCGCGAATGCAGCCGTTGCCTCGACAGCGTCGCGGCCGCGCTGGCCCGTGAACGCATTCGCATTGCCTGAATTGACGACGAGCGCCCGCGCACCGGCGTGCTGAAGCTGCTCGCGGCACCAGTCCACAGCCGCCGAAGACGTTTTCGACTGCGTCAAGACACCGCCCGCCTGCGTCCCTTCCGGGAACAGCATCAACAGAACATCGGTGCGGTTCGCATATTTGATGCCCGCCTCCGCGACCGCGATCTTCACGCCCGCGATCGACGGCAGGGGCACGAGTTCGCCGGGCGCAAACGGCGAAACCTTGCTGATACTCGCCATGAACCCGGCTCCTTTCGTTAGCGGCTACTTCTGCTCTGTCGTCGTTTCGATCGCGGCAGCCTTGGCGTCTTCTTCGATGGCCTTCTTCAACTCGGGATCGACGATTTCCACCTTAGCGGATGAACGGAGCTTCTGCACGGTTTCGCGAAGCTGGTTCTGCACGAGCGAGGCGACGATCTGATCCTTCACCTCGTCGAAGCTGGGCACGGGCCGATTCCGCTTGTCCTCGACCTTGATCACGTGCCAGCCGAATTCGGACTGCACGGGTTCGGAAACCTGGCCGGGCTGAAGCGCAAAGGCCGTATCCTCGAACACCTTCACCATCTGGCCCTTGGAAAAATAGCCGAGGTCGCCGCCGGTGTCGGCGGAAGGACCGTCCGCGCTCTTCTTGGCGAGTTCGACGAAGTCCGCGCCGCCCTTGAGCTGCTTCACGAGTTCTGCCGCTTCTTCCTTGGTCTTGACGAGGATATGGCGGGCGCGCACTTCCGGCTCCGGCTTCAGCTTGGCGATCTGCTCGTCATAGGCGGCCTTGGCCTGAGCGTCGGTCACAGCATCGCGGACCTTCTTCTCGTAAAAGGTATCGCGCAGCGCCCGCAACTTGTAATAAGCGGCGCGCTCCTCGAAATCCTTGGCCGCGTCGAGCTTGTCCTTTGCCGCCTCGTTCGCGAAAAGATGCGCCTCGACGAGATATTCGACCAGCACGCGACGGCGGCTTTCAGCGGGCAGCCCCGCGATTTCCGCCCCGACCTCGGCTTCCGCGAAGGCGATCTCGGCTTCCGTGATGTCCGTTCCGTTGACGCGCGCGACCGGAGCCGCCTGCGCCATTTGCGCGCCGAACGCCAGCACGGCCGCGCTCAGTAAAATCCTTGCATTCACGATGGAAACTCCTCGCCCTTATGGAAACGTCGAACCGTTGTCTTTGCAGCAACTTATGTTTTTCGCCGCTTTTAAGACCCGTCGCCCTGGTTGGGAAGCACGATCTTGCGGTTATTAAGGCGTTTCAATCCTCCTGCAAGAGCGTTACGGCTCGCTCACCGCGCCTGACATAAGCTAAGTCCACGGCGGAACAAGCTTTTTCTAGAACGGTTCTGCTTTCTGATGACCGGCACGGCTCTGCGCGGCAAGCCATCCACAATTTCCGACGCGCTCCGATGCCCCTGAGGAGAGAGCGACCCATGGCGAAGACGGAAAGCAACGGCGACAACACAAGCGTAGCCTACGGGCAGGAGAAGATCTTGCGGGGCGAGGGGGGCGAAACCCATCAGGTTGCGGGCGGCGACGTGCCCGTTCTGACGACGCAGCAGGGGGTGCCAGTCGCCGACGACCAGAACTCGCTCAAGGTCGGCGCGCGCGGGCCGACGGCTCTCGAAGATTTCCATTTCCGCGAGAAGATCTTCCACTTCGACCATGAGCGCATCCCGGAGCGGGTGGTACATGCGCGGGGCTACGGCGCACACGGCTTTTTCGAGACGACGGCGTCGCTCGCCGATGTCACGAAGGCCGACATCTTCCAGCGCGTCGGCGAGAAGACGCCGGTCTTCGTGCGCTTCTCCACGGTGGCGGGCGCGAAAGGATCGTTCGACCTCGCCCGCGACGTGCGCGGCTTCGCGGTGAAGCTCTACACGAAGGAGGGCAACTGGGACATCGTCGGCAACAACATCCCGGTGTTCTTCATTCAGGACGCGATCAAGTTCCCCGATTTCGTGCATTCGGTCAAGGAAGCGCCCGACCGCGCCTTCCCGCAGGCGGCGTCCGCGCATGACAATTTCTGGGACTTCATCTCGCTCAGTCCCGAGAGCATGCACATGGTCATGTGGGTGATGAGCGACCGCGCCATCCCGCGCTCCTTCCGCTTCATGGAGGGTTTCGGCGTCCACACATTCCGCTTCGTGAACGCGGAGGGGAAGTCCACCTTCGTCAAGTTCCACTGGAAGCCGAAGCTCGGCCTGCAATCCGTCGTCTGGAACGAAGCGGTCAAGATCAACGGGGCGGACCCGGACTTTCATCGCCGCGACCTCTGGGATGCCATCGAAAGCGGCAACTTCCCCGAATGGGAGCTTGGCGTTCAGCTTTTCGACGACGCCTTCGCCGACAAGTTCGCCTTCGATGTCCTCGACCCGACCAAAATCATCCCCGAGGAGGAAGTGCCGATTCGCGTCGTAGGCCGTCTCGTCCTCGACCGCATGCCCGAAAACTTCTTCGCCGATACGGAGCAGGTGGCGTTCTGCACGCAGAATATCGTGCCCGGCGTGGACTTCACGAACGACCCGCTGCTTCAGGGGCGCAACTTCTCCTATCTCGACACGCAGTTGAAGCGGCTCGGTTCGCCGAACTTCACGTTCCTGCCGATCAACGCGCCGAAATGCCCGTTCGCGACATTCCAGCAGGACGGCCACATGACGATGCGCAATCCGCGTGGCCGGGCCAATTACGAGCCGAATTCATGGGGCGGCGAGAAGGGCGGCCCGCGCGAATCGCCCGAAAAAGGCTTCAAGACTTTCCCCGAGGAGGTGGCGGGGGAGATGCGGCGGCTGCGCGCGGAGTCCTTCGCCGACCACTACAGCCAGGCGCGGCAATTCTACATCAGCCAGACCGAGATCGAGAAGCAGCACATCGCCGACGCCATCACGTTCGAGCTGTCGAAGGTCGAGACGCCTGCGATCCGCAGCCGTGTCGTCTCGCACCTCCTCAACATCGACGACGAGCTTGCGAAGAAGGTCGCGACCGCAATCCGGCTGAAGGAAATGCCGAAGCCCGCCGACGCCGCAGCGCCGGTGCGCACCGACCTGAAGGAGAGCCTCGCCTTGAGCATCGTGAAGAACGGTCCGAAGCGCTTCGAGGGCCGCAAGCTCGGAATTCTCGTCACCGACGGCGTCGACGCAAACGCGCTCGCCGACCTGAAGAAGAGCTTCGCGGCGGAGAAAGCGCTGGTGGAGATCATCGCCCCGGAGGTCGGCGGCGTCAGCGCCAGCGACGGCACGTGGATCGAGGCGAAACAGAGGCTCGATGGCGCCCCGTCGGTGCTTTACGACGCGGTCGCGATCCTCGCCTCGCCCGATGGCGGCGCGCAACTCGCGCATCACCCCTCAGCGCGCGACTTCGTAGCCGATGCCTTCGCGCATCAGAAGTTCATCGGATGGCACGGCAATCTCGCGCCGCTGTTCGCGAAGGCGGGCATCGCCGGTGAACTCGACGGCGGCGTGATGCAGATCAAGGGCCCCGACGACGCGACCGCGTTTGCGGAGCGCTGCGCCGGGCTGCGCTTCTGGCCGCGCGCCGAGAAGTTCAAGGCCGGTTCGAGCAAGCCGCTTGCCGCGGGCACCGCGAAGAAGAACGGGAACGGCGGCAAGATGGACGGCGGCCTGGCGAAGTAAGCTCGCCGAAAAGTTCTCGGTCGCACAAGCGCGCTTCTCCACAGTGGGGCAAGGTCGCTGGTGTTGATTCAGCTTGATCTCTGGCGCTTCCGGAAGGCAATGTCGTCGAAGCGATAGCCGATCATGGCATCGACTCGGCCAAAGCTATCGCTTTTCCTCGTCGTTCATGAAAGCCGAGTACTGCGCCCCTGTCCACTTGATGCCGATATACCGTGATGTGGTCTCCGTCATAGGTCGTGCCGGATAACGCGTGAATGACATGCGCTCCGTGTCATGAAAGCGTCACCGGCTGCGTTCAAAAGCTGCATCGAGGGATCGGGCGCTTCGTCGTCCGCATAAGGACTTATGGCGAGTTCAGGCAGCACGCAGATAATTGACGCCGAGATCGAGACTCGCCGCGCCGCCATGGCAACTTTCGCGGCGGCGAATGCGGCCGAGCTTCGTGGCGCGCTCGAAAGCATGGGAAGCATCGACGCCGTCGAAATCCGCAAGCCGGAGACCGGGCTCGTGATGATCCGGGGGCGGATCGGCGGCGATGGCGCGCCGTTCAATGTCGGCGAGGCGACCGTGACGCGCTGCGCCGTGCGGATCGCAAGCGGCGAAACCGGCTTTTCCTATCTCCTCGGCCGGGACCAGGAAAAAGCGCGGCTGGCGGCGCTGTGCGATGCGCTCTGGCAAAGCCGCGACAGGCGCGCCCAGATCGAAACGCTCCTCATCGCGCCCGTTCGCGAAAGGCTCGCCAAAGCGCGCGACGAAGCCCGCGCGAAAACCGACGCGACGCGGGTCGATTTCTTCACTCTCGTTCGCGGGGAGGACTGATCCCGTGCCCGCCCTCTCACCAGCCTTCGCAAATCCCGTCTTCGATACGCAGGCGACCTTTCGCGCGGTGATGGACGCCATGGCTCGCCCCGGCGAAATCAGGGCGGTGCCCGACGCGCTCACGCCACCCGCGCCGTTGTCGCCTTCGGCGGCTGCGCTGGCGCTGACGCTTCTCGACTATGAAACGCCTTTCTGGCTCGATGCAGCCCTGGGGGAAGCAGAAGACGTCGCGCGGTGGCTGAGGTTCCACACGGGCGCGAGCGTGACGGCGAACCCCTCGGATGCGGCGTTCGCCTTTGCCGCCGATCCGCTCGCGCTTCCGCCGCTCGCCGCGTTTTCGCAAGGCACGCCCGATTTTCCGGATCGCTCGACGACGCTCGTCCTTCAGGTCGCGGCCTTCACCGGCGGTCTGTCGCTCGTCCTTTCCGGGCCGGGTATTGCGAGCCATCGTGACTTCGCGCCGTCGCCGCTTGCGCCGGGCTTCGCCGACGAACTTCGCGCAAACGCGGGCCGCTTTCCGTGCGGGGTCGACATCGTCTTCGCCGGGCCGGGATCGGTGGCGGCGCTGCCAAGATCGACGCGCATCGAAGAGGATCGCTAGATGTATGTTGCCGTGAAGGGCGGGGAGCGCGCGATTGCCAACGCCCACAAGCTTCTGGCGCATGAGCGGCGCGGCGACGAGAGCGTACCCGAGCTTACGGTCCCGCAGATCGAGGGCCAGCTTGCGCTCGCCGTCGCCCGCGTGATGGCGGAAGGTTCGCTTTACGACCGCGAGCTTGCCGCCCTCGCCATCAAGCAGGCGTGGGGCGATCTGATCGAGGCGATCTTCCTCGTGCGCGCTTACCGGACGACGCTGCCCCGCTTCGGCGCAAGCGAGCCGCTCGACACCGCGCGCATGGAGATCCGGCGGCGAATCTCCGCCACCTTCAAGGATCTGCCCGGCGGCCAGATCCTCGGCCCCACCTTCGATTACACGCACCGGCTGCTGGAGGAGCCAGCGGCACCGCTGCCGCCCGAACAGGCGCCGCGCGAGACAGACCGCGAGCCGACCCCCCGCGTCACCGACATTCTCGCGGGCGAAGCGCTCATCGAACCGTCGCCCGAGGCCGACCCGTCCGACAGGCCGGGCGACATCACGCGCGATCCGCTGACCTTCCCGGCGTCGCGCGACGTGCGCCTGCAAAACCTAAGCCGCGCCGATGAGGGCTTCCTTCTGGCTCTCGGCTATTCCACGCAGCGCGGCTATGGCCGCAACCACCCCTTCGCGGGCGAAATCCGCCTGGGCGAGGTGGAGGTCGAATTTTTCGCCGAGGAACTCGGTTTCGCGGTGCCGCTCGGCGCGATCACCGTGACCGAATGCCAGACGGTCAACCAGTTCAAGGGCAGCGATACCGAGCCGCCGCAGTTTACGCGCGGCTACGGGCTTGCATTCGGGCATTCGGAACGCAAGGCGATGTCGATGGCGCTCGTGGATCGCGCGCTTCGCGCGGGCGAGCTTGGCGAAGAGGCGCGCGCGCCCGCGCAGGACGAGGAATTCGTGCTGTCGCATTCGGACAATGTGCAGGCCACGGGCTTCGTCGAGCATCTGAAGCTGCCGCATTATGTGGATTTCCAGTCCGAGCTTGGCCTTCTGCGCCAGATCCGCGCGAGCTTCGAGGGCGGCGCGGACGCGTCGAAGGACGGCGCGGAATGAGCGCCGCCTCCTACAATTTCGCCTATCTCGACGAGCAGTCGAAGCGGATGATCCGCCGCGCAATCCTGAAGGCGATCGCGATCCCAGGCTATCAGGTGCCGTTCGCCAGCCGCGAAATGCCGATGCCTTACGGCTGGGGAACCGGCGGCATTCAGGTCACGGCGGCGATCCTCGGGCCGGACGATGTGCTGAAGGTGATCGATCAGGGCTCCGACGACACGACGAACGCGGTTTCGATCCGCGCGTTCTTCGCCAAGGTGGCGGATGTGAAGACGACCACCGCGACGGCGGACGCAACCGTGATCCAGACGCGCCACCGCGTCCCGGAAACGCCGCTCTCCGACCGCCAGATCCTCGTCTATCAGGTGCCGATCCCCGAGCCGCTGCGCTTCCTCGAACCGCGCGAAACCGAGACGCGCCGCCTGCACGCGCTGGCGGATTACGGCCTCATGCATGTGAAGCTGTATGAAGACATCGCGCATCACGGCCATATCGCGACGGCCTATGCCTATCCGGTCATGGTCGCTGGCCGCTACCTGATGGACCCGTCGCCCGTGCCGAAATTCGACAACCCGAAGATCGGCGGTTGCGCGGCGCTTCAGCTTTTCGGCGCGGGCCGCGAGAAGCGCATTTACGCCATCCCGCCATATACGCGCGTCGTTTCGCTCGACTTCGCGGACTACCCCTTCGAGCGCTACCGCCAGCAGGGAACCTGCGCCCTGTGCGGCGCGGACGACACCTTCCTCGACGAGGTGGTGACGGACGACAAGGGCGGGCGCATGTTCATCTGCTCCGACAGCGACTATTGCGAAAAGCGTCGCGAGACCGCGAGCGCGAAGGAGAGGCCGCATGACTGACGATGCGCCGCTTCTGTCGGTTCGCGGCGTCACCAAGTGGTACGGCCGCCGCCTCGGCTGCCGCGATGTCGGCTTCGACCTGTATCCCGGCGAGGTGATCGCCATCGTGGGCGAGTCCGGCTCCGGCAAGTCGACCCTTCTGCGCCTTCTGACCCGGCAGGCCGACATCGACGCCGGAACCGTGTCATACCGCATGCGCGACGGGAGCTTGCGCGATCTTTCAGCGCTGACCGACGCCGAACGCGCGGTGCTCCGGCGCACGGACTGGGGCTTCGTCCATCAGGACGCGTCCTTCGGTTTGCGCATGAGCGTCTCGGCGGGCGGTAACATCGGCGAGCGCCTCATGAGCGCGGGCGCGCGCCATTATGGCGACATCCGCGCCGAAGCGGCGCGCTGGCTCGCGCGCGTGGAAATCGATCAGGCGCGCATCGACGACACGCCGGACACCTTCTCCGGCGGCATGCGCCAGCGCCTTCAGATCGCATGCAGCCTCGTCACAGGCCCGCGCCTGATCTTCATGGACGAGCCGACGGGCGGCCTCGACGTGTCGGTTCAGGCTCGCATCCTCGACCTGTTGCGCGGCCTCGTGGTCGATCTCGGTTTGTCGGCGCTGATCGTCACCCACGATCTCGGCGTCGCGCGTCTGTTGTCTCACCGAATCATGGTGATGAAGGCGGGCGAAGTCATCGAGAGCGGGCTGACCGACCGCGTGCTCGACGATCCGCGCGAACCCTATACGCAGCTTCTCGTATCCTCGATCCTTCCGGCCTGACGCCATGGACCCGCATCGATGAAACCCGTGCTCGAAATCTCCGGCGTGTCGAAAAGCTTCACGATGCACCTTCAGGGCGGCGTGAGCCTGCCCGTCATGGCGGACGTGACTTTCGATGTCCGCGCGGGCGAATGCGTTGCGATCGTCGGACCGTCGGGGGCGGGGAAATCCTCGGTGCTGAAGATGATCTACGGCAGCTATGGATGCGACAGCGGCCGCATCGTCGTGACTCATGGGGGCGAGATAACGGATCTGGTGCAAGCGCCGCCGCGCCAGATCCTTGCGCTGAGGCGCGAAACCATCGGCTATGTGAGCCAGTTCCTTCGGGCAGTGCCGCGCGTGCCAGCCCTCGACGTTGTGGCCGAGCCGCTCGTCGCCCTTGGCGCTGCCCGCGAAGAAGCCCGCGACAGGGCCGCGGCGATGCTCACGCGGCTGAACGTGCCGCAGCGCCTCTTCGGCCTGCCACCCGCGACGTTTTCCGGCGGCGAGCAGCAGCGCGTCAACATCGCCAGAGGTCTTCTCCCCGACTACGCGCTCCTTCTCCTCGACGAGCCGACAGCCTCGCTCGACGCGAAGAACCGCGCGGTGGTGGTCGATCTCATCAACGCGAGGAAGCGCGGCGGTGCTGCAATCATCGCCATCGTTCACGACGAGGATGTTCGCGACGCCATCGCCGACAGGATCGTGGACGCCGCGCATTTCTCGGCGGCGGCATAGAGCGAACAAGAATTTGGAGCGCGTCCCCTTCCCAGCGCGCGCGCTCCGGCATCGAGCAGGACTGAGACGACATGAGCGCGAACGAGCTTATCCTTACCAATGCCAGCATCGTCCTTGCGGACCGCGTGGTAAAAGGCACCCTTACCGTAAAAGGCGAAATTATCGCCGGAATCGACGAGGGCGTGAGCCAGCTGCCCTCCGCCATCGACTGCGAGGGCGATCTCGTCCTGCCCGGCCTGATCGAGCTTCACACGGATAATTTCGAGCGCCACATGATGCCGCGCCCCGGCACCGCATGGCCGGTGCGCTCCGCCGCGCTTTCGGACGACAGGGAACTGGCCGCCTCAGGCATCACCACGGTTTTCAACGCGATTTGCGTCGGCGAGGTGCATACGCGCTCGGTCCGCTCCGGCATGGTGGCGGAGATCGCCCGCGCCATCGACGACCACATCGTGGCGGGCACGCTGAAGATCGACCATTATTTCCATTGGCGTTGCGAGGTGAGCTATCCCGGGCTTCCCGATCTTCTCGATCCGCTGATCGACAACCCGCGCCTCCGGCTCATTTCGGTGATGGACCACACGCCCGGCCAGCGCCAGTTCGTCGACGGCGCGCGTTATGCGGAATATTATCAGGGCAAGTATCAGATGACGGACGCCGAGCTTGCCGAGTTCATGCGCACGCGAAGGCGCGACGCGGAGCTTTATTCGGACAGCAACCGGCGATACGTGGTCGAAGCCGCGCATGCGCGAGGCGTTCCGCTCGCGAGCCACGACGACGCCACCGCCGCGCATGTGGACGAGGCCATCGCCGACCGCGTTTCGGTCGCCGAGTTCCCGACCACGCTTGAGGCGGCGCGAGCGTCGCATCGCGCAGGGCTGGCCGTCCTCATGGGCGGCCCGAACATCGTCCGGGGCCAGTCGCATTCCGGGAACATCTCCGCGCTCGAACTTGCCCGCGCAGGCGCGCTCGACATCGTGTCGAGCGATTACGTGCCGGCCGCCCTGCTATGGGGCGCGATGAAGCTCGTGAGCGAGGCGGACATGCCGCTTGCCGTGGCGGTCGCCACCGTCACGCGCAATCCGGCGCGCGCGGTGGGCTTCACCGATCGCGGCGAGATTGCGCCGGGGTTGCGCGCCGACCTCATCCGCGTGCGTCAGTTCGACGGCCTGCCCGTCATTCGCGACGTGTGGTGTCTCGGCCGAAAGGTGGCCTGATCGGCGAGATCCGTGCGCGGAAGGTACCTTTCGAGGGCCGCTCGAAAGCTGGCGCGCACTTGGGGATGCGCTGCGTCGCACGTTGATCGGCCACCGGCCGGTTGCTTATGTGGAGGTGGCGCGCGGGATCGCCTTCGCGGTGAAGAATGCTGAGGAAGGCGGAAAGCCGGCAGGCGCGCGCTTCATCGACGCGCTACAGAAAATCCTCGGCAACGTCATAGTCGTTCCGGTGGGAACGGATGACCGGCCAATGCTTGGAGATTATGGGATCGCGCTTTGCCTTGAACCCGGAGACGAAGCTTGTGGAATTGGTGGTTGCGGGGGCAGGATTTGAACCTGCGGCCTTCAGGTTATGAGCCTGACGAGCTACCGGGCTGCTCCACCCCGCGTCACAAAGTTGACATAGGCCGTTCAGTCGGAAACCGCAACACATACCTTCATATTTTGCCGAAAAAAGTGGCGGTGCGTTTCCAACAGGTCGGCCCTTCGACGGGACGATTTGCACGCTGCCGAGCGCATCGCGAGTGGTCGATTGGCGACGGGCGTCGAGTACGCTTCCCCGCAGGCGTCAAAGGTCCACCGCCCCGCGCGCCGATCGGCGCGCTTATAAACGCGCCGCGAAGCCTTGAAAGCCATCCCACCCACCGTCCATATTCGTCCGGGAACAGCAGGCACCCATTCGCCGCGATCCGGCTCGGACCGTGGCGTCTCACGCGCATCCGAGCATTCGATGTCAGGAACGCACTTCATGACAAAAAAGGAATTCACGACCTGGATGTGGTTCGAGGCGCTCGACCGTCTCTCCCGCGCCCAGCGTCTGCACCAGCAGTTTTTTCAGGTTCACCATCAGGCTGGCCAACCCGCCTGGGAGCCGCCGGTCGATGTCCTCGAAACGAAGACCGAGGTGCTTATCCTCTGCGCGTTGCCGGGCGTCGATCCCGAAACCGTGGATGCCGTGATCGAGAGCGGCATGCTTACCGTCTCGGGCAAACGCTCGCTGCCGGAAGAGTTGCGCACGGCGCTGATTCATCAGCTTGAGCTGCCGCAGGGACGGTTCTCGCGCAACATTCCGTTGCCGCCTGCGCATTACGTTTCCGTCCAGCGACAGGCCATAAACGGTTGCCTGCTCATCACCCTCGAAAAGAAATCCCTCTGACAAGGAAGCGGCACAATGGATCAATCCAATTCCGGTCCGGCGCCGGAGGCCGAATCGCAGCCCGGTGAGACCGTGACAGACGGAAACGACGGTTCGAACGCGCTTCTCATCCTCCCGATCCGTGAGACGACGATCTTCCCCGGCACGCTCTTTCCGATCTCCATCGGCCGACCGATTTCCATCGCGGCGGTTCAACAGGCCATGCGCGAGGAAAAGCAGATCGGCATCCTCATGCAGCGCGACAGCAGCAACGCGGAGCCCAGCGGCGACGACATGCACCGCGTCGGCACGGTCGCGAACATCGCGCGTTACGTGACCGCGCCGGACGGCACTCACCATGTGATCGTGCAGGGCGTCGAGCGTTTCCGCGTGCTCGATTTCCAGCAGGAACGGCCCGTGTTCATCGCGAATGTGCAGCGCATCGCCGAGCCTTCGGAAGATGGCGCGGAGATCGAAGCACGCATGATGGTTCTGCGCCAGAAGGCGGTCGATGCCCTGGAGCTTCTGCCGCAAGTGCCGACGGAACTTGTCAACGCGATGCAGAACGCGAGCTCCGCCGCGATGCTGGCCGACCTTGTGACGGCCTATATGGACATCCCGAGCGATCAGAAGCAGGATATCCTCGAAACCATCGATCTGCCGACCCGCATGGACAAGGTTTCGCGGCTTCTGTCCGAGCGAATCGAGGTGCTGCGCCTCACGCAGGAAATCGGACGGCAGACGAAGGCAGTGTTCGACGAGCGCCAACGCGAGGCCGTGCTGCGCGAACAGATGGCCGCGATCCAGCGCCAGCTCGGCGAGGGCGACGGCAAGGCCGAGGAGGTCGCCGAACTTTCCGCGGCCATCGCCAAGGCGCAGATGCCGCCCGAGGTGGAGACGCAGGCGAAAAAGGAGCTTCGCCGCTACGAGCGGCTGCCCGAGCAGGCGGCAGAAGCCGGTATGATCCGCACCTATCTCGACACGCTGACCGAGCTTCCCTGGGCGCTCCCGGACGAAAAGCCCATCGACCTCGCGCAGGCGCGCAAGATCCTTGAAGACGAGCATTTCGGCCTCGACAAGATCAAGCAGCGGATCATCGAATATCTCGCCGTCCGCAAGCTCGCGCCGCAGGGCAAGGCGCCGATCCTGTGTTTCGTCGGGCCGCCCGGCGTCGGCAAGACCTCGCTCGGCCAGTCGATCGCCCGCGCGATGGAGCGGCCCTTCGTGCGCGTCAGCCTCGGCGGCGTGCATGACGAGGCGGAGATTCGCGGCCATCGGCGCACCTACATCGGCTCGCTACCCGGCAATATCATTCAGGGTATCAAGAAGGCGGGCGCGCGCAACGCCGTGATGATGCTGGACGAAATCGACAAGATGGGGCGCGGCATTCAGGGCGATCCGTTCGCGGCGATGCTCGAAGTGCTCGACCCGGAACAGAACAATACGTTCCGCGACGCCTATCTCGGTGTGCCGTTCGACCTGTCGCGCGTGACCTTCATCGCGACGGCGAATATGCTGGACACGATACCCGGCCCGCTGCTGGACCGGATGGAAATCATCCAGCTTGCAGGCTACACGGCGAAGGAAAAGCTCGAAATAGCAAAGCGCTATCTCGTGCCGCGCCAACTGGAAGCGAACGGCGTCGCCAACGGGCAGGCGCTTATCGACGACGCCGCGCTGACCGCGATCATTGAGTATTACACGCGCGAAGCGGGGGTGCGGTCGCTCGAACGCGAGATCGGCAAGGTATTCCGCAACGTCGCGGTGCGCATCGCCGAAGCGCCGGGCGAGAAGGTGCAGATCGATGCGGGCGACCTCGCGGGTATCCTCGGCCAGCCTCGTTTCGAGAATGAAGTTGCGATGCGCACCAGCGTCCCCGGCGTGGCGACGGGCCTTGCGTGGACCCCGGTCGGAGGCGATATCCTCTTCATCGAAGCGACGCGCGCGCCGGGTAAAGGCGTGCTGATCCTCACCGGCCAGCTTGGCGACGTGATGCGCGAAAGCGCGCAAGCCGCGTTGAGCCTCGTGAAGAACCGTGCAACATCGCTCGGGCTCGATCCGAACATGTTCGAGAAGAGCGATATCCACATCCACGTTCCGGCGGGCGCGACTCCGAAGGACGGGCCAAGCGCGGGCGTGGCGATGTTCACCGCGCTCTATTCGCTGCTCTCGGGGCGCACCGTGCGCAGCGACACGGCGATGACGGGGGAGATCAGCTTGCGCGGTCTCGTGCTTCCGGTCGGCGGCATTAAGGAAAAGGTGATAGCGGCGGCTCGCGCCGGGTTGACGCGTGTTATGTTACCGGCGCGCAATCGCCGAGATTACGACGACATCCCCGAGGAAACGCGCAAGAGCCTCGACTTCATCTGGCTCGAACGCGTGGATGACGTGATCGCGGCGGCGCTCGAAAGCGAGGCGCAGGCGGAGGGACAGGCGTCGGTGCATTAGGCAAGCAGCATCAGGAAGAAAGCCGGGCGTCGCGCCCGGCACCGATCAGGACGGCCGAGGAAACTTCTCAGTGTTCTCGTCCGTGAATTCCCTGTCGAGTTCGGCTTCGAGATCGATCAGATCCTGAGGAGGCGTGTAACCGAAGGCGCGAGCCTGATTCAGCTTTTCCTTCAGTTGAATGTAGAAGCCGAAACGATCTTCCGGCGCGTCCGCAACCGTTTGCAGGAGCAGGTCGAGTTCAGCTTTCAGCGCTTCGAATGCCATGCCATTCTCCCATGAAACTGATCGCGGTCTTTATGCGATGATGCAGTAAAATATTCCGAAAAGCATCAACAATTGCCCATCGGGCGGCGCTTTGGCGCCGGGGGGGCGGGGGCCAAACATCAACCAACGAAGAGGTTTTGAATGCTGGATGAGCCGAAAGAACCGAGCGTCTGCGACACGATACCGGAGAGCGAGCAATCCCCCTTCTATATCGCCTCGGCAGGGGCTCCATCGCGGCCGCGCTGCATTCTGAAACAAAACGATTGCTTTGTCGTGATGGACAATTATGGCGACATCGGCTGTGCGAGCGATGAAGCCAGCGGGCTTTACTCGCGCGACACGCGGCATCTTTCGAAACTTATGTGTTGTGTGAACGGCGAGATGCCGCTTCTCCTTGGCTCCACAACGCGCGACGACAATCTCAACATGCGCGCGGACCTGACCAACCCCGATATCCATTTCGATGGCCAAGGTATCGAGATTCTCAAGGACACCGTGCACATCAAGCGCACGATCTACCTTCACAATGGCGGGCTGGCGCAACGAAACGCGTTCTACAATCATGGGGCGGAGCCCGTCTCGCTAGACCTCGACTTTCATTTCGACGCCGATTTCGCCGACCTGTTCGAGGTGCGCGGCATGCGCCGCCCCGCGCGCGGCTCCCTGAAAAAGGAGGTCGTCGGTAAGGACAAGGTCAAGCTTCAATACACCGGTCTCGACGGAAAGGTGCGCGAGACGACGCTCACCTTTCAGCCAACTCCGGTTGAATTGACGGAGACGACGGCGCGTTTCAAGGTTGCGCTTGCGCCGCGCGAGACTGAGCGCCTTTACGTGGCGATCAGATGCGACGGCGACGTACAGCCCGCGGCCGACTCGTTCCTCTGGGGGCTGTTTCATGCGCGGCGCGACCTCGTCGGCAAGCCGGGCGAAATCGCGAGCGTCGAAACATCGAACGCCGTGGTCAACGAGATCATCTGCCGGTCGCTTGCCGATCTGCGGATGCTCATGACGAAGACGACGGACGGCAAATATCCCTACGCCGGCATTCCGTGGTATTCGACCACCTTCGGCCGTGACGGGCTTATCACCGCGATGCAGCTTCTGTGGTTCGATCCGTCGGTGGCGCGTGGCGTACTGAAGCGGCTCGCACGTTTTCAGGCCACAACCTTCGACGACGCGGCCGATGCACAGCCCGGCAAGATCCTGCACGAGATGCGCGGCGGCGAAATGGCCGCGCTCGGGGAAGTGCCCTTCGGCCTCTATTACGGCAGTGTCGATTCAACCCCGCTTTTCGTGCTGCTCGCGGGGCTTTACGTCGCCCGCACGGGCGACATCGCATTCTTGCGTGAGATCTGGCCGAACGTGCTCGCCGCGCTCGACTGGATCGACGGGCCGGGCGATCCCGACGGCGACGGCTTCGTCGAGTATGCGCGCGCCAATCAGAACGGGCTCGTCAATCAGGGGTGGAAGGATTCGCACGATGCGGTGTTCCATGCCGACGGCTCGCTCGCGGAAGGGTCGATCGCGCTCGTCGAGGTGCAGGGCTATGTCTACGCCGCGCTGAAGGTGGCGGGGAATTGCGCGAAGCTCCTCGGCGAAATCGAGCGCGCGGATACGCTGATCGCGAAAGCGGAACTGCTTCGTCTGAGGTTCGAGGCGGCGTTCTGGTGCGACGACCTTCGCACCTACGCGCTGGCGCTCGACGGGAAAAAGCGGCCTTGCCGCGTCCGCACGAGCAATGCGGCGCAAGCGATGGCGACGGGCATCATGATGCCCGAACGCGCGCGGCAGGTGGCCCACGATCTCTTGCGGCCGCGTTTCAACTCGGGCTGGGGCATTCGTACCGTTGCCTCGGGCGAGGCGCGCTACAATCCGATGTCCTATCACAACGGTTCGATCTGGCCGCACGATAACGCCATCATCGCCATCGGTCTCGCCCGTTACGGGCTGACGCAGGGCATCGCGCCGATCTTCGAGGGGCTGATGCAGGCGGCATCCTATATGGATCAGCGGCGCTTGCCTGAGCTTTTCTGCGGCTTCCCGCGCCGACGCAGCCGAGGGCCGACGCTTTATCCTGTTGCATGCTCGCCGCAGGCATGGGCGAGCGGTGCGGTCTTTCAGCTTCTCCAGGCCGTGCTCGGGCTTCATTACAGCCTGCCGAACCGGACAATCACGCTGAGAAATCCCGTGGTGCCGATGTCGATTGGCGAAATCGCCATCCGCAACATGAGGCTCGGCGATGCATCGATCAGCTTCACCGTTCGGCCGGAGCGAAGCGGCAATGTTTCTGTCGGGGTGCTGGAACGGACTGGGAAGATCAATATCGCCGTGTTGCTCGATGAGGGCGACGGCGCCGCCGCGTGAGCGCGGCGGGCGAATGGTGAGGCGGTCGCTCATGAGCTCGATGAGCGACTTCGCGCGCCAGATTTCGGAAGCGCGGCGTTTTCGAAAGCAGGAGCCGGATCGGGCGGCCGGTAAACGCCGGTCTTGCTGCTTTCGACGGTCTTCAATTCAGAAAAGCGACTGTCCCTTGGCGAGGTCTGAAGGCTCGCCGTCGCGTCTAACGCAACAAATACAAATTCTGTAGCTCTGCATCGTTCGCCGTCCATGCGAACTGAGTATCAGGAAAATATTCGATCTTTCGATTGTTTAGCGAAGCCAGAGGTTCGCGGGATCGAGATCGAATTCTTCCTTGATGAAAGCGAAGATAGACGAGAGGCCGTCGAAAAGAATGTTCATGGCGTGCTCCGATTTGCTTGATAAGATGCATGTCTTGCATCGATGAAAGCTTTATAGGAACAAATCGTCACTTTTTAATTAACAAAAAATACACCAAGTCATGTGTAAGGCGAGAAGACGCCGTTTCGGTGGCAATTTCGTTAGTCGCACGACTACAAAAAGCGTCGGATGTTGCCGGAAGCTGTCCCGCACCGTTGCGTGCCTGCAACACTCTGGTTCGTCTTCGAAAAAAGAAAGGGCGGAGCCAACGCTCCGCCCTCCAGTTCATCTGCGCCCCTGCTCAAAGTGAACGCGGGGCTAGCTATTGTCTGACGCTCGTTCAGAACGCAGCGTTCATCACGAGATGCGGATTGCCGTGCCCGTCGATGGTGCGGACTTCGTCCTCGGTCAGAACGACGTACGCGTCCTTGCCGATGAGCTTCGCCGCCGCGCGCGCGATATGCGCCCAGGTCGAGTAGTTGGCGAACAGCAGGCCCGCCGCGTCGAGCGTGCCGCCGCGATTGACGTAGCCCAGCACGCGCATCCGCGAGGGACCGCCGTCGATGCGACGAAGCACGCCGATGATGGGCTCGGGCCGCGTATGCGTGACAACGACGCGCGGCAGTCGCGCCGGGAACAGCGCTTCCAGCTCCGCGTCGGACAGCACGAACTTGCCTTCCAGATGGTCGCGCGGCTCGCGCAGGCGGCCCGGCTCGACAACGATGGTAATCGCCGCGTTGACGCCCTTCGCTTCAAGCCGCTTCGCGGCCTTGATCGCTTCCACCAGCTGATAGGAGCCGAGCGCGATCAACTGAACGTCCGCTGTCGCGAGATTGCCCGAGAACGTCGCCGCGCCGGTCTCGTAGAGTTTCACCGCGAGTTCCGGCGAGACGAGCGACGGCACCGGGCGCTTCGAGATGACGAGCGTGCCGATCGTGCCATTGTCGCGATAGATCGTGCGCATCGCTTCGACGGCGGTGTTTGCATCCACCGGGAACAGCACGCGCGAGGTGTCCGACATTTCGCCGAGAAGCGCCTCGGCCAGCGTCGGATCCTGATGCGACTGCTCGTTCTTGCCGTTTTCCCACGCATGCGACGTGGCGATGACCGGCACGCCGATCCAGCCCGGCTTCTTGCCGATATGCTTCTGGTGCCGCGCGAAGATGATATCCTGACGCAGCGCGCCGAGCATCTTGACCGCGAAGGCTTCGTAGCTGACCGACAAGTTGAGGCCGCCCTTGTTGCCGAGCGCGGCGCCAATCACGGCCTCTTCGTTCAGCGCCGTGATGATCGCGCCTTCGGTCGATTCCGGCACGCCTTCTTCCGGCACGTTCACGCGGTGTTTCAGATGCGCGAGCGTCTGGCCCATCTGGTTCGAGCCGAGTTCGTCGGGGTTGCCGACGCGCGGGCGAAGGTTCGGATTCGCCTTCACGAGATCGACGAAGAAACGATCGACCGCCGCCATCGGCGAGACGTCGACACCAACCTCGGACCACACGGTCTCGGGGAAAGTCGGCGTTGCCACATTGCGCGACGCAATCGGATGATCGCCTTCCTTCGGGCGATCCTGCTCGGCATGCACGTTGAACGTCGCGATGGACTCTTCAAGCTCGGCGGGCGATACGAACAGAGCCGCCGCGCCCTCGTTGAACTCCTTGCGCGCGGCTTCGTCGTGGCGCGGATTGCCGATCAGCGGCGTTCCGTGCGCGCGGTTCGTCCCGGCGCCGGGGAAACCGTAGCCCTTGATCGTGCGCGCGACCGTATAAGGCAGCCGGATCGGATAATCGCGCTTGCCCGCGAGCGTCAGCGCGCCGCGACCTTCGAGCTTCGACTCCGAAATCAGGATGGCCCAGGCGAAGGCCGCCGGGTCGGTTCCGTCGATGTCGATCGGGTCGAAGTTGTTGATGCGCAGGTGGTCGTTCAGCCACTCGGTGCCGCCCTGCTGCTCGATCTCGCTGCGTTCCTCGATGCGACGGCCGTTCAGGATCATGATCGGCGAGACAAGGCCGCTGTCGCCGGGGCGCCACCAGCGCGAGGACCATTCGCTGCCGCGCTGCTCCTCGAAAGCGCCGTCGGAGAGGATCGCGACGAGCTTCTCCCCCTTCAGCGGCATGTGGACATATTCCACCTCCGCGAAGCCGAGATAGCCGCCTTCCATCGTCGCGCCGGCCGTGTTCGGGTTGGCGTGGCTGCCGAGCGGAACGCCGGGCGAGCCGTCCGGCGCGATGGCGTAGGAGTAGAAGTCGCGGACGAGGTTTTGCAGGCCCGCGGCGTCGCGTGTATAGCGATCTTTCTGCTGCGGCGTCTGGTTTTCGAGCAGAAGATTCACGGATTCGATGGCGGCGACGGTGTGTCCCTGGCCCATGACCCATGAGCGCGTCTCGCCGGTCAGGGCGTTCGCGAGGAAATAGCCGACATAGGCGGGCGCGACGTTGAGCGAGCCACCGGTGTGGCCTTCCGGCGCGTGCTTGAAGTCGTCGGGGGCGAGCGGCTGGCCTTCAAGGTCGACGCGCGTCGCATAGGTCATGTGGACGACGATCCACATCGCGGCGCTGGTCAGACGGTCGGCCGCGATCAGCTTATGCAGGATTTCGTCGAGGTTCTTCGCCTTGCCTGCCTTGATCAGCGTTTCGGCCAGGCCATAGATGCGCACCTGGGTGACGTCCTGGTGCTTGATGACGCCGTAACCTTCGGCCCATTTGCGGAACAGCGGGTTCTGGCCACGCAAGGCTGCCGCCAGCTCCGACACGTCGAGAGACGTGTGGTTCGCGATTTCGTATTCCGATTCAGACATGTAACGTACCATCCATTTGTGGGGAGGAAGTGATTGATCGGGAGCCGGTTAATCGACTGTTACAACGCGAACACGACAGCGCGTTAACAACGCAGCGTCAGCGCTCGGGCCTGTAAGGATTTCGATTTCGCCGGGTTCAATGCGACGCACAGCGTCGGCATCGGGGAATGAAAAATCGGCGGTCGTCAGAGCGAAGCGCACCGTAGCGCGTTCGCCCGGAAGAGTTTTGATCTTCGTGAAGGCTTTCAGTTCGAGGAATGGCCGCGTTACGGAAGCGAGTGGATCGCGGATAAACAAATAGACAATTTCTTCAGCCGCCATACCGCCAATGTTGGTGATGTCCACCTCGACGGTGAGGCATTCGCCGGGCTTCAGCGTCTCGGCGCTCGCGCGCGGCTCGCCATAGTCGAAGCGAGTATAGGTCAACCCGTGGCCGAAAGGAAACAGCGGTTCGTTCGGCACGTCGATATATTTGCTCGTGTCGTGGTTTTCGGGATCGGCGGGGCGTCCCGTTGGGCGCTCACCGTAGAATATCGGGATCTGGCCTGCGTCAAGGGGCCAACTCAGCGGGAGCTTTCCGCTGAGGGATACCGCGCCGCCGAGAATGTCGCCGAGCGCGTTGCCCGCTTCGGAGCCGAGGAACCACGCGGCGATAACGGCGTCGGCTTTCTCGAACAGCCACGGTGCGATCAGCGGGCGGCCCGAGGTCAGCACGGCGACAACGGGTTTGCCCGCGCCGAAGACCGCTTCCGCGAGGGCGCGCTGCGCATCGGGAACGACGGGGCGCGCGCGGCTGTTGGCCTCGCCGGACATGTTGGCCGTCTCGCCAATGCAAAGGATCACGGCATCGGCCGAACGCGCGGCTTCCAGCGCGGCGGCGATATCGGCGCCGCTCGCATGGAAAACCACCGCATGCGGAAACGCGGCCTTCACGCCTTCGAGGAAGCTCACCGCTTCCGAAGCTTCGCCCGCCGCACGCCACGGCCCGAGCATTTCGCCCGGTGCGTCGGCCAGCGGCCCGATGACGGCGAGGCGGCCGGTTTGCGCCGAGAGCGGCAGCACGCCGTTGTTTTGCAGGAGCACAATGGATTTGCGGGCTGCCTCGCGGGCAAGCGCCCGGTGCGCGTCGATCGTTCCGGGCGCAAGCGCGTGTTCGCCGCGCGCATATGGCTTATCGAAAAGCCCGAGCGCGAGCTTCAGCGCGAGTACGCGGCGCACGGCGGCGTCGATGGTCTCGATGCGGACGAGCCCGCGCGCCAGCACTTCCGGCAGGCCATCGGTGTAAGTGCCGCTCGCCATGTCGATATCGACGCCCGCATTCAGCGCGAGCGCCGCCGCTTCTGCCGCATCTGCCGCCACGCCATGCTTGATAAGTTCCGCCACGGCGAAGAAATCGCTGATCAACACGCCGTCGAAGCCGAGGCGTTCACGCAGCACGCCGGTCAACAGCGCGCGATGCGCGGTCAACGGCACGCCCGCCATTTCGATGAAGGCGGGCATGATGGCCGCCACGCCTGCATTAACCGACGCGGCGAAGGGCGGCAGGTAGACCTCTTCAAAGGTGCGTTGCGAAAAGTCGGCGGAGGCATATTCGCGCCCCGCGTTCACGGCGGCATAGCCCGCGAAGTGCTTGGCCGTCGCCGCCAAGGCGTCGCTGCGGGACAGATCGTCCGTCTGGAAGCCCTCGACCTTCGCCTCCGCGAAGCGCGCCGTTACGAACGCGTCTTCGCCCGCGCTTTCCACGATGCGGCCCCAGCGCGGATCGCGCGCAACATCGAGCATCGGTGCATAGGTCAGCGCGATGCCGTCCGCTGCCGCCTCGACAGAAGCCGCCCGCGCGGTGCGCTCCCACAGATCGGGATCGAATGCCGCCGCTTCGCCGAGCGGCACAGGAAAGATCGTGCGATAGCCGTGGAGCACGTCCAGCGTGAAAAGCAGCGGGATCTTGAGGCGGGAGTTTTCGACTGCGGCTTTTTGCGCCGCGATGAGCGCGGTTGCGCCGCGCAGATCCAGCACGCTGCCCGCGTGCCCCGCCGTAATCTCGGCAAGCTTTGGCGCGAGGAGTGTCGAACCGGCCGCGTCGAAATCGGCCCTGATCATTGTGAGTTGGCCGAGCTTGTCCTCAAGGGTCATCGCCTGAAGCAAGGCTTCGATCCGTGGAGCGTCTTCCGTCATCGAACGCAGCCTTGGCCCTTGGGTGGTCATTCTTCGACTTACGGATTATAAGGACCGCCAAAGCCGGTCAACCCCCCATCTTCCTAACGCGTTAGAAAGTATGTCTTCCTTGAAGCAAAACGGTACGGTACCTCAGGAAAGTGTATATAGCCAGGTACGCTCTCTTTGGAAAATCATAGACGGCCCAAAGGCGCGTAAGGGTCTTTTGTTGTTTGCTGGAGCAATAACTGCCGTTATTGCAACGAATGCGCTTGTTCAGATTCGCCTCAACACGTGGCAAGGCAACATCTACGACGCTATCGGTACGCGTAATCTGGCGATCTTCATGAACGAAGTCGTCATCTTCCTGGTGATCGTGAGCACGCTGCTTTGCCTCGGAGTGGCGCAGACGTGGTTGCACGAAACTCTGAAGGTTCGGCTGCGCAAGGCGGTAACCTTCGACCTGCTCAAGGAGTGGCTTTCTCCGCGCCGCGCGTTTCAGCTACCGCTCACCGGCGCGATTAGCGTCAACCCGGACCAGCGCATTCAGGAAGACACGCGGCGGCTCTGCGAACTCACAGTCGATCTCGTCGTGGGGTTGATCCAGTCTACCCTCTTGCTTGGCGCCTTCGTCGGGGTGCTGTGGGGGCTGTCCGCGCAGGTTGTATTCGTCTACGAGGGCAACGCGTTCACGATACCCGGCTACATGGTGTGGGCCGCCATCGGTTACGCGGCCATCGGGTCGCTTTTTACCTGGCTCGTGGGGCGCCCTCTCATCGCGGCGCATACCGACTTGCGCGTCGCCGAAGCGGATTTCCGCATCAGCCTCATCCGTGTGAACGAGTCGGCCGAGGAAATCGCCCTCATGCATGGCGAGGCGGCCGAGCGCGACCTTCTGCGCCGCCCGGTCGACATTGTCCTCACGATCATGCAGAAGATCGCGAACCGGCTCGCGGCGCTCGGCTGGGTGACGGGCATCTATGGCTGGCTTGCGCTTCTTGCGCCGCTGCTTCTGGCGGCTCCGGGCTACTTCTCCGGGTCGCTTTCGCTGGGCGGCCTGATGATGGTGGTCGGCGCCTTCGGTCAGGTCCAGGCGGCGCTTCGCTGGTATGTCGACCGCTTTCCGACCATCGCGGAATGGCGGGCCATGCTCGCGCGTGTCATCGGCTACCGAACAGCGCTGCAAACGCTTGAAGAGAAAAGCAGCAAGACATCGCATATCCGCTATGAGCAAAGCGCGGATAACTCGGTCACACTCGACAAACTCTGTGTCTTCGCTCCGAGCGGTCGCGTTTCGTTGAGCGAACCGCTCGTGAAGGTGGCGCCCGGCGAGCGCATCCTGATCTCCGCCGCGCCGAAGTCGGGCAAGACGACGTTCGTAAAGGCGCTCGCGGGTATCTGGGGCTGGGGCAAGGGAACGATCCGCTATCCGGCCGGCCAGCGCATCGCCTTCGTGCCGGACACGATTTATCTGCCGACCGCAAGCTTGAAGACGGCCCTTGCCTATCCGCGCCCGGCGGAGGAAATCGACGACGACGAAGCCATAAAGGCGCTCGAACGCGTGCGGCTCGGAAAGCTGGCGTCCGATCTGAATGTGGAGCGGCGTTGGGAGAAGGAGCTTGCTCTCGACGAGCAGCGCCGCCTGATGCTCGCGAATATGCTTCTGTTCAAGCCGCAGTGGATCATTCAGGACGAATCCATCGTCGAACTCGACGACGAGAGCCGCAACCTCGCCGCTTCCATATTTGCGAATGAACTCGCCGACACGGCGCTCATCAGCGTCGGGCGTTACGATCCGGGGAACGGCTTCTACACGCGGAAAGTCGATCTCTGTACGGCGCCGCCTTCGCTGCATATGCCGCTCCGGCTGGAGAATGGCGAGTTGCGGGAGACGCCCGAACACGCCTGAAAACGCGCGATGTTCGTCAAAGCGCCGACGTGGCAGGATTTGTTACCAGACCCGGCTTGGAAGACGAGCGAAAGTGCTGATACTTCCGCTTGAGGACAAGCCCGCAAAGCGAGGTGATAGTGCATAGCGAGCCCTGGAAGCCTGACCGGCTGGACGACGACGCGTTGCTGGACATCGTGCAGCGGCAGACGTTTCGCTATTTCTGGGATTATGCCCACCCGAATTGCGGGCTTGCGCGCGATCGCGGCAGCCCGGATCGGACCAGCGGAAACGACCTGATTTCCATCGGCGGGACCGGCTTCGGCGTGATGGCGATCGTCGTGGCAGCGGAGCGCGGCTGGATCGAGCGCCGCGAAGCCGTGGATCGCCTCGCCGCGATGCTCGGCTTCCTTGACACCGCCGAGCAATATAACGGCGTTTTTCCGCATTACATCGACGGCAATACGGGCCGTGAAATCTCGCTCTGGTCCGACAATGCGGGCGCGGACGTGGTGGAGACGGCCTATCTCGTGCAGGGCCTCCTTTGCGCGCGCCAGTATTTCAAGGACGGCGATCCGTCAGAGCGCGCGCTCGCGGCGAAGATCGACGCACTTTGGCGCGCGGTCGACTGGCGTGCGCATGTCGAGAACGACGACATCATGCTCTGGCACTGGCTGCCGACGAAGGAGCATCAGGCCTTCCAGCGCATCGAGGGCTGGAACGAATGCCTCATTACTTATGTGCTGGCCGCCATGTCGCCGACCTACGCGATCGACGCGCGGCCCTATCACGAGGGCTGGGCGCGCGGCGGCGTCTTTCGCAACGGCCGGGAGTATTACGGCATAAAGCTGCCGCTCGGGCCGGATCTCGGCGGGCCGCTGTTCTTCGCGCACTACTCTTTCCTCGGGCTGGACCCGCGCGGTCTTCGCGACCGTTACGCGGACTACTGGCAGCAGAACCACGCGCAAACGATGGTGAATTACGGCTATTGCGTCGCGAACCCGAAAGGCTTCAAGGGCTATGGGCCGAATGCGTGGGGCCTGACCGCGAGCGATGGCAACAACGGCTACCGCGCCTTCGCGCCGGATCAGGACGAAGGCGTGATCGCGCCCACCGCCGCCCTGTCGAGCCTCCCCTATACGCCAGCGCACTCGCTCGCGGCGCTCCGCCACTTCTATTACGATCTCGGCCCACGCATCTGGGGACAATTCGGCTTCGCGGACGCCTTTAACGAAACGGTCGGCTGGGTTGCCGAGGATAACCTCGCGATCAATCAGGGGCCGATCATCGCGATGATCGAGAATTATCGCAGCGGGCTGTTGTGGCGGCTGTTCATGAGTTGCCCGGAAGTGAAGCCGGGGCTTGAGGTTTTGGGCTTCACGGCGGAACCGCTGGTCGCCTGACGGCAGCTTGTCGGCGGGCGCGGTTGACGCGAGAAGGAGATGGACGATGACGGCTTCCGGAACCTCGCTCGAACAGTGGGGCGATGCGCTTCTGCGGCACGCCGCGGCGAAGATTCCGCATGCAATCTCGGCCACATCGCTTGTGAAGGAGCGACCGGGCTTCGGGCAGACCGTGCGGCCCGCGCCGGGATCGGTGCTCGCAAGCGCGGCCTCCACGCAACTCGACTATTTCTTCCATTGGCTGCGCGACAGCGCTCTCATCATCGACGCGACGCGCTTGCTCATCCGGCGCGGCATCGATGCGGAAGCGTGGGTGCGCCGCTACCACGATTTCGTGCGCTTCAGCCTCGGCCTTAACGCCATCGATGGCCGCGCTCTCGTCGCGGCGGGCGGCTTCCGCGAGCGCGCGCAGGCCGATCATCTGAAATACATCCGCCCCGACGAGGAGCTTTCCGCCGTTCATGGCGACCGCGTGCCGGGCGATGTGCGCTTCAACGCCGATGGCACCATCGATTATTTCGACTGGCACCGCCCGCAGAACGATGGCCCGGCGCTCCGGGCGCTGACCTGCCTGCGTTTCGCCGACGACGGCATCGGCAGTGCGGCGGCGGACGCGCTCATTCGCGGCGACCTCGCCTACACCGCGCGGAACGCGGGCGCGCCTTGCTATGACATCTGGGAGGAAGACTGGGCGCAGCATTACAACACGGTGATCGCGCAATACGCGGCGCTGCGTCACGGCGCGCGCTGGGCGGAGGAGCGCGGCGATGCGGCCTTCGCGGCCGAGCTTGGCGCGCGGCGCGACGAGCTTGCGGATCTGCTTGAGCGCTATTGGGACGCAAGCGGAGGCATGCTCCGCAGCCGCCTTCCAGGTGGAGAA
Organism: Rhodomicrobium sp. Az07; assembly: GCF_018619475.1. Lineage (GTDB taxonomy): Bacteria > Pseudomonadota > Alphaproteobacteria > Rhizobiales > Rhodomicrobiaceae > Rhodomicrobium. The sequence continues at coordinate 80,963 of NZ_JAHFZG010000001.1, forward strand.
AAGGCGGACGAAAAGGCGCTCGACTTTTCGCTGATCCTCGGCGTGGTCCATGCCGGTCTCGAAAGCGGCCCGCACAGCGTTGCCGATCCGCGCGTGTGCGCCACCTTTCTCTTGCAGCAGGCGATGTTCCGGGACACTTACGCAATCAATGCGGGGCGCTCGTTCGGCATCATGTTCGGCCGCTACAAGGGCGACACCTATATCAGCGGCGGCGCGTGGTATATCAGCACCTTCGCGGCGGCGGAGTATCATTACCGGCTGGCGGTTGCGGTGCCTAATGAACGCGACGAACACATCGGGGGGGGCGACGCGATCCTCGCCCGCGTGCGCGAATTCATTCCCGTTTCGGGCGATCTCTCCGAGCAATTCGACCAGACGACCGGCGAGCCGACATCCGCCGAAGACCTGACATGGAGCTATGCGGGTTTCATCAGCGCGTGGGCGGCGCGTGAAGCTGCGCTTTCACAAGCTGGAGCCTGATCATGACCGCAACGAAAAGCTTCCGCACGCCGCGCGAAGACGGCCTCGGCCTCGCGCGCATCGCGAACGCGGCGGGCCTTCGCGTCGCCGTGCTGCCGAATGGGTGCCTGTTCGCCATCGAGCACGAGGACGGCCCGCGCCGCATCCTGATCAGCCAGGTGCTCGGCTCACCCGTCGGCGGCGGGATCATGCGGATCTTGCTACGCATCGGCGGTGCTACACCGCGCACGGTGGAGATTGTCGGGCCGGGCGCGCATGTCGCTTTCGGCGCGGACGAGGACCGCTTCGTTTGGGCGGGCGAGACGGCCTGCCTCGCGCATCGCGTCACGCTGTGGCTTCACCCCGAGCAGCCGCTGTGGCTCTGGCGCGTCGAGGTGACGAACGCGAGCGGCTGCGAAGTGCCGTGCGATGCGATCCTCGTGCAGGATCTCGGTCTCGGCGCGCGCGGCTTCGTGATGGGCAACGAAGCCTACGCCTCGCAATATATCGACCACACGGTGGAGCGGCATCCGAGCTTCGGCGCGGTCATCATGAGCCGCCAGAACATGACGCAGGACGGCGGGCGTCACCCTTGGGTGGCGCATGGCTGCTTCGACGGCGCGGCGAGCTTTGCGACGGATGCGCTGCAACTGTTCGGCCCGGCCTATCGCGACGCGGCGGCGCTCGATTTGCCGTTCGGCGAAAGCCTGCCCGGCGAGCGCCTCCAGTATGAGACGGCCTGCGCCATCGTGCAGTCGAGCGCGGCGGCGCTCAAGCCGGACGCGGCGGCGACCTGGACCTTTTTCGCGGTTTACGACGTCGACCACGCCGCGCCGACGAGCTACGCCGACCTCTCGCGCATCGATTCCGCTGAAGGCGCGGCGGGCGAATTCTTCCCGCGCGACGTGGCCGTCGCCGTGCCCGCGCGCGACATCCTGCGCGATGCGCCGCCGCTCGCCTGCCGCGAAGATGGTGCGCGCGAAGGCGACGCGCGAAAGCATGATGAATGGTGGAGCGGGCGCCTGCTTTCCTTTTTCGAGGGCGAGGGGGTGGGGAGCCGCCACATCGTGCTCACGGAGAAAGACCGCCTCGTGAAACGCCGCCACGGCACGATCCTTCGCAGCGGGGACGGCCTTCTGCCGGAAGAGACGACGCTTGCGGCCACCGCGTGGATGCATGGCGCGTTCGCGGCGCAGCTCACCATCGGCAACACGTCGTTCCACAAGCTGTTTTCCGTGTCGCGCGACCCTTACAACATCACGCGCTGGAGCGGCGTTCGCGTGCTGGCCGAAATCGGCGGCGCGTGGCGGCTGCTGACGCTGCCCTCGCGCTTCGAGATGGGGCTTGCCGATGCGCGCTGGATCTACGAGCACGACGGCGGGGCGATCACGGTTCGCTCGGTTTCGACCGGCGAGGATGCGGCACTGCAAATCGAAGTGCTGGTCGAGGGCGCACCGGTGCGGCTCCTCCTGTTCGGTAATCTGACGCTCGGCGAGTTCGATTATGCGCATGCGGGCCGCGTCGACATCGACGAAGCGGCAAAGCGCGCCGCATTCCGGCCGGACCCGGACTCGCTATGGGGGCAGCAATACCCCGACGCGGTCTATCACCTCACCACAAGCACGCCGGACGCTATCGAGGCCATCGGCGGCGACGAGCTTCTTTATGAAGACGGTGCGTCGCATGCCGGCCCGTTCATCGCGCTGCGGACGAAGCCGACCAATGCACTGCGCATCGCCGTCACCGGTTCGATGACCGACGCAGCGGAAGCGCAACGGCTCGCCGCGAAATACGCGGGCGGCATCGAAACCCGCGCCATGCTGGCCTCGGCGGAGGGTTTCTGGGCGCGCGCCACGCGCGGCGCTCGGCTCGAATCCGGCGATAGCGACATCGCGGCGCTCGACACGCTGCTGCCGTGGCTCGTGCATAACGCAGTGATCCACCTCACCGCGCCGCACGGCCTCGAACAATATTCCGGCGCGGCGTGGGGCACGCGCGATGTGTGTCAGGGACCGATGGAATTTCTGCTCGCCTTCCGTCACGACGACACGGCGAAAGAGGTTCTGCGCCGCGTGATCGCGCGCCAGAGCAAGGCCGATAGCGATTGGCCGCAATGGTTCATGTTCGACCGCTATGCGTGGATTGCGGGCGTGCCGAGCCATGGCGACGTGATCGTTTGGCCGCTCAAGGCCGTGTGCGATTACGTCGAGGCGACGCGCGACTTCGCGTTTCTGAACGAGCCCATCGCGTGGCGCGAGCCCGACGCCGCGCCTTCAAGCGTGGCCGATCACCTTGCGGCGGAGCTTGCCGAGATCGAGGCGCGCTTCCTGCCCGGCACGCATCTGCCGCGTTACGGCGAGGGCGACTGGAACGACACGCTTCAGCCCGCCGACGCCTCGCTCGCAGAGCGCATGGTGAGCAGCTGGACGGCGGCGCTTCTGTATCAGCAGGTGACACGCTACGCAGACCTTTCGGCTCGCGCGGGCGACGGAGAACAGGCCGCGCGGCTCGCGGCGCTTGCGGGCGCTATCCGCGCGGACTTCAACCGCTGGCTCATCCGCGACGGCGTCGTCGCAGGCTATGCGATCTTCGACGGGGCGGATTCCGAGCCGGAGCTTCTGCTTCATCCTAGCGACAAGAAAACCGGGGTCTCCTATTCGCTCATCCCGATGAATTGCGCGATCGCGGGTGGCCTCTTCACCGCCGAACAGGCGCGCCATCATCTGGGGCTGATCCGCGAGCATCTCAACTTCCCCGATGGCGTGCGCCTCATGGACAAGCCGCTCCCCTATTACGGCGGTGAGGAGCGCATCTTCCGGCGCGCGGAGTCGTCGCCGTTCTTCGGGCGCGAGGTCGGGCAGATGTATGTCCACGCGCATCTTCGCTGGTGCGAAGCGATGGCGCTGATGGGCGAGGATGAGGCGTTCTGGTGGGGCTTGCGCGTCGTCAATCCCGTGACTGTGGCTGAAGCGGTGGGTAACGCGGCGCTTCGTCAGCGCAACTGCTATGCGAGCAGCAGCGATGCCGCTTTCTCCGACCGCTATGAGGCGAGCGCGGAGTGGGAGCGTGTGCGCGGCGGCGACATAGCGGCGGAGGCTGGTTGGCGGATCTATTCGGGCGGGCCGGGCCTTTACCTCGACCTTCTGGTCCGGCGGCTTGCGGGCGTTCGGCGAAGCTACGGCGATGAAGCGGCCGCGCCGTTCGCGCCTGCGCCCGGCGAAACCGTCGTTCTCACGCTGAACAGCGACACGCGCGTAGGTGGCAAAAATTCCCGCTAAAGTGGTAGTTCTATGGTCTAGGTTGAAGCGCCGCCTCTCCTCCTGTCTATAAGAACGGCATCAAATCAGATAATCAAAATTGGAGGAAAAGATGCTTCGTTCTTTCGTGACAGGCATTTTTGCAGCGACGATCGCACTCACGGGCGGCGCGCTCGCTCAGGCGTCGGGGACTGCCGCTGAAGCCAAGGCGATGCTTGAAAAGGCCGTGACGGCGGTCAAGGCCGACGAGAAGAAGGCGATTGCAGACTTCAACAATCCGACCGGTGGTTTCCGCGACCGCGACCTTTACGTTTTCTGCGCGGGCGGCGCCGACAACGTGTTCACGGCGCATGCAAATGAGAAACTCCGCGGCACTAAGCTTGCCGATCTCGTGGACAAGAAGGGCAAGAAGCTCGGCGAAGAGCTGATCAAGAACGCGTCGGACGGCAAGTTTGCCGAAGTCGATTACTGGTTCCCGCGTCCCGGCCAGACCGAGCCGGTGGAGAAGGTGACATACGTCACGAAGGCGGGCGGCCAGATCTGCGGCGTCGGCTACTACAAGTAATATCCTGTGAGCTGCGACGCCTGACAAGGCGTTGGCTTCTGACATAAATGGGCGTCGAGGTTAAGCAACCTCGACGTCTTTTTTTTCACGGCTGCTTCTGCTACACGCTCAATCTATTCAAGGCTCTAGCCGCTCACATAAAGGGCTGGCGTTGCGCTTTATGGTGGTATACAGTCGACGCGACACAGTGTCCCGCACGGGCCAGTGCCTCGAAAATTATTTAGACGCATTGCAAAACCGAAGCTACCCTCCCAATATTCCCTCAATCACGGTAAAGTGCAGGCATCGAGCGGCAGCCATGATGAGGGTAAGCCTATGCTTGACCTTACTTACCCTATATCGTCCTGTTGCTGAATTAGTAGATAGAGACAGATTCTGGCAGGAAAAACGCCGCGAACAGCACGGTTACAGCTGCATAGTGAATGCCGATTTCTTATATAACCTGCGTATCCTGCCGAAGACTGTATGATATTCAATTATCAATTGAGAGTGATTTTGCCGAATGCCGGGTTGCCTAGGAAGTCAACCCGGCTTAGTGAGGATATTTCAGCCCAGACTCGAACGGAGACTTGGATACCCGCATGCCTGCCGGGAAAGAACAAGACGAAGGGATGAAGTCCCGGCGTACGACCGAGAAAGCAGAAATGAATACGACCGCGCGCGTCAAGCAAGGTGGCCAAGGCCGCGTCAAAGATCCGATCAATGACAGGCGTCTGGCGCAAAATCGTTCAGGTCCAACGGGGCAGGGCCGCGTCAAGGACAGCTCCCAGGATCGCCGACTCGCGCAGAACAGGCCGGGGCCGACCGGTCAAGGCCGCGTCAAGGATCCCGACCGCGATAAGCGCCTTTCGAGCAATCGCGAGGGGCCGACCGGCCAGGGTCGTGTCAAAGATCCGAAGAATGACAGGCGCCTGTCAGAAAACCGCGAGGGCCCGACCGGTCAGGGCCGCGTGAAAAATCCTCGGCGCGACAAGCGACTGCGGGACAACCGGCCCAATACCGGCGGTTCCGCAAGCTAGGGAATCCTTTAACGTTACCGCAAACGAAGTCCGGGGGCTTGCCTTTGGCGCTTTATTGCATCAAGGTCGGCGCGATGTTCCTATTCTGGGCCGGTGAGGGAACAGATTTCGTGGGGCATTGTTAGGTTCGCCTGGCTACTGAAATCTAAACCCCGTATGTAATATGCAAATGAGAGAGCAACCGAAGCCTGTCCTTCAGCCTGACGACCCGTCGTCGGCCATCTCCAAAGACGACCGGCTTCCCGTCACCGTGTCGGCCTATCTTGACGGTGAGCTTCTTGGGGATGAACTCGCCAGCTTCGAAGCCCTTCTCAAGGCGAACCCCGCGCTGGCTTCTGAAGTGGCGGAGATGAGGCAAATCGAGAAGCAGCTTGCGCAAATCGGAAGCGACATCCTTGCTGAACCGGTCCCCGAAGCGCTGACGCGCGCCATTGCCGAGTTCCAGAAGAGCTAGGCCGTTCTGGCCACCTGACTGAATTTCCTCGCGGACCGGGGTTTCGTTTTTTCGCAGAGCGACCGCGCTGGCGGTTGCACACCATTTTAATCCTGGTGCTCGCTCGCCAATGGGACATCGATGGCGGCGCGAAGGGCGGTTCGCGCCCGCGAAAGCCGCGACTTCACGGTCCCGACCGATATATTCAGAACCGACGCCGCCTCCTCGTAGCGAAGCCCCTCCAATGCGATGAGCATCAGCACCTCGCGATGATCCTCCGTCAGGTTCAAAAACGCGCTCTGCACCTCGGACAAGACCAGGTGGTTGTGCTGCTGCGGCGCGCTGAAAAGCGGCGCGTCTCTCTCAAGCCCGTTACGATAGGCGATATCGTGCTGGGCCCGCCGCTTGTCGTTCCGGAACACGTTTTTCAAAATGACGAACAGCCATGCGCGCAAATTCGTGCCAGGCTGCCATGAACCGATGTTGGCGATGGCGCGCGTCAGACACTCCTGCACGAGGTCGTCGGAGTAATCGGCGTCGCGCGTCATATAGCGCGCGAATCGGCGCAGGCGTGGGATCTCTGCCTTCATCGCTGCGATAGTGTCGGCGGTAACGTCGCGATTATCGTGCATCGGGAATAGGCATTTCTTTCGACCTTCAACAGATATAGGTGCCGAGGGTTAAGAAAGTAAGGCTTCGGCTTTGCGTCACGCGGATACCACCGGAACGATCATGTCTCGCCTGGTGTTGCAACTCACAAACCGCTGAAACATTGAGCTAAGGGCGCGCACCGCGTCCGTCCGGCGTTTTTGGGAGACGAATCATGGCGAATGTCGCATTGGAGAGCCCGGATGACGGCGGTCAATCCGTTCAGCCGCGTCAGGAGCTGGACACCTCACAGCTCCCCGATCCGGAGGCTCTGCCCGAGCTTCGAATTTATAGTCGATCCACGATCTTCTATTGGTGGCCGATCTGGCTCGCCGGATACATCGCAGCGGCGATAACCTATCTTGGCGGCGAGACGTTTGCACTTTCCAACGGCACCGAGATCATCATACACCCCAACACCGGGCTTGGCCTGACCTTCATAGTGATACTCACCCTTGTCATGATGCTTACAAACGTCAAACTTCGGGGCATCTATTCTGTCGTGTTCATATTGTCGTGCGCATTCCTGACGGTTGTGTTGGGCTGGCTAGGATGGTGGGACCAAATCTTCGCGTTGATTCCGCAGCTCGCCGTCTTCATGAATTTCGGCTTCTACTTCCTGTTCTCCACTCTGCTGCTGGCCATATGGCTTGCGCGTTTTCTTGTTTTCGACAAGCTCGTGTTCTGGAGCGTTCGCCCCGGTCAGCTCACGGAAGAGCGTGTGATTGGCGGCGGCGAGCAGAGCTACGATACGCGCGGCATGTTGTTTGAACAGCGAAGCGACGACTTTTTCCGTCACACAATCCTTGGTCTGGGTTCGGCGGACCTGCTCCTGATGACGACAGGGGCGCGCAGCGAGAAAATCGACATTCCGAACGTGCTTTTCGCCGACCGCAAGATCAGGGAAATGCAGCGGCTTATCGCGATCAAGCCCGACGATGCGCTGGCGCATACGATTGATCGTTGATCGACCCGAGCACGATGCTCGCAAGGTGTCCGTATCGAGTCGGCGCTGATGGGCGACCAAGAGTATGTCTTTCAGAGAAAAGCGGCCCGAAAAGGCCGCTTTTGCATTGCGCGAACGTGCCGCGCGCGGGGCGCTAATGCTTGAAGCTGTAGCGCTGTTTCGCGGCCTGTTCCGGCTCAAGCTCGCGGTCGAACCCGAAATCCGGAGGAAGGGGAATATCGCTGCGTGGGTCCGGCGCAGGCAGCGCGGCGTCCGCCATGTAGCTGCGCGGATTGGTCGAGGGTCGTTGCACGCCAACCGGCGTCAATGGCGTCGGCTGCGTGTTCACGCTCGAACCGATCCCCGATTGGCCAACCGCCGACCACTGGCTTGCCCCGAACCAGACCTGAACAAGCTGATGCTCGTCCTCGGTGAGCTTAACCCCGGCATGGTGGCACTTCGCCAACACGAAATCGCGATAGGCGCGCGCTACGGCCGCAGGTGAGCGGGTGTGTTCGAGCCATGGGTCGATCTCATCCACCGCGTCGAGTACGAAGGACACGTCCTTCATCGCCACGCGCAAACCCTCCCGCGTGGCCCGCTCGACAACCGCTTGCGCCGTCTTTACCGGAGCGAACCCGCGGTCGTGAACCTCTGTGGCGATCAGCGTGAACAGCAGTTGATATTCGCTCGGAGGAAGTGGCGGCGCCTTGCAGGCGTCGTAGATCCGCGTGATCGAGGTTTGCAATTCCGCGAGTTTGGAAGAGCCGGTTTCCTGAGGCTGAGGCTGAGGCTGTGGAGCGGGCTGCCGGTCCATAAGCTTCGGGCTTGGCTGGAGTGAAGCGTCGACGCGTTCTTCGACCCGGTGCCTCGCCGGATCGTAGACAAAATGCGGCGGCTTGTCCGTGAGCCTGAAATTTTCCGGCAGCGTTGCATTGAGAAAATTCAGAAAACCGCCGGAGCCCGCCCAGTTTGTGCCGAGCGTCTTGGCGTGACCGAGGATCTTCTGCGCGCGATCCGCCAGATAAGCGATCGGCACGGGCTTTTCCGAAGACTGCACCACCTCAAGGACGAGATTGAGAATCTCGGCGCCGATGGATTGGAAGTCCTCGATGAGGGATTGCACAGCCGAATTGGCATGCGACGAAGGCGCCCGGCGCTTTGCCGGCTCGGGATTATAACCGCTGTAATTCGGCGCGACGGGGATCGCCTGCGCAGGTGCCCCATAAGCAGGAGGCGGCGCGACGGGGATCGCCTGGGCAGGCGCACCGTAGCCCTGGAACGACGGATGACCGCCGAAACCTGCTTGCGATGCCGCCGGGAGCGATGCCGCCGGCGCCTGTGTCGCGGGAAGCCCTGCCGGGGGCGTATAGGAGCGGTTCTGATCGTAGCCCGGCTGTCTTGCGCCGTCATAGCCGAGGCGCGGCGTGCGCTCGTGACCGATCATCGGCGCATCGCCGGAGCTTTCGCCGAGAAGGAAGGCGATCATGTCGCGCTCTTCGATCCAGCCATCGCTGAACGCCTTGTAGATGTCGGCGGTGCTTTCATTCGCATAGACCACCGTGCGGCGATCATGTGAGCGAAGATGATGCAGGACCGGCGTGAAATCGGCGTCGCCCGAAAGGACGATGAACTCCCCGAAGCGCGTCGGATGCTCAAGAAAGTCGCGGATGTCGCATGCGATCTTGATATCGGTGCCGTTCTTGAACTGATTGGACAGCGGCTGGCAGTCCACCACCTCAAGCCCCGCCATCATGAAATTCACGCGGACGTCGGCGAAGTTGTGCGGATCGTGCGGGCCGCCACGGCTGACGAGCTTGCGGCCCGGATTGCCATAGCAGCGCGCCACGGCGAATCGCCGACGCACATAATCCGAATGCGATTTGAAACGGACGAGCCCGCCCGTTGCGATTCGAGCCATCCATTCAGCCGGATTGCGGGCGAATCGCCCGGCGGCCTCCTCGCTCTGGCGGCGCAAGGATAGATACACGTTGTCGAAATCGACGAACAACGCGGAAAGGCAGACCTCCGCGGACCCCGGAATCATAGCTCTATACCCCGCTCGGACCATCGTCTGCCAACATGACCCCTCAAACCGGCACACGACAGTTTATTTAAATTTATGGCCACTTAGCAAGGCTCCTGCTTCAGCCATGCTCCAACTCGGCCATTCACGTTACGCAATCAGCGCGAACCTACAGCGGGCTCCTTGCCCCAAGATCGAGCCTCGTCCGCATTCGAGACTCGAAAATCCACTGTCGCTCGCGTCACTCCGATAAGATGAGGCATTAAATGGTAAACGGCCCCCCCGTGCAAGCCCAACCTCCGCGCGCGGAGCTTATCCACATGGTGCAGAGCGGAGGGCTGATAACTCTCCGCCCCCGCGCTTCTTCTATTGACCTGTGCTTGCAAGTTCCGGCTGTGCGCTGCCATCCGGTTGCGCGGGGCTGTCGGCTGAAGGCGCCACAGCCGGCACCGCGACCCGGAATACAAGAGCATAGAGCGCCGGCAAAAATGTCATCGTAAGGACCGTCGCGACGAGGATGCCGCCCATCATCGCCGCCGCCATCGGCCCCCAGAACGACGACCCTGCGAGCGGGATCATGGCCAGCACGGCCGCTGTCGCGGTCAGCATGATCGGGCGGAAACGCCGCACCGCCGAGCCGACGATGGCATTATAGGTGTCGATCCCCGCCGCGAGATCCTGCTGGATCTGATCCACGAGAATCACCGTGTTGCGCATGATGATGCCCGCGAGCGCGATCACGCCGAGGATTGCCACGAAGCCGAAGGGCATCTGCGTCACGATGAGCGCGAACGACGCGCCGATGATGCCGAGCGGCGCCGTCGCCAGCACCAGCAGCGTGTGCGAAAAGCTCTGCAATTGCACCATGAGCAAGAGCAGAATCGCGATCGCGAGGATGGGCACCTTTGCCGCGATCGAGGCTTGGCCCTTCCCCGATTCCTCGATGCCGCCCTGCATCTCGATTCGATAGCCAAGCGGCAGACTCGCGCGAAGCGGTGCGAGTTGCTTGTAGATCGCGCTGACGACATCGACCGACTGAACGCCGTCGGGGATCTGCCCGCGAACGGTGATCGTCGGCAGGCGGTCGCGCCGCCACTCGACCCCCGGTTCGAACACCAGCCGCGCCGAAGCGACCTGCGACACCGGCACCGCCGCGCCCGAAGCGGTCTTGACATAGGCGTTTTCGACCGCCGTCAGCAGCCCGCGCGTACGCTCCGGCTCGCGCAGGACAACGCCTATGGTCTGGTCCTTTTCGCGGAATTCCGTCAGCGTGGTGCCCGACAGCACCGCCTGGAGCGTCTGGCGAACCGCGCTGGAGGTTACGCCGATGGCGCGCGCGCGATCCTGATCGATGTCGAGCTGAAGCGTCGGCGCTGGCTCAAGCCAATTGTCGTGAACGTTGAAGACGTTCGGATTGGCGGCGGCGGTCTTCCTCACCTCGTCGGCGATGCGGCGCACTTCCGCGCGGTCGGGCCCCTGCACGCGAAGCTGGATCGCCCAGCCGACCGGCGGCCCGAGCGCCAGCGGCTCCACCTTGAAGCGAACATTCGGAAATTCAGCCGACAGGACAGCGCGCGTTCGGTGGATCACCGCATCGCGCATCGCGATTCCTTCGGTGTTCTTCGGCAGGACGAGAAACTGCGCGAAGTTCCTGGTTCGAAGCTGCTGGTCGAGCGGGAGGAAGAAGCGCGGCGCGCCCTCGCCCACGAAAGCCGTGAAGGTCGCGACATCCGGATCGGCGAGCAGCTTCTGTTCGAGCTTCTTCGCGGCGGTATCGGTTTCGGCGTAGGATGAGCCTTCCGGGAGCCAGAGATCGACGAGGATTTCGGGGCGATCCGATCCCGGAAAAAACGATTTCGGCACGAACGCAAAGCCTGCGAGCGCCAGAAAGAAGGTCGCGACGGTGATCGAAACGACTTTTCTGCGATGCAGGATGCACCATGCAATCGCCGCGCGAAGCCGCCTGTAAAGCGGCGTGTCGTAGACGTCGTGATGCTCCGGGTTCTCCACCGGGCGATGGCGCAACATGGTGTGTCCGATATAGGGCGTAAAATACACTGCGGCCACCCACGAGAGGACAAGCGACAAGCCCACCACCCAGAACAGCGAGTTCACATATTCTCCCGAAGTGCTCGCAGCGAAACCCACCGGGATGAAGCCCGCCGTCGTGATCAATGTGCCCGTCAGCATCGGAAAAGCCGTCGAGGTGTAGGCGAAGGACGCGGCGCGGACCTTGTCGAAGCCTTCGTCGAGCTTGCGCTCCATCATCTCGACCGCGATCATCGCATCGTCGACGAGAAGGCCGAGCGCGACGATCAGCGCGCCGAGCGAAATGCGCTGGAGGTCGATGCCGATGATGAACATCGCGAGAAACGTTGCGGCGAGCACGAGCGGGATCGTCAACGCGACGACCACGCCCGCGCGCCAGCCGAGCGCCAGCAGCGAAACCGCGAGCACGATCAGCAGCGCTTCACCGAGCGCCTTGAGAAACTCGCCGATGGCCTTGGTCACCACGGCAGGCTGATCCGAGATCTTCGTGAACGTAACGCCCACCGGCAACTCGGTGTAAACCTGCGCAAGTGCGGTTTCCAGCGTCTTGCCGACTTCCACCACGTTGAAGCCGCTCGCCATCACGACACCGATCACAACGGCTTCGTTGCCGTCGTGGCGGGTGCGGGCAATCGGTGGATCTTCGACGCCCCGCTTGATCTCGGCGATGTCGCCAAGACGCACCGTTTGCGCCCCAGCGCGCAGGCGAAGCTCGCGGATTTCGTCGACGGTCAGGATCGAGCCCTGAACGTCGAGGCGCACCGAGCGCTCGCTCGTCTGCACGGCTCCGGCGGGTGCCTGGCTGTTCTGCCCGTCGAGCGCCGCCTTGATGTCCTGAACGGAAATGTTGCGCTCGGCCAGAACCCGCGACGGAATTTCGATGTAAACCTTTTCGGGCTGCACGCCGAGCAGGTCCACCTTGCCGACGCCTTGCACGCGCAGCAGGATGTCACGCGCTTTCTTCGCGAAATCGCGCAGTTCCGGATACGTAAACCCCTTGCCTTCAATGGCGTAGAGCGCGAGGTAGGTGTCTCCGAACTCGTCATTGAAGTACGGTCCGACCACGCCCGCGGGCATCGTCTGCTTGATGTCGCCGATCTTCTTGCGAACCTGATAGAACGCGTCCGGTATTTCGCGCCCCCGCGCGTCGCCGCGCAGATTGACGAACACCACGGCGCTCCCCGGATGCGCATAGGACTGAATGAAGTCGAGCCGTGGCGTCTCCTGAAGCTTGGTTTCGATCTTGTCGACCACCTGCTCCTGAATCTCATGCACGGACGCGCCCGGCCATTCCACCTGAACGACCATCGTGCGGAACTGGAAATCCGGGTCTTCCTTCCGGCCGAGGTTCAAGAGTGCATAGACCCCGGTCACGAGGATGAGCACCAGAAGAAAGCGCGTCAGGCTTCCATGGCGAATCGCCCATGCGGAGAGGTTGAAGCCGCCGTCATCTCCGTGCTCCGGCGGGGCACGATGGTTGGAAGGTTCCATGTTTCACGCATCTCAGTGAAATTCGACTCAGTAAGTCCGCGAGCCGTGAGCGGCCACGTTCGGAGAAATGTCCTGCGAGATGCGCACTTTCATGCCGTCCTTCAGGAACTGCACGCCGCCGCTGACCACGACCTCGCCCGGAACTAGGCCGGACTTGATGCGGACGCCATCTTCAGCCACGCCGCCGAGGGTCACATCGCGGCGCACGACCATTTCGCGCTCCTTGTCGGCGACATAGACAATTGGCTTGCCGTCATCCTCGGTGAGCGCGGTGAGCGGCACGATCACGGGCGGCATTGCCTCCTTGACGCGGAATGCGACGGATGTCGTCATGCCGAGGCGCATTTCCGGCGTCGGGCGCGCGATCGTCACGCGAACGGCGTAGGTGCGCGAGGCCGTATCGGCCGCGCTGGCGATCTCGCGAATTCTCCCGTCGCTGCTCATGTCCGGCGCGGCCCAGAGCGCTATGCGGGCGCCTTCTCCGACGCGGAGCCGCGCGATCTCGTTTTCCGGCACGGCGGCTGCGACCTCGATTGCATCCGCGAGCGCAAGGGAAATCACAGCCTGGCCCGCGCTCACCACCTGTCCCGGCTCGGCGCGCACAGCCGTCACCACGCCGTCCTTGTCGGCGACGAGGAGGGCATAGCTTGCTGCGTTCGCGGCTTGATCGAGCTGATCCTTCGCGGAGGTGTAGGCCGCCGTTGCCGCATCATATTCGAGCTTCCGCTGATCGTAGACCGCCTTGGCGATGAAGCCCTTCGGCAGGAGGTAGGCCGCGCGGTCGAAGGCGTCTTTCGCGACGTCGACGCGCGCTTTCGCGCTCTGGACGCTGGCGCGCGCGCTGTTCTCCGCGAGCTTGAGGTCGACTTCGTCGAGGCGCGCGATCTTTTGACCGGCCTTCAACTGGTCGCCGACATTCACGAAGCGCTCGACGATCTTGCCCGCGACGCGAAAGCCGAGTTGGCTCTCGATGCGCGGCGCGATCACGCCGGAATAAGTAAGCGTGCGTTCTGCCGATGGCGCCTGAACCACGAAGGTCTTGACCGGGCGGACGGGTTGCGCCGTCTCCTGCTTCTCGCCGCATGCAGCGAGGGCGAGCGGCAAAAGAAAAAGGGTCACGAGCCCCGAGATGTGCAATCTGGTGTGAAGTGACAGATTTTCATAATCGTCATTCAAGGACAGCATTAATCCAGCCTCTTCTGCTCTTGCGCCTAAGCCCTGAGGGCCGACAAGACGAACGCTGCCATATCCGAGGCCAAGGGCGTCCTTGGGTTTGAACCCAGTTGGGCGACGACGACTGGATGCGAACAAACCATGATCGCGCCGACGACGCGTCTCGACGTTTGCCCGGCGTCTTGCGCACGAAACTCACCCGACGCAATACCGCTGGCAATGATTTCCGCAACCATTTCGTCGATGAAGCGCAGGTGTGGCTCGATCACATCCCACTGCTCTTCCAGGGCGACCACGACCATGTCGTGGACCTTCCTGTCATTTATGAGGGTGTTCCGAGTGTGTGCCGACAGATGCTCGATGAACATCGTCAGTCGCTCGCTTGCCGCACCGGATCCGTTTGCGATCTCGCGGAGACCGGCTTGCAGCTTCGCGATGATGCGGGAACAGATCGCCTCGTTGATCTCGGCCTTGGAGCCGAAAAACCGGTAAACGTTCGCGGACGACATGCCGCATGCGTCGGCGATGTCGGCTACCGTCGTCTTCGAATAGCCGAAATGACGAAAAAGACGTTCGGCCTCGCTGAGAATGCGGTCGCGAGTCGTTTCGGCAGGTGAGGTTTGCGGTGGCATGCCCGTTTTTTCGCTCTGTGCCTGACTAGTGATAAAAAACGTTTTTCATCACTAGTCACATAATTCTGCGGGTGGCAAGCGGTTCCGTGGCTTGGATATGTATTTTTCGCGGTAAGTTAGGCGATGCACGTTGAGATGAGACGTCGCCAAAGCGTCATCGCTTTTTCGAGCCCTGCGCGGCCTGAGCCGATGGCGCGTTGGCCGGCGCCTTCGCCTGCACCATCGCGAGGGAAATCCCGTCGAGCATCCAGCGGCCGTCGATCTGAAGGAAAGCAAAATCGAAATGAACCTGTTCGGGCGCGGACGGAATGAGGCCCGTCAGGCGCAGTGAGCCATTCTCCTGAAAATAGGGAGGCCCGGCGAGGCTTGGCGTGAGAAAGAGGATTGGCGCAAGATCCAGGTTGCGTTGCCGGAGCGCCGCGAAAGCCTCTGACAGGGTTGTCGCATTGTTGCCCTGCTGAAAGTCAGGCGAACCGAGGTCGCGCAGCAAGGTGTAGTTGCCCGTCGCATTAGCCTGATTGACGGCGATGATGGTGCTCTTGATCAACATGACGAGCTTGTAATCGTTCGGCAGCGAGGGGCGCGCGCTGGCACCGGGATCCGCGGGCTTTTTCCGCTGCTGCTCACCGGTTTTGCTGAACGCCTGCCAATTTTCGTGCGCCGCCTTTCCCTGCTGGGCAACGGCCCGTTCACCCGGCAGCAGCGCGAACGCCATGACACAAAGACCGACTGTTGTAATCTTCGCCATGGCCGCCGTTCGATGCCACATCATGAGCGTTGATCGTTCCGCTTTCTCTCGAATGTGTAAGAGTTCTTGAACCTCTACGGCATCGAGCTTGCGCGAGGAGCGCCAAACCAAAAAAGGAACCGCCCAGCGGAGGCGGTTCCTTCTGGTCTTTCGAAACGGCGCGAACTCACTGCAGCGGCGGAAGTCCGCCGCCACCCGCGATCTGTAGCGAGAGGCGACCCGCGACCTGATCCCGGTCGGTGCTGAAGCCGATGGCGCCACCTATTGAGACCATGTCGTTCGCCTCGAACAAGCCGCCCCCGATGGCTGCGATGCCGGACACGGAGAACGCGTTGTAGCTGTCATAGTTGCCCCAGTTCGCGGCGAGCGCCCAAGTCTGGCCTCCAGTACGATCCGGCGTGGCGAGCGAGGTCGCGATCGCGATACCGGCCGCGAGGTCTTCCGTCCTCGACCCGAGATAACCCATCCGGTTGAAGAGGAAGCCGCCATCCGAGGCAAGGTTGCCGCGTGCGTCAGACGTCACGACTTCGAGCGGGCCGGACTGGTAGGCCTTGCTCTGATAGCTGGTGATACCGGCGAAGGTGTACTGATTGCCGGCGTTACCGACGGCGATCTGGTTGGAGTGCGTGGTGGAAACGTTACCGATCGCATAGGAGTTCGTGTAACCCGCGTTGGCTCCCGCGCCGAACGCCCCCGAACGCCTGCCGGAGGCTTGTGCGCCGGTGCCGATCGCGATCGCATCGTTGGCGCTGGCCGTCGCGGCGAAGCCGATCGATGTCGTCCTGTCGGCGTCGACGCCGTTACCGGCGAGAGTGCCGATGGCGATGTTGTCGTTCCCGCTCACGACGTTTCCAGCGAGCGAGCCGCTTGCCTGATTGCGACTGCCGCGGACAAGATTACCGGAGAGGTTGCCGACGGCCAGGTTGCCGTTTCCGAGCACCGCGTTGCCGGTGACAATGCCGCTTGCCTGATTCCCGACGCCCGCCACCAGGTTGCCCGAGCCGATCCCGCTCGACTGGTTGCCAATGCCGATCACCGCATTGCCTGTTCCAAGGCCACTGGTGCTGTTCGCGTTGCCGACGACTAAGTTGCCCGAAGCTGTGCCGGACGCGCTGTTGTCGTCGCCAGCGACGAGGTTGCCGGTGATGAAGCCGGAAGCCGCGTTACGGTCGCCCGCCACGAGATTGCCCGAGCCGGTGCCCGACGCGCTGTTGTCGTCGCCGCTGACGGCATTGCCGGTGATGAAGCCGGAAGCCGCGTTGCGGTCGCCCTCGACGAGGTTGCCCGAGCCGGTGCCCGACGCGCTGTTGTCGTCGCCGTCGACCAGATTGCCGGTGATGAAGCCGGTCGCGAGGTTGCGGTCGCCAGTGACGAAATTGCCGCTGATGTCGCCGAACACCGAATTGAACGAGCCATCCACGACGTTGCCGGACGCGTTACCGACAGCCTTGTTGCTGTTGCCTGTCACGGCGTTGCCGCTCAAGGCACCGACGGCGAGGTTGCCCGTGCCATCCACTCCGTTGCCGCTGAAATTGCCAAGCACGGTGTTGAACGTGGCGCCATCCGCATACCCGTTACCGGAGACGTCACCGATAACGGTGTTGTTCTGGACGTCCTCTCCGGAAAGATTGCCGGAACCGCTGCCGATGATCTTGTTGTTCTGGAAATTCGCGCCATTGCCGGAACCGGAGAGGGTGCCGACGATCAGGTTGTCGGAGAAATCCTGCCCGTTACCGATAGCCGAGGTGTTGCCGATGACCGTGTTGTTGGCGAAGCCGGTCTGATTGAGGCCACCGGAGCCGTTGCCGATAATGGTGTTGCCTGTAACCGAGCCGAGATTGCCGCTACCCGACAGGTCGCCGATGATCTTGTTATCCGTAACCGGGCCAACAAGATTCAGGCTGCCCGAGCCGTTGCCGATGATCGTGTTGTTCTGGACGTCGTTGCCGTTGCCGCTGCCGGAATTGTCGCCGACGATCCTGTTGTTGGAAACGGTCACGGTTTGGCCCGCACCGTTGAGGCTGCCGGAGTTGTTGCCGAAAACCGCGTTGTCGCTGATCGTCGCGTTTCCGCCGAGGAGGCCATTAGCCGAAAGGGAATTGTTTCCCTGAACGTTGTTGTTCTCGATAGTGGCGTCGCCGTCAGTCAGTGAGGTTCCGTTCAGGCTGAGCGAGTCGGTGCCCTGCACGTTATTGTCTGTAAGCGTCGCATTGCCGGACACCAAACCGCTACCGTTTCCGTTCGCGGAATTGCCGACGACAGTGTTATCCGTGAGAACAGCCGTTCCGGACGTTCCAGGCAAGGTGGCATTGCCGTTATTGCGAAGGGCTTCCGGCCATTCACGGTGTTGTCAGTGCAGTTCAAGCTGTCGCTACCCAGAAAGCCGCCTGTGCCGTTCGTCTCTCCGGCGTTGGTGCCGGTTAGCGTGTTAGTGGCGCCGGAGCAATCCAGAGCCACAGCAGGCACGCTTGCCATTGCTGTAAGTGCGGCGGCGCTGACCCCGGCCGCGAGCGCATAACGAAGAGTGCTTAATATCTGCACTTTCTGATTCAACATTTCCTGTGTCTCCCAAAAGATTTCGCTGGGCGCGAGTCGTTCGGAAATGCAGAACGATGAAAAACAGCGCGCTCCCCCGCACAGGACGGAATCAGAGTCTGCTATGCAGAGCAAACGATTTTGCACGCTGTGGTTGAGTTTAGGTGCCGCTGTTGACTGCGTGCAACAATCCAGGGTTGTTTTACAACCTGCTGCGCTCAGTAATGCAACCGATATAATTGCCAAGTGGAATTGAAATCAAAACGGCCCTTTCTTCCATGGGTTCCGAGTACGAGACACTTCGAATCACAAAAAACCCCGCCTGATTGCGGACGGGGTTTCGCCAATAACTTCTACACGGGCGTGTTGATCACATCCGCTGCGTCGAGTACTTCCTCAACGTAGCCGCAGGCCCGCGCCGATGCCGACGTCAGCCGATGCGCCGACATGGTCGCCGCGCAGCGCGTGGCGGCGGAGGTTCGACGGAGCATACATCTCAGGTAGAAGCGTCAACGTGCAAGGAATGCTCGCCGCAGAATTTGCGCCACCCTGTCCATCTCGCGAAGCGGCTCGTAAGTCCAGGTCTCGATCCGGCCGTCGAAATAGCGAACGCGCCCGCTCGCTTCGAGACGCCGGACGAACTCCGCGAACTTGTTGCGGCCGCCCTCGCGTCCGCGCCTGAACGGCAGGCCGGCGATATGGACCGGCTTGCCTGTGCTCGCCGTCTCCGTGATCATGTTGATGGAATCGCACGTCACCACGAAGGCATCCGCGTGTGCGAGCATGCCGAGATAGGGGTTTGCGCCGCGCTCGCCGTTATAGATGTACGCGCCGGTTCCCGCCAGCGCTTCAATGAGCGCCGCCATATTGGCCTCGCCCGTGCGTCGCGATCCGCTGACGAGAAGGCCGAACCCTTGCGCCGCGAGCGCGGCCAGCTGCCCGCCCAGCGCGCGCATGTCTTCCGGGCGAAGGTCGTAGCGGGAGTTGGCGCCGCCGATCAGCACCGCCACGCGCGGGTGCGGGATCGGGGCGAACGCACCCGCCCAGCGCGGCGCCTCGGCTGCCAGCCGCTGCTCGGTAATGATGTGCAGCGAGCCGTCCATCGTGACGACCGTGTCGCCCGCTACGCCGTCATGCCACGGCACGACGATACGGTCGAACGCGCCGCGCCGGACAACGGGATCCTGAACCTGCACGGTGAAGGTGCGCCCCTTGCTCGCCTCGCGCAGATAGATGAGAGGGAGTGCGCCGGGCCGTCCGGTTGCGATGGCGATGTCGGGCCATGGCGCTTCGAGCCGCGCACCGCTGCTGCTGAAGGCAAAGCGCTTGAACGCGGTGACGTAGGGGCTTGCCACCCGCCAAGGCTTGCGCAACACGACGCGCTTCAACACCGGCTGAAGCCCCATCGCTTCCGCGAGGCCGAGCGACTGGTTTTCGAGGCCGGGGCGGCCGTCGCCGATAACCCAGCAGATCGGCAGCGGATGCGGCCACGAAAAGGCGGCCTCGGCGGCTTCGGCGATGGTCTCGTTCATGGCGCTTGCTCGTTCTCTGGCCCTTCGCCCACAACGGCCTGCACGCGGCGACGTGAGCATCGGCGACGCTCTTGCACGCCGGATGACGCTCTAACATGCACCTTCCACGGCGTAAACCGGCGGGCAAGCTCGGCGGTCCAATCCGGCGCAAGGTCGGCTTCGTAGAAAATCCCTCTGCCGAACGCGCCCGCCGGAAGGCGCGGCCTTTGCAATTGGGGTTGATGCGCCGCGCCGTCTCGGCTATCGAGCGCGAGAACAAGTGTGGAGTTGTGCCGGATGGTTTCGGTCGGGGACGCGGCATTTCGCGAGAAGGCAAACCCTTCGTCGCTCGCCCTTGGCGGACATCTCGCCCTCACGCTCGGCCTGATCGCCGTTGCGGGCCTCCTCGTTGCGCGTTTCGTGCTCGCCGCCACCACCGAACTCGCGGAAGACGAAGCCTATTACTGGCTATGGTCGAAGCATCTGGCCGCCGGGTATTACGACCACCCCGCCATGATCGCCTGGTGGATCCGGGCGGGCACCGAGATTTTCGGCGACACGGCTTTCGGCGTGCGCTT
Source organism: Rhodomicrobium sp. Az07 (assembly GCF_018619475.1). Lineage (GTDB taxonomy): Bacteria > Pseudomonadota > Alphaproteobacteria > Rhizobiales > Rhodomicrobiaceae > Rhodomicrobium. The sequence continues at coordinate 101,033 of NZ_JAHFZG010000001.1, forward strand.
CGTCGGTCTCCTCAGCACCGTCGCGGGGTCGTATCTTCTCTGGCGCGCGAGCCTCGCCCTGTTCGCCGACCGCGCAGCCGCGCTTCTCGCCGTCGTGTGGATGAACGCGACGATCCTTTCCGCCGCCGCCGGAATCGTCGCGACACCCGACACGCCGCTCGCCTTCTTCACGACATGCGTGCTGTTCGCGCTCGCGAAGCTCATCGAAACCGGGCGCGGCGCGTGGTGGCTCGGTATCGGCGCGGCACTCGGCCTCGCCTTCATGAGCAAATACACCGCCGTTCTGATGTTGCCCGGCCTCTTCCTCTGGATGGTCGGCACGCGCGAAGGCCGCCGCTGGTTCCTGCGCCCCGAGCCCTATCTTGGCGCGCTCGTCGCCTTCACCGCCATCGCCCCCGTCGTCTGGTGGAACTACACACACGACTGGGCGTCCTTCGCGAAGCAGGCTGCCCACGGCGTCAAGGACAAGCCCGCGAACGCCTTCGCAAGCGTCGGCGAGTTGCTCGGCGGACAGGCGGGGCTGGCGACGCCGCTCATCTTCCTCTTCTGCCTCTGGGGAAGCTTCTACGCGCTCGCAATCGGCCTGAGACGCGGCGATGCGCGGTGGCTGCTGCTGGGTGGGATCGCCGCCCCGATGTGGGCGTTCTTTATCATTCACGCGGCGAGCCAGAAGATCCAGCCCAACTGGCCGGGGCTTGTGTATCCCTTCGCAATCCTCGCGGCGGTGCATGGCGGGATCGCGGTGCTGGATCGTCGCCGCGCTCCGGTCCTCCGCGCCGCCTTCATAGCCGCACCCTTTGTCGGCGTGGCGTTTACGCTCGTGGCGTTGCTCCAGCTCGGCACGGGCGCGATCCCGGTCGAGGCGAAGAAAGACCCGACGGCGCGTCTCAAGGGCTGGACGACGCTCGGCGCGGAGATCGACCGTCTTCGCCGCGAACATGGCGCGGGCCTCGTGCTGACGGACCGCTATGCCATCACGGGCGAACTCGCCTTTTACGGCATGGGCGCCGATGGCGTGGCGCAGATCAACGACCGCATTCGCTACGCGAATTTCCCGCCGCCCGATGAAACCCGGTTGAAAGACGCGCCCGCGCTGCTGGTGCTCAAGGCGGGATCGCAGGCCAAGGCGTCCCTCCCATTCGGAAGCGTCGTTCAAATCGCCACGCTCACGCGGCCGGGCGGATTGCGGCCTCGCGACGCTTATGCTGTATTCCTTCTCAGCGGATATCGCGGCGGCCTTTTCGCCTGCGATCCGGCGACGAAACGGGGCGAGACATGCAGCCAGATGTGACTGAAGCGCGGCGCATCGAGGCCGCGCCCGCGATTGCCAAGGGGCCGGACCTGACCGTCATCGCGCCGACCTTCAACGAGCGCGAGAACGTCGAGCCGCTGATCGCCAAGCTCGCCGCCGCTCTCGACGGTGTGCATTGGGAAGTCATCTTCGTCGATGACGACTCGCCCGATGGCACGGCCGCCCGTGTCCGCGAAGTGGCTCGCCGCGATTCCCGCGTGCGCTGCGTTCAGCGTCTCGGGCGGCGCGGGCTGACATCCGCCTGCGCGGAAGCCGTGCTCGCCTCTTCCGCCCCCTATGTCGCGATCATCGACGCCGATTTGCAGCACGACGAAACGCTTCTGCCGCGCATGCTCGAACTTCTGCGAAGGGAGCCGGAAACCGATGTCGTGATCGGCAGCCGCTACACCGAAAAGAGCCTGTCCGAAGGGTTCACCCGCGCCAGGCAGGCGATGAGCTTCATCGCCACGCGCCTCGCCCAGACCATTCTTCGTGCGAAGCTCTCCGATCCGGTTTCCGGCTTCTTCATGGCGAAGCGCGACGTCTTCGAAGGCTCGATCCGCAGCCTCTCCGGCATCGGCAACAAGATCCTCGTGGACGTATTCGCGTCGTCGCCGCGTCCGCTCAAGTTCAAGGAACTCGCCTACCAGTTCAAGGCGCGCCTCCACGGCGAGAGCAAGCTCGATACGCTGACGGTGTGGGAATACCTTGTGTTGCTCGCCGACAAGAGCCTCGGCCGCATCGTGCCGGTGCGCTTCCTTCTGTTCAGCCTCGTCGGCTTCTCGGGCGTGCTCGTGCATCTCGGCGTGTTGCGCGTAGCCCTCGTCGCGACGCCGCTCTCGTTCGCCACCTCGCAGGCTCTCGCAACCCTTGTCGCCGCCATCTCGAACTTCTTCCTCAACAACTGGCTGACCTATCGCGACAAGCGCCTGACCGGCTGGCAGATCGTTCCGGGGCTGATCACCTTCCTGCTCGCGTGCAGCGTAGGCGCCGTGGTCAATGTGGCGTTCGCGGAAACGGTGTTCGAAGTGACCGATGTGTGGTGGCTGGCGGGCATCGCGGGCGCGGCGGTGAGCGCCGTGCTGAACTACGCGACGACATCCATCTTCACCTGGCGGAAGCGATAGCGGTTTCGCGCAAAAAAAGCCGGACGAGCGCCCGGCCTTTTTTTTCTTGGAAAAGGCGGAGCGACCGCCCCGCCAATCAAGCCGCGAGGCTGAACGGGCGGTCGTTGATGATCAGCCCGTCCGAGCCCGCCGTGATGCGCACCGTGTCGCCGTCCTTCACCGCGCCCGCAAGGATCAGCTCAGACAGCGGATCCTGCACCGCGCGCTGGATGACGCGCTTCAGCGGCCGCGCACCATAGGCCGGCTCATAGCCGCGATTCGCGAGCCAGGTCCGCGCCTTCTCGTCCACTTCGAGCGCGATCTTGCGCTCGTCGAGCAGCTTTTGCAGGCGCTTGAGCTGGATATCGACAATCGCGCCCATCTCGTCGCGGCGTAGCCTGTGGAACAGGAGGATGTCGTCGATGCGGTTCAGGAACTCGGGCCGGAAATGCGACCGCACCACGGCCATCACTTGCGCGCGCACCTCCGCCTCGCTCTCGCCCTCCGGCTGGTTGACGAGATACTCGGAGCCGAGGTTGGACGTCATGATGATGATCGTGTTGCGGAAATCGACCGTGCGGCCCTGCCCGTCGGTCAGGCGGCCATCGTCGAGCACCTGAAGCAGCACGTTGAACACGTCCGGGTGCGCCTTCTCGATCTCATCGAACAGCACGACCTGATACGGCCTGCGGCGGACAGCTTCTGTCAGCGCGCCGCCTTCCTCGTAGCCGACATAGCCGGGAGGCGCGCCGATGAGCCGCGCGACAGAGTGCTTCTCCATGTATTCCGACATGTCGATGCGCACCATGGCGCTTTCGTCGTCGAACAGGAAGGCCGCGAGCGCGCGTGAAAGCTCCGTCTTGCCGACGCCGGTCGGTCCGAGGAACATGAACGAGCCGATGGGCCGGTTCGGATCCTGTAGCCCCGCCCGCGCGCGCCGCACGGCGGTCGCGACCGAGCGCACGGCCTCTTCCTGGCCGATCACGCGCTTGGCGACTTCGTCTTCCATGCGCAGCAGCTTGTCCTTCTCGCCCTGGAGCATCTTCTCGACCGGGATGCCCGTCCAGCGCGACACGACGCCCGCGATGTGGTCCGGCGTGACGGCCTCTTCCACCATGCCGGGCTTGCCTTCGCCCGCGCTTTCCATCGTCTTGAGCTTCTTCTCAAGCTCGGGGATCACACCGTAGGAAAGCTCGCCCGCGCGCGCGAGATTGCCCTTGCGCTGCGCCTGCTCAAGCTCGTTGCGGGCGGCGTCGAGTTCTTCCTTCACCTTCTGCGAAGAGGCGAGCTTGTCCTTCTCCTCCTTCCAGCGCCGGGTGAGGGAATCCGACTTCTCTTCCAGGTCCGCGAGATCCTTCTGAAGCCGCGCGAGGCGATCCTTCGACGCGGCGTCGCTCTCCTTCTTCAGCGCCTCGCGCTCGATCTTGAGCTGGATGATGCGCCGGTCGAGTTCGTCTAGTTCCTCGGGCTTCGAGTCCACCTGCATGCGCAGACGGCTCGCCGCTTCGTCCATGAGGTCGATGGCCTTGTCCGGCAGGAAGCGATCCGTGATGTAGCGGTTCGACAGCGTCGCCGCCGCGACGAGCGCCGAGTCCGTGATGCGCACGCCGTGATGAAGCTCGTACTTCTCCTTGAGGCCGCGCAGGATGGAAATGGTGTCTTCCACCGTCGGCTCGCTTACGAACACGGGCTGGAAGCGACGGGCAAGGGCCGCGTCCTTCTCGATGTATTTGCGGTATTCGTCGAGCGTGGTCGCGCCGACGCAATGCAGTTCGCCGCGCGCCAGCGCAGGCTTCAGCAGGTTCGACGCGTCCATCGCGCCCTCGGCCTTGCCCGCGCCGACAAGCGTGTGAAGCTCGTCGATGAACAGGACGACGCCGCCCGCCGCCGCCGTGATTTCCGAGAGAACGGCCTTGAGGCGCTCCTCGAATTCGCCGCGATATTTCGCGCCCGCGATGAGCGCGCCCATGTCGAGCGCGAGCAACTTCTTGTCGCGTAAGGATTCCGGCACGTCGCCATTGACGATGCGCAGCGCAAGCCCTTCCGCGATGGCCGTCTTGCCGACGCCCGGCTCACCGATCAGTACCGGATTGTTCTTCGTGCGCCGCGACAGCACCTGAATGGTGCGGCGGATTTCCTCGTCGCGGCCGATCACCGGGTCGAGCTGGCCTTTCGCGGCCGCATCCGTAAGGTCGCGCGTGTAGCGCTTCAGCGCGTCGTAAGCCTGCTCGGCGGAGGCGCTGTCGGCCGTGCGGCCCTTGCGCAGATCGTTGATCGCCGCGTTGAGCCCGGTCGGAGTGGCGCCAGCCTCGGCGAGGATCTTGGACGTTTGCGCATCCTTCTCCATCGCCAGCGCGAGCAGTAGCCGCTCCACCGTGATGTAGCTGTCGCCCGCCTTTTCCGCGATCTTCTCCGCCTGATCGAGGACGCGCGCGAGTTCCGGCGCGATGTAGATCTGGCCCGCGCCCTGCCCCGTCACCTTCGGCATTTTTGCCAGCGCCTGCTCGACGCGTGCCAGCGCGTCCTCGGGACGCCCGCCCGACTTGGCGATCAGTCCGGCGGCCAGCCCCTCACTGTCGTCGAGCAAGACTTTCAGAAGGTGTTCGGGTGTAAGTCTTTGATGTCCTTCGCGCAGGGCGAGCGACTGCGCGGACTGGAAGAAACCTTTCGAACGGTCGGTCAGCTTCTCGAAATTCATGGTTGCCTCGGTGGCTGCGATGCGCAGCCGCGAATCTGGACAGGAAGCATGTTGATGCCGTCATATATGGCAGCATCAATCGTCAAAAAAAGGCTTCAGGCGCTCGCATGTCGGCTACGCCCAAGATAGTTTCACTGGTCCATTATCCCATGAAAGGGATGAACGGGATCGACGCGCCGAAAGCAGACTTAACACACGGTGAAGGCATGCCTTTCGACCGGATCTATGCCATCGAGAACGGCGGCCACGCTTTCGACACGCTGAACCCGAAATGGTTCCCCAAGGTGCATTTTCTGCAACTGATGAGACACGAGCGGCTGGCAAGCCTGCGCCTCGCCTTCGACGAAGACAGCCATACGCTCACGCTGTTCCGCGATGGGCGGCAAGTTGCGCGCGGCACGCTGAAGACGAAGCTCGGCCGTCAGATGATCGAGCAGTTTCTGGCGGCCTACATGAAGGACGACATCAAAGGGCCGCCCCGCATCGTACATGCCGACGGCCATCAGTTCACGGATATTTCCGCGAAGGCGCTGCATCTCGTCAATCTGGAGACGGTGCGCGACGTTTCCCGTGTCATCGGCGCGGATCTGGACCCGGCGCGCTTCCGCGCGAACCTCTACTTCGAGGGCGTGCCAGCGTGGGAAGAACGCCATTGGGTCGGCAAGACCCTGACCTGCGGCGGCGCGGAGCTTGAGGCGTTCGCGGAAACGGCGCGTTGCGAGGCGACGAGCGTCGACCCGGCGACGGCGCGGCGCGGGATTTCGATTCCGGCGGCGCTGCAAAGCACATGGGGCCACAAGAACCTCGGGCTTTACGCGAAGGTCACGCGAGGCGGCACGGTGGGAGTCGGCGACGCGATCGTCCTCGCCTGAACGACTGTTCCTGATTCGCCCCACTGGAACGCTTGCCTGGAACGCGCCGAAACACGACATCCACTTTTCGCTAGATAAGAGCGGCCGCGCGGGTCTATGAAGCGCGCATAGCTATTCTAAAACAAGAAGGCGCACGACAATGCCGGACTATCGCTCCCGTACCTCGACCCATGGCCGCAACATGGCGGGCGCTCGCGGTCTCTGGCGCGCAACCGGCATGAAGGACGGCGATTTCGGCAAGCCTATCATCGCCATCGCGAACTCGTTCACGCAGTTCGTGCCAGGCCACGTGCATCTGAAAGACCTCGGTCAGCTCGTCGCGCGCGAGATCGAGAAGGCGGGCGGCGTCGCCAAGGAATTCGACACCATCGCCATCGACGACGGCATCGCGATGGGCCACAGCGGCATGCTCTATTCGCTGCCATCGCGCGAGATCATCGCCGACTCGGTGGAATACATGGTCAACGCGCACACCGCCGACGCGCTCGTTTGCATCTCGAATTGCGACAAGATCACACCCGGCATGCTGATGGCGAGCCTGCGCCTCAACATCCCGACGATTTTCGTTTCGGGCGGTCCGATGGAAGCGGGCAAGGTCACGGTTGGCGGCAAGACGCACGCGGTGGACCTCATCGATGCGATGATCAAGGGCGCGGACCCGAGCGTGTCGGACGAGGTGGCGGAAGCCTACGAGCGCGACTCGTGCCCGACCTGCGGCTCGTGTTCGGGCATGTTCACGGCCAATTCGATGAACTGCCTCACCGAGGCGCTCGGCCTTTCGCTGCCCGGCAACGGCACGATGCTCGCCACCCATGCCGACCGCAAGGAACTGTTCCTCGAAGCGGGGCGGCGCATCGTGGACATCACGAAGCGTTATTACGAGGGCAACGACCCGAGCGTTTTGCCGCGCTCCATCGCCAATTTCGAGGCGTTCGAGAACGCAATGACGCTCGACATCGCCATGGGCGGCTCGACCAACACCGTTCTGCATCTGCTCGCCGCCGCGCAGGAAGGGGGCGTGCCCTTCACCATGACCGACATCGACCGGCTGTCGCGCCGTGTGCCGTGCCTCTCGAAGGTCGCGCCGAACATCGCCGATGTCCATGTCGAAGACGTGCATCGCGCGGGCGGCATCATGGGGATCCTTGGCGAACTCGACCGCGGCGGGCTGATCAATCGCGGCTGCGGCACAGTGCATGCGCCGACCATCGCGGACGCGCTCGACAAATGGGACATCGCGCGCACCAACGATCCCGCCGTTCAGGAGTTCTACAAGGCCGCGCCCGGCGGCGTGCGCACGGTCGAAGCCTTCAGTCAGGCGGCGCGCTGGGACGAACTCGACGCCGACCGCGCGAATGGCGTCGTCCATTCGGTGGAGAACGCGTTCTCGAAGGACGGCGGCCTCGCCGTGCTGTCCGGCAATATCGCGCTCGAAGGCTGCATCGTGAAAACGGCGGGCGTCGACGCGTCGAACCTCACCTTTACCGGCCCGGCCGTGATCTGCGAAAGCCAGGAGGAGGCGGTCGAGAAGATCCTCGGCGGCGCGGTGAAGGAAGGCGACGTGGTGCTGATCCGCTATGAAGGGCCGAAGGGCGGCCCCGGCATGCAGGAAATGCTCTATCCGACGAGCTATCTGAAGAGCATCGGCCTCGGCAAGAAATGCGCGCTGATCACGGACGGACGCTTTTCGGGCGGCACCTCCGGCCTCTCCATCGGCCATGCTTCGCCCGAGGCGGCTGAAGGCGGCGCGATCGGCCTTGTCGAGCAGGGCGACATCATCGTGATCGACATCCCGAATCGCGTCATCCGCGTCGACCTCTCCGACGAGGTTCTGGCGAAGCGCCGCGCGGCGATGGAAGCGAAGGGTGCGGCGGCGTGGAAGCCTGCTTCACGCGTTCGTCATGTCAGCCAGGCGCTTCGGGCGTATGCGGCGCTGACGACGAGCGCGGCGCGTGGCGCGGTGCGGGACGTGTCGCAGGTCGAGCGCAAGGGCTGAGGCCGGGGGGCGTCGTCGTTGAGGAGCGCGCGGTTTCGTCGGCGCTCCTCGCAAGCAGTGCGCGACATGAATGGCGCGAAAAGCCCGGCGCTTTGGCGTCGGAGCATTGTCACCGTCGCGCTGTAACCGCCGCCGCGAGTTTCAGCTGTCGTTCGGCTTTTCTGCTCAATCGAGTGCGTTTTGAGCCGCCGGCGCGCTTTTCGGGCGAGTGCTGCGGCTCTGAAGCGTCAGGAAGTCGTTTCGTCCGTCTTCGGATCGATGACCGCTGCCACGGCAGGCGCCGCGTTCGAAAGACCGGCGGTTCCGGCGCGGCCCGTGTAGGTCTTTACCGGGGCAGCTTCGCCGATCGGGCGGCGGCGGCGGCGGCGCGGCAGACGGTCCCCATCGGGCGCATCGCCATGAGCCTCTCCGTTCGCAACGCCATTGGCCGGCTGCGGAGCGCCTTCGATTTCGGCGCCGGCAGGCTGCGGAGGAAGGACGACAGGCTGTTGCAGGAACTGCGGAAAAGCGTTCTGCGGAATATAGGGCTGCGGCTGCTGATGCTGATTGTAAGAGGGGAGGCGTTCCGGCCGTTCGGCGCGCTCCGGTCGTTCAGCTCGTTCAACGCGTTCGTGACGCTCTCCGCGTTCCGCGCGCTCAGGCCGTTGCGCTCGTTCGTTGCGCTCCGGCTGAAAGCTTTGCTGCGGGGCGAAATCGTCGCCTTCGCCATCGTCGTCGTCCGACTCGAATTCGCGGGCGTAAGCATCCTGTCCGCCGCCGAACCGTCCGCCATTGACAGGCTGCTCGCCGGGGTTCTGAGCCTGCGCCGCAAGGATGATGCGGTTGTAGTGCTCGGCATGCTGAAGATAGTTTTCGGCCGCGACGAAATCGCCTGAAGACATCGCGTCGCGTGCAAGCGATGTGTATTTCTCGGCGATATGCATCGCTGTGCCACGGATCTTGACGTCGGGACCACTCGATTCGTAGTTCCGGCTCACGGAATTCTGTGGCTTGCGGCCGCCGCGATTACGGCCTCTGCGGCTTTGCTGTCCTTGCCTCATGGGTCCTGTCTTGTCGAAGGTCACAAAAGCTCACCTCATGCAGACACGGCGCTTTGGGGAGCCGGTCAATGTCTGCAACAGTAAAAAACTCTCAGTCCAGCCTGCCTGTCAGTTCAAAGCAACGCTAACTTGAGAAGCAGATGTTTTATAGGCTCCGCACAGTAAGAAACGTGACCCGATGATACCGCCGATGCTTGAATCAGCACCCGGTCATAATATCAGTTTTTCGGTAGCCTACGTTCCTATGCCTCGTCGTGTTGCAACCGCTGCGGGTTTGACGAAGCCGCCTCTGCAAAGACCCTATCCCGATCCAATCGGATTTCCAACCTTTTTTTTGCCGCGTCCCCCGTCCCCACCTGACTGTCTCACTCCTGCAACGGCACGCTCGATACCCGCCAGATCGGGGAAAATTTCCGTTTGGAATCCTGCGTCAAGCTCCGTCAGCATGTCTCGCACCAATCGAGCCTGACGATGGCCCGTCTCGAAAATCAGGAGCCCTGACACACGCAAAAGGCGCGAAGCTTGCGGCACTATATCCCGGTATGCCTTAAGCCCGTCTTTTCCCCCGTCCAGCGCAAGCAGTGGGTCGAAATCCCGCACCTCCGGGCACAACCCGGCAATGTCGCCGGTTTCAATATAGGGAGGATTACACGTAATGATGTCAAAAGTTGCATCGGCAAGGGCGTCGCCCCAGTCTCCACATAGGAAAAAGGCACGAGAGTCGAGCCCAATCCGCGCGAAATTTTGCCGTGCCGTTCGAAGCGCGCCCTCGCTGCGGTCGACGCCGACGCCGCTCGCATTCGGCAATTCGGAAAGGAGCCCGGCAAGGATGCACCCGGTCCCGGTCCCGAGGTCGAGGATGCGAAGCGGTGCGCCCGCGAGATCATGCTTGCGGCACCACGCCAACGTCGCTTCGACGAGAACTTCCGTATCCGGACGAGGGTCGAGCGTGTCCGCCGAGAGGCCAAACGGCATGCCCCAGAATTCGCGCGCGCCCACGATGCGGGAAACCGGCTCCCCCGCGAATCGTCGCCGAGCCGCTTCGACCGCGCGATCCAGCACCTCGGGCGGCAGCGCCGCGTCGCGCTTCGTGACAGTCTCTTCGGGCGAGAAGCCTGCTGCATAAGCTGCGAGAAGCCGCGCGTCGAGTGCCGCCGACTCGATCCCGGCTTGCAGGAACCGCTCGGCGAGATAGCGCACCAATTCGGCGAACGAGGTCATCCGCGCTCCGATGCGCGCTTCAGGCATGAGCCGAACTTTCCGCCGAAAGCTGACCAGCCTGGCGCTCCGTGATCAGCGCATCGATGATGGTGTCGAGCCCCTCGCCTTCCATGATCTGAGGCAGGTTATAGAGTGTCACATTGACGCGATGATCGGTCACGCGCCCCTGCGGGAAATTGTAGGTACGTATGCGCTGCGAGCGGTCGCCGGAGCCGATCTGGTCCTTGCGTTCCGCCGCGCGGGCCTCGTCGGCGCGGGTGCGTTCCATGTCGAACAGTCGCGCGCGCAGCACCTGCATGGCGCGGGCGCGGTTCTGATGCTGGGATTTCTCGCTCGATGTCACGATGATCCCGGTCGGAATATGGGTGATGCGAACCGCCGAGTCGGTTGTGTTCACGTGCTGCCCGCCCGCGCCGCTCGCCCGCATGGTGTCGATGCGGATGTCCTGCTCGCGAATCTCGATGTCGATATCCTCGGCTTCGGGAAGCACGGCCACCGTCGCTGCTGAGGTGTGGATGCGGCCCTGATTCTCCGTCTCGGGCACGCGCTGCACGCGATGCACGCCGGACTCGAACTTCATCCGCGCGAACACGCCCTTGCCGCTGATGCTCGCCACGATTTCCTTGTAGCCGCCCGCGTCCGCGTCGCTGACCGAAAGCACGTTCACTTTCCAGCCCTTGAGGTCTGCATAGTGCTGGTACATGCGGAACAGGTCCGCCGCGAACAGCGCGGCTTCCTCGCCGCCGGTGCCCGCCCGAACTTCGAGGATGGCGCTTTTTTCGTCCGCGGCGTCCTTCGGGAGCATCATGATCTGAAGCTCGCGCTCCAGTTGCTCGACGCGCGGCTCGGCCGCCTCCAGTTCCTCGCGCGCAAGCTCCAGCATGTCCGGCTCGGAAGCCGGATCTTCGATCATCTGGCGCAGGCTGTCGCGCTCTTCTTCAGCGGCTTCGAGCGTCTTGATGGCCGCGACGAGCGGATCGAGGTCAGAAAATTCCTTCGAGAGCTTCTTGAACGTCTCCTGATCGCAGCCTTCCGAAAGCTGCGCCTGGATCGTTTCCCAACGGCCGACGAGCCGCTTCAGTTTGTCTTTCGGTATGGATGCCATGGATCGATCCCTGCTCATCGCGTCCGGCCCCACGACTGGCGCGACTGGATTTGTTATTGGCCTGATCGGCTGGTGCTCGCTTCACTGGGCGCTAGCAACCCATCCCGAGCACTAGATATCAATGTTTTCCTTCCGCGCAAACTCGGTCAGTTCGCGCCGGATGGTGGGGCAGTTTTCGTCGATCAGACCGTTCAGCGCTTCGCCGAGCTTCTTCGTGTCGACGGAGAGCACCATGGCCTTGATGGGGCCGACCGATGCGGGCGCCATGGAAATGGAGCGGAAGCCGAGCCCCAGCAGCGCCATTGCATCGACGGGCCGCCCGGCCATCTCGCCGCACAGCGCGAAGTCGGTCTTGTGCGCAATGGCCTTTGTCGCGATCTCGCGCAGCACCTTGAGCGCGGATGGGTGCAGCGGATCGAACCTGCGGGCCACGCGGTCGTTTTCGCGATCCGCCGCGAACAGGAATTGCATGAGGTCGTTGCTGCCGACCGAGATGAAATCCGCCAGCGGAAGAATCTGGTCGAGCTGGTAAAGGAGGGCCGGAATTTCGACCATCACACCGACGCGCATCACCGACGGCAACTCGTGGCCGTGTTTCCTCGCGTGCTCGACTTCCTTGTCGATCAGCGCCCTTGCGCCGAGAAATTCGGACAAATCGGCGATGAACGGCAGCATGAGCGAAAGCTCGCGCCCCGCCGCCGCGCGCATCAGCGCGCGGGCCTGCGTGCGGAAAAGCGCGGGCCTGTCGAGCGACATGCGGATCGCGCGCCAGCCCAGCGCCGGATTTTCTTCCTTCACGCGTTTGAGATACGGCAATACCTTGTCGCCGCCCACGTCGAGCGAACGGAAGATCACACGACGGCCGCCCGCCATGTCGAGGATGCGGTTATAGGTCTTGCGCTGCTCCTCCATCTTCGGGAAGCGCGAGGCGACCATGAACTGAAGCTCGGTTCGGTAGAGGCCGATGCCGTCCGCGCCGCTCTGATAGAGGTGGGGCAGATCGACCGTGAGCCCGGCATTCATGTTGAGCAGGATCCGCTCGCCGTCTTTCGTCATCGCCTGCACGTGGCGCAGCTTCGAGAAACGCGCCTGGCGCCGCGCGCGAAAGCGTGCCTTGTCGGCATAGGCGCGGATCAGTTCGAGCGAGGGGCGAACGTGGAATTGCCCGGTTGCAGCGTCGAGAATCGCCGGGTCGCCGTGGTCGGCGATCGACAGCACGTCCTGCACCTGCACGAGCACCGCGAGGTTGAAAGAGCGCGCGACGATGGACACGTGCGAGGTCGCGCCGCCTTCCTCGATGACGAGGCCGCGCAGCTTGCGCGGATCGTAGCTCAGAAGCTCCGCCGCGCCCATGTTGCGGGCGACGAGGATGGCGTCGTTCGGCAGGCGCTCGACATGCGTCTCCTGCCCTTGCAGTGTGCGCAGCAAACGGGTCGACAGGTCGTCGATGTCGTGGCTGCGCTCGCGCCAGAAGTCATCGCCGATCTTCATGAGCTGCGTGCGCATGTTCTGCTGAACGCGCTCGACCGCTGCCTCGGCCGTGAGCCCGGCCATGACCGCATCGCGCATGCGCCGCGCCCAGCCCTTGTCGTTCGCCAGCATCTGCACGGCTTCAAGAACGGCCTTGTGCTCGCTGTCCTGCGGCGAGTCCTCGTGTTCGAGATGGCGCTTGATGTCGTCCTTCAGGCGTTCGAGCGCCTCTTCGAGTCGCTTCAGCTCCGCCGGGATGTTCTCCGCGAAGAATTTCAGCACCACGGGGCGCGGCTCGTGCAGCGCGATGTGGCCGAGCGCCAGACCGTCCGCGAGCGGCGTGCCCTTGATCGTAACCGACGTTTCGCGCCGCCCCGGCGAGTGGGAAACCGCGCCCGCGAAAGCGCCGGATCCGATGAGTTCCGCTAGCACCATGGCCGTCGTTTCAAGCGCCTCCACCTCTTCCGGCGTGTAGCGGCGCTCGATCTTGTTCTGCACGGTGAGCACGCCGATGGTGCGTCGCTCGCGCACGATCGGCACGCCGAGGAAGGAGTGATAGTTCTCTTCGCCTGTCTCAGGCTTGTAGGAGAAGGAAGGATGCTTTTGAGCATCGGGCAAATTGATCGGTTGTCCCCAATCGGCGATCAGACCGACGAGCCCTTCGCCCTTTTTCATGCGGAGTGCGTGAACGGCCTCCTTCTTCAGGCCTTCGGTGGCGAAAAGTTCGAGCGATTCATCCGGGAGCCGAACATAAATCGAGCTTACCTCGGCGATCATGTTCGAGGCTATGACCTTGACGATACTGTCCAGCTTGGCCTGTGGCTCTGGCGTACTCGCCATGATTGCCCGCAAGCTTCGGATCAGCACCCATGGTGGACGTTGTGTCCAGGGCATCTGCCTGGTTCCAATAACCTGTTAGGTTGCGAGGGAAAGGCACCCCTGCCACGGGCGCCCAGCTTCCGGTTCGTGTCGTCTCAGGTTCGGTCCAGACCGAACAAGCTATGCAGTGTGTTAACCGCCTCCGCGGTATGGCCCGCGCCGATGAGCACACTGATCTTGATCTCGGACGTCGAGATCGCCTGAATGTTGATGCCTTTTCCGGCGAGGGCCTGAAACATTTCGGCGGCCACGCCCGCATGGCTTCGCATACCCACGCCGATGACCGACACCTTGACCATATCCGTATCGCCGCGAAGATCGCGGTAGCGGATCGTGTCGTGATTATCGCGCAGCACCTGAAGCGCGCGCGAAAGATCTGCCGCGGCGACTGTAAAGGTAAGGTCCGTCTTGCGACCGTCCTCGGAAATGTTCTGCACGATCATGTCGACGTTGATGTTCGCTTCCGACAACGGCATGAAGATGCTCGCGGCGACGCCCGGCTTATCCTCGATGCTCAACACCGTGACCTTTGCCTCGTCTTTCGCGTATGCAATACCGCTGACAACGTGATGTTCCAACATTTCCATTTCGTCGCAAACGAGCGTCCCGCACTTTTCGGATACTCCGGCGCGAGCGGGTTCGCATGATTCAGGGTTATCGAAGCTAGAACGAACTTGTACACGCACGCCTTGAGCCATTGCAAGCTCGACAGAGCGCGTCTGGAGCACTTTCGCGCCCAGAGAAGCCATTTCCAGCATCTCCTCATACGATATGCGTGGAAGCCTTCGAGCGGCCGGCACAATGCGGGGATCCGTTGTATACACGCCATCGACGTCGGTGTAGATGTCGCACCGCTCGGCCTTGAGGGCAGCCGCCAGCGCGACAGCGCTCGTGTCGGAACCGCCGCGCCCGAGGGTGGTTATCCGTCCGGAAGGGGCAATGCCCTGGAAGCCCGCGACGACCGCTACTTCTCCGCCCGAGACGCTGGCGAGCAGGTCGGCGGTTTCGACGCGGTCGATCCGGGCGACGCTGTGCGAGTCGTCCGTGACGAGCGGGATTTGCCAGCCTTGCCACGACCGCGCCTTGACACCGATGGACTGGAGGATGATCGCCATCAAACCCGCTGTGACCTGCTCGCCCGACGACACGACGGCGTCGTACTCGCGCAGGTCGTACAGATCATGCGCTTGCTTGCACCACCCCACGAGCTGGTTCGTGTGGCCGGCCATGGCGGAAACCACGACGGCGACGCGATTGCCGGCATCGACCTCGCGCTTGACGTGAAGCGCGGAATTTCTGATGCGGGCGATGTCTGCGACGGAAGTTCCGCCAAATTTCATGACGAGCAGCATGGGACTGGCTATATGGTGCGAGAGTGAAGATAACGGTGCGACCGTATGCAGATTTCGCGCCGCAGGAGATCAGGAACGCCATTGATGGGGATTGAGGCAGAAACACGGCAAAGTCCGTCTCTGGACGAGACTGAGTTGAGGCACTTCGAAAGTCTCGCGAAAGAGTGGTGGGACGAACGCGGCAAATTCAGCGGTTTGCATGCCTTCAATCCTGCGCGGCTCGCATTTATCGTGGCGGAAGTCAAGCGCTGGCGAAAGGGCCAGATCAACGAATTCCGCCCGCTTCAGGGTCTTGACGTTGTCGACATTGGCTGCGGCGGCGGAATCCTTTCGGAGCCGCTGGCCCGGCTGGGCGGCACTGTAACAGGAATCGATCCCGTCGAGGAGTCTGTCGGCGTCGCCCGTGCCCACGCGGCGAAGCTCGGCGTGCCGGTCAACTATCGTAACGTAACCGCCGAGGATCTGGCGCGCGAGGGGCTGACATTCGATGTCGTCGTCGCGTCGGAAGTTATCGAGCACGTCGCCGACCCGCAATCCTTCCTGAAGACGTGCCGCAGCCTCGCCCGACCCGGCGGGCTCATCGTGCTGTCCACACTGAACCGGACGTCGAAGTCCTACGGGCTCGCCGTCTTCGCCGCCGAGCGCATCCTTGGCCTGGTGCCTCCCGGCACGCACGACTGGAAGAAGTTCATCAAGCCGGACGAACTCGCGGGCGCGCTCTCGGATGCAGGCTTCGCCCCCGCGCGACGCGCCGGGATGATCTACAAGCCGCTCTCCGGCTCGTGGACGCTGTCCGACGACGACCTGTCGATCAACTATATCATGTCCGGCGAGGCTGTTTGACGCTTCCCTGCCGCATCCGCGCGCCCGGCCCCGGCGACGAGGCCGGATGGCGCAAGCTTTGGCAGGACTATCTCGCTTTCTACGGCGTCACGGCGCCGCCCGAAGTGGCCGACGCGCTCTGGCGACGCATCCTTGAGCCACACGAACCGGTGCATGCGCTCGTCGCGGAAGCGCGGCAAGGCTTCTTCGGCGCGGGCCGACTCGTCGGCTTCGCGAACTATGTGCTGCATCCGCAGACGCTCGGGCCGCAACCCGTCTGCTACATGGAAGACCTGTTCGTGGTAGACGACGCGCGCGGGCAAGGTGTAGGCCGCGCGATCATCGAGACGCTGATGGACAAGGGCCGCGTGGAGGGCTGGCCGCGCATAACGTGGCACACGCACGAGGCGAACGAAGCCGCCCGCGCGCTTTACGAGAAGATCGTGCCGAGCGATCCGTTCATCCGCTACAAGGTAAAGCTCAAGTAAATCCGTGCGAGCAGGCCATCGCTATTCGAACTACAATACAGAAACCGGTTTCTGCTAAAGCTGATTTGAATTGACCGATGGAGACGATCTTGATCCGGGTCCGGTTCTTCAGCGTGGTACTGGCGCTTCCGGCGGTGCTCTTTTTTGGCGCCATCCTGATGGCATACGGGTCTGTGATCGATTTTCTGACGCTATTCTTCCTGCTCTGGATGGCAGCTCTCATCCAGGTTGTCTTCCTCTTCGCCTTCCGCTGCCCGCGCTGCGGCGTCTCGGCTTACGCGATGCATGCCGAACACGGTGTCCGGGCGGCGCTGCCCGTGCCGAACCGCGTTTGCGTCAATTGCGGATATGACTTCATCAGGGGTGACGCCAACGCCACAGACGCGCCTGCCGGGGAACCTGCCGTTGGGACGGCAGGCAGCCCGGCCAGCGCGGACTGGCGATTCCTTAGGTCGGAGAAGCGTACCGCCCTTCGCCACGATGAGCGGCCCAGAGTTTCAGGCGCGCGCCGCGGCTTTCGTTAGATCCCGTTCCGATCAGGTAGGGTCAAACCGATCGGATCCAGCTCTAGGCACTTCGCTGCCGGGAGCGCTCCGACACGATCTGATCCGCCACCCGGCCCGAAATCTCGGTGAGGTGATCGAACTCCGCCTTGAAATGTCCGGCACCCGCCGTCGCCGAGCGCAGCTCGATGATGAGGTCGTGGATTTCAGCCTCGGGAATATGCGCCTCGATCGTATCCCAACCGTTCCAGCCGGGACGGGCATCGAAACCCAGGATCTGCCCGCGTCGCGCCGAGATCATGCCGTTGACCTTCGCCGTCGCCTCGCTCGGCACCGAGATGCTGACCGCCATGACCGGCTCCAGCAGAACCGGCTGACACTTCGGCATACCTTCGACCATCGCGACGCGTCCCGCCATGCGGAAAGCCTGATCCGACGAATCCACCGTATGATAAGAGCCGTCCTTCAGCGTCACGGCGACATCCACCACGGGAAAGCCGAGCGGCCCGGTAGAAAGATAATCGCGCACGCCTGCTTCCACGGCCGTGAAATAGTTGCGCGGCACGGCGCCACCCGTAATCACTTCATTGAAGGCGAAGCCCTCGCCGCGCGGCCGGGGACTGATCTCCACGACAACGTCGCCGAACTGGCCGTGTCCGCCGCTCTGCTTCTTGTGTCGCCCGCGCACCTCGACGCTCTTGCGGATCGTTTCGCGATAGGGGATTTGCCGCCGCTGCGTCTCGGCCTTGACGCCGAAGCGCCGTGCGAGCCTTTCCAGCGCGACGCGAAGATGCATCTCGCCCTGTCCCCACAGCACCATCTCGCTCGTCTCGCGATCCTGCGTCAGCGAAAGCGCCGGGTCTTCGTCGATCAGCTTGGCGAGCGACGAAGTAAGCTTGATCTCGTCCTTGCGGTCTCCTACGGAGATGGCGAGTGCGTAGACCGGCTTCGGAGGCTGAGCGTTTTCTATCGGCGCGGAGAAGCCCTTGTCGCCCGAAATCGCTTCGCCCGTGCGAACGCCTTCGAGCTTTCCGAACGCCGCCACTTCGCCCGCTTCGGCCGGACCGCGTTTCTTGATGTCGGGACCGGTCACCGAAAAGACACCGGAAATGCGATCCTCGCCGGTCGCGCCGTGGACAGCGCCGCCATCCGCAAGCTGGCCCGCAAGCACGCGAGCGAGCGAAAGTTTTCCCGCATGCGATGTCTGAATGGTTTTCACGACGTAGGCTGCCGATTTGGCGCCACCGAGGCCAAGCCTTTCGGCGGTTTCGGCGACGAACGGCGCCTCATGCCGGAGCGCCTTCAGAAGCCTGCCGATGCCGTGGCCCGCTTCGGCCGAACCGAAGAACACAGGGCAGATCAGGCAACGCTTGAACTCGGTCACGAGGTCGGCGAAAATCTGATCGCGGCTCGGGACGCTGTCGCTCAAGAGCTGTTCCATGAGGGCGTCGTCATAATCGGCGAGCTTCTCAAGCATGGAAAAGCGCTGTTCGGCCTCGAACTGCGCGAGGTCGTTCGGAATATCGATCAATTCGCTTGGGGCGTGCGGGCGATAGACGAAGGCGCGTTCAAGCGCCAGATCGACGAACCCGCTTACCGCGCCGCCTTCCGTAATGGGAACCTGGCGGAGCACCAGCGGAAGGCCGCTCGCGGGCTGCATCGTGGAAAGCAACTCGGCAATGTTGCCACCGGCCTTGTCGATCTTGTTGATGAAAAGGAGATGGGGAATTTTCGCGGCTTCGAGAGATTTCAGCACGCTTTGCAGCGCATGGAGCTTCTTCTCGTCCGCCTCGCAAACGACGACAGCGGTGTCGCAGGCGGGCAGCGCCGCCGTGCCGTCGAACTGAAACTCGACCGAGCCCGGAAAATCGAGGGCCGTGAAACGGTCGCCCAGATAATCGAAGCTCGCAACGTTCATTTCCACGCTCATGCCGTGGGTCTTCGCCTCCGGCGTCGTGTCGCCGACGGTCTTGCGGGAGTCCGCGCTCTCGTGCGTCGCGCCGGTTCGGGCGAGAATGGCTTCGAAAAGAGAGGTCTTCCCGCTGCCTTGGGGGCCGACCAGTGCGATACAGCGGGGGCTTCTGCCCCCTGCATTTCCATTTCCGCCCATGTGCTTCGATCCTGTGTGCAATTATGCTATTGCGGGCGTGCCGTCAGCACGAGCCGCGACGAACGCCATGGTCGCCTCGGATTGCGCAATAAGCAAGCGCCGCGATGGATCGGCGGGCGGTTCCGCACCTGCGCGAATTGACGCCGAAGCCTTTGCAAAAGCGCCGCGCCGCGATTGACACGGTGCGCGGATGATGGTTGCAAGCTTCAGGTTTTTTCACGAGTTTCAAGCCGCGAGTTTCCAGCCAATGAGTCACGAGTTCGACGCGAGCCTCATCCATCCCGAACCCGCCGCCGAAGCTTTGCCGCCGGACCTTCGCAACGCCGTCGAAAGCGCGAAGCGCATGCCGAGCGCGTTCGCCAACGCGAAGCTTCACGGCGAGAATGAACTGCGGCGGCTTGTGCAGTCCTGCAACCGCATCGCCTGGGGCGCGGTCCCGCCGGATCTCCGCGAGCCGAGCCGCGAGGAAGCCGAATCCCTCATCGCCGCGCTCGCCCCGGATGCGCGCGAAAAGCTCCTCGCCGAGGCAAAGCTCGCGGCCGAACAGCGCCGGTTCGTCGGCATCCTCCATGTCATCGAGCGCGAGGTCGCGGCACAAAAGGCGGCGGAGCAGGCCGACCATGTTCGCTATGAAGCGGAGCAGCGCGAAATCGCTGAGTTCGAAGCCTTCGACGCGGCGGGAAAGGCTGCCCGTTTCGAGGCCTGGCGCGCGGCAAGGCATGGCGGCTGAGAAAAAGGCTCGCCGGGCGCTTGCCCGAAGCTTTAAACCAACAACTTTCCCGTGAGCGCGGTCGGCGCGGCTTGCCAAATCGGTTCACCCGCGCGAAACAGGATTGGCAGGAATCGCGACGGGGAACGGAACGGCCATGCCTCAGCTTCTGACGCCTGACATCTGCGTGATCGGCGCGGGATCGGGCGGGCTGTCCGCCGCCGCCATCGCCGCCGCCTTCGGTGTCTCCGTGGTGCTGATCGAGCGCGGCGCGATGGGCGGCGAGTGCCTCAACACCGGCTGCGTGCCGTCGAAGGCGCTCCTCGCCGCCGCGAAGCGTGCGCACCAGATCCGCGACGCGGAGAAGTTCGGCATTCGCGTCAGCAATCCCGGCATCGATCATAAAGCCGTCGCGGAGCATGTTGCGGGCGTGATCGCGGCCATCGCGCCGAACGATTCCGTCGAGCGGTTCAACGGCCTCGGCGTGGATGTGATCAAGGCGAGCGGGCGGTTTGTAGACCCCGACACCGTCGAGGCGGGAGACTACCAGATCAAGGCTCGCCGCTTCGTCATCGCCACCGGCTCGACGCCCCTGATCCCGCCGATCCCGGTGCTCGACCGCGTCCCCTTCTTCACGAACGAGACGATCTTTCAGAACACGCACCGACTGCCGCAACTCATCATTCTCGGCGGCGGCCCGGCCGGGCTTGAACTGGCCCAGGCTCACAAGCGCCTCGGCAGCGAAGTGACTGTCGTCGAAGCGGGGAAAGCACTGTCACGAGACGACGACGAATTGCGGCAGCACCTGCTCAACCGCCTTCGCGACGAGGGCATCCGCGTGCAGGAAAACGCGCGCGTCGAGAGGATTGAGCCGTTCGGCAACAACATTCGCGTGGTTTTCGCGAACCTCGGACGAACCTACTTCGTCGAGGGAACGCACCTGCTCGTCGCGGTGGGCCGCGCGCCCGTTGTTGGCGATCTCAATCTCGAAGCTGCCGGGATCGATTACAGCGAGCGCGGCATACAGGTCACGGGCGGGCTTCGCACCTCGAACAGCAAGGTTTACGCCATCGGCGACGTGACAGGCGAAGTCAACCTAACCCACGCCGCGAACTATCACGCCTCAATCGTAATCAAGAACGCGCTGTTCCGGCTTCGGGCGAGGGCCGATCATTCGACCATCCCCTGGGTGACGTTCACCGACCCGGAGGTCGCCCATGTCGGGCTGACCGAAGACGCCGCGCGCGCGCGCTACGGCAAGCTCGCCATCCTGCGCTGGCCCTATGCGGAGAATGACCGCGCCCAGGCGGAGCGCGAGACGGGCGGCTTCGTGAAGGTCATAGCGTCGCGGCGGGGCAAGATCCTCGGCGCCGGGATTGTCGGCGCGCAGGCGGGCGAACTCATCCAGATGTGGAGCCTCGCCATGCAGAAGGGTATATCTCTCAAGGCGATGCAAGGCATCGTTTCGCCCTATCCGACGCTCTCGGAAATGAACAAGAGAGCCGCCTTGAACTACTTCGCGCCCAGCGCGCAAAACCCTTTCCTGCGACGCGTCATTGCATTGCTTGCGAAATTCGGCTGATTCGCGTTATTTAGAAGTGTTGGCAACAGGGTTCTTTGACGCGCTTGGACACCCGGGCTTCAAAAGATCGCGAGCACGGCGGAGCGCATCATGCGCTGGACCGCGAGAAGAAGCGCGCTGCCTCGAAAATCGGTTCCATCAGAACGAGCCTTCCGGCAAGGCTTCTGTTCATGACGATCCTTTTCGTCATGGTGGCCGAAGTGCTCATTTTCGTGCCCTCCGTCGCGACCTTCCGCAAGAACTGGCTGATGGAACGTGTCGTTGCCGCGAAGGTCGCCGCGCTGGCGCTGGAGGCATCCGGCGGCGCGGAGCTTCCCGAACGGCTGAGGCAGGAACTGCTGACGACGGCGGGCGTTCACGCGGTTTCGGTGCGTCGCCCGGAAGTGCGCCGTCTCGTTCTCGGAATGCCGGATGAGAAGCCGGTGGCGGAAGTCTTCGACCTCCGCGACAGAAACGTCGTGGAACTCATCCCCGACGCGCTGGCCGCGCTGGTCGCACCGCCCGGCCGTCTGATCCGCGTCATTGCCGCGCCGGACATTCTGCGCGCCGACGAGGAAATCGACGTCGTCATCGACGAGACGCCACTCAGAGCGGCTGAATGGCGCTATGCCCGCAACATCTTCTGGCTGTCGATCATCATAGCCATCATGACGTCGGCCGCCGTCTATCTCGCGCTGTCGAAACTTCTCGTCGCGCCGATGATGCGCATCACCCGGAACATGGTCGCCTATCGCGAAAACCCCGAGGATATGACGCGCATCATAACGCCGAGTGGGCGCGATGACGAAGTGGGGGTCGCGGAGAAGGAACTCGCCAACCTGCAAACGCAGCTTTCGGGGCTGCTCCGCGAAAAGGCGCGGCTCGCGAATGTCGGGCTCGCCGTCTCGAAGATCAACCATGACCTTCGCAATATCCTAGCCAGCGCGCAGCTTGTTTCGGACCGCCTCGCAACCGTGCCCGACCCGACCGTTCAGCGCTTCGTCCCGCGCCTCATCCGGGCGCTCGACCGCGCAATCACGCTTTGCACCAACACGATGAAATATGGGCGCGGCGGTGAAACGCCTCCAAACCGAACCCGCGTGGCCCTTGGCCCTCTCGTCGACGAGGTCACGGAAAGCCTTGGCGTCGAAGAGCTGAAGGGCGTGCGCCTGACCGTCGACATCCAACCGAAGATCGAGCTTTACGCCGACCGCGACCAGATTTTCCGCGTGCTCGCCAATCTTTTGCGCAATGCGCTCGAAGCCTTGCGGGAGGCCGAGCCCGCGCCTGAAGATCCTTGCGTGAAGATCAGCGCGAGCCAGGAAGGCAAGCGCGTGGTCATCAAGGTGAGCGACAACGGGCCGGGCGTGCCCGCCAAGGCGCAGGAGAATCTGTTCAAGGCGTTCCAGAGCGTGGCCAAGGCCGACGGCAACGGGCTCGGCCTTGTGATCAGCGCCGAACTCGTCCGCGCGCATGGTGGCGACATCCGCCTCGAAGACACATCGAGGGGCGCGTCATTCGTTGTCACGCTGCCGACGACAGCGGGAACAAGGAAACGCGCTTTCGAGAACGCCGCGTAACGCGAAGCCTGTGCCTCGGCTGCGAAATGCCGCGATCCGGTTCGTTTCATTCCATCCGCGCCCGCCAGTGCAGGCCGCACTATCCCCCGAGAAGCGCAAACGTAAACCACGCCGCCCCTTGTATCGCAAGCGCGGCCGCTATTTATATCTCCTTAAACGAATCCTAGACGGGGTCTTCCATGCACTTTTCGGCTGCCGTTCGAACGAGTTTCGTGCTTGCTGCCTTCCTGGCGCTTCCAGCCGCTGCTTTCGGTCAGGTGGTGAAGAAAGCACCTGCCACGCGCGAGCAGGTCGTGTTTTCCTATGCGCCGGTGGTCAAGATGGCCGCGCCCGCCGTGGTCAACGTCTATGTCCGACAGCGTGTGCGCCGCGACAGCGCCTTCAACAATCCGATCTTCGAGGAATTTTTCGGCCATGGCTTCGGCCGCAACGAACGGGCGCAGAATTCTCTCGGCTCGGGCGTGATCGTGACGCCGAACGGCGTCGTGGTGACGAACAACCACGTGGTGCAGGGCGACGCGGGCACGGAAATCAAGATCGCGCTCGCCGATGCCCGCGAGTTCGATGCGAAGATTCTGCTCAAGGACGAGCGCACCGATCTCGCCGTGTTGCAGATCAAGGGATCGGACATCGAGTTTCCGTATGTCGGCCTCGCCGATGCCGATCAGCTCGAAGTGGGCGACATGGTCCTTGCCATCGGCAACCCCTTCGGCGTCGGGCAGACGGTGACGAGCGGCATCGTCTCGGCGCTGGCGCGCACGCGCGTCGGCATATCGGATTATCAGTTCTTCATTCAGACCGACGCCGCCATCAATCCCGGCAATTCGGGTGGCGCGCTGGTCGACATGCAGGGGCGGCTCGTCGGCATCAACACCGCGATCTTCTCCAAGAGCGGCGGCAGTCAGGGCATCGGCTTCGCCATACCCTCGAACATGGTTCGTCTCGTGGTCGAGTCTGCCTTGCAGGGCGGCTCCGGCGTGCGGCGGCCATGGCTCGGCGCGAACATCGAGGAACTGACGCCGGAAATCGCCGACGCGGTTGGCCTCGACCGTACGACGGGCGTGCTCGTCTCTTCGGTAACGGACGGCGGCCCAGCGGCGAACGCGGGCATCCGTCCGGGCGACATCGTGCTCGCGGTGGACGGCAAGGATGTCTCCGACGCCAACGCCTTTCAGTATCGCTTCACGACCAAGGGCACGTCCGGCGATGTGAGCCTCGACGTGCTGCGCACCGGCACACGCCGCAAGGTTTCCATTCCGCTCATGGTCGCGCCCGAGACGACGCCGCGCGATCTGCGGGACATAAACGGCAACAACCCGTTCGGCGGCGCGAAGGTGGCGAACCTGTCGCCAGCGGTTGCGGAGGAGCTTTCGATCGACGAGACGAGCGGCGTTGTGGTGGTCGAGACGGAGGCCTATTCCATCGCGCGCCGCCTCGGCATCAAGGCGGGCGATGTCGTTGCGGAGATCAACGGCGAAAAGGTCGAGACCACGCGCGGGCTTGAAAGGATCGTCGGCAGGGGCGCGCGCGTCTGGCGGCTGGGCATCAGGCGCGGAGGGCGGACGATCCGCACCGTCATCGCTGGATAAAGCGGCGCTTTCAGCGATTGCGCGAGCGCGGCCTTTCCGCAAGAATGATAGTCCGCGCAGGCGACGAACCGGAGGCAATGACGACATGACGCTCGCTCTCGAAGACGTAACGTTGAAGGCCGGGCGCGCGACGCTCCTCAAGGGCGTGTCGTTCGCCGTGGAGCCAGGGCAGGTGACGGCGGTCCTCGGGCCGAACGGCGCGGGCAAGTCTACCGCGCTGTCGGTGCTGGCGGGCGACCTGAAGCCTCAGGGCGGCCGCGTCGTGATCGATGGGCGAGACATGGCGACCATGGCCAAGAGCGAGCTTGCGCGGGTGCGCGCGGTTGTCGGCCAGCACGCCGCGATGAGCTTCCCGCTGACCGCGTATGAGGTGGTTGCGCTCGGCGCGCATCCCTTCGCGGGGCCCGAGCGCGAGGACATCGTCGAGGAGTCGATGGCGGCGATGGACGTGCTCCACCTTGCCGGGCGCGATTATCCCACGCTGTCCGGCGGCGAGCGGCAGCGCATTCAGATCGCCCGCGCGCTTGTGCAGCTTCGCCCGGCCGCGAAGGATGGCGCGCGCCGCTATCTCCTGATGGATGAGCCGACCGCGCATCTCGACCTGAAGCACAAGATTCTCGCGCTCGAATGCGCCCGCGCCTTCGCCGATGCGGGTGGCGGCGTGCTTTGCATCCTGCACGACCTCGGCCTCGCGCAGGAATTTTCCGACGAGATCGTATTGCTGAAGGGGGGCGAGGTTTTCTCGGGCGGCTCCGGCGGTTCGCTGACGGGCGAAACGATCTCGGCGTTGTTCGAAATTCCAGTCTGGCGGTCCAGATCGTTGCTCGCGACGCTGTGACGGTAAGCGCGGCTTCGCGACATGAGACGCCCAACTTGTTGTCATGGGAACTGGGACCACGCTCGCCTCCACGCCGCGCTTGCCGATTTCCGCGCCCTTTCCGCCGGGGACTTCCTGTCGAAATACGAAAACGGATAGCGCCCCCGTCAGACGAGGGAACGGCGCAGGCGGGCGCTCAGAAGATCGATCACCACCACCGTGAGGACAACGATGATCATCTGTGCGGCGGTTTCGGCATACTGGAAGCTGCGGATGGTTTCATAGAGCGTCTGTCCGATGCCGCCAGCGCCGACGATTCCGAGCGTGGTCGCCGAGCGCACGTTGGTTTCGAGTCGGTAGAGCGTCAGCGAACTCCATATCGGCAACACCTGCGGAATCACGCCGAAAAGCACCTCGTGAAAGCGGCTCGCCCCGGTCGAGCGGATCCCTTCGACGGGGCGCGGATCGATGGCCTCCACCGCTTCGGAAAAAAGCTTCGCGAAGACGCCGACATTATGCACGAACAGCGCCATCACGCCCGCGAAGGGGCCGAGACCGACGGCGACCACGAAGAACAGCGCGAAGACGAGTTCATTGATGGCGCGAAACGCGTCCATCAGCCGACGCACGGGCTGGACCACCCATTGCGGGCAGATATTGGCAGAAGACAGGATCGCGAAGGGGATGCCCACGACGACGGCGAGCGCGGTGCCCCAGAGGGCAATCTGCACCGTCACAATCATTTCGTCGAGGTACATGCGCCAGTCTGCGAAATTCGGCTGCATGTAGCCTGCGGCGAACTCCGCCATATTGCGCCAGTCGGTGACGAGCGACAACCCGCGGTACATTTCGGCGGGCTGCCAGCTCCACACGAGCAGGGCCGCGACGACGAGCCAGAAGACCCATTGCCGGGCGCGCTCGCCGACGGGTCTGGATGGAACTGCCAGGGCGGGCAAGTCGACGGCATTCGGCATGTCAAGCGGTCCTTGGAGTATGCGAAAGGCGCCGGACGGTGCAGACCGGCGCCTTCAGCCTGCCTTTGCAGGAGGTCAGTTCGTCTTGGACACGTTGAGCGCGAGGTCTTCGATGGTCTTGGCGACCTCGTCCTTCTTGCCGGCCTTATCGGCGGCGACGAACGCGGCGACAGTCTGCTTGAACTCGCTGGCCTCGGCCTTCTTCTCAAGCTCCTCGATCGCAGCCATCTTCGCTTTCAGCTCGGCCGACTGCTTTTCCTTTTCCTCGGCGGAAAGCTTTTCATCCGAAGCAATTTTCAGAAGTGCCTTGTTGGCTTCGAGCTTGCGGATCGGAAGAAGCTGATCGTTGGACGAAGGCTTGAACGGCGCCCATCCGAGATCGGCGAGGATCTTGCGCGCCTGAGCGAGTTCCTCGTCAGTGCCGATGCGGCCGTAGCTCATGAGAAACTTGTAGATCTTCGTCTTCAATTCCGGATCGAGGTCGCGACGCCAGACGAGCGGATCGAGCGGGATGAGCGGCGAGGTCCAGACCACGCGGATCTGAGCGCTACGCTCGGGATCCCTTTTTGCGAGCAGTGCCAGCGACTCGCTGTTGTTGGTGGCTGCGTTGACCTGCTTGTTGGCGACGGATAATGCGTTGGCCTCATGGTTACCGCTGCGCACTGTCCTGAAACAGGCTTTCGGCTCGACACTGCGCGCCGCGAACACGTAGGTAACAGGGACGAGAAAGCCGGACGTCGAATTCGGATCGCCGATGCCGAAATCGAGCGACTTGTCGCATTTCATGACATCGTCGAGCGTCTGAAACGGGCTGTCCTTATGCACGATGATGTGGGAGTAGTAGCCTTGGCTTCCGTCATGCGCCATGGTCTGAGCGAAGACCTCGCCGCTGGAACGGTCCACGGCTTCCATGGCGGATTTGTTGCCGTACCAGGCAACCTGCACCTTGTCGAAGCGCATGCCTTCGATGACGCCGGCATAATCGGTCGCGTAGAAGGCGTTTACCTTCAGGCCGGTGGTCTTCGACATGGCGTCGATGAAGGGATCCCACGCCTTCTTCAGGTTCGATGCCGCCTCCGTCGAGATGATGCCGAAGTTGATTTCAGCCGGCTCGGCAACGCTCGGCGAAACCGAGAAGAAGAGCGCCGCCACCGGGGCGGCCGCCAAAGCGATTTTTCTGAAAGAAAACATTGTCACCTCTTGGACGTTCGGAAAAAGTCAGGTTCCAGGCCGGGTTCGATCCGGTTGAGTCGCCGACCGGTGAATCCGTCTCTGAACTTCAAATACCGGTCGGGATGCGATGCAATCCGACCGGAACGGCTTCGGGCTGCGTATGCGACGGCTCTTCGCCTCGGTATCAAGCCGTCTGCCGGGCATCGATCTGCACCGGCGACGGGGATATCCTCAGCGAGGAAACTGCGGTTTCGGGTTCCGGAATCCCGTGGTTCAGCGATGTCGGTTGCGCGTGACTGGAGGGCGTGTCGAAGCCCGGCACGAAAAGCTGCTCGCTCTCTTCCCCGTAGATCTCGTTCAGGAAGTCGCGACTGAGCGCGGCGGACGGGCCGTCATAGACGATGGCGCCGTTTCTCAGCGCGATGGTCCTCGGGCAATATTTGATGGCGTACTCGACCTGATGCAGAGAGACGAGAACGGTGATGCCGTCCTCGCGGTTGAGGTCGGACAGGATGTTCATCACCCGCTTCGACGAGCTTGGATCGAGGGAAGCGAGCGGCTCGTCGGCGAGAAGAAGTTCCGCGCGCTGAACGAGCGTGCGCGCGATGGCGGCGCGTTGCTGCTGGCCGCCCGAGATATCGGAGCCGCGCTGTAGCGCAAACGGAGCTATGCCGACCCGGTCGAGCGCCTGCATGGCGATTCGCTTGTCTTCCATGCCAAAGTGTCCGCTTGCGCCCAGGAGCGTCCGCCGTTGGCCGAGGCTGCCGATGCAGACGTTCGTCAGGACCGAGAGGCGGGGAACGAGGTTGAATTGCTGGAAGATGACGCCCGTCCTTGCGCGGAGGGCCTTGGCGTGGCGGGTGACGCGGCCGTTTTCCTGCATCGGCACGCCGAAAAGGCGGACGACTCCGGACGCGCCGTCTCCATTCACAGGCGTTGCGTCGACCGGGATAAGGCCGCCGATGGTGCGGATGAGCGTCGACTTTCCGGAACCGGAAGCCCCGATCAGCGCGACCATTTCGCCGCGCTTCAGCGTGAAGCTGATATCGGAGAGCACGCGGGTCTGGCGGCTGAACGATTTCGAGATCCGGCAAACTTCCACGACGGTTTCGGTGCGCACAGGATGCCTCCAAGCCTTCCTCAGGCTGTAGCAGCGCCTTGTGACACGCGGATGAAGATGAATAACTGATTACGATGCAGCGCGCGGTTCTTCCGGCGCGGCGCGGTTTCGGGCTGCGCGCCTACAGCGTCGTGCCGCAAATCAGACGCGGCAAAACGATGTAAATCGTTGCTGTCGATCAACTTCTCTGCGTCAAATCGAGTCCG
This sequence comes from Rhodomicrobium sp. Az07, assembly GCF_018619475.1. Lineage (GTDB taxonomy): Bacteria > Pseudomonadota > Alphaproteobacteria > Rhizobiales > Rhodomicrobiaceae > Rhodomicrobium. The sequence continues at coordinate 129,715 of NZ_JAHFZG010000001.1, forward strand.
ATTTAAACGCAGGCTGATCTAAACCAGCATGCCCACGACAGCCCCGCTCGACATCGTCGCCAGCGTGCCCGAAACGATGGACCTCGGCGCGAGTTCAACGATTTCGGACCGCCGCTCCGGCGCCATCACACTCATGCCACCGATCATGATGCCCGCGCTGCCGAAATTGGCGAAGCCGCACAGCGCGTAGGTCATGATCATTTTCGAGCGCGGGCTCAACGCGTCCGGCGAGAGCCGCGCGAGGTCGAGATAGGCCGCGAACTCGTTGACGACGGTTTTTGTCGCCATCAGGCCCGCCGCCGTGTCGAGTTCGCTGGCGCCGATGCCGATGGCCCAAAGAAGCGGCTTGAAGATGAACCCGAAAAGCTGTTGCAGCGTGAAGGCGCCGCCGCCCGGATAGGGAATGAGGCCGAGCGCGGCGTTGACGAGATGAACGAGCGCCACGAACACGATCAGCATTGCGATGATGCTGGCCACAAGAAAGATGCCGTCCGTCGTGCCGCGCGTGATCGCTTCGAGGGCGCTGGAGGGTGGATCGCTCTGTTCGAGTACGGCAGGCTCGCGCGCGCCAGCTTCGAACGGCACCATGATCGCGGCGATGGCGAGCGCGGCGGGCGTCGAAATCACCGAAGCGATGAGGATGTTGCCGAGCGCGCCCGGAATGACCGGGCCGAGCAGCGAGGCGTAGATCACCATCATGGTACCCGCGACGCCAGCCATGCCGCAACTCATCAGCGCGAAAAGCTCGCCGCGCGACATCCGCATGAGATAGGCGCGCACCAGCAGCGGCGCTTCGACCATGCCGACGAAAATATGGACCGCCGCGCCAAGCCCGAGCGCGCCGCCAATGCCGAGCGTGTTCCTCAGGATGAAGGCGAAACCGCCGACGATGCGCTGGAGAATGCCCAGATAGAGCATGAGGCTCGCCAGAGCGCTGATCACGAGCACGAGCGGAAATGCCTTGAACGCGAGGATGAAGCTTGCGCCGGGCGCCCCCTCGTTGAAGGGAAGCGGCCCGCCGCCGAGATAGCCGAACACGAGCGCGGTTCCGGCGTCGGTCGCGGTCTGAAGCGCGCCGACGGCATCGTTCAGCGTGGCGAAAACGGCGGTCGCGGGCGGGAACTCGATGAAGAGCACGGCGAGGGCGATCTGAAGCGCGATGCCGCCCGCCACGATCCGAAAGGGAGGGCGCCAGCGATTTTCGCTCAGGCACCAGGCCACCGCCAGCAACGCGGCAAGGCCCGCAAGTCCATGCACCACCTGCAAAGCGTAGCCCCCGACTTTTCCGGATCGATCGACCGGATTGCGACGACAACCCTTGAAGCCGCGCTTTCGGCTTCGTTTGCACATTTGCATAGGCCGCGCAATCCCCTGCGTCTTCCGGTGCGGGGCGCGCTGCGTGGGCGAACGCGACTTTGCCAGCGGTTTGTCAACGGGCGAGCGGGTTCAGCGCCGTCAGTGTCACGCTCTCAAGAAAACTCCGCGCCTCAGGAGCATGAGCAACCGATGATTGTCGTGAAGTTTCGAATTTGACATTTGATGACGGTGCCACCAGCAGGTTTGAATCAAATGCAAAATTCACCGCACCTAAAAATTCGCCGCACTACAGGATGGAAACCACGGTGGCGAGAGGCAGCATCTTGAGGAAGGTATTGAAGCCCTGCTTTATGTTTGAAGTGGGTACGATCACCACATCGCCCGATTGCAGGAGCGGATCTGCTGCGCTTCCGCTGCGTATGTCAGCCAAATCGTAGCGGATAGCCGATCGGTTTCCGTTGGTGGTGCGGAACACCACAACCGTTGAATCGGCGGACTCGTCGGAGCCGCCAGCCTGCGCCATGGCCTGGATCAGAGACAAGCCTCCAACCATGGGTACAACGCCCGGCTTCTTCACTGCGCCCTCTACAGTAACGCGCTGACTGTTGTACTCCTTCACGAATACGCTGATCTGGGGTTTCTGAAGATACTTCTCGCCGAGAAGCTGGGTCAGCTCCTGCTCGATTTCGCGCGCGGAGCGGCCACCCGCCTGGATTTCGCCCACAAGCGGATAGTTGATCGTTCCCGCTTCCGAAACCTGGACCGTCTTCGAAAGGTCGGGAACCTTGAAAACCGCGATTTCAAGGACGTCGAGAGGCCCCACCTTGTAGGATTTGCTCTTCGGATCGCTCATCGCGCTATAAGCGACGGTCGCCTCCCTGATCGAAGCGGAGCCCGCCAATTCCTTGGGCGACGGGCCATTGCTAGGCTCTTCCTTCTTGGCTGCGGCCGAATCGATCGCGGTCGGCGCACCGGTGAGCGACATCTTGCCCGCGGATGCGTCGTTAAGCGAGGAACCGCCGCATGCGCTCACGAAGGCCGCGGCCATGACCGGAGCCAGAAGTCTGAACAGCGCGCGCATCATGATCGTCCTCACTCGTAATTCCTTCAGGCTCCGGCAATTCGCCAGAACGCAGATTTTTCAGGACACCCAGGGGGCGGGCGAAGACCAAATTATATGCTTCGGTTTCACCGACGATTTTCGCCGCGGCCTCCCGACCGCGAAGAAGATCGGGGGGACGGGAGGTGTTGTCGTGTGCGTCGGTCGCAAGGATATGTGCGCGACCCTCTTCGAGCATGCGCTGCGCCCAGTAACGCGGGCGACGACCGAAACGCCCGAGAAGCGAACCGGCGGTCAGTTGCATCCACACTCCGCGGGCAACAAGCCGCTCGATGACATCGTATTTCCCTTCGATCCAGGTCAACCGCTCCGGATGCGTCAGGATGGGAACGTAACCGGCGACAAGAAGGCTGAAAAACAGGTCTTCGAGGCGCGCGGGCGCGATGTGGTGGGGAGGCTCGACCAGAACATAGGCCGTGTCGTCGAGCGACAGCAAATGCCCCCGGCGCAGCCCTTCGACGAAATCGGGAACGATGTGATTGTCCGCGCCCGTAGCGATGTGCAGCGGAATACCGGCTTCATCGAGACTGCGTTGCAGCGAAGCCGCCGCTTCCCGAATATCGGGACCGGTATTGTGATAAAGACCGGGCAGAATATGCGGGGTACACACAACGCAGAGCACACCCTGATCGACATAGGCGCGCGCCATCTCGAAGGACACCCCCATATTGGGCGAGCCATCGTCGAGCCCGGGCAGCAGGTGACTGTGAAGATCGAACATTCCGCTTAACGCTCGTTACGACTTTTGCAGAAATATTTTCAACGATTTCGAATAAGTGTCTATCGGGTTCGCCTTCCGTTTTCAAGCAAAGAGAAGCTCCCCGATCCGGAGCGGAGGCGAAAATCCCCAAGGAATTATAACGGCGCACAACCTGAGCGGGAGGATTTGGCGCCCTATTTCCGCCTCACTTCTCGTGGGGCTCGGGCCTGGATGGCTTCTTCCCAACGAAAATGCGGCGCCTATGCCGTCCGCCGTGCTGTGAATTCACGAAACACCTCGAGCGTCTCGGCACTCACGTGATGCTCGATGCCCTCGGCATCGCGGCGCGCCGTTTCCGGCGAAATGCCGAGCGCCAGCAGAAACGCCTCGACCACGCGATGCCGCTCGCGCGCTTCCGAGGCGAGGTTTTTTCCAACCGCCGTGAGGAACACGCCCCGGTAGGGCTGCTGAATGACGAAGCCTTCCTCGATCAGCCGTTTTAGCATTTTCGCGACCGTCGGCTGCGCCACGCCGAGCCGCTCGGCAATATCCACCTGTCGCGCCTCGCCCCGCGCGGCGATCAGATCGTCGATCAACTCGACATAATCTTCCACGATCTCAAGGCGGTGCGCGCGTCGCGTTTCGCGGAAGCTGGCCGACTGGACATCGGCATCGATAAGGGGAGTGCTGTCTGTTTTCTCTGAGGCCATGTCGGTCCGGCGAAAAGTGAAGATTCTCGATCCTAGAACGGTGCGCGCGAAAGCGGAATCGTTTTGACGACGCGGCCGAACGCCTGGCCAGTTACCGCGTTCCGCGCGGCGGGGGAGACCGGAACCCTTTCCCTCACCGGAAATTGTTCTCTGCGGCGCGCAAAGAGCGTTGCGGACCCGCCGCACCCTGGTATAGCATAAGCTATACTTCATAGGGGGAGAGATGAATGGCTTCCGACGCATCATTTCCGATCGATAATGCGCCCGCTTCCGGCGGCATGTCGCATGCTGCGCTGAGGGAAGCCATCGCCGGAAAGCGCGGGAGGCTTGTCACCGGGTGGCTGTTCACCGGCCCCGCCGTCGTCGCCTCGATCGCCTATATCGACCCCGGCAACTTCGCGACCAACATCCAGGCGGGCGCGAAATACGGCTATACGCTCCTGTGGGTGGTGCTCTCGGCGAACCTCATCGCGATGCTTTTTCAAGCGATGTCCGCGAAGCTCGGCATCGTCACCGGGCGCAACCTCGCCGAACTCTCGCGCGACCGTTTTCCGTGGCCGCTCGCCCTTGTGATGTGGATCGTGAGCGAAATCGCGGCCATCGCCACCGACCTTGCCGAATTCCTCGGCGGCGCCATCGGCTTCTCGCTGCTGTTCGGCCTGTCGCTCGTAACCGGCATGGCGGCGACCGCTGTCATCACCTATGGCATCCTCATGTTCAACGGCGAGCGCTTCCGGCGCGTCGAACTCGTGATCGGCATGTTCGTCGCCGTCATCGGCGTCTGCTATGTCGTCGAACTGTTCATCGCGCCCGTAAACTGGGGCGGGGCGGCGGCGGGCCTTGTGACGCCGCAGATCGTCGACGCGGACGCGCTGCTGATCGCGGTCGGCATCGTCGGCGCGACCGTCATGCCGCATGCAATCTACCTGCACTCCGCGCTGACGCAGTCACGAGGCGTGCTCACCTCCGACGCAGAGCGCGAACGCGTGCTCCGCTTCTCGAACCGCGAAGTGATGATCGCGCTGGCGGCGGCAGGCGTCGTCAACATGGCGATGGTGATCATGGCGGCGGCGGCATTCAACGCGGGGCATTCGGACGTCGCCGAGATCGAGACCGCCTATCACATGCTGACGCCGCTGCTCGGCGGCGCAGCCGCGACCGCGTTTCTCGTCTCGCTGCTGGCCTCGGGCGTATCGAGTTCCGTGGTCGGCACCATGGCTGGGCAGGTCATCATGCAGGGCTTCTTCCGCCGCCGCATCCCGATCTGGCTGCGCCGCCTCGTGACCATGGTGCCGGCCTTCGCCATCGTCGCGCTGGGCGTCGGCGCTACCGAGGCGCTCGTGATGAGCCAGGTAGTCCTGAGCCTCGCGCTGCCCTTCCCCATGATCGCCCTCATCGTGCTGTCGAGCGACCGCAAGCTGATGGGCCGCTTCGCCAATGGGCGCATGACGAAGATCGCGGCTTTGACCGGCGCGGCCGTCATCCTGTTGCTGAACGCGGTGCTGCTGTATCAGACCGCTTTCGGGGGTTGAGGCCGATTTCGCGCCCCCTACGGAAGAAAGGCTTGACGAATCCGGGCCGGTTCGTTGTCTATGGAGGTGCGGCGCGTCCCCGCCGGGGCGCGCTTGCGTTCTCCGCGCGTGTAGCTCAGCGGTAGAGCATCCCGTTTACACCGGGACGGTCGGGAGTTCGATCCTCTCCGCGCGCACCATATCAGACTCCTGGCCGAAACCCGCCGGAGTACCACCCGACGATCCACGCCTTTTCGTGGGCAAGCCGTGCCGCCCGCCATTCAACGATTGCCCAGGCCGCCGCGATCTGAGAAGGATCGACAGGCGCGGCATAGGCATCGCTTCGCCGCCCGGCTTTCGCCTTCAACCTGCCCCTTGCGGAGTGCCCGGATGATCGTACTCCTGACGCAGTGCTTCCCGCCCGACATCGGCGGGATCGAAACGTTGATGGGCCAACTCGCGCGGGCACTGCACGAGGCGGGCGAGCCGGTCACGGTGCTGGCCGATCGAATCCGCGGCGGCGCGCCCGAACCCGCCTGGCCGTTCGAGGTGAAGCGTTTCGGCGGGCCGCGTCCGTGGCGGCGCTGGCGAAAATCGCGCGCGCTGGCGGCGATGAAAAATCCCGAAATCATCGCGGACAGCTGGAAGTCGCTTGAGGCGCTGCCGGACGGCTCCCGCGCGGCATTCGTGTTCGCGCATGGCAACGAAGCGCTTCGCCGCGATGGGAAACGGGGCGAGCGCCTGCGCGTCGCGCTTGAGCGCGCGCACAGCGTGGCCGCCAATTCCCGTTACACCGCCGGGCTGCTGGCGGGGCAGCATCCCGATATTCAGGTCGTGAACTTGCCCGTTCGCCGCCCCGGCCCGACGGAAGAGGCGGCCCGGCATGGAAATCACATCGTCAGCGTCGGTCGGCTTGAGCCGCGCAAGGGCATGGACATGGTCATCCGCGCGCTGCCCGACCTGCCGCAGGCGCGCTACACCGTGGTCGGCGACGGTGCCGACCGGCCGCGACTGGAAAGCCTCGCGAGCGAGCTTGGCGTTCAGGACCGCGTCGTGTTCACGGGCGCGGTGGACGAGGTGCGCAGGTCCGCCCTGTTGTCAGTCGCCGACATTTTCGCGATGCCAGCAAGGCGCGAGGCCGCTTCCGTCGAGGGATATGGGCTTGTCTATCTCGAAGCGGCCTGGTTTTCGCTGCCGAGCATCGCGGGGCGCGAAGGCGGCGCGCCGGACGCCGTGCTCGACGGCGAGACCGGACTTCTGGTGGACGGCGCGGACGCGGGCGCGGTGCGCGATGCGTTGGCGCGTCTCATCGACGATGCGCAATTGCGGGCGGCGCTTGGAAATGCGGCCCGCGAGAGGGTTGAGACGCTCACCTGGGAAGCCGTGCTTCCACGCTATCTTGCGCTTCTGCGCACGGCTCCGGCTTACGTAAGATAGCGTCGCGTTACGCTGCGGCGGCGCGGGCGGGTGCGCCGTCGAGCACGGACAGCACAACCTCTGCCGCCTTCGCGCTTGGCGTGCCTTGCGTGAGGAACATGCGCTCGCGGATCCTTGCCAGCGCGGCGAGTTGCGCCGCGCGCTCCGGCGTGTCGCCGCAGAGCAGCGGTGCGAGCGCATCGGCGAGCTTCGGTGCGGTGCAATCCTCCTGAAGCAATTCGGGGAATGCGTTTTCGCCGAGCACAAGGTTCGCCAGCACCACCGAATGCACCTTGAGCAGGAAGCGAAGCTGCGCGGCGAACGGATCGACGCGATAGGCGACCACCATCGGCGTTCCCGCTACGCCGAGTTCGAGCGTCACCGTGCCGGACGCCGCCAGCGCCGCATCCGCGAGCCGGAACGCGGTGAACTTGTCCTCGTCGCCTTCGAGAAGGTGCGGCTTGTTCGGCCAGCCCGCGATGGCTTCCTCGATCATGCCGCGCACATGCGGCACGGCGGGCAGCAGCATGGAGAACGGCCCGATCTTCTGGCCGAGCGCCAGCACCGTTTCGCCGAACGGCTGCATCAGGCGCGACACTTCGGACGTGCGGCTGCCCGGAAGCGCGAGCAGCACAGGTTTGCCCGGCGCGATGCCGAGGCGCGAGCGAAACCGATCTGTGTCGAGACTGTCGATCCACGGCGCGCGCTCGATCAGCGGATGGCCCACATAGGAGCACGGCGGGCCGCCGAGCCGCTCATGCGCGGCGGGCTCGAACGGCAGGAGCGCAAGCAGGTGATCCACATAGGGCCGCATCTTTTTCGCGCGCCCGGGCCGCCACGCCCACACGCTCGGGCTGACATAATCCACAATCGGGATATCGGGCCGCTGGCGGCGGATACGCTTCGCGATCGGATGTGTGAATTCCGGGCTGTCGACGATGATGACGGCATGCGGATTATAGGCGAGCGCGGCGTCCACCGCGCGCCAGACGCGCCGCACGAGCTTCGGCAGCCGCGCGAGAATCGCGACCGGTCCCATCACGGCGACGTCCGACAGCGGGAAGATCGAGGCGAGTCCCGCCTCGTGCATGCGCTCGCCGCCGACGCCCGCGAACTCGAACGCGCCTTCGCCCGCCAGCGCCTTCAGCGCTTCCATGAGCTTCGCGCCCAGCACGTCGCCCGAGTGTTCGCCCGCGACGATAAAGATGCGCCTTGCCTCGGCCATGCGTCCCTCCGGTCAGCTTCGGCGTCACCCTACGCTGTGATTTCGGGCTGTCATGTGGCAAGCGGCGCCGCCCTCCAAAGGAAGCGGCGGCGCCTTCCGGAAAACAGCGCCGCCCCCGTCCATCAGTCCGCGATCTCCGCCTTCGCGAGTTCCACGTCGAGCCACTCCATCGCGTCGACGGGCTCGAAACCCGCCGCCTGCTCGTAGTGCTGCGTCGCCTCGGCGAGCTTCGCCTTGCCGAACAGCATCGCGAGCCCGTTCGCGCACTCGATGTGCGCAACGGCGTAATCGGGCGCAAGCTTCAGCGCGGCCTCGTAATGCTCAAGCGCGGCGTCCTTGGTCGCGCCGAAGGTGAGGCGGGCCGCCATGCCGCCGACCTTGTTCACGACGTTCGCATGGAAGGCGCCGAGCGCGATATGCGCATCCACGTGCTTCGGCTCGATCGCGAGCGCGCGTTCCAGCGCCGCCTTGATCTTGCCGCCATGGCCTTCCGCCAGCGCCTTCGCGACCGAGATGCCCTGGCTGTAGCGGCCGAGCGCCTGCGCATAGAGATACCAGGCGTTCGCGAGGTTCGGCGCGGCCTTCTGCAAGGCTTCCGCACGGTGGACGACATCGAGAAACAGCGCGAGCTTCGCGTCGTGATCGCGTTCGAGATAGGTGGCCTGGATGTTCTCGGCCTTGTTCGCCACGTTCGCGCCGATCAGGCCGAGCGATCCGCCCAGCATGAAAGCGTCCTCGAAATCGCCCCGATGATACGCCCGCCATGCATCTTGAAGGATCGCCGCCGTGTCGCCCGCGTCTCCGTCCGATGCAAGGGCGGCATGCGCTTTCACGAACGTCGCGTCCGGAAACGGCTCGCGGTCGCCGCGATGCAGCCGCGCCCAGTTCTTTTTCAGCAACTGACTTGAATATTCGAATGTTTCACCTTCGTAGCGCTTCCACTTTGTTTTTTTCGCCATCATTTTTGTTTCCTCCCTTTTTTATATAGTGCCCTGAAAGCTTGTCGAAATGAGCGCGCTCCTCTTCGCGCAAGTATGGCCCAGCCAGAGAAAGACAGCGCGCCACGCCTCTGGCCAGCGTGTCGCCGTCCGGCTCGGCGCGGGGGTTGAGAACGTAAGCGTGACACAGCCACCACGTCGCGACAAACGCCATGCGCTCGGCCAATGCGTGCGTCTCGGTGGCGTCTACACCGAGCGCGCCCGTCTCCGCAAGGCCGGAGAGAAGCGCTTCAGCCGTGCGCGTCTGCTCCTCGATCACGCGCCGGATCTGCTTTTCGATGACCCGGTGGCGGGACAGAAGCTCGATCAGGTCGCGATACAGGAAGCGGTGCCGAAGGATCGTCTCGAATGTGAGATGCAGAAAAAGCCAAAGGTCGTCCGCCTCGACGGGCCGGCCTTCAGGCAGCGCGAATGTCGGTTCGATCTCCACGAGAAAATCGTGAACCAGATCGTCGACGATCTTTTCTTTCGAGGGATAGTGATATTGCAGATTGCCGTGGCTGATGCCGACATCGGCGGCGATGGCGGAAAGCGTCACGTTGGGCTCGCCGAACCGGTTGAAAAGCAGAAGCGCGGCGTTGCGGATGCGTTCGCGCGTCTGGCGTTTCGGCTTGCGCTCCATCGCGGGCCGCTCCTACGGCCCGTCTGCGGCGCGAAGCGCGGGTTCTAGCCTCGCCAGCGCGTCCGTCAAGTCCTGCAAGGCCGTGCCGAGGCGCCCGCCGATGTTTTCCGGCGGCAGAAGCGTGAGGCTCGTGTCGCGCAGCACCGCCTCGTTCAGCGAAAGCCCATGCCTTGCGAGAATCGGCTTCAACTTCGATGCCCGCGCGCGAAGATCGGCCCGGGTTTGCTGATAGGCGTGCTCGCACAGCCGCCGCCGGTCCGCATAGCTGAAGACGTTGCTGAAAAAGATCGTGGCGTCGTCGCGGCGCGGCTCGAACAGGACGATGTCGGCCTCGGGATATTCGTGCCGGTAGCGGTCCATGCCGACCTTCATGCGCGAATAGATGAGTGATCGGATGGTTTGCGACATGATGGTGACGAAACCGCCCTCGGCGAGGCTCTTGATGTCGACATCCGGATGCGGATCGTCCGCCTTGAACGGCACGAGCGGATTGATCGCGAACAGGAGGCGCACGCCGTCCCGAAGCGCGGCTGAGGCGTGAAGCGTCTTTTGCAGCGCGCCGTCGACATAATAGCGGCCGTCGATCAGGACCGGCGGAAAGAAGCCCGGCAGCGCAGCGCTCGCCTGCACCGCGCTCGAAATGCGCACATGGTCGAAGCCTTCCGCGCCGAAGGTCACGAGTTCGGAGCGGTCCAGATCGGTGGCGACGATGTAAAGCTTGCGCTTCAACTCGCGGAAATCGTCCGTGTGGCCGGGAACGGCGGCGAGCCTTTGCAGATAATCGCGGATGGGCGTGCTGTCGAAAAGACCGCCCGGCAGCGCCTGCGCAAGCCGCTGGAACGATTCCACCACGCGGCGCCGATTCGTGCCGCGCATATAATCGGCGACCGCCGACGCGAACAGCGGCGGCAGCATCGCGAGGCGTTTGGCATACTCGCCGAACGCCGGTCTCATGAGAACTTCCGGCTCAAAAGGGTCGTCGGCGCGGTCGGTCTCTATGAAAAGCTCATGCATGTCGCGCGGCGTGAGGCCGTTCGCGAGCCCGGCCGCGAAAAACGCGCCCGCGCTCACGCCGACATAGACGTCGCACTCTGTCAGGCGAAGGCCGCAGATCGTCTCGTCGAGCGCGACGAGCGCGCCGACTTCATAAATGCCGCCGAGAGGGCCTCCGCCCGCGAGCGCAACGCCCGTCCGCGGCGGCTCGGCGCGGACGCTTCCGGTTTTAATGGCCATGGCGCATCAGGAATGCGCGCGGGGCGATGCCTTCTTGGTGGCCGGCTTCGAGGCATCCTCGGCGGCTTCTCCGGTCTTGCCGCCGTCGCTGTCCTCGTCGAGTTTCGCCGAAAGCTTTTCAGCCACCTTCGTGAGTTCATGGACCCGCTTCGAGAGCGCGTCGATGTCGTGCTTCGTCGGCACGTCGAGGCTGTGCAGCGCGCGGGCGACGCGGTCGACGAAAACCTGTTCGAGCTTGTCCCAGGTGCCGGTCGCCTTCGACTTCACGTCGCCGATGGCTTCCTGCGCCTGCTTCGACGTGCGGTTCTGCACCGCCTCGCCTTCCTTCACCAGCGCTTCGAAGAGCTTTCCGCCTTCTTCCTGCGCCTTGGCGAATGCGCCGAGGCCCGCGAGCCAGATGTTCGCGGCGGAATCGCGGATCGTCTGAACGAGGTGGGTTTCGCTGCCGTCGCCGGCGAGTTCGTTGAGTTTCTTTCCCATTTTATCCTCCCATTCCCTTCGCTATGCGAATGGTCTTATGTATTCGTATTGTAATGTGCGCGGCCTGAAAGTCGATTGACCTCAATCAAAACACTCTAGGCCGTTCTGCCTAATTATTTAGTGGAGCGGGCGACGGCGGGGGAACATGCCGCGTCCGAGGGAGGGTTCCATGATCTATTTCGTCACGGGGGCGAGCGGCTTCATCGGCAAGCGGCTCGTCAAGACGTTGTTGTCCCGGACCGATGCGACCGTCTACTTTCTGATGCGCAGCCCGGACCCGGCACGGGCGGATGCCCTTCGCGGATATTGGGGGGTAACGGCGAAGCGTGCCGTGGCTGTCCAGGGCGATCTCTTGAAGCCAAGCCTCGGCGTGTCGGCCAAGGACACGCGCGGGCTGAAGGGCAAGGTGGACCATATCTTCCATCTCGCCGCCGTCTACGATCTCGACGCCGACGCCGAAATCGAGATGCGCACCAACATCGAGGGCACGCGCAATGCGGTCCGCTTCGCGGAAACGCTCGGCGCGCGGCACTTCCACCAAATGAGTTCCATCGCCGCCGCGGGCCTCTATGAAGGCACGTTCCGCGAGGACATGTTCGAGGAAGCGCGCGGTCTCGATCACCCCTATTACGCGAGCAAGCACGAATCCGAGGGCGTCGTGCGCCGCGAATGCTCGGTGCCGTGGCGCGTCTACCGGCCGGGCATCGTGGTGGGCGATTCGAAGACCGGCGAAATGGACAAGATCGACGGGCCTTATTACTTCTTCGGCCTCATCAAGAAAATTCGGGGCGCTGTGCCGCCATGGATGCCGCTCGTCGGCCTCGAAGGCGGGCGCATCAACATCGTGCCCGTCGATTTCGTCGTCGCAGCCCTCGACCATATCGCGCATCAGCCGGGGCTCGACGGCCGCGCCTTCCACCTGACCGACCCGCATCCGCATCGCGTCGGCGACGTGATGAACATCTTCGCCCATGCGGGCCACGCGCCCGACATCAGCATGCGCGTCAATGTGGGGCTCCTGCGCCTCGTTCCGCCGGGCCTCAAGGCGGGGCTGTCGTCGATGCCGGTGCTGCGCCGCCTGCAAGCCGCGCTTCGCAAGGAACTCGCGCTGCCGAAGGACGTCTTCACCTTCCTCAATTACCCCACGCGCTTCGATTCGAGCGAGACGCAGGCGATCCTCGAACCGGCAGGCATTACGGTGCCGCGCCTCGACGATTACGCCGCCGCGATCTGGGACTACTGGGAGCGCAAGCTCGATCCCGATCTCATGACGGCGAAGACGCTGCGCAAGAAGCTGGCGGGCAAGGTCGTGCTCATCACCGGCGGCTCGTCCGGCATCGGCAAGGCCACGGCGATGAAGCTCGCGGGCGCGGGCGCAACCGTGCTGATCGTCGCGCGCGATCCGGTGAAGCTCGAAGCCGCGCGCGAGGAAGCCGCCGCGAAGGGGCTTACGCTCCACACCTACGCCGCCGACGTGACGCACGCCGATCAATGCGACGCGCTGGTGAAGCAGGTGCTCGGCGAGCATGCGCGCGTCGACGTGCTCATCAACAACGCGGGCCGCTCGATCCGGCGCGCTGTCGCCGATTCCTGCGACCGGATGCACGATTTCGAACGCACCATGCAGGTGAATTATTTCGGCGCGGTTCGGCTGACGCTCGGCCTCCTGCCGTCGATGGCGGAGAAGGGCGACGCGCATGTCATCAACATTTCGTCCATCGGCGTTCTGACGAGCGCGCCGCGCTTCTCGGCCTATATCGCCTCAAAAGCCGCGCTCGAAGCCTGGACGCGCGCGGCGGCGGCCGAGTATTTCGAGAAGGGCGTTCATTTCACGGTGGTGAACTTCCCGCTCGTGCGCACGCCGATGATCTCGCCGACGAAGATCTACGACCACGCCGCCGTGCTGACGCCGGATCAGGCGGCGGAGATGCTGGCCGAAGCGATCATGCATCGCCCGGCGCGCGTGGCCACAGGCCTCGGCGTGTTCGGCGGCCTCGTCGGCGCGACCGCGCCCCGGCTCGGCCTGCTTGTCAACAGCGTGCTGTTCCAGCTCTTCCCCGACACGGCGGCGAAAGGAAACGGCGCCGCCGCCGACCGCGCGCCCGAGCAGCACCTCACCGCCGAGCAGGTCGCGTTCTCGACGCTGTTTCCGGGGATTCATGTGTAGCGGGGAAATTAAAAAGTGCTCATACCTCTGTCATCGATACGCGCTAGGGAGGCGGTTGATTAAAGTATATCAGTTAGATATTCTAACTCTCGTTTGTATTTTACCTGAGACTTATTTACTTGAAGCCTCTTTCCGTCAATTGTTGTGAAGGTTCCAACCTGAAGCATCGGTATTGGTATTGACTGCGCGCCGCTTATGCGGCCAGCGGACATGAAATCATCTGTAATGGCAAAGGCATCTGCGGGATCATTATAATCAAATAACTGTGGATATTTTGCTGTAATATTATAGGCTCGCTCAACGTACATGCGCGATGCGAGATCCTTCACGCCCTTCTTTGGGCTGCGAGCACCGACCATTGTCATGACAATCGCTGCAATTTTCGGCGAAGGAAGGCCACCAGCTCTATCCGACCACATATTATAGTCACTGTCTTTGTCAGCCAACATTTTGAGTGTAAGTTCAAGCGAATCTATCGAATGCTCATCGACTCGAACAGGAATAATTATTGCGTCAGAGGCGCACCAAGCTAAGTGTGTTGCTCCTGCGTAAAAAGGGCTGCAGTCCATGAGACACACAGAACACGATTTATCTTCCATTTCCGCGTTTATTATTTCACCCAGACTAAGCAAGATATTTTTAACGGCTTTTTTGTTAGATGCCGCCATTGCTTGCTGCAATTGCTGGTAAAGAGAGGAAGGAAATGAGAACAAGTCTCCATCTCCTGCTACGAGATAACTTTTTTTGCCCCCTTTAAAATTATCATTTAGCTTGCTTAGACGATATGAAATATCCTCAGGGGTAACGCCAAACGCTGGTCCAAGTACTTTTGGGCGCATTGCATCGGCAATTGTGACAGAAAGATTTTTGCTACGAGTAATTGATTCAGTAAGATTTCTTTGGGGGCAAAGATCCAATACAAGAGTGCTCATCTGCCTTGAAAATGTATATGCTAGATTAAACGATATCGTGGATTTTCCGATTCCTCCACGCAAATTTGAAATTGCATAGCGAGAATACTTAAATCCTTCGTTTGGTGTCCAGCTTTCCTCAAGAGAACGGTCATGGTTTTGTATTATGCGATCTAAGCCTGTCGTCATGCGAATCTCCCTCAATCTATAGGGCAGCAGGCCATATCAAATTCAGCAGGTCAATAAAAATTAAGCAGGTCGATGTAAAATCAGCAGGTGTTATCATCATAAAAATTTCACATTCGCCTACCGATAAAACTTCCACATCCGCTCCATCGTCTTGGCGATCTCCTCGCCGGGCGGCTCGAACGGCTGGAGGTTGATGCGGATGATGCCGTCGTGCCCCATCTTCCACGGCAGGCGCATGAGAAGGCGCCAGATCGGCAGCCGCCGCCAGTCCGCGATGAGCGAGCGGCCGAGCGGCTCCCGCAGCTTGATGTGAAGCTCTTCCATGTCGAGCGTGCGCACGGAAAAGGAGACGAACGTCAATTCGCCGACAGAGCGCCAGGCGATGAGGCCGAGTCCGTCGACGAACAGGCCGTACTGGTTCGCGCCGAGACGCGGGCGGCTCTCCGTGAACGGAAAGAAATAATACGCCGAGCACCCCGCGAGAATCGCCGTGATCGAAAGAATTTCGTAGCCCCATGTCAGCCACGCCGCGAACGTCGCCGCCGAGATGAAGGCAAGCACGTGGAAGCGCGGTGCGTCGGACCGCGAATAAGACAGGATGAACCCATCCTGCAAATAATCCGGAAGGTCTGGCCGCCGCGCCATGAGACTCACCCGCTTGACTAGTGGTCTGATCCCGACATTTGCCTCCGCTTGCAGCGCCCTCGCGAAAATGTCGGAATCACAAGGACCAGCGGCAACTCTATGACCTGGAGCCGGATCCGATCAGGCTTTACCGATGGCTGCGCCATCTGATCGGAACGGGCGCTGGCGGAGCTTCTGAATTTGACATTGAGCGAGAGCTTCCAGCAACCGTGACTCAAATGTCAAAATTCGCTCCATTGGCCACCCGTGTTAACGCTATCTTAACGCACCGGAGGCGCTGCGGGAAGGCGGTTAAGCAGTCTCGCTTCGCCGGTCCCCCGTCTGCGCGCGATGCCTGAGCCAGTGGTCCGCCAGAACGATGGCCATCATCGCTTCCCCGACCGGCACCGCGCGGATCCCAACGCAAGGATCGTGCCGCCCCTTGGTGAGGATTTCCGTCTCGTGGCCCTGCGCGTCTATGGTGCGGCGCGGCGTGAGAATCGAAGAGGTTGGTTTCACGGCGAAACGCGCGACGATAGGCTGGCCCGTGGAGATGCCGCCGAGGATGCCGCCCGCGTGGTTCGAGAGGAAAACCGGCGCGCCGTCCGGACCGATGCGCATTTCATCGGCATTGTCTTCGCCCGAAAGAGCGGCAGATGCGAAGCCTTCGCCGATTTCCACGCCCTTGACGGCGTTGATGCTCATGAAGGCGGCGGCGATGTCCTGATCGAGCTTGCCATAGAGCGGTGCGCCGAGACCCGCGGGCGCCCCTTCCGCGACCACTTCCACCACCGCGCCGCAGGACGAACCCGCCTGGCGCACGCCGTCGAGATAGGCCGTCCAGCGCTCGACGATCCCTGCGTCAGGCGCGAAGAACGGGTTGCGGTCGACCTCGGCCCAGTCCCAGCGCGCGCGGTCGATCTGCTCCGCGCCGACCTGCACGAGCGCGCCGCGTATCACGATGCCCGGCACCACCTTCCGCGCGACCGCGCCCGCCGCGACCCGCATCGCCGTCTCGCGCGCCGATGACCGCCCGCCGCCGCGATAATCGCGGATGCCGTATTTCTCGATATAGGTGAAGTCCGCGTGGCCGGGGCGGAACTTGTCCTTGATGTCGGAATAGTCCTTCGAGCGCTGATCAGTGTTCTGGATTTCGAGCGCGATGGGCGTGCCCGTCGTCACCTGCACGCCCGCCTCGTTCGGGAACACGCCCGAGAGAATGCGCACGCGGTCCTCTTCCTGCCGCTGCGTGGTGAAGCGCGATTGGCCGGGGCGCCGCTTGTCGAGGAACGGCTGGATGTCGGCCTCGGTCAACGGAATGCCGGGCGGGCAGCCGTCAATCACGCAGCCGATGGCGGGGCCGTGACTTTCGCCCCAGGTCGTTACGCGGAACATATGGCCGAAGGTGTTGTAGGACATGTCTGCTCCTCGCCCCGTCAGGAGCGGTAATGCTCTCGCGCTAATTAACGTCGGCACCGAACTGTTTCAATGCGAGGCGCCCAGTGCAAGCGCGCTCATCGCCGCCGGTCAAAGCCAGTGCAGCGCGCCGCCCTCTATCAGCAGCACCTTGTCCTGCGGAACGTCGAGCTTGTGCATGTCGACTGGACCGAGCTTCATGAAATGCGCGCGCACGACGCGGCTTGTTCCTCCGTGCGCGACGACAACGGTATCCCGTTCCAGCTCGGCGAGCCACGACAGCACCTGCGCCGTGTAGTCGCGAAACGATTGCCCGCCGGGCGGGGCCTTGTTCCAGCGATCCGCCTGCACGCTGTCGTGGAGATCTTTCGCAATCGCGTCGATTTCCTCATGGGTCATGCCTTCCCATTCGCCGAAACCGATCTCCTTCAGGCGATCGTCCATCCGGTATCCGGCTGTGGGCAGCCCCATCGCGGCGCGCATGATTTCCATCGTCTCACGCGTTCGAAGCAGCGGACTGGAGATGAAATCGAGCCGCGTCTTGTCGCTGATCAGCTCGTTGAGCACGCCGCCATTGCGCAGCGCCTGCACGCGTCCGGTGGCGTTGATCGGGATATCGAGCCAACCCTGCACGCGGCGCGCGGCGTTATAATCGGTCTGGCCGTGACGAATGAAATAGATAAGGGGCATGTCAGCTGTCAGCGCTTGCAGGACAGGCTGACGCGCGCCTGCGCTTCGTTGAGGTTCGTTTCCATCAGGTTGATCTCGCACTCGACGTCCTGACTGCGGAAAACCTTCCGCTCGCCGAAGGCCAGCCCGAAGCCCTGCCGGTTTACCGCCACCTTGACCTGCTTCGGTCCGATGGCCTGAAGTGCCAGGCGCACGCCGATTTCGTCATACTGCTTTTCCTGATCCTTCTTCAGCATGACGTTGTCGTAGAAAACGACGGCGGCGGGCTCCTGACGCGCGTTCGGCGAAACCGAAATCGCGGTTGCAGCCGGCGCGCTCACCGACTGTGCGACCGGCGCGGAGTATGACGCCAGTTGCGTCTGGCACCTGCTGAACTGCTCCGTCGCGGCAAGGAGAAGTTGCCGGATCTGCGCGAGATCGGCGCCATCCGAGGCGGCGCCTCCACCTTGTCCGCTTGCGAGCCGGGCGTTCAGCGACTCGATCGACGCCTGAAGGATCTTGATCCGATCGACCACGGAAGCCTGCGGCTTGGCCGCCTGCGCGCTGATCGTGGCCGAAATCGCGCGAACCTCCTCCACCAGAACCTTCGGTGCTTTCTGTTCTGCGTTCTGAAGCGAAGCGAAGCCCGCGCGGACTTCCTCGACAACCTTTTTCGTGCCGCTATCCTGCGCCTGAACGGCCTCGTTCAACGAGCGGATTTCTTCCACGAGAACTTTCGGCGCTTTCGGCTCCTGCTTGTCCATCTTGAGCGCGAGGCCGCGAACCTGCTCGCGGATATCCGTCAGCGTGTCGGAATAGTCCGGCGCGACTGGAGCCGGAGACGCCGCGACCGCATGCATCTGCGAGACATCGGCCTTCACGCCGTCAAGTTGGCGGGACAGGGCGCGGATTTCATCGGTGACGGGCTTCAGTGAAACAGCGGATCCACCGGGCCCCGCCGCAATGGTAACCGGCGCTTCGGCGAGATAGGTCTTGATCTCTTCGAGATTGCCCCGGCCCGCGGAATAGCCCGCGTAGAACCCCGCCGCGCCCGCCGTGACAAGCGAAACGACAGCGACTGCCGTCACCAGGGTCAGCGCCTTGAACGGTTCCATGACTCACCTCGCGCCACATCGGCGAGCGCGCCCGCCTAAAGCCAGCTTTACCTAAACCTAGCTATTGGACTGAATCGCGGCGATATCGGGAGCATCCTCCGCTTTCATGCCGACGACGTGATAGCCCGCGTCGACATGATGCACCTCTCCCGTTACCCCTTTGCTGAGATCGGACAGAAGATAGAGCCCCGCGCCGCCGACATCTTCGATGGAAACCGTCCGGCGAAGCGGCGAGTTGTATTCGTTCCACTTCAGGATGTAGCGGAAGTCGGCGATACCGGACGCGGCGAGCGTCTTGATCGGCCCGGCGGAGATCGCGTTCACGCGGATCTGCTGGCGGCCGAGATCCTCCGCGAGATAGCGCACACTCGCTTCGAGCGCGGCCTTCGCCACGCCCATCACATTATAGTGCGGCATGACCTTTTCGGCGCCGTAATAGGTGAGCGTGAGGAGCGAGCCGCCGTTGGTCATCAGCTTCTCGGCGCGCTTCGCTATCGCTGTGAAAGAGTAACAGGAGATGAGCAGCGTCTTCGAGAAATTGTCAGCCGTCGTATCGACATAGCGGCCGTCGAGCTCTTCCTTGTTGGAATAGGCGACCGCATGCACCACGAAATCGAGGCTCCCCCAATCTTCCTTGAGACGCTCGAAAACCGCATCGACCGAGGCGTCGTCCGTCACGTCGCAAGGCAGGACGTGCTTCACGCCGACTTCGGCCGCCAAGGGCTCCACGCGCTTCTTCAAGGCATCGCCCTGATAGGTAAACGCCAGCTCCGCGCCCTGATCCGCAGCAGCCTTGGCGATCCCCCAGGCAATGGACCGGTTGTTTGCGATGCCCATGATCAGGCCGCGTTTTCCGCTCATCAAAGGTGCTGTCTGGACCACGTCTGTTCCCCGATATTAACGGTCACGCATCCTACACATTAAGCCGCTCGCGTAAAGTGATAGCTTGGAAGGCAATGTCGCGATAGGGTCGGCCGTCGTAACGCGGCGCGGGCGGTTGTGCTCGCGCGGTTCCCGGGGAGCATCAAGCCGGGCGCGTCTGCGATCAAACCGGACCGGAACATGACCTCTACGACTGACGGCGATTTCACGCAGGCGAGCGATCCCCTGCCTCTTTTCGATGCCTGGCTCAAGGAAGCCGAGCGCAGCGAGCCGAACGATCCCAACGCGATGACCGTGGCGACGGCCGACGCGGGCGGCATGCCGAACGTCCGCATGGTGCTGCTGAAGAGCGTCGATGAGCGCGGCTTCGTGTTCTATACGAATTTCGAAAGCACCAAGGGGCGCGAGCTTCTGGCGAATCCGCAGGCGGCGCTTCTTTTTCACTGGAAGTCGCTGCGCCGTCAGGTGCGCGTGCGCGGGCTTGTCGACCAGGTCAGCGCGGAGGAGGCCGACGCCTACTTCGCCTCGCGGCCGCTTGGCAGCCGCATCGGCGCATGGGCAAGCAAACAATCGCGCCCTCTCGAAAGTCGCGCGGCGCTGGGCGAGGCCGTCAAGCATTTCGGGAAGCTGTTCGCAGGCATTGAGCCGAAGCGGCCGCCCTACTGGTCCGGCTTCCGCGTGGTGCCGCTGGAAATCGAGTTCTGGCACGACCGCCAATATCGCCTGCACGACCGAATCGTGTTCCGGCGGGAGAACCGCGACGACGGGTGGACCAAGACGCAGCTTTTCCCGTAGCAGGCGCCGACATTCTTTTTCGCGGCGCCATATAAGCCTTGACGCGATCCAAGGCCGCGAGTGTCTCCGATTCGTTCCAGAGAACGAGTCGGCAACATGGCCGAATTCGCCTGAGACCTTGCGCCGTTTGCCGCTGCATGAGTTATAAGGAGGCGGCGCGTCGTCGCGCCATCCGCAGTTGAGAGCATTTTTTCGATGAAAGTTACGCAGTCGTTCCGATTCGAGGCGGCTCACCGCCTGCCCTTCGTCAAGGACACCCATCCCTGCCGTCGGGTGCATGGACATTCCTATCGGGTCGAGCTTCAGCTTGAAGGGCCCGTCGATCCGGAAACCGGGTTCGTCGTCGACTTCTTCGACATCGAGGCGGCGTTCGGCCCGCTCCTGAAGCGGCTCGATCATTACTATCTGAACGAAGTCGAAGGGCTGGAGAATCCCACCGCCGAGAACATCGCCGCATGGATCTGGGACCGTGTCGCGGACGCGCTGCCGCAACTCACCACCGTGCGCGTTTTTGAAACGCCCGATTGCTGGGCGGAATATAACGGCGTCTAACCTCGCCCGGTCCGCCGCGCCGCTTCGCTCGCGCCATGCAATACCCGGCCTCACGGTGCCCGTTAAAGTTGAGTTTTGCATTTCGCGGAACGTCTTGCTATACCGTAGGCATCGTTCACCAAACCGTCATCGCGGCCGTTTCCCATGCAAGAAGCTCCAAGAAAACAGAACGATATCGGCGGTTCGCCCGCTGGCGCGATCGAGTTTGCCGGGCACGAATCGCTGCCTTGGCACGATCGCGTCGAGGCGCTCGTCACGCTCGTGCAGCATCCCGCGCGCGGACTGTTCACACCGGACGAAATTCGCCGTCGCATCGAGAACGCCGCCGCCGAGGGCGCGACCTACCACGAACGCGCGGTCGTGGCGCTCGCGAATGCGCTGCTCGAACGCGGCGCGATCACGGGCGACGAGCTGGCGGATGCGCTGGATGCGATCTCGAAACAGGGGCGGCCATGACCGACACGACCATGAGCGAGGGAAGCGTCACCGAAACCGAAAGCCCGGCCGACGCTTCGTCAGAAGCGGGAACGCCTGCGGTGCTCGTGCCCGTGGCGCCCTCCACGTTGCCGGTCGTCATGGGTAGCCAGCCGCGCTTCGGCAAAGGCAACACCGTCCATGTGCGCAGGGTGATCGGCCCAGCCTACACGCGCACGCCGCGCTACGTTATGGGCGCGAAAGGCACGATCTCGCGTCCGCTCGGCGAATTCTTCAATCCCGACGATATCGCCTACGGCCGCTTCACGCCGAAGAAAATGCTCTATCGGGTGCAGTTCCGGCAGGTCGACCTCTGGCCCGAATACAAGGGGCCGCCGAGCGATACGCTCGAAATCGAGCTGTTCGAGCACTGGCTGACGCTCAATCCGAAAGACAAGACCGATGATCAACTTCCTTGGTATCGTAGGGTTGCGCCGGGTCGGCGGAAGCGCCGCGCCTGAGCAGGGTTCAACGTCACGGGCGCTTGCGACAACGCCGAAGGCGGCGCCGCTCGGCTATTACGAGGCCCTCGAAGCGGCGTTGAGCGAACTCCTCATCGCGAAGGGTCTTATCAAGGCCGTCGACATCCAGCGCGCCGTCGAAGCGCTCGATGCAGGCTCACCGGCCTATGGCGCAAGGCTCATCGCGCGCGCCTGGATCGACCCCGCCTTCAAGGCGCGCCTTTTCGAAAATGCGAATGTCGCCGCGCGCGAACTCGACTGCGATGCGGGGCCGGGGCGCCTCATCGTCGTGGAAAATACGCCGCATTTGCATAATCTCGTCGTATCCTCGCTCGGCGTGTCCTACCCGCGAGCGCTTCTTGGACGCGCGCCCGCATGGTACGAGGGTGCGGCCTACAGAAGCCGCGCCGTCCGCGAACCGCGTCAGGTTCTCGCCGAATTCGGCACGGACATTCCGAGCTATGTCGAGGTCCGCGTCCACGATGCGGCGGCGGACCATGTCTACGTCGTTCTGCCGATGCGGCCAGCCGGAACCGAAAGCTTTTCGGAGGAAGATCTTGCCGCCCTCGTCACGCGCGAAAGCATGATTGGCGTGCAGGTGCCGCGCCTGCCCGGTCTGTTGCCGAACGAAGACGGTGCGAGTCAAGCCGAAGCTTGAATTGGTGCTGTCAGGTAGCGCTCGGAAGGGCGACTCGCGAAAGCCTTGCCCTAACAGGCACGCCTCCACTGACGGATAACAAGCTGCGCCGCTGGAAGGCGCACGTTCGTTCACGTTCCAGCGGCGCTTTTGGAAGAACGGCCTAAACCTTGACCTTCGCGGCGGCCGGCACGCTGTGGCATGGGCTCTTCTCGTTCTTCAGTGTCTTCTTGCCCTCAGGCGGCTTGCCCTTGAAATAGCGCGCGGTCGCGATGGCAACCTGCGGCTGGCCCTCGCCGTTCGATACCTCCTGAATGCCATCCTGATACCAGCCATCATATTTGCGCGCGGCGGCTTCCTCGCGGGCGCGGCACCAGACCACCGCCGACAAATCCGCGAAGGTGAATTTGCTTGTGGTTGCGGCGGCGAGGCGCAGCGTATCCGGCCCCTGCTCCGTCACCACAACGTCTTTCACCGTGAAAATGCCCGATTGCGGCATCTTCGTCGTATCGACGGCGGCGGCCTGCAAAGGCTGCGTTTCCGTCTTCGAGGCGCAACCTGCCAGCGCAACCG
Source organism: Rhodomicrobium sp. Az07 (assembly GCF_018619475.1). Lineage (GTDB taxonomy): Bacteria > Pseudomonadota > Alphaproteobacteria > Rhizobiales > Rhodomicrobiaceae > Rhodomicrobium. The sequence continues at coordinate 152,512 of NZ_JAHFZG010000001.1, forward strand.
TGGCGACGGCGAATAAGGCAATTCTTTTCATGAGACGATCAATCCATGACTTCGTTGACGCGAAGGCCGCCAGCCCCTTTGGCGCGCCGATCCTTGAGCGTGGCGGCTGATTCTCGGCGCTTTGTGGCTCGCCCCCCGGGTTTTCAACCTGAGATTGAGCGCCAATGACGTTCAAAGCGTAACTGTTGCTCAAAAGCGACCGGCGTCGCTCAAGCCCCTCTCGATTCCTTCAATTGCAATTGCGGCTCTTTCGAGCGATGATCCCGTCATACCAAGGGGGGCCGCAGGCATGCGGCTGAGATCGCGCTGAAATGGCCTGAACTAGCGAAGCGTTAGGCGAATAGACGCCTGAAGCAGCGAAGCGTTAGGCCAGCATGTACCGCGCGACAACCCATAGAACCTGATCCGGTTAGGACCGGCGGAGGGAATGGTTTTGCGGACATGCCGCCCGTTTTGCGAACGCGCTTGCGCTTTGCGGCCCCCGACTCACCCCCCGATCACGCAAGGAGACAGCGCATGAACGCGCCCATCGATCCGAAGAAGGTTGAGCCGGTGAGAGTCACGACGGGTTCGCTGCCGGGGTCACGCAAGGTCTTTGCCGAGGCCGCGCCCGGCGTGCGCGTGCCGTTCCGCGAGATCGCGCTGCATGAGAGTTCGGGTGAGCCGCCGTTCCGCGTCTACGACACGAGCGGCCCCTATTCCGACGAAGCCACGCGGATCGACGTGCATGCGGGGCTCGTCCGCCACCGCGACGCGTGGGTGAAGCATCGTGCCGTCGAGGCTTACGAAGGCCGCGCCGTAAAGCCCGAAGACGATGGCAATGTCGGCGACGCCCATCGCGCGCGGCAATTTTCGCATCGCTATCCGGTCTATCGCGCCGCTGACGGCCAGCCGCTGACGCAGCTCGAACTGGCGCGCGCGGGCGTGATCACCGAAGAAATGGTTTACATCGCGAACCGGGAGAACCTCGGTCGCACGGCGGCGCTGGAGCGCGCCAAGGAAGCGCTCGCCGATGGCGAAAACTTCGGCGCGGCGATCCCGGAGTTCATTACGCCGGACTTCGTGCGCGACGAGGTTGCGCGCGGCCGCGCCATCATCCCGGCGAATGTGAACCACGCCGAGCTTGAGCCGATGATCATCGGCCGCAACTTCCTCACCAAGGTGAACGCGAACATCGGCAATTCCGCCGTCTCCTCCTCGGTGGAGGAAGAGGTGGAGAAGATGGTGTGGGCCATCCGCTGGGGCGCGGATACGGTGATGGACCTGTCCACGGGCCGCAACATCCACACGACGCGCGAATGGATCATCCGAAACGCGCCCGTGCCCATCGGCACCGTGCCGATCTATCAGGCGCTCGAAAAGGTGAATGGCGATCCCGTCAAGCTCGACTGGGAGGTCTACAAGGACACGCTCATCGAGCAATGCGAGCAGGGCGTCGACTACTTCACGATCCATGCGGGTGTGCGGCTGCGCTATGTGCCGCTTTCGGCGAAGCGCGTCACCGGCATCGTGTCGCGCGGCGGCTCCATCATGGCGAAATGGTGCCTTGCGCATCACCGCGAGAGCTTCCTCTACGAACGCTTCGACGAGATTTGCGACATCATGCGCCGCTACGACGTGTCGTTCTCGCTCGGCGACGGTCTGCGCCCCGGCTCCATCGCGGACGCCAACGACGCCGCGCAATTCGCGGAGCTTGAGACGCTCGGCGAGTTGACGAAGGTGGCCTGGGCGAAGGGCTGCCAGGTGATGATCGAGGGGCCGGGCCATGTGCCGTTGCACAAGATCAAGGTGAACGTCGAGAAGCAGCTCGCGCTGTGCGGCGAGGCGCCGTTCTACACGCTTGGGCCGCTCGTCACCGACATCGCGCCGGGCCACGACCACATCACGAGCGCCATCGGCGCGGCCATGATCGGTTGGTTCGGCACCGCGATGCTGTGCTACGTCACGCCGAAGGAGCATCTCGGCCTGCCCGACCGCGACGACGTGAAGGCGGGCGTGATCGCCTACAAGATCGCGGCGCATGCGGCCGACCTCGCCAAAGGCCACCCGGCCGCGCAGCTTCGCGACAACGCGATTTCGCGCGCGCGCTTCGAGTTCCGCTGGGAGGACCAGTTCAATCTCGGCCTCGACCCCGAGGGCAGCCGCGCCATGCACGACGAGACGCTGCCGAAGGATGCGCATAAGGCCGCGCATTTCTGTTCGATGTGCGGACCGAAATTCTGTTCGATGGAAATCACGCAGCAGGTGCGCGACTACGCGGCGAAGCTGAACGAGACGCCCGAGATGGCCGCGCGGTCGGGCATGGATGAGATGAGCGAGAAGTTCAAGGAAATGGGCGGCAAGGTTTATGTGGATGTGAAGACGGCGCCGTGACGGTGTTGGCTGACTGTTGTTCGACCGGGCGGCACCAACGCGGCGAGTGCGCAAGACATTGTCGCCTGGGCGCCAACGGCCCTTGGTCGGATCATCAAGATACATGGAGCCAAGGCGGATCAGCAGAGGCCGGATCACAGACCACTCGAAATCCGTCGGATTGAAGCGCCCATGAGAAACTCCTCCGTTTGAGAGGTGGAATCACAGCGCGCCGGATTCGGGGATCCCTTTATGGGTTAGCGCCGACACGATCCGCCCAAGCTCGCGGAAATCCGCTTTCTTCGGCGAGGAAGTCCGCCAGGCGAGGCCGATAATTCGATGCGGAACGGGCGGCGCAAAGCGCATCAGTCGCACGCCGGGCCGCCTCTCGACGTCGAGGCTCATGCGCGGCAGCAGCGTCACGCCGAAACCGCCCGCCACCATCTGCACCAGCGTCGAAAGGCTCGTGGTGCCCATCGTGTCCAGCTTGCCCGCGCGGTTCAGCGAACAGACACTGAGCGCCTGATCGCGCAGGCAATGGCCCTCTTCAAGGAGAAGGATGCGCTCGTTGTCGAACATGTCCGGCGAGGCGAGCGCGCCCTGCGGCTCCGGGCGGCTCTCGGGCACGGCGAACACGAACTCGTCCTCGAACAGCGGCAGTGTTTCGATGTCGGGCAGATCGACGGGGAGCGCCAGAAGCACGGCATCGAGCCGCCCGCCCGCGAGGTCGGCGAGGAGATGGTGCGTCTGGCTTTCGCGCAGCTCGATGTCGAGGTGGGGATGGTTTTCGCGCAGCACCGGCAACAGGCGGGGAAGCACATACGGCGCAACCGTCGGGATGACGCCGAGCCGGAGCGCATGGGAAAGAGGCGCGTCCCCCTGCCGCGCAGCCGTCTCAAGATCGCGAACGGCAGCGAGGATCGATGCCACGCGACGGGCCGTTTCCTCGCCCTCGCGCGTGAGCTTCGCGCCGGTTCGCGTCCGTTCGATCAGCACCGCGCCAAGCTCGCGCTCAAGGTCTTGTATCTGCATCGAAAGCGCGGGCTGCGTCACGGCGCAGGCCTCCGCCGCGCGGCCGAAGTGCAGGGAGCGGGCCAGCGCATCGAAATAGCGGAGCTGTTTCAGCGAGATGTTTGCCATTAGGTGAGCTTATCGCAACTTCAGATAATGCGAATAGCCCTGATTGCGCTATGTGGTTAAGTTCGAGCCATTCTAAACAGGGAGCAAGCAAATAAATGGCCGACAAACCCATTTTGACGACGACGGCGGGCGCTCCGGTTCCCGACAATCAGAATTCACTGACGGCGGGCGAACGCGGGCCGGTTCTGTTGCAGGACGTTCACCTGCTCGAAAAACTCGCGCATCAGAATCGCGAGCGCATCCCCGAACGCGTGGTGCACGCCAAGGGCTGGGGCGCGCACGGCACCTTCACCGTCACGAACGACATCACGACGTACAGCCGCGCAAAGCTGTTCTCTGACATCGGCAAGAAGACGGAGGTGATCGCGCGCTTCTCGACGGTGGCGGGCGAACTCGGCGCCGCCGACGCCGAGCGCGACGTGCGCGGCTTCTCGATCAAGTTCTACACCGAGGAAGGCAACTGGGATATGGCCGGCAACAATACGCCGGTGTTCTTCATCCGCGACGCGCTGAAATTCCCCGACTTCATCCACACGCAGAAGCGCCACCCCAAGACGAACCTGCGCTCGCCCACGGCGATGTGGGATTTCTGGTCGCTGTCGCCCGAAAGCCTGCATCAGGTGACGATCCTGTTCTCGGATCGCGGCATCCCGGTCGCGCCTCACTTCATGAACGGCTACGGCTCGCACACCTATTCGTTCGTCAATGCGCAGAATGAACGCTTCTGGGTGAAATTCCACTTCAAGACGCTTCAGGGGCACCGCCACCACACGAACCGCGAGGCCGAGGAGATCGTCGGCAAGGACCGCGAGAGCTATCAGCGCGAGCTGTTCGGCACCATCGAACGCGGCGACTTCCCGAAATGGCGGTTGTTCGTGCAGATCATGCCGGAGACCGACGCCGACAAGACGCCTTACAACCCCTTCGACCTGACGAAGGTCTGGCCGCATGGCGACTATCCGCTGATCGAGGTTGGCATCCTCGAACTCAACCGCAACGTCGACAACTACTTTGCGGAGATCGAGCAGCTCGCCTTTTCGCCGTCGAATGTGGTACCGGGCATTGGCCACAGCCCTGACAAGATGCTCCAGGCGCGCGTGTTTTCCTATGCGGATGCGCACCGCTATCGCCTCGGCACGCATTACGAGGCGTTGCCGGTGAACGCGCCGAAATCGGGCGTGCACACCTATCACAAGGACGGCGCGATGCGCTTCTTCGGTAGCCAGACCGGCAACGTCGACGCCTTCTACGAGCCTAACTCGTTCGGCGGCGCGGTGGAAGCGCCGCAATATCGCGAGCCGCCGCTGAAGGTTTCGGGCGACGCGGACCGCTACAATCACCGCATCGGCAACGACGATTACAGTCAGCCGCGCGCGCTGTTCCACCTGTTCGACGCCGGGCAGAAGGAGCGACTGTTCAGCAACATCGCGGAAGCCATGCAGGGTGTGCCGGTGGAGATCGTGAAGCGGCAGGTCGTACACTTCTACAGGGTCGATCCCGAATACGGGCTCGGCGTCGCTTCCAGGATGGGCCTCGCCCCTGAGGACGTGCAACTCAAGGCGGCCGAGTAGCCCGAACAAAGGCCGGATCACGCCATTTGGTCCGGCCTTAAAAATTAATACGAATAGCCCTTATCAAACGCGTAATAACGCGCTACCTTGTTGATACACATGGTCTTAGCGATGGTGCCTTCTTTCAGCCATTAGTCGGCGGCGTCCCGGCCCTGCGTACTTGGTTGCGGTTTTTCTCAAGAAATGCCCCGGAGGCTTACGCTTTCCGGGGCCTTTTTTTACCGCCGCAAGCCGCGTCAAAGGGCGACGGCCATGATCCCCTGAAATGACAAGATGGCGCTGATCGCCGCGACGCCCACCGAGATCAGCAGTTCCAGCCACGTCGGCCTGAACAGGCTCCGCCGCATCGCATTCACGGGTCCGAGCGGCAGCAACGGACAGACGCGCGCCTGATCCTGAGGTTGACGCGTCTTCAGAAAGGCGATCGTTTCGTCAATCCTGTATCCCGCCCCCTCGGGATACGCGCATTTGCGTTCCACCGGGAAGCGCGGGTCGTATCGCCAGATCAGAAGATCGCGGGCGCTTGCATTGAGAAGAAAAACGAGATCGTCGCGCGGGATGACGGGCACGCCGTCCCGATCCGGCACGAGCCGCAGCGCCGCAGGCGTATTCTGCGGCATCCAGCGATGCGGCTTGAAGGGTCGAAAGTGTTGCCCCGTGGCAGCGAGCGTCGCCGAGGCGTCCAGCGTAGCGGCAATGTCGGTCATGTGGCCCTCCCGTGGTCGTGGGCCTCATGGTCGAAAAAGATGCTTGCGTGTGGCTCGCCTCGAGCTGGTTATCCCCAGCAGCGGAAGCGCGGGCGCCGCCTGCTAATGGAACCGTCCGCGCGTGCCGGGACCGCGCCCGCGTTCGGCGAACAATTCCGCGAGCTTTTCCGTCATCGCGCCCGCAAGTTCCTCGGCGTCCGAGATTGTAACCGCGCGGCGATAATAGCGCGTCACGTCGTGACCGATGCCGATGGCGATGAGTTCCACGGGCGAACGCGTCTCGATTTCGTGAATCACCTGCCGAAGATGCTTCTCCAGATAGGTGCCCGAGTTGACCGAAAGCGTCGAATCGTCCACCGGCGCGCCGTCCGAGATCATCATGAGGATACGCCGCTGCTCGGGTCGCGCCAGCATGCGGGCGTGCGCCCAGGTCAGCGCCTCGCCGTCGATATTCTCCTTCAGAAGCCCCTCGCGCATCATGAGGCCGAGATTGCGCCGCGCGCGCCGCCAGGGCATGTCCGCCGCCTTGTAGATGATGTGGCGCAAATCGTTCAGTCGGCCGGGCTGCGGCTGCTTGCCGGCGGCGAGCCACTGTTCGCGCGCCTGTCCGCCCTTCCATTGCCGCGTCGTGAAGCCGAGGATTTCCACCTTCACGCCGCAGCGCTCGAGCGTGCGCGCGAGGATGTCGGCGCAGCACGCCGCGACCATGATCGGCCGCCCGCGCATCGAACCGGAATTGTCGATGAGGAGCGTCACCACCGTGTCGCGGAACTCCGTTTCGCGCTCCATCTTGAAGGAGAGCGGCTGGAAGCGGTCGGTGACGACGCGCGAGAGCTTCGCGGTGTCGAGGATGCCCTCTTCGAGGTCGAAGGCCCACGAGCGGTTCTGCTGCGCAAGGAGACGGCGCTGGAGGCGGTTCGCGAGGCGGCTGACGGCCACCTGGATCACTGCGAGCTGCTTGTCGAGGAAAGCCCGCAGGCGTTCGAGTTCGTCGGCGTCGCACAGCGATTCGGCGGTCACGAACTCGTCGAATTGCCGCGTGTAGACCTTGTAGCCGAAGTCTCCCGGCGCATCGAGTACGGACGTGTTGGGCTGGCGCGAAGAATGCGGCTGCTCCTTGCCTTCGGTCTCGGACGGCTTGTAGTCCTTCTCGGTGATGTCGGCTGCGTCGGCATCGTCGTCGGCGTCCGAGCCTTCCGCGTCGTCGGCCTGCGCTTCGGACGCCTGCGAGCTTTGATCGCTGTCTTCCTGCGTGCTTTCGCCGGGATTATCTTCGTTCTTCTGCTCGTCCGCGTCGGCGCTTTGCTCCGTCTCCGGGTCTTCGGCAGGCGCCTCCATCAGTTGGAGCGCGACGAGCACATCGCGCGTGAGCTTCGCGAAGGCGGCCTGATCGGCGACGGTGGCGTCTGCGCGGTCGAGGATGCTGCCCGCGCGCTCGTTTACCCAGTCGCGCCACGCATCGACGACGCCTTTCGCGCCGCGCGGCGGCTTCTGGCCCCTGAGCCGTTCGCGCACCATGAGCGAGATGGCATCCGCGAGCGGCGCGTCCTGCCGGTCGATGTCCCGATCCGGGAAACGCTCGTAGATCGCGGCGAGCTTGGCGTCCAGGTTCTTCGCGACGCCCTTCATCCGCAGCGCCCCCAGCGCCTCCACGCGCGCGCGCTCCATCGCGTTGTAAACCGCCCGCGCCTCGCCGGACGGCGGCGCGTAGGCGTTGTGCAGCTTGTCGTCGTGCGCCGAAATCATGAGCGCGAGCGAGTCCGAATAGCCGCGGATGATCGCGATTTCCTTTTTCGTGATCGCCCGGCTCGGCAACGGCAGACGCACCGTCTTGCCGTCGAAACCCGGCGTCTCGGGGCCGAACGTGACGTTCACGGATTTGTTTCCCGCCAGCGAACGCGTTGCGAGCGAAACCGCCCGCTTGAACGGCTGGATCGGATCGGCCTTTTTTCTCGGGGTGTTCGGCATGGGCCTAGCCTTCAAGGCGCTTCATCGGTCTTGCCGGAAAGCGGCGTGCCGCTCCCGGATCGTAACATCACGCGCGGCCCGGATGCCGCCTCGGCGACATCGCACCGCCCTCAAAACGCACGTTGCACGCTCCTCTGGCCGCGTTCAGGCGAGCGCGATATTGGCGGTCGAAGCGGGCAGTTCTTCGCCGAAACAGCGCTGATAGAACTCGGCCACAAGACCGCGCTCAAGCTCGTCGCACTTGTTGAGGAAGCTCAGGGTGAACGCGAAGCCGACATCGCCGAAGATCGTCGCGTTCTCGGCCCAGGTGATGACCGTGCGCGGGCTCATCACGGTGGAGAGGTCGCCATTCACGAAGGCCGTGCGCGTCAGTTCCGCCACGCGAACCATGTTGCCGACGGCGCGGCGGCCGAGCTCGTTCTCGTAGCCCTTCGCCTTGGCGAGCACGATATTCACCTCGTCCTCGTAGGGCAGATAATTCAGCGTGACGACGATCGACCAGCGGTCCATCTGGCCCTGATTGATCTGCTGCGTGCCGTGATAGAGGCCTGACGTGTCGCCGAGGCCGATTGTGTTCGTGGTCGCGAAGAGGCGAAAGGCGGGATGCGGACGGATCACGCGGCTCTGGTCGAGAAGCGTCAGCTTGCCGGACACTTCGAGCACGCGCTGGATGACGAACATCACGTCAGGGCGGCCCGCGTCGTATTCGTCGAAGACGAGCGCGGTGTTCGATTGCAGCGCCCAAGGCAGGATGCCTTCGCGGAATTCCGTGATCTGCTGGCCTTCCCTGATGACGATGGCGTCCTTGCCGACGAGGTCGATACGGCTGACATGGCTGTCGAGGTTGATGCGAACGCACGGCCAGTTCAGCCGCGCCGCAACCTGCTCGATATGTGTCGATTTGCCGGTGCCGTGATAGCCCTGGATCATCACGCGCCGGTTGTAGGCGAAGCCCGCGAGGACGGCGAGCGTGGTTTCCCGGTTGAACAGGTAATCCGTGTCGAGTTCCGGAACGAATTCGGAGGCTTGCGAGTAGGCCGGCACCTCCATGTTGCTCTCGATGCCGAACACCTGACTGACAGAAACTTTCATGTCGGGCAGGCCCGCAAGGCCTGCTACACCGTTGGTCATGGCTTCCCCTCGGGATTGTTTTCGTGCCAGCGCTTCCCTGGCTAGCCGTCCGGTCGGGCCGCCCGCCAGTAAACGACTAGCGAACGAGGCCGGACTGCTTCAGATAATTATAGGCTGCGAGCACTTCGCGGAAGCGATCCTCGGAACTGCGGTCTCCGCCGTTGTGGTCGGGATGATGAAGTTTTACAAGCGCCTTGAACTGGATCTTGATGTCGTCGGATGTCGCCGTCTCATCAAGATTGAGCGAATGAAGATGTTTCAGCGCGCCCTTGGACACCGCGCGGCGCTGCTTGAGCGCTTCGGCGGAGCGCGCCTGCTCCCGCCCGCGCACCCGCTTCAGAAGCTCGAACGGATCGTTGGCCGCTGCCGCAGCGGCCGCCGCGGCGGCGTCTCGCGCGGCGTGAAGCTCCGGCGCGTCGTGACCGTGCACGCCCATGGACCAGGTGGGGCGATGACCGGTGGCCGCCGACTTCTGGAAGTCCGCCACCTCTTCGTCTTTCATGCCCGCGAAATAGTCGTAGGTCTTGTTGTATTCGACCACGTGGTCGCGGCAAAAATAGTAATATTCCCCTTCGGCGTCCCTGCCTTTTGGAGCCTTGTGCAGACCCGGCTTCGTGCATCCGCGCCACTGGCATGCGCGCGGAGCCGCGGCGGCGGGCTTCTCGGCGCGCCCGCGCCCGCGCCCCTTGGTCACGCGGATGCTGTCGAAATATTTCGAATCGAGCTTCATGCGGAAACGAGTATCACCTGCCGGAGCCAAGTTTTCGCGCGGATGCATCCGGCTTCGCATCCGCCCTCGATGACAGTATGCGACCACCGGCAACTCCTTACAAGGTCTTGACAGAACGCCAAATCGTGCCTCGTAAATTGGAGGAAGAAATGCGCCTCGCATTTGGGGCTGGAGGTTCGATGTCCGTCGAGAAGTCTATCCGAGAGAAACTGGAAAAAGCCTTTCTTCCGGCGGTTCTCGTCATTGAAAACGAGTCCGGCAAGCACGCTCATCATGACGAGGCGCAAGGGCGAGCCGGACAGTCTGGAGAAACTCATTTTCGCGTGCGCATCGTGTCGGCCGCCTTCGAGGGAAAAAGCTCGCTGGAGCGACATCGCGCGGTTAACGCCGCCCTTGCGGAGGAACTCGCCGGGCCGGTCCACGCCCTCGCGATCAAGGCGCTGACGCCCGCCGAAACCGCGTAATCGATCAAGCTTCCGGAGACGCCATGCCTGCGATAACAACGCCCGCCGTTCTCGACGGCCCTCGCCTTGCCCCCGCATCAGGCGGCGCGGCGCGGCAACTCGTGATTTTCGTTCACGGCTATGGGGCCGACGGCAACGACCTCATCGGCCTCGGCCGCGAATGGTCGCCGCTCCTGCCGGACGCCGCTTTCGTCTCGCCCGACGCGCCGGAAACGATCCCCGGTTATTTCGGCGGGCGGCAATGGTTTTCGCTTTCGACGCGCAGCGAGCGGGAGTGGGAAGAAGGCGTCCGCAACGCGGAGCCTGCGCTTGCGGCGTTCGTCGTGAGCGAGGCGGAGAAGGCCGGGCTGCCGCTGTCGAAGGTTGCGCTTGTCGGCTTCAGCCAGGGCACGATGATGGCGCTGCAAACGGGGCTGCGCCTGCCCGAGCCCGTCGCCGGTATCGTCGGCTTTTCGGGCCATCTCGCGGGCGCTGCGCGACTCGCCGACGAAATCAAGGTGAAGCCGCCGGTTCTCCTCCTTCACGGCTCGGCGGATGAAGTCATCCCCGTCGCCGCGATCCACCTCGCGCGCGAAACGCTGGCAGCTGTCGGCGTGCCGGTGCAATGGCAGATCCGGCCCGGTCTCGGCCATGGTATCGACGGGCACGGCCTCCTTGCGGCGGGCCGCTTCCTTCGGACCTGCTTCGGCCTGGCCTGAGCGGTTCTCCCTCATCACCTCGCAATTGCGCAAGTGTGGCCGTCCGGCTGTTCATGGCGGCGCGGGTCTCAAGCGACCTTGCGCAAGCGGCGTACGGTACGAGCAAATGCGGCTGAGTATCAATAAGCCCGCGAGATGATGATGTCTTCGACCGCAGCGCCGCCGGTGAAGAAACATGTCGCTGCGCTCGTTTTCCCGTCGAGCGGCGTGTTGCGGATGGTGAGTTTCAGCGCCTTGAGCTTGTCCGCGATCTCTTCCAGCGCGGCACCCGTCGGGCGCGACCACGACACGCGAACCCAGCCCTTGAACGCGCCGCCTTCGTCTTCTTCCGCCGGGCCGAAATAGGCCGCCAGCTCGTCAAAGGTCTTGATGTCGGTGCTGATGTTCGCGTCGAGCCGCTTCTTCGCGTCGGCGTAAAGCGCGCTCTGAATTTCGCGTAGCAGCGCCTCGACGCCGCCGACGAACTCCGCGCGCGGCAGCGAATGCGACTTCACCTTCGCGCCGTCGCGCAGGGCATCGCGGCGCGTGAACGTGACGTTGCCGCCGCTCGCGTCGCGCGGGCCGATTTCGAGGATGAGCGGCGCGCCCCGGCGCACCCAGTCCCAGCGCTTGTCGGCCGATTTGATCTTGCGATTGTCGATATGCGCGCGGATCGGTTCGCCGAACGCGGCCTTGGCGTTAAGCTCCGCCGCGAGGCTCGTACAGAATTCGACAACGGCCGCGTCTTCCGGCTTGTCGCGCAGCATGGGCACGATGACGATCTGCTTCGGCGCGATGGCGGGCGGCAGGCGCAAGCCGTCGTCGTCGCCATGTGTCATGATCACGCCGCCGATGAGCCGCGTGGAAACGCCCCAGCTTGTCGTGTGGCAAAGCGCAAGCTCACCCGCCTCATTCTGGAAGCGGATATTCTGCGCCTCGGCGAAATGCGTGCCGAGATAATGCGACGTGCCGGCCTGAAGCGCCTTGCCGTCCTGCATCATCGCTTCGATCGAATAGGTGTTGTCGGCGCCGGGGAAGCGCTCATTCTCGGGCTTCTCGCCCGCCACCACCGGCATCGCAAGCACGTCCTCGGCGAAGCTGCGGTAGACTTCCAGCATGCGCAGCGTCTCGGCCATGGCGTCGGCCTTGTCGGCGTGCGCCGTGTGGCCCTCCTGCCAGAGGAATTCCGTCGTGCGCAGGAACATGCGCGTGCGCATCTCCCAGCGCACCACGTTTGCCCACTGGTTGATGAGGATCGGCAGGTCGCGGTAGCTCTTGACCCAGCGCTGGAAGGCGTCGCCGATGATCGTCTCGGACGTCGGGCGCACGATCAGCGGTTCCTGAAGCTCGGCCTCGGGATCGGGCACCAGCTTGCCGTCGATGTTCTTCAAGCGGTGATGCGTAACGACCGCCATTTCCTTCGCGAAGCCTTCCACATGCTCCGCTTCCTTGGCGATGAAGCTCATCGGAATGAAGATCGGGAAATAACAGTTCTCGTGCCCCGTCTCCTTGATGCGCGCGTCGAGGCCCTTCTGCACGCGCTCCCATATGCCGTAACCCCAGGGCTTGATGATCATGCAGCCGCGCACGGGCGAGTTTTCGGCGAGGTCGGCGTCGCGGACAACGGCCTGATACCACTCGGGAAAGTTCTGTTCGCGCGTTACGGTAAGGGCGTGCTGCGACATGGCTGAACCTGGCGAAAACCTGTTTGATGAGCGGCTACGCTTCGGCCGCCCGGTGATCCGGTCGGTGGATGCGCTATTCGTCGCGTGTCGCGAGCGTCAGCGCGTGGGTGAGGTCCGTGCGCGAAATGAAGCCGGCGAGCTTGCCGTTATCGAGCACAGGGAAACCGCGCGTGCGAAGCTTCACCATGAGTTCAAGAACCTTCGTGAGCGGCGTTTCAAGCTCGACGTGAACGATGTCCTTCATCATGACGTCGGCGACCGTCTTCGACATGACCTCGCCATAGTGCGGCATGAGGTGGCTGGTGTCGAAGATGAACGCCTTCAGGAAGTCAAGCTTCGTCACAAGGCCGACGAGCACGTCGTTATCCACCACAGGGAATGAATTGTAGTCGTTGTGATCGAACAGCGCGCCGAGTTCGCGGAGCGTCAGCGACGAGGGAACGGATTCGACGTCCTTCGTCATGAACTGACTGGCATGCCACTCAAGAAAGCGATGCATCGGCATGGAACGTCTCCGTGTGTCTCAAAGGCGGTTCGAAATGGTGTCACGGGCGCGGGCCGCATCGCGCCGTACGACATTTCGTAAAACACACGCCATCGCAGGTCTACGGGATATTTCGCGGCGCGACGCTATTCGCGCCGAGCGGAGGGCTTTCGAGGCCGTTCAGCCGCGTCTGGAAGTCGGCGAAGCTGATGCCCTTGCCGCCTCGTTCGCGGAAATAGACGTGCTGGGCGAACCTCCGCATCGGCGCTGTACCGAGAGCGGCCGACAGGAGCGCGTTCGGCGGCGCGAGGTTGAGCGCATGCCGCGTCAGGTGGCTGAGGCCGAAACGCGGCAGTTCCTTCGCAAGCGCCACCTCCGGCGACGGCCCGAGATGCAAGAGGTGATCGGCCACCATCTGCGCCGCGCGGCGCCCGAACTGGAACGCGAAGCCCATGCCGCCGCCAGTTGTCGGCGATGCCATGCCCGCCGCGTCGCCGATCAGCGTCACGCCGTCTGTGGCGAACGGCCGGACGACCCCGCCGCATGGAATGCGTCCCGTCCGCCGCTCAACGAGCCTCGCATCCTCGAAACCGAAGATGGGCGCGGTCTTCGCGAGGAAGGCGGCGAGATGCGGCCTGCGCCCCGGCCGCGCGGCAAGGCCCGCATGAAACAGCGACGGCCCCGGCGCAACCCAGGCGATATGTCCCGGCGCGAGCCGCGAATCGAGAAAGCAATGCAGAAAGCGCGGATCGGCGTGGAGCCCGTCATATTCATGCTCGGTGGCGATCATGAACCGCTCGTTCAGCCCAAGCCCGAAGGCGCGCGCGACGGCCGATTGCGCGCCGTCCGCGCCGATGATGTGCCGCGCCGAGATGTTGACGCCCTTGAACAGAAAGACGCCGTCCTTGCGGTCCGCGCCCTGAAACGGCGTGCGCCACAGGATTTGCGCGCCCGCCCGCTGGGCCTCTTGCGAGAGCCAGCCAAGCACGCGGCCGGTATCCGTCGTCACGAAAAAGCTGTCCGGCGCGAACAGGTCGACATGGCGGAGATTGGGAGCGTAAAGCCGCACGCCGTAAACGCGGCGCGTGAGATTGTACGGCAGGTCGATTTCCTGCGCCGCTTCCTTCGTGAGGATGCCCGTCGACGAGACGTGCTGACCGGCGGCGGCCTTCGGTTCGAGAACGGCAACCTTCAGCCCTCGGATGGCCGCGGTTTTAGCGGCGACCAACCCGGCGAAGCTTGCACCGGCAATGACCAGATCATAAGGTTGAGGGGTGCGCGCCATGGGGTGAAATTTTTCTCTCGGATGTAAACACTCTATGCTCGCCGAGGAATATGGCCGTTGTACAGTCCATTGGCAATTGAAGGCGCCATCTGTCCCGGTTGATGGCCTAAAACATAATGACGCGTTTACATTGTGCCGCCCGTGCGCCACATATCGCATCAAATTTTCTCACTCGCCTCCGGAGCGAACGGAATGACCGCTTACGATCACAAAATCCAGAACCTCGGTTTTCAGGGGTTCGTCAACACCGTCTTCGACCGCGTGGCCACGCGCTACGACCTGATGAACGACCTGATGTCGGGCGGTGTCCATCGCATCTGGAAGGACGCGGCAATCAACTGGCTTGCGCCGTCGAAGTCGAGCGCGTCGCTGCTGATCGACGTGGCGGGCGGCACCGGCGACATCACAAAGCGCTTTCTCAAGGCGGCCGGCCCCGGCTCGCGCTCGATCGTCACCGATATCAACCATGCGATGATGGACGCGGGCCGCGACAAGCATCCCGAGTTCGCGGGCAAGGTATCGTTCGTTCAGGCGAACGCCGAAAGCCTGCCCTACCGGGACAACACGTCCGACTTCTACACCATCTCCTTCGGCATCAGGAACGTGGATAACAAGCAGAATGCGCTGAACGAGGCGTTCCGCGTGCTGAAGCCGGGCGGCCGCTTTCTCTGCCTCGAATTCTCGCGCGTGCAGGTGCCGCTGTTCGACAAGGTCTACGAGGTCTATTCCGATACCGTGGTGCCGCCGCTCGGCCGCGTCGTGGCGGGTGACGCGGAACCCTATCGCTACCTCGTGGACAGCATCCGCGCCTTCCCGGACCAGAAGAAGTTCGCCGGGATGATCGAAAAGGCGGGCTTCAGCCGCGTGCAATATCGCAACCTGTCGGGCGGTATCGCGGCCATTCATTCCGGCCTCAAGCTTTAGCCGCATCAGTCATATGCCCCGCTCCGCCGTGCAGGCGGGACGGTTGGGCGGCAGGGGGGCTTGAGTTGGCGCGGGTATGACCTCTTGCGGTGCGGCGGCGGAGAGTTTCGATGTGGCGGAGCCGGTACCGATACTGGGGAGTCGCGGCGTTGCTGCTTCTCCCATGGGAAGCATCGGCATTGACCGAGCGCGGCGTTTCGCTCGACGGACTTCGCGGCACGATCACGCTGCCCGAAGGCAACCAGCTATCGCCCGCCGTTCTCATCCTGCCGGGGTCCGGTCCAGTCGACCGTGACGGCAACATACCGGGCATGCCAAACAACAGCCTCAGACTCCTGGCTAAAGGTCTGGCGGATCGGGGCATCGCGTCGCTGCGGATCGACAAGCGCGGCATTGGAGAAAGCCGGTCCGCTGCGCCGGGAGAGGAAGCTCTGCGCTTCGACACCTATGTCGAAGATGCTGTCCGCTGGATCGGCTTTCTCCGCTCGCAAGATGGCGTGAAATCGGTCGCGGTGCTCGGCCACAGCGAGGGCGCGCTGGTGGCGACGCTCGCCGCGCAGCGCGCGGATGTTTCAGCGCTGGTTCTGGTTGCCGGCCCAGGTACTCCGTTCGCGGAGTTGCTGGAACGACAACTGAAAGCTGCCGGAGTGCCTGACACGCTTCGCGAAACTTCGCGGGCCATCGCCGCAAAACTGCGACGCGGCGAGCGGGTCGAAACCGTACCGCCGGAGCTTGTCGCGCTCTACAGGCCGAGTGTGCAACCCTATCTGATCTCGCTTCTCACCCTCGATCCGGTGGCCGAACTCGCAAGGACCAGATGCCGCGTCCTGATCGTGCAGGGAACGACAGACATCCAGATCGAAACCGCCGATGCCGAGCGTCTGGCGAAGGCACGGCCGGATGCGAGAGTGGCAATTATCGAGGGGATGAATCACGTCCTGAAAGACGCGCCGCCGGATCGCGCGCCGAACATCGGCACATACGCCGAACCCGGCAGGCCGCTATCGCCGCGACTCGTACCCGCTATCGCGGATTTCCTGAGCGGCCGGTAAGGGCGTCTGCGTGAGCGCGCGCCCCTCAAACGAAACGATGCCTGCCGTTAAAATCTTCGGTTTGAAAGCCAAAGAATGACTGCGCTTCTCATCTGGATTGCGGCAGGCCCGCTTGTCAGCGGTTCGCCCTGCAAGCGACCGCGCTCGACATCCGGTACGCATCAGCAGCATGCTACGTGTTCATCGAGTCGAAGAAATCGCCGTTCGACTTTGTCTGGCGCAGCTTGTCGAGCAGGAACTCGATGCCGTCCATCGGCCCCATCGGGTTCAGGATACGGCGGAGCACATACATCTTGCGAAGCTGCGCCTGCGGAACGAGCAGCTCTTCCTTACGGGTGCCGGACTTCGCGATGTCCATCGCCGGGAACACGCGCTTGTCGGCGACCTTGCGGTCGAGCACGAGTTCCGAATTGCCGGTGCCCTTGAACTCTTCGAAGATCACTTCGTCCATGCGGCTGCCGGTTTCGACGAGAGCCGTCGCGATGATGGTAAGCGAGCCGCCCTCCTCGATATTGCGGGCGGCGCCGAAGAAGCGCTTCGGGCGTTGCAGCGCGTTCGCGTCGACACCGCCGGTGAGCACCTTGCCGGACGACGGCACCACCGTATTGTAGGCGCGGCCGAGACGCGTGATGGAATCGAGCAGGATGACGACGTCGAGCTTGTGCTCAACGAGGCGCTTCGCCTTCTCGATGACCATCTCGGCCACCTGCACGTGGCGCGATGCCGGCTCGTCGAAGGTGGAGCTGATGACCTCGCCGCGCACCGAGCGCTGCATGTCGGTCACTTCTTCCGGCCGCTCGTCAATGAGGAGAACGATCAGATAGCACTCGGGGTGGTTCGCCGTGATCGAGTGGGCAATGTTCTGAAGCAGCACGGTTTTGCCGGTACGCGGCGGCGCCACAATCAAGCCGCGCTGACCCTTGCCGAGCGGAGCCACGATGTCGATGACGCGCGGGCTCAGATCCTTCGAGTGCGGCGGGTCGGTCTCCATCTTCAGCCAGTCGTCCGGATAGAGCGGCGTCAGATTGTCGAAGTGAACCTTGTGGCGAATCTTCTCGGGATCGTCGAAGTTGATCTTGTTGACCTTTAGCAGCGCAAAATAGCGCTCGCCGTCCTTTGGCCCGCGGATCTGCCCTTCGACCGTGTCGCCGGTGCGAAGCCCGAAGCGTCGGATCTGGCTCGGGCTCACATAAATGTCGTCGGGGCCCGGAAGGTAATTCGAGTCCGGCGACCGCAGGAAGCCGAAGCCATCCTGCAAGGTTTCCACAACGCCGATGCCGGTGATCTCGATGTCACGCGCCGCGAGCTGTTTCAGGATCGCGAACATCAGCTCCTGCTTGCGGAGCGCGCTCGCGTTTTCGACTGCGAATTCCTCGGCGACCGCAAGAAGTTCCGTAGGGGACTTGGCTTTGAGGTCTTGAAGCTTCATTTCTTGCATGATGGTCGACGACTTTGTTCGGGGGGAGAGTGTGGGTTGGCGCGGACGGTGGGTCCGCAAACCGGGGGGAGGTGAGGACGTTCGCTGAACCGCTTGTCTTGTCTCGAGAGCAGATCGCGGCTGCTTCACTCAATATGGGAACGGGGTGACCGATCCTGAAAGGTAAATGTCGGATAGTTGGCGACAACGCTAATATAGCAGCGTTTGCGCCATTCGCAAAGATGCGAAAAGTCCCGTTTCATCTTTTCCCATGAGAAGAAGCGTCAGAAGGGCTTCACGATCACGAGCAGGACGATGCCGATCAGAAGCAACGTCGGGATTTCGTTTATAATTCTGAAGAAGCGCGTGCTGTGCGGGATGCGGTCGGCCTCGAAATCCTTGCGCCATTTGGCGAGAAAACCATGAATGACGAGCAAGCCGACCACCAGCGCGATTTTCAGGTGAAGCCACGGCGCGTTGCGCCAGTCGATATAATCGGTGGCGAAGGCGATCCACAGACCAAGACCCACGGTGACGATCATCGCCGGGTTCATGATCGCCTTGAGAAGACGCCGTTCCATCACCTTGAAGGTCTCGGATTGCGGTGTGCCGGCCCCAACCTCAGCGTGATAAATGTAGAGCCTGGGAAGATAGAACAGCCCCGCCATCCACGCGAAGGCCGCGATCAGGTGGAAGGACTTGAGGTACAGATAGGCGTCGTTCATGAGGCTGATCATGGCAGGCCGTTCGCGGGCGGGTTTCGGAGCGCCGCGATTTTGGCGCTCCCGATCTCGCTATAGATCGATTCGTTGTCTTTCGGACGGTCCGATTGAGCGCGACCGCCTCAGCCCCGCACAAGACGGATGAGGCGCTCGACATGTTCGGTGGGCGTATCCGGAAGAATGCCGTGACCGAGATTGAAGACGTACGGCTTCGGAGCCAGAGCCTCCAGGATCGCGTTCACACGGCGGTCCATAGCATCGCCGCCCGCAAGCAGCAACAGCGGATCGAGGTTGCCCTGCACGGTCACCTTGTCCTGCTGGGCGGCAATCGTGGGAAGCGGCGCGGCGGTGTCGCAGCCGAGCGCGTCGACGCCGGTGCGGGCCACGTAATCGGCGTATTTCGGCGAGGCGCCGCGCGGGAAGCCGATGATCGGCACGTTCGGATGCACGGCCTTCACGCGCTTCACGATCTCGGCGGTCGGCTCGATCACGAACGCGTCGAAGTCGTTGTCGGCAAGCGCGCTTGCCCAGCTATCGAAAATTTGCAGAGCGCGAGCGCCCGCATTCGCCTGGCCGATGAGATACATGGCCGAGGCTTCCACCAGCATATCGAGGATGGCCTTGAAGGTTTCCGGCTCGCGATAGGCGAGGAGCTTCGCCGCGCGATAGTCACTCGAACCGTGGCCTTCGACCATGTAGCTCGCCACCGTCCACGGCGCGCCGCAGAAACCGATCAGCGGCGTCCGATCGCCAAGCCCTGCGATGGTGCGATCGATCGCTTCGTACACGATGGAAAACGTGGACTTCGCCTTCTCGACGGAGAGCTTTGAGAGATCGGCGAGGCTCGTGATGGGATCGAGATGCGGGCCTTCGCCTTCGCGGAATTCGAGATGCTGGCCGAGAGCGTGGGGCACGACGAGGATGTCCGAGAAGATGATCGCGGCATCGAAGTCGAAGCGGCGGATCGGCTGGAGAGTCACTTCTGCCGCCAGTTCGGGATTGTAACAGAGGTTCAGGAACGAACCCGCCTGCGAACGCACTGCGCGATACTCGGCGAGATAGCGCCCCGCTTGCCGCATGAGCCACATGGGGGGCGCTTTGTGGGCGGTGCCCTTCAGCGCGGCAATGAACTTCGGATCGGTCTTCGGCGTTTCAGCGGCGATGTTCATCAATAAGATTCCATCTTAGGTTCTGTTGTTTCTCTTAGGGGGGGCAACTTGCGGAAACATCACGTTGTGCCGCGTTCTTCCCCTGGTTTGGAGACCACGTTCTCCTGCCGATGCGTCGCGACGAGTCCTGTTGAAAAATCGCGCTTGCGGGGGCTTTCATCCTTTGCTCTTTAGCCTTGCTTTGCCCATCTCAGCAATGAATAACGTGGGGGACAACCTGTGAAGACTCAGCGCAGGTCGCGGGCCGGGTAAGAACCTAGGGCTTTTTTTCCAGAGCGTCACGAGCTGTGCGTTCTTTTCTAATTGGCGTGGAGGACTCAATGGCCCCGGAAAATGCCAGGCCCGAGCAAGGCGCCGAGAAGGCCGCTTCATCCCCGGAATTAACAGCTATACCCGCCGCAAAGCATTTCCATCTGCATCTCGTTTCCGACGCCTCCGGCGAGACGCTGACGACCATGGCGAAGGCGGCCGTGGTGCGCCTTCCGGGCGCGAAACCGAACCGGCACATGCACCCGCTCGTGCGCAACCCGCGTCAACTTGCCGTGGTATTTCAACATATCGAGGCGTCGCCGGGTATCGTGCTGTTCACGCTCGCGAACCCCAACCTCGCCGAACTTCTGGAAAAGCGCTGCGGCGATCTTGGCCTGCCGTGCGTGGCCGTGCTCCGGCCGGTGCTCAAGGCGTTCGAGGATTATCTGAAGATGCCGTCGCGCCCCGTCGTCGCGGCGCAGCACACGCTCGATGCCGATTATTTCCGCCGTATCGAGGCCATGAATTACACGCTCGCGCATGACGACAGCCAGCGCACGGACGATCTCGACAAGGCCGACATCGTGCTCGTAGGGGCGAGCCGCACGTCAAAAACGCCGACCAGCATCTATCTGGCGAACCGCGGCTACAAGACCGCGAACGTCTCGCTTGTACCGAACATTCCGCCGCCGCCGAACCTCACGAGCCTCAAGACCGCATTCGTCATCGGTCTTGTCGCAAGCGCGGAACGGCTCTCGGAAATCAGACGCAACAGGTTGCTTGCGCTGAACAGCAACAATTTCGAAGATTACGTCGACACCGATGTTATAAAAAACGAAATAGCGTTCACGAAGAGGCTTTGCTCGCAAAATCGCTGGCAGTTCGTGGACGTGACAAGAAAATCCATTGAGGAAACCGCCGCTCAGATCATCGCGATTTATGAGGGTAACCGTCGCTAGAGGAATAGCACTTCGCTTCAAGCAGTTTCGGAAAAGGTACTCAATCGGCGCATGCAATCGGATTATCCTGAAATCATCCTCGCGTCCGCAAGTCAGGCGCGCGCGGCAATCCTTGCGAGCGCGGGTCTGCGCTTTCACACGCAGCCGTCGAGGGTCGACGAAGCGGAGGAGCACAAGCACTTCGCGCGCAACATCGCGCCGCCCGATGTCGCGCTCGCGCTTGCGCGGCTGAAGGCGGACAATGTGCTTGAAGCGGAGCCGGGCGCCATCGTCATCGGCGCCGATCAGGTGCTTGCGGTCGGCAACGAAATCCTGCAGAAGCCGAGGAGCCAGGAGGAAGCGCGCGGCCAGCTCCTGAAGCTTCGCGGTCGCCAGCATCAGCTTCATTCGGCGGCCGTGCTTCTGCATCGGGGACACGTCGCGCAATTCGTCGATACGGCGACGCTCACGATGCGCGATTTCACCGACGATTTCCTCGACTGGTATATGGAGACGGCGGGCGAGGGCGTGCAGACGTCCGTCGGCGCCTATCACATCGAGGGGCTTGGCATTCACCTCTTTTCGGAAGTGAAGGGGGACTATTTCACAATCCTCGGCATGCCCATCGTTCCGGTGCTTGAAGAGCTGCGCCGCATTTCGGTGCTGAAGAAGTAGAGAGGTGGCCATGAAACGCGCCTGTGTCATTGGCTGGCCGATTTCGCACTCGCTTTCACCCGTGATCCACGGTTTCTGGCTGCGCGAGCACGACATCGCGGGCGAGTATGGCAAGGCAGCGGTCGAGCCGAAGGACTTCGCGGAATTCGTTCGCGGGTTCGCGGCGGCGGGGCTTTCCGGCGGCAACGTGACGGTGCCGCACAAGCTCGAAGCGTTCCGGCTTGCCGAGATGCGCGACGCGGCGGCGGACGCCATCGGCGCTGTGAATACGCTGTGGCTCGATGGTGGAAAACTTCACGGCGCGAACACGGATGCCTTTGGTTTTCTGGCCAATCTAGACGAACAGGCACCCGGTTGGGATAAATTGGGCGCGGCGGTGGTGATCGGCGCGGGCGGCGCGGCGCGGGCCGTCGTGTGGGCGCTGATCGAGCGCGGTTTCGCCGACATCCGCATCGTCAATCGCACAAAGGCGACCGCCGACGCTCTGGCCGCCGAGTTTCCGCCTGCCACAAGCTTCGCGCTGGGCGACCTTCCGGCGGTGCTCGATGGCGCGCGTTTCGTCGTCAACACCTCGACGCTCGGCATGACGGGCCAGCCGCCGCTCGACATCGACCTCGCGCCCGTCGCCGCCGACGCGACCGTGAACGACATCGTCTATACGCCGCTTGAAACGCCGCTTCTGGCGCAGGCGCGCGCGCGCGCGCTTCGCGCGGTGGACGGGCTCGGCATGCTGCTGCATCAGGCCGCGCCGGGCTTCGAGCGCTGGTTCGGCGTGCGGCCGCACGTGACGTCGGAGCTTCGCGCGGCGGTGCTCGACGCCATCGCCGCGCGGGAGGCAGGCGCATGATTGTCATCGGGCTGACGGGTTCCATCGGCATGGGAAAAAGCACGGCCGCGGCCTATCTGCGCGGTCTCGGCATCCCCGTGCTCGACGCCGACCGCGTGGTGCATGAGCTTTACGCGGGCGCAGCCGCGCCGCTGATCGAGGCCGCCTTTCCGGGCACGACGGCGGGGGGCGTCGTTGATCGCGCGGCGCTGGGCGCGCGCGTTCTCGGCTCGGCGGCTGCGATGAAGCGGCTTGAAGCCATCATTCACCCGCTGGTTCGCACGGCGCAATGGCGCTTTCTGCTCGCCGAGCAGGACAAGGGCACGCCGCTTGCGATCCTTGAAATACCGCTCCTGTTCGAGACCGGGGCGGGCGATCTTTTCGACGGCGTCATCGTGGTGAGCGCATCGGCCGAGGCGCAGCGCGAGCGGCTGCTCGACCGTCCCGGCATGACCGTCGAGAAGCTCGAAGCAATCATCGCGAGGCAGATGCCCGACGCCGAGAAACGGGCTCGTGCGGATTTCGTTGTGGATACGGGCACCGGGCATGAGGACAGCCGCCGCCAAATCGATGCAATCTTGAAGGATATCGTTACGCGGCCGCCGCTGGCTTATCAGCGGTGGGCCGCTCTTAAAGACATATGATGCATCGAAGGGGTCAATCGGGGCGACATGCGCGAACTCGTCCTCGATACCGAGACGACCGGGCTCGACCCGAAAAGCGGTCATCGCATCATCGAGCTGGCTTGCGTCGAGCTTCATAATTTCATCCCGACGGGCGTTTTCTGGCACTGGTACTTCAATCCGCAACGTCCGGTGCCGAAAGAAGCGACCGCAATCCATGGATTGACGGACGCCTTTCTCGCCGACAAGCCGCTGTTCGCCGCGCTCGCGTCGGAGATGCTGGCCGTGCTCGAAGGCGCGCGCCTCATTATTCACAACGCGGCGTTCGATGTGGGCTTCCTGAATTACGAGTTTCAGGCGCTCGGCTATCCACCGCCGATCTCCATGGAACGCGTTACGGACACTCTCGCGCTCGCTCGCCGCAAACACCCCGGCAGCCCGAACAACCTCGATGCGTTGTGCCGCCGCTACGGCATCGACAATTCCACGCGGACGAAGCACGGCGCGCTGCTCGACAGCGAGTTGCTGGCCGATGTCTATCTGCGGCTGATCGGAGCAGAGCAGGCGGGGCTCGATCTGGGCGCTCGCTCTGCGAAGGTGACTGTCGCAGGGCAGGTGGCCGCAGTGCAGGTGCGCCTCAAGCCGCTGCCGTCGCGGCTCACGCCGGAAGAAGAGGGGGCGCACGCCGCTTTTGTCGCGTCGCTCGGCGATAAGGCGCTGTGGAAACGCTACGACGACGTACCCGCAGAGCAAACGGCGGCCTGAGCGCAGCCCTTTGGCCCCGGCTACACTTCGCTTTCAGCCGAGCCGCGCAAGACAAGCTGGATCAACTCGCTTTGCCGGTGGGTGCCGGTCTTCGACATGATATGCGCCAGTCTGTTGCGACTCGTGGCGCGTGTGATGGCCAGGCTTTCCGCGGATTCTCGCAGGGTGCGCCCGGCAAGAAGCTCATGAACCAGACGCTTTTCGGCTGGCGTCAGACCGAACGCATTCATCATCTCGTTCGCCTTGTTTTCCGCCGTCGATGCCTGATCCGAGATCAGGACGATGGCGCGCGTACCTGTACCCAACGGAAAGCCGGAATTCTGGTCGAAGGGCATGATTCTGACGATCAGGGGGCGCGCCCCGTTTTCTCGCGGAACCATAATGGTATCGCCCCGCCTGCGCTTCAAAGCGAGCGCGGCTCGCACCCCCTCGGCCAGACGAGCGTCGATAATCGGACTCGCGGCGGCGAGCCGTTTCTGAACAACGCGAAGGGCGTCGCCCGTTCGGAAAAGCCGACGGGCAGCGTCATTTTCGTAGCAAACCTTTCGGTCTTCGGACAGGACGATCACAGCGTGACCCAGCCGGTCCAGCACCTGCTCGAACGTTCGTTTTTCGCCATCGAGCTGCGCCAGCCGCCTGTTGAGCGCAAGCGCGCGCGTCAGATGCGGGGCGGCGCGCTGCACGAACGCGACTTCGTGAGCCTCGAAGAGTTCGGATCGGTAGGGGCGGATGACGCCAAGGCATGCCAGGCGTTGTTCGTTGCGGGCGGCGAGCAGCGTGATCGAACCGCGGATATCGAACCTGCGCGAGTAATCGTGGATGAGCTCGCTGTTCTTGTAGGCTTCGCGCGGAACAAGTGCCTGATCGGGGACGGCAACGCCAGCCGGTACCGTGGCCAGAGCCACGGCCAGAGGATTTACCGTGTGATAGTAGTCCGCGTACTCGCGCTGACCTTCGGGATCGATCTGCCAGCACGTTCCGAAGCTGAACCCTGAGTTATCTGCTTCGCTTGCGTGAAACGCCGCGCCCGATCCACCCACGGCGGCGGTCAGGTGAGCCAGAACCCGTTGCCACTTGAGCGGGTCTTCAGCAGCCTCATAAATCAGATCGATGAGCGTCTCGAATGAATCGACCATAGGCGGATTGTGTACATTTTGGTTTCAGCCCGGAAAAGAAGCCGCTCAGTTTTGTACGAAGTTGCTGCAACTTTCAATAAAATCGGGATGCATTTGTATCCTGTAAACAAGGGGTGTCACCTCTAGAGTGCCAGCTTTCCTTGTGGAGCGGGCGGCCTCTCGCCCATGGCAAAGCGGAAGATTGTATGCGAAGAAGCGGGAAAAGCCTGTACCCTCCAATCGATTCATCGGCGCAGGAACTCAAGCATCGTCTGGGCACGTTCACACCAGACAGCTTGCTGTTTCTGGCGGCCGGGCTTCTCGATCATTCGGCCGATCTTCTCGAAGAAGGCGAAGGGCGCGCTGCGTATGAACTTCTGGAGCGGGAGCTTTCCGAGGTTTATGACCTCGCGACGCGCATGCGATGCCTGAGCCGTCTGGGCCTCGTGGTGCGATCGCACCGAATGTATCGGCATTGCAGCGAGGAACCCTCCACAAGCTATGCGTGGAAGCCTGGCGGGTACGCGACCTCCCTCGATTTCCTCTATGGCGGCATTATGCCGCTTGGTACGCCAAAGAGCGCTGCGATGCTCTTCGAGCAGCTGACCGGGAGCACATTCGCGCTTTCGGTGCGTTTGCAGAAAACCTTGATGCGCGCCTATATCGAGGATGTCCGCACGCGTCGCAAGCGTCCTCGGATTTTGGCATTGATGCCGGGGCACCTCCGCGAATTGGAAGACGGACCGCTTGACTTGAGGTCTGTCGATTTCAGCGCACTCGATGAGCAAGGAACCGTCTGCGCATTCCTGAGCCATAAATATCGGAGACAAATCGAGATCAATGCCACTCCTTTATCCAGGATCGAAGGTTCGTTGCGTGGCCGTGGCGGTTTCGATCTGATCTATGCCCCCTTGTTGCTCACCATCACGCCCGATGAACGAGCGCGCCGCCTTCTGTGCGAACTCAAAAACCAGCTGGTCGTCGGCGGGAGGTTGGTCGTTGGCAATGTCGCCACAACTGCGGACTTGCGCGGTTATCTCGCGCTTTTCGGAAGAAAGCGCCTGCTATTCAGGAGCCGATCCGATCTGAAAGCGCTCGTCGACGGACTAAAATGCGAGGTCTACGGCGACCCCTTCAACAATCTCAACTACTTGATACTGGAGAAAGGTTTCGTGCCGGTTTCTTAACCAACCCATCACGTATTTGGGCCAAAAGCGCCTCGGTTGCCGGGATATTTTGCCTACATGAGTGAGTTGGTGCATGTTAGCATACACTTGCCTTACTCGATTCGGCGCACGTGGTGATGGACAGGTTTGCGATCGAGCGATTTATTGAGGACGCCAACGCGGCGAAGTCGAGCAAGGAAGTTTCCGAGCTTTTCGGAAAAGCCCTCGCCGTCTTCGGCTATGATCGTTATTGCTACAGCCTCATCACCGACCATCCTTCCGTGGGATTGAACGCGGTACACGGCATCGTCTGCAATTACCCGGACGATTGGATGGAGCACTACCGAATTAATCAGTACGAGAAAAAAGATCCCGTCCCGCAATACGGTGTGTCGGCCAGCAGGCCGTTCACCTGGGCGTCGGCGCTAGCTAATCGCAAGTGGCATAACGATCAGATGAAGGTCATGCACGAGGCGGAGGAAGCGCGACTCTGCGACGGAATCGCAGTGCCTGTTTGCGGTGTGAATGGCGAATTGGCGGGCTTCGGGATTGCGAGCAGCCATGGCGGCGTGAACCCGGATCGGGCGCTTCTCCATAAGGTGCAGGCGCTGGCCATTCAATTTCACCTCGCCTTCACGGAGTTGGAAAAGATCGAGGTTCCCCTGACGGAGGGCTTGGGCGACGTCTATCTCACCGAGCGCGAAAAGGAGATCATGTGCTGGGCGGCGGAGGGAAAGAGCGACTCCGTCATCGCCGATATCCTTGGGGTGTCCCACTCCACTGTTCGTTTTCACATGAATAATGTTTTCAAGAAGTTGAATGCCAACGAGCGGACGCTCGCGACCGTCAAGGCCATTCGCCACGGTCTTATTCTCCCTTCCTTCATCGGCTGATTCCCGTCGGAACCTGTCAAGGTTGCTAGCTGCGGAGCGACGGTGCTTTCGCGCTTAATGACCCTCGTCGTTCATGCGTTGCGAGGGTGTCGATGATTGACTGTGTTTCGATCAGTACGAACCATCTGTTTGCCGGCAATCCGATATACGAGCAGCACAAGCTTCGGCACGAATGCATCGTGCAGCGGCAGCGATGGAAGGTGCCCACGGTCCGTAACATGGAATACGACCAGTACGACAATCCCGCCGCCTGGTATCTCGTCTGGCGGGACGAATTCGGAAGAGCGCGTGGCTCATCCCGCCTGTATCCGACCGATCGCCCGTACATGTTGCAGGAGATTTTTCCGCACCTCGTCACCAACGTTGTCATTCCCAGGGCGAGCGAAGTCTGGGAGGGGAGCCGTTTCTGCGTCGACGAGAAGCTGCCCATCGAGAAACGCAGAAGGATCGTTCAGGAACTCATCATCGGATATCTGGAGTTCGGACTCGCACAGGGCATGACCCGTATCGTCGGTGTCATGTATCCAGCCTACTGCCGCAATATTTTCATGCGCAACGGCTGGGACGTCGATTGGCTGGGGAACGTTTCGAGAAGTGAAGAAGGCTACAAGATCATAGCAGGCTCGCTGACAGTATCGGAGGCGGTTCTGCAAAAGGTTCGAGAGAAAACGGGTATCTATGAGAACGTCCTCAATTATGGCGAACACACGAAAATGCAACGCGCTGCCTAGTATCGTAGTTGAAGACAGCTTTCTCTCGGAAAAGCAGAAGGAAGACATCAACGGTATACTGGCCGCTCTGCGGTATCTCACCCGCGAAGCCGAGGGAGCCGGCCTAAGCGAACTCGCGAAGGCACTGATCGAGGTGGAGACGAAATGTGATCAGGGCTTTCGCAAGAACCACAATCGCTGTCAGGCGTGACGTTCTCACCGTTGCAAGTACTTTCGACAGAGGATCAACAGGATAGCATGATGCCCTTACGTAACGAGCTGAGATCGACACCGAGGGACGTGGATGCCCTCTTCCCGGGAAATCCTCAACCGCTGATCGCGGAGCATGTCTCGGATATGCTACAGTCTCAACTGACGAACGCATTCGAGGCCGCGCTTTGCGAGGGCATGCAACCGACCGATGCCTTGGCGGTCATGCTGTCATGGATGTCGTCGGAGATGATGCGGATCCAGGTAGACGCCCCCGTCAGTCCCTGACGCCGATGGTCATCCTTGGCCCCCGGTGATGAATGCCATAAAAAAACCGCTCCGCCGAAGGCGTAAGCGGTTGCTGGCTTTGAGGCACGCCGCAGGGCGAAGAGTGCGATATCCGACGCGCTTGGTGTCGCGGCTGATGCGCGAAACGGCACCGCACCATAGAGAGAGGGCGATGCCTTTCCACGAACCTTTGCGGCAGAGGGGGCAAGAAATGCGTCTGTTGCCGATTTCCTAGCTGACAGCCGGCGGTTGCTGGCCTTCAGCGGCGCGACGGCGATACAGACCGGCAAAATCGATCGGGTCGAGCAGCAGCGGCGGGAAGCCGCCTTCGCGCGTGAGGTCGGCCACGAGGCGGCGGACGAACGGGAACAGAAGCGCCGGGCATTCAATGAACAAAACGGGCTGCACGGCTTCCTGCGGCAGGTTCTTCAAATGGAACGCGCCCGCGTAAAGCAGCTCGATATTGTAAAGCACGCCCTCATCGCTCTTGGCTTCGCCTTCGAGCGAAAGCCCGACCTCGAAAACGCCGTCCTGAAGGTTGTTCACCTGCACGTTGAAGTTCAGTTGCAGGTTCGGGTTGTTGCCGGGGCCGCGAAAGAAGCGAGTGGGGTCCGGGCACTCGAAGGACAGATCCTTGATATACTGTCCGATAACGTTGACTTGCGGCTGACCCGCGCTCGGGTCGGACTGTTCGTTGCCGCCGTTCGTTCCATTGGTCTCGGCCATCGGCTCGTTCTCCGGACTGTCTGAGGTTTTTGCTGTGCGGCTGGCCAGGGCGGCGCGCCTTCAGCGGTGAGCTACCATGCCGCACAACCGTCTGCAACGGCTTCGCGGGCGCAACTCACCTAACATCCAAAGAAATGAAGCCGCCCGGCGATACCCTTGCTCTATTCGGGTCGAACGTCGGGATCACCGCCCCGTGTTCCCGGCGGCGGAATGACCGGTGTCGTATTCGGATGAGGTTCGGGCGGCATGACCGTGGACATGGCAGGCGTGTTGCGTTCCTGCGGGCGAATGACCCCGTCGTTGCGGTCGAGATGCTCGGTGAGCGTTTCGCCGGGCCGCATCTGCGGCGTCGGCACCCGGTTCGGATCGGTCGACAACGTGTCTTCGGGCGCGGCTTTCGGCTTCGGCTCGTAGACCTGCGCTTGAATCGGGAGGCTTGCGAATGCCGCCAAGGCTGCTCCCAGCGCAAGGGCTGGAATCAGCCCGTTTCCTGCGGCGTGCGCCGCGCCCGTCGTTTTCGGCATGATAATTCCTCAATTGGCTTTTGAGGAAAACGGTTTGTCGATGCGCCAGTTCCGGCGCTATTCCGCCGGAGCCGCCGCGGGTTCCGTTCTGCCGTGTACCAGCGCCCATGTCGCGAGCGCGCAAACAAGGATCACTGTCGCCACGGCCGCCGAGACGAGCAGCACTTCCTGAAATCCGCCGTGTCCGCGAAGGATGCTGATGAGCGGCACCGCGAGCCCGCCGACCGTGAAGCCGACGAAGAAGCGCACGGAGTAGAAACGGTTGCGGAATTCCTCGGCAACGTAGCGGCCCACCATGGCGTCGTTCAACACCACCTGCCCGTAGATCGCAGCCGTCGCCAGCACGAGCCCCGCCGCCATCGGCACGCCCGTCGTCAGCGCGGCGAGCAGCAGCCCGCCCGCCTGCAACGCTGACATCGCCACGAACAATACCGGCAGTTCCAGCTTGTCGATGAGCCGCCCGACCGTGATCTGCGTAAGCGCGCCGCAGACGAAAATGCTCGTCGTGATCCAGCCCGTCAGCGCAAGCGGGATCGGGAAGCCGAGCCGCTCGTCGATCACCTTCGGCATGGCGATGGTGACGATGTTGAACGTCAGGCCGCCCGCGAGGATCGCCGTCATGAAGGCGAGCAGCAGCCACACGAGGCGCTGGCGACTCATGACGAGGCTATGACTTGCGCTGCCCTTCTTGCCGGTCATGGTGTCATCGCGAACGAGCGCCACGAACGCGATGCCGAGCGCGATCAAGATCACGCCGGGCACGATGAACGCCGCGCGCCATCCGAAGCTTGCCGCCAGAAGCGCCGTGATGCCGGAGGCGAGGGCCGCGCCCATATTGCCCCACACGCCGTTGATACCGAGTGCGCGGCCGAGCTTCGTCGCGTTCGCCACAATCATCGCCGAGCCGATGGGATGATAGATCGCGCTGAACATGCCGAGCATGAGCAGCGAACCGGCGATCATCGGGAAACTCGTCGATCCCGCCACGGCAAGACATGCCGCGCCATAGCCGAAGAAATACGCGGTCAAGAGCGCGCGTCGCCCGAAGCGGTCCGCGAGCCAGCCCACCGGCAGCGCGAACAGACCGAAAGCGACGAAAGCGCCGGTGGTGAGCCAGATCAGGTCGCCGTAATCGCGGCCGAGGTCCGCCGCGATGGCGATGACGGCGGTCGGGAAAATCAGCAGCACGAAGTGGTCGAGCGCGTGCGCGATGTTTACGAAAAGCAGCGTCTTGTGCGGCGCGTCGTCCTGTGCGGTCATGGTGCGAGCGAACCCTCTCTTGCTTGCTAGTGTGACGAGAGCGTAGTCTGGCCTGAAAACGCATGGGGGCCGAAAAGTGTCTCGGGTGGGCCAAAATCGCAGCACCGATCGCGCCGATTATCAGTATGTGCCCCGCGCGGTCGCCGTCATGGCGAAGGAATACCCGGCGGGGTCCAGCACACAGCCGCATTTTCATCCGCGCGGACAGCTTCTCCATGCGGTCGACGGGGTCATGCTCGCGAAGACCGCGCAAGGCGCGTGGATGGTGCCGCCGCGTCACGCGCTCTGGATACCGCCGTACACCGCGCATTGCGTGGACATGCGCGCCGCCGTCTCGCTGCGCACCGCCTATATTCGATTGGAAGAAGCCGCTGCGATCCCTGCCCAATGCAAGGTGATCGCTGTGCCGGTCCTGCTGCGCGAGGCGATCCTGGCGCTACTGGAAGAGCCGGTGCTTTACGACGAAGACGGGCGAGGCGGCGCGCTGGCGGCGCTCGTCATCCACGAGGTAGCCCGCGCGGCGAAAGCCGAGTTCGAGTTGCCACTTCCGGCGGACCGACGGCTTGCCGCGCTCTGCGAAGCGCTGATCGAGAATTGCGCGCTTCCGCTCGACATCGACGACTGGGCCACCCGCTTCGGCCTTTCCCGGCGCACATTGACGCGGCGTTTCCGGGCGGAAACCGGTCTTTCCTTCGCGGAATGGCGGCGGCGGTTGCGCGCGATGAGCGCCGCCGCGCTCCTGAGCGAGGGCGCGAAGGCGGAATCCACCGCGCACCGGGTCGGCTATCGCAGCGCGAGCGCGCTCATCGCGATGATGCGGCGGCGATAGCGTTTACCCGTCGACGATCAAGCCGCGTGTATAAGTAATCTTGACAAAGCGGTCAGAGAAAGAGCACGGGATCGTTCCCAAGGCGCGACGGGTACGATCCTTCTTCCAAGGCCGTTGAGCGCGACGTCGCATTTCCGCAGTTCGTGAAAGTCGGCATTCAATTTCGCCTTGATCCGTAAAAGCCGCTCCTTGATGATTGCGGCGAAGGTGACGGCGTCCGAGGGGCTTAGGCATGAGTGAACACACGCTCGCACGGTTGACCGCGACGATCAAAGCGCGCCGCGCCACGAGCGCTTCCGCGTCATACACGAAATCGCTGCTCGAAAAGGGCGCGGCGGTCTGCGCCAAGAAGCTGGGCGAGGAGGCGGTCGAAACGGTGATCGCCGGCGTCGCCGAGAGCGACGAAAAGCTTTGCGCCGAAGCCGCAGATCTTCTTTATCATCTTATGGTTCTGCTCGAAGCGCGCAACGTTCCGATCGACGCTGTGTTCGCTGAACTCGACAGCCGCACGGCGCAATCCGGGCACGCCGAAAAGGCGTCTCGCCCTAAGGATGGCTCGCCGTCATGAGCATGACGAGCCCCGTGCTGGAGTTCGAGTTGCCCCAGGCCCTTCAGCTTTCTCCCTACCGCACCTTTTCGCGCGACGAATGGTCGAAGCTGCGCGACGGCGTTCACATGACGCTGTCCGAAGCCGACCTCGTGCGCCTGTCCGGCCTCATCGAGAAAATCTCGCAGGAGGAGGTGACGGACATTTATCTGCCCGTCGCCAAGCTCGTGAATTATTACGTGCGGGCGGCGCAGCTTCTGCACGGCGCGACGACGCGTTTCTTCAATCACGGCGATGCCAAGATGCCTTTCATCATCGGCCTCGCAGGCAGCGTTGCGGTGGGCAAGAGCACATCCGCTCGTGTGCTGCGCGAGTTGCTCGTGCGCTGGCCGAACCACCCGCGCGTTGACCTCGTGCCCACGGACGGATTTCTCTGGCCGAACGCCGAGCTTGAGCGGCGCGGCATCATGCACAAGAAGGGCTTCCCCGAAAGCTTCGACCAGGCGCGGCTTCTGCAATTCGTCGCCGATGTGAAGGCGGGCAAGGCGCGCGTGGAAGCGCCGGTCTATTCGCACTTTTCCTACGACATCCTTCCCGGAGAAAAGATCGTCGTCGACCGCCCCGATATTCTCATCATCGAAGGGCTCAACGTGCTCCAGCCCGCGAAGCTGCCGAAGCACGGCGACGCGGTGCCGTTCGTCTCCGACCTTCTGGATTTCTCTATCTACATCGATGCCGAACCGGCCGTGATCGAAAAGTGGTACGTGACCCGCTTCCTGCGCCTCTGCCGCACAGCCTTCCGCGACAAGGACGCCTATTTTTACCGCTATTCGAAGCTGACGCAGGAACAGGCCATCGCGCAGGCGCTGAAGCTGTGGCGCACGATCAACCTTGTGAACCTGAAAAAGAACATCCTGCCGACGAGAAAGCGGGCCAACCTCATTCTGTCGAAGGGTGACGCGCACCGCGTGGAAACGGTGGCGCTACGGAAGCTGTGAGCGAGCGTGCGCTTTGCCGGCTGAAGCGGCGTCTCTTCATTGAAGGCCGTCGTTTCAGTCTCTAGAGTTTCAGCGATGCCGCTTCTCCATTTGCCCACGATCACCTCGGAAAAGAGCCTCAACCGCCGCGCGGAGATGCGACGCGATGCGGCCTTCATCGATGCCGCGTTCAACGCCTCCGGGTCGAGGGTTCTCTTCCTCGCCAACCTTCGTGTTCCGATCCATCCGACGCTTGACCGCGTTCCGCCGGCCCTTCGCTGGTTGAGCGTGCCGGAGGCGCAAGCTCTCGCCGCGCCGCTCGACTACGCCTTTCTGGGCGAGGACGAGACAGGCGCCGCCGTGTTCGCCTGCAACGTGCCGCCGTACCACAGAGACTTCGCGCGGGTGGAAGATGCGCTCTCTCCGCTTGTCGATCTGCGCTCGCTCGCCGTTCAGGGTGTTTCACATGAAACGGACCTGCTCATCGCAGCGGAAGCGCGCGCGCTGCTCGGCTGGCATGCCCACAATCGCTGCTGCCCGCGCTGCGGGGGGCCGCTTCGCCTCATCGAGGGCGGTTGGTGCCGCACCTGTGCCGGTTGCGGGCAAAGCACATGGCCGCGCACCGACCCGGCCGTGATCATGCTCATCACGCGAGGCGACCGCGCGCTGCTCGGCCATGAGCTTCGCTTTCCGGACAAGTTCTATTCGACGCTGGCGGGCTATATCGAGCCGGGCGACGACATCGAGCACGCCGTTCGCCGCGAGGTGAAGGAAGAAACGGACGTCGACGTTGGCGCGGTCCGGTACGTGGCGAGCCAGCCCTGGCCCTTTCCACATTTGTTGATGATCGGCTGTTGGGGCGAGGCGCTCACCGAGGCGATTACGGTCGACCGCACGGAGTTGTCCGATGCGCGCTGGTTCGACCGGGCGGAACTCGCGACGATGCTGGCATTCGCGCACCCGGAAGGGCTGTTCGTCCCGCCCCGAATTTCGATGGCGCACATGCTGATCCGCGCCTTCGTGGATGGCGCACTCCCGCGCGCCTGAGCAACGTTGCACAGCATCGCGCGCGGACCCTCAGTCTTCGCGGCGGGGGCGATGAAAATAGATGCGCGCTCCTTCCACGATGCGAAGCAGGTCTGCCTGCCGTGAGCACCCGGTCTTGCTGAGGATGCGGCGCATGTGACTTTTCACGGTCGGAAGCGACAGATTGAGGCGCTCCGCCACTTCCGGAAGCGATTGCGCCTCCACGAGGTGCTTCAGAACACGCGTCTCGGCCTTGCTGAGGTTATACGCGCTGGCGACGCCTTCGACCCCGTACGCGGCCGGTCGTCCGGTGTGGGTGACAAGCAGCATCGAAGCGGTCGTATCGCCGGCCGAGATGGCCCTGAGGTAGCCGACCGCGCCTGGCCTTCCCTGTCCGGCAATTGCGAGGCAAAGGGATTGATCGCTCGCCCCATCGAGAAGTCTCTTGTCGAGCGCTTTCCTGAGAGCTTCCGAAGTGGACGCGTCGATGCCCGTGAGCACGCCGTTGACGAGACGAACGGGCCAGCCCTCATCGATCATGGCTTTGCCGGACCGATTGGCGAAAAGAAGGTCTCCTTCGGCGGAGAGAAGAAAAATCGCTAAGGCAATCTGATCGAACAGGTCCGATAAAATTGTAGCTATGCCTTTCGACATGGCGAAATTCCTAAAACAGGCTTGTGTACAACAGTTGCGAGCCAATTGAAAAATTGATGGAGCGTCCACCAAGGGAAACCAGAAAGACGAGCCGCGAAAAGCCGCATGGTCTCAGGATTGCAATATCCAAGCGATAAAAGAACAACGGCCATACTCTGGCAGTTTACGCATCTGAAGGCAAATCGTATGCGTCACGTCATTTTATAACGATGAGCTTGTCCGAAGCCGTCGGCTTCGACCCAAGGTAAAGCGGATTGTATCGCGACGCCCGCGGTGATGTGCGGGGAACGCCGAGGCCGCGTTGCGCCGACACCGCCCTACGCCACGGCGTCTGGCGTGATCGGGTCCACCGATCAAGGCGTTCGACGTGCCGGGTGGGCCGCGCCCCTAAACGGGCGACGCCGCCACCTGCACCGAAACGGCTCGATCTTCCTTCAGCCTGTCTTTCAGTGTGGCCGGGTCGGTGATCGGCTCCGAACATAGCGGACCGAAACAGATGTAGGCGGTCGTCTTGCCGTCGATGGCCTTCTTTCCGAAGGCGGCCGAGGAAGCGGGAAGATCTTCGTTCGGGTCGACCCACTGCACGGTTGCGCCGGGCAGCGACACTTCCGCGAGAGCCTTGCGCCAGACGGCTGCGTCCGGCGCGTTGCGGTCGCCCGCGATGGCGATCGACTGCGGAGAGATCAGCGTGAGCGCGCCGTAGAGAAGCCCGGTGTAGCCGATGGCCATCGTCTGCGCCGCGCCCTGGAAAGCGGTCAGCAGCCCGTCCGCACGCTTCAGATAGGCGGCGTCGCCGGTCAGCGTGTAGAGGTCCGCGAGGTTCTGCAACATGGTCGCGTTCGCGTTCGGCACGGCGTCGTCGCTCGCCGAAAGCGGGCGCAGGATCAGGTCGCTCGTGTCGTCCGCCGCGAAGTAGTAGCCGCCCTGATCCGCGTCGTAGTGGCGGTTCATGATGGCGGCCCACTCAACGGCGTCGTCGAGATAGCGCGCTTCGCCGGTCACTTGATGGAGGACGAGAGCTGCGGAAATCATGTTGGCGTAGTCGGCTGCCGTGGCAGGGCCTTTCAGCTTGCCGTCGCGCCATGAGTGGAACAGGCGCCCGTTCTCGATCATGCGGCTCTTGACGAAGGTGTAGGCGTCCTCCGCAAGCGCGATCCATTCGGGCTGCGCGAAGGCGTCGCCCGCGCGGGCCAGCGCGCGAATGGCGAGGCCGTTCCAGTCCGCGAGCACCTTGTCGTCCCAGCCGGGCTTCACGCGCCGCTCGCGTTCGGCAAACAGCTTCGCGCGGCACTCATCCATCGCGCGCTCCTCGCCGCCGTTGAGCAGCGCCAGTGCCTTCAGGCGGTTCAGGATGGTCTTGCCTTCCCAATTGCCGCCTTCCGTCACGTCGTAAGTCTGCGCGAAGATCGCGGCCTCTTCGCCGTGGCCGAGGATGTCGGTGATCTCCCGCGCGGTCCAGACGTAAAACTTGCCTTCCTCGCCCTCGGAGTCTGCGTCATAGGACGCGGCGAAGGCGCCGCCGGGAACGAGCATGTCGCGCTTGAGCCATCCGATGGTTTCAGCGACGCGCGTCTTCAGGCGCTCCGACTGGGTTTCCTTCCAGACCTCGGTCATGAACTCGATCAGGAGCGCATTGTCGTAGAGCATCTTCTCGAAATGCGGCACGAGCCAGCGCTCATCCACGGTGTAGCGCGAGAAGCCGCCGCCCAGGTGGTCGTAGATGCCGCCCTGACAGAGATGCAGGAGCGTGTTCTTCACTTCTTCGATGCAGGTCTTCAGATTGTAGCGAAGGCCGACGCGCCAGAGGAACTGGAAGATCGTCGTGTTCGGGAATTTGGGCGCGCCGCGCAGTCCGCCGTTGGTCGGGTCTATCGCGCCGATGAACTTGGCTGCGATGGCCGCAAGCTGCTCCTCGGAGAATTCGGGCGCGGCGCCGTAGTTCAGCCGGGGCGTGAGCCGCTGCTTCAGGTAGGCGGTGTTCTGCGCGATGGTCTCCTTCTCCTGCGCGAACACGCGCGCGACGTTCACAAGCACGTCCTTGAAGGAAGGCTTGCCGAAGCGCGGCTTGTCGGGGAAGTAAGTCCCGCCGAAGAAGGGCATGCCATCGGGCGTGAGGAACATCGTCAGCGGCCATCCGCCCTGTTCCCCCAGCTCCTGAAGCGCGGTCATATAGAGGGTGTCGACGTCCGGGCGCTCTTCGCGGTCCACCTTGATGTTGATGAACAGCTGGTTCATCAACTCGGCGGTATCCTCTTTCTCGAAGGACTCGTGCGCCATGACGTGGCACCAGTGGCAGGCAGCGTAGCCGACGGAGAGCAGCACCGGCTTGTCGAGCCGCTGCGCTTCCTCGAATGCCTCCTGGCACCACGGCCACCATTCGACGGGATTGTGTTTGTGCTGCTGAAGGTAGGGACTAGTCTCTTCGCTCAAACGATTTAACGCCATGAGGCAACCTTGTTGATGCTTTGCCCAATGAAAGTCCGCCAGAAGCACGGCAAGCCCTCGGCACGATTATACCCAAATTTCGAAAATGTATCGCCCAACTTGTCTTGAAGCCTTAAGAAGAGGAAACGCTCATGACCATCTACGCGCTGTCCTCCGGGCTGGGCCGGGCCGGGATTGCGGTGATCCGGATTTCGGGACGGGCTTCGAAAAAGACGCTGTACAGCCTCTGCAACGGCAGGCTGCCCGCGCCTCGCGTGTCGAGCTTCCGGCGGCTGCGTCACCCGACGTCGCGCGAGATGCTCGACGAGGCGATGGTGCTCTGGCTTCCCGGCCCCGCGAATTTCACCGGGGAGGACATGGCCGAGCTTTATGTCCACGGCGGGCGCGCGGTGGTGACGGCGGTCATGAATGCGCTGGCGGACGCCGGGCTGCGGCTGGCCGAGCCGGGCGAGTTCACGCGGCGCGCCTTCGGCAACGGCAAGATCGATCTGACCGAGGCCGAAGGGCTGGCGGACCTCATCAACGCGGATACCGAGATTCAACGGCGGCAGGCGCTCGCGCAGCATTCGGGCGCGATGCGGGCCCGCTACGAGACATGGCGGCGCACGCTCCTCAAGGCGATGGCTTACGTGGAAGCGAGTCTCGACTTTTCCGACGAGGCGGATATCGCCGACGGAGCTTTCAAGGAAGCGGTGCCGGAAGCTCGGTCGCTCGCCGCCGAACTGGACCGCGCGTTGGCCGATGGCCGTCGCGGGGAGATTCTCCGCGAGGGCATTTCGGTCGCCATCGTCGGCGAGCCGAATGTGGGCAAGTCGAGCCTGCTCAATGCGCTTGCCGGGCGCGAGGCCGCCATTGTCTACGACGAGCCGGGAACGACGCGCGACGTGATCGAAGTGTCGCTCGACCTCGACGGCTATCCGTTCGTGCTGCGCGACACGGCTGGCATCCGCGAGGCGGCGAGCCCGGTCGAACAGGAGGGCGTGCGCCGCGCGCTGGCCGCAGCCGAGGCGGCCGATGTCGTCCTTGCGATGGTGGACGGCTCGCGCGGGGAAGCGGGCGCGGTTCCGGCTCAAGCGGGCGAAGAAGCAGTCTCGCCAGCGGACGAACGCATCGAGGGTGCCGTCGTCAGTTCGTCGTCCGGCGTGAGGCTCCTCGTCGTGAACAAGGTGGACCTGGCGCCGCCGCCCGCGCCCGGAAACTTCGGCAGCGCGGCGGTCTACATCTCCGCGAAGACCGGCCTCGGTCTCGACGCCTTGAAGGCGGCCCTCGTTCAGTTCGCATGCGAGCGCTATGGCAGCGGGGAAGCGCCGACGATTACGCGCGTCCGGCATCGGCAGGAGATAGGGCGCGCCCGCGAGGCTCTGGCCGCTTTCGTCGACGGAGCGGAAGCGGGCGAAGCGCCGGAGCTTGCCGCAGAGCATCTGCGCGAAGCCGCCGACGCACTCGGCCGTCTTACGGGGCGCCTCGACGTGGAGGACGTGCTTGGTCAGATCTTCGGCGAGTTCTGCGTCGGGAAGTGACGCTTCGCGGGCGAAAAAGTAAACGAAGCGTTTCACATGAAACAGTGTCACGGCTGAGGGCCGGTTGCTCGCCGCCGCGTTACTCCATGATGCCGCCCCAGTGCAGGTACAGGCCGATATCGCCGAGATAGCCGTTCGGGAAGCTGAGTACGCGCGCGATCATGTGAAAGCCGCGATCCTTGAGCGTGCGCTCGTAGCGCAGGAAGGTTTCGGCCGCCTCGCCGCGAAGGGTCGCGGGCCAGCCCGGCTCACCGACATTGATCGCGCGGCCGCCATCGCTGCAAAGCTCGGCCGGAAACTGGAGGACGAGATATTCCCGCTCGCCGCGCTCCGCCGCGTCGCGCGACCTTTGCAGCACGTTGAGCCACTCGTCCTCAGACAAGTGAGTGTCGATGAGCTGCTTCACGCGCGCCATGCGGTCTTCGCTCCGGACGTGGTCCTTGATTGCGCGCTGACGAAGCTTCTTCGTCGCGGCGTCCTGCGCGATGAGCCGGAAGTCGGCAGCTGTAATAGCTTCTGCGCGCGGCTCGGGAGGCGGCGGGGCCGGCGGCGTGCGGCTCTTGTCGCGGTCGAAGCTGTCGAGGTGAAGCGTCCACCCGAAGATGCCCTCGTCCTGTGGCGCCTCCGGCTTCATCTGCGCGATGCGGGCGATGATGTCCGAGCGGCTGACGATGCCGACGAGGCGCCCTTCGCGCGTAACCGGCACCCGCTTGATGCCGGTGTCGACGAACATCTTGCAGATCTCCAGCACCTCGGCACCGTCCGGCACGGTCATCACCGGAGCCGACATCACGTCGCGCGCCGTCAGGTTCGCTTCCAGCTTTTCGAGGAGAGGCTTGGCGTGCGTCCTGGGGTCCAGGAGAAGCGCGAGACGCCAATCGTGGATTTTCTGCTGCTCGGGTGCATTGAGGCGGAGAAGGTCGCCTTCCGTAACGATGCCGACAACGACGCCGCTGGAGTCGACCACCGGCAAGCCGCCGATCCGCTTCTCCATCATGATGGCCGCGATCTTGCGGATGTCGGTGTCGGGCGTTGCCGTGATGACAGGTTTCGTCATGACATCTCGCGCCTGCATCGCTCTGTCTCCTTGCGTCGTATTTACCAACGAATGACTGGACCTAATCGCACAGGCGACGTTTTGCTAGCGGCGGCGTCGCCGGACGATCCCAAAAAAGTGTCGCGTCTTTTCGCAAGTGCAGCAAGCGCCCCGTTCACGTGGAGCCAGACCTGCCATTTCAATTGCGTCGAGGTGTTGCTATCTACGGAGCGCGCCGGGGGGCGGACTTCGCCTGACGCGGCTGCATTTCCAAAGACGACGGGATGAGAACGATGGCCGTGCGGGCTTTCGATGTGATTGTGGTTGGCGGCGGGCACGCCGGGTGTGAGGCGGCAGCCGCCGCCGCGCGCATGGGCGCGGCCACGGCGCTCGTCACGCACAAGGCGGCGACGCTCGGCGAGATGTCGTGCAATCCTGCCATCGGCGGTCTCGGCAAGGGGCACCTCGTCCGCGAGGTTGACGCGCTCGACGGGCTGATGGGCCGCGTGATCGACAAGGCGGGCATCCAGTTCCGCATGCTGAACCGCTCCAAGGGTCCGGCGGTGCAGGGGCCGCGCGCGCAGGCCGACCGCAAGCTTTATCGCCGCGAGATGCAGGCTGCGCTTGCCGCGCAGGACGGGCTGACCGTCGTGGAAGATGCGGTCGAGGATCTACTGGTCGAGGGCGGCGCGGTCGCGGGGGTC
Organism: Rhodomicrobium sp. Az07; assembly: GCF_018619475.1. GTDB lineage: Bacteria > Pseudomonadota > Alphaproteobacteria > Rhizobiales > Rhodomicrobiaceae > Rhodomicrobium. The sequence continues at coordinate 192,696 of NZ_JAHFZG010000001.1, forward strand.
GTCACGGCGAGCGGACGCGAGCTTCGCAGCGGTGCGGTCGTCATCACCACGGGCACGTTCCTCAAGGGTGTCATCCATCTCGGCGAAACGCGGACGCCCGCGGGCCGCGTGGGCGAGGCTCCGTCAATCGGCCTCAGCGACCGGCTCTATGCGCTGGGCCTTCGCATGGGCCGCCTCAAGACCGGCACACCCGCGCGCCTCGACGGCCGCACCATCGACTTCGCGCGCCTCGACAGCCAGCCCGGCGACGCGCCGCCCGTGCCGTTCTCCTTCATGACGGATCGCATCGAGACGCCGCAGATCGCCTGCGCCATCACGGCGACGACGCCTGAGACGCACGCGATCATCCGCGCAAACATCCACCGCGCGCCGATGTACTCCGGCCAGATCGAGGGTGTCGGCCCGCGCTATTGTCCGTCCATCGAGGACAAGGTGGTGCGTTTCGCCGACCGCGAGAGCCATCAGATCTTTCTGGAGCCGGAGGGCCTCGACGATCCGACCGTCTACCCGAACGGCATCTCCACCTCGCTGCCGGAGGGTGTGCAGCGCGCGTTCATCGCGACGATCCCCGGCCTTGAGCGCGCGACCATCGTCCGGCCCGGCTACGCCATCGAATACGACTACGTGGACCCGCGCGAACTTGGCCCCGCGCTCGAAGTGAAGCGGCTGCCGCGCCTGTTCCTCGCGGGGCAGATCAACGGCACGACCGGCTATGAGGAGGCGGCGGGGCAAGGTCTCGTCGCGGGCATCAACGCGGCGCTGGTGGCGGGTGGCGGCGCGGCGGACTTCGTCGTATCGCGGACGGACGGCTATATCGGCGTGATGATCGACGATCTCGTGACGCGCGGCGTGTCCGAGCCCTATCGCATGTTCACGAGCCGCGCCGAGTATCGCTTGCGGCTTCGCGCCGACAATGCTGACGAACGGCTGACGCCGCTCGGCGCGCGCATAGGCTGCGTAGGTTCGGTGCGCGAAGCCGCTTATGCCGCGAAGGCGGATGCGCTCGGTTCGGCGCGGCGGCTTCTCGAAATGCTGACGCTGACGCCGGACGAAGCCGCCCGCCACGGCATCGCGCTGAACCGCGATGGCCGCCGCCGTTCGGCCTTCGACCTGCTGGCGTTGCCGGGGCAGACCGTCGCTGCGCTCGCTCGCGTCTGGCCGGAGCTTGGCGACATGCCGCGCGGCACCGTAGAGCGCCTCGAAGTGGACGCGCGCTATGCCGTCTATCTCGACCGGCAGGAGGCAAGCGTCGTCGCCTTTCGCAAGGATGAGGCGGTGGCCATCCCGCCCGCGCTCGACTTCGCGGCGATCCAGGGGCTTTCGAACGAGGTGCGTCAGAAGCTCGACCGGCACCGCCCGGCGACGCTCGCGCAGGCGGCCCGCATCGACGGCATGACGCCCGCCGCGCTGATGGTGCTCCTTGCGCATATCAGGAAGACGGCCCGCGCAGCTTGAGCGCCGACGCGGGCGCTCGTTTCACGTGAAGCGGCTGGTCGCCCCTCACTTCTCCATGATGGCCTTCAGCGCCATGAACTCGGGCCGATACTCAAAGTGCATGCCGTCGAAGTGATACCAGCTTCCGCCCCAGATGAAGCCGTGCTTCTCGAACACGCGCACGATCTCCAGCGGCACCTTGTTGCGATAGACGAGCGCGATGCCCTTCTCGCGCACCGTGGCTTCGTCCATGGCGCGCGGCAGGCCGTATTGCCAGTAGCCGCCATGCTCCGGGTTGATGTCGAACGCGATGCCGAACGAGTGAACGCTGAGGCGCGTGGTGCGGGCGATGCAGCGCGGCACATAGCTGCCGCCGTCCGGCACGAGATACTTGGAGAAGGCCGGGCCGAGGGCTTCGAGGTCATCGGACACAGCCTTGATCTTGTCGGCGACGCCGTTCACGGTCGCGGCCTGCATCGCGCCGCCGCGGAACTTCGGAACCCAGGGCACGCGGCGCATCGGCGCGGCGGGCTTGCACGAAACGCTGGTGCATGAGCCGGCGGGCCGCTTCTCGCACGCGCCGTACATCTTCGCGAAGAACGCTTCGTTGCGAACGCGGCCCGGATCGGCCTCGGCCTTCACGGGCAACGCCTCGCCGCCGAACACATAGGGCCAGTGGAACATGTCCGCGATGTCGGGTCGCTCGATCAGCTGCTTGAGCGGCTTGTCGGCGCGGCCCTCGCCGAAGGGCATCGTCGTGCCGTCCTTCCAGACGAGGTTCGCGCCATCGAAGGAGGCGAGGTGATCGGGATAGGCGGCGATCAGCGCCTGCGCCTTCTGTTCGAGCGTCTGGGCGTTGGCGGGGCTGGCGGCGGCAAGACTTAAGCAAAGCATTAAGAAGGCGAACAGGCGCATGGCGCGGTTTTCCATTCGTTCGAGGACGTTCCGGATGGCGCGCGGAAACCGAGGCTATCCGTGCCCGCGCGCCTTGCCTCGCGAGTGAGCTTCTGCCTTAGCAGCCCTTGCGTGCTTCGATGCTGCGGATCATGTCGATTTCCGCTCGTTCGTCGCGCGACAGCGGGACGTCGGCTTCGACATAGAATCGGCAGTTTGCGTTACCGAAGACGCGGAGCGCGCGGTCGGTCTTGAAGCAGTAGCCGTTCTCGGCGTAGATGGAGTTCCGGCGGTACCAGAGGTCGCCGCAAGACATGCTCCAGTAGTCTTGAGCGAAAGCGGCCGGAGTTGCGAGAAGCGAGGTTGCGGTGACGGCCGCCGCGATGGACGCGGACAGAACGCGAAATGCAGTCATGAAAATTCCTCCCGGCGCGGCGCGCCATGAAATCGTGCCCTCGGGAAAGCAGGTCGCCGCCGCGCGGGGTGGCTTGCGCCTTGCTGTCCCGCGTCAACACTTATCATGAAGGCGGGCGCGGCGTGGAAGCGTCAAGGTGGCGCTTCCAAAGAAATGTGATCGCTGGCAGCGAGCATGCCGGAAAGGCCCGACGCTTTCGTCGGGGCGACGACAGCTTAACCGGCGCGGGCCGTTGGCTCCGGCGGACGGCTGCCTGATGATGGAGCGTCAGCGCTTGCGCGCGGTGGCCGTCGCCTTGCCCAGAGCATCGCCGCAGCCCTTGCCCGCAAGGCGGTTATCGCAAAGCTGGATGCGGTCGAACCAGGCGAGCCATTCCTTGCCTTCGTCTTGAGCGACGGGGATCGCGCCCGGCTCGAACGCCGCGCCGCGCCACGAGCGCTGCACGCCGTAGACCGCATCGCGACCTTGTATCTGGAGAATGAGCGTATACTCGCCCTTGCCGGTCGTCTTGTTCTCGGGACAGGACAGCGCGTAAAGCGCCGCGTCGTAGCCGCTCACCTTGCGGTCGGCGAGTTTCTGCATGGTGGTGGACTTGCAAGGCTGGGTCGCCTCGACGCGGTCCTTCATCGTCTCCGCAAGGGCGTCGAAGCGGAAGCCGGGGTCGCGCCAGGTCTGCACCGTGACAAGGCGGTTCCAGTCGTCGGAGGTCTGGCCGTTCGGCAGGTAATCGACCTCGGCGAACTTCGGGCGGGTTTCGGTTTCCTGAACGGTCCAGTCGGCGGAGGGAACGGGCGCAATGAGAAACTCGGCCTCGTCTGTGAACAACTTCGACGCCTCGGTTTGCGGGACGCCGCAAAGCAGCGCAACAAGAAGCGTGGAAAGGGCCGTGGGAACGCGCGACAGCATGCTGCAATCTCCAAAGCGCCCCCCACTCAACGGATACCATTCATGAGTGCTTCAAACGTGAACAGCGCCGCAGAATTTGCCCGTACCTTTCGTGTTTCACATGAAACAGTGGAAAAACTCGAATTGTACGAAAAGCTTCTGGTGCAGTGGCAGAAGGCGATGAACCTCGTCGCGCCGAAGACAATTCCTCAGATATGGCAAAGACATTTCGCGGATTCGGCCCAGCTCGTCGCGCTCGCGCCCCGCGCCAGAACGTGGGTCGACCTCGGTTCGGGCGGGGGATTCCCCGGACTCGCGATTGCTATTATGATCGCGAATCAGAAAGAGTGCGCCTGTGTGCATCTTGTGGAGAGCAACGCAAGAAAGTGTGCGTTTCTTTCCGAGGTCGCGCGGCGGACGGGGGCTCCCGCTCGCGTGCACAACATGCGCATCGCCGATGCCGCCGCGACGGGCGCAGTACCCGTTGCCGATGTTGTCACGGCGCGTGCGCTGGCATCGCTGGATGCGTTGTTGGAGCTGGCCCACCCGTTCTTCGGTAATGCGTCATCCGGATTGTTTCTGAAAGGCCGCGAGGCCGATGTAGAAATTGCTGACGCGCAGAAGCGATGGGCTTTCGAAGTCAAGAGCCACGCCAGCCTCAGCGATTCAGAGGGTCGCATTTTGGAAATCGGCAAGCCGATGCTCAGACAAGGTGGCGAGCAGTGACAAAGAGAAACCAGGCAGCAGGTCTTCGGGTGTTCGCGGTCGCCAATCAGAAAGGCGGCGTGGGCAAGACGACAACGGCCATCAACCTCGGTACGGCGCTGGCGGCGGCCGGCGAGCGTGTGCTGGTGATCGACCTCGATCCGCAGGGCAACGCGTCCACCGGCCTCGGTGTGCCGGAAGAGGCGCGCCACGTATCGACTTACGACGTGCTCGCGGGCGCGGCGGCGCTCGAACAGGCGATGACGCCCGCGGCGATCCCCGGCCTGTTCGTTGCACCGTCCACCCGAGACCTCGCCGGTCTTGAACCGGAAATCTCGGCGGCGCCAAACCGCGCCTACTTCCTGCGCGACGCCATCGCTTCGCTTCGCGCCTCGGAACTGGATCGCGCGCCCGCCGACCGACTTTCTTATGTGCTCATCGACTGCCCGCCGTCGCTCAGTATCCTGACGCTGAACGCGCTCGCTGCGGCCGATGCGGCGCTCGTGCCCGTGCAATGCGAGTTCTTCGCCCTCGAAGGTATCCAGCAATTGAAGGAAACCATCGACTTCGTTCAGGCGAGCCTTAACCCCGGCCTCGAAATCCATGGCGTCGTGCTGACCATGCATGACGGCCGCACGAAGCTTTCAAACGAAGTCGCCACCGAAGTGCGCAACTTCTTCGGCCAGAAAGTTTACGACACCATCATTCCGCGCAATGTGCGCGTCGCCGAAGCGCCGTCTCACGGCAAGCCGCTTCTCCTCTACGATCACACGAGCGCGGGCAGCAAGGCCTACATGGATCTCGCGGCCGAGATGATCACGCGCGAGGCGGCAACGGCAGCGGCTGCCGCAGCGAAGGCGGCGTAACGAGCCGGGCCGGCGACGCGGCCCGCGTTCGAACGATGTGCGTTGGTGAGTATGTCGAGGGCTGCCGCCACGAGCGGCGAGACATGATGACCATTTGCGACTGGAGAGCGACATGGAGACAAGATCGGGCGCATTAGCGACGGGGCCGTCGCCCGTTCGGGCAAGCCGCCTTGGACGCGGGCTTGCATCCCTTATTGGCGACGCGACGCCGATCGGAACGCCGCGCGTTATCGCGGCGAACGGCGAGATCCGTCAGGTTCCCATCGACCGCGTGCGGCCGAGCGCCTTCAATCCGCGCAAGAATTTCAACGAGGCGGAACTGGACGAACTTGCCGGTTCCATCCGCGAGAAGGGTCTCGTTCAGCCGATCGTCGTCCGTCCGGCCGATGCGGCGCAAACGTCGTATGAGATCGTGGCGGGCGAACGCCGCTGGCGCGCGGCGCAGCGGGCCTCGCTTCACACCGTTCCCGTTATCGTCCGCTCGCTCAGCGATCAGGAAGCGCTCGAACTCGCGATCATCGAGAACGTGCAGCGCGCCGACCTGAACGCCATCGAAGAGGCGGGCGGCTACAAGGAACTGGTCGAGCGCTTCGGCTACACGCAGGAAGAGCTTGCGGGCATCATCGGCAAGAGCCGCAGCCATCTCGCGAACACGATGCGTCTTCTGAAGCTGCCGGAGCCGGTGCAGACGCTGGTGCGCGACGGGTCGCTTTCGGCAGGCCATGCGCGCGCGCTGATCGGCCGAGAGGATGCCGAAGCCGTCGCGCTCGACATCGTGAAGAAGGGCCTCAACGTGCGCGACGTGGAAGCGCTCGTGATGGGCAAGAAGGCGGCCGAGGGCAAGATTGCGACGGCGAAGACCGCCGCGCCCGCGAAGGACGCCGACTCGCGCGCGGCCGAACGCGACATGTCCGAAGCGCTGGGACTCTCCGTGGTTATGAACCCCGGTTCCGGCGAAGCGGGCGAGGTCATCATCCGCTACAAGTCGCTGGAGCAGTTTCAGGTGATCTATCGCGCGTTGCTCACGCAGAAGCGCTGAATCATCGGCGCTTTCGTCATGCGAACCGGTGGCCGCTTCGCCTGACCTTTGTCCGCCCCTTCCGACGGCGATTGCGCCGGCGCGCTTTCGGCGCGAGGCGCTTGCATGAAATGTGCGCGTTGGAAAGCGGACGCGCTTCCTATTCCGCGACCGGCTCCGCCCAGAGGTCGTAGTCGTCCGCTTCGACGATGGTCGCGCGGACCATATCGCCCGGCTCAAGGTCGCCCGAATCCTCGAAAAGCACCGAGCCATCGATTTCCGGCGCATCCCAAGGGCCGCGTCCCGTCGCGCCGTCTTCGTCCACCTCGTCGATGATGATTTCGATGGTCTTGCCGACCTGGCCCGCGAGCACGGCGGCGCTCACCTCGCGTTGCACCTCCATGAGCCGCGCGAAGCGTTCGGCCTTCACCTCTTCCGGGATTTGTCCTTCCAGCGCGCGGCTCGGCGCGCCCTCCACATTCTCGTACTTGAAGCAGCCGACGCGCGTCAGCTTCGCCTCGCGCAGCCAGTCGAGCAGGAACGCGAAGTCTTCCTCCGTCTCGCCGGGAAAGCCGACGATGAAGGTCGAGCGAAGGCCGAGGTCCGGCACGGCCTCGCGCCAGCGGCGGATGGTTTCGAGCGTCTTTTCCTGATTGGCCGGGCGCCGCATCGCCTTCAGCACATTTAGCGATGCGTGCTGAAACGGAATGTCGAGATACGGCAGGATCCTGCCGTCGGCCATCAGCGGCAGAAGCTCGTCCACATGCGGATAGGGATAAACGTAATGCAGGCGCACCCATGCGCCGAGCGAGCCGAGTGCGTCGCAAAGCTCGGTCAGCCGCGCCTTCACCGGCGAGCCGCGCCAGTCGCTCGCGGCGTATCTCAGGTCGAGGCCATAGGCGCTCGTATCCTGGCTGATGACGAGCAGTTCCTTCGCGCCGCCTTCGACGAGCGCTTCCGCTTCCGCGAGGACGTCGGCGGCGGGGCGGCTGACGAGGTCGCCGCGAAGCTGCGGGATGATGCAGAACGAGCAGCGATTATGGCAGCCTTCGGAGATCTTGAGATACGCGTAATGCGGCGGCGTGAGGCGAAGCCCAGCGCGCGGAACGAGATCGAGGAAGGGAGCGTGCGGCGCGGGCGCGGCGGTGTGGATCGCGTTCACCACCGCGTCGTATTGGTGCGGGCCGGTCACGGCCAGAACATCCGGGAACGAATCGCGAATGCGGCGATCTTCGACGCCGAAGCAACCCGTCACGATCACGCGGCCGTTCTCGGCCATGGCCTCGCCGATGGCATCGAGGCTTTCCGCCTTCGCGCTGTCGAGAAAGCCGCAGGTGTTCACGACGACGACGTCCGCGCCGTCATAGTCGGGCGAGATCACGTAGCCTTCGGCGCGCAGGCGGGTAAGGATGCGCTCGGAATCGACCAGCGCCTTCGCGCAGCCGAGGCTGACAAATCCCACCCTGGGCGCGTTGGATGCGGCCCGCTCTGCTACCGGCTTCGGCATTCGTGAAAATCTCGCTGAAACAAAAAGAGCGCCATGCGGCGCTTTGGGAAATGTAGCGTTTTCCGCCGCTGCGATAAAGGGCGTTGTTCCAAGTGCCGCGATGCAAGCCGCTCAAACGACCTCGGTGCGCTCCGCAGGAACGGTGTCCGCCGCGCGAGGCCGCGCCACTATCGGGTGCTTCTGCAATTCCGCGCGCACCTCGTTGCGCCGTGCCTGCACCGTCTCGTTGACGGCGTCGGCGGGAAGGCCGAGGGACAGGAGGGCGGACTCGGCGAGCTGAAGGCTTGCCTCGATCACGGCCGGAACCGCATCCGTGACGCCGATGGTGTAGAGGTGGCGCGCGTGGTCCGCGTCCGTCGCCCGCGAGATGATCGGTATGTCGGGTCTGAGCCGCCGCACCTCCTGAACGATCTCATCGATGGTTGGCTTGATATGGATTGTTACCACCACGACGGACGCCTCCATAACTCCGCACGCTTTCAGGAACGGCGGGTTGATCGCGTTGCCGTAGTAGACCGAGTGGCCCAGGGTCCGACCCTGCGTCACCGCGGCGGTGTCATAATCGGTGGCGGTGTAGGGAACGTCGTGCTTTCCCATCATGTCGCAAACGAGCCTGCCAACACGGCCATACCCGACAACGATGGCGTGATGCGCCCGTGGTTCCGGCTGGGCGGTCAGCGCAGGGTTGGGCGGGCGCTGATCGACGAGCGGCGTAATGCGGTTCGCCAGGATCGAAAGCAGCGGGATCAGCGCCATGGTCAGCGAGGTCAGCGCGAGCGAGAAGCTCGAAGCGTCGCTGTTGATCACGCCGAGAGACGCCGCAAGGGTGATGCCGACGAACGCGAACTCCCCGCCCGGTCCCATCAGCAGGCCGCTTTCGATTGCCGCCGCCCATGGCACGCCGAATGCGCGCGCGAGCGGGATCAGGATGGCGGCCTTCAGCGCAATCAACCCGACGACACATGCGGGCAGCCAGATGGGCCAATGCAACAGCTCTCGGAAGTCGATGCCCATGCCGACGGTGAAGAAGAACATTCCGAGCAGCAGGCCCTTGACCGGCTCGACGACCGTTTCGATGGCGTGCCTGTATTCCGTTTCGGCGAGCAGAACGCCTGCGACGAACGCGCCGAGCGCCATCGAAAGGTTGGCGAGCGCGGCGACGACGCCCGTTCCCACGATCACGAACAGCGTTGCGGCGATGAACAGATCCCGCGATTTCGTGCGCGCGACCTGGCGAAACAGCGGGCGAAGAAACGCGCGGCCCACGAAAATGATGATCGCGATGGCCGCCAGCGCATGCACGACGGCGCGCTCGGCTGTCTCGATTACGGAGCCGCCATGCGAACCGAGGATCGACACGAAGATCAGCATCGGGATAACGGCGAGATCCTGCGCGAGCAGGATGGAGAATGACGTCATGCCCGTGCTCGTCCGCAGCCGGTTCTGCCGCGACAGCACTTCCAGTACGATGGCCGTTGAAGACAGCGCGAGGCAACCGCCTAGAACGGCTGCCACCACGCCGGAGTAGCCGAGCCCTTTGACGATGACGGCGATAATGGCTGCGGTTATCAGCACCTGAAGGCCGCCGAGTCCGAAGACAAGCCGCCGCATGGCGACCAATCGCTCATAGGACAGTTCGAGACCGATCAGAAAGAGAAGGAAAACGACGCCGAGATCCGCGAAGCCCGAAATGTGGCTCGGATCGACCACGGTAAACCAGTAAAGGAACGGCGCTTCCGGGATGAACGAGCCGAGCCCGAGCGGTCCGAGGAGAATGCCCGCGCCGAGCCAGCCGAGGACCGGGCTCAGGCCCCACGCGTGCACCATGGGGATGATGATCCCCGCCGTACCCAGCACGACGAGCGCGTCGCTATAGGCCTGCATGTTGATGGACGCGCTCACTAACCCTCCGCTTGTGCTTCCGTTTTGTGTACAAGCAAGCGGGCGGGCGGGGAACCACTTTCCTCACGTTTTCGTGACAGAGAGCCGTTGCGGCGAATTCGTCGCAAAGGGCTGAGGTGCATGGGGGAGTGGAGCGGGTACCGGGAATCGAACCCGGGTATTCAGCTTGGAAGGCTGCTGCTCTACCATTGAGCTACACCCGCACGAAGTCCACATTAGCAAGATTGGCGCGGCGCTCAACGAAAAAAGGCTGGCGCTGAGTCCGATCCACGCTTTTCAAACCCGCTTGACAAGCGCAGATTTGTTCCGGGCGGCTGTGAAAAATGCTTGGCATTGCCTCTGCTTGCGTGATAGCTATCAAATCCCTGCTACCGGTTAAGGCCGCAGCAGGTAGCTAAGGTATTTGTTCGGACCATTCCTTCCGGCGGCTTGCCCTTAACCGGTTGGATGGAGGAGTGTAGCTCAATCGGCTAGAGCACCGGTCTCCAAAACCGGGGGTTGGGGGTTCGAGTCCCTCCACTCCTGCCACTTCGCGGTGGCAGGGAAACTCGAAACGGGCATCGAGACATTACGAGAAGTTTGAATAACGAAAGCGATAGCGCTTCCGCATCGGTGTTGAGAAAATATGGCAAGAACTGGTCCATTCGAATATTTGCAGCAAGTGCGCGCCGAAACCGCGAAGGTCGTGTGGCCCTCGCGGCGCGAAACGATCGTGACCACCATCATGGTCGTGATCATGGCGGTGCTGGCGTCCATATTCTTCCTGATTGCCGACCAGATCTTCAGTTGGGGCGTTACGCAACTTTTGCAGCTCGGCCATTAAGCGCTTGAAAATTTCGTAACTAAAAGCAGCAAAACTAATGACAAAGCGCTGGTATATCGTTCACGCCTATTCGAACTTCGAAAAGAAGGTCGCGGAGTCGATCCGTGAGCGCGCTGCCGCCGGCGGTCTCGAAGAATGCTTCGAGGACATCGTGGTGCCGATGGAGGAAGTCGTCGAAGTTCGGCGCGGACGTAAGGTCAGCACCGAGCGCAAGTTTTTCCCCGGCTACGTCCTCGTCAAGATGGATATGAACGACAGGGCATTCTTGCTGATCAAGAATACGCCGAAAGTCACCGGATTTCTTGGCGCGGACAACAAGCCGCAGCCGATTTCCGATGTCGAAGCCCAGCGTATTCTCAATCAGGTGAAGGAAGGCGTGGAAAGGCCGAAGCCATCCATCTCTTTCGAGATCGGCGAGCAGGTGCGCGTCGCGGACGGTCCCTTCGCATCCTTCAACGGGCATGTGGAGGAAGTGGACGAGGAACGCGCGCGGCTCAAGGTCGCGGTTTCCATCTTCGGCCGGGCAACTCCGGTGGAGCTGGAATATGCCCAGGTGGAGAAGATCTAGCGCGTCGCGCGGTCTTCGATGTCTGGCTTTCGTGTGGGAGGTCGGCGTTTCGCTCGCCAGGCGGGACGTCAAGGACCGAACCACAATCCTCAACCCCGGAGCGCGTTGCTCCCGAGAGGCTTAAATGGCTAAGAAAATTATAGGCTATATCAAGCTGCAAGTGCCCGCGGGCGCGGCTAACCCGTCGCCTCCGATCGGTCCCGCGCTCGGTCAGCGCGGTCTGAACATCATGATGTTCTGCAAGGAATTCAACGCCGTGACCAAGGAGATGGAGCCCGGCTCGCCCGTACCCGTGGTCATCACCTATTACGGCGACAAGTCCTTTTCCTTCGCGATGAAGACGCCGCCGGCGTCCCACTTCCTGAAGAAGGCGGCGGGCATCAAGAGCGGGTCGAAGACGCCCGGTCAAACCGATGCCGGTACGGTGACGATGGCGCAGGTGCGCGAGATTGCCGAAAAGAAGATGAAGGATCTGAACGCCACAAGCATCGATCAAGCTGCGAAGATTATTGCTGGCTCTGCCCGTTCCATGGGCCTCACGGTGAAGGAATAAGCGCCATGGCCGATGGAAAGCGTTTGAAGGAACTCAAGAAGGGCGTAGACCGCGAGAAGCTCTATGCTATCGATGAGGCGGTGAAGCTCGTGAAGGGCGGCGCGAAAGCGAAATTCGACGAGACGATCGAGATTGCGATCAATCTCGGCGTGGATCCGCGTTATGCCGACCAGATGGTGCGCGGCGTTTGCGCGCTGCCGAACGGCACGGGCCGCACAGTGCGCGTCGCCGTGTTCGCGCGCGGCGCCAAGGCCGATGAGGCGAAGGCTGCGGGTGCGGATGTCATCGGCGCCGAGGAACTCGTCGCCGAGGTTCAGGGCGGTAACATCAGCTTCGACAAGTGCATCGCCACACCGGACATGATGCCGCTCGTCGGCCGTCTCGGCAAGATCCTCGGCCCGCGCGGCATGATGCCGAACCCGAAGGTCGGCACCGTGACGATGGACGTGGCCGAAGCCGTGCGCGGCGCCAAGGGTGGCGCGGTCGAGTTTCGCGTCGAAAAGGCGGGCATTTTGCACGCCGGTATCGGCAAGGCGAGCTTCACTGAAACGGCGCTCGTCGAGAACATCAAGGCGTTTGCCGATGCGGTGGTCAAGGCCAGGCCGTCGGGCGCGAAGGGTACTTTCGTGAAGCGCATCGCGCTCAGTTCCACGATGGGGGCTGGCGTGAAGGTCGATACCGCGACGCTGATCGGCGCGGGCGCGGCCGCTGCGCAGTAACAAGGGTTTCGGGCGGTTCGCCGTCCGGGAAATGCCGAAGCGGCGACGCTTCGGCGCTGTCTCCGCTCCGGCGGGGGCAGCCTGTCCAAGATTGCTGGCGCCAAGGGTTTCGGCCCGAGGCTTAATAGTCGCCTGCATGAGACGGGGGAATGGATTATGAGTGATCTCTTTGGCCGGGTTTCCGGTTGGTGGATCGCGTCTTATCACGCCTCGGGACAGGACTGAGCAGTCGCTCGCCTTCCTTCGAGGCGCGCGGCGTGATCGTAGCGGCGACCCGCGGCGATGCGGTTCGTCTTTAACGGAGAGAAGCGGTGGATAGAGCTGAAAAAAAGGAGATGGTTGAGTCTCTCAACGACATCTTCACGACAAGCGGCTCTGTCGTGGTGGCGCGCTACAAAGGTATGACCGTAGCGCAAATGACTGAACTTCGCCGTCGCATGGGCGGCGCCGGGGCTCAGTTTAAAGTCATCAAGAACCGTCTCGCCAAAATTGCACTTGCCAACACCGCTGACGGTGCTGGCGCGGATCTCTTCCTCGAGCCGACGGGTATCGCTTTTGCGAAAGACCCGGTGACGGCAGCGAAAGTGGCAGCCGATTTTGCCAAGACTACCGACAAGTTCGTGATTGTCGGCGGTCTTCTCGGCAAGCAGGCGCTTGACGCGGACAGCGTCAAGGCTCTGGCCGCCATTCCGTCCATGGAAGAACTGCGCGCCAAGCTGCTCAGCGTGTTCCTTGCGCCTGGCTCCAGTCTCGTGCGGCAGCTCAATGCTCCCGCGCAGAACCTCGTGGGTGTCCTTACGGCGTACAAGGAAAAGCAGGAAAAGCAAGAAGCGGCGTGATGGTTTGAGGCAGGGTCTCCCAACACCAACCAATCATCGAATGCACTGAGGTCAAAATGTCCGAGAAATTTGAAAAGCTGTATCAGGAGCTGTCGGGTCTGACGGTTCTCGAAATCTCCGAGCTGGTGAAGCTCCTCGAAGACAAGTGGGGCGTGACGGCGGCTGCGGCCGCGCCGGTGTTCGCTGGCCCGATCCCGGGTGCGGCAGCGGCTGTGGTCGAAGAAGAGAAGACGGAATTCGACGTCATTCTCGCTGACGCCGGCGCTCAGAAGATCAACGTCATCAAGGAAGTCCGCGCGATCACGGGTCTCGGCCTGAAGGAAGCGAAGGATCTCGTTGAAAGCGCGCCGAAGGCGATCAAGGAAGCCGTGTCCAAGACTGAAGCCGAAGAGATCAAGAAGAAGATGGAAGCGGCCGGCGCCAAGATCGACATCAAGTAAGAAGGCGGGCCGGGCTCGCCCGGCCCTCGCTTTTCGACTGCATCGGCCCTCGGGTGCCTTGGTTCTGCCAAAAATGGCGGGATAGGGGGTGCCCGACAGGGCTTGAAAATCGTTAATGGGACGCCATATCAGGTGGCTTTCCAAGAAATAGGCTCTATCGCGACGCCCGAATCGCTAAGGCGTGCAGGACAAGCCGCCGCCCGGTGAAATAAGGAGATCAAATGGCGCAGACGTTTATCGGCCGTAAACGTATTCGCAAGCGCTTCGGGAATATCGCCGACGCCGCCGAAATGCCGAATTTGATCGAGGTGCAGAAGCAGTCCTACGATCAATTCCTTATGGTGCAAGACCCGATCGGCGGACGCCCGAGCACCGGCTTGCAGGCAGTCTTTGCCTCGATCTTCCCCATAAAGGATTTCTCGGACAAAGCGCAACTCGAATTTGTTCGCTACGACTTCGAACCGCCGAAATATGACGTGGACGAGTGCCAGCAGCGAAGCATGACCTTTGCTGCGCCGCTGAAAGTGAAGTTACGCCTGATCACCTTCGACGTCAACGAAGAGACCGGCTCCCGGTCCGTCCGCGACATCAAGGAGCAGGACGTCTACATGGGCGACATCCCGTTCATGACGTCGAACGGCACCTTCGTGATCAACGGCACGGAGCGCGTGATCGTATCGCAGATGCACCGCTCGCCCGGTGTGTTCTTCCATCATGACGGCGGGAAGAGCCACTCATCTGGCAAGCTGCTTTTCGCGGCGCGCATCATCCCCTATCGCGGCTCGTGGCTCGATTTCGAGTTCGACGCGAAGGACATCGTGTATGCGCGCATCGACCGCAAGCGGAAGCTGCCGGCGACAACGCTGCTTTATGCGCTCGGGATGAACAACGAGGAAATCCTCGGAACCTTCTACAATCGCATCTCCTTCGAGAAGACGAAGCAGGGTTGGCGCACCGCCTTCGTGGGCGAGCGCATGCGCGGCCTCAAGGCGACGCAGGATATCTATGACGCCGACACGGGCGAAGTCGTCATCGAGGCAGGCAAGAAGCTCAACGCTCGCCTCGTCCGCCAGCTCGCGGAGCGCGTGAAGTTCATCGCGGTGCCCGACGAGGCGCTTTTCGGCCGCTACCTCGCCGAGGACATCGTCAACATGACGACGGGCGAGATCTACGCCGAAGCAGGCGACGAACTCGATTCAAAGGTGCTCGACAAGCTGCGCGAGGTTGGCGTCGAAGAGCTGCCGGTGCTCGACATCGATCATGTGAACACAGGCTCGTTCATCCGCAACACGCTTCATCTCGACAAGAACCAGAACCAGCAGGACGCGCTGTTCGATATCTACCGCGTCATGCGTCCGGGCGAGCCGCCCACCGAAGACGCGGCGCGTGCGCTTTTCAAGAGCCTGTTCTTCGACGAGGAACGCTACGACCTCTCCTCGGTCGGCCGCGTGAAGATGAATATCCGTCTCGACATCAAGCAGTCGGACGAAATGCGCATCCTCACGAAGGACGACATCATTTCGGTGATCCGCACGCTGGTCGATCTTCGCGACGGCCGCGGCGAGGTTGACGACATCGACAATCTCGGCAATCGCCGCGTTCGCTCGGTCGGCGAGCTGATGGAGAACCAGTATCGCCTCGGCCTGCTTCGCATGGAGCGCGCCATCCGCGAGCGCATGTCGTCGGTCGACATCGACACGGTCATGCCGCAGGATCTCATCAACGCGAAGCCCGCGAGCGCCGCCGTGCGCGAGTTCTTCGGCTCGTCGCAGCTTTCGCAGTTCATGGACCAGACGAACCCGCTCTCCGAGATCACGCACAAGCGGCGTCTTTCAGCGCTTGGGCCGGGCGGTCTCACACGTGAACGCGCGGGTTTCGAAGTCCGCGACGTGCATCCGACGCATTACGGCCGCATCTGTCCGATCGAGACGCCGGAAGGCCCGAATATCGGCCTGATCAACTCGCTGGCGACATTCGCGCGCGTCAACAAGTACGGGTTCATCGAAAGCCCGTATCGCAAGGTCGTGGACGGCAAGGTGACGGACGAAGTCGTCTATCTCTCCGCGATGGAAGAAGCGCGCTGTCACATCGCCCAGGCGAATGTGAAGCTCAATGAAGACAACAGCTTCGCCGAAGACCTCATCATCTGCCGCCACCAGGGCGACGTGTCGCTCGTCGCGCAGGAGAAGGCGGACTACATCGACGTGTCGCCGAAGCAGGTCGTGTCCGTGGCCGCCGCGCTGATCCCGTTCCTTGAGAACGACGACGCGAACCGCGCGCTCATGGGCTCGAACATGCAGCGTCAGGCCGTGCCGCTCATCCGTGCCGAAGCGCCGCTCGTCGGCACCGGCATGGAAAGCGTGGTTGCGCGCGATTCGGGCGCCGCCATCGCAGCAAAGCGCTCGGGCATCATCGATCAGGTGGACGCCACCCGTATCGTGATTCGTGCCACCGACGAGACGGACCCGTCGAAATCGGGCGTGGACATCTACAATCTGCGCAAGTTCCAGCGCTCGAACCAGAACACCTGCATCAACCAGCGTCCGCTGGTGCGGGTCGGCGACCGCGTCGAGCAGGGCGACATCATCGCGGACGGTCCCTCGACCGAACTCGGCGATCTGGCGCTCGGCAAGAACGTGCTTCTCGCCTTCATGCCGTGGCAGGGCTACAACTTCGAAGACTCGATCCTGCTGTCCGAGCGCATCGTGTCGACGGACGTCTTCACCTCGATCCACATCGAGGAATTCGAAGTCTCCGCACGCGATACGAAGCTTGGGCCGGAGGAAATCACGCGCGACATTCCGAACGTCTCGGAAGAAGCACTGAAGAATCTCGACGAAGCGGGCATCGTCTACATCGGTGCAGAAGTGCAGCCGAGCGATATTCTCGTTGGCAAGATCACGCCGAAGGGCGAAAGCCCGATGACGCCGGAAGAAAAGCTTCTGCGCGCCATCTTCGGCGAGAAGGCGTCCGATGTGCGCGATACCTCGCTGCGCCTGCCGCCCGGCGTTGCCGGTACGGTCGTGGAAGTGCGCGTGTTCAATCGCCACGGCGTCGAGAAAGACGAGCGCGCGATGGCCATCGAGCGCGAGGAAATCGAGCGTCTCGCGAAGGACCGCGACGACGAACTGCACATCCTCGACCGCAACGTCTATGGCCGCCTGAAGGACATTCTCATCGGCAAGGAAGTCGCGCGCGGTCCGAAGGGCCTGCGCAAGGGCACCGAGGCGAACGAGGAACTTCTGTCCGAAGTACCGCGCAGCCAATGGTGGGATATCGCGCTCAAGGACGAGCAGGCGATGTCCGGCATCGAGGCCATTCGCCGTCAGTACGACGAGGCCAAGAAGCGGCTCGAACAGCGCTTCGTGGACAAGATCGACAAGCTGAAGCGCGGCGACGAGCTTCCGCCCGGCGTGATGAAGATGGTCAAGGTCTTCGTCGCGGTGAAGCGCAAGATCCAGCCCGGCGACAAGATGGCGGGCCGCCACGGCAACAAGGGCGTGGTCAGCCGCATCGTGCCGATCGAGGACATGCCGTTCCTCGAAGACGGCACGCATGTCGATATCGTGCTGAACCCGCTCGGCGTGCCAAGCCGAATGAACGTGGGCCAGATTCTCGAAACCCATCTTGGATGGGCGTCGCGCGGTCTCGGCAACATGATCAACAAGGGGCTTGCGGTCTATCGCGAGCAGCACCGCATCGACGAACTGCGGAACGCTGTGGAGATCTCCTACAAGGGCGATACGTCGGTTCCGAATTTCACGGACGAGCAACTCGTCGAACTCGCCGAAAACCTCGGCAAGGGCGTGCCGGTTGCGACACCTGTGTTCGATGGCGCGCGCGAAGCGGACATCAACGCGATGCTGAAGGCGGCGGGTCTCGACACGTCGGGGCAGGTCACGCTGTATGACGGGCGCTCGGGCGAGCCGTTCGACCGAAAGGTGACGGTGGGCTACAAGTACCTTCTGAAGCTGCACCACCTTGTCGACGACAAGATCCATGCACGCTCGATCGGGCCTTACAGCCTCGTCACGCAGCAGCCTCTGGGCGGCAAGGCGCAGTTCGGCGGCCAGCGCTTCGGTGAAATGGAAGTGTGGGCGCTCGAAGCTTACGGCGCCGCGTACACGCTTCAGGAAATGCTGACCGTGAAGTCGGACGACGTGGCGGGCCGCACGAAGGTCTACGAAGCCATCGTGCGCGGCGACGACACGTTCGAGGCGGGCGTTCCGGAAAGCTTCAACGTGCTCGTGAAGGAAATGCGTGCGCTCGGCATGAATGTGGAGCTGAAGCAGACACGCGGCGCGAACGAACCGCCGCCGGAGCCGTCATCGCGGCCTCCGCAGTTCCAATTGCCGAAGCGGCCAAAGACGCCACAGGCCGCAGAATAGAAACAAGGGCGGGTACCGGCTTCGGCTGGTGCCCGCATCAGCGTTTCAAGGAAATTGGCGAGGCACAGCTTCGCTATCCGCCAAACGGGGCGGACATCGGTCGGAGAAGCCGCGGAAGCGGCTCATAGGAGCGACGAATGAATCAAGAGATCACAAATCTCTTCAGCCCGCAGGTGCCAACTCAGGTATTCGACCAGATTCGCATCTCGATCGCAAGTCCGGAAAAAATACTCTCGTGGTCTTACGGCGAAATCAAGAAGCCAGAGACCATCAACTACCGCACGTTCAAGCCGGAACGCGATGGCCTCTTCTGCGCGCGCATCTTCGGCCCGATCAAAGACTACGAATGTCTTTGCGGCAAATACAAGCGCATGAAGTACAAGGGCGTTATCTGCGAAAAATGCGGCGTGGAAGTGACGCTCACCAAGGTGCGCCGCGACCGCATGGGCCATATCGAACTGGCCTCGCCGGTGGCGCATATCTGGTTCCTGAAGTCGCTGCCGTCGCGCATCGGCCTTCTGCTCGACATGGGCCTGAAGGATCTCGAACGCGTGCTCTACTTCGAGAACTATGTCGTCATCGAGCCGGGGCTGACGCCGCTGAAGGCGGGCCAGCTCCTGACCGAGGAAGACTTCAACAAGGCGCAGGAAGAGTACGGCGAGGACGCGTTCCAGGCGGGCATCGGCGCGGAAGCCGTTCGCGACATGCTCATGGCGCTGAACCTTGAGCAGATGCGCGAGCAGATCCGTCAGGAAATCGCGGAAGCGACGACCGAACTCAAGCCGAAGAAGCTCGCCAAGCGCCTCAAGGTGATCGAAGCGTTCATCATGTCCGGCAACCGGCCGGAATGGATGATCATGAAGGTCATTCCCGTGATCCCGCCGGAGCTGCGCCCGCTCGTGCCGCTCGACGGCGGCCGCTTCGCGACGTCGGACCTGAACGACCTCTATCGCCGCGTCATCAACCGTAACAACCGCCTGAAGCGGCTGATCGAGTTGCGCGCGCCGGACATCATCATCCGCAACGAAAAGCGCATGCTTCAGGAAGCGGTGGATGCGCTGTTCGACAACGGCCGCCGCGGCCGCGTCATCACCGGCGCCAACAAGCGTCCGCTGAAGTCGCTCGCCGACATGCTGAAAGGCAAGCAGGGCCGCTTCCGCCAGAACCTGCTCGGCAAGCGCGTCGACTATTCCGGCCGCTCGGTGATCGTGGTGGGTCCGGAACTGAAGCTGCACCAGTGCGGCCTGCCGAAGAAGATGGCGCTCGAACTGTTCAAGCCGTTCATCTATTCGCGGCTCGATGCGCAGGGTTACTCGGCAACCGTGAAGCAGGCGAAGAAGCTTGTCGAAAAGGAGCGCCCCGAGGTCTGGGACATCCTCGACGAGGTCATCCGCGAGCACCCCGTGCTGCTCAATCGCGCGCCCACGCTGCACCGGCTCGGCATTCAGGCGTTCGAGCCGGTTCTCGTCGAAGGGAAGGCGATCCAGCTTCACCCGCTCGTCTGCGCGGCCTTCAATGCCGACTTCGACGGCGACCAGATGGCCGTGCACGTCCCGCTGTCGCTCGAAGCGCAGCTGGAAGCGCGCGTGCTGATGATGTCGACCAACAACATCCTGCATCCCGCGAACGGCCAGCCTATCATCGTGCCGTCGCAGGACATCGTGCTCGGCCTCTACTATCTCTCGATCCTGAAGGAGAAGGAGCCGGGCGAAGGCAGCATCTACGGCAGCGTTGCGGAAGTGCAGCATGCGCTTGCCGCCGGCGCAGTGACGCTTCATGCAAAGATCAAGGGCCGTCACACCGGCGTGGATGAAGACGGCAAGCCGCAGACGAAGGTCTACGACACGACACCGGGCCGCCTCATGCTCGCCGAGATGCTACCGAAAAAGCCCGGCATCAGCTTCGATCTCGTGAACAGGCTGCTGACGAAGAAGAACATCGGCAAGGTGATCGATGCCGTCTACCGGTCCTGCGGTCAGAAGGAGACGGTCATCTTCTGCGACCGCATCATGGCGCTCGGCTTCCACCACGCCTACAAGGCGGGCATCTCCTTCGGCAAGGACGACATGCTCGTTCCGGAAACGAAGAAGAAGATCATCGGCGACACCGAAGCCCTCGTGCTCGACTACGAGCAGCAGTATAATGACGGCCTCATCACGCAGATGGAGAAGTACAACAAGGTCGTCGACGCCTGGGCGAAGTGTACGGACCGCATCGCAAAGGAGATGATGGACCGCATCTCGGCCGTTCAATACGACAAGGAAACCGGGCGCGAGAAGCAGATCAACTCGGTTTACATGATGGCCCATTCGGGCGCGCGCGGTTCCGAGAAGCAGATGCGTCAGCTTGCCGGTATGCGCGGCCTCATGGCCAAGCCGTCGGGTGAAATCATCGAGACGCCGATCATCTCCAACTTCAAGGAGGGGCTGTCGGTTCTCGAATACTTCAACTCGACTCACGGCGCGCGAAAAGGTCTCGCGGACACGGCGCTCAAGACGGCGAACTCGGGTTATCTCACCCGCCGTCTCGTCGACGTGGCGCAGGACTGCATCGTGACGGAACACGATTGCGGCACCGACAGGGGCATCAAGCTCGGCGCGGTGATCGACGCCGGCGAAGTGCTTGTGTCGCTCGGCGATCGCATCCTCGGTCGCGTCCCCGCCGACGACGTTGTCCATCCCTCGACGGGAGCGGTCATCGCTCCGGCAGGTGAGATCATCACCGAGCTGGAAGCGCGGCTTCTCGACGAGGCGCAGGTGCAGGAGGTGCGCATCCGCTCGGCTCTCACCTGCGAACTGAAGAACGGCATCTGCGGCAAATGCTACGGCCGCGACCTCGCTCGCGGTACTTCGGTCAACATCGGCGAAGCGGTCGGCGTCATCGCGGCGCAGTCCATCGGCGAGCCGGGCACGCAGCTGACCATGCGGACGTTCCACATCGGCGGCACGGCGCAGGTGGCCGACAACTCGTTCATCGAGAGCAACTTCGCGGGGAATGTGGATATCCGCAACCGCAATGCGGCGCGCGACAGCCAGGGACGTCTGGTGGCGATGGGCCGTAACATGGCGGTCGTCATCCGGGACGCCGACGGTCGCGAGCGCGCGGTTCACAAGATCGCGCAGGGCTCTCACCTCAAGGTGGATAGCGGCGATGTCGTGAAGCGCGGCCAGCGTCTGGCGGAATGGGATCCCTATTCGCGCTCGATCCTCACGGAAACCGACGGCGTGGTCGAGTTCGAAGATCTGCTGGACGGCATCTCGGTCAACGAGCAGTCCGACGAAACGACGGGTATCACAAACCGCGTCATCGTCGACTGGCGCGCCAACCCGCGCGGCTCGGCACTGCGCCCGGCCATCGTGATCAAGGACAAGGTCGGCGGCAAGGTTCTCAAGCTGGCGCGCGGCGGCGAGGCTCGCTACCTGCTTTCAGTGGAAGCGATCCTCTCCGTGGAGCCGGGACAGAAGGTGAAGGCGGGCGACGTGCTGTCGCGTATCTCGCTCGAAAGCGCCAAGACCCGCGACATCACGGGCGGTCTGCCGCGCGTGGCCGAGCTGTTCGAGGCGCGCCGTCCCAAGGATCACGCGATCATCGCGGAAATCTCGGGCACGGTGCATTTCGGCCGCGACTACAAGAACAAGCGCCGCGTCCTTATCCAGCCGGATGAGGAAGGGCACGATCCGGTCGAATACCTGCTGCCGAAGGGCAAGCACCTCGCTGTGCAGGAGGGCGACCGCATCGAAAAGGGCGAGTTCATCCTCGACGGGAATCCGGCGCCGCACGACATTCTGGCGATCAAGGGCGTGGAAGAACTTGCGTCGTTCCTCGTCAACGAAATTCAGGAAGTCTATCGCCTGCAAGGCGTGACGATCAACGACAAGCATATCGAAGTCATCGTGCGCCAGATGCTTCAAAAGGTCGAAGTGACCGACGCGGGCGACACCGAGTTCCTCAAGAACGAGCAGGTCGACAAGATCGAGTTCGACGAGATGAACGTGATGGTCGAGAAGGCGGGCGGGCGTCCGGCGACGGCTGTCCCGGTGCTCCTCGGCATCACGAAGGCAAGCCTGCAAACGCGGTCGTTCATCTCGGCGGCCTCGTTCCAGGAGACGACGCGCGTCCTCACGGAAGCGGCGCTCAACGGCAAGGTCGACACGCTCGACGGGCTGAAGGAAAACGTCATCGTGGGCCGCCTCATTCCGGCGGGCACGGGCGGCATGATCAGCCAGCTTCGCCGCGTGGCCAGCCATCGCGACGATCTGATTCTTCAGGAACGGAACAAGGCCGGCGCGAAGGCATTGCCAAACGTGCCCGAAGGCGAATCAGTCGCCCCGGACGTTCCGCGCGAGTTTCAGGTTGTCGAATAGCCGACAGCGTAAAAGATAAGAAAGCCCGGCTCATAGCCGGGCTTTTTGATTCTGCACACTGTGCAAGCAAAAAAAGCGGCGAAAAAGCGCCCGCAATCTCTTGGATTATCTGAATCCTTCCGTTAAAGTCGCATTTACCGACGAGATGGTGCTTGTTTGCATCGGGGTGTTTGGCGGCACCGGTCGGGGGCGGGGAACTTACGAAAGCGTTCGATTGATCCTGATGAGACTTCGGCCTCAACATATGCGGGACACAAACAGTCAACTCGGTGGAGCGCCCCTCCGATGAGGTTAGGGAACGTATGCCTGCCCGTTTTCTCTTCTGCCGTCCTTTGCCTGGGCGCGCTGATGAGCCCCGCGCAGGCTGTGCCGTCGCAGCCATGGTATATGGCTGCCTTCGATCACGTCATGCGAGTTCTCGTCAATAGCGAGGGGTCGGCGGTTCAGGTTCCGAACGATCCGGCAGCAAAGCCGCAAAACGTTGATCCCTATTTCAGCCGCGTCATCAAAGAAGCGGGAACCATCACGCTCCGCGGCAGTGTGCCATCCGACGGCGATCTCAAGGTGCTGCAAGGTGTCGCCGCCGCGACAGCGCCGGGGGCGTCCGTCGTGGACAAGACTCGCATCAATCCCGATGTCCCGAACCGCGACGCGTGGCTTGCTGCCATGACATTCGCGCTTCGTCAGGTCGGCAAGCTCAACACCGGCTCGGCCTCCTTGAGGAATGCGGCGATCGTCATTGAGGGCGTGACGAAAGCGGATGACGATTTCACGATTATACAGAAGAAGGTCCGCGAGGAAGCGCCGAAGGGCGTGAACTTGCAGGTGGCGTTGAAACCGCACGATGCTCGCCCGTTCGTCTGGCTGGCGCAGTTGCAGCACGGAGCGGTTCATCTCAGCGGCCACGTTCCGTCCGACCACGATAAAGTCATATCCGGCCATGCGCAGGTGCTTTTTCAGAACCTGACCATCAACAGCAGCATGGAAAAGACGAAGGGCGAGCCGAAGGGCTGGATCGAGGCCACGAAGGTTTCGCTTGAAATGCTGTCCTTGCTCTACGCCGGCAGTGTGGCCATCACCGACATGGTGGTCAAGATAGACGGGATCTATTCATCGCCCGCCATGGTCGACCTGCTGAAAGTCTACAGCAAGAGGCTACCGGACGGCTTCACGCTTGAGACCAACATTCTTGAACCCGTGGCACGCGCTCCCGCCGCGCGAGCGGAGGACATGAGCTTCGCGGCGCATCGGGCGCGCGCGTCCTACAATCCGTGAGTTTTTGACGCGATCAAAAGCGCCAGCAAGTTGCTCGTGGTCCTTTGATTCCGTCCTTTGCTCGCGAGGTTAGGCAACGGATGCTACAGTGCGCATGAATGCGGACAAGCATTTGCCGTTGCTTCCGAGATGGCGGCCGTTACTTCCGCCGCAGGGCTACAGCCCGGCAGTTCTCCGCGTCGCTCAGACCGAAAAAATCTCTTGCGGCTCGGAAAGCGGCGGGCGGGGCACCGCATGCCATGTCGTATCGGCGTCGATCAAAAAATCCGCGATAAGCCGCTCGCTGAAGCGGTCCTTCAACAGCGGTGCATGGCCTTCGTTCGGGATGAGCACGGGCGTCAGGCGCGGGTGTCGAGCTTGCATCTCCTGCACGGTCGCCGCCGACAGCAGGTCGGAATGTTCACCGCGGATGACCATAACCGGCACGGCTCGCAAGGACTCGAAGTGCTCCCACATCGTCGGGACGGGCTTGGAAATGTCTATTTCCGACAGCGCCTTGCCAATGTTTGGATCGTAGGCCGGGGCAGGACGTCCTTCGGCATCTTCATTGAAAAGCTGCCGCGTCCACGAGCGCCAGCTCGCGTTATCAAGCGCGGTGAACTGGCGCTTGTTGATGTCGCGCACGACGCGCAGCGCCTCGTCCCAATCGGCGGGCACGGGGATCTTGCCGGTGTAGCCCATGATGCGCGCAAGGCCCGCCGTCTCGATGGCCGGGCCGATGTCGTTCAGAATGGCGCATCCGATCGCGGCGGGGCGCGTGATGGCGAGCAACATGGTGATGATCCCCCCCCGCGACGTGCCGAGCACCGCGACATCGGACAGGCCGCGCAGCGTGAGAAACGCCTCGACATCCTGAAGCTCGATCAGCGCGGAGTAATTCTGCCAGTTCCTGTCCCATTCGGACCGCCCGCGCCCGCGATAATCGAGGCAGTAGACGGCGCGCGCGTGCGTCGGATGCGTGGACAGCGCTACGGCGAGGTCGTGGAAGTCGCGGCCGTTGCGGGTCAGTCCGGCGAGGCACAGGAGCGGTCGCGCGGGCGCGTCGTCGCTGCCGTATTTGCGGACATACAAGACGAGATCGTCATCGCTGCGGTAGAAGATGTCTTCCGTTTGGGGAACCGCTGCGTCAGCCGATCCGTATGTCATCATTGTTCGTCTTCCGTTGTCGCCGGTTCGTCGTCGTCGTCGCTGCTGCTGCCGCTGCCGAGGTCCGCGATATGCGGAATACGCCCCGGCCGTCCGCGATGAAGGTCTTCCACAAGTTGGAAGTGTGCCTTCCCCCTTTCAAGACGGCAACGATAAAGCTGCACGCTCTCCAGAATGCGCTGCACGTAATTGCGGGTTTCCGTGAAGGGAATGCGCTCCACCCAGTCGACCGGATCGGCGTTGCGCGCGCGAGGATCGCCGAAAGTTTTTATCCATTGCCTGACCCGGCCCGGCCCGGCGTTGTAAGCCGCGAGCGACAGCACATAGGAGCCGTCGTAACCGTCGTAGAGTTTGGCGAGGAAGGCGGAGCCGAGCGTCACGTTATAGGACGGGTCGGAGATGAGCCGACGCAGATCGTATTTCATCCTGTTCCTCGACGCCACGAGCTTCGCCGTCTGTGGCATGAGCTGCATCAGGCCGCGCGCGCCGACACGGCTGACCGAACCGGCGTTGAACTCGCTTTCCTGGCGCGTCAGCGCGTTGAGCAGCGAAACTTCAAGCTTGTGGCTGCCGCCAAGCGGGTCGAACTTCGGAAGCAGGGTTGGGAAGGCGTAGGCGTCGACCGGATAACCGCGCAGCAGCGCGATTTTCGCGGCGCGGATCGCGAGATGCGGCGGCGCGATGCGTTCGAGAAGCTCCAGCAGGAGGACGATCTGCTCCGGGTCCGAGAGTTGGCGCGCGAGATCGAGCGACGACAGAACCAGCACAGATGTCATGTCGAGCTGCTTCGCGATGACGAGCGCCTTGAAGGCGTCTTCCTTCACGAAAGCGGCGATGGCTTCCTGTGAAGGCTTGAGGGGCGCGCGGAACTCGCAAGCTGGCTGCCGTTCCAGCGCCTGTCGTGCAAGCGAGCCGTAATAAGTATGCGCGCGGCTGGCGGCATCCTTGAACAGACGCTCGGCTTCCTTGCGCTTGTCGAGTTCGAGCCGCGTCCGGCCGAGCCAGAAAGCGGCGCGCGCCTCGTCGCGGGAGAAGCCCTTGACCGCGTATGCGGCTTCGAAATGCTTCTCCGCGAGCTTCGTGTCCTTGAGAAAGCGCAGCGCGATCCAGCCGGATAGAAATTGAGCTTCCGAGAGGTTCTCGCCGCCGAGCTGGCCATGTTTCGATGCGATGGCATAGGCCGTTCCCACGCGGTCGTCGTTCAGCGCGCGGCGAACCTCCGTGCGGCGGAAATCCCACCATTTGTCGGGATCGGCGAAGTCGACCTTCTCGGGATCGACCGAGCGCAGGATGGACCAGAGGCGGTCGTGCTCCTTCGCCTTGCGCAGCGACTTGAGCCGCGCCAGAAGCGACAGCGGGCCGCGCGCAAGCTCGTTGCGGAGGTCGAGCGCGTCTTCCTGCGCCTTGGACTGAAGCGTAGGCTTGGCGGGCTTGTCATCCTTCGCGGCGGCTTTGTCGTTCGTTTTTGCGTCAGATGCGGTTGCGTCCGCGTCTGCCTCGGTTTTAGTCTCGGGCTTCGTGTCTTCCGACTTCATCGCCGCGAGGTGCAGATGCGATGTCGCCGCGAAGCCGCTTGCGAGGCCGGCAAAAGCGGGTCGCGCCGCCAATGCGGGCGCCGCATCGCTCTGGCGCTTGCCCTTCGCGCGTCCGGTCGACTTACCCTTCCGGCCGCCGCGTTTTTTGATCGCCTTGCCGCCGGATCGTTTCGCGCGGACGCGGGCCGCACCCTTGATGCCCTTGGCCTCGCTCGCGGCGACCTTGCTGCCGGGGTCGTCCTTGGCGCGGGCGCGAGCATCGAGCATCGCCGCGCGCGCGCGCCTGTCGTTGTCGGTGAGAAGCGATCCGAAGCGCTGCTCAAACCTGTCCTGCACGGCGGGTTCGAGCGCATAGCGGCTCCAGGCATAGCGCACGAGGGTGGCGCCGCGCTCGCGCTCGCCGGTTTCCATAAGCGCGCCGCCGAGGTTGGCAGCGCCGGCGCCGGATGCGGGCTTCCGGTTCGTGTAGAACTTCAGGACGGCGGCGGCGGGAGCGTTTGCGAGGAACAGGCTCTTCTCGATGGTCGCATCGATTGGCGGTTCCGGGAAAAGTGGGTTCGCGGACCGAAACGCCATCGTGTCGTCGAAATCGGACGCCGCGCGCACGCGCCGCCACTCCGCGAACTTGCGCGCGGATGGATCAGAGATCTTTTTGATCGCGTCGCGAGCAGCAGAGTTGTTGCCTTTGGCTGCGGCGGAAATCGCGTCCTTGATCGCGGCGGTGTCGCTATCGCCGAGCCGGTATGACAGCAAAGGATCGAGCGATGCCGTCATGTCCTCTTCGGGGAACGGCTTTGGAAATTTGAGTTCGACTGCGGACACGCGAGGCGTTTCGCCCTTCCGTGGCTCCATGGCTGGCGCGCTGTCGGAGCGCGCCGATGGCGATTGCTGAACCGCGGCAGGCGTCGGCATGTGACTCAAGCCACGGTCCACCGCATGGATGGGGGCGGGCCTGGTTCCGGCGAATTTGGAAGGCTTCGCCTCCCCCGCCGATTGAGGTTTTGACGCGGTAGACGCGGAAACGGCGGGCTCGTCTTGCGGCGGCAGAAGGTAAGGTACGAAGCTCACCGCAAAAAAGCCAAGTGCCGAGCCTATGATGATCGCCTTCAGGAAGCGAAAGCGGTCGGCGAGCGCGTTGGGTTTGGGGTCCAGCGTTGACATTCCCTATCGTGTGGCGGATTTTCGTTGGCAGCGGGTTCCATCAAACCTATGGTTTTGCCTCGTCAAGAGTTTTACAAGGCTACCTGCATACGCTGTCATGATTGATGGCCGTTTAATCCGGCAATAGAATGACAAGCTCCGCGACGGCTCAAGAACCTAATTCGCGGAAACGGTATACTGGTTAACGCGCCGTTAGGCTTTTCCGTAAAAATGACAGCGGTCAGGTGAGGATGGACGAGATGTTCAAGGGCTCTTTTACGGCGCTTGTTACGCCCTTTGAAGGTGAGGGCGTCGACTATGAAGCCTTCGCGCGCCTGGTCGAATTTCAGATCCAGTCGGGCACGCACGGCCTCGTTCCGGTCGGCACGACGGGTGAGTCGCCCACACTCAGCCACGAAGAGCATGAACGCGTCGTCGAGACGTGCGTCGCCGCAGCAAAGGGCCGTGTGCCGGTCATCGCGGGCACCGGCTCCAACAGCACGGCGGAAGCCATCGCGCTCTCGCAGCATGCGCAGAAGGCGGGGGCCGACGCCGCGCTTGTCGTGACGCCGTATTACAACAAGCCGACGCAGGAAGGGCTCTACCAGCACTTCAAGGCGATCAACGACGCCATCGACATCCCGATCCTCATCTACAACATTCCGGGGCGCAGCGTGATCGACATGTCGGTCGCGACCATGGCGCGGCTGTTCGAGCTGAAGAACATCGTCGGCGTGAAGGACGCGACCGCTTCGCCCGTGCGGGCGAGCCAGCAGCGCGCGGCGCTCGGGCCGGACTTCATCCAGCTCTCGGGCGAGGATGGCACCGCGCTCGCCTTCAACGCGCATGGCGGCCACGGCTGTATTTCGGTTTCGGCCAACGTTGCGCCTAAGCTGTGCTCCGATTTCCAGAACGCCTGCCTCGCGGGCGACTATGCGAAGGCGCTCGAATTGCACGACCTTCTGATGCCGCTCCACGACGCACTGTTCGTCGAAACCAATCCGGTGCCGGTGAAATATGCGGCGTCGCGGCGCGGCCTGTGCAAGCCCGATACGCGCCTCCCCCTGACACCGCTGTCCGAAGCCTCCAGGGCGCGCGTCGACGCGGCGCTCGAAAAGGTCGGCCTGCTCCATCGCGAGGCCGCATAAGCATGGCCGCTCCCGCCGCGACATCGGTTCGCAAAGTCGTCGCCGAGAACAGGAAGGCGCGCTTCTCCTATTTCATCGACGACACGTTCGAGGTGGGTATCGCGCTCGGCGGTTCGGAGGTGAAGTCTCTGCGGCAGGGCAAGGCCAATATCGCCGAGTCCTACGCCACCGCGCAGGGCAGCGAAATCTTCCTGATCAACGCCTACATTCCGGAATATCTGCAAGCGAACCGCCTGAACCACGAGACGCGCCGCCCCCGCAAGCTTCTGCTGCACAAGCGCGAGGTGAACAAGCTCATGGGCGCGATCCACCGCGAGGGCATGACGCTCGTGCCGCTGCGCATCTACTTCAACGACCGCGGCCGCGCGAAGCTCGAACTCGCTCTCGCGCGAGGCAAGAAGCTGCACGACAAGCGCGAGACGGAAAAGAACCGAGACTGGGAGCGCCAGAAGGGCCGCCTCATGCGCGATCGCGGCTGACGCGGAGCGCCGCACCCGCCTTCTTTCGTGTCAGAACTACTTCGCCAAGACTTGCCGAATCCCTCGACACCTGCCGGGGTCGACGCGCCGCGAGCGGTGCGGACCGTTGCATCGCGCACAGCGCGTTTCGTCGCACGCCTAGGCGGGACACCGTTACCGCTTTGTCACAACCTGCCTTTTTCCTCGCAATAATCAAATGCGGGGCCGCAGCCCCGGTGACGTGCGGCAGGCATTGAACCGGCTGCGGGCGATAAGCACCACGCAAGGTTGTCAGGAAATGGTTGTAGCGACGCGCTTTTTTGCCGAATCACCCAAAATATCCCCCTCGCGTGTGTATAAACATGCGCGTGTGTGTATAGATAGGCATGCTATTGCAGCTTTCTCACACGTTTGGAGCTTTCGTGAATTTCGTTTTCGAGAAATAAACGAATTAACGAAATGGTAACCAGTTCAGATGCTGTTAGAAGGGGTCCTATTCTGAAGCTCACCGGTATCGTCGCCGCGCCGCATCAGCCAAAAGCAACACACGGGGAATTGCTATGACTCAGATTAACACCCGGACGATCATCGTCCTGTTGGCGTGTTTTGTGGCGTTAGTAGTGCTTGTTAAGTCCCAGCACAGCCGCGTTTCTGCCGCCGTCATTCCGCAAGCCACCGTCGTCAAGACGGCGGTCGTCGAAGCGCCCAAGGCCGTCCAGCCTGTGGCCCTCAAGGTTGCATCCGGCGTTCAGGTCATTCCCGCCGAGAAATGCAATGTCGCGCTCAAGAGCGGTGGCGCTTTCGCCGTTCTGGCCGAGCCGGTCGCCTGCAATGGCGTCGCCATCGAATCCGTGAAGATCAACGTGTCCGACAAGCCCTGCGCGGCGGCCGCCAAGTCGGATTTCCGCACGTTCAGCCACTCCACGGTCCTCAACGGCAAGTTCGGCGTCTATGTCGAGAACAAGCCGCAGGCGCGCTGCTTCCAGGTCGCCGAAATCACGGGCAAGTATCTCTGATATGATTTTGCAAGACGCTGCGGGAGGCAGGATCGCTGCCTCATCCGCGAAACGAACCAAAAAGGCGGTCCCGGGGGCCGCCTTTTTTGCGCGCGCGAGCCTTCCGATCCGCATGATCGTGCTCGGCGCTGAAGTCTTTTCGCCGCGCTCGTCACATCGAGATCGACCCTTCGCGGAACGAGGTCCGGTCGAGCCACACATTGACCAGCACCGGCTTCCCCGCTTTCGCGGCGGCGCGCGCTTGCCGGAGCGCGTCGGGCACTTCCGCATTCGTCTTCACAAGAATGCCTTCAGCGCCGAATCCTGCGGCAACCTCATGATAGGCTGTGCGCGCCAGCACGGTGCCGAAATCGTCGCCGAGGACCTTTTCCTGCTCGCGCGCAATCTGCGTCCACCCCGCGTCGTTGCCGACGACCGCGATCACCGGAATGCCGTGCCGCACGAAGGTGTCGAATTCCGCCAGGCTGTAGCCGCAGGCACCGTCGCCGAACAGCACCCAGAGTTCCGCATCCGGCCGCGCCAGCGCCGCTCCGAGCGCGAAGCCCGCGCCAACGCCGAGCGTACCGAACGCGCCGGGATCGAGCCAGCTCAACGGTCCGCGCGGGCGCACGATGTAGGAAGCGGTCGCGACGAAGTCGCCGCCATCCGCCACGAATATTGCGCTGTCCGCCGCCTCCCGGTCCAGTGCGCGGAAGAAGGCGATGGGGTTCACATGCGCGCCCTCGCCAGCCGCTTGCGCGCCGATATCGTTTTCACGCGCGGCATCGCGGGCGCGAAGCGAAGCAAGCCAGTCGTCGCGGTGGATGCGGCCTCTTTCGGCGAGCGCGCGCAGGAAAAGCGCCGCGTCCCCGATGGCTTCGATGGTGGCGCGGCGATTGAGGCGTGCGTCCTTGCGGCTGCGGTTGGCCGCGATCAGCGTGGCCGCGCTGCGGATCTGCTTGCCGTAGTCGAGCCGGAAATCGCACGGCACCCCTGCGAGGATCACGCAATCCGATTCCTTCAGCGCATTGCGCCGCTGATGCCGCAACTGGAGCGGATGGTCGCGGCCCAGCAGCCCGCGCGCCATACCCGATAGATAGACCGGGATACCGAGCCGCGAGATCGCTTCGGCGAGCGCCGCCGCGTCCGTGCCCGTCGCCAGTGCCTGACTGCCGATGATGGCGAGCGGACGCTCCGCTTTCGAGAGTGCCGCCGCCGCCGCGTTCACGCTCGACGACGCCGGGTTGGGAATGCGGATGGTTCGCGGTCGCGGCGCTTCTGTCGCTTTCGCGCCGCGGAACATCTTTTCGAGATGACGAGTGAGGTAAAATCGCAGCGCCCGCGCGCCGAAAGACTGCCCTCGGCCGCCGGCCTCCGCATACCACTGGCGCACCAGCGCTTCGGGGTAGAGCAGGTCGATGGGGCATTCGATGAACGCCGGTCCTTGCACGCCCTCGCGGGCCACGGCGAAGGCGTCTTCCAGCGCCGGGCCGATGTCGCGCACGCGGCGCACCTGCTTTACGACCTTCGCATGCGGCGCGACGACGGGGCGCTGATCGATGTCCTGAAGCGCGCCGCGCCCTTGCAGCATG
The DNA here is from genome assembly GCF_018619475.1 of Rhodomicrobium sp. Az07. GTDB lineage: Bacteria > Pseudomonadota > Alphaproteobacteria > Rhizobiales > Rhodomicrobiaceae > Rhodomicrobium. The sequence goes on from NZ_JAHFZG010000001.1 coordinate 224,305, forward strand.
GTTGGCGCCGCGCCGCCAAAAAGGATCAGCGGCGACTGCGCAAGTTGCGCGTTCTTGAGCGGCGTGACGATGTTCGTAAGGCCAGGGCCTGCGGTGACGGCGACGACGCCCGGCACGCCCGATAATCGCGCCATGGCGTCGGCGGCGAAAGCGGCCGTCGCTTCGTGGCGGGTATCCACGACGCGAATGCCCGCATCCTTCGCGCCGATGAGGATCGGGGAAATATGCCCCCCGCACAGCGTGAAAATCGCCGTCACGCCGTGCGCCTTCAGCGCTGCCGCGATCGCATCGCCGGCATGCCGCGCCGGGCTCGCATGGGCCTCACCTCGCGCGTCGCCCTTGCGCGCAGCGACGCGGCTTCGCGCGTGCCCTTCCTTCAGCACTACGGCCATCGTTCCTCCCCCTTACCCGGCGCGTCTTGGTGCGCAGCCGTGGCGAGGGGCAGTCTATACCGGGAAGGCACCGCGCTCCACCGAGCCTATTGTCGAGGATTACGCCAGTGGTCCGCTAGCGCGGTAACGATCCATGCGTTGCCTTCGATGAACACGCCGCCGTCCTCGGCGCGGTCCGCGAACGCTGCGCGCACAGCCTCCCGCGCCCGCTCGCGCACGTCGCCCTGCAATTCGCCCAGCGCGCGCGAGAATGGACCGGTTTCGAAGGCTTGCTCCACCGCATCGTCAATGGCCCCGTCGCGCGTTTCGCCGACGCCGTAGAGCATCCGGCAGCCGAACGTTTCGAGTGCGATGTTGGAAAACCCCGCGCCGGACAGGATGGATGTCACACGCGCGGGATCGCCGAAAGAGAAGGGCCCCGGCGCGTTCGGCTCGGAGCGAGGGGCTGGCGGTATGAGAGCTTTCACAGCGCGCGCGGGGAGGCTCACCAGCTCGTTTTCTGCCGCCGGACGCCAGCACACGAAGCAAAGCCGCCCGCCCGGCTTCAGGGCGCCGTGCAGGTTGGCGAATGCGGCAACCGGGTCGGCAAAGAACATCACGCCGAAGCGCGAGAAAAGAAGATCGAACCGCGCGCGCGGAAAGGCGTATGTCGCGGCGTCGCCAAGCTCGAAACGGATCGGCAGGCCGGACGCGGCCGCCGCAGCACGCTCGCGCGCAAAGTCGAGCATCGGTTCGGAAATGTCGACGCCGAGCACGCTGCCGCCCGCCCCGATTTTCTCCGCAAGTTGCAGCGTCGTCGTGCCCGCGCCGCAGCCCACGTCGAGGACGGATTCGCCCGGCTTCGGTGCGGCCACATCGAGCGCGGCGCGGCCAAGCGGCGCAAGCATGCGGTCGATGCGCTCGTGGTTGACGACCCAGATTTCGCCCTTGCGCCTCCATTCCGCGCGCTGATCGTTTTCCGTCATGGACGCTTCTCCATTGCATTTTGGGGGCATTAAGGCGCCGAGCTTGACATTATCAACATCGGAGCGGCTTTTTGCAGTACACCTTCGTGTCTTTTGTCATTGTCAGAGAAGCCGAGGGAGTCCAGGCGGCTTCAGGACAATTTCGAATCCGCTGTTGGCGACATCCAGAACGATTGTTACTGATTCCCGGCAAGGCTATCGCGGCGTTGGGCCGCCCGCGCGCTGGCGCGACGATCAGGGAGCACCATTTGTCCGAGCCCGCCAAGCCGATCGCAATTTATGTCGATGCCGACGCATGCCCGGTCAAGGCCGAGGTTTACCGCGTGGCCGAGCGCTGCGCGCTCAAGGTCTTTGTCGTGAGCAACAGCGCAATCCAGATTCCGAAATCGCCCTTGATCGAGCGTGTGCTCGTCGGAAGCAATTCCGATGCGGCTGACGACTGGATCGCGGAGCGGGTATCGCGCGGCGCCATCGTCATTACGGCAGATGTGCCGCTCGCGCATCGCTGTGTCAGGGCGGGCGCCGACGTCATCTCGCCGACCGGCCGCGCGCTGACGGACGCATCGATCGGGATGGCGCTTGCGACGCGCGACCTGATGGCCGATCTTCGATCCGCTGGCCAAGTCACCGGCGGGCCCAAGCCATTCCAGCCGCGCGACCGCGCCAATTTCCTGTCGGCGCTCGATCTCGCGGTTGTCCGGCTGAAGCGCGACGGCTTCGGCGTGTAGCGGCGGGATTGGTCAGGCCTTTCGGGCACCCTCCGAAGTCTGAGGCGCTTTCTTGCGGCGCGCGCCCGGCGTCTTCCGGCTGCTTCTGCTCATCGCGCCCGACCGAGACGTATCCGCGTAGCTCGCGCGCGGTTCGGGGCGCCCGTTCATCGGCACAATGGCGATGGTGTCGTCGCGTTTGCCCGTGCGTGTCAGAGCGCGGGTGAAGTCCGGCGCGGCGCGCGCGCTCACCTCGAACACGCTCTCGCCCTCAAGGATCTGGATGGCGCCGATTTCCCGGCTGGTCACATCGCCTGCCTTGCAAATAAGGGGCAGTATCCAGCGCGGTTCGGCTCTCTGCTTCCGACCGACCGAGACCCGGAACCAGACGCCGCCCTCGAAGTCGCCGCGCGGTGCTTCGACCTCCCCGGCATCGCGTCCGCTATCCACGAATTCTTCCGGCGTCGGGCGACGAGTTCGATTTTGGCGGAAGAAGGCCGCAGCGATCTGCTCCGGGCTTTTCGTTGCGAGCACTTCGCGGGCGAACTCGAGTTCCTCGTCGCTGAGGGGGCCGTCCAGCGAAGGATCGTTCATGAGCCTTTCGCGGTCGCGCTTGAGGATCGTCTCGGCGCTCGGAACCGGCATCCAGGTCACCTTCACCTTCGCGGCCAGCAGCAGCTTGTCCATGCTGCGGCGCTTGCTGTGCGGGGTGATGAGAACACTGACGCCGCTTCGGCCCGCGCGCCCGGTGCGTCCGCTGCGATGCAGAAGCGCCTCGCCGTCCTTCGGCAGGTCGGCATGAATGACGAGGTCGAGATTAGGCAGATCGATGCCGCGCGAGGCGACATCCGTCGCAACGCACACCTGCGCCCGGCCGTCGCGCATCGCCTGAAGCCCGCGCGTGCGCTCGGTCTGGCTCAACTCACCGGAAAGCGCGACGACGCCGAACCCGCGATTGCCGAGGCGGGCCGCCAGATGCTTCACGCCTTCCCGCGTGGTGCAGAAGACAAACGCGCTGCTCGCCTCGAAAAAGCGCAGAACGTTGATGACGGCGTTTTCCCGTTCGCCGGAAGCAACGGCGACGGCGCGGTAATCGATGTTGGCGTGTTGCGTCGCCCCGGTGTTGGCGGAAATCCTGATGGCGTTTTTCTGAAAGCGTCGGGCGAGGGTTTCGATAGGCTTGGCCACCGTCGCCGAAAACATGAGAGTGCGGCGCTCCGGCGGGGCCGCCTTCAAGATGAACTCCAGGTCTTCCCGGAAGCCGAGGTCGAGCATTTCATCGGCCTCGTCGAGAACCATGGCGCGCACCGCCGTCATGTCGAGCGAGCCGCGCGTGATGTGATCGCGAAGGCGCCCCGGCGTGCCGACGACGATATGCGCGCCGCCCGCGAGCGCCCGGCGTTCCTGCCGCATGTCCATGCCCCCGACGCAGGACGCGATTCTCGCGCCTGTGGGTGCATACAGCCATTCGAGTTCGAGGCGCACTTGCAGCGCAAGTTCTCGCGTGGGCGCAACGACGACGGCGAGCGGCTCGGAACCGCTCGCGAAGCGATCGTGGCCGCGCAGCAGGGTCGACGCCATGGCGAGGCCGAAAGCGACCGTCTTGCCCGAGCCTGTCTGCGCCGAAACGAGAAGATCGGACTCGCCGACATCTCCTTCGAGCACGGCCCGCTGGACATCGGTGAGGGTCGTGTACCCTTGTTTGGCGAGTGCCTCCACGAATAGGGGAGGCACTCCATCAATAACTATCATGTGAAGCGCTTTCGGTTCTCAATTAGAGGAGCGAATTTGCATTTGGTTCCACCTGCCGCATGCTCGCGGACAAATGTCAAATGAACAGCTCCACCAGAATCAAATGGTTGCGAGTGGTTTCCGATCCCGACATGTGCTCTCGAACTCGTGGGCCGGATCTACGGCAGAATCGAAAACCACTGGAGCGGCAGGACAAAATGACAGTCAGCCCTTCGCTTTGATGGCGGCAGGCGACCGAGCAGCCTTCCGGGACCGCGAGGGTGTTCTAAGGTAACCCAAAATGGCAGCTTTGCGATGTTTGCGCAACTCGCCGGTTGCGAAGCGGCCCAGAGGTTGCAAAAATGCTCCAGCTTCTGCCTTGCGATCAAACGGCGTCCCGTAACGCATCGAGATCGAGCGTAGACCGGGTGCCGATATCGTCGGCATGCGAGGCAAGGAAGGCGTTCGCCGCTCGCCGCCCCTCTTCGCGCAACATGGCGAGGAACGCTGCCTCCGCGTTGAGCTTGGACGACGAGCCAAGTTCAGAAATCACCTCGCTGGCGATGCGATGCGTTCGCATCTTCGCCCAGCGCGCGCCCTCGCAATCGCCCGCGTCGGCAACCTGCCGCAGGATCGCTATCATGCGCAGTTCCTTCAGCAGCGTGGCGTTGAACGACACTTCATTGAGGCGGTTCAGGATTTCGCGCGCGGTCGTCGGTGTGCCGTTCCGCTCGACCGGGTTCACCTGCACGAGGATGACGTCTTCCGACGTGCAGCCGCGCACAAGCGGCGTGATGGTGGGATTGCCGGAATAGCCGCCATCCCAATAAGGCTCGCCGTCGATGGTGACCGCCTGAAACAAAGTGGGGACGCAGGCGGATGCCAGCAGCACATCCGGCGACAACTCGTTGTTGGAGAACACGCGGCCGCGCCCCGTGTGAACATTCGTTGCCGTGATGAAGAGTTTCAGCGGGACGCGCTTCAAAAGGTCGAAGTCGATGCAATCCGCGAGGATGTCGTGAAGCGGGTTCGCGCCGCCGGGATTGAGATCGTAGGGCGAGAACAGCCGCGCCGTCATGTCGAGCGCGACGAACAGCGGCGAGGTGTCGATCGACCAGCGGCCGAGCATCACGTCGAGCGGGCTGCGCTGGAACGGGCTGAACCGCGCCGCCTCGCCGACGCGCGTCCAGAAGGCATCGAGCGAGGCGCGCGCGCCGTCACGGCCGCCCTTGCCGAGACCGCAGGCCATGACGGCGGCGTTCATCGCGCCCGCCGAGGTGCCGGAAATGCCCTCGATTTCAAGCCACGGTTCTTCGAGCAGTCGGTCCAGAACGCCCCAAGTGAAAGCGCCGTGGGAGCCGCCGCCCTGGAGGGCGAGATCTACGGTTACGGGCGCGCGGCTCTGTGTCATCGCCAGACGGCCTTGTTGCGTTGACAAGCCCACAGCAGATTGAAGATGCGAAACAGCGCGCCGCCCGCGATGCCAATGACGACCCACGCGAAAATCTGCGGAATACTGAAGGACATTTGCCTGCCCCCTCCTTCTGGCTTGCTCGAGCCCCGCACACTATAAGAAGGGAAAGATTAAGTCGCCCTTGAGTTTCACGGATCAAGTCAAGTTTGGTCAGACTTGAGCGTATCATTTCATGTGTTTCAAAACCGACGAACGCGTCCATTGTTTGTTTAATATGCCCGGTATATGCATGTGTACGGCGCCAAGTTATGATCTACTATAGCGCGGCAAGCCCTTCGAATAACAATAAGGGAGACGCTTCATGCAACAATCCCCGCAGCCCGCCACGTTCGACCTCTCGCCGGTCTTGAGGGCTTACGTCGAGTCCATCGATGTCTGGAAAAAGAACTACGAAAATCTCGCGAAAAGCGCTCGCGATATTCAGGGATTCGCCGCCGAAGGATTGGGCGGGAACGGCTCGGCTTCCGCCGCGCCTTTGCATGGCGCCGGGACAGACGCCACAACCGCGACTTACGACAACGCGGTCGCCCAATGGCAGAAGTCGGGAGAAGATCTGTTCAAGCGCTTCGTGCAAAATCAGGTTGAACTGTGCCACTTCTTCGGCAGCCGGTGGGAGCAGTATCTGAGCCTGCCCGATCAGGTTGCGCACTGCCGCTCGGTTGCCGAATTCGGCAGTCTCCAGCAGGCATTCCTGACGCGTTTTGCTGCCGACTACATGCGGGAAAGCGAAAAGCTCGCGCAACCTTTCGCCGAATATATGGCAAGTCTCGGCAACAATCGTCACGTCTGATGAATATGGGTCGCCGCGCCGCAGGGCTGCACCTGGGCTGTCGTCCGGGTGATGCGCCGCGGCGTGCTTTTTCGTACCCTTTCCGCATCTTAACATAACGCGTTACCGATTGTAGCCTCGGCGCGGCCGACTTTTCGTGCTAGATCCCCCCGGAATGGGCAAGTACCTGCATTGGAGGGGGCCATGATCGGAAGCACGAGCGCGATCGACCGCGTTTTTCATTATTCGCTGGCCAGGCAGACAGGCGGGGTGTCCCCGGCGGCGCTGATGCTCTGTTACATGGACTGGGCACTGCATCTGTCGATGGCGCCGGGCACGCGGCTGCAACTCGGCTGGAAGTTGTTCACCGACGCCGCCGCGCTTCAGCGTTACACGCTGGCGACACTGACGAGCGGCGACCTGTCGGCGGGCGAATGTCCGCCTCCCGCGAAGCCCGACCGGCGTTTCGCACATGAGGATTGGCAGCGCTTTCCCTTCAACGTGATGCAGCAGAGTTTTCTCGTGTGGGAGAATCTCTGGGACGCGGCGACGACAAACGTCCACGGCGTCAGCAAGGAACACGAGCAGGCCGTCAACTTCCTCGCGCGTCAGATGCTCGACATGGTCGCGCCGTCCAATTTCATCGCCACGAACCCGGTGCTTCTCGACAAGACGGTGCGTGAAGCCGGTTTCAACCTCGTGCGCGGCGCTCTGAATCTCGTCGAAGACAAGCAGCGCGATGCGGCCGGTCTGCCACCGGCGGGCGTCGAGGAGTTCAAGGTGGGCAAGACGCTCGCCGTAACGCCCGGCAAGGTTGTCGCCCGCACCCGGCTCATGGAACTCATCCAGTACAGTCCGACAACCGCGAAAGTGCATCCGAACCCGGTGTTGATCGTTCCGGCCTGGATCATGAAATATTACATCCTCGATCTGTCGGCGAAGAACTCGCTCATCAAATATATGGTCGATCAGGGCTTCACGGTCTTCGCGATCTCGTGGAAGAACCCGGACGAAAGCTACGCCGATACGGGCATGGACGATTACCGCCGCCTCGGCATCATGGAGGCGTTGAAGGCCATCTCGCAGATCGTGCCGGAGCGGAAGGTGCATGCGCTCGGCTATTGTCTCGGCGGCACGCTGCTGTCCATCGCGGCGGCAGCCATGGCGCGCGACGGCGACAATCGGCTGAAGTCGCTGACGCTCCTCGCCGCGCAGACCGATTTCAGCCAACCCGGCGAGCTTGAGCTTTTTGTCAATGAGAGCCAGCTCGCCTTCCTCGAAGACATGATGGAGGAGCGCGGCTATCTTTCGTCCGCCCAGATGGCAGGCGCGTTCCAGCTTCTGCGCTCGAACGACCTCATCTGGTCGCACATGATCCACGATTACATGCTCGGCGAGCGGACATCCATGATGGACCTCATGGCCTGGAACGCCGACCCGACGCGCATGCCCGCGCGCATGCACTCCGAATATCTGCGCGACATCTTCATGGGCAACCAGCTAGCCGAAGGGCGCTACCATGTGGACGGCCGCTCGATCGCGCTGCGCGACATAAACGCGCCGATCTTCGTTGTGGGTACGGAGACGGACCACGTCGCGCCATGGCGCTCGGTTTATCAAATCAACGTCCTTTCCGACACGGACGTCACCTTCGTGCTGACGAGCGGCGGCCATAATGCAGGCATCGTTTCCGAGCCGGGGCGCAAGCATCGCCATTATCGCATCGCGACATCGCGCCACGACATGCCCTATGTCGGTCCGGAGACGTGGCTTCGCACGAACACGCCGAAAGACGGCTCGTGGTGGCCGGAATGGTCGAAGTGGCTCCGCGCGGGATCGAACGAGGCCGTGCCGCCGCCGAAGCTTGGCGCGCCGAAGGCAGGGTATCCCGCGCTGTGCGACGCGCCGGGCGCTTATGTTTTGGAGTAGCGGGGCGGCGAGTTCTTTTTCGCTGACAACCCGGTTCGCGATCGTCAACGATCTGAGCTTGAAGGGGAGGCTTTGCGTCTTGCACGCAAGCTATTGTTTGGCAAGTTTAGGTAGTGCTTTATGATAGTTTCTCTGGATTCCGACAGCGGGAGAAGCGGGTCAAAGCTTGATTTAGCTGAGACGTTACACCCCCAATTTGTCGTCCTTCACTCAAGCGACAACCAAACTGGCGGCGTCGTTTCGGCAACGATATTCTATGCTCTAGCGCTCAAGTCAGCAGGGTATAGGGTAGAATTCTGGACGCCCTCCAAGACTGTCGGCGAGCAAGTCTCGGCTCTTGGGATCCCGGTTTTCTGTCACACCGGCCTGAAGCAGGCTGGGGTGGCACTTCTCCACCCTTCAATTGTAAGGCGGATGCTTCGCGCGAGGAAAAGTCTCAAGGCCGTCCTCCATCCTTGCGGGAAACATTGGCTTTTAGCTGTCACCTGGCTACGGGGTGTCCGTCATAGCGTTGTCTTTCACAACGAGAAAATGAGGAACAGATGGCGTATCCGGCATTGGCTGGCCATTTCCAGGGCGCATAGAAATACGCTCGAGGATTATGCACGCCGTAGCGGACTTGCGAGGACGGTATCGATCATCCGCAACGGCCCTATCGCGGATGTCTCGACATCGATTGCGCCGCGTACAGTCAAACCCGTTCAACGGATCGGCGCGGCAGGTGTTTTGGCCCATCACAAGGGCATCGATGTGCTGATTCAGGCATTCGCCCGGGTAGCTGAGGACAGGCCTGGTCTGCGACTGGTCCTTGCCGGGGATGGGCCCGAACTCGGGTCTTGCCGCGAGCTTGCCCTCAATCTTGGGATTGGCGACAGGGTAGAGTGGCTGGGGTGGGTGCGGGACACCCGTCGATTTTTTGAATCGATAGATCTCTTTTGTCTCGCCTCACGTCGCGAGGCATTCGGCATCGTCATCACCGAAGCGATGCAAAGCGGCCTCGCCGTGATCGCGACCGATACGCCTGGTCCGCGCGATATCGTCGTTCCCGGCGAAACGGGTTGGATCGTTCCCATCGACGACGTGGACGCCATGTCACGCGCGATCCGCGAGGCAGTCGATGACCCCGAACGGACCGCGCGTTTTGGTACCGCGGGTTTTGAACGTTTCAAGGCGAACTATTCGGTCGAAAAGGCAGGGCAGGCACTTGCTGAAGTTCTGGGGTTAAGTCGCAGCCCCTAAAGCAAAGGGTCGGCTCGCGGTTTTCGCAAGCCTGCCTCTGGCTTCAGAGACTTCCAAGGACCGGCGCTCAATGCGAAACGAACGTCGCGACGGGCACCTGTCGCAGCACGTCGCGGCTCACGCCGCCGAACAGCATCTCGCGGAAGCGCGATTTCGAGTAGCCGCCCATGACGAGCAGGTCGCAGTCTTGCCCCATCAGCCGCTTGATGGCCTCGGCTGCGCCGTGTTCGCCTGCATGGGCGACTTCGCTTGAGGCGGCGATGCCGTGACGCGCAAGGTTTGCGATCAAATCTGCGCCGAGCGCTTCCGCCGCTGCGCGCTCGCTTTCGCGCTGGATCACCGTCACGGCGCGGATAGTCGAGGCGTCCCTGATCAGATCGAGCGAGTCGAACACCGCGCGCGCCGCCTCGCGGGTGTCGTTCCATGCGATGATGACGTTTCGGGCGACGGATTTCTGCGGCTTCAGCGTCGGCAGGATCAGCACCGGCCGACCGCTACCCATCAGCGCGATCTCGGAAAAGTCGCTCCACGCGTCGGGCGGATCCTCGGACTGCGCGCCGCAAACCACGAGGTCCGCTCCGTGGGCATTCCTCACGATTGCGTCGGACCCGGCGGCATAGGATGCGTTGAAGCAGCGCCATTCGAAGGTGAGGCCGCTGTCCTGCAACGCCCCTTCGAAGGTCTGTTTCGCTTCCCTGGCTGCATCCTGTCCCGCCTTCTGAATGCGCGAAATGACTTCCTCTGAAACGTCGGCGGGGAATTCGCCGTACTCGGGCACCTGCGGGATGAGGTGCAGACCGATCACATGGGCAGACCGCGAAGCCGCGATCTCGACCACCGGCCCGAGAATGGCGGCGGCCGTCCGTCCATTGGGCAGATATACCAGGATTGTCTTGATGGGCATGGCGTGCCTCCAACCTGTCGCTTCCCGAAATATCCGCGTCGGCTGGTTGCCCGGCCGCGAATGCGCGTTCTTCAGATCGGGAACTCGTCGCCAATATACTCCCGTACGCTTCCATTAGGAACCTTGGTGATATCTTTTGGCACTTCGCCGAGGACAACGGCGCGCAGCTTTTCGCTCAACGCGGCTCGGATCACGCCCAGCGTTTCCGGCGCGGCCACGATGAGGAGGCGGTCGAATTCCTTGTTCTCCAGCTGCTTGTCGAGTTTCGCCGCGAGCGCGGCTGCGAATTTGCCCTTCGCCACCTGATGAAGATCGGGACGCTCGATAGCGTGCCGCGACACGTTCGCGGACTCGTGCACACGGCCCGGCCGGTCCCTTTCAAGCTCGTGGTCGGGCTTGAGCGTCTGGCGCTCGTCCGAGTTGGGTACCTCGGTGAGGGCTTTTGCGCGCCCCTCAGACAGGAGAAGGCGCGCCCGCGCGCCGTCCGCAATCAGGATATAGGTTCGAATGGGCTTCATGTGTGGGTACTCCGGGACAAGGGAGACATGGTCGCCCGCCCGTCTCAACAATCCCTTGACGCCGCGTCGGTGCCCGATCTGAGTGGTCGCTCTCAAGGGCAGAGATAGGCGCGCGTCTTCGGGACCGTTTCGATCCTTTTCGCAAGCTGGATCTGAAACACGCAAAGATCGTAATAACGGAAGCTCACTTCGCAGCCCGCGAGATAATACTCCCACATCCGGCAGAAGCGCTCGGACAGCATCGCAGATGCCTTGCTCCGGTTCCTTTCGAAGTTCTTCCGCCAGATCGCGAGCGTGTCGGCGTAATGCAGCCGCAACACCTCGACATCGGTGATCAGCAGACCCGACTTCTCGACGGCTGGCACAATCTCACTCAGCGCAGGGATGTAGCCGCCGGGGAAGATGTACTTCGCGATGAAAGCATTGGTATGTCCTGGGCCGGACAGCCGCCCGATGGTGTGCAGCAGCGCAATGCCATCGTCTTCGAGGCAGTCTTCCACCTTGCGGAAGAATGTCCTGTAGTTCGGCATGCCGACATGCTCGAACATGCCGACCGAAACGATGCGGTCGAATTTCTCATCGATGCTTCGATAGTCCACGAGGCGGAAATCCACGCTGCCCGCTCCCGCCTCGCCCGCCTCGATCCTTTTCTTCGCGTAGGCTTCCTGCTCCTCGCTCAACGTGATGCCGACCACGCGCGCCCCCCGCTCGCGGGCGAGATGCAGCGCGAGGCCGCCCCAGCCGCAGCCGATGTCGAGCACGCGCTGGCGGGGCGAAAGACAGAGCTTCTTCGCGATATGCCGCTTCTTTGCGATTTGCGCCTCGTCGAGGGGTTCGTCGCCCGTTTCGAAATAGGCGCAGGAATACTGGCGGTCCTTGTCGAGAAACAGCTCGTACAGCGCGCCCGGCAGATCGTAGTGTCTGCTGACATTACGCTTTGCGCTTGTAGCGCCGTTCCATTGCCGCCCGAAGCGCGTCATGCGGCGAAACTTGTCCCCGGTTCGCATCCAGAACGGGAAGTCCTTGCGGGTCAGGTTTTTCGCGAACAGCGCCAGAAGGTCGTAGAGCGTCCCAGATTCGATCTCGATGGCGTTGTCCATCCACCCTTCCGCGAAGCCAAGCTGCGGATCCATGAGGAACGCCCTCTGCGCCTTGCCGGTCGCAAAGCGCAAAGCAAGCGGCTTTCCTTCGCGGTCGCCGAAAACGCGGACCTCGCCACGGCAATCCCGCACGCGCAGGCTTCCCTCACGCACAACGGCCTCAAAAGCCTGCCAGAGCGGCCAGGATGGCGCCGCACGCCGATATTCGGCCGGATGAGTAATCTCGTGGACCATCGCTGCAAACTCGCATTTTCGGCCACGCATCCGATTTTTACTATCGCGGCGAAGTGCGTGAGCCGGTTTAACTCACGCCTTCAAAAAATCGGGCAAGGACAATGTTCCCGCCGATTGGTATATTGATTTGCGCCTTATCAAGGCGATTGTAATAAGTGCAGGTGACAATTAAGAATTCAATCAGGAAACAGGCCGCAACAATGCAGAACCTTACGCTGGAAAAACGCGACTGGCAGCCTCTTCTCGATCACATCTCCCGTTCAGAGGGCGCTTATAAAGTCACGATCGAGGTCGACCGCGCCGATATCGGCGCGCAGATCCAGGTGGATAACGTCGATTTCCGCGGGGTGAGTTACGACCCGAAAAACGACGACATCGCCATCGACGCGGGCTCTCTCGAGCATCGCATTCACAAGCCTACGGATCTTTCGGTCGCGGTTGAGGGCGCGGAACTGGTTTCGCTCGAAGTGCTCGGCGAAGACAAGGCCGTGACCTCGATCTCGTTCAAGCCGCGCCTGAATATGCCCGATCTGCTGCTGCCGGGCGACCAATAGCGCGGCCTTGCGAGGGGCCTGCGTTCGACTGCTTCAAGCTGCTGTGCAAAAGTCTTCGCATGGCAGCACTCATGCTGAAATGCGCGGGGGGCGGGCATCAAACTCCCCTTCGCACTTTCTCGTGGGCCGCCGTTTAAGCCCCACTAGTCGTCGAGCACGGTCTTGATGAGGAAGAAGCGGATGGCGTCCGCGAGGATGACCTTGCAGGACCGCTGATGGCCCCGCTCGTCCTCAAGCCTTGCCCTGGACAGAAGCGCCGAGATGTTCGTCTGCTCGGTTTCCGATAGCTGGAGGATCTGGGTCATCTGGTCGATCACCACCATGCCGTCCGAGCACGTCGCGGCGCGCGCCGGGCTGGCGAGCGCGGCAACAATTGCGAATGAGCACAAAAGCCTTTTCATCTTGAGTCAGCGACCTCGACCCGTTGCCCGGCGACAGAGCGATCCACCGGCGAAAACCTGATAGCTGTTTGAACCACGACGCACAAGCCAAGAAAATCCGGCTTGTTTCGGGCAGCCCCGCAAGAAGCGTTTACGACAGCGGGCTTTCTCGCACCTTGTCGCATAGACGCATCACCCGGCGGGACGAAAAGCGCATCGTCTCAGGCGCTGCCCCCTTGCACGAGGCCGCGCTTCTCCAGAAGCGGCGCGACTTCGGGGTCGCGTCCGCGAAAGGCCCGATAGGCTTCGTCCGGTTTCAACGTGCCGCCGCTCGAATAGACGAAACGGTGAAGCCGTTCCGCCACGTCAGGAGCGAATGCGTCGCCTGCCTCCCGGAACGCATCGAAAGCGTCGGCTTCCATCACCTCCGCCCACAGATAGGTATAATAGCCCGCCGCGTAGCCGCCGCCCGCGAAGATATGCTGAAAATGCGGCGGGCGATGGCGCAGCGCAATGGCGTCCGACACGCCGAGGTTGGCGCGAAGCTCGGTCTCGAACGCCGCCGGGTCGATATCGCCCGGGCAGTCGGCTTCGTGGATCGCGAGATCGTACAGCGCCGATGCGGTATATTCCGCCGTGGTGAAGCCCTGGTTGAACTTCCGCGCCGCGTGCAGCTTGTCGACGACGGCCTGCGGAAGCGGCTCGCCCGACTCGACATGGCGGGCGAAGCGGTTGAGAATTTCAGGCTGAAGCGCCCAGTTTTCGTAAAGCTGCGAGGGCAGTTCCACGAAATCGCGGTCGACGCTCGTGCCGGAGAGCCCTGGATAGGTGACGTTCGACAGCATGCCGTGCAGGCCGTGGCCAAACTCGTGAAAGAGCGTGCGCACGTCGTCGAGGCTCAGGAGCGAGGGCTTGCCATCGCCGCCCTTGGTGAAGTTCAGCACGTTGACGATGATGGGCAGCACCTCGCCGTCAAGGCGGGATTGCTCGCGGAAATCGCTCATCCACGCGCCGCTGCGCTTCGAGGGCCGCGCGAAATAGTCGCCGACGAACAGCGCGATGGGCTTGCCGTCGTGATCCTTCACCGTCCAGGCGCGCACGTCCGGGTGATAGACCGGCACATCGCGCCGCTCTTCGAAGCTGAGGCCGAACAGCCGGTGGGCCGTCTCGAAGGCCGCCGCGATCATCGCATCAAGCTCGAAATAGGGCTTCAGTGCAGCGCCGTCGATGTCGAACTCGGCCTTGCGTTGTTTCTCGGCGTAATGGTGCCAGTCCCACGCGGCGAGAGGCTCGTTATGCCCCTCGGCCTGGGCAAGCGCAGTGAGCGCGCCCGCTTCCGCATCGGCGCGACGTTTTGCCCCGGCCCACACCTTTTCCAGAAGGTCGCGGGCGATGGCGGGCGTTTTCGCCATGGCATCGTCTATCTGATAGGCGGCGTAGGTCGAAAAGCCGAGCAGCGTCGCAAGCTCGGCGCGCAGCGCAAGGATTTCGCGGATCAGCGGCATGTTGTCCGGCGCGCCATCGCCACCTTCGCCGCGCGCAACGTAGGCGCGGTAGGCCCTCTCGCGCAGGTCGCGGCGCGTGGAGAATTCGAGGAACGGTTCGATGCTCGCCCGTGACAGCGTGATGACGTGCTTGCCGGGGAGGCCGCGTTCCTCCGCCGCCATCGCCGCTCCTTCGCGCACGAAATCGGGCAGGCCCGAGAGATCCGCCTCGCCGTCGAGCACGAGCTGGAAAGCCTTCTCAGCCGCAAGCACATTTTGCGAGAACGCCGTGTGGAGCTGCGACAGCCGGGCGTTGATGTCCGTCAGGCGCGCCTTGCCCGCCGCGTCGAGCCTGGCGCCCGCGCGGATGAACCGCTTGTGATAGCGCTCCAGAAGGCGGCACTGCTCGCCGTCGAGCCCGAGCGCGTCCGCCCGCGCCGCCAGCGCGTCGATGCGCTCGAAGAGCTTCGGATCCGTGTAGATCGCCGTCGAGTGCTTGGCGAGCTTCGGGCCGATGTCGCGCTCGATTGCCTGCCGCGCGTCGTTCGTGTCGGCCGATGACAAGTTGAAGAAGACGTTCGCCACCTTGGTCAGCGCGCGCCCGGCGCGTTCCAGCGCCTCCACGGTGTTCGAGAAAGTGGGCTCGTTCTCGTCATTCGCGATGGTCTCGATCTCCGCGCGGTGGGTTCGCATCGCGTCCTCGAAGGCGGGCATGAAATCTTCGTCGCGGATTGCTTGAAAGGGCGGAAGGCCGAAAGGAGTGTCCCAGTCCTGAAGGAGAATGTTCGGTGAAGTCACTCGCTATCCTTTCGGCCAAAGTCGTCGTTCACGAGCGGATTTGGTCCTTGGCGACCGTTGGGACAAGTCGCGAGATAATCCGCGACCGCGCTCGCCCGGAAGCGATGCTGCCGCCTGAAGCCTGACCGCATCGAAGCTTTTTGGCCGCCCGGGCCGACATGTCTACGAGCGGCGCTTCACGGCATAACCGTATTGCAGCGGCCAACTCTTCTCCCCGCCGTTCAGTTCGCTCTCGGCACGCAGCGCGAAATACGGGTCGCGCAGGAATTCGCGGGCGATCAGCACAATATTGGCATCGCCGCCGGTGATGATGTCGTTCGCCTGTTGCGTTTCGGTGATGAGGCCCACCGCGCCCGTGCGGATGTCCGCTTCCTCGCGGACGCGCCGCGCGAACGGCACCTGATAGCCCTTCGCCACCGGGATCTGCGCGGTGGGCGTGAGGCCGCCGGTCGATACGTCGATCAGGTCCACGCCGATGCGCTTCAGATGCTTCGCCAGTTCGACCGATTGCGTGTCGTCCCATCCGCCCGGCACCCAGTCGGTCGCGGAGATGCGCACGAAGAGCGGCAGGTCGTCCGGCACGATCGCACGCAGCCGTTCCGCGACCGTGAGCGTCAGCCGCGCGCGGTTCTCGAAGCTGCCGCCCCATTGGTCCGTCCGCTGGTTCGACAACGGCGACAGGAATTCGTGCAGCAGATAGCCATGCGCGCCGTGGATTTCGATGACCTTGAAGCCCGCCTTGAGAGCGCGCCGCGCAGCGTCTTCAAACGCGCCTATCACATGCGCGATGCCTTCTTCGGAGAGGGCCGTCGGCACAGGGCTTTCAGGGCCGAACGGAACCGCGCTCGGCGCGACGGGCCGCCAGCCGCCTTGCTCGGGCGGAAGTGCCTTGCCGCCGTTCCAAGGCGCGTCCACGCTCGCCTTGCGGCCTGCATGCGCGATCTGGATGCCCGGCACCGCGCCCTGACTTTCGATGAAGCGCGCGATGCGTGCGAGCGGCTCGACGTGATCGTCCGACCAGAGGCCGAGATCGTAGGGCGAGATGCGCCCCTCCGGCGTGACCGCCGTCGCCTCCGCGATCACGAGGCCCGCGCCGCCGCTCGCGCGGCTTCCGAGATGGACGAGGTGCCAGTCGTTCGCGAAGCCGTCCCGCGCCGAATACTGGCACATGGGCGACACGGCGATGCGGTTGCGGAACGTCACGCCGCGAAGCGTGAGCGGCGTCAGGAGATCGACTTCGGGGATGCCGACGTCCTGCCGCGTGTCGGCCCGCCCCGAGCGCTGGCTGCTATGATCCGTCATGATGCGATCCTTTCTCGCATGACAATGCTCTTCGGGGCAGATGTGGGCATTGTTCGAGATTTGTGAACTAGTGGCGCGCCAGAAGGTGCAACACGGCCTCTCACACTTGCGTCACACGAGACGCGCTCAGTGGAGAGGCTGGACCGAAAGCCGGAGCCCCATGGCTCGCAGAGTCGCGGCGACTTCCACGACGGTAGCGCTTCCGGAAAGCGGCGTCGGACGTTGAACATTTTCTGTTTTGTCGCCCAACGAAGCGAATAATGTGTTTAGTGCAGAAAGAGCGGCCTCAACGTCGCCCGCCTCCAAAAGGTGAGCAACTATTTCCACCGCAAGATCCGGGTCTTTCCGGAAAGCCTCAATCATTGCTTCGCGGTTTGATACATCGCGCATGTTAATCACCTTCTCTTTCCCGCCAATCGGCAAGATACCGTCGCGCCCTCTCAATATCGGTGTTCTGGGTCGATTTGTCTCCGCCACAAAGCAGAAGGACGAAGGTCGAACCTTCCTTTGCATAATATACGCGATAGCCCGGGCCGACAAAGACACGAAGCTCTGACAAACCGCCCCCAAGCTTTTTGAAGTCACCTTCAATGCCTTGTTCAAGACGGAAAATCCGGGCCATGATTGCGGTTTTCGCCTTGCGATCGCGAAGCCCGTCCAGCCATTCCGTCACGGGGATTCCGCCGCTTCTCGTTAGATATCGCCGGATCGTTATCATAGGCCCTCGGCACCTGCGCGAGAAAGCTGGACCTTTCCAGTTTTTTGCACCCCTGTCACGAACCACATGGCTCTCGGATCGACAAATTCGCCTTGCCAATCGAGGCGCGGCGCGCGATTCAAAGCGAAAATGACTTTTAAAGTCACCTGATGACGTCACCTGAGGCTCGCAACATTTTGACCAAACCCAAACTCCTCATGACGCGCGTGCTGAGCCCGGTCACCATCGAGCGGGCGCGGCGCGATTACGACCTCGACCTGAACGAGGCCGACGTGCCGTTCACGCCGGGCGAACTCGTCGCGCGCGCGGCAGGCAAGGACGCGCTGCTCGTGGCGCTGGCGGACAGGTTCGGGGCGGACGTGATCGCCAGGCTCGACCCGTCCGTGAAGGTCATCGCCACCTATTCCGTCGGCCATGAGCACATCGACCTGCAAGCCGCGAAGGCGCGCGGCATCCGCGTTGTCTACACGCCCGACGCCGTGACGGTGGCGACGGCGGAGATCGGCTTCCTGCTGATCCTTGGCGCGGCCCGGCGCGCGAGCGAGGGCGAGCGGCTGCTGCGCGCGAAGGCGTGGCACGGCTGGCAGCCGATGCAGCTCATCGGGCGGCGGCTCGACGGCAAGCGCCTCGGCATTTACGGCATGGGCAAGATCGGGCAGGCCATCGCCAAACGCGCGCGCGGCTTCGACATGGACATCCATTATTTCAACCGGCGCCCGCTCGACGACGCGCTCGGCGCGACCTACCATGCGACGCTCGACAGCCTGCTTGCCGTGACCGACATCCTTTGCATCGCCGCGCCGTCCACACCCGAAACGCGCGCCTCGATCAATGCCGCCGCGCTCGCGAAGCTGAAGCCGGGCGCCATCGTCACCAACATCGCGCGCGGCGACCTCGTGGTTGACGACGACCTCATAGCGGCGGTGAAGTCCGGCCACATCGCGCATATCGGCCTCGACGTCTACGCAAACGAGCCGAACATTCATCCCGGCTATTACGACCTCGAAAACGCGTTCCTTCTGCCGCACATGGGCACCTCCGTCATCGAGGCGCGCGACGAGATGGGCCGCGACGCCCTCGACAACATCGACGCTGTTCTCGCGGGGCGCGAACCGCCTACCGCGCTCGTCTAGAGCTCTGGCGCACAAACCAGTTCAAGAGCACTTGTAACTAATTGATTTTAGTTCGGTTTCAAATTTTAGATTTCATGACGGTGCCACCAGCGGTGTGTGAATCAATGTGAAACTCACTGCACTGGGGGCACCAGAAGTTGCCTGTTAATTCTGGGTCAATTTCGATTAATGAACTCTCTCTTCTGGTAGGCTTGCGACTCAGATCACGATTTGGAGTGGCGGAAGAATGCTCTCGGTTAGCGCTAAAAGGCAGGATTTTGTGGATCTGAACGGTCGCATGGAATCCGGCGAAGCGTGGGATTTTCGACGCATTGCAGTGTCGGAAGATTTGTTCCAGCTACCTTTTCGTTCGGGAGGAAAAACCCCCGTCGTTTCAGACCTGTTCGCGGGTGCGGGAGGATTTAGCTTAGGCTTTGAAGCTGCTGGGTTTAAGATCAAGACTGCGATCGAGATCGATGCTTGGGCTTGCGACACTCTCCGCGAGAATCACCGTAACTCCCACGTTATACAGGCTGATCTGACGCGCCTGTCTGACAACGAACTTAAGCATGCATGCGAGGGCAGCAACGTAATCGTTGGAGGCCCCCCCTGCCAAGGCTTCTCGATCGCGAATATGAAGGCCGGCGACCCAAAAGATCCACGTAATTCACTCTTTCGAGAGTTTGTTCGCGCGGTAGATCTGGTCAAGCCTGAGGCGGTGCTCCTCGAAAATGTTCCGGGTTTGCTCGGGCGAAAGGCGCAGTGCAAGCGGCCTGTTATAGAAATTATAGCGTCCGAATTAGAATCGTTAGGATACGTTGTCGCATGGCGCGTAATTGAGGCGCAGTCCTATGGCGTACCCCAAATCCGTCCTAGGCTAGTTGTGGCGGGCACGAAGTCACGTGCGTGGACTTTTCCTGCGCCAACGCATGGTGTTCCCCTCGATCCTCACCCAAATCTATTTGGCAGCGCGGACGATTTGATTCCTTACGTGACCACGTGGGAGGCTATTAGCGATTTGCCAAATGTTAATGCCCGGGAAGGTGCTGAGTATCTATCGCACGAAGCTCCTGCTACCAACGAATACCAGCGCATGTTGCGTGCCGGAAGAAGCGAAACCTTCAACCATATGGCTATGAAGCATAGTGCGCGTTTGGTGGAGCGTTTTTCCCATGTTAAATGCGGCCAATCTGGAATGCATGCGCCGGACGAACATCAGGCTCGTAAAAGAGGCGATTATTCTGCAATATCGGGGAAAGTATACTCTCAAAATAATCGTCGAATGCATCCCGATAGGCCGTGTCACACGATCCCGGCGAGCTTTTATGCTAATTTTATCCACCCTTTCCAGCATCGTAACTTCACTCCACGCGAAGGCGCTCGCCTCCAATCATTTCCAGATTGGTACAAATTCATGGGTAAGCCCACGGTGGTAAGTACGAAGCTGCTGGCTCGCGAGAAGCGAGAGGAGGAACTGCATCTTTGTCAATACAATCAAATTGGTAATGCTGTTCCACCGTTACTTGCATATAATTTAGCAATGCAGCTTCGTAACTATCTGCGGTAAAGTGGAAATTCACAATGGCTGACGATTTTTTTGATGATCAGGAGCCGCGAGGCGACATCCAGATCGACACAGAAGAGCCCGCCCTTCGCGTCCGAGGGGTATTCGTGCATGGTCAGAATCTGGAGCAGAAAGAACGCCATAGAACAAAGTATCGCGACAGCGTGAGTAGGAAGCTGCTTCTTGAAGTCCGCAAGCAATACAACCTTTGGAAGGAGGAAAATGCGCGCTTGGAGGGGCCGCATCTAGAAGTAACGCGTGATGATTTTGAAATTATAACAAAGCGGGTCGATTTACTCACGTCGTATAAAGACTTCATTGATCGACAAGATATTGCTGAGTGTTTCGATAGTCGCTCAAACTTACACAGTTCGGTTTTGGAAGAATTTATTTATTTCCTGTTTCGCGATCTAGTTGCGAGTTTCCCTGGACGTCCTTTGTTGGGGAAGGCGCACACATTTAAGGATATGTTTTTCTTTTCCGCTGGATATGAGAATATGTTAGTTAGGCCGAACGTTCGTGTTGAGACAAAGGATCATGATTTTGTGATTGGAGCCAGTGTAGCGTCCCACTTCAAATGCGACGGAGCCGGCGACGTTGAGGAATTCGTTTTCGAGGTACCTGCTGTCGTAATAGAGTGTAAGACCTATCTTGACAAAACGATGCTGGAAGGAAGCTCTGTTGCTGCAGATCAGCTAAAACAGCGCAATCCAAACGCCTTGTATATTGTAGTTGCGGAATGGCTTAAATTAACAATAAATATAAACTTGAAGAAATTTAAGGTTGATCAAATATATGTCTTCCGGCGCCAAAAGAACACTGACAGGGAATTTAGATATGCCGGTAACTATGAAAAGCGAGCGTTTAGCCCAGAGGTAGTCTGTCATTTGTTTGAAATGGTGCGCGATCACCTTTCTAAGCCTTGGGGTGGTGGCGTTGATGAAGGCTTGGAGCGCGGATGGTTAATATAGCGGCGTAGACAGCCTCTTCTTCGATACTCTGCAAAATGTCGCCATCGAATTAGCTACTAGAGTTTTGTTTTAACGTTTTCCGGGCGGAAACCGCCTACACAAAGCGCTCTAAACGAAAGCCATCCCCATGCCGAACCTCCTGATCGAACTGTTCTCCGAGGAAATCCCGGCCCGCCTTCAGGGGCGCGCGGCGGACGATCTTGCGAAGCTCATGACCGAAGCGCTCACGAAGGGCGGCTTGACCGTCGGCGCCACGCGCACCTTGTCGGGGCCGCGCCGCATCGTTTTCATGGCGGACGATGTGCCCGCGCAGTCGGCGGCGACGGTGGAGGAGCGCAAGGGGCCGCGAACGAGCGCGCCCGCAAAGGCGCTGGAAGGCTTCGTGAAAGCGGCGGGCCTTACAAGCATCGACGAAGCGCAGGTGGTGAAAGACCCGAAGGGCGATTACTACCTCGCGCGGAGTGAAAAGCCGGGCCGCGCCGCCGCCGACATCATCGCGGAGGCGGTGCCGGAGATCATCCGCAAGTTTCCGTGGCCGAAGTCGATGCGCTGGGGCAACGGGCGGCTGCGCTGGATCAGGCCGCTGCATTCGATCCTGTGCCTGTTCGATGACAAGCCCGTCGTGTTCGAGGTGGACGGCATCAGAAGCGGCGACATCACACACGGACATCGTTTCCTGAGTGGCAAAAATGCAACTCAACCAAAGGTTGTGAAAGTCGACCGTATTTCAGGCTATGCAGACGCGTTACTACACGCTAAAGTTGTGGTTGCAGGAGAACACCGGGCGAAGGCGATCCTTGAGGGCGCGCACAACGCCGCCTCGGATGCCGGGCTCGCTCTTGTTGAAGACCACGGGCTGCTTGCTGAGAATGCGGGGCTCGTCGAGTGGCCCGTGGTCCTTTCCGGCCAATTCGAGGAAAGCTTCCTCGACGTTCCGGAAGAAATCCTGATGACGTCCATGAAGGCGCATCAGAAGTGCTTTTCGCTGCGCTCGGCAAAGACGGGCAAGCTGGCGAACCGCTTCATTCTCGTTTCCAATCTCGAAGCGGTGGACGGCGGCAAGGCCATTGTCGCGGGCAACGAGCGCGTGATCCGCGCGCGCCTGTCCGACGCGAAATTCTTCTGGGAGAACGACCGCAAGCGCCCGCTCGAAGGGCTGACGGCGCTGCTCGGCCAAGTGACGTTCCATGAAAAGCAAGGCACGCAACTAGCGCGCGTAGAGCGCATCAAGGCGCTCGCCCGCGAGCTAGCGCCCATCGTCGGCGCGGACCCGGACGACGCCGAGCGCGCGGCGCATCTCGCAAAGGCCGACCTCATGTCGGAGACGGTGGGCGAGTTCCCCGAGCTTCAGGGCATCATCGGGCGGTACATCGCGCTCGCGCAAGGCGAGAAGCCGGCGGTCGCTGACGCCATCGCGGAGCATTACAAGCCGCAAGGGCCGTCCGACGCCGTGCCGACGAACCCGGTTTCCGTCGCGGTCGCGCTCGCGGACAAGCTCGATATGCTCGTGGGCTTCTGGGCTATCGACGAGAAGCCGACCGGCTCGAAAGACCCGTTCGCGCTGCGCCGCGCGGCGCTGGGCGTGATCCGCATTGTGCTGGAGAACGGGCTGCGGTCGCAATTAGCGGCCCTATTAAGCTTTGCACTAGAAAGCATAAAGCCGCACGAAATCGCGAACCGCGCCAGACTTGCTGCTGCCGAGAAGTTCAGGGCTGAACACCCCAGCGCAACCACGATTACAGGCATGGACGCTGACTTTGTCATTCATCGCAACTTTGGCGACGGAAGACGGGTGGATCATCGCGCTCTTGATCTCTTGGAGTTTTTCGCAGACCGCCTGAAGGTCTACCTTCGCGATCAGGGTGCGCGGCACGACCTCATCGACGCGGTATTCGCGCTGCCGGGGCAGGACGATCTGCTCATGGTCGTCCGCCGCGTCGAGGCGCTGGGCCGCTTCCTCGAAACCGACGACGGCAAGAGCCTGCTCGCGCTGGTGCGTCGCGCGCTGAACATCCTGCGCATCGAGGAAAAGAAGGACGCGCGCGCGTTCGACGGCGAACCGGCGGCGAAGCTGCTGAAGGAAAAGGAAGAAAAGGCGCTCGCCTCGGCGGTGAAGGCCGTGGGCAAGGACGTCCGCGCCGCGCTCGCGACCGAGGATTTCGAGGCGGCGCTGGCGGCGCTGGCGAAGCTCCGAGCGCCGGTGGACGCCTTCTTCGACAAGGTGACGGTGAACGCCGACGCCGCCGACATCCGCGAGAACCGGCTGACGCTGCTGGCGCAGATCCGCGCGCTCACGCTCGACATCGCGGATTTCTCGAAGATCGAGGGATAAAAGAAAAGCGGCCGGGAATGCCTCGGCCGCTCAATCATTCCATCGCCCGGCGATGATCCTTATCGCGCCGCCGCGCCTACCCGTTCCCCCAGGGCGAATCCGTGCGCTTCGCGCTCGACTCGCCCTTGCCTTCGCTGCGCGGCACTTCGGTGAACTCCACGTCGATCACCGTTTCGCTGCGCACCGGGCCTTGCGGGCTTTCTTGCGGTTCGGGCCGCGCACCCTGCTGAGTCCGCGCCTGCTGCTGACCGCCGCGCGCCCTCACGCCGTATGACGCGCCGCGCCACAAAAAGCCGCGCACCACCGGGAGGAGCAGCAAAATCGCCACCGCGTCCGACACGAAGCCGGGAATCATGAACAGGATCCCCGCGAGCGATGTCGTCCCGCTGTCGAGCAGGGTCTTTTCGGGCGATCCGCCGGACCGCATGGCTTCCATTACGCGAACGCCGACCACGCGGCTTTGCGACTTCACGAGGAACGCGCCGACCGCCACGCCCGCCGCCAGCAGCAGGAAGGTGGGGATCCCGCCGATCCAGCGGCTGACCTGGATAATGGAGGCCACCTCCAGCACCGGCCACGAAATCATGAGAAAGAGAATGACGAAGGGCATCGAGCGGCTCGGTCCTCGGGTTGGAACTGAAATTCGCACCTCATAATATGGGAGCGAAGATCGATTTGCGGAGAAGGATGCAAAGATTTCGGCAACGCTTGCGTCAAAGGGCGCGCGGCTATAGCCAGCGCTGCCGGAAGCTCTTATATCACCGGTTGGAAGTCACACAACATCGGGCCCGACGGGGGTCAGGAGCGGCGGTTTGACGAGCGACATATTCGACCTCACCAATATTTTGCTTTTAGCGGTTGCGGTGGCGATTTTTCTGCGTCTGAGGAGCGTATTGGGCCGCAGGACGGGCGACGAAGAAACGCGGCTGGACAATTATGCCCGTGACGCGGCGCCCGCGCGGGACAATGTCGTTCCGCTTCCCAGGGCTGAAGCGCGACCGGATGGCGCCTCACAGGGCGGTCCCAGCGTGGACGAGCGGCTTGGCAATCTTTCGGAGGACAACGCGGCGCGCGCGCCGCTGCGCCAGATTGCCGCGTCCGACCCGTCTTTCGACACGGCATCGTTCGTCAACGGAGCGAAGGTGGCCTACGAATCCATCATCACCGCCTATGCGAAGGGGGATCGCGAAACGCTGCGCTTCCTTCTCGCGCCGGATGTGTTCGACAGCTTCAACGTGGTGATCAACGATCGCGAGTCGCGCGGCGAAACGGTCGAGTTCCACCTGATAGGGATCTCGGCAAGCGAAATCGTCGATGCAAATCTCTCTGGCCGCATCGCGCAGGTCAAGGTGCGGTTCGTGAGCGATCTCGTCACCGCCACGCGAGACAAGCATGGTGAGGTGGTGGACGGCGACGACAAGGCCGTGCGCCAGGTCACCGATATCTGGACCTTCTCCCGCGACGTATCTTCGCCGAACCCGAACTGGCAGCTCGTCGCAACCGACGCGGCGTGACCGAAGGCTCTGAGCCCGCGCTCTGGCGGTGGCAGCATGGCGGCTCTACCTCCGCCCCGCTCACGCTGGAGCCGATGGCCTTCGCCGCAATCCCCGGCTGGCGCGACGACGATCATGCGGAGGCGCTGGCTTGCTATCTGCGTTCCGCAGCGCTTGGCCCGAACCTGCCGCATCCTGCGGGAGACGCGGCTGGTTTGCTCGCCGAGCGTGAAGCCGCGCGCCGCTTCTTCGAGGCGCATTTTCAGCCTTGCCGCATAAACGCCGAACCGGGTCTGCTCACATCGTATTTCGAGCCGGTCCTCAAAGGGTCGCGCACGCGCTCGCCCGCTTTCCCTGTTCCGGTCTATCGCCGCCCGCCCGACCTCGCGTTGCTGCCGCCTGCGCATCCGCTCGCCGCTCAGGGCCTGAGTGCCGCACGCGCCACCGCCGCGGGGTTCGAGCCGTATTTCACGCGCGGAGAAATCAAGGCGGGCGCGCTCGAAGATCGCGAGTGCGCGCTTCTCTATCTGGCGGATGCAGTCGATGCCTTCATCATGCACGTGCAGGGTTCAGGCGTGGTCGAACTCGACGACGGAACATGCGCGCGCCTGACCTTTGACGGCAAGAACGGCCATCCCTACACGTCCATTTCGAAATGGCTGATCGCGCAAGGCAAGCTCGCCGTCGAGGATGCGCACCTCGACGGCCTGAAGGCGTGGCTGCGCGCAGAACCGGGCCGCGAGGCTGTTCTCGCGGAAAACCGCTCCTATATCTTTTTTCGCGAACTCGACGCGGGCGCCGCCGGGCCGCGCGGCTCGTCGGGAGTGGACCTTTACCCCGGAAGAAGCCTTGCGACAGACCCGGCTTTTCATCCGGCGGGGACGCCGCTATGGGTATCGGCTCCGGACCTCGTGTTTCAGGGAAAGCCGTTCCATCGGCTTGCCATAGCGCAGGACACGGGCTCGGCGATCAAAGGGCCACAGCGCGGCGATATCTTCGCGGGGACGGGCCACGCGGCGGGCGAAAGTGCTGGCGCGGTGCGCCATTCATGCGATTTTATCGTTCTTCAACCAAGCTGCTAGCTAGCGCGTGATTGACGTGGGAAAAGGGATGGAAGGCCGCCGAAAGAAGCGCCTCCTCTCGAAGGAGGAAATCGACCTGTGGGCGCATGTGACCCGCAACGATGAGCCTCTTGCGCTTTCGCGCCCGGACACGCCTGCGCCGAGGGGCGACGAAGGAGCCCCTCCGCCGTCGCAGTTCCTCACTCCCAAGGCCAAGCCAATTGGCAGCCCGCCGCTGCGCGCGGAACCGGCTGTCACGAGCCCCGGCGCAGCGGCCATGCGCCCGACTTCGACACCCCACCAGCCTTTCGATCACCGCATCGTTCGGAAGATCGCGCGCGGCCGCCGCGAGATCGACGCCCGCATCGACCTCCACGGCCTGCGCCAGCACGACGCCTATGCAACCCTCCGCGCCTTTCTCGCGCGCTGCCAGGTCGAAGGGCACCGCCATGTGCTGATCATCACAGGCAAGGGGGGACGCGCCGATACCGATAGCAGGGATTTCTGGAACAGCGAAAATCGCGGCGTCTTGAGGCGCCTCGTGCCGCACTGGCTGTCCGAGCCGGAGTTCCGGACACATGTGGTGAGCTTCACCGAGTCAGCGCACCATCATGGCGGGAGCGGCGCGCTGTATGTGACGATCCGCAAACGGGGCAAGCCGGGCTGACCGGCAAGCGCCAGCCAGCAACGCCGCCCTGCACTCACTCCGCCGCGCGGGCAGCCGATCCTAGCGGCTCGTCTTCCTTCAGATCGCCCGCCTTGACGAGCCGCTCGAAGATGCCGCCCGCCTCGGCCAGCGCGGCGAACGTTCCCATCTCGACGATGCGCCCCTTTTCGAGCACGAGGATCCTGTCCGCGCTTGCGACTGTCGAAAGCCGGTGCGCGATGAGAAACGTGGTGCGTCCACGCCGCACTTGGTCGAGTGCGCGCTTGATCTTGAGTTCGGTCTCGTTATCGAGCGCACTTGTCGCCTCGTCGAGGATCAGGATCGGCGCGTTCTTCAGGATCGCGCGGGCGATGGCAATGCGCTGGCGCTCGCCGCCCGACAGCGCCGAGCCGCGTTCGCCGATAACGAAGCTATAGCCGCCGGGTTTGGCGAGAATGAACTCGTGCGCTTCGGCCAGCGTGGCCGCTTCTTCCACGTCGGCGTCTGTGGCGTTGGGGCGTCCCACGCGAATGTTTTCCGCGATCGAACGATTGAACAGCCCCGCATCCTGAAACACCACGGCGACGGACTGCCGCAGCGAGTTCAGCGTCGCGTCGCGGATGTCGACGCCGTCGATGAGGATACGGCCTTCCTGCGGATCGCGCAGCCGCTGGAGCAGCGCGAGCGTCGTCGTCTTGCCCGAGCCGGTCGGGCCGACGAGCGCGAAGGTCTGCCCCGGCGCGGCGTCGAAGTCGAGCCCGAACACGCCCTGATCGCTGTTCGGGAAGCGGTAAGTGGCGTGATCGAAGGTGACGCGACCCTTCACGTTTTCCAGCGGCACCGCGCCCGGCTTCTCGATGGTCACGCCGCTCGTGTCGAGCAGGTCGAAGAAGTACTGAAGCGTCGGCGCCTGCATGAAGATGCGCGCGACGAAGCTCGAAAGCTGGTCGAGCTTCGAGATGAGCAGTCCCGCGAAACCAACGAAAGCCACGATCTCGCCCACCGTCACTTCGCCCCGCTGCGCGAGGATCGCGCCGATGGCGAAGACGGCAACCATGGTGATCGTCGCGGCGGCGCGCGTCAGCACGGTCAGCATGGCCCACCATGTCAGGACGGGATATTGCGCGCGCAACAGATCGGCCATGAGGTTGCGGAGCGCGCTCGCCTCGTCCACGAGGCGCGTATAGCTTTGCACCACGGTCACGTTACCGATCACGTCGCCCACGCGGCCGAAAACATCCTGATGATAGGCTTCGACGTTCTCCTGCCCGCCCTGCGTCCGCTTGATGATGACGATGTTGGCGAGGAAATACAGAACCGCGAGCGCGGCCAGCAGCGCTGCGAGCCGCGTGTCGATGGAGATGGCAACCGGGATCAGCAGGACGATGCTGATGATGGCGGTCAGGTGCTCGCGCAGGAACGAGAGCCAAAGCGCGAAAAGCTGGTCCGTGCCCGCGAGGATGATGCGGACGAGGCGCCCAGTGCCGTGCTGGGCGTGATAGCTCACCGGCAGGTTGATCGCGCGCTCGAAGGCCGCGCCCATCGCCGCGAGGCGCTGGCGGTGCGCGAGCCGGTCCGCCATGATCGACAGCGCGACGCTCGCGATGATGTTGAACAGCCCGAGCGCCGCCCATATGGCGATGATCGGAAAGGCTTCGTCGCCCTTCGACAGCGCGTCTACCACGCGGCCGAAGAGGATCGGTTCAGCGAGTTGCACGATGGCGATGGCCGCGCCCGCCGCGACCAGCGCAATCGCAAGCCAGCGCTCGGAAGCGAGCATGCCGAGAGCGCGAATGTATATCCTGGCCATCTTCATGACGCGCCGGCCCGATGGGATGTGGGGGTTGAAAAATGAGGCACTTGCGTCGCTGACGAAGAAAACTATGCCGCCCGAGGCGTCCGCATCGCATGCGGAGCGGCGATGCCGACTGTCTTCTGCATTCCGTCGGAGAAAATGGCCACGACGCGGTCATCGG
Organism: Rhodomicrobium sp. Az07; assembly: GCF_018619475.1. Taxonomy (GTDB): domain Bacteria; phylum Pseudomonadota; class Alphaproteobacteria; order Rhizobiales; family Rhodomicrobiaceae; genus Rhodomicrobium. The sequence continues at coordinate 252,658 of NZ_JAHFZG010000001.1, forward strand.
CAAGGAGCGAGAGACGGACCACATCGCGTTTCGCCCAACCGTCCGGCGCAAGTGTCGTGACCTTGACGCGTCCGGCCTCGCAGGCGAAGCAGGTCAGCGCGCCGAAGGGATGCACAAGCCGCAGCCTGCGACCGTCCGCCGTCCGCACCGGCAGCGAGATTTCGGCGGGAGCGTTGAGCGCCGCGCCGCCCTTCGCCTCGAAAATGTAATCGTGACCGACGGCATGCCATGCGTTTTGCGCGCCTTGACCGCCGAGGCGGACGAAGCAGCGCCATACCGCGCCGATCCCGGCGTCCGCCGACACGCAGACCCAGCGCAGACGCAACCCGATCCGCTCGCCCTTCGCGCCGATGATGGCGGTGTTGCCGGCGGGGAATGAGGCGGCCAGAAACTCGGCTTCGCCGCCGCTGTCGATACGGTCGGGAAACTGGGCGCCGAGCACGGGCGTCGGTATGGCTCCACGCGTAAGCGGCAGATTGCAGCCGTAGGCGACGGCGCTTGTCGCGAGAGGTTCGAGGTAGCTTGATGGAAGCACGAGAGATTTCGGCTCGCCATCGAGATTTCCAGCGGGCCAGCCGACAATCGGCTCAGAGAGCGTCGTGACGATGCCGCCATCCGCGCCGAGGGCAAGCGGCACGGGAAACGCATGGGGCCTTGCGCTGCGCTCGAACATGAAAACCAGCCGCCGGATCGGATCCTCTACGCTGTCCTGACTGTCACATGAACCCGTCACCAAAGAATGAATCGCGAGAACGGCTTGTCCACAGCGGTTGTGTGGCCACGAAAAAGCCTGCTATGAGCGGTTAAGGAAATCGAATTGGGCTTTGCGGAAGCGAGCTTGCGAAGGTGGCGGTCATGACTGTTGCGGTGGTGATCCCAGCGCTGAACGAAGAAGGAAATATCGGCCGTCTCGTCGAGGAAACGCTGCGCGCCATCGCGCCCGAGGTTCTCGGCGAGGTGATCGTGATCGACGACGGCAGCACCGATGGCACCGGCGCGGAAATCAAGGCCCTCGCCGCGCGCGATCCGCGTGTGCGCTACATCCGCCATAGCGCTCGCTCCGGCCAAAGCGCCGCGATCCGCACGGGTGTTCTCGCGGCGCAATGCCCCCTGATCGCCACGATGGACGGCGACGGTCAGAACGATCCCGCCGACATTCCGAACCTGTTGAAAGGCCTCGGCACGCCCGGCAAATGCGGCCCGGCGCTTGTGGGCGGCGTCCGCGTGAAGCGCAAGGCGGTCGGCTCGCGGCGCATCGCGAGCCTTCTGGGCAACCGGGCGCGCGCCGCGATCCTCAAGGATCAATGCCCGGACTCGGGCTGCGGCATCAAGGTTTTCTGGCGCGAGGCGTATCTGCGGCTGCCGTTCTTCACGAGCATGCACCGCTTCATGCCCGCCCTCTTCCAGATGTACAGCCACAAGGTGGAGTACGTGCCGGTGAACGACCGGCCGCGCATCGCGGGGCAATCGAAATACACGAACTTCAACCGCGCGCTGCTGGGCGTCTACGACATGATCGGCATCGTGTGGCTGAGGCGGCGCACGCGGGTGCCGGAGATCGCGGAAGATACGCTTGGCGTGGCGCGGCTGAGGGAAGCCGCCCCGGTGCTCCGGGTTGCGTCGGTCGCTTCGCGGCAGACGCACTGACGCGTTTTTCGAGCGAACGCCTCGCGAGAGGAAGACGCGCCAAGGATGAGCCGGAGCTTTTCCGCATGAACGGGAAAAGCTTCGGAAGCAGCGCAGAGGCATTGGATTTGTCCCGCTTCGGTGCAAGCGGGCGATTCCGGGGCCGTTTCGGCCGGTCCGTGAAGCCGGGTTAGCGGGCGGCCTTCAGCCCAGAACGGGGATTCGCATGGACATCGCAAAGTTCAGTCAGTGGTGGGCGCAGGTTTCGGACGTGGAGATGGCGTGGGTCATCTTCGGTTTCGCGGCGCAGTCCATGTTCTTCATGCGCTTCGTTCTGCAATGGATCGCGAGCGAGCGCGTCAAGCGCAGCATCGTGCCGGAAACCTTCTGGTATTTCAGCTTTGCCGGCGGCCTCATGCTGTTCGTCTACGCCGTTCATCGAGCCGATCCGGTGATCATGCTGGGGCAGCTCGCGGGTCTCTTCATCTATGCGCGCAATATCTACCTCATCTGGGCGCACAAGCGCACCGAGCGCGCCGCCGCGAACGCGCCCGCCGGTCTTCGCGCGGCGGAGTAGCGATTACGAAGCCGATCCATAGCGCCGAGCAATGAGGCCCACCGCCAGAAGAATCGTGGAAGCACGCTTTTCGAGTCCCTTCATGCGGAGCCAAGATGAACAGAATCCAAGATCTCGACCGATTGCCCGATCGTGGAAACCCGACAGGTGAGCCAACCTCACTGCGGAAAGCTTATCTCGACCTCATTTGCGACAGCCTCGTCGGACGTCTCAACAGAGATCCGGCGATTCAACCGCACATCGGGGGCTACGACGATATGCACCGGCTCAACGGCTGGGACTGGCCGTCCGGCGCGCCGTCAATGATCGGCTGGCGTCGCATGAGCCACCTCAGGGCCGAGTGCGAGCGAGTCTTGACCGAGCGGGTTCCGGGCGACTTTCTGGAAGCGGGCGTCTGGCGCGGTGGCGCGGCCATGATGATGCGCGCGGTGCTCAAGGCGTACAACATCGGCGACCGCCGGGTTTTCGCCGCCGACACGTTTGCAGGTCTCCCGGACGACACAGACGCCAGTGACTCCGCTGCCGTCCTGCACGGCAACCCCACGTTCAGCGTCTCCCTCGACGAGGTGAAGGCCGCGTTCCGCCGCTACGGTCTTCTCGACAGTCAGGTCGTGTTTCTTGAGGGTCCGTTCGCGAAAACGCTCCCGAGCGCTCCCGTCGCCTCGCTCGCCTTGCTGCGCCTCGACGGCGATACTTTCGCAAGCGCGCGCGACACCCTTGCCGCCCTCTACGAGAAGCTCTCGCCCGGCGGCAGCCTGATCCTCGACGATTATTTCCTGTTCGAGGATAACCGCAGCGCCGTCGAAGCCTTTCGATCCGAGCGCGAGATCGCCACCCCGATCGTGCGGATCGACGACTACGGCGGCTACTGGATTAAGGACAGGCGGCGGGGTTAGACGCGCCCGGCGAGAAAAGGGTAAGGGGATAAAAATCAATCGCTGATTGGACAGATCCCTCGAATAGCCATATAAAAAGGTGGCAGCCACGTCAGAAGAGTTGCGATCTCAAATGACGTGACTAACCACTACTTACTTAAAATGCGGTCTTTCCGCATTTGGCAACACCTGCCTTTCTGGTTCGCCCGGTTCAAGGGGCAGGGCTTCAATGCGGGAGCGACCCGCTATTCACGGCCTCGGACGCCACATCCGGGGCCGAAACTTTTTTGGCTCCATCCTCAGTGAGGGAGCCAATATCCTCCATCAGAACCCACCTCTTTTTCTCCAGACTCCAGCGAACATGCTTTCCCTGTAGTCTCTGGATCGCGTTGGACACGGATGGCTGCTTAGTTTTGATACCTTGCCGTTCTAGATAGTCGACAATAGCCGATGGCGTTCCGATTCCATCTCTGATCGCGTCGAGGACTCCGCGCGCCACAATTCCGCGTTTGTTGGTCCCATGCCGTTCAACGCGAGCCTCGTCTCTCTCAATTGCGGCTATCGCAATTTCCAAATGCTCAACAGCTCTCTTGGTCTCAGCGAGCAGCGCTCGCTGGGCCTTAAGCTCCTCTCTTAGCCTCTTCAGAACGTCTGCCACTGTTACCCGCTTCCATTGCTGATCGTAATAGATCGATTCCGTTGTCTCATCAACGTCGCTCATAGCGTGTCTCATCAACGTCGCTCATAGCGGTATCCTGAAAAATGGAAGGTTTTCGGTTGCCGAATCGTAACGTTACGTGTAGTGCAAGCACTACACGTAACGAGTTTATTTGTGGATAAGTCCAAATCTTCTAAACCGCTCGGCAGGATTGGGGAACACATGCAGGCGCGCATTATCGAGACGTTCTGCGAAGGCAAGTTCTGCGATGCGCGTAACGAGGACAGAGTTTTCGCGGGCGAGCGCCATATTGCCGTCGTCGACGGGTCGAGCGCGGCGCAGCCCATCGCAGGGCGGCCCGGCGGCATCGCGGCCGCCGAGGTCATTGTCGATGTGCTCGCCAGCTTGCCATCCGGCGCCACCGTCGACACATTCGAGCGGTCGGCGCAAAGGGCTCTCGCCGATCTTGCGCGCGCCCACGCGGTTGCCTCTCCCTATGCGGCCACGGTGGTTCTTTCGCTTGAGCGGGGCGAAATCTGGCGAATCGGCGACTGCCCTTTCGCAGTCGACGGCGTGTGGAACATTCCCGAGCACAATCCACACGAGCGCGCCTTCTTCAATTTCCGGCGGATGATGGTCTCGGGCTACGCTCGCGCCCACGGCGACAGACCGGCGTCGCCCGGTGTTTCCGCAAACAATCTCGAAGCCATCACCCGCGATTGGCTCGCGATGACGAAGCACTGGGTCAACGCCGACAGCGACGCCTTCGGTTTTGCCGCTCTCGACGAACGTCCCGCCCCCGACCGTTTCAAGGAAGTGTTTCCGCTTCCGCGCGACGCCCGCACAATTATCCTCGCGAGCGACGGCGCCGTCGTCTCGCGCCAGGGCCAAAGCGGTCCGCGCGACGTTTCCGCGATGCTCGAAGAAATCGAGGCCGTAAGGATCGCCGACCCTCTCTGCCTCGATGTCTTTCCCTACTGGCGCCGCTTCCTAGACGGCGCCCGCTTCCTCGACGACACCAGCTTCATTGCCGTCGAGCTTGTGGTCTAGCCGCGCCGCCGCCTCGCTCGCGACCGATTGCTCGAACAGTTCGTGGTTCTGATCCACCCAATCGACGAGCTGCTGGACGCCATCCTCCACGCCGATCTGCGGGGTCCAGCCGAGTTCGGTTTCGAGCTTGCGGATATCGCTCACATAGGCGCGCTGGTCGCCCGGCCGCCAGTCGTCGAACCTGAGCGGGATCTTTCTGCCGAGCTTGCGCTCGAGGACGGCGATCAAATCGAGCAGCGAAAGAATGTTCCGAGGGCCGCCGCCCACATTGAAGGCCTTGCCCGCAATCTTGTCCGGCGCCTGGATCGCGGCCTCGTACGCGCGCAGCAAGTCGTCGACGTGCAGCACATCGCGCACCTGCCGCCCGTCGCCGTAGATCGTGATGTTTTTCTTTAGCCGCGCTGCAATGGAGAACCAGGCAACCCAGCCCTGATCCTCGACACCGAACTGCCGCGTCCCATAGATGCACGACTGCCGGAACGACGTCGCCGGTATCCCGTAGATGCGCGCAAAATCGAGCGTGTACTGGTCCGCCGCTCCCTTGGAGCAGCCGTAGGGCGACAGGAAATCGAGCGGCTCCGTTTCGGAGATGCCGAACGGGCGGTTTGTATAGCCGTAACGGCCGCCCGACAGATGCGTCCCGGCCGAAGCGATCTTCCCGTAGACCTTGTTCGTCGAGGCGAAGATGAAGACGGTCTCTGGCGAGAACCGGCGCACCGCATCGAGCACATTGAACGTCCCGAGGGCGTTCGCCATGAAGTCGGCGCGCGGGTCAGTGACCGAGGTCGTCACCGCCACCTGCGCGGCGAGATGGATCACGGCGTCGTAAGGCTTCGCCGAAACCACGCGGTCGACCGCCCTGCGATCGCAGACGTCAGCCCGCTCCAGATCGAAGGAGAAGCCGTCGCGCAGCCACTCCAGGTTCTTCTCGCTGCCTTCGCGGGAAAGATTGTCGAGAACCGTGACGTACCAGTTCCTGCTGCCGAAATAGCGGGCAGCATTGCAGCCGACGAAGCCTGCTCCCCCGGTGATCAAGACGTTTTTCGTGCGCATATGCCCCCCGTTGCCCGGCCCGCCAATATAAACCGCGACCGTTCGACCATAGCTGTGCCGCTTTAGTCCCGCCAATCAGAAAAACGGCACCTCGCCCGTGAGATCTTCTTGCGGGGCCGAGTTGGAGCGCCGATCATGACGCCGGGCGGCGGGATGGCTCCTGCGGCGCGGTATGACGCGTGTACTCAAATGCGGGGGCGAGCTTTGCATATCATTGTCACTGGTGGGGCCGGGTTCATCGGTACGCACCTCACCCGTCGGCTTCTCGACGAAGGTCACCGCGTTACCGTTATAGACAACGAGTTCAATTCCAGCCGGGTGAGCGTGCCCGAAGGCGCGCGGTTCCACTCCGGCGACGTCAGGCGGCCCGAAGACCTCGAACCGATTTTCGCGGAGGGCTGCGACGCGGTCTGCCATCTGGCCGGTCAGGTCTCCATCATCCGCGCCTTCGAGAACCCGGTGGGCGATCTTCGCACCAATGTCGAGGGCACAGTCAACGTCGTGGAGATGTGCCTGAAGCACCGCGTATCGCGTCTTATCTATGCGAGTTCCATGACGGCCTATGGCGACACGCCCATCGTGCCGACGCCTGAGACGGAGTGCTGTCGCCCCGACAGCTATTACGGGATAACGAAGTTTGCCGCCGAGCGGTTCGTCCACGCAACCGCCGCGCGCCCCGATCTCGACTTCGCTTTTGACGTCACGTCGTTCCGCATGTTCTCCGTCTTCGGTCCCGGTCAGGCTTGGGACAACCCCTATCAGGGCGTGCTCGGCATCTTTCTGGGCAGAATTCAGCGTGGCGAACCGATCACGATTTTCGGGGACGGCGAGCAGACACGCGACTTCGTGTTCGTCGACGACATCGTCGATGCATGGGTTGGCGCCCTCGATAACGCGCAGGCGACCGCTGGTAAGGTGTTCAACCTCGGCAGCGGCCGGTCGCACTCGATCAACGAATTGGCCGCGAAGGTTATCGCCGCGCACGGTTTGCCGGAAGGAGGATACGACCTCCGCCACGCGCCGGGACGCCCCGGCGAACAGCGCCGGGTTCAAGCCGATATCCGGTTCGCGCGCGACACGTTCGGCTGGGAACCGAGGCGTAGCTTCGAGGATGGGCTAGCCTTGACCATGCAGTGGGCCGGCGGCAATAGAGGAAGCGACGGCCCGGCGGCCAGGCCGTAAGGGGATAGAAATGAAGATCGTCCTTGTCGGCTCCGTCGACCCCTGGACCCGCAGTGTCGCCACCGTTCATCGTTACGTGGCATTGGGTCCGACGCTCGGTCACGACGTCGCCCTTTACGGCCATCCGAATCCCGAGCTTCCCGATCTCAAGACGACGCTCGACACGGACGACGCCGACCTCGTCGTCTTCCTCGTGCAGGTTCCCCGCGATATTCCCGACATGCCGGGCCTTGCCCGCATGATGGATCGCATCCCGCGTGAAAAGCGCGTGGTGCTCGATCTCTGGGGCCGCTTCAACGAAACGATCCGCATCGACCACGACTTCAATCACCTGGAAAAATTCGACGGCCATCCCTCCTGGGAGTGGATCGAGGCGATTTCGGCGCTCGGCGGCGTTGTCCTGCAACCGACGCTCAAACCGCGCCGCCCCGATGTCGGCTCGTTCCTGTTCCACGGCTTCGACCGAAACGCCGTCGCCCGTCCCTGCGAATCGGCCGAGGAAGCCGCCGCCCGCTGGAAGTCCGCCGACCGCGCGGCGCGTCCTTATGGCGCCGTCTACGTTGGCAGCAACTGGCAGCGCTGGTCGCAGGTGCGGCCGTTCCTCGAACATTATCGCGCCGTCGCGGACAAGGTCGGTCAGATCTGCCTCGCCGGATGGGACTGGACGGAGCGCCCCGGCTGGGCGGTCGAGCTGGGGCTTCTCGGCGTCGACACCGACCCGGACCTTCTTGCAGACCTCCGCGTCGAGGTTCGGATGGGGATCCGCTTCGACCGTGTTGTGCCGCTGCTCGCACAGGGCCGCTTCGCCCCGGTCTTCCACCGCCCGCTCTTCAGCGAGCTTGGACTGGTTACGAACCGCACGTTCGAGACCTTCCTCGCAGACACGGTTCCCGTGCTGATGCTGCCGAAAGCCTTCGTCGAGGAAATTTTTGGCGCTGCCGCGCTTAAACTTGTCCCGAAGGAGGGCGTCGCGCGCCATCTCGAAGAGCTTCTCGACGATCCCGTCGCGACCTGGGACGCCGTCCTGAAGACCCGCCAACATCTCGCAAGGCATCATTCATTCGAACGGCGCTTCGCGGAGCTGGAGGCGCTGACCGCCGCGCCTGAGGCACTGAAAGCGGCGTCATGAAAATCCTGTTCGTGATGAAGACCAGGGGTAATGCGGGCAGCACGCACGCGGTGGCGAATTACATCCGCCTCGCCCCTGGCTTTGGCCACACGGTGGCTATTTTCGGCTCGCCGATCTGGTACATCCCTGAACTCAAGTTCTCGATGGATATCGAGGATTTCGATCGCGTCGTCTACCTGTTCGAGACGGAACTCTACCGGATACCGCCGCTACAGCAGGCGATCATGCTGGGGCGCTTCCCGCGCGAGCGGCGGCTCATCGTGGATACCGACGGTCTCTACAACGACCTGATCCAACTCGACGGCTACGATCATAACCACCGAAGCGAAGCCGACCGCCAGTCATGGATCGCCCATATGGATGCGCTCGGCGACCGCGTCGTCCAGACGCTGCTGCACAAGCCGCAATTCGCTAAGGCGAGCGCGCTCCCCTTCTTCGGTTACGATCCATCGCTCGAAGTCGATGCCGCCGCGAGTCCGGCGAAGCAGTGGGACGTGCTCCATGTCGGCCACAACTGGTGGCGCTGGCGCGAGGTGGAGAGCGAGCTTCTTCCCGCGTTCGCAAACATTCGCGACCGCGTCGGCCGGATCGGCTTTCTCGGACTGTGGTGGGATGCGCCCCCGGAGGAAGGTCCCTCGGTGAACCCCTCCGACGCCTTCATCGCCGACCCTTATGCCTTCAGGCGGCTTCGCATCGAAACGCCGCCAGCGGTCAACTATAACGATGTCATCGCGACGATGAGCACGGCGCGCATCAACATTCTGACGCAGCGTCCGCTCCTGCGCCATCTCAGACACCTGACGCTGAAATATTTCGAGGTGTTTTGCGCCGACACGATCCCGCTTCTGATGCTCGACGACGACCACGCGGAGGAGGTCTACGGCCCCGCCGCGCGCGAACTGACGCTCCCCGGTCGCGCGGCAGAGAAGATCCTCGACGCCCTCGAAAACGAGGAGAAATATCGCGCGATCGTCGCCGACGTCCGCGCCCACTTGCGGGCTCGCCATCGCTACGAGGCGCGCGCACGCGAGTTGTTCGAAGCGCTCGACTGCGGGTCCGCGCCGCCTCCCAGCATGACGCCGGAGAGGCGCACATGAAAATCGTCTTCGTCTATTGGGGATACGAAAATGCAGGCTCGATGCTCGACCTGCGCGGCTATACGCGCGCGGCGAAAGCGATGGGCCACGAAGCGCATGTCTACGGCCCGCGCGATTGGGCATCCGGCCTCGATTACTCGAAGAGCCTCTCGGGCGCCGACGCTGTCGTCTTCGTCGTCGAATGGACGACAGCCCTTCAGTTCGGCGACAATCTCGACTGGCTCCGACTTCTTGATTCTGTCCCCCGCGAGCGGCGTCTCATCATCGATTGCGACGGCCATTACAATGAGCCGATCTGGTTCATGGGCGACTACAACCACCGTTCCCTGCAAAGCAGCGCCGAGTGGATCGATTTCTGCGACAGCCTCTCCGACAAGATCTTCCAGCCAACCTGCCGCCCGCGCCGGAAGAACGTCCGGCCGTTCCTCTTCCATATCTACGATCCGGGTTGGGAGTCGCCGATCGCGACCGGCCGCAAAAAGCCGTTCGACATGATCTATGTCGGCCATACCAAGCATCGCTGGCGCGGCATGTTCAAGGTGTTCAAGGCCATCGAAAAGGTCCGCGACAAGGTCGGCCGCGTCGGACTCGTCGGCGAGGGCTGGGGCGACGTCATCGACTGGATGGAGCAGGGCGAGGCCAAGGCAAAGCACTATGTCGACCGTGCCTACATGCAAGCCCATCGCTTCGAGGGCCTGCCTGCCGTCCCGTTCAATGAGGTCGCCGCCACGATTGAGAAGGGTGTGTTCAACCCTGTCGTCTACCGCCCGGTGTTCGAGCAACTCGGCTTTGTCACGTGCCGCACCTTCGAGACGCCGGCCTCGGGAACGATTCCGCTGCTCCTGCTCAATCGCGACTACGTCGTCGATGTTTTCGGCGAAAGGGCCACGGAGCTGATGATCAGTGGCGAAGAGGACAGCGACAAGATCCTCGACGTCCTCGACCGCCCGCACCACTACGCCGAAATTGTGATGGAGATCCGCAAGGACTTTCGCGAGCGCCACAGCCCGGAGGCGCGCCTGCGCGAACTCATCGGCTACATCCGGGAATAGGGGATCGATGGCCGCCGCGAAAACGATATCTCCGGGTTCGAACCCGCCTGCGGTCGCCTCGGCGATTTCGCCCGGTTGGCATCTGAACCGGCTGCGCTACGGCTTCAACGAGATCGACGGATGGCCGGGCTTCGCCTTCAGCGACAACCGCCACGAGATCTACCGCCGCCTGCGGCTGATGAACACCGAGGTCGTGCGTCTCTTTGTCTTCGACAAGCCGGTGCCGTGTCCGTTCAAGAACTGGCGCTGCTTTGCCGCCGTTGTCGATGGCGTGCTTGCCTCAGGCGCCAAGCCGATGATCACATTCGCGAAGTTCGAGCCGCCCTACGACTCGTCCCGCCAGATCGAGCGCTTCGTGAGCCGCGTCAGGGAAGTCGTCTGGTGCTGCCTCGATTCGTGGGGCGGCGATGAGGTCAAGGACTGGCAGTGGTGCGTCTGGAATGAGCCGAATAACCCGGACGTCGGAGGCAATCTCTCCTACCCGGACTACCTGCGGATCTACCGGGCCGTCGCCGAGGCAGTCTTCGAGCTTGTCGCTCCCCACGTCGGCGGGGCGCGCGTGAAGATCGGCGGGCCTTCCATCGACGGCACGCAGCGCGCTTACTGGCTCGACTGGATCGCGCGGCTTCTCGACGACGTCGGCGACGACAGGCTCGCCTTCGTCAACTGGCATATGTACGCCGACTGGCGACCCGCCGCCCCCGCGGAAACCGTCTCCGTGAAGCTCGTCGACGACCCGCCTTCGCCAAACGGACCGGTGTTCGAGGCGCTCACCATGGCCTGCACGCCGCAATATGAGGCCCGCGCTCGTTCCGTCGCCCGCCTCATCGGAAATCGCGACATCTCGAATGTGTGCGGGGAACTCAACACCATCGCGCACCATGAACGCGTCTTTACCGGCGACCTCAACCGCAACGTCTTCGGCGCCGCCTACTATGCCTCGGCGATCCTCAATCTGATGCGCGGCGGCGCGGATCTTGAGATGCGCTGGACGGCGACATCCAAGCACTGGAACGGACGCGAGGACGCCTACGGCCTGATGAGCAAGGACGGCGTCCCGACGCCTCCGGCGCTCGCGAAGCAGATTCTGGCCCAGCACGTTCGCCGTGGCGACATGATCCGTTTCCCCGATCCGGATCCCGCGCTTTCCGGGATCGACGCGGTGATCGCCAGGGACACGAGCGGGCGATTGAGCGCCGTCCTTGTCAACACCCTGCCGCAAGTGCATACGATCGAACCGGCATCCCTCGGCTCTGGTCTCGAAGGCTGCGGCGACCTTTTGCGGCTTGACAGCAGCACATGCGGCGCCGTCGTTCGCGAGGCGGTCGCGCCCGCGATCCGTATCGAAGGCTGCGGGCTCGTGGTTGTGAGCGAAGATGCCCGCGCGACTGTGATCGACTGAACGAAGCGAACGGTTGTTTTTATGATGAGGTTGCCGCCGGCGCATGATCAGATGCGGGCCGGCAGGCGTCTGAGGGAGTGGGCACTTGGATAAAGCACTTGGCTGGATCGGCGAGATCTTCCAGACCTTGATGAAGCTGTTGCCGTGGCTTGTCATCGTCCCGGCGACGCATGAGGGCGTTGCCTTCGTCCGCGGCCGCCATGTGAGAAAGTGGGGGCCGGGACTTCACTGGTACTGGCCGGTGGCGACGCAGTACAAGACCATCGCAGTCGTTCGGCAGACGCAGCTCATCCAGTCCAAGGTGGTGATGACGAAGGACAAGCAGACCGTAATCGCGGGGGCGCTGGTCACATATTTTGTCGACGATGTCGTCTCCGCGCTCGCCAAGATCGCCGACCTCGCGTCCGACGTGATGGAGCGATCCCAGGGCGCGATCTACGAGGCCATCGGCAAGCACACGCTGGAAGAGATCCAGTCAAATCGCGGCGCTTTCCGCGAAATCCTGACCGAACGCGTCGGCGAGTCTCTTAACGGCTACGGCGTGCAGATCATCCAGGTCCAGCTCACCGAGTTCGCGCCCGCCCGCGCGCTTGCGATCAACACGCGCGGCGCCATCGGGCACCACGCGATGTGGACCGGATTCTGACGGCGGTGGCGCGCCTGAGTTGAGTGTTGCGGTGCCCGTTCGGATCGTCTCCTGCCGTGCGACGCGCCGGTGCTCCTTGATCTTCGTCCGTTTCAGGTCGGGCGAAGCCTTGTTTGATCTGGCGGCGCGGCGCCCTTTTTACATAAGGCACGGTTCTTTGAGGTTTATACTATGCGATTGGAAAAGACTTCCCTTGTCACCGGCGGGGCCGGGTTCCTTGGATCTCATCTTTGCGACCGCCTGATCGCGGACGGTCACCACGTCGTCTGCGTCGACAATTTCTTCACAGGATCGAAGCGGAACATCGATCATCTGATCGGGCATTCACGTTTCGAACTCATCCGCCACGATGTGACCTTTCCGCTGCATATCGAAGTCGATGAAATTTACAATCTCGCTTGCCCGGCATCGCCGATCCACTACCAGCACGACCCCGTGCAGACGACAAAGACCAGCGTTCACGGCGCCATCAATATGCTGGGACTTGCGAAGCGCCTTCGATGCCGCATTTTCCAGGCCTCCACATCTGAAGTCTACGGCGATCCGATAGTGCATCCGCAACCGGAGGAGTACTGGGGCAATGTCAATCCGATCGGTCCACGCTCATGCTACGATGAGGGAAAGCGCTGCGCAGAGACGCTGTTCTTCGACTATCACCGCCAGCACAGGCTTGAGATCAAGGTCGCCCGCATCTTCAACACATACGGTCCCCGGATGCATCCGAACGACGGACGCGTGGTTTCGACGTTCGTCGTGCAGGCGCTCAAGGGCGAGCCCATCACAATCCATGGCGACGGCAGTCACACCCGCTCTTTCTGCTATGTGGACGACCTCATCGACGGGTTCGTGCGGCTTATGGCCAGTCCGGCCGATATCACCGGGCCGGTCAACCTCGGCAATCCCGGCGAGTTCACCATCAAGGCGCTGGCGGAACTCGCCATCGAGATGACGGGCTCAAAGTCCAGGCTTACGTTTCTGCCGCTCCCTCAGGACGACCCCAAGCAGCGCCAACCCGATATCTCCCGTGCTCACGAGACGCTCGGCTGGCAGCCTTCGGTGCCGTTACGGGAGGGGTTGCGCCGCACAATCGAATATTTCGAAGGGCTGCTGTCGAAGGAGGTGAGACCGGTCGCGGAATTGGTGTGACCCAATTCGGCTGCTTGTCCGGCCTTGAGCCTTACGCTCTTCCAGCCAAGAGGAAGGCCGAATTCAGCGGTTGGCCGCCCGGCGGCACACGCAGCCCGACCCTGGCCCGACGCGTGAAAGCGCGCGCCTCTTTCGGAGCATGCTCATCAAAATCCAGCATTATCAGAGGATTTAGTGGTCGGGGCGGAGAGATTCGAACTCCCGACCCTCTGGTCCCAAACCAGATGCGCTACCAGGCTGCGCTACGCCCCGACAGATCAAAATCCGTAGCGCACAAAGAATTTGAGAGCAAGCACCGTCTGAAGCCGCAACCGGAAATGGCGTGCGGAAAGGCCCGGCAACGGCGCGATACTTGTGCTTGACCGCACTTGCCCGCTCAACCTCGGTCGTGCGCAAGCGGCTCATATCGTGCGCCCGCCGTCTGCCTCCACCACGACGCCCGTCACGAATGCCGCTTCGTGCGATGCGAGATAAAACGATGCAAATGGGCGGGAGCGCTTGCCGTTCCCGCCGTTCTGCCGTTACAGGCTATCGCCGAAATCCGCGCGGAATTTCGCGACGAGCTTTTCCTGCCAGTCGGACACCGGCTTCAACCGCCCGTAGAAGAAGCGGAGGATCTCCGGTTCCTCGACGAAGACAAGGCCGTCGATCATCTTGCGGTTCTGATAGAGCCAGTCGATGCGGTCGACGGCGTAGTCGATCTGCGAACGCGTGAACACGCGGCGCGGCAGAGCGAGCCGCAGCAGCTCCATGTTCGAGAAGACTTCGCTGCCGTCCGGGTTGCGCTGCTCCGACAAGGTGCCGCGTTCCATGCCGCGCACGCCCGAGGCGATGTAGCAGGCCGAGGCGAGCGCCCCCGCGCGATATTGCGCCTGCGGAACGTGATCGAGGAAGCGCATCGCGTCGATGTGACAGCCGAGGCCGCCCGCTGGCGTGATCACCGGAACGCCGCGTTTCACGAGCTGATCCACCATGTAGGCGATGAACTGCGGCCCCTGGTTGATCATGTCCTCGTCCATCGTCTCTTCGAGGCCGACGGTCAGCGCCTCGATCTCGCGGACGGACATGCCGCCATAGGTGAGGAAGCCCTCATAGAGCGGTACGAGTCCGCGCATGCGCTTGTAGAGACCTTCGTCGCGGATGCAGATGCCGCCGCCGCGTACGCAGCCGAGCTTGCGCGCCGAGAAGTAGATGATGTCGCAAAGATCGGCGACGCGGCGGGTGATTTCGCGGATCGAGAGATCCTTGCAGGCGTCTTCGCGCTCTTTCATGAAATAGAGGTTGTCCGCGAGCAGGCTCGCGTCGAACACGAGGATGAGCCCGTATTTGTCGCAGACGCGCCGGACGTCGGCGAGGTTCGCGAGCGAAATCGGCTGGCCGCCGATGAGGTTGGTGCCCGCCTCCATGCGCACGAAGGCGATCTTGTCCGCGCCTTCTTTCCCGACGAGGGCTTCGAGCGCCTCGGTGTCGATGTCGCCCTTGAACGGCAGGTCGCTCGTGACTTCGAGCCCTTCTTTCTTGACGAGTTCCTCGATAACGCCGCCGTTCAGCACGATATGCGCCTTCGTGGTGGTGAAGTGGTAGTTCATGGGCACGATGTACCCCGGCTTGACCAGCACCTGCGCGAGGATGTTTTCGCAGGCGCGGCCCTGATGCGTCGGCAGGATCCAGTGCATGCCGAAAAGCTCGCGCAGCTTCGCTTCAAGGCGCGTGTAGGTGGCGCTGCCCGCGTAGCTGTCGTCCGCGACCATCATGGCGGCGAGTTGCTGATCGCTCATCGCGTTCACGCCGCTGTCGGTCAGCATGTCCATGAAGACATCGCAGTTCTGCAACAGGAACGTGTTGTTGCCCGCCTCGTCCATGGCCTTGAGCCGGTCCTCGACCGGCAGGAGCGTGAGCTTCTGGACGATGCGCACTTTGTGCATTTCCAGCGGGATGGTTTCACCGCTGTGGAATTTAATTCGGGGCACGGGGACTGACCTCTTGTTGAATGTTTCGCTGACCCGGTGCGGAGCGTAGCAACCTTTGCCTCGGCAATCCCATGCGGAAAGAAGACGCGGCGCTTCGACTTTAGCCTGATGCCGCGCGTGATCGTCTTCGAAGCGTTACGGACCCGGCTTCCTTCCCGCGCGTTCCCTCCCCGATGAAGCTCCGAGGGAGAGAAATGACTTCGCGCGAACGCATGATCCGCACCTATGACAAGGCGCTGGTGAGCCGGGGCTACCGGCAGTATTTCGACGACAGCGGCTTCTACAATTTCGGCCTGTGGGACCGGCAGCCTTCCTCGCAGCGCGAAGCAAGCGAAGCGTTGATCGACGAACTCGTGTCGCTGATCGGGCATGAGGGCGGTCGGATTCTCGACGTCGCCTGCGGGCCCGGCGCGTCGACCCAGAGGCTTTGCCGGACTTACGAGCCGCGAAATGTCACGGCCATCAACATCTCGGACGCGCAACTCTCCTCGGCGCGCGAACGCGCTCCGGGCTGCACGTTCATCAGGATGGACGCGGCGCATCTCGACTTCCCCGCCGAGAGCTTCGACGCCGTCATGTGCGTGGAAGCCGCGTTCCATTTCGACACGCGGCAGACCTTTTTGAGCGGGGCGGCGCGCGTGCTGAAGCCCGGCGGAACGCTCGTCATGACCGACATGCTGTTTCGTGGTTTCATGAAGCCCATCGGCAATTTCGGGCAGGTGCCGCCCGCGAATTTCATGCGCGACCTCGACGAGTATCGGCGGCGGATGGCGAACGCCGGTTTCGTAAATATCGATGTGAGGGATGCGACGCGCGCCTGTCTTGGCGGCTTCCGTCGCCACCTGTCTCACTGGCCGGCGGAGGAACGGCGCAAGCAACAGATGTCGCTCGGTCAATCGCTCGTGGCGGGCGTGGTGAGCCGTTCGATCGCGCGGTATTTCGCGGCGGTGTGCAAGACATATGTCATCGCCGCTGCCACAAAGCCGAGCCGCGCGGCGGCGCAAGCGATGCGCGCGGCCTGAGCGGCTCGCGCGTTGTCGCACGCGTAATTGGCGAATGGCGAAGAAATCGGCTAAAGCCCTTGGCGCACGCAACACATGAAAGGGCGGGCGAAATGAGCGGCTTCGCGGATTACGACGCTTACGACGCGGTGGGCCTCGCCGAGCTTGTGCGGCGGCGCGAGGTTTCGGCGGGCGAGCTTCTCGTCGAGGCGCAGGCGCGGGCGGACGCCGTGAACCCGGCCCTGAATGCCATCGTCTGCCGCCGCGACGCCGAGGCCGCGCGCGAGGCCGACGCTGTGCCGCCGCAAGCGCCGCTCGCGGGCGTGCCGTTCCTCGTGAAAGACCTAGGGGCGCCGCTTGCGGGCGCGCCGCTCACCTGCGGCTCCAAGCTGTTCGCCAATTACGTGCCGGACCATGACGGCGAGATCGTCACGCGCTTCAAAGCGGCTGGGCTCGTCGCCTTCGGCAAGACGAACGTGCCGGAATTCGGCCTCGTGCCGGTGACGGAACCGGCGCTGTTCGGCCCCTGTCGCAACCCTTGGGACACCGAGCGCACGCCCGGCGGTTCGTCGGGCGGAGCGGCGGCGGCGGTCGCGGCGGGCGTCGTGCCGATGGCGCATGCTTCCGACGGCGGCGGTTCGATCCGCATCCCGGCGAGTTGCTGCGGTCTCATCGGCCTCAAGACATCGCGCGGCTTGAACCCGGTCGAGCCGTTCACGCCGGATTACGTCGTCGACCATGTGGTGAGCCGCACCGTGCGCGACAGCGCCGCCGCGCTCGATGCAACATGCGGGCGCGCCGATGCGGGCTTTCTCGCGGGCCTCAATGCGCCGCCGCCGCGCCTTCGCGTCGCCGTGGTGCGCTCGGCGATGCTGGCGGGCGCGGTTTCGCCTGTCGTCAAGGATGCGCTCGACGAAGCCGCGCACCTCCTCGCCTCGCTCGGTCATGATGTCGAGGACGCTGAACCGGCGCTCGATTACGACGCGTTCGCCTCCGCCTTCCTGATCGAATGGGCGACGGGCGCGCGCTTCATGCTGGACAAGTTTCCGCCCGCCGCGCTCGGCCGCCCTGCCACGAGGGAGGATGTCGAGTTCGGCACGTGGACGCTGACCACCATCGGCGGCCACCTCATGTCGCAGCGCGCCGAGGCGCAGGCGACGCTCGCCACCGAAAGCGCGAAGCTCGTCGCTTTTTTCGCGAGCTACGATGTGCTCCTGAGCCCCGTGCTCGCCACGCCGCCGCTCCGCATCAGCGAGGCGGGCGCGCCGTTCCCTGAAAAGACCGCCGCAAAAATCGCCGACGCGGCAGGCTCGCCGCAGCGCATGCGCAGCATCGTTCGCGCGGTGGCCCGCAAGAGCTTTGCTTTCGCCGCCTTTTCCGCGCCGTTCAACATGTCGGGCCAGCCCGCGATTTCGGTGCCGCTGTGCGAGACGCCGGATGGGCTCCCCATCGGCATGCAGATCGCGGCACGCATGGGCGACGACGGCCTCCTTCTTCGCCTCGCGCGCGAACTGGAGCAGGCCGCGCCGTGGGCGCAGCGCCGCCCGCGCGTATGGTCCGGTGCATCCAACCGCCAACCCGCTTGATTTGCAGCGCGCCTCCCGCTTAAAGGGTAGGAAAAGGAATAAACGCCATGGAAAAATTCACCACGCTGACGAGCGTCGCCGCTCCGCTTCCGCTGATCAACATCGACACCGACATGATCATCCCGAAGCAGTTCCTGAAGACGATCAAGCGCACCGGCCTCGGCAAGTCGCTGTTCTACGAAATGCGCTTTGATGAGCAGGGCAATGAGAACCCGGATTTCGTGCTGAACAAGGCCGCCTATCGCGCGTCGAAAATCCTCGTCGCGGGCGACAATTTCGGCTGCGGTTCGAGCCGCGAGCATGCACCGTGGGCGTTGCTCGACTTCGGCGTTCGCTGCGTGATTTCGACCTCGTTCGCGGACATCTTCTACAACAACTGCTTCAAGAACGGCATCCTGCCGATCAAGGTCAGCCCGGAAGACCTCGCGAAGCTGATGGACGACGCCGAACGCGGCGCCAACGCCACGCTGACGGTCGACCTCGAAGCGCAGGAAATTCGCGGCCCGGATGGCGGCGTGGTGCGCTTCGACATCGATCCGTTCCGCAAGAAATGCCTGATCGAGGGGCTCGACGACATCGGCCTGACCATGAAGAAGGCCGACAGCATCGAGCTTTACGAAACCACGTCGCAGCTTTCGCGCCCCTGGGCTTGATCGAGCAAGCGCGGATTCCGTGCAAAGGCCGGGGCTTCCCGGCTTTTGTTTTTGGCTAACCGGGAAGAACAGCCGCGCGGATCGCGAAGAACTGGGTCGCCGCGCCGCCCAGCACGAAGATGTGCCAGATCACGTTGTGGAACCGCATCCACTCCATGAGGTGGAAGGGAACGCCCGCCGTGTAGATCACGCCGCCCGCGACGAGCAGCGTCAGCGCATCTTCGGGGAGCGCGCGCACCAGAGGGCGCAGCGCCGCGAGCACAATCCAGCCTTGGACGAGATAAAGCGCAACGGCAAGTCTGTCGAAGCGGCGCGGAAAGCGCAGCTTGACGAACACGCCGAGCGCCGCAATGGCCCATACCGCCACCAGCATTCCGATCCCGGCCCCGCCGCCGACCACCACTCCGAAGGGCGTGTAGCTGCCCGCGATCATGATGAAAATCGCGGCATGATCGGCGCGGCGCAGCAGCTCCTTCGCGCGGCGCTCAGGCGCGAGATTGTAGGCCGCCGACGCTGCAAACATGGCGATGAGGCCGAAGCAATAGACGATGACGGCGGCGAGATGCGCGCCCGGCACCGCGCCCGCCGCCTCGACGAGCAGCCAACCGCTCGCGACGAAAGCGAAGGTTACGCCCGCCGCATGCACGCCTGCATCCGCGATTTCTTCGGCCTTGGTGTAAAGATGAAAACGAGGGCGCGCGTCTTTCATGCCAGCAGCCTGCATCGAAGAGGGCGCGGGCAGACGCCTTTCCTGAAGCGCGTTGATAGCCCTACTTCGCGATGTGGGCCTTCACGCGCCGCGTGCCCCAGAAGACGAGCGCCGCCACGACCGGGATGCTCGCGGCCATGACGATCTCGGGATTGAGCGGGATCAATTCCGCCGTCTTCAGACCCTTCGCGCCATAGCCCACAAGACCCACGATATAATAGGTGATGGCCGCGACCGACAGCCCCTCGACCGTTTCCTGCAAGCGAAGCTGAAGCTGCGCGCGGCGGTCCATCGAGGCGAGCACGGCCTGATTCTGCTGTTCGAGCGTCACGTCCACCTTGGTGGAGAGAAGTTGCGTCGCCTGCGCCACGCGCGTCGAAAGCGATTCCTGGCGCTGGGTCACGGCCGCGCAGGTGCTCATCGCCGGTTCGAGGCGGCGCTCGGTGAACTCCTGAAACATCTGAAGGCCCTCGATGCGGCCCTCGCGCAGTTCGGCAATACGATGCTTCACGATGTCGTAATAAGCGGCAGCCGCAGCGAAACGGTAGGCGCTGGTGGAACGGCGGTTTTCGATCTCGGCCTGAAGCGTCGTCAGGCGTTCAAGAAGTTCGGGCTCGTTGATATCGCCCGGTTTGACAAGCGCGGCCGTGATCCGGGCAAGCTCGGCCTCGCAGGTCGACAGGAAGGGCGAGATATCGCGCGCGAGCGGAAAAGCCAGCAGCGCCATCATGCGGTAGCTGTCGATTTCGATAAGGCGCTGCGCGAGACGGCCCGCCTGGCGCGGCGTCAGTGAAACGTCCTGCATCAGGAAGCGGGTGAAGCCGTCTTCGTGAATGCGGAAATCGGTGAACACGCGGCCTGCGCGGCTCGCCACGGTCGCGCCGACGAGCACGTTTCCGCTGAAATAGCGCGCGGAGATTTCATCGGGGTCGGGAAGCGAGTCCGCGCCGCGCACAAGCTCCACATTCGCGGCGACGATCAGGGAGCCGGGCAACCCCGCCACCCAGTCTTCGGGAAGCGCCTTGATCGCCGGATGACCGAAAAGCTCGCCGTTCGGGCCATCGGTGAAGACCATGAACCGCGAGAATTCCGAATGCCGCTCGTAGGTGAAGCGGAACGTGCCGAAATTTGCGCTGTAGTGGGGCGCCTTGTCGTCGGGGACCGGCCTGCCGAAGCGCTCGGCAAGCTCCTGAACCTTGCGGCCGATGTCGCCGCGGGTGGTTCCATCGGTCTTGAAGGCGAGGTAGGAGATCCGGCACGGCGCAGTAAGCGCCTCGGGCGTGCGGGCGTGCACCTCGTCGTTGAGGACAATGCGCAGGGGATGATTCGTGGGCAGCGTCATAAGCGGTAACTGTGGTATTCGCGCGCGTGCGTCAAGTGGGTGTTTGCTGCATTGCACCATCACCGAAGCGTTTATGCATCGCCTGGGGCGATGAGGTCGCGATCCCAACCGGCATCCGGCGTCGAAAAGCAAAAAACCCCGCCGAATGCGACGGGGTTTTTCTATGAGCTGCCCTGCGATGGGGCGTGGGCGTCAGACCTGCGAGCGGCTTTCACGGGATTTTCCCCCGTGGCTCGCCTGACCGCCCTTGCGGCCCGCTTGGGCGGCGAGGTCGCGGTTGCGCGAGAAGCTGCGGTTTTCGTCCGACACATTTTGCCCACCCTTGCGACCGGCTTCGGCGGCAAGCGAGCGATTCTGGCTGAAGCTTCTCTTCTCGTTAGGGACGCTTTGCCCGCCTTTCGAGGCGATGGCGCGTTGCTTTTCGGCGTCCATGGAAGCGAAGCCTCGATTTGAGGTGGAACCATTCTTGGGAGTTTGGGAGGCCATTCAAGCTCCTATCTTACTGTTTTGCATGAATCTCAGACTGAGACTTTACGCTGCTAACAGCCCGCTCCCGTCGTGGTTCCGCTGATCCCACGAAGAATCTGCCTAAGCCCGACAGATTTTCTTCACGTTTTTGTCAAGACAAGCTTCAGGTAACGCAATTTGAAGGACGCCGGACAGGAAATGTCCGGGCGCCCTTCAAGGTCAAGGCTCCGTTTCACCTGAGTTGTGAGAGGAAGCTAAAGCGCTGCCGACATCGGAGTTGCGGCAGCCTCTTCGCCGTACATCGACAGCATTGGCTCGTCGGCGAGGACGACTTCGTCGTAATAGCCGCAGCCGTTGAAGTGGCTCGCCATCACGCGGCCGTACGCTCCGATGTTGCCGATTTCGATGAAGTCGCCCTCATCGATGTTTTCCGGCAGGATGAACGGCCCCTCCAGATAGTCGGCGCTGTCGCATGTCGGGCCGTAGAAGTCGAACTTCTGCTGGCGGCCGCGCATTTCCGCGCCGTTGGCGTCAAATGCGCGGGTCGGAAACACCCACTTGCAATGCGCCGCGTCGTAGAGAGTGCCGAACGCGCCGTCATTGATGAAGAGCGTGTCGCCCCGCCGGCCATCCACGCGCACGATCACCGACTCGGACTCGGCGACGAGCGCGCGGCCCGGCTCGCACCAGAGCTCGCAATTGTAGGTGACGAGCATCTGGTCGAACGCTTCGCGGATCGCGTCCATGTACGCGTCGAGAGCGGGCGGCTCGCGACCCGGATAGACGGACGGAAAACCGCCGCCGACATCCACGATATCGACGAGCGTCGCCGCCCGTGCGATCTGCTTCGACACGCTGCGGAGCACCTGGCCGTAGCCTTCCGGGCACATCATCTGCGACCCGGCGTGGAACGAAACGCCAAGCGAATCCGCGCTTTGGCGTGTGCGCCGGATGAGATCCGGTGCTTCGCTCCACTGCGCGCCGAATTTGCCCTCGAGCGAAATCTCGCTGTAGGTCGAGGGACAGGCGACGCGAACGACGAGCGTCAGATCCTTCGCGTTGCCGGTGACGGCAAGGATCTTTTCGAGTTCGGCTTCAGAATCGAGCGAGAAGGTTTTCACGCCGAAGTCGAAATACGCTTCGGAAATGAACTTCCGTGACTTGACCGGATGCATGATGTGCATGACCGCGCCCGGAAGGTTCGCGATTGTGCGAAGCTCCGTTGCGGATGCAACGTCGAAATGTCGGATTCCCGCGCTGAAAAGCGTCTTAAGGGCTTTGGGCGAATCATTCGCCTTGACCGCATAAAGCGTTTCTCCCGGAAAATTGTCCAAGAACCAGCGCGCAGCACGAGCTGCCGCATGCGGACGGAATCCGAGTACGGGGCGATCTACATGAAGCTTGCGGAGAACCTCCGCCGGCGTCGGGTAAATGTCCATCGCATAGGACCTCCCATTTAAGAGTTAATCCGATGCTGCTGACGAACGCTTCACCGCGCTATGCGGAGTTTGCCAGACAGGTATTTCTGCACGTTCGGCACACGGGAGGCGTCTCGCCTCAAAGCGCAGCCTTTATGAGCAGAAGTCACCTCCCCGGCGCCCTGATGTGGCGCAATCGTTTTCGCAATCGAGATGCTTTAAGTGGCCATATCGCCCCCCAGGTCAAGACCTTTTTTTGCCCTGCAATAAGAAACCGGGGTTGCGATGTGTCCGGGACGCGGATCATCGGGAAAAGCTATTGATAATGATGGGTGTTTTCGGCCGTTAGCCGGCGCGGCGAACAAGGGGGAAAGCGAGCGGATTTCACGCGGGCCGCCAGGGCGAAGCCGTCGCCCGCGAGGCTCCGAAAGGGAGCTTCCCGCAGTCGCGAACGCATGGACAGGCGGGGCAATTCCGGCGCGTATACTTTTGCTTGAGGGCATGCGTTCATAACAGACGGACGATGCGTCGGAGTACTAGGAAACGGTTCATCACAATCGAGGGTTTCACTGCGGAAGGTTGCGCGCCATGGTACAACCCGAAACCGGTTTCGCTTGTCGATTCCAATAATTAGCTGAAGGAACGGCGGGCAAATGCGGCCTGCTGCACTCTCGGCGTAAGGTCGCAATTGGAATTTTCGCAAGTGGTCCCAGATTTGTCTCGATAATTTCTCTTTGGATATGCGGGCAGGATGAGTTCCGATTCTGAAAAGCCCCTGCACGGGGCAAAAATACTCGTGGCCGAGGACGATGCGATCCTTGCATTCGATATCAGCATCCTGCTTCAGAAAGCCGGAGCGTTGATTCTCGGACCGGCGGTCACCCTCAAGCATACGATGACCATCGCAGCGGATACGCCGATGTCCGCCGCCCTGCTGGACGTCAGCCTGCGCGGCGAGGAGGTCTTTCCCGCTGCGCGCGTGCTGACCGAACGCGGCGTGGGCGTGGTTTTCTACACAGGTTATGCCGAGGTGGACAAGCTCAAGCGCGAATGGCCACACGCTGAAGTGTTGACGAAGCCCGCGCCTCCGCGCCGCCTTGTCGATGCGGTGGCGCGCGCGTGGGGCGAGAGCGCCGTCGTCTGAGCGGATCTGTTCCGCAGCACCGAGAACGAGGCGTGAATCCAATCTGCTTTCGGTCAATAAAGCGATAGGCGCGCCGCTTTTGCGGGGCTCCACGGCGGCGCAAGTTTCAAGCATGGCAGACGCGGTAAATTGCTGGCGCGTATAATAAATTGCCGAGTGGAGGAACTCGCCGTGCCGATGCCATCCAATGTGAAAGCCTCTCAGGCCATGCCCTTTCCGGCGCGCGCTGTCGGGCTGGCGTGCCTTCTTCCCTTCGCCATGGGCGCACTCGCCGTGTGTCTCGCGCCCGAGATCAGGGCCGAGGCCGCTTCGGCGCTGATCGTCTATGGCGCCATCGTGCTGTCTTTTCTGGGAGGCGTCCGCTGGGGGTTCGCGGTGCTCGAAGGGGGGCAGGCGAGCTGGAGCGCTTACGGACTGGCCGCGATTCCGTCCCTGATGGCCTGGATCGGCGCGCTGTGGGGCGGGCCGGATGGCCTCGCTATTCTCGCGCTTGCGCTGGCGATGTGGTTTTTTGTGGAGAAGGCCGCCCCACCCGCATTGCCGCTTCCGGCCTGGTACGGACGGGTGCGCGGGGTTCTGACTGCCATAGCAACGCTTTCGCTCGGGCTGGCAGCTTTCTCATGGTAAAGAAACAGTAATATGCTCACCCTTGGCTGAACCGCGGAACTATCCTATCTTGCGCTGTGTTGGGCGGTTCTGCATTCAGAGAGGGTTAACATGTCCAAAATTCTAAAGGCATCCTGCATTGCGGCTGCGCTCGGTGCCACGATGACGATGTCATCGTATTCGGCGAGCGCGGCTCCGCTTCTATCCGGATTTGAAGGCGTTACTGTTTCGTCCAGCGTCATGGAGGTTCAGTACCGCCCCGGCGGCAAGAAGCCCGGTAACAGGTCCGGATTCAACCGCGGTCCGAAGCGCGGACCTGGCTTCAACCGCGGGCCACGCGGCGGTGGTTGGGGGAATCGCCGTCGAGGACCAAGCGGCGCTGCGATAGGGCTTGGCATCGCCGGTGCCATCATTGGCGGCGCGATCATTGCGAACGAAGCAGCCAACGCTGCGCCCCCGCCGCGCGCCTATGATGACGGTTACGGTCGTTGCGCTGCCACGTTCCGGTCGTTCAACCCGAACACGGGCACCTATGTCGGCTTCGACGGCATCGAGAGGCCGTGCCCTTATCTCTAGCGCTCTGGCGCATACGTTTGGACGCTGCGGTCAGCCTTTCGGGGCTGATCGCGGGAGAGCGGGCTCGCTCGAGTCCGGCGGCACCAGCCGCCGGGCACTTCCGTTCCATCGCCATGGCGCGGGCGACGCGATGCGAACGCCGCCGATAGCGCGGTCCATGCGGCGATGCTGCAAGGCGTCGGCATGGCCCGAAAGCACCGACACGCCAAGATGAGTCAGCGAAAGCCGCGAGGACAGATAGGCGTCTCGCGCGTTCTCCGGCAGCCCCGGTGAAAAGGCGCGGCCGTTAAACCCGGCGATGAATGGTGCCGAGGTATCGCCCAGCGCGTCCAGCACGCAATAAAAGCTCCAGTCCCCCATGAACATCGCCACCTCGCTCTCGCGATAGGCCTCGTAAACGTCTGCGGGATGCCGCACGCCATCGTGAATGAGCGTGAGGATCGTCGCTTCCGTGCGTGAAAGGCCGGTACGATGATCGGGCAGCTCTTCGAGCAGCCGCAGCATCGCAAGCCGCAGGAACGGCAGAACATGCGTGCTGAACCGGAGAAGGTTCGCCCAGGGCTCCGGCGAAGGGGAACAGAATGCGCTCCACGCCAGCCGGGCGAGCGCGAAATGCGCGTCGTTTGCGCGCTCCTGAAGATGGAGATGCTGCTTCAGGCCGCGCGGCGTCTCGGTTCCGATGTAGCGTCCCGACTGGATGAGGGACACGCCCTCGCGCCGCCCTTCGCCCGCCAGGAAATCGAGCACCTGAACGAGCTGCAACTGATCGTAAAGATCGTGTTCGAACCACAGCACGACTTCGCGATAATCCGCGTGCCCGCGGAGCACGTCGTCGCGAGCGCGAAACGCCGCGCGAAGCTCCTCTTCCGATGTCCAGCCGCGTTGCGCGAGAAAACGGGCGCGCACGTCGGAAAGCTCGTCGAGCGGAAGCGCGGGAACCGGCCCTTCATACAGAATATCGCGCCACGGCAGGATTTCCGCGTCGATGCGCGCCTCTCGCATGCGCGCGACCGCCTCGTCGCCGTTCGTGATGATCAGCCGGTCTCCCATACCGGCAGTTTTAGCCGCGCCCACGGTATGGCGCAACGCCCTGATCGGGCACCCACAGGCCGTGCGGCAGGTCGCCAACAGCAAAGAACACGTCGATGGGCATGCCGCCTCTGGGATACCAGTAGCCGCCGATCCTGAGCCAGTGCGGGTTCAGTGTTTCGTCGAGCCGCTTGCCGATGGCGACGGTGCAATCCTCGTGGAACGCGCCGTGATTGCGGAAGGCTCCGAGATAAAGCTTCAGCGATTTCGACTCGACGAGCACGTCGCGCGGGACGTAATCGATCACGAGATGCGCAAAATCCGGCTGACCGGTGACAGGACAAAGCGAGGTGAATTCCGGCGCCGTGAAGCGCACGACATAGAGCGAACCGGCGTGCGGGTTCGGCACGGTTTCGAGCGCGGCCCCGTCCGGCGATGCGGGCAGGTCGGCGCGCTGTCCGAGTTGCGTCAGGTGAACCGTGGGATCGTTCATGGGGGCACTCCGTCTTTTTGGTCGGCGGTCCAGGCGCCTCGTAAACGCGCGATAGGCCAGACAGGTGCCACATTGAAACCGGGCGCGCAAACGGCGTTCACGGCGGACCGCATCTCCGTCGCCTGTAGAGCTTGTGGCCGCCGTGCCATAGTCGCTTCACAAAACGGCCATGCCGCTGCGCTTCAGTCTCCCCCGATCGAGAGTCTGCGCCTGCGAGCGCCAGCGTCTGCCGATCGCGTTCGCCTTCGAGTACAGAGTTCATGCGCCGCATTCTCATTCCGTTCCTCGTCCTCGCGTTTCTCATGCCCGCGAGCGCCGCTCCGCCGCCCGCAAACGCGAATTGGCCGGAGGCCGGTCAGCGCTGGATGAAGAAATATCGCGCGAAGCCCGAGCCGTTGGCGGTTCCCGCCGTGATCCGCCTTCTGAGCCAGTCCGGCGCGCTGAAGGAGCCGGATGCGTCCGGGCTTTACGTCGGTTTCCTCGCCGGGGTGCTCAACGCGAACCCGAAAAAGGCGCAGGCCATCATCGAGAAAACGCTGCCGCTGCCCTTCGAGGACCAGTGGCTCGTGATCCGCGCCGTTGCGTATTCCCAGATCCCCGACTGGCGCAATCACATGAGCGTGCTCGCGGCTCGCTTGCCGGACCGTCGCGTCATGGCCGAACGCTATCTGTCGGGCGATTTGCCGACGCTGAACCAGATCGCGCTCGAACCTTACAAGCCCGGTACGGCGGAGAAGGTGCAAAGCTTCTTCAACGGCGACATGTTCTTCAAGGACAAGGAAAAGGAAGACAAGAAGCGCTCGATCACCTTCGCATCCAACGCCGAATTGATCGATACGCTGTGGGGCATCTATTTCGCCACGGGTCGCGAAGGACCGATTGCGCAGATCGTCACGCTGCTGCCGTGGTCGAAGGAACGCGACAGCGTGGACAAGCTCACCATCGGCAGCATGGCGCGCTTCACGCTGGCGTCGAACGCGGCGCGCGACGCGGACCTTCTGCGCGTGCTGAAGAACTTGCAGGAGCGGCAACCGAAAAAGGTGAGGCCCATCCTCGCGGAAGTGATCGAAGCGGCCGAACTCGCGGACACGGCGCGGCTCGGCAAGGACGCGCTGGCAGCGCTCGACGAATTGAAGCGCAAGGGCCCCGGCTCGACGCGCGATCTTCTCACATGGGGCTCGGTCGGGCAGGCAGCGGTGTCGGCGGGGTGCCTCGGCCTCGCGGTGGCGAGCGTCGGAACAGCGGGCATTCCCTGCGTCGTCGGCGGGGCGCTTTCAACCGGCGCGCTGCGTTATATCGGCAGCTCGGGCGGCGCGGAATAGATCTCAATCGCCATCATGCCGCGTGCCCTCCTGATCGAGGATCGCCACGCTGCGCATGTAGGACTGATACGCCTTTTCCTGCGTGTCGCCGATGGCCAGCACGCCAAGCTTGCCGAACTCCGACAGCGCGCCGATGAGATGGAACACGACGCCCTCCTGCTTCGCGGCATCGAAATGCAGCCCCTGCGTCGCGGCGATGTCGATGAGGTCCGTCGGCGTCAGCCCGCAGTAATGGTCCGCGTGAAGATTGTCCGACGCGTAATAAAAGCAAGGCTTGCCCGCCGCGCTGTAGAACAGGCCGGTTTCGTGCTCGTAGCGGCCCGCCGTGAGATACTGCAACATGAGGAACGGGTGCGTGGTGCCGCCCTTCCGCAGGTTGATCTCGATGGCATAATGGCGCCACGGCGCGGCCTCGTCGTCCTTCACAGACATGAAATCGATGGCGAAACGGCCAAGCGCGCCTTTCGACGCAAGCACCTCGCCCGCGCGACGTCCCAAGTCCTGAATGTCGAGACGATAGCTTTCGTCGGCGGGGAATTTGCAGCCGAGAAACACCTGCTCATTCGCGCCGCCGAGCACCTGATCGTGCGTCGAGATAGTCTCAAGCATGCCCACGGGATCGACGCGGAATTGCGATGAAGGCGAGCGCTTGATCTTGCCCTCAAGGAACTCCTCTACGATACCGCCCATCAGCTCGAATTTTTCCATAAAAGCATCGAAAGCCATTTCCGCCGATTGAAAGCCGAGGTGCGGAAGCTGCTGACGCACCCACTCGCGAAGGCCCGTTTCGGGGGCGTCCTTGAAGCAGAACACCGCGTTGCCTTCGCCGGAAAAGCCGTCGTTCAGTTTCACCACCGCGCGGCGCAGCTCCGGGTTCTGCTCCTTCAGCGTGACGAGCGCATTCACGATGTCGTCCGCGTTCTTCAGGTCTTCGAACCCGGCGGGCATGGCGATGCCCGCTTCCCTGAAAATCTTGCGCGAACCGCTCTTCGAGCCCCAGCAGGAAACCTCGGGGTCGGAGCCGTAAATCGGCAGGTCGAGCTTCAGCGCGAGCTTCTTTTCAAGCGGGGTCACGGTGAAGAAGGTCACATGTGCCGCGTGCGGATCGGGGATCGCGGCCTTGATCCGCTCAATCAGGCGTGGGCGCGCGAGGATTTTCGCCGACAGCGGCGCGTCGGAGCTGTCGTAGCACGAGAGAAGCACGAGCCGCTTTCGCGCATGCTGGGCCGGGATGCCCGGCAGAAGATGCAGGTAATAATCGATGATGGGCGTTGCGATGGGCTCGCTTGTGACGTAGATCACGCGGGTGCGGGGAAAGCGCAGCAGCAGAAGCAGGCATAGAAGCCGCTCTTCGTAATGATGAACGCCAGCGATGCGCGCCATCACTTCCCGGTCGAAGGTGATACTCGGCACAATAACCACGGTGCGCGGCGTATTCGGATCGGCGAAAATCTTCGCGTAGGTCTCGCGGAAATGATCCTGCAAGACTTTCGATCTCGCCAGCTCGACCGGCTCGAAATTCACTGGACCAGCCCCGTTCAAGCGCGTTTTCCCGTGCTTCTTCCGCTCTTTACCGAGCGTTCCAATATTATATTGAAAAGGTACCGGCATTCCTGCCAGGCGACAAGCGAAGCGGATGCGGCACATTCCTAGCTCGTTAAGGAAAAATCGATGACTTCAGTTCCCGAGACCGGCTCTCTCCCCCGCGATGCGCGCGCGATGCTCCAGGATCTGGGCGTTGCGAGCGAGACCTTGTCGGACGGCGCATTCGAAGCGAAGACGCCGATCACGGGCGAGGCGATCGGGCGCGTGCGGCTCGCCGGTGCTGCCGAAACGAATGCGGCGGTCGAGGCGGCGCATGAGGCGTTCCTCGCGTGGCGCAGCGTTCCGGCGCCCGTGCGCGGCGAACTCGTGCGGCTGTTCGGCGAGGAACTGCGCGCCAACAAGGCGGCGCTCGGCCGCCTCGTCACCATCGAGACGGGGAAGATCGCGTCCGAGGGGCTCGGCGAAGTGCAGGAGATGATCGACATCTGCGACTTCGCGGTGGGCCTGTCGCGGCAGCTTTACGGCCTCACCATCGCGAGCGAACGCGCCGATCACCGCATGATGGAGACGTGGCATCCGCTGGGCGTCGTCGGCGTCATCTCGGCTTTCAACTTTCCCGTGGCGGTGTGGGCGTGGAACGCGGCGCTCGCGCTCGTCTGCGGCAATGCCTGCGTTTGGAAGCCGTCCGAGAAGACGCCGCTGACCGCGCTCGCCACGCAGGCGCTGTTCGAGCGGGCGGCGGCGCGATACCGGCAGGCGGGCCACCTCGCGCCGGACGGGCTTTCGGCGGTCGTGATCGGCGCGCGCGAGGCCGGCGAAGCGCTGGTCGATAACCGCCTCGTGCCGCTCGTCTCCGCCACCGGCTCCACCGCGATGGGCCGCGCGGTCGGGCCGCGGCTTGCCTCGCGTTTCGCCCGCGCCATCCTCGAACTCGGCGGCAACAACGCGGCCATCGTCTGCCCGACCGCCGACATCGACCTCAGCCTTCGCGCGGTCGCCTTCGCCGCGATGGGCACGGCGGGGCAACGCTGCACATCGCTCAGGCGGCTGTTCGTGCATAATTCGGTCTATCACAAGCTCGTCCCGCGCCTGAAGCAGGCTTACACGAGCGTGAAAGTTGGCAACCCGCTCGAAGAGGGCACCCTCGTCGGTCCGCTGATCGACGAGGCGGCCTATGCCGCGATGTACAAGGCGTTCGAGGAGGCGAAGGCGTCGGGCGGCAGCCTGTTCACCGGCGGTGAGCGCATCCGCGCGGGCGTGCCGGAAGGCGGCGTCTATGTGCAGCCGACGCTGATCGAGATGCCCGAGCAGGTGGGGCCGGTGCTGAAGGAGACCTTCGCGCCGATCCTCTATGTGATCCGCTATAACGAGCTTGAGGAAGCCATTCGCCTCAACAACGAGGTGCCACAGGGGCTTTCGTCGTCCATCTTCACCAACGATCTGCGCGAGGCGGAACTGTTTCTCTCGGCGCGCGGCTCGGACTGCGGTATCGCGAACGTCAATATCGGGCCGTCCGGCGCGGAGATCGGCGGCGCGTTCGGCGGCGAGAAGGAAACGGGCGGCGGCCGCGAGGCTGGCTCCGACTCGTGGAAGGCGTATATGCGCCGCGCGACCAACACCATCAACTATGGCTCGACGCTGCCGCTCGCGCAGGGCGTGAAGTTCGATGTGGGTCGCAAGTAACGAAATTCAGGTGTCTTGCGGGTGTCCAACCCAACTCGGCCTCTATCCTGCGTCGGTAAGGGGTATCGATCTGACGCGGTGCAAACCGAACATACTGTTCTGCGTTGTCCCGCTTGGCGCCTTCCAGTTTTCGCAGGTGGCCGAGAACCTCTTCAACGGTCGGCGTCTTGTCCTCACCTCCAAATTTCGGAGAAAGCGCAGTCCAAATCACTGCATCCACGCCACGCGCAGCCGCCCATTGAGGCAAATTGAATATGGATGAAGTATCACTTGTCCAAAGTCCAACGTCTTTATCGACATTCTCCTTCTTAATTCCCTCTCGCTCCCGCAAAGCTCCCTTTGCAACGTTAATTTCCGGTGTATCCATTACTGACCAAAGCACACGAACAGGCGTACCTTGTTTGTGGATCACCAAGGTGATCCTATCATCTTGTGATTGGCGAACGAATTCAACCGGGACGAATGGTCCGTCTTGGAACCACTGGCGCCGGATGGGCAATCCGCGCGGACCCCATATCAACGACCCCCAGCCCAGACAGGCGATAATCATCCCTATTCTCGCCAATCGATGTAGACGTTGCCGCGCGCGTCCGCACCGATAACCACGTCATCGAACCTGGTGAGGCGCAGCTTGCGGACCTCCCCCATGGCGGTGCGTTCGGTCGTCACTTCCTCGATGAAGGAGTAGTCCTTCAGGTTGCGCCAATCGACCTGCTCCTCAACCGGGCCGCGCGGCGTCGAGATCGTCAGCGCGCCCGCTTCATCTTCGCTAGCGACAATGGAAACGCTGGTCTCGTTGCGCGAGATGGTGATGTTCGCGCCCTGCGTCTCCGGGGCAGGGCTGACATTGATGGTCGAGGGCCAGACGCTGCGATGAAACGGAATGATTTCTGCGGCGCGCATCGATTCGATCCTCCAGATTGATGGAGGACACTCTTTTCCGCGAAGCCTGTGCGGGGCTTTTCCATTATCGCAATGCGATTAAAATTGAATCATTGCGTTCGGGAGCGTTGCTCCTTTGCCCGCGCGATCAGCCTGACGCCGGACTCCGGATCGACCAGCTTAATGTGGCTGCGCCGTTTGATTTTGCCTTTCACTGTGACGCTTTCGGATGTTGCTTATCGAGGCGCGCTAGAGCAAGATAGGCGCGGGCATTTGTGGGGCATTTGGGATGATTATTTGTTCGTGGTATACGCTAGACTATTCCGGCTGGGCCGAACGATTCAGGAAAAGCCTTGAGGCACAAGGCGCGGCTTACGATTTCATTCAGGTCGACGCCAGCAACAGACGTGGGTGGGAATCCATCACGCTGATGAAGGCTTCTATCGCCGGTCAGTTCATGGACCGCCACGAAGGGCGCACTGTCGTCTTGAACGACGTCGATGCGCTGGCTGTGTCATCGCTAGATCACCTTGGCGACATCGATTGTGATATTGCGCTCAAGATGACGGCAAAGAGGCTGCGCGGGCGCTTTATGCTCGTGCCGCGATCCGGGACCGTCGTCATAAACCCAACGAAAGCTTCCCGCGCCCTTGTCGAGAATTGGGTGTCAGCGGCGAAAGACGCGCGCTACGGCGACACCGATGAAAGCGCCCTCACGAAAGCCATGGCCGAAACAAGCGGGCTGCGCGTGACTGTCCTCGCGTCGCCGGTATCGGATTGCATTCGCCACGATTGCGCAAGTCTGGTCGCAACGAAGGCGTCGCACCTGAAAAGGGCGGCTGCATTTGCTTTGGACCCGATCCGAGCTTTCGCCGGTATTGCGCGCGGTTCCTCCCCGGCCTGAAGGCTGCCAGTCAATCGTCGCGATTTGCAGGTGCTGCGCCTGCGCTAACTGCGCGCTCTTTGCGCAATCGTACCATTTCGTTACGGAGGCTTTCCGTCACCGCAGCGCCTTGCCGGGTTGCTCCTTTGCCCGCGCGATCAGCTTTTCGACTTCCGGCAGAATGTTGCGCACGATCACCGCCACGCCCTCGGCGGTCGGATGCAGGCCGTCCGGTTGGTTCAGCGCGGCGACGGTCGCCACATCCTTCAGGAAGAACGGATAGAGGATCGCATCGTGTTTTTCGGCGAGGCGCGGCCACATCGTGCGGAAGCGCGCGGCGTAATCTTCGCCCCAATTGCGCAGCGGCTCCATGCCCGCGACGAGAAACTCGATGCGCTTTTCGGAGAGCGCCTTGAGGATCGCGTCGAGCGAGGCTTCCGTCTGCTTCGGATCGAGGCCGCGCAGCATGTCGTTCGCGCCGAATTCGACAATAGCCACGTCGACCGGCTCGGATATGCTCCAGTCGAGCCGCGCCGCGCCGTCGGCCGCCGTGTCGCCAGAGACGCCCGCATTCAGCACGCGCACGGCGTGACCCTTCGCGCGAAGTGCGGCCTGCAATTGCGCCGGAAACGACTTGTCGGGCGGAAGCTGAAAGCCTGCCGTCAGGCTGTCGCCCAGCGCAAGGATCACGATTTCCTTTTCGGGAGAGGCGGCGCGCACCGGCGCGACGGTGCAAACAGTTACAAAAATCGCGGCGCACGCGGTCGAAATTGCGAACAATCCTATCCATATGAAGCGCGGCAACGAAGTCTCGAAACGGTGTCTCATTTGCAATTCCCCTCGGTTTCCGAAGCGCCGCATGCGGGCGCGCCTCGCCGCGCCGCACCCGTCATAGATCTGAAAGGCGTGACGCTCACGCTGAAAAGCCGCGCGGGCGCCGTCGATATCCTGCGCGGCATCGATCTCGCCGTGCCGGAAGGCCAGTCCGTGGCGCTCGTCGGGCCGAGCGGATCCGGCAAATCGTCGCTGCTCATGGTGATGACCGGCCTCGAAGCGGCCACCTCGGGCCGCGTCGTCATCGCGGGCGAGGATTTCACCACGCTTGGCGAGGACGCGCTCGCCGCGATCCGGGGCCGCTCCATCGGCATCGTATTCCAGTCCTTCCACCTGATCCCGACCATGACGGCCATCGAGAATGTGGCTCTGCCGCTCGAATTTCTCAATCGCGCCGACGCGTTCGAGCGCGCGGAGGCGGTGCTTTCCGAAGTCGGGCTGTCGGGGCGCTTTCATCACGTGCCGGGGCAGCTTTCCGGCGGCGAACAGCAGCGCGTGGCGCTGGCCCGTGCGCTCGTCGCGGAGCCGAAAATCCTGTTCGCGGACGAGCCGACCGGCAATCTCGACGGCGAGACCGGGCGCCAGATCATGGACCTGATCTTTTCGCTGCATCGCCGCCTCGGCACGACGCTGGTGCTCGTGACGCATGACACGGCGCTTGCTAAACGCTGCGAATGCGTTGTGGCCATGCATGACGGGCGGATCGCGGCGTCGATCCACGAAACGGCGTCGGCATGACGGTCGCGACTGACACGGACGCACTGCGTTCGCATCGACCGACGCTGCCGCTCGCGCTTCGTCTTGCGCTGCGCGACCTTCGCGGCGGCGTGGCGGGCTTCTGGATCTTCCTGATTTGCATCGCGCTCGGCACGGGCGCCATCGGCGCGATCAACGGGCTTTCGGGCGCGATCCGCGATGCGCTGGCGCGCGACGCGACGCTGCTGCTCGGCGGCGATGTCGAGGCGACGCTCATCCATAGGCAGGCGAACACGGACGAGCGCGCTTTCCTCGAAAGCGTCGGGCGCGTGAGCGAGGTGGCGACCATGCGCGCGATGGCGCGGCGCCCCGACGCGGACGCGCAGGCGCTCGTCGACCTCAAGGCCGTGGACAGCGTCTATCCGCTGTACGGCGCGGTGACGATGGAGGAAGGCGGCGACCTCGATGCCGTCCGTCGCGGCGGTGTGGCCGTGGATCGCACCATTCTGGACCAACTGGGCCTCAAGCTCGGCGAGGAAATCACACTCGGCAAGGCATCGTTCCCGGTCGTCGCCGTGCTCGGACAGGAGCCGGACCGTTTCGCGGCGGGGCCCGCCTTCGGCGCGCGCATCCTGATGTCGGCCGACGCGCTGAAAAAGACAGGGATCGCCGAACCGGGCGCGCTCGTGCGCTGGGCCTATCGCATCAAGGTCGATGGCGGCGCGCCACCGACGTTCAAGGCCGCTCTGTCCACGACATTTCCCGAGGCGGGCTTTCTCGTGCGCGACACGTCTGACCCGACGCCCGGCATCCGCAACACGCTCGACCGGCTCGCCGAGTTCCTGACGCTCGTCGGGCTGACGGCGATGCTGACCGGCGGCATCGGCGTGGCGAACGCGGTGTCGGCCTTCGTCGAGCGGCGGCGGCGAACCATCGCCACATTCAAGGCGCTCGGCGCACCGCAGCGCACGATCTTTCAGGTGTTCTTCATCGAGATGGCGCTGTTCGCCGCGCTTGGCATCCTGATCGGCTTCGGGATCGCACTCGCGGTGCCGTGGCTCGTCGCGGGGCTGGCGAGCGGCCTTCTGCCGGTGAGCCTTGAGCCGGGGTTCCAGCCGGGGGCGCTGGCGCTCGCGGCGCTGTTCGGCGCGCTGACGGCGCTGCCCTTCATCCTTTGGCCGCTCGGCCGCGCGCAACAGGTGCGGGCCGCCGAATTGTTCCGCAATGGCAGCGAAGATGCGGGCTGGCTTCCGCCGCGCGCCTATCGCTATGCCTCGCTCGGCGCGGTGGCGCTGCTTGTCGCATCGGCCATCGCGCTTTCGCAGAACCAGAAGATCGCCGCCGTTACGGCCGCCGCCCTGTTCGCGGTCTTCGTGCTGTTCTGGGCGATCGGCGCGGGCATCCGCCGGTTTGCCGCGCGGCTTCCGAGACCGAAGCGCCCTGAAGTGGCGCTTGCGCTCGCGAACATCGCCGGACCGGCGAGCCTCGCGCGCACCATCGCGCTGTCGCTCGGCGCGGGTCTGACGCTGCTGACGACGGTGTCGCTCGTCGACGCCTCATTGACGAACGAACTCAAGACGCGGCTGCCGGAGAGCGCCCCGAGCTATTTCTTTATCGGCATACCGAAGCCGAGCCTCTATGCGTTCGCGGACATGCTCGAAGAGAAGGCGCCCGAGGCGCGCATCGTCACCGCCCCCATGCTGCGCGGACGGCTCGTCGCGCTCAAGGGCGTGCCGGTGGAACAGATCAAGGCTCCGTCGTCGGCGGAATGGGTGCTGAACGGCGACCGCGGCATCACCTATTCGGATGTCGTACCGTCCGGCTCGCAGATCACGGAGGGCGAGTGGTGGCCCGCCGACCATTCGGGAGAGGCGCTCGTCTCCTTCGAGGCGGAAATAGGCAAGGCGCTCGGCCTCACGCTCGGCGACACGGTGACGGTCAATGTCCTCGGCCGCAACATGCAGGCGAAGATCGCCAACTTCCGCACGGTGAAGTGGGGTTCGATCGACATCAACTTCGTGATGATCTTCTCGCCGAACGCACTCAAGGCCGCGCCGTTCACCTGGCTGGCGACGCTTTCCTGGCCCGAAGGTCAGCCCCCTGACGTGAAGGCGGAAGCCGAGGTCATGAAGGCCGTCGCGGGCGCCTATCCCGCCGTCTCCGCCGTGCGCGTGCGCGATGCGCTTGCCGCGTTCAATGGCGTATTCGAGAAGATCATGACGGCGGTGCGCGCGGCAGGAAGCGTCACGCTGATTATGGGCGCGCTGGTTGTCGCGGGCGCACTGCTCACGGCGCAGCGGCGGCGGATCTACGAAGCGGTTGTGCTGCGCACGCTGGGCGCGAGCAAGCGACGCGTCATAACGGCGCACCTCCTTGAATACCTCATCCTCGCCGTGTGCCTTTCGGCCGTCGCCGCCGCGCTTGGGCTTTTGGCAGCGTGGGTTATCGTGAAATATGTCATGGGATTAACTTTTGTTGTCTCGCTATCGGCGCTATTGCAGCCATCGATAATTGAAACCATATTCGTCATTGCGCTGGGTGCGTTGGGGACGTTCAAGGTTCTTTCAGCGAAACCCGCGCAATATCTGCGTTCCGAGTGAACGTCTGGATGGCGACGACAGGGCAGGCCGCCTGACGAAGAGGCCGTGTTCCAGGCCGTCCGGGGTTAAACCTGGAAGACCTTCTGCGCAGACCTTTTGAGAAAAATGTCAGGGACCAAAGAGGACAATGGCAGACTACGACACGTCTCGAGCATATAACGTTAATGCTCGTGCGCGCACGGACGCCTTCGCGATTGACGAAGGTCTGCGCGCGTACATGATCCGCGTTTTCAACTACATGGGTATCGGTCTGGTCGTGACGGGCATCATGGCCTACACGATCTACAGCCTGTCCGTGGTGACCAACGATGCCGGCCAGATCACCGCTCTGACGCCGCTCGGTCAGGTCATTTTCAAGAGCTGGGTGAAGTGGCTGGTGATGTTCGCGCCGCTGCTCGTGGTGTTTGCTTTCGCGGCATCGATCAACAGGATGAGTTCCACAACCGCGCAGGGCGTATTCTGGCTGTTCGCGGCGTTGATGGGCCTGTCTCTTTCGAGCATCTTCATCGCCTACACCGGTAACTCGATCGCGCGCATCTTCTTCATTACCGCCGCGACCTTCGGAGCCGTGAGCTTCTGGGGCTACACGACGAAGAGGGATCTCACAAAGTTCGGCTCGTTCCTCATCATGGGCGTGATCGGACTCGTGATCGCGAGCGTGGTGAACGTGTTCCTCGGCTCGTCGGGGATGCAGTTCGCGATCTCCGTGCTTGCCGTGCTGATCTTCACGGGCCTTACGGCTTATGACACGCAGCAGCTCAAGGACAACTACTACGCCCAGGCGCAGGGTGGAGAAGAGACGCTGGGCCGTGCCGCCATTCTTGGCGCGTTGAGCCTCTATCTCAACTTCATCAACATCTTCGTCGCGCTGTTGTCGCTCTTCGGCGACCGTCGCGAATAGCGTTTCTCCGCAAGTGCAGCCAAAGGCCCCGCAAGGGGCCTTTTTTTTGCCCGCGATCACCGGATCAGCTTTTAACGAGGCGAAGCTTGCGGTCGAGAACACGGAGCACCTTGGCAAGGTCGTGGCCGCGCTTCAGAATGAGCCCTGTCGTCGCAACGACGCTGTAAGCGCCCTGCCGCTTGGTGAGCCGGGGGTTTTTTTCGATGCGGTACAACGGCATTTCAGCCGACCGCCTGAACACGGAAAACACCGCGCGGTCCTTGAGAAAATCGATGGAATAATCGCGCCATTCGCCTTCAGCCACCTTCGCGCCGTAGACGGAAAAAATCGCGCCAAGTTCGTGGCGATTGAATGCTGTGACGGAGGGGAGGCCGGGCTGCGGTTTCGTG
The DNA here is from genome assembly GCF_018619475.1 of Rhodomicrobium sp. Az07. Classification (GTDB taxonomy): domain Bacteria; phylum Pseudomonadota; class Alphaproteobacteria; order Rhizobiales; family Rhodomicrobiaceae; genus Rhodomicrobium. Next base: position 290,881 of record NZ_JAHFZG010000001.1, read on the forward strand.
AAGGGATGCACACCGCTCGCCGGGCCGTATGCACTGGGCAGAGTATCGTCCATGGACGCTCCTTGGACTTGCGTTCAGGCGTCTGATCCCGCCTTGGGGGAGTCGGAAATGCCAGCCGGATCGGCGCGCCGTCAAGCCGCCGCGACCAGGAAGGATTATTGTTGTCCTCTCCTTCCGGCGGCGCAAGCTCAAATGGCGCCGGAGTGCCTCCCGCGCGCTGCTTCGATGACGCATCGCCTCTGCCCCTCGGACCGCAAGGCGAGCGCGAAGCGGCGGCAACGCAGTTCAATAAAAGCACTTATTTCCATGCGGCCGCCACACGGCTGCCGCATCCCGGCCACATCGGCAGGCATGCTTTTCGGAAAAAATTGGCTCATTTCGCCGGTCTCCGCATGCGGCGAAATGTTCATGACGGCGCCTTATTTCAGCGCTCAAGACAATATCCTGTTCGTGAAGCGCGTCGGAAGCGTTACGGCGGGCCGCTGGTGCTTGCGCGGCTCCAAGCGCTCCCCTATATGATCACCAATTCGAGATAAGCATTCTCGGCGCGGGACGAAGACAATAAATATCTACGGGGTGGTTGGCTTTAAGCGGCCTGGCGTCTCGCGACAAGAATGAGCAGCACGAGGTTCTAAACCATGTCGAAAGTGATTGGCATTGACTTGGGCACGACCAATTCTTGCGTGGCCGTCATGGAGGGAAGCCATCCCAAGGTCATAGAGAATTCCGAAGGCATGCGGACGACCCCGTCGATGGTGGCTTTCACCAACGACGGCGAGCGTCTCATCGGCCTGCCCGCCAAGCGTCAGGCGGTGACGAATCCGGAAAGCACCTTTTTCGCGATCAAGCGCCTGATTGGCCGCCGCTTTGACGACGAAATCGTCAAGAAGGACATGAACCTCGTTCCCTACAAGATCGTTCGCGGCGACAATGGCGACGCGTGGGTCGAGTCGAACGGCAAGAAGTACTCTCCTTCACAGATTTCGGCCTTCATTCTGCAGAAGATGAAGGAAACGGCGGAAGCATATCTCGGTGAAAAGGTCGAGAAAGCCGTCATTACGGTTCCCGCCTACTTCAACGACGCCCAGCGTCAGGCCACCAAGGACGCAGGCCGTATCGCGGGCCTCGAAGTGCTTCGCATCATCAACGAGCCGACGGCGGCTGCGCTGTCCTACGGCCTCGACAAGAAGAAAGAATCGAAAACCATCGCCGTGTACGACCTTGGCGGCGGTACGTTCGATATTTCCGTGCTCGAAATCGGCGATGGCGTGTTCGAGGTGAAGTCCACCAATGGCGACACGTTTCTCGGCGGTGAAGACTTCGACATGCGCCTTGTCGATTACCTCGCGAGCGAATTCAAGCGCGAGAACGGCATCGACCTGCGCAGCGACAAGCTGGCGCTCCAGCGCCTAAAGGAAGCCGCCGAAAAGGCGAAGATCGAGCTTTCCAGCGCCCAGCAGACCGAAATCAACCTGCCTTTCATCACGGCAGACGCGAGCGGTCCGAAGCATCTCACCATGAAGCTGACGCGCGCCAAGCTCGAAAGCCTCGTGGATGATCTCGTGCAGCGGACCATCGGCCCGTGCGAAGCGGCTCTCCGTGATGCCGGCCTGAAGGCGGCCGAAATCGACGAAGTTGTTCTCGTCGGCGGCATGACGCGCATGCCCAAGATCGTGCAGGTCGTGAAAACCTTCTTCGGCAAGGAACCCCACAAGGGCGTCAACCCGGACGAAGTTGTGGCCATGGGCGCCGCCATCCAGGCGGGTGTGCTTCAGGGTGACGTGAAGGACGTGCTGCTTCTCGACGTCACGCCGCTTTCGCTCGGCATCGAGACGCTGGGCGGCGTGTTCACGCGTCTCATCGATCGCAACACGACCATCCCGACGAAGAAGAGCCAGGTCTTCTCGACAGCCGAGGACAATCAGAACGCGGTGACGATCCGCGTGTTCCAGGGTGAGCGCGAGATGGCGGCGGACAACAAGATGCTCGGACAATTCGACCTCGTGGGCATTCCGCCCGCGCCTCGGGGCGTGCCGCAGATCGAAGTGACGTTCGACATCGACGCCAACGGCATCGTGAACGTGTCGGCGCTCGACAAGGCTACCAGCAAGGCGCAGTCGATCCGCATCCAGGCGTCGGGTGGCTTGTCCGATAACGAGATCGACCGGATGGTCAAGGAAGCCGAGAGCCACGCCGCGGAAGACAAGAAACGCCGCGAGCTGGTCGAGGCGAAGAACCAGGCCGAAGCGCTCATTCACTCGACCGAGAAGACGCTTGTTGAACTTGGCGACAAGGTTTCCGACAGCGACAAGAAGGCGGTCGAAGCCGCCGTTGCAGAGCTGAAAACGGCTTCGGCGGGCGAAGATGCCGCGCATATCAGCGCAAAGGCGGACGAGCTTGCCAAGGCGGCTATGAAGCTCGGCGAAGCGCTTTACCGTCAGGCGGGCGGTGACGCCGGTGCGGCGCCCGGAGAGGGCGGTCCGCAAGGTGGCGGGACAGCGGGCGGCTCGACGGCGTCCGACGGTGTCGTCGATGCCGAGTTCGAGGAAGTCAAGGACGACAAGAAGAAGTCGGCGTAAGATTACGGCGGGGAGGCGAAAGCCTTCCCGCGATTTCGCGTTCGGCGTCGCCGGGGCGGAGCGCGAAGTGCGTCCGCGAAGCTTAAGCTGATCTTTTTCGCGGCGAGGGTTCGATGATCAAGGATCTCAACAATACACCATGAAGCGCGATTATTACGAGGTGCTCGGGCTGAAAAAGGGCGCAGCCGATCACGAAATCAAAAGCGCTTTTCGGAAGCTCGCGAAGGAATGCCATCCGGACCGCAACCCCGGTAACGCAACGGCCGAAATCCAGTTCAAGGAAGTCAACGAGGCCTACGAGGCGCTGAAAGACCCGCAGAAGCGCGCGGCCTACGATCAATTCGGACACGCCGCCTTCGAAGGCGCGGGGGCCAATGGCGGGTATGGCTTCGGCACGGACTTCTCGGCCTCGATGTCGGAGATCTTCGACGACCTGTTCGGCGAGTTCATGGGCGGCCGCCGCACGCGCGGGCGCAGCGCCAAGGAGCGCGGCTCCGACCTCAAATACAACATGGAGATATCGCTCGCGGAAGCCTTCTACGGCAAGGCGGCGCAGATTCGCGTGCCTGCGTCGGTTACGTGCGAGGCGTGCAGCGGAACTGGCGCGGAATCCGGCTCAAGCCCCGTGACCTGCCCGACCTGCCAGGGCTTCGGCAAGGTTCGCGCGAGCCAGGGCTTCTTCACCATCGAGCGCACCTGCATGACCTGCCAGGGGCGCGGCGAAATCATTCAGAAGCCCTGCAACGTGTGCTCCGGCAGTGGGCGGGTGACACGCGAGCGGACGCTTTCGGTCAACATCCCGGCGGGCGTCGAGGATTCGACGCGCATCCGGCTTGCGGGCGAGGGCGAGGCCGGCGTTCGCGGCGGCCCCGCAGGCGATCTTTACATCTTCCTGTCGATCATGCCCGACGACATCTTCCAGCGCGACGGAGCGGATCTCTTCTGCCGCGTGCCGATCACCATGGTGACGGCGGCGCTCGGCGGGCAGGTCGAGGTGCCTACGATTGACGGCGGCCGCGCACGGGTGAAAATCCCCGAGGGCACGGAGACGGGCAAGCAGTTTCGCCTTCGGGGCAAGGGCATGCCTGTGCTTCGCTCGAAGCTGACCGGCGATCTTTACGTACAGGTCGAGGTGGAGACGCCGCAGAACCTGTCGCGAAAGCAGAAGGAGTTGCTGAAGGAGTTCGAGAAGGCGTCGACCGATACGACGCACCCCGACACCATCGGTTTCCTTAGCAAGATCAAGGCGTTCTGGGATCGGGCCGGCAAAGCCTGAGGCCGTTCCTACGGGTAGGGCCAATCTGATCGGCAAACGGTTCGACCGATTCGCCGAACTGGCTGGATGATGATCCGGCCCAGGCGTCCGGGCCGGAATGCGGTCCGAGCCTCGGAACCGTTAATCCTGCGCCTCGCGGATCGCGACCCTGACGGCGGCGCTCTCCGACCCGGCTACCATGATCGTGACAGGCGCTTCCGAAAGTTCGAAGCGCACGCTCTTGCGCCAGATCTTGCACTCGGGAGCCCCCGTAAACGAAGCCGTCTCGACAGGCTTGCCGCCCTGAACGACATCGATCCAGGAGTGGTTCGAAAGCGTGATCTGATAGACGGCCTTCTGCGGCAGCGCCTTGATCGTGAAGAAGCCGGAAAAAGTGTCAGGCGCGAGAGCGTCTTCCTTGCTTGGCTTCACGGGGAGGCTGGCCACCTTGCTCGGCGTCAGCGCGAGCGCGACGGCCTTCGCGGGGAGCGCCGCAATCTCGCCCCCCGACTTGAGAGCCTCGGCGTCCGCCGCCTGCATCCAGGCCAGTTCGGTCGCCATCGGCCAGGAGAGGCCCTCGCACGGCCCCTCCTCGGCGGCGGCGGCGTTGCACAGCAGAACAGCCGCAAGCGCGAAAGCGGCAGCCTTCGCCGGTGTCTTTATCGAGAATTCCATGATGCTTTCCTCATGTTTTGCGACGCGGCGTGAAAACGCTCGCGGAAAAAGGATCGGAGGGCCGCGCGGGGTGCCGCCCTCCGAACTCGGATGCGCGTCAGAACTTGATGCGCATGCCAGCCGTGAAGCTGCGGCCCGGCTCCGGGAAGCCGTCCGTGAGCGCGTAATCCTCGTCAGTCAGGTTGCGCGCGGTGAACTGGAGCGTCGCGCCGGGCCGGAACTCGTACTCGGCCGAGATGTTCGCGATGGTGTACGCGCCGATCTGGTAGTAAAGACTTCCAGCGGAGTTCGATGTCCAGCGGGTGCTCGCCATCTCGACGTTGGGCGTGAGCGTAATTCCGTCGAAAGGGGTCCACTTCACATAGGCGATGCCCTTCGCGTCGGGCACGCCGGTGAGATGAAAGGTTGCGATATTGGTGGTGTTCGATATGTCGCGGCTGATAAGGGTCACGTTGCCGCCAACCGAAAGGCTTTTCATCAGACTTACGTCCGCGGAGCCTTCCCAGCCGTAGAACTCGCCGTCGCCAACATTCTGGAACTGGGTCTTTCCGTTATTTGTACCGCCGACGATCGTCACGTTCTGAATAAAATTCGAAACGTCGCTATAAAAGACCGCCGTCGAAACATTGGCGCGGCCGAACAACGTGCCCGCCCAGCCGATTTCGTAGTTCGTCGTCTCTTCGGGAGAAAGGCCTGGGTTTGAGACGGCCGAGTTGAAACGCGAACTAAATCGCTCGAACAGCGTCGGGAAGCGCGTGCGGTGCGAGACGCTGGCATACAGCTTGGCGTCGTCCGAGTAACGCCAGATTGTCGCTGCCTGCCAGTTCCACGCGTCGCTGTCCGCGAGTTCGTAGTTGATGATTCCGGTCGCCTGAGACCAGTCCTGTGCCTTCGAAAGCTCACGCCAGTCGTAGCTGCCGCCCGTCACAACGTCGATGCGGGAGGTGGCGTGAAAGGTGTTTTCGAGCGCAGCGGAGTATGTATCTTCGACGGAGGTCTGCTTTGGTTCCAGGCAGGGCGCGGGTTGGCCGATCGGACAACCGCTGTTCACATAGTTGCGGTTGCGCTCATTATGCTCGTCCTGCCGGTAATGGAAGGCCGCCTTCAATGTGTCCCAATTGGTGATGTCGGTGCCGGCGTCCACCGAACCGCCATAAGCGATGTCGCGATAGTAGCTGCGGAACGCATAACCCTTCGACTGCGTGGTCATCGTCGCGTCGTCGTAGGAGAAAAGGTCGTTGTCGAAGGTATTGTAGTACAGCTTCGTGTTTACATACGACGCCTTCCCGATGCGTGTCGTGGTATGCGAGTAGATGCTGTCGATGTTCCATGCGGGCCAGTCCCAGTAACGCTGGCTTCCGATCGCGTTGACGGTGTGGAACGGCGCGCCCTTAGAGCCTTCCTGCTTGATATAGCTGATCGCGTATTCATCGGTCGCATTCGGCGTGATGCCCGCCTTCACATTGATGCGCCAGTCGTTCACCTCGGAATTGTTGCGCCAGCCGCCATCTTCGCTTGCGGTGTTCTGGGGCTTGAAGTCGTCGGAGAGCTTCCAGCCTTTCGAATCGAGGATCGAGCCGGACGCCGAGAGATAATAATATTTCTGCTTCGTGCCGACATAACCCGAGGTGCGGAAGCCGCTGTAGGCGCCGTCGCCCGCGAAGGTGAAGGTCTGCGCAATCTCGCCTTCGAATTCCTTCGTCGGCCGCCGCGTCACGAGGTTGATCGCGCCGCCGAGCGCGCCGGGGCCGTCCAGCACCGAAGCGTAACCCTTCGCGATCTGAATTTCAGCGATCTCCGCGCCCGTAAGGAAGCGGCCAAAGTCGAGGCGGTTATCGGCGGGAAGATAGACGCGCACGCCGTCGATGGTCAGCGGCACCTGATAGCGGTCGAAGCCGCGCACGAAAAGAAGCCGTTCGTTGCGCGTGCCGCCCGAGTTCGAATCCGACACGCCCGGCGCGAGGGCCGCCGCCTGATCGAGCGTCGGTTTCTGGAAGGTCCAGGTCTGCTCGCTGGAGACGACGGTTCCGCCCATGAGGTTGATGCCTCCGAGGCTGAAAATGCCGGCCGCCGATGAACCGCCCCCGCCCGTGCCGCCCGTTCCCTGAGCGACGTCGGTGCCCGAAGCCTCATTCGATGGTGTCGTCTGCGTGGTTTGCGCCTCACGACGCGCTCGCGGCGCCGAGGCGGGCGTTACCGTCTTCGGCTGGTAGACGACCACCGGCGGCAGCGTCGGCGTCTGATCCGCCGCCTGCGCTTCCTGCGCCTGCAAGGCGTTCGGCAGCATCACGCCGAACGCGAGTCCGAGCGACGCCAGAACGAGCGCTCTGTGTGAAGCCGAGTTGCCAAGCCTGCCAGAGATTATGCCACGCGCGCACCCGTTGTGTTCGCGCGCAGCAGATCCCGTTGCGGGAGCGCCGGCAAGCCTGCCGGGCGCCCGCTCTTCGCGGGAAATGTTCATGTTTTTGCCCCTTACCCAGAATAACGATCTGGCCCCTCAGCGCGAACGCCGTGCCCAGGGCCAGTAAGCTATATTACCGACTATACAGAGCAAGGGAATGGCGGGTTACGTATCTTGTATATGCAAGAATATAGCTATGGCGATTTTGCATCAGATGGGCCGGGCATGCACGCCAAACAGGCGAGGCTGCCTGTTCGGCGTGCCGCACTGTGCGCCGCTTCGGGTGGCTCGGTCGCGCGGGCGTGTGACGAACGGCGACCGCGATGACAGACGGTTGCCGCGAGCATCAGCGCCATCGACATGTTGAAGTAAGTATGCGTGTGTCGCGGATCGCCCTGGAGACTCACGCTGGCGTAAAAGAAGTCCGGCTCGCGGATCGCATCTCCAAGCCTTCCGATCCCTTCGGACCAGTCGCATTATCCCGGCGATCTTCACCGCTCACAGTACGGGCAGCCCAGTCCTGACCGCGCGCACGCAGAGCATTATTCACGACGCCCTTCAATGAGATCGGTTACGCGTCAGGCGACACCGACGCGCAGCAGGTCGTGGATATGCACGATCCCGACCGGCACGCCGTCATCCACCACGAACAGCGCGGTGATCTTCTTCTCGTTCACGATCTGAAGCGCGGCGCTGGCAAGCATCGACGGCGTGATCGTCTGCGGATTGCATGTCATGATATCGGCGGCGCGGCGCCCCAGGAGATCGCCCGCCATATGACGGCGCAAATCGCCATCGGTGACGATGCCCGCGAGCTTGCCGTCGGCGCCCACCACGCCAAGGCAGCCGAAAGCCTTCTCCGTCATGGTGACGAGCGCGGCGCTCATCGGCGTGTCCGCCCCGGCAAGCGGCATGCGCTCGCCCTTGTGCATGATGTCGGCCACGTGCTTGAGGTTCGCGCCGAGTTGCCCGCCGGGATGAAACACCTTGAAATCGGATGCCGTGAAGCCGCGCCCTTCGAGCAGCGCGATGGCGAGGCAATCGCCGAGTGCAAGCTGCGTCAGCGTCGAGGTGGTCGGCGCGAGGCCGTGCGGGCATGCCTCCTTCACGGGCGGAAGCTGAAGCACGACATCCGCCGCCTTGCCGAGCGCGCTTTCGCGCCGCGAGGTCAGCGCGATGAGCGGTACACGGAAGCGGCGCGAATAGGTGAGGATGCTGGCCAGTTCCACCGTTTCGCCGGACCATGACAGCGCGAGGATGGTGTCGGCCGCAGTGATCATGCCGAGATCGCCGTGGCTCGCCTCGGCGGGATGAACGAACTGCGCGGGGGTGCCGGTGGAAGCGAGCGTGGCCGCGATCTTCTGCCCGACATGGCCGCTCTTGCCCATGCCGGTCACGATCACGCGGCCCCGGCAGGCGTGAATCAGCGCGACGGCGCGCTCGAAATCGTCGGCCAAGCCGTTGGCGAGCGAAGCCCGCAGCGCGAGAAGCCCGTCGAGGGCGCAATCGAGCGAGCGACGCGCCACCGCAGCAGCCGTGTCCGGCTCGGGCAAACTCGCGTCCTCGTTTTTGTCCGCGCCGATGCCGATCCGCGCCGTCGAATGCACCATTCGCCGCCCCTCTTGTGTGCCGCCCGTTTACCCGTTTTATGGAGTAAATGCGGTCGCATCAAGAAAAGCGGGCGGCGCTTCGCGAGGAAAAAAGGTTACGCTGGCGCTTACTCGGCAGCCTTTTTCGCCTGAAGCTCGGCGGCGAGCTTTTTCAGTTCCTCGCCGAACTTGGGACCGAGGTCGGAACGCGCCAGCGCGAACGCGACGTTCGCCGTGAGGAAGCCGAGCTTCGAGCCGCAATCGTAGCTCTTGCCACGATATTTGTAGGCGAAGAACAACTGATCGCGCATGAGCGTGCGCATCGCGTCGGTGAGCTGGATTTCATTGCCCGCGCCGCGTTCCTGATACTTCAGGATATCGAAGATTTCGGGCTGAAGGATGTAGCGGCCCATGATGATGAGGTTCGAGGGCGACGAGCCTTTCGAGGGCTTTTCAACCATCGAATCGATTCGCCAAAGCCGGTCGCTCTCCACCCCCGCGAGGCCGACAACGCCGTAAGAACTCGTTTCCTCGGGCGCGACCTCTTCGACGGCGACGATGTTGATCTTCGCGTCGGGATATTTCTCCGCGAGGTCGCCATAGACCCGGATCATCTGGCCGAGACAGCTCTCGCCATCGGGCAGGACGATCACGTCGGGCAGCAGCAGCGCGAACGGGTCGCTGCCCACGATGTCATGCGCGCACCAGACCGCATGGCCGAGGCCGAGCGGCTCTTGCTGACGCGTGAAGCTCGTCGCGCCGGGTTTCGGCAGATGGGTTTCGAGGTTGAGCAGCTCGTCCTGCTTGTTGCGCCGCCTGAGCACTTCTTCCAGCTCGAACTGACGGTCGAAATGATCCTCGATGACGCCTTTATTGCGCCCAGTTACGAAGATGAAATGTTCGATGCCGCCGGTGCGCGCCTCGTCGGCCACGTGCTGGATGATGGGGCGGTCGACAACGGTCAACATCTCTTTCGGCATCGCCTTCGTGGCGGGAAGAAAGCGCGTGCCGAGACCGGCGACGGGGAAAATGGCCTTGCGGATAGGCTTGCTCATGGGACTTCTCGGTGAGGGTTGAGCTTATCGACGAGTTTCTCGGGCGCTTCAGCGGTGAGACGTTCACGGGAAAGATATAGCGAACGCCCGCCGAGATAGAAGCGTTAATTGCGGCTCCCGCGAGGCGCTTTGAGGGAGAATCGACGTGCGAATGGTCGCCGCGCGCGTGGCAGCCGTGCTCATCGCGATGATGACGCTTGCTGGCTTCTGGAGCGCTCGCGCCGAAGAGGCGCAGGAAACGGCATTTGCCGCGCTGAAGTCGGAAATCTGGCCCGTGGCCGAGCGCGAGGGCGTTTCCCGCGAGACGTTCGACGCGGCATTCGCGGGCCTCGAACCCGACCCCGAAGTGCTTCGCCTCGCCAATCGCCAGCCGGAATTCACACTCACAGCGACGCAATATATCGACCGCATCATCACGCCCGCGCGCATCGCCGACGGCAAGGCCGCCTACCTCCGATATGAGGCAAAGCTCAAGGTTCTGGAGCGGCGCTACGGCGTCAGCCGCTACGTCCTCGTCGCGATATGGGGCGCCGAATCCGATTTCGGCAACAAGCAGGGATCGTGGGCCGTCTTCCGCTCTCTCGCCACGCTCGCGACCGCCGGTCGCCGCGCCGACTTCTGGAAGACGCAGTTCGTGGAAGCGCTAAAGATCGTGGAAAACCAGCGCATCTCGCCCGACAAGCTGTCGGGCTCGTGGGCTGGCGCGATGGGTCACACGCAGTTCATTCCGTCCACATACAACAAATTCGGCGTCAGCTTCTCCGGCAAGCCGCGCGGCGACATATGGGACAACCCGGCCGACGCCCTGGCCTCGACGGCGAACTATCTTGCGCAGTCGGGCTGGCAGCGTGGCCGCACCTGGGGATATGCGGTGCGGTTGCCGGAGAGCTTTGGGGCTGCGGATGAGATGAAAGCCTCCGCGCTTCCGCTCAAGAGCTGGCGCAAGCTGGGCGTGGAACGCGACACGGGCGGTCGCTTCCCGAAGCCGAATGAACCCGCGCGTCTTTTCTTACCCGGCAAGACAAATCCGTTCACCGCCAACAAATCGAATGTGTCGGCCTTTCTCACCATCGCAAACTTCGATGTCATTAAGAAATACAACAATTCGGACCTGTATGCTCTCGCGGTCGGGCTGCTCGCCGACCGGCTCGCCGCCGAGCTTTCATGGCGATAGGCGGAAGGCTGAAGCTTCCCGTGGCATTGGGTGGAAAAAAATGAGCAGTCACTGTACAGGCTTGATCCTGACACATTCCCGCATAAAAAAAGGCCGTGTGGCAATGGCGTGGAGTTCGGTCTTGGGCGGGTCGGCGAGGATTTTCATATGACCTCGATCTCCCGCGTCCCAGCGGCTTGCTTTCTGACGGTCACCGTTGCCTTGGCGCTGCTGGCAGCGGGCAATGTCGGCGCTCTCGCGCAGAACCCGAACCCGCTCTCATCCAGTTACGTAACGCCCTTCCCGCAAACGGATCGCTATCAGGTTCGCGTTATCGGCGACTGGCTCGGGCCGGGCCTCGCAAGCGGCCTTCAGGACGCGTTCAAGCAGGATGCGTCGGTGCAGATTCAGGACGCGTCGAAATCGAATTACGGCCTTGCCCGAACCGAGCAGATCAGCCTTTTCAGCGATATCGACAAGCTCGTCGCATCCGGGGCGCCCGTCCACATCGCTGTCGTCATGCTCGGGGTGAACGACGTCATATCCATGAAGGCGCCGACCGGCACGGGGCGACTTCAGCCCGGCACCGCCGAATGGAAAGATGCCTACGGGCGCGAAGCCGAAAAGCTCATCCGCAGGCTGAAGGCCGCCAACATCGCCGTTTACTGGCTCGGCCTTCCCGTCATGGCCAACAGCCGGAGGAACGACGCGGTCGCGGCCATGAACGACGCCGTGCGCCAGGCAGCCTATGTCAACGGCGCGAAATTCATCGAAACGAGCACGGGCTTCACCGATCAGTCAGGCGGCTACGCGGCTTACGGACCCGACCTTACCGGCCGGACGAAACGGCTGCGCGAGGGGGACGGCGTGGGCTTCACCGCCGCGGGCAGCCGGAAACTTGCGAATTACGTGGAAATCGTTCTGAGGCGCGATCTCGCCCAGGCGAAGGCGCAGCGAAACATTCCGCTCGCCGGCGACGAGGAAGAACAGGCGCGTGTGGTGCCGGGGACGAATCGCGCGGCCAAGGGCGCTGCGGGCAGCAAGTCCGGCTGGACGGCGGAGACCGGCATCCAGCCCGAGGTCAAGCCAGCACCAGCGACGCCGCAGGCGACAACAGCCGCAGAAGACAATGCTCCAGCCTCAAATGACCAGCGCCGCGAGCAGGCCGCGTTCGCCGGTCCTTCCGGATTTCAGGGCGGCGAATTGATCTTCGGCGATCTGGACGACGGCATGACCGCCATCGCCGTCATATCGCCCGTGGGCGAATTCTCGATGCGCGAAATCCAGCGGCAGACGCCGCTCGCCGACCGTCTCTATTTCAAAGTCTTGAGGCGAGGCGATGCCCTGCCCCCCAAGGAAGGGCGCGCCGACGATTTCAAGTGGCGCGAGGATGACGTCACCTCGCAGCAGTAATTTTCTCATGAGTGTCGATGTCGTCGAATAAGTGTGACGGGGTATCCATGCAGGGAAGTCAACGACCCGATCAGCGCCTGTGGCGGAAGCGGTTGCTTCCGGCAATAGGACTGGCGGCGCTCACACTCCTGGGGGGATGCCTGCCCGGAATGGGCTGGGGCGACGATTCCGATCGCGCCTCGCTTACCGACGACCGCGACGGCGCCCCGGCGCTCAACCGCTCCTACAAGACGAACTTCCTTTCGTTCCAGTCTCCGTCCACGGCCGGGCCCAGACCGGTGCCCACGCTCATGCCCGACAGCGGGCCTTCGCTGTTCGCGTTTTCCACCTTCGAGGCGCGGCGGCCCGCGCCATCCGACGCTTCTCTCGCGCTTGCTCTCAGCACCGCCGACGCTTATGAGCCTCGGCCCGTGGGCGCCGCCGAAGCCTTGCGAAACTTTTACGCCGCGCTCACTCAATTGAACTTCGGGAAACGGTCGGGCGCTGCGAAAATCGTCCATCTCGGCGGCGACGATATTGTGATCGATCGGTTCGCGGGGGCTTTGAGGGAACATCTCACAAGCCGCTTCGGCAACGCCGGGCGCGGCCTGATGCTGCCCGGCCTCTATCCCGTCCGGGGAGTGAAGATCGATCGCCGAGGCGCGTGGGCGCTTGCCGCCGCAGCGGGGACGGCGCCGGGTCCGTTCGGCATTTCGGGCGTGCGCGTGACATCGTCGTCGTCCGACGCCTGGCTTCGGTTCACCTCCGCCGAAGTCGCTTTCGACTGGGTGGAAGCCTCGTTCATGACCGGGCCGCGACAGGGCACCGTTTCCATCAGCGTCGACGGCGAGGCGAAACTCGTCCCGACGCGGGCGCCAAACATCGGCCAGACTTCCATCCGCATCATGGCGAAGGCGCGCGAAGTCACGATCCGCCCGCGCGGCGACGGTGACGTGACGATGCTGTCGCTGACGACGGGGACGCAGACGCCCGGCATCGTGTACTCGAACGTGGGCGTTCCCGGCGCAACCGCGATGACGCTCGGCAAATGGACGCGCGATTTCGTCACGAACGACCTCCGGAAGCTCGATCCGGATCTCGTGATCCTCAGCTTCGGGAAGAAAGAGGGCTTCGACGACGATCTCGACATGCGCGATTATGAAGCGCGCCTCAGGCTGACGGTTGATCGGATCAGGAGCGCCGTGCCGGGCGCGTCGCTCCTCCTGATCGGGCCACCCGATGCGGCGCGGCTGCCCGTGTTCGCCAGCTCCGGCGGCGCTCAAGTGTGCCGCGCGCTCAACCCGCAGGAAATCGCCGGTTATACGCGCCTTCTCGCTCGCAGCGACGAACGACTCGGCCGATGGCACGCCCCGCCGCGCCTCGAAGCCGTTCGCTCCGCGATCCGGCGCACCGCGGCGGCACACGGGGCCTTCTACTGGGACTGGGCGAAATATATGGGCGGCCACTGCTCCATCCATGCGTGGACCACGGTCAAGCCGCCGCTCGCCGCTCCCGATCATCTGACACTGACGGAAGCGGGGAATGCGCGTTCGGCACGGGCGCTGTTCGCGGAATTGATGGCTGGCTTCGACGTTTATCAGCGCGTCGCGGCGGCAAAACCCGTGGTTGTGCCAAAGGCCGCCGCCCTGAAGTCCGCCGCACCTCCCAAGAGGGCCGGCAGGAAGCGTCAGTAAGGCGCAAAAGGCGCGCCGGAGGCTTGGGCGCTGTGCCTGGCTAGTGGAGCGAATTTGACATTTGACTCCCGGTTGCTGAAAGCTCTCACTCAAATGTCAAATTCAGAAGCTCCGCTAGAATCAAGGGTTTGCTAGTGGTCCTTTGATCCCGGCATTTGCTTGCGAGGGTGCTGCAAACGGATGCAAATGTCGGAATCGGACCACTAGGATGTCGCCTCGACCGACCAGGCGGCGGACGACACCAGCGGCGACTGCTCCAGCGCCGCGACAACGGCATCGAGTTCCGCGCTCTCCGCATCCGTAGGCAGCAGGATGGCGTCGAGTTCGACGAGACCGCTCGCCTCCGGGCGCGCCTCCACCTCGCGAACCGGGTAGCTCGCCTTGGCCAGCACGGATGCGATCAATTCGCGGACGTCGGACACGTTTTTTGCCTCGCACACCACATGCAGCGCATATTCCGCCTCCGTCGCCTCGGCGGTGATGGGGCGGCGATTGACCCAGTTCACGAGCGGCCGGAGCAGCGTGTTTCCCGCGAGGACAAACAGCGTGAGCGTGCCCGCTTCGATGAGAAGCCCCGCCCCCGCAAGTGCGCCCACCGCCGCCGAACACCACAGCGTCGCCGCCGTGTTCAGGCCGCGAATGTTGGTTCCGTCCTTCAGGATCACGCCCGCGCCGAGGAAGCCGATACCGGAGACGATATAGGACACGATGCGCGTCACACCTTCCGGCCCCATCACGCGGAAACCGAGATCGGCGAACGCCGCCGCGCCGACAGCCACCAGCGCCACCGTGCGTAGCCCCGCCGAGCGCTGCCGCCATTGGCGTTCAAGCCCGATCAGCGTCGCAAGCACGAACGAGGTCGCATAGGCCGCGAACGTGTGCATATAGGCATTATCTGCGAGCAAGATGGCCCCCTTTGCCGCCGAGAGCCAGCTTAGCCGCAGAACGTTTCGGTTTTAAAAAGACGGACGCGTGTTGCCGATAAGGCGCGTCGAATGGAACGGCAACCTCTACGCGCCGCTCCCGTTCCGCGCAGCCCGCTCAGATGCGCGGCTGGGCGATGTGAAGGTCGAGATCGTGCTCGCGCTCGGGCGCAACGCGTACCTGAAACAACTGGCTGCCGTCCTCGCGCCCCTGCCGGTCGACAACCTCGGTGTTCTCATACAGCCAATGGATGAAGGCGCCGTCGGCCTCGCCCACCACCACGTCGCGCGTGCGCAGATGCGCTTGAAGTCGTGTGCGGATCGCCGCCGCAAGTTCGGGAACGCCGTCGCCCGCCCGCGCGGAGACGAGAACGGATGGATGCGCCGCGTTCGTGGCGCGCTTGCCGAGCGCCGCGCGCTCATCCTCCGAAAGAAGGTCGGCCTTGTTCCAGACCTCGATGACGCGCTGGCCTTGCGCCGCCGCGTCGATGCCGATCTCGGAGAGCACGCGCTCAACCTCGATCTTCTGCGCCTCAGACGAGGGGCTTGCGACGTCGCGAACGTGCAGGATCAGGTCGGCTTCGAGAATTTCCTCAAGCGTGGCGTGGAACGCGACAATGAGTTGCGTCGGCAGATCCGAGATGAAGCCGACCGTATCGGACAGGATAAAAGCGCCGCCATCCGCGAAGGTCACGCGGCGCAGCGTCGGATCGAGCGTCGCGAACAGCATGTCCTTCGCCAGCACGCCCGCACCGGAAAGCGCGTTGAACAGCGTCGATTTTCCGGCGTTCGTATAACCGACAAGCGAAACGATCTGCTGATCCGTCTCCTTGCGCCGCTTGCGATGCAGCCGCCGCGTGCGCTCCGATACGGCGAGTTCGTTTTTGATGACGTCGATACGCTCGCCGATGGCGCGCCGGTCCGCCTCAATCTGCGTCTCGCCGGGGCCGCCGAGAAAGCCGAAGCCGCCGCGCTGGCGCTCAAGGTGGGTCCACGAGCGGACGAGGCGGCTTTTCTGATAAGTCAGGCGCGCAAGCTCAACCTGAAGGCGCCCTTCCCTGGAGCGCGCGCGCTCGGCGAAGATTTCGAGGATCAGCCCGGTGCGGTCGAGCACCTTGGCGTTCCACGCCTTTTCGAGGTTGCGCTGCTGGATGGGCGTCAGCGGATGATCGACAATCGCCACGCTCACGCCTTCGGCCGCGACGATCGCGCCGATTTCCTCAACCTTGCCCGTACCGAGCAGCGCCGCAGGCTTGATCTGCGCGAGCGGCACCGTGCCCGAAAAGGCGACGTCGAGACCGATGGCGGTGGCGAGACCCACGGCCTCTTCCAGCCGCTCCTCGCTCGAAAGCGCAAGAGCGGACGCGCCTGGCGATCCGCTCTGGCCCTTCAGCACCGGTACGATCACGAGCGCGCGCGTCGCGCCATTGTCGCCTGCCGTCTTTTCGCCATCGTCGGCGCCTGCGCGCTGCGCGGCCCGTTCACTGCGGTCGAGCGTTTTCAAGGTCTGCTATCGATCCTGTACCTGATCTCCGTCCAAAAACGAAATGGGGCCGCCGGGCATGATTGTCGAGATGGCGTGCTTGTAGACGAGCTGCGAATGGCCGTCGCGGCGCAGCAGCACGCAGAAATTGTCGAACCATGTGACAATGCCTTGCAGCTTGACGCCGTTCACGAGGAAAATCGTAAGCGGGGTCTTGTTCTTGCGCACGTGATTGAGAAAGGCGTCCTGAAGGTTCTGTTGTTTCTCTGGAGGCATGACCTGTCCATTATTTTCTCGCGGCACTGATGGCCGCTTGCCCAAATACCCGCTATTTGCCTCTGTTAGCTCAGTTGTTGCTGGCGCAACCCTTCCGATGGCACCGCGATGCCGGCACCGCCACCTCCGATAGTCTGACGCTCTAAGTTAAAAGCTGGTGTGGCGAGGAGACTTCAGCCACGCCATGATATGCCGATCTCAAGCCGATCGCTATCTCGCCCGGCTTCCCGTTGCCGATCGCGGCCCCGTCTATTTTCACGACTGGCATCACGATCCCGGATGCGGAGGTCTGGAAGGCTTCCTTCGCCGATTTGGCTTCCTCCACCGTGAAAGGCCGCTCTTCATAGCGAAGACCGCGCGCGCGTGCGGTTTCCATCGCAACCTCTCTCGTGATGCCTCGGAGAATACCAGACTCGGCGGGGCGCGTCACGAGCTTGCCATCGCCGGTCACGATCCACGCATTGCAGGACGCGCCCTCGGTGACGTAGCCCTTTTCGTCGACCAGCCACGCCTCATAAGCGCCCGCTTCGCGCGCCGCCTGCCTCGCAAGCGACTGCGCGAGAAGGCCGGTCGTCTTGATGTCGACGCGCTTCCAGCGGATGTCCGGCAGAGTGATCACGGCAACCCCGACGGCCGCTTTCGCATCGCTCGCCTTGCGTGAGAGGGAACGCGCAAGGCACACCACGCCCGGCGCGTCGCCGGGCCTCGGAAAGGCGAAGTCTCGCCGCGCCACGCCGCGCGTAACCTGAAGGTACACGATGCCGTTCTTCACACGGTTGCGGCGAACGGTTTCGCGGAGGATCACACCGAGCGAGCGGAGGCTCATCGGCTCATCGATGCGCAGCTCCGACAGCGACCGACCGAGCCGCGCCATGTGGCGGCGCTCGTCGACGAGATTACCGTTCAGCACCTCGCACACTTCGTAAACGCCGTCCGCGAACTGGAATCCGCGGTCTTCCACATGCACGCTCGCTTGCGCGTAAGGAACATATTCGCCGTTGACGTACACAACCCGCGTCATGGTCTGCCTTTCTTGCGCGAAGGTCCGATCGGCTCCGCCACGGTCGCACCTCGCCAGATTTCCTGATCGCGCCGTCGTGTCAGGAACCAGCGCGCACTTTTCTCCGAAAGCGCCTTGCCGCGCAACCCTGATCGCGGACAAAGGAGCATGCAAATTTACTGCCAAGTTGTATCGAGGCTGTGAAGGGACAAGATGTTGCCGTCGCTCGATGCGTCGCAAAAAGATCGCTCGAACGCTGCTCGCCTTTAGTGACGGACCTCGCCGCTTCTTTCGTTGGAATTGACGCCGAGAGCGCGCAGCTTCCGGTGCAGCGCCGAGCGCTCCATGCCCACGAATTCCGCCGTGCGCGAGATGTTGCCGCCGAAGCGATTGATCTGCGCCATGAGATATTCGCGTTCGAAGATTTCGCGCGCGTCCCGCAGCGGCAACGACATGAGGTGTTCACCGCCCGATCCGTTCGACGACAAGGGGACGTTCGCGCCGATGTCGTCGGGGAGCATGTCGGCGGTGATGACCGCATCCGGCTCGCCGGTTGACATGATCATGACGCGTTCGACAATGTTGCGAAGCTGACGCACATTGCCCTGCCATTCGTGGCTTTGCAGCACGGCCATGGCGTCGTCGCCGATGACGCGCGGCGGAAGGCCGGACGAGGCGGCGATCTGCTTCACGAAATGGTCCACGAGTTCCGGGATGTCTTCGCGCCGTTCGACAAGGGCCGAAACCTTCAGCGGCACCACGTTGAGGCGGTGGAAGAGATCCTGCCGGAAGCGCCCGGCCGCCATCTCGCGCTCAAGGTCGCGGCTGGTCGATGACACGAGGCGCACATCGACCGACACTTTCGGGCCGCCGCCGATGCGCTGAAATTTCTGCTCGACGAGCACGCGCAGAAGCTTGCCCTGCGTCTCGACGGGCATGTCGGCTACTTCGTCGATATAGAGCGTGCCGTTGTGGGCCTCTTCGAGCGCGCCGACCTTGCGCACGGTCGACCCGGTTTCCTCGACGCCGAAGAACTCCATTTCCACGCGGTCGGCGGCCATGGAAGCGGCGTTCACGGCGACGAAAGGACCGTTCGAGCGGTTCGAGGTGGCGTGCAGGTAACGCGCGGCGAGTTCCTTGCCGGAGCCCTGCGGCCCGGTGATCATCACGCGGCTGTTCGTCGGCGCGACCTTCTGGATGGCCTGCCGCAAATGGTTCATGGCGGCGGATTTGCCGATCAGGTCGGAGCTGTAATAGCTCTTTTCCTTCAGTTCGCGATTCTCGCGGCGAAGCTTCGACGCTTCGAGCGCGCGGGCCGTGACGAGCACGAGGCGATCCGCCTTGAACGGCTTCTCGATATATTCGTAAGCGCCGCGCTTGATGGCGGTAACGGCCGTTTCGATGTTGCCGTGTCCCGAAATGATCACCACCGGAAGCTCGGGATGGTTCTTCTTCACCCGCGCCAGCACTTCGAGCCCGTCGAGCTTCGACCCTTGCAGCCATATGTCGAGGATGACCAGCGAAGGGCGGCGTTCCTCGATGGAGCGCAACGCTTCGTCGCTGTCCTTGGCAAGCCTCGTCTTGTGGCCCTCGTCTTCAAGGATGCCAGACACGAGTTCCCGGATATCGGCTTCGTCGTCCACGATCAGAATGTCTGACGCCATGGCTTGCTCCCTCTTTCCCCTCAGCTTGCCGGATGGCTGTTGGCGAGCATCAGCTCCGCCTTGCCGTTCGGTTTCGCCTCGTCCTTTTCGGTTCGTTCCGCGCCGTGCGACACGGGGATCGTCATGCTGATCCGCGCGCCGTGGTCGCAGTCTTCAGTTACCGGAGCATCGACGAGTTCCAGCACGCCGCCATGCTGCTCCGTAATTCTCTGCACGATGGCGAGACCGAGGCCCGTGCCCTTCTGCCGTGTCGTCACATAGGGCTCGACAAGCCTGTGACGGTTTTCCTTGGGCAGCCCCACACCTGTATCGACCACCTCGATGACGAAGCGGTGATCGATAAGCCTGAGCTTCGTCGTCACGCGCCCTTTCCCGCTTGCGGGATTGGCAGCGCGATGCGCGTCCACAGCCTCGCTCGCGTTCTTCACCAGATTTGTGACAGCCTGGGTAAGAAGCCGCCTGTCGCACAGCGCGATGAGCTTATCCTTGGGCATGTCGAGCTTGTATTCGATGTCGGATCGGCTCATCTGGAACAGAATCACCGCTTCGCGCACGACTTCGCGAATATCCTGCTCCTCGAAGACTGCCTGAGGCATGCGTGCGAACGACGAAAACTCATCCACCATGCGGCCGATGTCGCCCACGTGGCGGATGATGGTTTCCGTGCATTTGTCGAAGATTTCGCGATCGTGTGTGATCGACGCGCCATATTTGCGGCGGATGCGCTCGGCGGAAAGCTGGATCGGCGTCAGCGGATTCTTGATCTCGTGCGCGATGCGGCGAGCGACGTCGGCCCATGCGGAGGTTCGTTGCGCAACGGTCAGTTCGGTCACATCGTCGAAGGTGAGGACAACGCCGAAATCGGCCTGATCGTCCTTTTCGCGCGTGACCTGGACGGCGAAATTCCGTTCGCCCGTCTCGCGCACGATGGTGATCTGGCCATGAACCGGCTTCGTCCGAGACTGGCGGCGACCCTTTTCGATGACCTCGCCGAACTCGGGCACAGCTTCGACGAGAGGCTTCCCGATCACGCCGTCATCCTCGGACAGGCCCAGAAGTTCGAGACCGGAGCGGTTGATCAGCTTGATGCAACCCGCGGGATCGACGCCGATCACGCCCGCCGTCACGCCCGAAAGCACCGCCTCAATGAAGCGGCGGCGCTCGTCCAGCTCGGAATTCGCGTTCATGATGTCGTCGCGCTGCGTCTTCAGATCGACCGTCATCTGCTTGAAGGTCTGGCCGAGCCGGCCGATGTCGTCGCGCGCGAACCCGTCCTCGAACCGGACGTTCAGATTGCCCTGGCTCACCTCCTGTGCCGCGCCGATGAGTTTCCTGATCGGCATGACGAGACGGTTCGCGAAGACGAGGCCCGTCCAGATCGCCGAGGCGAGCAACGTGAGCGCGAGAAGCACGTACATCAGCGCGAACACGAACTGATATTGGCCGCGCGAATATTCGAGCCGCTGAAACTGGATAATGTTTTGCTGCGTGCGCTGGAGAAGGCGGAACACGTTCGGGTTCACCGGGCGTAAGGCATAGATGAACGCGTCGTCGAAGCCGTTCAGCTTCTTGATCGCCGCAACGCCGTTCGCCAGATCCCACGAAAGCGGCACGATGCGGCCTTCCGCTGCCCGCGCGATGTCGGCGGGCGGCGGAGCCTTGTAGCGCGGGCCATCGGTCGACGATGCCGCGAGCAACCGTCCGCGCGAGTCTATGATGAAGGCTGCCGGAAGCGCGCGAAGGGAGACCGCCGACGAAAAAAGCCGTTCGAAAGCCGCCTTGTTGTCCGTGAAGAGCGACGCCCCGATCTCGACCTCGCGAGCCACGTCCACGAGGTCGGAGCGGATCACCTGCCCGCTTTCCTGAACATAGGACTGCGCGACCTCCACCGTATTGCCGACGATGCTTTTGACGCGCGTGGAAAAGAAGGTGTCGAAGGTGCGGTCTATGGAGACGGTCGCGAAGACAGCGAGCAGCACCGCGGGAAACAGCGCAACGAAGCTGAACACGGCCGCGATGCGGAAATGAAGACCTGCGCCCGCCTGCCGCTTTCGCGCCTTCAGAAGCTGGACGATCTGATAGCCGATAATGCCGATGATGAAGGCGACGAAGGCGGCATTGATCCCGAGCGTCGTCAGCACCACATCGCTTGTCGGATAGATCGTGGTAAGGCCGTTGAGGATGAGGAACGTCGCAACCGACGACGTGATGGCCGCGACCACGACGCCGAGCGAAAGCCAGAAGCGCAATGCCTTGCCGAAAAGCCGGGCATTTGCCACGCTTGCGAGCAGCACTCGCGCCCGCGAAAATTCTGCACTCGAAAGCTTCGGAATGCCTGCCGCCACGTGCTTTTGCCGCCCCTGTTGCTGTCTCGCATCGGTGCAGTCCGAGTTTGGGGAAATTGTGGCATATGCATCACATTTTGATGTGACCTGGTGTGGCCTGTGGGTTTCGCAGTTGGAAACCGGTTCTCCCCTTGCGGGCGACGACGCGCCCTCTCACTTCACGGTCAAATGGGCTGAAAGGAAAGAGAAAGGCTGACATCGTGGCGTTGGACAAGGGCGTCCTGACAGGTTTCGCGCTGTTCGCGTCGATGACGGACGCGCAAGTGAGCCTGCTCGCCTCGCGCGCCACCGCGAGACGCGTCGCTGAGGGATCGGCAGTCTTCGAGCAGGGCGAACCTGCCACGTCTTTCTATTTCCTGCTCGACGGCCGCCTGAAGGTGCGGCAGATCACGACGGACGGCCAGCAGGTCATCGTCCGAATCGTCAATCCTGGCGATCTCCTCGGCTTCGCCTGCGCTCTTTCCCGCCCGGATTACCCCGGCACGGCAACGGCCGTCGTCGACAGCGTTGTCGCGGCGTGGCCCTCCACCAACTGGAATGCGTTCGTCGAGGCGAACCCGCATCTCGCGATGAGCGCGATCCGCACCATCGGCCAGCGTCTCGATGAGGCTCACACGCGCATCCGCGAGATGTCGACGCAGGAGGTGGAACGGCGCGTGGCGCACACCGTGCTGCGGCTCGTCGATCAGGCGGGCAAGGCCGAGGCGGGCGGCACGCGCGTGGATTTTCCGATAAGTCGGCGCGACATCGCCGAGATGACCGGCACGACGCTGCACACGGTTTCGCGCATCCTGAGTGCGTGGGAGGCGCAAGGGCTTGTCGAAGGCGGGCGCCGGAAGCTCGTGGTGCGCGACGCGGCAAAGCTCGCGAAACTCGCCGAAGCGCCGCGCGACTAGTGGAGCGAATTTGACATTTGAGTCCCGGTTGCCGAAAGCTCTCGCTCAAATGTCAAATTCAGAAGCTCCACTAGAAACAAGGGGTTGCTAGTGGTCCCTTGATTCCGGCATTTGCTTGCGAGGGTGCTGCAAACGGATGCAAATGTCGGAATCGGACCACTAGTGGAGCGCAAACGCATCTGAAGTTGCGCCGCGACAAACAGGCACGCGTCGCCGGTCGCTAAGGTGGGGCGAACAAAGGATTGCGCCCATGAACGCCACAGCAGCCTCATCCCGCCAGCCCGGAGCCGCCACCCGACGCGGCGGCATACCGCGCGGCCTCGCCCGCACCGGCCCCGTTCTCTTCTCCTACGGCTTCCGGCCCTTCTTCCTCGGCGCTGGCGTTTGGGCTTTCACATCAATGGCGCTCTGGATCGCCGCGCTTGCCGGACATCTCTCCATCGGCGGCAGCTATGGCGCAACGTACTGGCACGGACACGAGTTGCTGTTCGGCTTCTCCACCGCCGCGCTCGCGGGGTTCCTCCTGACGGCGGTGCCCAATTGGACCGGTCGGCTGCCGGTCTCCGGCTGGCCGCTCGCGGGCCTGTTCGCGATCTGGTGCGCGGGGCGCGCCGCCATGCTCGCGCCGGACGTCCTCGGCCTCACCGCCTCCGCCGCCATCGACGCGCTGTTTCTGCCTGCCCTCGCCTTTATCGTGGCGCGCGAACTCATCGCCGGGAAAAAATGGGGCGATCTGAAGATCCTCGCCGCCGTGCTTTTCCTGACGGGCGCGAATGTGTGGTTCCATGCGGCGGTGATCACGGGCGGCGACGAGACGATCCCGGCGCGGCTCGGCGTCTCGGCTTTCACCGTCATGGTCATGCTGATCGGCGGGCGGATCGTTCCGAGCTTCACGCATAACTGGCTCAATCGCGCGGGAAAGAAGCCGCTGCCGGTGCCGTTCGGCCGCTACGATATCGCCGCCATCGCGGTCGGCGCCGTCGCGCTCGGCTTCTACACCGCCGCGCCGTCGAATCCGTTGACCGCGATCCCGGCGACGCTCGCCTGCGCCATGCAGATCTATCGCCTCTATCGCTGGCGCGGCTGGCTCGTGGCGAGCGACCCGCTGCTTCTCATCCTGCATCTCGCCTATGCATTCGTGCCGTTGGCGTTCGCCGCCATCGCCGCCGCAGCGCTCGACCTCATGGCCACGTGGTCGGTGCTGCATATCCTCACCGTCGGCGTCATCTCCACCATGATCGTGGCCGTGATGACGCGGGCGAGCCTCGCGCATACGGGCCGGGCGCTCGCGGCCTCGCGCATTACGCAGGCGAGCTACGCCGCGCTTGTGCTGGCGGCTCTGTCGCGGCCGCTCGCCGGGTTGCTTCCCGAACATGCGCTATTTTTCTATTCGGCGTCGGGCGTGCTCTGGCTCGCGGCGTTCGGCCTGTTTCTGATCCAGTATGCGCCGATCCTTGTCGGCGAGCGGCGTTAGCCTCGCAGTGTGAAGGCCGAGGCGCGCTATTCCTTCCGCGTATCGACCCTATCCGCGTCGATGGTATAGCCCGTCTCGGCGAGACCCGTGAATTGCGAGGCAACCGAAATCCGCCCCGTCACCCATACGGGATCGAACGATCCGGCCACGTCGAACCCGTTCTCCACCTTCACATAAATGATCTGGTTCGGCGGCGGCGGCGGGACGTGGATGCAAGCGCCGATGAAGGGCACCAGCAGAAACTCCTTCACGTTCGTCGCGTCGAAATCGAGCGGGACGGCATAGCCGCCGATCTTCACGCGCTTGCCGTCCAGCTCTTTCACCACGGGAACCGGCGCGCCCGCCCCTGGCTGATTGCGCCGCTCGGAGAGCCAGGGTCGTTCCTCGTCGTCAGGTTGCGGCGCGAGTGGCGGCGGCTCGCTGCCGCCGAGCGCGGGCGATGGCGTCGCGCCCGAAAGGAAGCTCTTCGACCGCAAATTCGCAGCGGCGCCAGCGGGCGGAACGAGCCTGCTCCACCCGATTTCCATCGGCGGGGCGTCCTCGAAGGGCGCGAAGCCCGTCGTAAACAGAAGGGCAGCAAAGGCCGCCGCCAATCTCTTCATGCGTTCGTCTCCGTCAGGTGCGGACCGTCATCCCGTCGGCGAGCGAGAGGCGATAGGCGCGAAGCGCCGGCAACAGCCCCGCAAAAAAGCCCGCCGCCACGATACCGCCGAGGATCTTCAGTTGATCCACGCTCGGCGCATCGACCGCGATGTGAAGGCCGTAAGTGCGGTCAATATAGGGCTGAAGCCCGATTAACGCGCCGTAAAGCAGCAGCGTTCCCACAAGAACCCCCAGAAGAGTGAGCACGCCCGCTTCGACGACGAGCAGCGAAAGGATCGTGGAAGGCCGCGCCCCGACGGAACGCAGGATCGCCATTTCGCGGCGGCGTTCGTTGAGCGTCGTGAGGATCATCGTCACCATGCCGAGCAGCGCCGTGATCACGACCATGCCGGAAACGGCGGAGAGCGCGGTTTCAGCGGTGCCGACGAGGCCCCAAAGTTCCTGAAGTGTCGCGCCGGGCAGGATCGCGGACAGCGGCTCCTGCCGGTAATTGTTGATCTCGCGCTGGACGCGGAAGGCGGCAAGCCGCGACTTCAGCCCCACGAAAGCCGCCGTGATCGCCTTGGGCGTCAGATCCATCCGGCGCACGTCGTCGGCGGAAACGGCCTTCGTCGGGTCGCGCGCGCCGCTCTGCCAGTCGACGTGGATCGCCTCGATGGCTTCGAGGCTCACATGCACCGTGCGGTCGACGGGCGTGCCGGTCTTGGCGAGGATGCCCGACACGCGGAACGGCTTGTCGTCATGCTCAAGGAACGAGACCGCGCCCGCGCCATGGGCGACGACGATCCTGTCGCCCAGCCTGTATCCGAGTTGTGCGGCGACGTCGGCGCCGATCACCGCGTCGAACAGATCGCTGAAGGGCGCGCCCGCAGAAAAGGCGAGCGGTTGGCCGCGCCGGTAATGATAATGCGTGAAATACTCGGGCACCGTCCCCATCACGCGAAAGCCGCGATGGCTGTCGCCGAGCGAAATCGGAACGATCCACGCGATGTCCGGGTGCTGCTTGATGTCCTGATAGGTCTTCCAGGTGATGTTGTTGGTCGCGTTGCCGATGCGAAAGACGGAATAAAGCAGCAGGTTCAGATTGCCCGACCGGGCGCCGACGATGAGGTCGGTGCCGGAGATCGTGTTCGCAAAACTCTGGCGCGCGCCGGTGCGCACCTTCTCGACGCCGAGCAGAAGCATGACGCTGAGGGCGATGGACAGAATTGTAAGGCACGCCGTCAGCCAGCGATTGGCGAGCGATTGCAGCGCGAGGCGAACGATAATCATGAGCGGCCCCCGCGCGAGGCTTGCGCGATTTCGGCGAGGTCGGCGACGCGTGAGAAGCGGCCGGCGAGGCTCTCGTCGTGGCTCACCATGACAAGGGCCGCGCCCGCCGCGTCCACCTCGGCGAACAGGAGATCGAGGAAGGCTTGCTGGCGGTTGCGGTCGAGCGACGATGTCGGCTCGTCGGCGATGACGATTTCGGGCGAGCCGATCAGCGCGCGCGCAGCCGCCACGCGCTGCTGCTGGCCGACGCTTAGGATCGCGGCAGCGCCGCTTTCGATCAAGGAAGACTCGATGCCGAGATTGGCGAGGAGCCGTGACGCTTCCGCGCGACCGCCGCCACGTGCGTCGGCCCGCTTCTTGCGGGACGGCGAGAAGCTCAACGGCAGCAACACATTGTCAATCACCGACGCGTAAGGCAGGAGGTTGAACATCTGGAAGATGATCCCGTAATGCTCGGCGCGGAAGCGGTCGCGGGCCGCGCCGTCGAGGCGCGCGATGTCGGTGCCGAGCACCTCGATCTTGCCCGCGTCGGGCTTCGCGATCCCGGCGAGCAGGCTCAGGAACGTAGACTTGCCGCTACCGGACGGGCCGATCAGCAGGAGCCGCTCGCCTTGCCCGAGCGAAAAGCCGTCGATGGCGAGCGTGAAGGGATTGCGGCCGGGCCATGTGAACCGGACGCCGCCCATACGAACGATGTCCGCGCCACCTTCGTGGCGGCGCGGCTTGTCTTCTGTCGAAGGTAACGGATCGGAAGCGATCACATCACACCCTTGAGTTCGAGCTTCGGCTTGTCCTTCTTGACCTCGTAGCTCGATTGACCTTTCGGCGCGATGACGGAGACATCAAGCTCCTGCGCATTGGGGAACGCCTTGAAGTAGCCGAAGGTCAGGTTCGTGATCTTGTCCGGCGCGGCGCACTCGAACGCATACTCGACATGGAATTCCGAATGGTGATGTTCGCCTTCCTCGTGGTCGTGGTCGTCCTTCTGGTCCTTGGCCTTGGCGGCGTGCTCTTCCTTGCCTTTGCCTTCGGCTTCATCCTCATGTTCGGCTTCGAGCGCGACCTTCACGCTCGTCTGCTTGCAGCCTGCCGCCGAATCAGGGGTGAAAAGTTCGAGCCCCTTTTCGAGCGTCGCCTTCGCCTTTTCGAGCTTGGTCTTGTCTTCAGCCGTGGCGGCCTCATGCTCGAAGCCGACGATATCCGCGCCTGGCGCTTCGAGTTCGATCGCCAGAACATTCTTTTCGACAGCAATATTGAGCTTGCCGTGCCCATGCACATGCGCGCCAAGTTGACGGTGCTCATCTGCCTGAGACGCAGAGGCAGCGCAGGCCGACAGGAGCGCGGCCAGAGGGATCGTTCGCAGCATTTTCATTGGAAATTCTCGCGAAAGTTTTGCCGAATAGCATCGGGCTGGACTCGCGGTGTAGCCCCGCAGCCAACCTTGGGTGTTACGTTATAGTATTACATTTGTGGCGCGATCATGGATCAACAACGCATGCGGAGGAGTTGCATAACCTCAAAAAGCCGGAATCGAGTGTTCATCCACAGGCACTCGCATTTGAAAGCAAGACCATGATAAAGCGTCGCTTTTCCTTCTCCGGCCTGATCCTGTGCGCGCTTGCCGCCCAGACGGCGCCTGGCCTCGCGCATCCGCATGTGTGGGTCACGATGCACACCGACGTGCAACTCGGCCAGAACGGCGAGGCGGTCGGCTTACGGCACAAATGGACCTTCGACCAGTTCTACACGTCCTTCGCGGTCGAGGGCATGGATACGAACGGTGACGGCGTCTACAGCGAGGAGGAGTTGAGGCCGCTGGGACAGACGAATATCGAAGCGCTGAAGGAATTCGAATATTTCACTTACGCTTTCGTCGGCAAGACGAGGCTCGCGCTGAAGGAGCCGACATCCGATTACCGGCTCGAATACAAGGACGACCTGCTGACGCTCTATTTCACCATTCCGCTGGAAAAGCCTGTTCCGAAGGACGAGTTGAAGGACTTCAGCTTTTCGATCTACGATCCCGGGATCTATGTGTCGCTGACCTTCGCAAAGGAGGAGCCGGTAAGGCTTGCGGCGGCGAACGGTGGCACGCCGCCGCGCTGTGCGCCGCATGTGGGCGACCGCGCTGTGGGACAAGAGCAGACGCTCTCGCAGCTTGGCGAAGACATCGACCCGGCGAGCAATATCGGCGCGCAGTTCGCCGAGCGCGTCACTTTCATCTGCACTCGCTGAGAAGCACAGCCTATGGCGTCACGCGCCCTTGGCCGCCTTCTCGGCGAGCGCCGCGACGACCGTGAAGTCCAGTTCGCGATCCGGCGACAGTTCCGCGAGCTTGTCGAGGCAGGCTTGCGCGGCTAGGGTTTCGCCACGCCGCAAATGGATGAAAGCCAGCGCCTTCAGCGAATAGAGCGCGAAGCGATCCGGCGCGCCGCTAGAAACCGCCTCTCGCTGCCATGCGCCGAAGTCGTCGCTCCAGCCCGCCTGCCGCGCGGCCTCCTTCAAGCCCGCGTTCGCCAGCGCCAGCGCGTCTTCGAAAAGGCCGCGATAGGCATAGATCCTGTAGAGGCACGAGTAGACCGGCAAGCAGGCGGGATCGAGCGCGAGCGCTTCCTGAAAAAGCGCCTCGGCGGCCTTCGGGTCTTTCCGGTAGGCGAGAACGCCACGTTGCAGCAGCGCGTTCGTTGCGTGGGGAATATCGCCGAAGCTCACAAGGTCTTCACGCGCGATGGACAGGATCTTGGCGTCGGACATGGGCGTTGGGCTCCTGCTTGTCGTTTCCGGTCGCAGCAAGGGGCGTGCCACAAGCGAACGTCCCATTTTCCGGGGCTTGGCGCGCAGGAGTGGAAAGAAACCTGCCAAATTGTCGCACTGGCAACCGCAAAATGTCTCAAAGCCTGCGCGGGCCGGGCGAGGCGGCTTGCGGCTCCTGCCAGGGAATGTCCCGGTCGCCCGCGCGAAGGTTGTCATGCCACTTCACCACGGGCCTCGGAGCGCTCGCCGGGAGAGACTGGTCCATCGACGGGATTTTCGCCTCGCGAACCGACCGCTGAAGCTCCGGGTTCCGGCGCTTCTGTTCATCAAGCCAGGCTTGCGCGGTTTGCGCCCCGCTCTTGAGCTTTGCAAGAAGCAGCGTCATGGTCGCGCGCGCATCCTCACACACGGCCGGGTTGCGCTGACAGAAGCCCTTGACGTCCGCTGCCGTCTGCTCGACCGAAGAAATATGCCGTCCGGCATCGCCTCCGACGCCCGGCAGCAGCAGGCAGACAAGCGCCAGCCAGAAAACAAGGCGCAAGACAAAAAACATGATCGGTCACCCGCGATGCTCTTCCAAGTGAGACCATCGTAAAGTCTCGCCTACGAAAGAACGCGAAAGCGCAGATCCTGTAGTTTAATAAAAATTTATCGATTTGTATTTGCTTGCGATTGACGCCGTGTCGTTAACGTCTCGCAAATCGTTCATTCTTAGTTTCGATGGGCCTTCCGCTCACAAACAATCTTTCTTCAAATTGGTTTTTGTGCAATTATCGTGGCCATGATCAGGTTTCGAGCACGTCTGGCCCTTTTCGCCATGATGGCGATATTCCTTGCGACAGCGAGCAACGCGCTGTTCATGCAGGAGCGCGGGCGCCTGTTCGATACAAACGGGTTGCCCAGTACGTCCGTTTCGGTGACGCAATTCCCGCATGACAAGACGTCGCCGTTGGCTCCGGCCGCCTCTGGCGGAAGCGTTCAGCAGGTTTCGCTCCCCGTCGTGAAGGGTCCGCGCACGCATGTCGCGCTTTATCGCGAGCTTCTGCAACGGGGGTATTCAGAGCAGTTGCGGCAGGGCGATAACGGGCTTCGGCTCGCAGTGCTGGCTTACCAGTTCGACAACGCCATGCCACTGACCGGCGAACCGACCGACGAGCTTTTGAAGCGCGTGCTGTTCGATCCGAATCACGGCCCGCACGGCGCGTTCGCCGACCGCGCGGAGCTGAACGCGAGGCTCGTCATCGAGACGCAAAAGGCGCTGCTCGGCCTCGGCTTTTTCCGGGGAACGTTCTCTGGCCGTCTCGATGTCTGGACGTCGAACGCCATCAAGGATTTCGAACGCCATCGCGGCATTCCGGTGACGGGCCGCCTGACCGACGAGACGCTTCTCGAACTCATCGCCTTTTCGGGTCAGCCGATGCTACCGGCGGCGGGTTGATCTCGTCGGCTCGCCTTCCCGTTGCGTTGTGTTTTTCCTCCTGCCACGGCATGAGATGCGAAAAAGTCACGGTATTTCAGTAAGTTGTCTATGAAGCGTTTCGATACATAATTAATGTAGCCTTTCTCGCGTGACCTCGTAACAGTCTAAATCGAAAGTGTTTCGGGCTGGCGAATCTCTGGGGGCAGAGAGAGTCCGGGACAGGGCAACTTGTTGGGCACCATGCGACGCGACCACGCGCCGACAGGCGGAAAAACGCGGCTAATGCGAGGCGCGGCGGCAGCTATGCTTGTCGCTGCGCTATCGGCGGGAGGCTGCACCGGCCTCGATCCCGACGTGGCATCGCCGCAGCTTGTTGTCTCCGACGCCTACAAGGGCAAAAGCGCGCGGCCTTCGCAGCCCACGGCGGGCAGCCCCTACGACTTCGCGGCCTTCCGCTCAAAGAAACTCACCGACCTCATCGCGGCGGGACGCGGCTTCAACCTCGACATCGCCGCCGCCATCGCCCGCGTCGAACAGGCCGAAGCGCAGGTTCGCGTCGCCAGTCAGACGCTCATCCCCATCATTCAGGCCGATGGCAGCGGCACGCGCTCCTTCAGCCACCAAACGGGGCGCGCCGTGCGCGGCGACACAGTCGTGGGTCAACTCGGCGCAAGCTACGAACTCGACTTCTGGGGCAAGAACCGCGCGGGCGTCGCTTCGGCCATGGCTTCGCAGGCGGCCGCCGATTACACCGCCGCAACCGTGGCGATCACGACCGACGCGACCATCGCCACCACCTATTTCGACGCGGTCGCTACGCAAAAGCAGATCGACATCGCGAAGGCGAATTTGCGCATCGCACAGAAGACGCTCGACGCCATCGTCGCGCAAAACAAGGCGGGCACGACATCGGGCCTCGACGTGGCGCAGCAGGAAACGCTCGTCGCCAATGTCAAGGTCACGATCCCGCCGCTTCAGCGCCAGCTCGAACAATACAAGCACGCGCTTGCGGTGCTCGTCGGCCGCGCGCCGGAGTTCTTCTCGTGGCGCGCCGACGACCTTTACAGCATCGCTGTGCCGCAAATCCCGGCGGGGCTTCCGTCCGAGCTTCTGTGTCGCCGCCCGGATATCGCCGACGCCGAGGCGCAACTCGCCTCCCAGCGTTTCCTCGTATCGAAGGCGCGCGCGTCGATGTTCCCGTCGATCCAGCTTACCGGCGCGGGCGGCTTCCAGAGCGTGGCGTTGGCCTCGCTGTTCCAGCCGCAAAGCACCTTCTACAACGCGGCTGCGGGCCTGACCCAACCGATCACGAACATGGTCGAATTGCAGGCGACGCTCGACCAGAACCGCGCGGCCTATACCGAACTGCTCGCCACGTACAAGAAGACCATCATCGCCGCCTTTCAGGATGTGGAAGACGCGCTCGTGGGCTACCGCAAGACTGCGGAACAGGAGCGGCTTCAGCGCGAGGCGGTGCAGGCCGCGCGCCGCGCTTACGAGATTTCGCAGGCGCAGCTTCAGGGCGGTATCATCGACATCACGACGCTGCTTTCCATCCAGCAAACCCTCTTTTCGGCGGAAAACAACCTCGCGCTCGTGCGGCAGGCGCGTCTCGAAGCCGCCGTCTCCCTCTATCGCGCTCTTGGCGGCGGCTGGATCAAGCCCGAGGGCGTCACAGTCGCCGAAGTTCCATCCCTCATCGATATAAAAAGGGCCACGCCATGAAGAGGCTCCTGCCCTGGTTGATCTTTCTTCTGATCACCGCGTTTCTTGCGATTTTCGTCTATAGCGACCGCATTTTCGGCCCGTCGGAGCGTGACGGAGTCGGCACGGCGGGCGGAACTCCCGGCGGCCGTTTTCGTCGCGGCGATCAGGCCGTCTCGGCGGAGACCAAGCCCGCGCGCCTCGAAAACGTGCCGGTCTGGCTCTCCGGCGTCGGTACGGTGCAGGCCTTCAACACGGCGACGGTTCGCGCGCAGGTTTCCGGCCGTCTCATCGAGGTGGCCTACCATGAGGGGCAGGACGTGAAGGCAGGCGACGTGCTCGCCCGTATCGATCCCGTGCTCTATCAGGCCGCCTATGACGAAGCCGTCGCCAAGAAGGCGCAGGACGAGGCGCTGCTCGCGAACGCGCGTCGCGACGCGGCCCGTTATTCGAGCCTCGTCGGCCAGAACTACACCTCGCAGCAGCAGGCCGACACCGCGAAATCGCAGGTTCAGCAATATGAAGCGCAGGTGAAGCAGGATCAGGCGGCCATCGATACCGCGCGCGCGAATCTCGACTACGCCACCATCCGCGCGCCCATCGACGGCCGCACCGGCATCCGCCAGCTCGACACGGGCAACCTCGTTACGTCGGGCGATTCCACCGGCATCGTGGTGATCACCCAGCTCCGGCCGATTTCGGTTGTGTTCACGCTGCCCGAAAGCGTCGTTTCCGACATCATCGAAGCGCAGGCGAGAGCGCCGCTTTCACTTCAGGCACAGACCGGCGGCCGCGTCCTCGGCGAAGGCAAAGTTGCCGTGATCGATAACCAGATCGACCAGTCGACCGGCACCTTGAAAATCAAGGGCACCTTCCCGAACGACGAGAACCGGCTTTGGCCTGGCCAGTTCGTGAACGTCAAGCTCCGGCTCAAGACGCTCGAAAATGCCGTGGTCGTTCCATCCGCTGCTGTGCAGCAGGGCGCCAACGGGGCCTTCGTCTACCGCGTCACACCAGAGAAAACCGCAAGCATCGTCTCCGTAAAGGTGGTGCAGGAAGGCGAGAAGGATGCGGTGATCGGCGAAGGCATCGCGGCGGGCGACGTCGTGGTGACGAGCGGCTTCTCGAACCTTCGGGACGGCTCGAAGCTGAAGCTTGCCGAAGACGAAGCGATCGGGTCTCCGGCGCGGAACGGCGGTGAGCGCAAGAAGGGCGAGCGAGGCGGCAAGGGAGCCGACGCCGCGAAGCCAGAAGGCGCCGGGCGGCCATGAGCGGGCCGACGATGGAAGAACCCGGCGGGGGCGGCGCGCAAGGCCCGGACGCGGCGGGCGCAGATACGTATTCCAGCATTTCCGCGCCCTTCATCGCGCGCCCCATCGCAACGTCGCTGCTCGCGGTGGCGATCTTCCTCGCGAGCCTTCTCGCCTATTCGCTGCTGCCGATCTCGTCGCTGCCGCAGGTGGACTTCCCCGTCATCCAGGTGACGACGCGGCTCCCCGGCACGAACGCCGACACCATGGCGCGCCTCGTGACCGCGCCGCTCGAACGCCAGCTCGGGCAGATCCCGTCGCTCGAAAACATGAGTTCGACGAGTTCGGAGGGGCTGTCGCAGATCACGATGCGCTTCATGCTGAACCGCGACATCAACGCGGCGGGGCAAGACGTGCAGTCCGCGATCAGCGCGGCGGGCGGCTCGCTGCCGCAGAACCTCCCCTACCCGCCCGTCTACGCGAAGGTGAACCCTTCCGATCCGCCTATCGTGACCATTGCGCTCACCTCGCAAAGCGTCTCGCTCGAACGGCTCTCCGACTTCGCCGACACGCTGCTTGCGCCGAGGCTGTCGCAGGTGGCGGGCGTCGGCCGCGTGACGGTGCAGGGCAACATCCGGCCCGCAATCCGCATCCAGGCGAACCCGCTGCAACTCGCGTCCCTTGGCATCGCGCTCGAAACGGTGCGCTCGGCCATCGCGACAGCCAATGTGACAGGCTCGAAGGGCCTCATCAGCGGCCCGGAAAAGTCTTTCATCGTTGGTGCGAACGACCAGCTTGAGACCGCGGGCGCCTATGAAGAGGTTGTGGTCGCCTATCGCAACCAGGCGCCGGTGCTGCTGCGCGACGTTGCGACCGTCGTCGCCGGGCTCGAAAACGAACGCGTCGCCGCGCGCTACAACGGCACGCCCGCCGTCGTCATCGACGTGCAGCGCCAGCCGAGCGCCAACATCGTCGGCACCGTCGACGATTTGAAAACGGTGCTGCCGAAGCTCGTCGATGCTCTCCCGGCGGGTGTGAAGCTCGACATCGTCGCCGACCGCACGGGTACGATTCGCGCATCCGTCGAGGAGGTGCAGTTCACGCTCGTGCTCTCCGTCGCGCTCGTCATCATGGTGGTGCTCCTTTTCCTGCGCACCCTTTCGGCCACGATCGTCGCAGGGATCACGCTGCCGCTGTCGCTCATGGCGGCGTTTGCGGTGATGTATTACGCGGGCTTCTCGCTGAACAATCTCTCGCTCATGGCGCTGACCATCGCGACCGGCTTCGTGGTGGACGATGCCATCGTCATGATCGAAAACGTGATGCGCTATATCGAGAAGGGCGAGAAGCCGCTCGTCGCGGCGTACAAGGGCGCGGGCGAGATCGGCTTCACCATCGTTTCGCTGACGCTGTCGCTCATCGCGGTGTTCATTCCGCTTTTGTTCATGGAAGGCATCGTCGGCCGCCTGTTCCGCGAGTTCGCGCTGACGCTAACCGCCGCCGTTCTTACCTCGATGGTCGTGGCGCTGACGCTCACGCCGATGATGGCGGCCCGGCTCCTGCGGGCACCCCGCCATGGCGAGGCCGCGCCGTGGTATTCGCGCGCTTTCGAGGCGCCGTTCAACGCGCTGCTGGCGGTCTACCGCGTGACGCTCGACTGGGCGCTCAACGCGCGGCGCTTCATGCTCCTCGTTGCGGCCGCGACCTTCGTCCTGACCGTGGTTCTCTATATCGCGATCCCGAAAGGCTTCCTGCCCGATCAGGACACGGGCTTCCTCACCGCCGAGACCGTGGCCGCGCCGGGTGTCTCATTCGAACGCATCAACGCGCTTCAGGCCGAGGTGGAACGAATCATCGCCCGCGATCCCGACGTGCTGGGCGTGGTTTCGGTGATCGGCGTCGGCACCACGAACGCCACGCCGAATGCGGCGCACCTCGCGCTGACGCTGAAGCCCAAGACCGAGCGCACGGCGACCGCGACGGAAATTCTCCAGCGGCTGACTGAGGCGACCGCCGATTTTCCGGGGCTGCGCACCACATTTCAGATCGTGCAGGACATCCAG
This sequence comes from Rhodomicrobium sp. Az07, assembly GCF_018619475.1. Lineage (GTDB taxonomy): Bacteria > Pseudomonadota > Alphaproteobacteria > Rhizobiales > Rhodomicrobiaceae > Rhodomicrobium. The sequence continues at coordinate 325,801 of NZ_JAHFZG010000001.1, forward strand.
ATCGGCACCACGCGAAGCCGCACGCAATATCAATATGTGATCGTGGGGCTGGACCGCGAGGGCTTCTCCGGCTGGGCGAAGAAACTCGAAACCGAGCTTCAGCGCGACCGCCGCCTGATCCATGTCGCCTCCGACCTTCAGGAAGACGGCAACGCGGTGCTGATCAAGACCGACCGCGTGATCGCCGGTCGCCTCGGCGTCACCATGCAGGCGCTGAACGACACGCTCTACGACGCTTTCGGTCAGAGGCAGATTTCCACGATCTACGGGCAGTCGAACCAGTATCGCGTGGTGCTCGAAGTCGACCCGGCGTTCCAGACAGACGCCGCGGCTCTTGGCGCGATCTATGTGCCGGGGACAGCGATTTCGAGTTCGACCTCGGGCAATGCCTCGACCGGCAACGCGACCGCGAGCGGCTCGACGAACTCCTCCATCACAGCCAAGGCCGCCAGCGGAACGGGCGTCGGCTCGCAAGTGCCGCTTTCGTCGTTCTCGGTCATCGAACGCGCCACGGCGCCGCTGTCGGTCAACCATGTGCAGCAGTATCCCGCCGCAACCATCAGCTTCGACGTCGCGCCGGGCTTCTCGCTCGACGCCGCGGTGCAGGCCGTGACGGACGCGCAGAGCCGCATCGCGCTGCCCTCGTCCATCGCCGGAAGCTATACGGGCGCGGCGGCCGAATTCAACGCCTCGCTCGCGAACCAGCCGCTGCTCATCCTGGCCGCCATTGTCACGATCTACATCATTCTCGGCGTGCTCTATGAGAGCTTCATTCACCCCTTCACGATCCTGACGACGCTCCCATCCGCAGGTATCGGCGCGCTGCTCGCGCTCGAAATCCTCGGCATGGAATTCTCGTTCATCGCGCTCATCGGCATCATCCTGCTGATGGGCATCGTGAAGAAGAACGCGATCATCATGATCGACTTTGCGCTCGACGCAGAGCGCACGCGCGGGCTTGCGCCGTTCGACGCGATCCGCGAGGCGTGCCTCCTTCGCTTCCGGCCGATCATGATGACGACGGTGGCGGCGCTGCTCGGCGCGCTGCCGCTGGTGATCGGAAGCGGCCCCGGCTCGGAACTTCGCATGCCGCTCGGCGTCACCATCATCGGCGGGCTGCTCCTGTCGCAGCTTCTCACGCTCTACACCACGCCCGTGATCTACCTCGCCATGGACGGGCTGAAGCGCAGGCTCGAACGCCGTCTCGGCTTCGACGAGCCGAACTATCCGCCGCCGGCGCTCAGACCGGAACCGGGCCTGCCGGATCCGGGACCTCGTGACCCGAAGCCGCGCGGAACGGGCGGAGGCGGAGCGGCTGGTCTGTTGCCCATCTTCGGCACACCGTCTCTTCCGATGCTGCCGCCGCGCGCCGACTGGCTTCTTCTGCCGTCGCCCGAAGGCAGCACGGCGCTCCCGTCGCCGGACGAACCGCTCGCCCTGCCGCCGCCGGACAAGCCCGCGTCATGAATATTTCCGCGCTCTTCATTCGGCGGCCGGTCGGCACGATCCTTCTTTCGATCGGACTGTTCCTTGCGGGCATCGTGGCCTATTCAGCGCTGCCGGTGGCGAGCCTGCCGAATGTCGACATGCCCGCCGTGCGCGTCAGTGCTTCGCTTCCGGGCGCGGACCCTGAAACCGTCGCCGCCACAATCGCGGCCCCGCTTGAGCGCCGGATCGGCGAAATCGCGGGCGTGAAGGAACTCACCTCGACGAGCGCGCTCGGCTCGACCAGCATCCAGGTGCAGTTCGACCTGTCCCGCAACGCCGACGACGCCGCGCGCGACGTGCAGGCAGCCATCAACGCCGCGCAATCCGACCTGCCGTCCACGCTGTCGCGGCGCCCGACGATCCGAAAGGCGAACGCATCCGCTGCTCCCATCATGATCATGGCGATGACTTCGCCCGTCAGGCGGCCGACCGACCTCTACGACCTCGGCGATCTCATCGCCTCCACCCGCATCAGTCAGGTGAGCGGGATCGCGGAGGTGATGATCGGCGGCGCACAGACGCCCGCCGTGCGCGTCGTGACCGATCCCGGCGCTCTGAAGTCGCGCGGGCTTTCCGCCGAGGACGTGCGCACCGCCATCACGCAGGCGAATTCGCTCGTGCCCATCGGCGTTCTCGACGGCGCGGAAAAATCGACCATCGTCACCGTGAACGGGCAACTTTCGAAGGCCGCCGACTACGAGCCCCTTGTCGTCAAGGTGCGAAACGGCGACGTGGTCCGCATCGGGGACGTTGCGCAGGTTTCGGACAGCACGAGCAACCGACTGTCGGCCGGGTTCTTCAACCGCGAGAACGCGGTGATCCTCATCATCTTCAAGACGTCCGATGCGAACGTCATCGAGACGATCGACAACGTCTATGCGCTCCTGCCGGAATTGCAGCGGCTGCTCCCCGCCGACGTGAAGCTGACCGTTCTGAACGACCGCACGAAGACCATCCGGGCGAGCATTGCCGACATCCAGCATACGCTGATCGTTTGCGTGGCGCTCGTGATGCTCGTCGTGCTGATCTTCCTGCGCCGCACCGTGCCGACGCTTGCGGCGGGCGCGGCTGTGCCGCTTTCGCTTGCCGGCACGCTCGCGCTCATGTGGGCTTCGGGCTACAGCCTCAACAACATCTCGCTTCTCGCCCTTACGATCTCGGTCGGCTTCGTGGTGGACGACGCCATCGTCGTGATCGAGAATTGCTACCGGAACATGGAAGCGGGCATGAAACCGATGCAGGCCGCCCTTGTCGGCTCGCGGCAGATCGGCTTCACCATCGTATCGATCTCGTTGTCGCTGATCGCCGCCTTCATTCCGCTCCTGTTCATAGGCGGCATGATCGGGCGGCTGTTCGGCGAATTCGCCTGGACGCTCACCTACGCCATTCTGATATCCGCCATCGTCTCGCTCACGCTCACGCCGATGGTCTGCGCGCGCTTCATCCGCCGCCTGCCGCGTCCGCGCGAGACGTGGCTCGACCGACGCGTGGAGCCGTTCTTCGAATGGCTTCTTGCCCGCTACGAGCGCACGCTGACATATGGGCTGCGCCATCGCTGGCTGATGCTCGTGGTGACGTTTGCCTCGCTCGCCTTCACGGTCCAGCTTTTCGTGGTGATCCCCAAGGGCCTTATCCCGCGCGGCGACACCGGGCTCATCATGGGCTTCGCGCGGGCGTCTCCCGAATCGTCGTTCGAAGCGGTGAGAGATATTCAGGAGCAGTTAACGGCCATCCTCACGCAAGACCCGGCCATCGAGGGCGTGGCGTCGTCCATCGGCACGGGCGGCGGCCCCGGATCAAGCCAGAGCAACGAAGCGCGGTTTTTCGTGTCGCTGAAACCGATCGGCGAGCGCAAGGACTCCGCGATGGCGGTGATCGCGCGGTTACGCCCGAAATTTGCCGCGATAAAAGGCGTCGACATCTTCATGTTCCCCGGACAGGAGATCATGTTCGGCGGCCGGCAGTCGCGCTCGCAATATCAGGTGACGCTCTGGGGGCCCGACCTCCGGGAAATCGCCGAGTGGCTGCCAAAGGCGCAAGCCGCGATGAAAGCGATCCCCGGCGTGATCGACGTCAATTCGGACCGCGAGAAAGGCGGCCCGCAGGTCACGGTGACCATCGACCGCGTGAAGGCGGCCAAGTTCGGCGTTTCGGTCGCCGACGTGAATTCGGCCTTGAACAACGCGTTCTCGCAGCGCGCCGTCTCCACGGTCTACAGCCTGCGTAATCAGTATAATGTCGTTCTCGAAGCCGATCCCGCGATCCAGACCAGCCTTCAGGGCCTCGACAGCATCTATGTCAAGGGAAGCGCGAGCCAGCAGGTGCCGCTTTCCGCCGTCGCGACCATAATGATGGGCCAAACGCCGCTTTCTGTGCGCCACACCGGTCAGTTTCCTTCGGCGACGATCAGCTTCAACCTTTCGCCGGGCGTGGCGCTCGGCCCCGTAATCCCGCAAATCCTTGAGGCCGGGCGCGATCTCGGCTTGCCGGAGCAGCTTCATTTCGAGCTTTCCGGCGAGACGCTCGCCCAGCAGCAGCAGAGTTCCTCGACGCTGCTGCTGATCCTGGCGGCGCTCGTCACGGTCTATATCGTGCTCGGCATCCTCTATGAAGACCTCGTGCATCCGCTGACGATCCTGTCGACGCTGCCGTCGGCGGGTTTCGGCGCCCTCCTCGTGATGCACGCTGCGGGCGAGACGCTGTCGGTCATCTCGCTGATCGGCATCATCCTGCTCATCGGCCTTGTGAAGAAGAACGGCATCATGCTGGTGGACTTCGCGCTCGACGCGGAGCGCAGGCTCGGCCTGTCGAGCGAGGACGCGATCCGCCGCGCTTGCATCGCGCGTTTCCGGCCGATCCTGATGACGACGCTCGCGGCGATGTTCGGCGCGCTGCCGCTCGTATTCGCGTCGGGGCCGGGCTCGGAGCTTCGCACGCCGCTCGGGCTGACCATCGTGGGCGGTCTCGCCGTCTCGCAGCTTCTCACGATCTACACGACGCCCGTGATCTACCTCTGGCTCGACAAGCTGCGCTGGCGGAAGCGGCGCGCGGCACGCGAGGCGAAGGAACGCGCTATCGCTTGATCGCTTTCTGCAACGCAATAACCAAAGCCATTTATTGCTCTTTGAGGCACCTATAGGCCAGGCGGCGGCAACTCCGCGCGAGCTATTCCGTCGCCGACTCCGGGTCATTCAGGAACTGCTTCAGCCGCTCCGAACGGGGCAGCGCGACGGTGGCGTTTTTCGGCGGGATCGGGCTTTCGAACCACTTCGCGTAAAGCGTTTCGTATGCGCCGGACCTGACCGCGTCGAGGATGGCGGCGTCGACAACCTGCTTCAGCGGCTCGTCCTTCGGCAGCACGAAGGCGTAAGCTGCGCCCGGTTGCCCGCTGTTCAGGAACAGGAAGCCGTCCGGCGATTTCGCCCCCGCCTTCAGGCCCGCGAGCACTGCGTCGTCGTCGAGATAGGCGGCCGCCGCGCCCGTCTCCACGAGCTTGAATGCCTCGGCTGGCGTCTTCGCGTACACGATGGAGATGCCGAGATAGCGCTCGACGCTCTGGCCGAGAATGTAGGGCAGGCCGGGCGAGCCTTGCGGAAGCACGACGGTCTTGCCTTTCAGGTCGTCGATGGCTGAGGGCGTCTTGTAATCCGCGCGGCGGCGGCGAAAGCCTTCCGGTTCGGGGCGCAGCTTCGACGGGACGAGAAAGCGAAGTTCGGACACGTACACGGGTTCGGAAAGCGCGCTCGCTTCGCCAAGGGCTACCGTGTCGGGCGTGGCGGCGCAATCGATGTCGATGTCGCCGTTCGCGGCGAGCGCGGCCTGATCGGCGTCGCTTGTCGCTCGCCAAACGATTGTCAACTCGGGAAGCGCCAGCCTTTGCTTCATCCGGTCGGCCACGAGGGCGCACAGGTCGACCGCGAACCCGGCGGCTTTCTCGTCCGCTGCGTATGAAAACGGCACGGCCGCCTCGCGGTAGCCGAGCGTGATCGCGCCGGTTGCCTTGATCTTGTCGAGACCGCGCCTTTCCGCGATCGTTGCATGCGTTTCGGCGTCCTCGTCCTTGGCCGTGGTCGCTTCGGGGTTTTCGACAGCGGCAGGTTCTGCCGGGGCCGGCGCATCCTCCGCCCTTGCGGCCGTTCCGGCGATACCCAGCAGACAAAGCGCGGCGAAAAGCTGGTGAGGTTTCGTCATGGCTTGCCCTCCCGGAGATCAAGGATCTTGTTCGAAGTCGGCGCGACTTTGACAGGAAAGGGGAAATTTTCTGTTTCCCGCACGCGGCGATTGAGGAAAGCGGGTGCGCTGCTCTTCCTCAAATCACGTAAGTAAACGCCTCGTAGGTGCCGAGTGCGAGATGCTGGTCCATGCTTTGGGCCGGGTTGGTCGATCCCGTACCTTCGATGATCCGCGCGGGAACGCCCACAGCCGTGCAACGCTCGGGCACGCTCTGCGTCACCAGGGAACCCGACGCGATCTTCGAATAGGCACCGATTTCGATGTCGCCAAGGACGATTGCGCCCGCGCCAATCAGTACGCCCGTGCGGACCGCGGGGTGGCGTTCGGTCTTCTCTATGCCGCTGCCGCCGAGCGTAACGCCGTGCAGGATCGACACATCGTCCTCGATCACCACCGTCTCGCCCGCAACGAAGCCCGTCGCATGGTCGAGGAAGAGGCCGCGCCCAAGCCGCGCGCCGGGGTGAATGTCCGTCTGGAAAACCTCCGAGGATCGGCTTTGCAGGTAGCGGGCGAAATCGGGTTTGCCGTTGTCCCACATCCAGTGGGCCAGGCGGTGAGTCTGGATTGCCGCGTAGCCCTTGAAGAAAAGGAACGGTTCCAGAAGTCGACCGGAGGCGGGGTCGCGTTCGATCACGGCCTTCAGATCCGCGCGTCCTGCCGCGCCTATGGTCGGGTCGGCGTCTGCGGCTGCCCGGAACTGCGCGCGTAGTGTTGGCGCCGCAATCGCGTTGTTGCCGATCCGGCCCACGAGCGTCTCGATGAGGGCGCTTTCGAATGTGGCCGCACCGAGGATGGCGTCGTAAAGGGGGGCAAGCGCCGCTTCGCCGCTGCGAGCCTGTTCGGCCTCGGACTGAAGTACGGTCCACACGGCATCGTCCGCCGGAACCGGAGCGCCAGTGCGAAGAATGGCCGAAGCTTTTTCGTTGAGCGGAGCGTTCAAGAAGCACCTATGCTTTTCCTTGCGGATGGCATTATAACCGGCACGATGCTATCAAGGGAATAATTGTTTATCACGAAGCGGAAATAGGCTAATGTTTAGGAACATATGCTGCATAATTCTGGAACAGAAGAAATATATGCTACATTTGCACGTCGATCAAAAATCGCTTTCGTTTGAAACAGGGTCGCAGCCAGAATTAGGAGATCCCGTCAATCGGGCCGTCGCAGCCGGGAAGGCGAGAGGAATACGATATGGAGAATGTTCGCGGGCGAACCGTACTTGTCACCGGCGCTTCTGCGGGCATCGGCAGGGCGTTCGCCAAGGTGTTCGCGGCGAAGGGGTGGAATGTGATCCTGACCGCGCGCCGTCTCGACCGGCTCGAAGCGCTCGCCGCCGAGATCGAGGCGAAATACAAGGTCGGCGCCATCGCCATCGAGCAGGATCTCGCCGCCCCCGACAGCGTGGAGAAACTCATCGCCGCGATCAGCGACCGGCGCGTGCTGACGGTGGACGGGCTCGTGAACAACGCCGGATTCAGCATTCCCGGCCATTACGCGAAGACGACATGGGCCGATCAGGACCGCTTTCTTCGCGTCATGGTCACGGTGCCGTGCGAACTCGCGCATGTTCTGCTTCCGCCGATGGTGCAACGGCGCTTCGGACGCATCGTCAACGTCGCGTCGGTGGCCGGGCTGATCCCCGGTTCGGCGGGGCACACGCTTTACGGCGCGTCGAAGGCGTTCCTCATTCGCTTCTCGGAATCGCTCCTCCTCGAAAACCGCGATGCCAATGTGCTCACGACCGCGCTTTGCCCCGGCTTCACCCACACCGAGTTTCACGACGTGATCGGCACGCGCGACAAGGTGTCGAAATATGGCAAGGCGTGGTGGTCGACGGCGGCGGAAGTGGCGGTCGCGGGCTATGACGGCGTGATGGAAGGCAACCCCGTTGTCGTCGTCGGACGCCGCGCGAAGCAGATTTCCGCGCTCATGAAAGTCTTGCCCGAAAGCGTCGCGCTTGGCATGGTTGGCCGTCAGTCGAAGACCTTCCGCTCGGAGGAACCGGGCGCTTCAGAGCAAGAGCCATCATGACCGCCGCCATCGTCATTCCGGCGCGATACGCGTCCACGCGTTTCCCCGGCAAACCGCTGTGCCTCCTTTCCGGCGTATCCATGCTTGAGCGCGTCTGGCGCATAGCGTCGAGCGTGAAACAGGCGTCGCGCGTGGTCATCGCCACCGACGACGAACGCATCCGCGATCATGCGCTGGCTTTCGGCGCGGAGGTCGCGCTCACCTCGCCCGACTGCGCGAACGGCACGGAGCGCGTGCATGAGGCAGTCGGCCGCGCGCATATCCGCGAGGACATCATCCTGAACCTTCAGGGTGATGCGCCGCTGACACCGCCTTGGGTGCTGGAAGCCATGATCGACGAGATGATCATAGACCCGGCGCCGGAAATCGTGACGCCAGCCGTGCGCCTCCAGGGTCCGGCGCTCGCGGAATTTCTCGCCCACAAGCAAGAGCGCCCTGCGAGCGGCACCACCGTCACATTCAACTTGCGCCGCAACGCGCTCTACTTCTCGAAAGCCGTGATACCGCATATCCGCAGCGAAGGGCATGCCTGGATCTACCGGCACATCGGTCTGTACGGGTACCGGAAGACCGCGCTCTCTCGCTATGTGGCGCTCGCGCCGACGCCGCTCGAACAGACCGAAGGGCTGGAGCAACTCCGCGCGCTCGAAAACGGCATGACGGTGCGCATCGCCGTGGTGAACTATCGCGGGCGCACGCACTCATCCATCGACGCGCCGGGCGATGTGCCTGTCGCAGAGGCGATCATCGCGCGCGAGGGTGAACTGATCGACGGGCTTCGCTGAGGCGGGGCGGCTGGCCGCAGCCGATTTTTCCGCTCCCGGCTTTTCCGAAAGCGCAGCTCCTGCTAAGTTTGCAACGCCGCACCGCTTCGGCGGCGAGGCGTTGCAGACATCCATAGGGCATGCGTGATGCTTCTTGTTCTCGCTCGGCATGGCAACACCTTCGAGGCGGGCGAAAAGCCCGTCTGGGTTGGCGCGCGCACCGATCTGCCGCTCACCGAAAAGGGCCGGGAGCAGGCGGCCGCGCTCGGCGAAGCTTTGAAGCCGTTCGCGTCGCGCATCCGCCGCATCGCAGCCGGTCCGCTCGCCCGCACGCGCGAGCACGCTGAAATCGCCGCCGCGACCGCTGGCTTGTCCGCTCCCGTGGACATCGACGACCGCCTGCGCGAGATCGATTACGGCGACTGGGAGGGCAAAAGCTCCGAAGAAATCGAGGCGGCAGGCGGCGCGGCGGCTCTTGCCGCGTGGAACGAGCGCGGGGTCTGGCCGATTTCCGCCGGCTGGCTCCCCTGCACCTACGCCATCGACGCGAGGGCGTCGGCGTTGGCGGGTGAAGCCGCGCGCGATGCGACGACAGAAGACGCCGCGCTGTTCGTCACCAGCAACGGCGTGCTGCGCTATTTCCTCAAACTCGTGCCGGGCGCGTTTGAAGCCGCCGCCGCAGACGGCACCCTCAAGGTCGGGACGGGCCATGTTTGCGCGCTGTGGCTCGATGGCGACGCGTGGCGCATCGTGCTTTGGAACGCGAAGCCGGGGGAGCTTGCTTCCGTTGCACATTGATGCTCTCCGGTAAAGAGCCGGAAGAGCATGTCGACTCCATCTTTCGCGGCGCTTGTATCAGAGCGAACGGTCCACCGTTTACGACAGCGTCGGCGCGTGCTCCGCTTCCGGCGCGAGCACCTCGTCGGGCGACGAGCCGTCGAGCTTCGCGCCGGGCGCGATGTTCACGAGCGGCGGGAAGTCGTCGGGCGTGATCGTCTCCTTTGCGAGAAGCAGCGCCGTGCCCTCGTCGAGATCCTTGCGGCGCGCGTTAAGCGTTTTCTTCGCAGTCGCATAGGCGTCGTCCACGAGCTTTTTCACGGCGAGGTCGATCTCGCGGTTCGTCTGGTCCGAATAATCCTTCGGCTTCCCGATCAGGCCCTCGCCGAGAAACGCCTGACGCTGCGACTCGTAGACCCGCTGGCCGAGCCCCTCGATCATGCCGAAGCGCGTCACCATCTGGCGCGCGATGTCGGTGGCGCGGTCGATGTCGTCGGCGGCGCCGGTCGAAATCTCGCCGAAGACGATTTCCTCCGCCGCGCGGCCGCCCATGAGCACGCTCATGCGGTTCAGAAGTTCGCCGCGCTGGATCACGAAGCGGTCTTCGGTCGGCCGCTGCATGGTGTAGCCGAGCGCGCCGATGCCGCGCGGGATGATCGAGACCTTGTGGACCGGATCGACTCCCGGCAGCGCGGACGCGACGAGCGCATGGCCCATCTCGTGATGGGCGACGACCTCCCGCTCCTTCTTCGACAGCACGCGCGAGCGCTTTTCGATGCCCGCCACGAGCCGCTCCACCGCGCGGGTGAAGTCGTCCATCGTGATGTGTTCTCCGCCGCGCCGCGTTGCGCCGAGCGCCGCCTCGTTCACGAGGTTCGCAAGGTCCGCGCCCGAAAAGCCGGGCGTGATGGCCGCGACCTGTTCAAGGTCGACGTCCTTACCGGCCTTTATGCGTTTGATATGCACGTTGAGGATTGCGACGCGCGCGTTCTTGTCGGGGCGGTCGAGCCCGATCTGCCGGTCGAAGCGCCCCGCGCGCGTCAACGCCGGGTCGAGGATTTCGGGCCTGTTCGTGGCGGCCAGCAGCACGATGCCTTCGCGCGGGTCGAAACCGTCGAGTTCGGCGAGAAGCTGGTTCAGCGTTTGCTCCTTCTCGTCGTTGCCGCCGCCCGCCATGCCCGCCGCGCGCGTGCGTCCGAGGCTGTCGAGTTCGTCGATGAAGATGATGCAGGGCTTCATCTTGCGCGCCTGCTCGAACAGGTCGCGTACGCGCGCGGCGCCGACGCCGACGAACATCTCCACGAATTCGGAACCGGAGATCGAGAAGAACGGCACGCCCGCCTCGCCCGCGACCGCGCGCGCGAGCAGCGTCTTGCCGATGCCGGGAGGTCCGACGAGCAGGATGCCCTTCGGCACCCGCGCGCCGAGTCGGCCGTAATGATCCGGGTCTTTCAGGAAGTTGACGATTTCCTTGAGTTCGCCCTTCGCCTCGTCCGCGCCCGCCACGTCGTCGAAGCTCACGCCTGTGACCTTCTCGACGTAGATTTTCGCGCGAGACTTGCCGACGCTCATCAGGCCGCCGACGCCCTGCTTGTCGGTCATACGGCGGATGAAGAAGGCCCAGATCGCGAAAAAGATAAAGATCGGCAGCACCCACGAAAGGATTTCGCGAAAGATGTTCTGCCCGGAGCTGCCGGAAAATTCGATGCCCTGCTTTTCGAGTTCTGTCGCAACCGCCGGGTCGACGCGGGTGGTCGAAAAGAATTTCTTGCCGTCCTGCGGCGTCTTGAACTCGCCGCGGATCTGGGACGGCCCGACCACGACGTTCGTCAACTGGTTCTCTTTCAGAAGCTGCTGGTAGCGGCTGTAGGGCACCGGCTCGATTTCGTTGTAATTCGCCCAATAGACCTGAAACAGGAGCAAAAGCCCGAGCGCAACCGCGAGGTAGGTGAGATTGAGTTTGTTCTTCTTGTCCATCGTCCCGTCCCAAAATTGCGCCACGCCGAAAAAACCGGTTTGCGCGGCCCACGCCTCGGCCTGTACTCCCGGCAATAAACCACCCCGATATGAAGGGATTCCTCAACGGAAGGGCCGAACCGCTGCCCCGTTATGCTAAAAGGTCAAGTAAGTACTGGAACCCGTTCCGTGAAGGCGGAATGCGAAAATCGCGGTACGAGAAGCGCGGCAACTTCACGCCAGGATGCGATGCTGCGCCCGCTCGCATATCGCAACGCCTACAGACTTTACAGCGTTAGGTGACGGGGCAGAATGCCGTCAGGACGCCAGCGCCTGCCCGTCGGGATGCCCCTCAAGCTGGAGCCCGGCGAGCCGCGCATAGACGCCGCCCGCCGCCAGAAGCTGCGAGTGCGTGCCTTCCTCGACGAGTTCGCCGCCGTCGATGACAAGGATGCGGTCGGCGTTGATCACCGTCGCCAGCCGGTGCGCGATGACGAGCGTCGTCCGCCCCCGCATGACGCGTTCGAGCGCCGTCTGCACGAGCTTTTCGCTTTCCTGATCGAGCGCGCTCGTGGCTTCGTCGAGAAGCAGGATCGGCGAATTCTTGAGGATGGCGCGCGCGATCGCGATGCGCTGGCGCTGGCCGCCCGACAGCATGACGCCGCGTTCGCCCAGCAGCGTATCGTAACCCTGCGGCAGTTGCTCGATGAAGGTGTTTGCCAGCGCCGCTTTCGCCGCCAAGCGAACGTCCTCGTCGGAGGCATTCGGCGAGCCGTAGCGGATGTTGTCGATAACAGACTCGGCGAAGATGATCGTATCTTGCGACACGAGCGAGATGCGCTTCCTGAGCCCGTCGAGATCGGCCCGCTCGACCGGCACGCGGTCGACGAGGACGCGCCCATGCTGCGCGTCGTAGAAGCGCAGGATCAGATTGAAGATCGTGCTCTTGCCCGACCCCGACGGCCCGACGATTGCCACGCGCTCGCCCGGCCGCGCGATGAAGGAAACATTGTGGAGCGCGGGATGGTCCGGCCGCAGCGGATAGGTGAAGGAGACGGCCTCGAACGTGACCTCGCCCCTCGCATGATCGGGAAAGGCGCGCGGGTCGGCGGGAGAGCGGATCTCTGCGGGAATTGCCATCAGTTCGGAAAGCCGCTCCGCCGCGCCGGCCGCCTGCTGCATCTCGCCGAATATCTCGGAAAACTCGCTGAGACAGGCGGCGGCTATCACTGCGTAAAGCACGAACTGCGCGAGGATACCGCCCGTGATCACCCCTTCCATGACGTCGTGCGCGCCATACCAGAGCACACCGACGATGGCGCCGAAGATGAGGAAGATCGCAGATGCAGTCATCATCGCGCGGCGCTTCGTGCGCGACACTGCCGCTTCGAAGGAGCGGCTGACGGCGGCGGCGTAGCGGTTGGCGACAAGCGTCTCGGAGGTGAATGCCTGCATGGTCCGAACCGCGGCGAGGTTCTCGCTCGCGAAAGACGAGGACGCGGCGACTTCATCCTGCGCAATGCGGCTGTAACGGCGCACCGTGCGGCCATAAAGCACCAGCGGCACGACGATCACCGGTATCACGACGAGCACGAGAAGGCTCAACTTCAGGCTTGTGAACACCATCAGCACCAGCGCGCCGATGAACATGACGGCATTGCGCAGCACCTGGCTGACGGATGTCGACACGGCGGCCTTGATCTGCGTCGTATCGGCGTTGAGGCGCGACATGATCTCGCCGGAATGCGTCTTCTCGTAGAAAGCGGCACTGAGCCGCGTCAGGTGGCGGAACACATCGGCCCGCACATCCGCGATGACTCGCTCGCCGAGCCAGGATACGCAGTAGAATCGTATCGCGCTCGATACGCCGAGCAGAGCGCCGACGGCGAACAGACTCGCGAAATAAATGTTGATCAGGCTCTGCTTTTCTGGTGAGAAGCCTCGGTCGATCATTTCCCTCACGGCAAACGGCAGCATCAGCGTTGCGGCGGAGGAGACGATCAGCGCGATGAGCGCGGCGATCGCGACGGCTTTATATTTCAGGACGTAGGGGCGCAGCAATTGAAGCGGTTTCAGGCTGGCACGGGTGCGCGCCTCGCGTGCGGCGATTTCTCCAGGCTTGCGGTTCTCGCTGGCGGGAGCGGGGAGGTTCGAGCGGCGGTCTGCGATGGTATGTAGGGTCACTTTGCACACTCTTCTGCGTAGCGCGCGCCTGAGTCACCGAATTTTCTCAATGAAACCAGCACAATGACGCTTGAACTTGTCACGATCTCACTTCGTCCTGTATAGCAACCCCAAACGCACAAATACAAGGCGCACATCGAAGCGCAAGAGGAAAGACCATGAAAAAGGATATTCACCCCGACTACCACAAGATAACGGTCGTCATGACGAACGGCGAGTCGTTCGAAACTTATTCCACCTACGGCCAGGAAGGCGGGAAGCTCAACCTCGACATCGACCCCTCTTCTCACCCCGCGTGGACGGGCGGCAACCAGCAGCTTCTGGATCGCGGCGGCCGCGTGTCGAAGTTCAAGAAGAAGTTCGAAGGCTTCCTGAAATAGGCCATTAGGCCGGTCGGTTGGTGACGCGGCGGAGCTTTCGCCGCCCGTCTCATAAATCGCAAAAAGCGAAAACTAGCGCTTGAGATGCGCGGCAACGCTTGTTATGTAGGGGGTCATCGGCGGCGCGCTGAAGCGCTTCGCCAATCCCATGCGGGGGTGTAGCTCAGTCGGTTAGAGTGCCGGCCTGTCACGCCGGAGGTCGCGGGTTCGAGCCCCGTCACTCCCGCCACTTCTTCCAAAAGTCAGATCAGAGAACCTCAAGGTCGTCCTCTGTCGGCCTTTCCTTGATCCGCTTCCATTGCCCGCGCCCACACCATTCGAAACAAGCGGCGTGCCCCTTATACTGCTTGCATTGCGGACAATCGGCCTGAAGCGCTTTGCGAACGTCGGACTCCCATTCCGAGCCCATATGTCCCCATCCCTCAATCAGCTTGTATATCTGATTGAGCGACATCACCCGATTGAGCGGCATTACATCGCAAAGGCGATGAAACATGTCCGGCATGGTCGGCTCCGCCGTTGCATAAACAGGCAAAGCCGATTCTTCTTTTCCGTGGCTTGCGTGCCCACGCCCAAACGTCCCACGCGAAGAGACCGCCCCCGGTCAAGCCTTGCGCACGAACTCCGATTTCAAATTCAGCGCGCCGATGCCTTCGATCTTGCACGCGATGTTGTGGCCGTCGGTCGCTTCGGGAACGAGGCGAATGCTCTTCACTTTCGTGCCGACCTTGATCGCACTTGAGGCGCCCTTCACCTTCAGTTCCTTGATCACTGTCACGGCGTCGCCATCCGCGAGCACGGTTCCGTTCGAATCGCGCACGCTCGCGGTCTCGTCGGGCTGCGCGGAATCGGCCGCAGCATCGCCGCTCCACTCATGGAAACAGTCCGGGCAGACCCAGAGATTTCCGTCGAAATAGACGTTTTCCGACTGGCACTTCGGGCAATGAGTGGTGGTCATGGATGGATGTCCTGATCTGCGGGCATTCGAGCGCCGCCCTTTCGCGGAACGGGTTCAAGTTCCGCCTTGCAACAAAAAAACAGATGACGCGCCGCTACGGTGCCTCGCCTATGCTTTCACCGGCAAGCAGCATGAGCGCGAACGACGCTTCCATGCAGCGAATGGCACATTTTATTCACACCGCTTTGACGCGGTCATCAAATGGTTTCTGCTTTGCCGGGCGATTGGGCGTACCGTTGTCAATTATGGCGAACCACTTTCGCACTGACCTAGCCTGTATTCAGCGATCTGATTGGGCGCCAATGGATAAAAACAAAGGCGATTTTGTCGGCAGTCTCGACAAAATCGCCTTGATGAGGAAACTCTGATTTGATCGTGCGTCGTCCGCCGCGACTACTTCTTCTCAGGCTGCTGCGCGGCTGATTCCTCTTCTTTTGGCGCGTCCTTCACCTGTACGTCGCCCTTGGCGTCGATCGTAACAAGCGCGCCGATATCGGCATTGGAGTTGCTGTCGTAGCTGGTCACGCGCCATGTGACTTCGTTCTCGGTGCCGTCTTCCTCCACCGCGAGGAAAGCGTTCGGCAACTTCTTGTCCTCGATCTGCTTCACGGGGACGGTTTTATGCACTTTCGATGTGTTACCGTCCGCGCTGACGGACATGAGTTGCAGCACGAGATGTGCCTGCGTCGTTTCGCCTGCCGGGACTGTAAGAACGGTGGCGCGGAACACGCCGGATAGGTCGGCGTCGGACCACGTGCCGGCCGTTGCAACCTCGGTTACTTCCGGCGGGATCGAAAGCGTAAGCTTTTCCGCGTCTTGTGCGCGGGCGGACGAAAATGCTAGACAGGCCACAATAATTGTAGCGGCGATTCTGGCGTGCATTGAACTCTCCTTAGGAACAGCCAGCCGACCCGACCGGAACCGCGGCGCTTTAACGTTTCTGATATGCGTCGGGTGTGACAATTGCGTGTCGGCGTGCCCAAGACCATCCTGATGACAGTTACATCATGTGACATCGAAATCAAGAACCGCGACAGCGGGTTAACACAACTTGCCGGGGGATTATAGTGGCTGGACCTAATGCACTCTCTCAGTTTCAGGCGATCTTTTCGCCTATCCATAAGGATGGTTACAAGTTCGTGGGGATCGCGGCGGCGGTAACGCTTCTTGCGTTCTTCATCTGGGATACTCTCGGCTTCATCTGCCTTCTGGCGACGCTTGCGCTCGTCTTCTTCTTCCGGGATCCGAAGCGCGTCGTTCCCGACCGCGAGGGCCTCGTGGTCGCTCCGTCCGACGGGACCGTGATCAGCGTCAACCCGATGCTGCCGCCCGCCGAACTCAACCTCGGCACGGAGCCCATGACGCGCGTCTCGGTGTTCCTCTCGCTGCTCGATGTGCATGTGGCGCGAGCGCCTGTCGCGGGCCGCATCCTGACCGATGTGCATACGGACGGCGTCTACAAGAACGCCGCCGCGCCGGAAGCTCCCTCCGAGAACGAGCGCCAATCCTTCACCATCGAGACAAAGACCGGTGTCAAGATCGGCGTCGTGCTCGTATCGGGCTACGTTGCGCGCCGCATCGTGACGAACGTCAAGGTAGGCGACGCGGTCACGGCCGGCGAGCGGATCGGTATCATCCGGTTCGGCAGCCGAACCGACCTGTACCTTCCGGCGGGGACGGTCTTCGTTTCGGAAGGACAGCGCATGATCGCGGGTGAAACCGTGGTGGCGGAACTCGGCGTGACAGAGCCGACGCCCCGCCGCTTCACACGCGTTTAGCACCGCGCGTGTTTCCGGCGGCCGGTCGAAGAATGACTGGCGCGCACAACGCCGCATCCCGTGCGCCGTATTATGAGTTGCGTTTTGCCGCCAAAAAAGCTCCCATGAAGGAATTATGACATGGGAGACGAAAGCGGTGCAGAAAGGTTGCGGCTTGCGCGCGCAGGGCCACGCGGTGTTTGAAACGCGGGGCAGATCATGAAGCACCAGCACGGGCGGCCTTTCGCGGTGATCGGCAGGAACGAGGCTCCTCTCGCAAGACCTTCTCTGAAGCGAAGGCTTGCCCTGCTCGTGCCGAACGCTTTCACGCTCGCGGCCGTCGTGTGCGGGCTGGCGGCGATCCGGCTTTCGCATGACGGAAATTATGCGCTGGCGATGGCCGCGATCCTCGGAGCGGTCGTGCTCGACGTGGCGGACGGCTATGCCGCGCGGCGTCTCAAGGCCGAATCCGCCATGGGGGCGGAACTCGATTCGCTCGCCGACTTTCTGAACTTCGGCGTCGCCCCCGCGATGCTGCTCTACGACCGACATCTTCATGAATTCGGCCTTGCGGGCTGGGCGATTGCGGCGGCCTATGTGCTCGCGACGGGCTTGAGGCTCGCGCGGTTCAACATCCAGGCGCGGGCGCAGAAGGCGTTTCTGACGGATGGCCACACGAACAAGCCGAAGTGGTTTTGCGGTCTGCCATCGACGGCGGCGGCGCTGACGATGATCGCGCTCGATACGACCGCCGTGGCGATTTTTCCTGCGGAGGCGAGTTCCGTCATGGCGGTTGCCATGCTGACGGCGGCGGCGCTCATGATCAGCACTCTGCCTGTGCCGTCGCTGGCTGCGATCTTCGGACAGCGGCGATAGCGCGGATTTGTTGAGAAAGGGGCGCTGCGGCTCACCGCGACGCCCCTCGAAAGCTGCTGGCGGATCAATACTGAACCGGGTAGTTCGCCTGCGTGTTCACCCGTTCCCAGAGCGTCGTATTGTTGTAGTAGGGGCCGGGATAATTATACAGGCCGGTATTGTACCACGCGAAGGGCCGCTGATACTGCCAGCGCGGAGCCGATGCGCCGAAAAAGCGCTCGATAAGAGTAGGCTCTTGCGGCGCTACATAGAGTTGGTAGGACCGGGGCTGCTGCCCGCGCCGGGGTGCCGCGTCGCTCTGAACAGTTGTTCCGACGACAGCAGCGGCCAAAAGGGCAGTAAAAAGAAGTCGCGACATCATGATCTCCCGCTTAACGCTTGCCTTCATGAAAGCCTAAGCGGGAGCGAAGTTCCGACGCTACCGCCCTTACTTTTCAGTATAGGCGCGAGAGGGCATCTTACCAGTGAGGTTTTGCCACTAAGTAAAAAATAGCGTCACGCGTAGGATTCGAGGCCCATGGCCGGGCCGAAATCGTCGCCGCGAAAGCGCTGACGCAGAATTTCGAGCTGGCCGCGCTGAGTCGAATGAAGAAGCATCACCTGACGCTTGATCAATCCGTAGTTCATCAGCTTTTCGGCGTGGTCCGCCGGAATGTCGGTGACGAGACAGGGGCGTTTGATGATCTTTTCGAGCGAAGACCGTTCGCTGCGGGACATCCGAATGGCTGGCATTGCACACTACCCCAAAACGCAGAGACCGAACCTTATGGTTGTCGGACCGTAGGTTCCTTGTGGACAAATCTATTAAACCTGAATGCGGCAAAAAAGGGTAACTCTGACAGTTCAAAGTGTATGGATCGCAAAATAAAGGAGCGAAAGGCGATGTCGCAAGCCATTGGCGAAGGACCGGTGCCGTCCGAATTGAGGCTCAGTGCGGACAAGACCACGCTCCGCGTTTCTTTCGAGGATGGACTGGAGGCGGAATTTCCGGCCGAACTTCTGCGGGTCGAAAGCCCGAGCGCCGAGGTGCAGGGCCATTCGCCGGCCGAGCGAAAACTCGTCCCCGGCAAGCGCCTTGTCACGATCCTTTCCATTGAGCCGGTCGGAAACTACGCGGTTCGGCTCGTGTTCAGCGACGGTCATCACACGGGCATCTATTCCTGGGTGTATCTTGACGAGCTTGCGCGCAACAAAGACGAGGTATGGCGTGCATATCTCGACCGCCTGCAAGCGGCGGGCCTCAGTCGCGACCTTGCCTAAAACTTAAGGGGAGCGTCGAAAAACTGTCGTAGATGTTGGCTATCCTGATGCCATGGCCGATAATTCTTCTACAATAACCGTCTCAAGCGGCGAAGGACAACGGAACGGCATGCTCGAAGTCTATCGCGATAGCGACAGCAAGCGCTTTGGTGACGGCATCCTTCAGCGGAAGACTTTTCTGACGCCCCCGGAAGGCGAGTCGCCGAGCGTGTTCGCGCCGCCGCCCCGGCAAGGGGTTTTATCGCGCCTCTATCTTCGGCGCTGGCTCGTCTTGCTCGCTGCTGCGGTAATCGGTGCGCTCTCGGTCTTCTACGGCCTGCCGGTAGCGGCGCCTGTTGCCGCCGTCCTGACGTTTACCGCCGGGGCTGCGTTCATTCGAACATCGCGCACCCGTCCCCGTTACGACGCGGTAAGCTCGGACCGTGCGAAGGAGGAGACGCTTGCGGTGGCGAAGCCCATCGCCGACGCGCTGCCCGATCCGGCCATTCTCCTCGCTCCCGACGGAACGATCCTCGCTTTCAACGGCAAGGCTCGCGATTTATTCGAAGGGTTGAGAACCGGCTCGCATATATCAAGCGCGACGCGGAGCCCGCAAGTGCTCGACGCCGTGATGGAGTGCGGGGCCGCAAAACGGCAGCAGACGGTGACCTTCAGTGAGCGCGTCCCCGTTGAGCGGCACATGGCGGCGACGGTTTCCTGGCTCGTGCTTCCATCCGATGCGGGACCGTGGATCCTCGTTTATCTCCGCGACCTGACCGAACAGCGCCGCCTCGACCAGCTTCGCGCCGACTTCATCGCCAACGCAAGCCATGAGATCAAGACGCCGCTGGCGTCGCTATCGGGTTTCATCCAGACGCTTCACGGCGCTGCCCGTCACGATGAAGCGGCGCGCGACCGTTTTCTGCCGATCATGGCCAAGCAGGCGGAGCGTATGGCGCGGCTCATCGACAATCTGATGTCGCTTTCTCGCGTCGAGATGCGGGCGCATCTGAAGCCTCAGGGCGAGGTCGCGATTGCCGAACTCGTCGAACAGGCCTGCGAGGCGCTGGAGCCGATGGCGGCGGAGGCGAATGTCGCGGTCGCGGTCGAGTCCGAGGTGGGCGCCGTGACGGTGCTGGGCGACCGGGATGAACTCACCCAGGTTTTCATCAATCTCGTGCACAACGCGATCAAATACGGCCGAAAGGGCGGCGCGGTGCAGGTGAAGCTCAAGCGCCAGCGAAGCGGGTCGCAGGATATGATCGCGATCAGCATCAAGGACGACGGGCCGGGTATTCCGGGCCAGCACCTGCCGAGGCTGACCGAGCGATTTTATCGCGTCGCCGGGGCTGCTGGACACGAAAAAGGCGGCACGGGGCTAGGTCTAGCCATCGTCAAGCACGTCGTGAACCGCCATCGCGGTGAGCTTCGCATCGCTTCGGAAGTGGGGTTCGGCTCGATTTTTACGGTGTTGCTTGCCGAGCACAAAGACAACCCTGGATTGATTGAAATTGTAACGAAGCCTGTTGTTCAGCCCGCTCTCGAAGAATAATAGCGCTCGCAAAATCAATGCTTTAATTTGTCATTAAAGGTTCACTCCCCTTACATAAAAGAGACATGGCGCGGCCCTAGGGTTTCAGCGCATTGAACCGCCGAAAGGTGTGGTTCCAATTTCAAGGGAGAGCACAGTGAATTATCGCTTTACCGCCCTCGTGGCGGCTACGGCGGCTGTCGGCCTGTTTGCTGCCGATTCCGCTTCTGCCCGCGACCAGGTCAAGATCGCCGGTTCGTCGACCGTCTTCCCCTACTCGAAGATCGTTGCCGAGAATTACGCGAAGGCGAATACCAATCTGAAGGCCCCCGTTGTCGAATCCGGCGGATCGAGCGCTGGCCTCAAGCAGTTCTGCGACGGCGTCGGCGAAGACAAGATCGACATCGCAAACTCCTCGCGCCGCATCAAGAAGGGCGAACAGGAAACCTGCGCGAAGAACGGCGTCGCCGATGTGGTCGAAGTGAAGTTCGGCTATGACGGCATCGTGTTCGCCTCCGACGTCAAGGGCGCGGCTTTCGCGTTCGAAGCGAAGGATTGGTTCAACGCGCTTGCTCCTGAAATCGTGGTCGACGGCAAGCTCGTCGCGAACCCGAACAAGACCTGGAAAGAAGTCAACGCTGCGTTCCCGGGCTGGGAAATCGTTGCTTTCATCCCGGGCGAAAAGCACGGCACGCGTGAAGTCTTCGAAGAGAAGGTTCTCGCCGCGGGCTGCAAGGCCACGGGCGCGGACAAGCTGATCGCCGAGAAGCTGAAGGCGGCCGGCACGGCTGAAGACAAGGTCAAGTCCGCGACCGCAAAGGCTTGCATGAAGGTTCGCAAGGACAACGGCGGCAAGCATGCCATCGACATCGACGGCGACTACACCGAGACGCTCGCCCGCCTTTCCTCGAACAAGGAATCGATCGGCGTGTTCGGCCTAGCCTTCTATGAGAACAACACCGACAAGCTCCGTGTTGCGACCGTTGGCGGCGTGACGCCGACCGTCGAGACCATCTCGGCTGGCAAGTATCCGGTTTCGCGTCCGCTGTTCTTCTACGTGAAGAAGGCTCACGTCGGCGTCATTCCGGGCCTCAAGGAATATTCTGAGTTCTTCGTCAGCGACAAGATGATCGGCGAAGACGGTCCTCTCGCTCAGTACGGCCTGGTTCCGCTTCCGGAAGCCGAAGCCAAGGCTGTTCGTGAGACCGTGAAGGACCTCAAGGTTCTCGGGCCACTCAGCTAAGATCGCATAGGTGCGGGGGCCCCGCCCCGGCACCCCGAACGGAAGCGTGTGGCGTGCATCAACCCCACGATGCTACGCCACACGCGAAAGCTTCGCTTCTTCTATAACGCGCGGTCTGCAGTATCTTATCCGGCGAAGACATGCGCGCAGGACAACTTCATATGCGGAAATGCATACAGCCGGACCCCGCAGCGGAACGCACAGGCGCCGGATCGAATGGCGCGGTCGCGATGGCGGGAACCTCGCGGCGCCTGCCCATGATCGAAATCGTCGGATTCTCTTTCGGAGACGGCCGTGTCACTTAGCACATTGCTTTTTTGTCTGCTTGTAGCCGCAGTCGTCGCCTTCTTCATAGGCTTCTGGCGGGCCAAACGGTTGTCCCCGGATAATCCTCGGGCGCTTCATTCGCGACCTGGCTATCACGGTGGCTACCTCGCGCTCGCGACGGCGCTGCCCGCCATCCTGGTGCTGATGATCTGGTCGGCGGTAGAGCCGCGCTTCATTCAGGCGGAAGTCGAATCCAACCTGCCCGCGCAAGTTCTTGAAGGCTCGCAAGGGCAGATCGGCCTTGCGATGGGCGTCGTCCGCAGCGTGGCGACCGGCCTTGAACGGCTCTCGCCAGCGGAGGTTGCCGCTGCCAAGGCGAACCCGAGGGAAGCCCAGCGTCTGTTTGGAAGCAAAGGGGTCGTTATTGCGAGCCCGCCGGACGCGGCCATCATCGCCTCCGCTGAGGAACTGAACAGCATCAAGTCCTTGAGCGAGATCGCAAAGACGGCGGTGGCGGCGTTCCTGGCGATCTTCGGCTTCATTTTCGCCTTTCGGAAACTCTCGCCGAACTTGCGCGCACGCAACCGCGTGGAGCAGGTGATCATCGCGGGGCTCATGGCCGCGTCTTCGGTGGCCATTCTGACCACTGCCGGGATCGTGCTTTCGGTGCTCTTCGAGAGCGTCGAATTCTTCAGCCACGTGTCCATTATCGACTTCCTCACGGGCACCGTGTGGGATCCCCGCTTCGCGGGAGCCGGCGACACGAGCGGAGACGGGCAGTTCGGGCTCGTGCCTCTGCTGTGGGGCACGCTCTACATCTCCTTCGTGGCGCTTCTCGTGGCTGTGCCGATCGGCCTTCTCGCCGCGATCTATATGGCGGAATACGCGCACCCGAATGTGCGCTCGGCCGTGAAGCCCGCGCTGGAAATGCTGGCCGGAATACCGACCATCGTTTACGGCTTCTTCGCAGTTGTGACCGTTGGGCCGTTCATCAACTTTGTCGGGTCCGAGGCGGGGCTCGCTATCCAGCCGACAAGCGTGCTCACGGCGGGCATCGTGATGGGCATCATGATCATTCCCTTCGTGTCATCGCTGTCGGACGACATCATTACGGCTATCCCGCGCGCGCTTCGCGAGGGCTCTTACGGGCTCGGCGCCACGCAGTCTGAAACCATCAAGCGCGTTGTCCTGCCCGCCGCCCTGCCCGGCATCGTCGGCGCAATTCTGCTGGCCGCCTCACGCGCCATCGGCGAGACGATGATCGTGGTGCTCGCCGCGGGCATCGCGGCGAACCTCACACTGAACCCTGCCGAATCCGTCACCACCATTACGGTGAAGATTGTCAGCCAACTCACGGGCGACCTCGAATTCAATTCGCCGCAGACACTCGTGGCGTTCGCGCTCGGGTTCACGCTGTTCATCCTCACGCTCGGCCTGAACGTCTACGCCCTCTACATCGTACGGAAATACCGGGAGCAATACGAATGAGTGCGGTCGCACAGAATCCCAGCATGCCGGAGAGCGACGCTGAAGAGGCGGTCGGCCGGTTCGATAATCCAGCGCTGATGCGTCGGCGCCGCCGCGAGGAGGTGCGGTTTCAGGCTTACGGACTGATCGCGATCGCGCTCAGTTTCTCGTTTCTCGTAATCCTGTTCGGTACCATCATCACCAACGGCTGGACGGCTTTCTTTCAGACGTCGATCGAACTGCCGATCAAGTTCGACGCTGCCGAAATCGATCCGGAAGGAACGCGTAACCCGCGCGTTCTCGCGCAGGCAAATTACCAGAAGCTCGCATACCAGGCGCTTTACGAGAAGCTCGGTCTCGAAAACCCGACGCGCCAGCAGCGGCGAGCCGCGAATGAGTTGCTTTCTCGCGACATGGACACCCAGCTTCGGCGCATGGTTGAAGCGGACCCGAGCATTATCGGGACGACGCAGTCCGTGTGGGGGCTCGCGAGCGGCAATATCGACGCCCTCGTAAAGGGCAAGATCGACCGGAAGGTGCCACAGGAAAACCGTCAGGTTTCCGATCTCCAGATCGAATGGATCGACAAGCTGACGGCTTCCGGCGCCATGCAGAAGCAATTCAACACCGGCCTGTTCACGAACTTCGCGTCCAGCCAACCCGAAACGGCGGGCCTTGCCGTCGCGTTGATCGGATCGCTCTACATGATGCTGATCGTCGTGCTGCTGTCGGTGCCGTTCGGTGTTGCGGCTGCGATCTATCTTGAGGAATTTGCGCCGAAGAACCGCATCACCGACATCATCGAGGTCAACATCAACAACCTCGCCGCGGTGCCGTCCATCGTTTTCGGCCTGCTCGGCCTTGCGGTGTTTATCAACTTCGCCGGGCTCCCTCGTTCAGCCTCGCTTGTCGGCGGCCTTGTGCTGACGCTGATGACGCTTCCGACCATCATCATCGCCACCCGCGCCGCCATTACCGCAGTCCCGCCATCGATCCGGGAGGCCGCTCTCGGCATCGGCGCCTCGAAAGTGCAAACCGTGTTCCACCACGTGTTGCCGCTCTCGCTCCCCGGCATCATCACGGGAACGATCATCGGCCTCGTGCAGGCCATCGGTGAAACGGCGCCGCTCCTGATGATCGGCATGGTTGCCTTTGTGGTCGAGGCGCCGCAAACGCCGCTCGATCCCGCGACTGCGCTTCCGGTGCAAATCTACATGTGGGCGACCGAGGCCGAACGCGGTTTCGTAGAAAAGACAGCGGGCGCAACCATTGTCCTCCTCGGTATTATTGCCGTCATGAGCATCTTTGCCATGATCCTGCGGAAAAGGTACGAACGCAAATGGTAGATTTCTCCATCGAACCGGGTGACCTCGATCACAGCTTCGCTGCTTCGGCTTCGCCAGCAGGACAGCAGGCGCCCAGCTACAAGGTTACCGCGCGCAACGTGTCGGTGTTTTATGGAGAAAAGCAGGCGCTTTTCAACGTCGGCATCGACATCCTCGATCGGAGCGTCACGGCCTTCATAGGTCCCTCGGGTTGCGGCAAGAGCACGTTCCTGCGCTGTTTCAACCGCATGAACGACACCATCGCGGGCGCGCGGGTGACGGGCGAAATCCTCGTCCAGGGAAAAGACATCTATGCTCCCGATGTCGACCCCGTGCAGGTGAGGGCGCGCGTCGGTATGGTGTTTCAGAAGCCGAACCCGTTCCCGAAAACGATCTTCGAGAATATCGCTTACGGCCCGCGCATTCACGGGCTCGCCAGGTCGAAGGCCGACCTCGAAGAAATCGTCGTCAAGAGCCTGCAACGCGCCGGCCTGTTCAATGAGGTGAAGGACCGCCTCGACGGCGAAGGCACGGGCCTTTCCGGCGGCCAGCAGCAGCGGCTTTGTATTGCTCGCGCGATTGCGGTCAGCCCTGAAGTCATCCTGATGGACGAGCCGTGCTCGGCGCTCGATCCCATAGCAACCGCGAAGATCGAAGAGTTGATCGACGAGCTTCGCGAAAACTATTGCATCGTCATCGTGACGCATAACATGCAGCAGGCGGCGCGCGTCTCCCAGCGAACGGCCTTCTTCCATTTGGGTTATCTTGTGGAAGAAGACACAACTGACCAGATTTTCATGAATCCAAAGGACAAACGCACGCAGGACTATATTACCGGCCGGTTTGGCTAGAGCCCGTTCCGATCTGATTGAATCGCAATCAGATCGGTAAAACGGTCTCTTCTTCGAAGTTTAGAGACGGATTTCACCGATCAGGTTGGGTCAACCTGATCGGATCCGGCTCTAGATCAGCCTGCGTTTAATCGGACTCGATTTGGCGCCTCTGCCGGATCTGTCATCAAATGTAAAATTCTGAGCTGTACTGGAATCGCCAAGGGCTGGTGTTTCGATTTCGACATTTGCTTACCTTTGGCGCACCATCGACCAGATGTCGGAAAATGACCCACTGGCATTTGAGCTGGAGCTTGCAGCGACCGAGACCTGAATGTCAGGATTCGCCTACTCGTGCTCTTGAGAGCGGGCGGCAAGGTGGATCAAACGTATGCCGAGCGCACGAGTGCCCCGGCGGGCTACGATAGCATGAGGATGCTCGGTTTCGATTTCGGACGGAACGATGCCTATAAATAAGGTCGGCGCGCATCCCGAACGCGCGACCGAACCGGAGGAAACGGCAGTGTCTGGAAATGCCGACAGATCGTATGAAGGCGAGCTAAAGTCGCTCGACACGATGATCGCCCAGATGGGCGGTCTTGCCGAGCAAGCTTTGGGACAGGCCATCGATGCGCTTTACCATCGCGACCCCGACCTCGCCGAAGTGACTCTCGCCAACGATCGCAGTATCGACACGCTGGAACGGCTGGTCGACGAACTCGCCATCTCGATCATCGCCCGCCGCGCGCCGGTCGCGTCGGATCTCCGGCAGATCGTGACCGCGATCCGCATCGCGCTCGACCTTGAGCGTATCGGCGACTTGTCGAAGAATATCGCCAAGCGCGCCATCGCAATCGCGGCTGAACCTCGGCCGAATCAGGTCATGACCGGCTTTGTCCATATCGGCGAGGCCGCGCTGCGTCAGTTGAAGGACGTGCTCGACGCCTACTCGCAGCGTAACGGGGACGCGGCGCTCGCGGTCTGGCTGCGCGATCAGGAGATCGACGCCATGTATAATTCGCTCTATAGCGAGCTGTTGACGACGATGATGGACGAGCCGCAGAGCGCCAGCGTTTACGCACATCTGCTGTTCGGCGCGAAGAACATCGAACGCATCGGCGATCATGCGACCAACATCGCGGAGACCACATATTTCCTGATCCACGGCAAGGCACTGGGCGATGAACGCCCGAAGGCCGACAGCACAAGTTCGCTGACGCTTGGCCGCCTCGCGGCCGCGAAGGCCTAGCGCGGTGAATTTACATCCGGCTCGCACTCGCCGGCGGCGGCGCCATCGAATGGAAAACTCGAAACTGCAACGAATCAACTGGTTGCTGGTGCCCTTGAGGCTTTGGCAGAGAGCGTGCAGCACGGTGGACCACGTACGCGCCAAGGCATCGGGGTTTTTATATTCGATGACGGCGCTGAAAGGCTCGCAGATGGCGGGCGTTGGAAGGCGCGGGTAGCAAGAGCAGACGATGAATGCCAAGGTTCTGATTGTCGAAGACGAAGAGGCCCTCGCTCTTCTCCTTCAATATAATCTCGAAGCGGAGGGCTTTGCCGTAACCATCTCGCAGCGTGGCGACGAGGCGGAAGTCGCCATCGGCGAAGACCCGCCGGATCTGATCATCCTCGACTGGATGTTGCCCGGTCTGTCCGGCATCGAGTTATGCCGCCGCCTGCGCTCGGGCAAGACGGCCCGCTCGATCCCGATCCTGTTGTTGACGGCACGTGGCGAAGAGGCGGATCGCATTCGCGGCCTCACGGTCGGCGCGGACGACTATGTGGTGAAGCCGTTTTCGGTGCCGGAACTTCTGGCGCGCGTGAAGGCGATCCTGCGCCGCGCCGCGCCCGAGCGCATTTCGCAAACGCTTGAGGTCGAGGACATCGAACTCGACCGGGAAACCTATCGCGTGAGCCGAAGCGGTCGCGAGGTGAGGCTTGGCCCTACCGAGTTCAAGCTCCTCGAATTTCTGATGGAAAGTCCCGGCCGCGTGTTCTCGCGCACGCAGTTGCTCGACGGCGTATGGGGGCGAGACGTCTATGTGGATGAGCGCACGGTGGACGTCCACATCGGACGCCTGCGCAAAGCCATCAATCGCGGCAAGGAAAAAGACCCGATCCGCACCGTTCGCGGCGCCGGCTATGCCCTGGGAGAGAAATTTCCCGGTCAGAGCTTGTCCGAATAGCGGTCTGTGCGGAACGTCCGTTTGACGCGGCTCCCAAAAGACGGAAGCCGGGGCCTGCAACCCCGGCTTCTCACCCCCGCTATATTATGTTGCGCAAAAAGCACACATCAAAACATTGCTACGCGCCATCAACAAAAGTTTCGATCAAGCTTTGCGACTCACCGTATAGATGAGTTGCGCCGATCACACGGCGCGGCGTTTCCTGGCGACAGGGTTGTAAGCAATCGCCGAGTGGTGTTCGCAGTACGGGCTTCCGGAATTCTTCCGGCGTCCGCAAAAGTGAAACCCTTCTTCCATCGGATCGCCGATCGGCCAGTGGCACATGTTTTCCTTGAGGTCGACCAGTCGAATCAACCCCTCGGGCGCGGGCTCAAGGTCTGGCAAGGTCAGCGGAATGATCGTTGCCGGCTTGCGTTGCTCGGGCTCAGGCGAGACCTTCAGTGCCGTGTTGCCGAAGGTGCGATACTGGACCTGCGGTGACCGCGTCGGGAAAAGTGCAATATTCGAACGCGGACGAGCCGTTCTGATGCGCGAAGTCGTCGCGCGGCCAGCAAGTCCGAGGCGATGTACTTTCCCGATAACAGCGTTACGCGTAACTTCCCCAAGTTTCGTGGCGATCTGGCTTGCACTCAAGCCGTCGGCCCAAAGCTTTTTCAAAAGGTCGACACGTTCGTCTGTCCAACTCATAAAGTTAGCTCCTCGTTCATTCCGGCGGACGAACCGCGAATAAGGTCGTGACCGCTGGACGGATGACCAGCGGGGCCACGGGCGCTAACGCAAGACAAGGAGACACAAGCGTAACCCGACGCCCCAAAACTGGGGGCGCACCCTCCACGTCAGGGAGGACTATCGAGAACGCAATTTACTGAGATACCAAGCTTCGCATCGATACTATGCGAGGTGGTGTATGCGCTCGCGCGCATTTCGGAAGGCGATGGCACCACTCCATCTCATGGGAGCATAATTGCACAAAAGAGCCGTCCCGACAAATTTCTGAATCCTTAACGTGGCCCACATTCGTTACATTTGGGGTGCGCTGTGTCTTTTATGCCGGTTGACACTGCCGCGAACTGTTGGAAAATAACCTGCAAGCCTGAGCCGCCCGCCAGACGGAGCGGCTTTTTTAATTTGAAAACGAGTGGAAAAATGTCTGCGGTTCTCGGGACCTATGCGCGGATCAACGTCGAATTCGAGCGCGGCGAAGGCGCTTGGCTCGAAACCGCTGCGGGGGAACGATATCTCGACTTCGGCAGCGGCGTCGCGGTTGACGCGCTCGGACACGCGCATCCGCACCTCATTGCGGCGCTGACCGAGCAGGCGCACAAGGTGTGGCACACGTCGAACCTTTATCGCGTGCCGGGACAAGAACGGCTGGCCGAGCGGCTTTGCGCGCTGACATTCGCGGACAAGGTGTTCTTCGCCAACTCCGGCGCCGAAGCGATGGAATGCTCCATCAAGATGGCGCGCAAATATCACTCCTATAATGGGCAGCCGGAGCGCTGGCGCGTCATCACCTTCGAAGGTGCGTTTCACGGGCGCACGCTGGCGACCATCGCGGCGGGCAATCAGGAAAAGCATCTGAACGGCTTCGGCCCGAAAGTCGACGGCTTCGATCAGGTTCCCCTCGGCGACATCGATGCGCTGCGCGCCGCGATCACGGATGAAACGGCTGCACTCATGATCGAGCCGATCCAGGGCGAAGGCGGCGTTCGCCCGGTCGGCTCGCCGTTCCTCCGCGCGCTTCGTCAGATCGCGGACGAGCACGGCCTTCTTCTTATACTGGATGAGGTGCAGACGGGCGTCGGCCGAACCGGCAAGCTCTTCGCGCATGAATGGGCTGGCATCGAGCCCGACATCATGGGCATTGCCAAGGGGATTGGCGGCGGTTTTCCTGTCGGCGCGTGTCTCGCGACCGAGAAGGCGGCTTCAGGCATGAATGCGGGAAGCCATGGCTCGACCTTCGGCGGCAACCCGCTCGCGATGGCTGTGGCGAACGCGGTGCTCGATATCGCATCGAAGCCGGAATTTCTGGGCAATGTCCGAGAGATGAGCTTGCTTTTCAAGCAACGACTTGCTGAAATCATAGACCGTCACCCACGGGTCATCGCCGACATTCGCGGCGAGGGACTCATGCTTGGTCTGAAATGCATGGTTCCGAGTGCGGACGTCTCTAGCACGCTTTTTGCTGAAAAGCTGCTGACCGTATCCGCGGGCGACAACGTTGTCAGACTTCTGCCACCGCTTATCGTGACGGAAGCCGAAATCAAAGCGGCGTGCGAGAAGATAGAAAACGCATGTGCGAGGCTCGATGCTACACTTCCAGCGTAATTCGATGATCAGGGAGCCCTCCGCTCCGCGACATTTTCTCGACATCGACGATTACGACTTCGATACGCTTCGGCTTATCCTCGACAAGGCCCGCGCGCTCAAGGCGGTGATCAAGAGCAGCCCCGCCTCGGCATGGCCGAAGGTTGCCGAGGGCAAGGTTCTCGCAATGCTGTTCGAGAAGTCGTCCACGCGCACGCGCGTATCGTTCGACGTCGCGATGCGTCAGCTCGGCGGCGAAACCATTGTGCTGAACCGCAACGACATGCAACTCGGGCGCGGCGAGACCATCGCCGACACTGCGCGGGTGCTGTCGCGCTATGTCGACGCGATCATGATGCGTTGCACCTCGCATGAGGCGCTGATCGAACTTGCGGAGCATGCGACGGTGCCGGTCATCAATGGCCTGTCGGACCGTTCGCATCCGTGCCAGATCCTCGCCGACATCATGACGCTTGAAGAGCACAGGGGGGATGTCGCCCCGCTCAAGGTGGCCTGGATCGGCGACTTTAATAACGTCACCGCGTCGTGGGTTCATGCCACAGTGCGCTTCGGCTTCGCGCTGACGCTGGCGACGCCGAAACCCCTTCAGCCCCCGCAGAGCTTCCTCGACTGGGCTAACGACGAAGGCGGCCGCATCACCGTGATCGAAGACCCGGCCGTCGCGGCGGCCGGCGCCGACTGCGTGGTGACAGACGTGTGGGTCTCGATGGGGCAGGAAAACGCGGACGAACGTGAGATGTTGCTTGCGCCTTATCAGGTTAATGCCGCTCTCATGGAAAAAGCCGACAAGAATGCCATATTCATGCATTGCCTGCCGGCGCACCGCGGCAGGGAGGTAACGGACGACGTTATTGACGGCCCGCAATCCGTGGTCTTCGACGAAGCCGAAAACCGGCTGCACGCGCAGCGGGCAATCCTCGCATGGTGCTTCGAGAAGGTTTGATGGGCGGAGATTTTGCCGGCGATCCCGGCGCGACGTACAATGACTATGTACTGCCATTTCAACTGGAAGCGTCGGGCGCGCGGGGGCGGCTCGTGCGTCTCGGTCCCGTTCTCGACAGCATTCTGGGGCGTCACGAGTACCCCGAGCCGGTGCTGCTCCTTCTCGGCGAGGCAGTCACGCTTACCGCGATGCTCGGCGCCGCGCTGAAATTCGACGGCAAGTTCATCCTGCAAACGCAATCGGACGGGGCCGTGGGCTTTCTCGTCGTGCATTACAGTTCGCCCGGCCAGATCCGTGGCTACGCCAGCTACGATGCGGACGAAGTCGCGCACCTGCTCAACGGCGCCGCGCCGAAAACGCCGCTGATCGGCAATGGCCATCTCGCGATGACGATCGATCCCGGCGCAGGCATGGAACGCTATCAGGGCATCGTCGCGCTGGCGGGCAACACGCTCGTCGACGCCGCGCATGAATATTTCGATCAGTCCGAGCAGATCCCGACCTTCATTCGTATCGCGGTTGCCCGGCAATACACGGCGGGCGAGGACGGGAAGCAGGGTCGTTGGACGTGGCGCGCGGGCGGCCTGATGGTGCAGAAGCTCACCCGCGAGGGCGGTTACGAATCCGGCGGCGGCGTCGCCACCGACGAGGTGGACGACGACGGTTGGCGGCGCGCGCAGGCGCTGGCGGCGACCGTTCAGGACCACGAATTGCTCGACCCGACGCTCGGCTCGGACCGGCTGCTCTATCGCCTGTTCCATGAGGAAGGCGTGCGCGTGTTCGATGCCGCGCCGATGGAGGCGCGCTGCAACTGCTCGCGCGAGCGCGTGGAAGCGATGCTCGAACAATTCTCGCCCGATCAGGTGGAAGCCATGGCCGAAGACGGCATGATCGTGGTGAAATGCGAGTTCTGCAATACGCAATACAGCTTCGATGCCGAGCGGTATATGCATCGCGGCGAGCCGAATTGACGGCAGGCTGAAGCGAGACGCGACGGGACACGGGCGCAACCCGTGTCCTTTTCATATGCGGGAGACGGACGGCATGCGCTTTGAAGGAACCGAGAGCTACGTCGCCACCGACGATCTGCGCGTGGCCGTGAACGCGGCCATCGTGCTGGAGCGCCCGCTTCTCGTGAAGGGCGAGCCGGGCACAGGCAAGACCGTGCTCGCGCATGAGGTCGCCGCCGCCCTCGGCGCGCCGCTGATCGAATGGCACGTCAAGTCCACCACCAAGGCGCAGCAGGGGCTTTACGAATACGACGCGGTGAGCCGCCTGCGCGACAGCCAGCTCGGCGACGAGCGCGTGAAGGACATCCGCAACTACATCCGCAGGGGCAAGCTGTGGGAGGCGTTCGACGCGCCCGTGCGCCCCGTGCTGCTGATCGACGAAATCGACAAGGCCGATATCGAGTTCCCGAACGATCTGTTGCAGGAACTCGACCGCATGGAATTCCACGTCTACGAGACCGGCGAGGTGGTGAAGGCCGCCGTGCGCCCCGTGGTCATCATCACGTCGAACAACGAGAAGGAACTGCCGGACGCGTTCTTGCGCCGCTGCTTCTTCCACTATATCCGCTTCCCCGACCGCGACACGATGCGCGCCATCGTCGACGTGCACTTTCCCGGCCTGAAGCCGCGCCTGCTGCATGAAGCGCTCAACATCTTCTACGACATCCGCGATGTAACCGGGCTGAAGAAGAAGCCGTCGACCTCGGAGCTGATCGACTGGATCAAGCTGCTCGTCAACGAGGACATCGACCCCGAGACGCTGAAGGAGCGCGACCCGCGCAAGCTCATCCCGCCGCTGCACGGCGCGTTGCTCAAGAACGAGCAGGACGTGCAGTTGTTCGAGCGGCTGGCTTTTCTTTCGCGGCGGCGGGGAGAGTGACGAACAAAAAACCGGCTAGACTATTTCTCCGGCTAAGTTAGACTCGTGCTTACACGTTGTGACAGGACAAACGATGTCGCTAGAAGATGAAGTAATAACCGCTAGAAAACGAGTTTCTAGAGACGGCTACGATATGTCGTTCGGCGAGCTTGCCAGTGTATATGAGAATAATGAGCTTTTCATTCAGCCTGAATATCAGAGGCTTCGCGTCTGGGATGAGACGCAGAAGACTAGGTTTATAGAGTCTGTTCTTTTGAATATTCCGATTCCTCCTATATTTGTTTTTGCAAGCAGGGATGGAAAGTGGGAGCTTGTTGATGGTTTGCAGCGTGTCTCTACAATTTTGGAATTTATGGGCGTCCTAAGAGAAGTAAATGGAACTTCAGTCGAACCCTTCGTCTGCGGAGGGACTAGCCTGCTCCCCTCTCTTGACGGAAACTCTGGTAGTGTCTCAGGTGTTTTTTTTCATAGGCGGTTTATGGCGGTTACGGTCAAGCTTGGGACGAGCCATTCCCGTGGATGTTTTGCCTTGGACAAGGCAAACGAACGCCTCTATGCTTAGCGCTACGTATTCCGGGGGCTATGCATTTGATGCTGAACATTGCTCATCCTATCCAATTTAATCGGGCTATGCAGACCGGAAAGAGCGAGCCGCTTCTTCTCACTTGCGAGCTTGATGGTGGCGAAAGAATCGAGGTTATCGCCAAATTTTCCGAGGGTCTGGAGCGAAAAGAGACCTCTCTCGCCATAGAGGTTGTATCGGCGTGCTTAGCCGCTGATCTTGGTCTTCCTGTGCCGGTTCCTTACCTCATTCAGGTCGATCAAGATTGGATCGAGAGCCTCCCAATAGGTAAGGAGCGGCACTTGGTCACGTCGAGCAGCTTCATGAGCTTCGGTTCTACCTATGCGGGTACAGGGTTTAATGCCTGGATGTCCGGTGAGCCGATACGCCAAGATTTGAAACAATGTGCACTTGAAATATTTGCCTTTGATTGCTTCATTGCGAACCCTGACAGGCGCACGGTCAATCCTAATTGTTTGGTCAAAGGCGATCAGATTCGGATAATCGATCATGATTTGGCCTTTTTCCATAAAGGCACATTAGGCTGGAGGGCACCTTGGGTGCCAGGGTCTCTTTCGGACATGGCGCGCAAAGGGAACCACATTTTTTTTGATGGGTTGAAGGGAACCGAACTCAATATTGAGCCAATTCAACAAGCATGGATCGGCTTGGATGACGAACGCCTGCAGGATTATCGGGCGGCTGTACCGCAAGCTTGGAACTCGGCAGAGGCGATAACTGATGCTCTTGATTTGATCAAGGGGGTTAGAGAAAACATCAACTTTGCTCTGACAGAGGTTCGGAGAGTGTTATCATGAATACGGGCAAGCAGACATACACATACACGGTGCTCCGCTATGTCCACGATGTAGCCACTGGGGAGTTTATAAACGTAGGGGTTGTGCTGCATTCCCCTGGAAGGAAGTTCTTTCAAGCTGAATTTAGGCACACATACAGCCGCCTATCGGCGATGTTCCCAGATTTGGATTCTGACGCATTCAAGAGATCAATGAAGAGTATTGACAGACAGTTGCGTGCTATTTCGTCAACCTATCAAGATGCATCTGATCCTATGAGGGGCGATGCGGCTACGATAGCAAAAACAGTGCTTCCTGCCGATGATAGTGCGCTGCAATGGTCGCCTGTGGGAACAGGGATCACGAAAGACCCAAGCGAAGAACTAATCTATCTGTTCGAACGCCTTGTTAGAAGATACGACAGCAAAACGTTTCAACGCAGAAAAGATGAGGACGTTTGGCGTACAATACGAACAAAGTTAGATGAGGGGATAGCGCACAGACTCGTTGAGAAAACCATTCGAAGCGAGATCGATGAACTCTCCTTCAAACACGCATGGAAAAATGGCGCGTGGCACTGCTACGAACCGCTTTCATTTGATTTAGCGGACTCAGATGGTATCAAATCGAAGGCTCATAAGTGGGTTGGGCACCTCTCTGCGATCCAAGCAGCTCCAGAGCAATTCAAAACTTATTTTATCGTTGGAGCTCCCAGCGATCCATGCCTAAGGCGAGCGTTTGACGACGCTATCGCGATACTAGGCAAAAGCCCCGTTGATGTAGAGATTTATAAGGAACACCAAGCCGATGAACTTGTATCGCTTATGGAGCAAGAGATAAGCTCACATTCAGAGGCTGAGTGACCAATGCCAAAAGGCCCTAAAGGCGAAAAGCGCCCCGCCGACGTTATCGCGAACGCTGTCAAGGTAATGAGGATCGCGACCGGCGAGGAAGAGGAAGAGTACGATACGCCGGAAGCGAAAGGCAAAGACCCCGCCGCCGTCTCGATGGGACAGCGGGGAGGAAAGGCGCGCGCCGAGAGTATGACACCGGAGCGGCGCTCCGAGATCGCGAAGAAGGCGGCTGGGAAAAGGTGGAAAAGGGAATAGATGGGGAATATTCTTTGTTGCTTTGGACAGGAATCGATGTAGGGTATCCCAGAAATTTACTTTTCTGGAGGCTCCGTTGCCGATTCGCACAGCCGAAGATGCCGCCGCTGATTTGAAGCTCCATCTTCGCCCTTTGGCTACCCTCATGGATGAAGCGCACGAAGAATTTCAGAGGGAATGTCGCAGCATCGCCCATAAACTCGAAACAGGCTCCCGTGCTTCAATCTATCGAGATCTTATCGTTCGCAAATTGCGGGGCTACTGCGACGCGACGGCGAACGCCACCACCTTCCGCAAGGGGCAACTTGTGTTGGTTGGGCTAGAGAGCAAATGGATTCTCCGGGTAAAGCGGCTGCGCACCGGTTACAGCGTCGCCGTTGGCAGAACCGTCGCCTCTCGGCAGTATGACGGAAATAAGATGCCGGACTACGCAGCAGACCTGTTCCCAGAGAGTCCTGCTCCGACTTGCATTTATTTCGGCTGGAGCGTCTCGGAAAACGACCCAGGCTCGATTAACAAATATCTCGTATGCAATGACGAGGCCCGGCGCTTTGCATGGGCGCTCCCTCTAGATGACTACGGCACCCCGCCGACTGTTACGGAGGAACTTCCCTTGGCACCACCTGCGCCAACCGGAGAGGCTCGCCGGGTTCGCGTGAAGGGCGAACGACCGGCGCGCAAGGCCAATGAATAAGCGTTTTAACGGCCAACTTTTAGCTCTTGCCCGGCAGGTAAGAAAAGTAAGCCAGGCTGAGCTTGTTGCCGCTCTCAATGGCGCGATAACGCAGAGCACGCTCTCCAAAATTGAGCATGGGCGTATTCAGCCCCAGGATGACCTTGTCGAACAGATCGCGTCGGCTCTTCGATTGCGGTCTGCTTTTTTCTTCGATGGGGTATATGTTAGGCAGGCGCCGGTGAGTTACCATCGGAAGCGGCAGAAGCTTTCTGTGCGCGACGAGGAATCAGTCCATGCCTTGGCTGAAGTTTTCCGCATAAATCTTCGCAAGTGTCTGGAAGCTGTCGAAATCCAGACAACTCTTCCGCCCATCCCTGCGATTGATCCCGATGAGTACGGCGGCGACGTCGATGAGATCGCTACAGTCTTGCGCCAGCGATGGTCGGTCCCACGAGGGCCAATCGCAGACCTAACCAAAATCGTAGAAGATGCAGGGGTTGTGATCATCGTTTTTGATTTTGGCAGTCCGTTGATTGACGGTTTTTGCCAATTTGGTTGCGATGGCCTGCCTCCCTTCGTGTTTCTCAACAGCCAACAGCCGAAAGATCGATTCCGGTTTAGCCTAGCCCACGAAGTTGGCCACCTAGTGATGCACAGAACTCCGAATCCGCAGCAGGAGTTTGAGGCAAACCGCTTTGCCTCTGAATTCCTCATGCCCACGAGAGAGATCCGGTGTGATTTTGAGGATTTGTCGCTAACTAAATTTATGGACCTGAAAATGTATTGGGGCGTGTCAATGCAAGCCTTAATCTATAAGGCTTGGCAGGTAGGCAAGCTTTCTGACCGCATGTACAAGTACTACAACATTGAGATGTCTAAGAGAGGTTTTCGCAAGGTAGAGCCTATCGAGGCTAAACATCTTCGCGAGGAGCCGACAACTCTGCGGTGGATTATATCTGCTCACATTGACGAGTTGGGTTTCTCCGTTGATGACTTAGGAGAACTGTTTGGTCTGAATAATGAGGATGTCACAAGCCTTTACCCAGTACCAAACCAACGGCCCAGACTGCGCATTGTAAGAAGTGAACACAGTGCTTGACACTAAGCATAGTGTATCATATATTAGGGTCATGAGCAAGTTGACCCTAAACGAACGTGTCCAAATCCTCTCGCTTCTTTGCGAGGGAGCTTCCATGCGGTCGATCTCCCGCGTTACCGGGAAGAGCATCAACACCGTAACGAAGCTCCTCGCGGAAGCAGGAGAGGCTTGCATCGATTTCCATGACGAGCACGTGCGCGGCTTGAACTGCAAGCGCGTCGAGTGCGATGAGATTTGGGCCTTCGTTTACGCGAAGGAGAAGAACGTCGATACCGCCAAGAACGCGCCGACGTTCGCGGGTGACTGCTGGACGTGGACGAGCATTTGCGCCGACAGCAAGTTGATTTGCAATTGGTTTGTCGGCGGTCGTGATGCTGACTACGCGGAGATGTTCATGAACGATCTCGCGGATCGGCTGAACAACCGGGTCCAGCTTACGACCGATGGGCACAAGGCTTACCTCAACGCCATCGAAGGCGCTTTCGCTAACGAAATCGACTATGCCCAACTGGTGAAGCAGTACGGCGCGGCTCCCGATAGCGCCAAAGGCCGCTACTCTCCTGCACAGTGCACGGGCGCGAAGAAGAAGGCACGGATCGGCAACCCGGACGAGCGCTTCGTCAGCACCTCATATGCCGAGCGTCAGAACCTCACGATGCGCATGCATATGCGCCGCTTCACTCGGCTGACGAACGCCTTCTCGAAAAAGTATGAAAGCCACTGCCATATGGTGGCGCTATATACCGTCTGGTATAACTTCATCCGTACTCACAAGACGCTGAAGACGACGCCTGCGGTTGCGGCTGGATTAGCTGACGCGCCTCGCGGCTTTGACTTCATCGTCGCTCTCGTTGAAGCTCGCGCTCCGAAGACCGGGCGGCCGAAGAAAAACACCTGAGACACTACCGAAACTCTTGGTCTGGCAGTGAAGAGGGGGCCGTCAAACTTGCAGATTCACTGCAGGTATATATCAAGAGAGCACGTATCAGAGTAGAGATCCTCAATCAGGAGTCGGATCTGCAAATTAAATATGAGTTATTCCAGAGGCTTAATACAGGCGGCTCGAATTTGTCGCGTCAGGAGATTAGAAATTGTATAATAATTTCTATCAATAAAGATGCGCATACCGCCATTATGAGCATGGCTGCAAATGAAGATTTTCGTGAAACGGCGGCCCCATCTGGAGAGGAGCGGGCTCAACGGAGTTTTCTCCAAGAATTAGTCGTTCGCTTTATTGTTCTAAGACATCATCCATATCGTAAGCGGTGTTCTGACCTCACCTTCCATTTTGCTCGAACGGCTGCGAGTGTGACGGTTCCTTGAGGGATCGTCTTATGTCTAATCCTGGTCGTAGTCCTATCACTGAGCTTGCGTCGTGCGCGCGGGCCGACACGTTCCAGCGCATTGAGGTGATCACCGGCGTTGCCCGGCGGCGGTCGTGGCCGTCCGATGTGAAGGCGGCGATCGTGCAGGAAACGCTTGAGGACGGGGTCGGCGTTTCCGAGGTTGCGCGCCGACACGGCG
>NZ_JAHFZG010000002.1 GCF_018619475.1 Rhodomicrobium sp. Az07
TCAGTGATAGGACTACGACCAGGATTAGACATAAGACGATCCCTCAAGGAACCGTCACACTCGCAGCCGTTCGAGCAAAATGGAAGGTGAGGTCAGAACACCGCTTACGATTAAGGTCTTGCCTGACACGTTGTTTCAGGTCGTTTCTGGCTTTATTCATCTCGATGCGCCAGTGGCTACAGCCATGTTCGGACCCTTCAGGCGCTGGTGCTCTTTTGCCCATGTTGTAGCATGCGGTGACGAAGGTCTCGACGAGCTTGCGTCGTGCAGCCCTGCTCCGCGCATCACTTGCGCAAAGGCTTGCGCCTCTTGAAGGGTAAGGGGCCTATGGTCCAGGCATCGCCCTGGAACGGGCCGAACCGCTTCACGAGTTATCCGATGCCAAAGGCGGTCGACGGCGCTGGCGCGGATGCTTCGGCGGGTCTCGTCCTCGATGGAGAGGCCCGCGCCGCGCTGTTTGATGGTGAGCTTTTTCGACACAAATCGCCGGTGCACCTCCTGCCAGTTGGTCGCACCGTCGAGCATCGCGATCGCAACGCCAGCCTTCTGAAGCTCCGCCCGGAAGGCGCGCGTAACTTCCACCGTTTGCGGATCGGTCGATCAGCCGTGGTTCGTGCGCACGAGGCCGAATCCTTCACGCGCGCGCTTCAGTGCAGGAATTCGTTCGGCATGGGCTTGATCCAGCCGGCGTTCCGCAGCGCTTCGTATGCCGAAAGTCCTTTCTCCTTGCCTTCAATCGTGAGGGCCGGGAGATCTCCCGGCCCTACGTCCGGTTTGACCTTCGGCCGACGCCGCGGCTTGGCCGGTTTCGCCTCGGAGCCGCGAGCGTGCAATTTCTCGGCAATGCAGGCTATAAGATCGAGAGGACCGAGGCCAGGGTTGGAAGCTCTCGCTTCGGCAAGCAGGATAGCCGCGACGTCAGGCGCGATGCCGATACCTTCCAGCGCCCTCAACAAAGGATCAGTATCGTTTTCGGCGCTGTTCGTGACCTTTCCGACTGGAGCGACATGAACCGGCACGGACGGCGTTAGTCGAGCTGTTGCATCGCTGAAAGCCTGCATCACATGATCCTGTAACGGTCGAATATCGTGGTATTTGGCGATCGCCTGCCTGTCGTTCCGTTTCAGCGCGTCGATCATGGGGTAAACGACGCGAAAGCTTTCCTTAGCGACGTGCTTGAGCAGGCCCACATCGACGATCTCCGGCCGCCCGCGCATAGCGCCGAGTTGCAACGCCCTGAGCTGCGTCAGCATGAACAGCTTCACCACGATATCGAGGATGCCCTGACTTTCTTCATAAAGAACGCAGCGTATCTCCTCGGTAAGCGGCGCCACTTCTCTCGTCCACTGATAGGTCCACATCTTCTCGATGAAGTGTCGCCACGCTGGTCCGTCTTCCATGCGTTCCCACACGAGACTACCGAGGCCGCTCGCACGCCGCGCTTGCCGAAAATCGCCTTGCAGGAGCGGTAAGGCGCCGAGCGTACCGATGATGATCACAGGGATGCCGATGGTGTTCACGAGCGTTACCAGAAAATTCAGCATCGCATCGGGCCCTGTCCCGCGCGCCTGGTTGAGATGCTGGATCTCGTCGATCACAAGGACGCCAACGGCGTGAAGGTTCGAGACATGGGCCATATGCACCATCATTTCGTCGATGGAGATTCGCCTGGCACCGTGTTTGCCGAGATAACGTGTGCCGAGCAGCCGATCGATCTCCTTGAAGAAGGAGATGCAGAGCTGCTTCGGCGAGCCGAC
Source organism: Rhodomicrobium sp. Az07 (assembly GCF_018619475.1). Taxonomy (GTDB): domain Bacteria; phylum Pseudomonadota; class Alphaproteobacteria; order Rhizobiales; family Rhodomicrobiaceae; genus Rhodomicrobium. The sequence goes on from NZ_JAHFZG010000002.1 coordinate 1,758, forward strand.
ATAAGGGCAATCGAGCTTCACCCAGACCACTTGATCGAGGCTGAATGGCTCGTCGTGATGGATCACCTGCGGATAGAGCTCCAGAACTCGCTCGATCCCCTTGCTCTTGCCGACACCAGAGCAGCCGATGAGCGCGAAAGAGGAGGCGGTCGAGCGGACCGGATGACGAAAGGCGAGCATGTCTTTTTGAACGACGCGTTCATGGCCGTCCTGCAGACGCCTGATGTAATCTTGCGTCCTGATGTTGCGGCTCAGATAGCCCTGCCGTAGTAGCGCCGCGAAGGAGGCCTCCAGTTGCAGGTGCCGTTCGAGCGGCTCGAAGTAGCGCCCGAGACGCTGGATGCAATGGGCGCGGATATGGGCGGGAAGCTGCCGCTCGCTCGCATCGAAATGCGGCGGATCGGCGAGCGCGCGCCATGCGTCTGCTGGCGACAGCAGCAGAGGCAGCTTCGCAATCAGCGGGTTCTCGCGATATTCCGGCAGCTCCTCTCGGTCATGGTTCATCGCCGCTTTCCCCCTTCTCGAAGCTGCGAAGAAATTCCGTGATGTCCGGCAGGCTGTAATCCTCGGGTGGTTTGCCGGTCCGGAACGGCAGCACCTCACCCCTTCCGGCCTTCTTGTCGAGCGCGGGAGTAGGCGAACGGAATGCTTCACGTGCCCGTTCGTCCTCCCTCTCCGCCCGACGATTTTCCCGGAGATTCTTCACGCGCCTGCTCTTGCTTTCGCCGGTTGGCTCCGGCCGCATCGCCTCGGCCTCGCCGATGATGGCTTTTATGGAATCAGTCAGGTTCACTTGCGCCTGCAAGGCTTCAGGCTCGTGTCTTGCATCCTGCCGGCGCTCATCTTTTCGGATCTGGTCGATTTCCCACAGCGTCCGTCCGCGATGATGGCGGCTCTTGTCGGTCAGCGCACAGGGAATGAAATCGAGACGGACGGCTTCATCGTGAAGGTAGACCTCGTCCATCGAGCGGGGCTCGTACGAGATCCTTACCTTCCAGGTGCCCTTCTGTCGCGCACGCTCGAACCAGTGCTCCGAAAGGGCCTTCGGGCAGCTGTAATAGCAGCCGGCGTAACGGATGCCCGCCGCAGTGACGGTCGCCTCGGCGCTCGGCAGCAAACTCAGGCGCACAAGTTCCGCCGGGAACGAGCGCAGCCTGCCGCTTCGGTGGGCGATGCCCCACTCCCAAAGGTCGATCGGGATGGCCTTGACTTGATCCGCGATCATCTGCGGCGGCTTCTCATAATCGCGGATGAGGTGTCGGGTGTTGTAGTACAGCACGCTATGGAGGATGATGCGAGTAAACTGGTCGATGTCGAGAACAGCGTCGAGCCGGTAGTCAGTGCCGCCGCGCGCGCGAAAATCGTCGCCGACATAACCCGGAACATACGCCTTGAACCGTGACGGGAGCAGGCGGAAGCGCTGCTCTACGATGCCTTTCCAGTCCGCTCGATAGGGGGCAGCGTTTTCGACGTGGACCTGAAAGTTGTTGATCAAAGTCTCTATCATGCCGCCAGCAATCTCACCGCGATCGCCGAGAAGCACATCCGGCAGAACCTTGCAGGGCCAGTCCGCGTCGCCGATGTCCAAGCTGAATTGCTTGCAGTAGGCCACCTTGTCCGATGCGGCATTGGCGAGAGCCATCATTGCACCGACCCAGGATGGCCCTTCGAACCCTACATAAACGCCCGCGATCATGCGGCTGAAGACGTCCACCACCACGTAGAGCACGGGCCGTCCGACGATCTTGCTACGGTCGTAGCGAGAGATGAGGTAGACGTCGGCTATCGTCGCGTCGATCTGATAGCGCGATCCGGGGCCTATGGTTTCGGCTGTGGAAGAGCCAAGGATCGCCCGCATGTCCTTGTCGTAGACGCGCGGGGAGCGGCGCGTGCGCTCAACCTTGAAGACGTCGTTGTCCCTCTCGAACCAATAGCGGAATTGCCGCAAGGTAGGAGCGCCTTTGTCCACTACCAGCACTTGTTGCCCGGTGTGTTCGTCGATGGCGCGCCGTGAGAAATGCGCCCGCATCACCTCCTGCCAAGCATCGCGCAGATCCATCTGTTGCCGCGTTGCGAAGCGCCGAGTGATTACCGCGCGGAACATCGAACGGATCTCCGGCGTGATGTTGATCCCTTCCTCCTCGCCGCCGACTTGGCTTCGCCCGCGTTTTTTCGCCGAAACGGCCTTGTCCTTGCCACGACCGCCGCAGTTTCCGTAGTCGGGCAGCAGCGCGTTCGGCGTCAGGCCCCGCTGCCAGTAGCGGCGCAACAGGCGGTAAAGGGTTTGATTCGTCGCTCCGGTACTCGCCATTGCTTTCGTTATCGCCCGCCCACGCTTGATTTCATCGAAGATCGCCGGCTGATCCGAAATTAGCGGCTTGATCATCAGCCAGCCACGATTCCTCTTTGCGCGGTGAGAAGCGGGGATTGCGTCTTCAACAACAGGGCGCAACCACGGATCGCTGGCTGCATGCCGCCAGACGCCCGCTTCCCGCAGCCTCTCCATATCTTCCATAATGCGAAAGACGGGAAGCGCCCGCGCCGCATGGATGTCGATGGCGTAGAGCCCCCTGTTGGCTGGGTCGATCCAGAGCACTCGCTCAACGAGGCCGTCCGCCGGATATTCCAGAAGCTGATTGACCTCGATGTCGTTCATAGTGCCGACCTCAGGCGATCGATACGATGCGCCGTGAAGCGCTCAAGCGCCACATCGTCATCCAGAGGCTCGTCGATCGGAAAGCGGAGCTTCTTTCGCGCCAGCAGATGGCGCACCAGCATAAGAGCCGTTCCTCGCTCGAGCGAAAAGCCTTCGTCGATGTCGGCGCAGGACTGCCTTAGGGTGCCTGATCGGCGGGCCGAAATCTCCCGCAAAACGTGTTCGGCCATTTCGTCGAGATAACCAGGATATGGCTGATTGATGTGCGAAAGCGTCCCGTAGCTGTGCACCCATGCGATGTTGCGCACGGCAACCTTCGGAATTTCACGTTCCGTGACGATGCCCCAGTCCACGTCCTGTTCAAGCCAGTAACGCCGCTCGATCTCGAGCTTCTCCAGAGTCCGCGGCTTGTCGAGGTCGGAAGCCGGCTTCACGGCCCGCGCCATGAGTTTGAGTCTTCTGTCCTGAACGACGTCGAGAAGAAAATCCGTCGTCATGACAAGCGGCGTGCGCGTGGCCGAGTCGCAGGGGTGAGCCACGTCGAGTTGCGCGGCGATGCGCTGTGTCGCGTCGCGCTGAAGCGGAAACTGCTCGCGGATATCGGTGACTGAGTCTGACCAATCGGCGAGGTAGAACAGGCCGCACTCGATGTCCGAAAGCAGATGATGCACCCGGTCCGTCGTAAATCCCTGAAGCCGGTGCGAACGTCCACGCGAGGGTACATCCCGAATAGTCAGCCAAGGGAGATAGTCTCGCCCCCGGCCCTGACCGCGACCTTCCTTGAGAAAGCGCTCTATCTTGTCTTCATCGAAGCCATATCGCTGGCGCGCCATCATCCCCCCAGAGTGGAGCGGCTTTTATCCGCCACTCCACCCTTAGAAGACGCGATTTCAGGATGATACTATTTTGTCGAGGATGATTATTTATTGTTCAGGATGAAACATTTTTGTCACCGGACACCAAAAATCCCGCCGAAGCCGCGCCTATTCCACCGTCACCGACTTCGCGAGGTTCCTCGGCTGATCCACATCGGTGCCCATCGCCACCGCCGTATGATAGGCGAGAAGCTGGATCGGCACGGCGTAGAGGATCGGGTTGACGAGGCTGTGCGCCGTCGGCAGCACGAAATTCGCCTGCGCCTTGACCGCCGCTTGCGCTTCGGGCGCGTCCGAGAACACGACGAGCTTGCCGCCGCGCGCCGCCACTTCCTGAAGGTTGGACACGGTCTTTTCGAACAGCGCATCCTTCGGCGCGAGCGCGATCACGGGCACCGTCTCGTCGATCAGCGCGATGGGGCCGTGCTTTAACTCGCCCGCCGCGAAGCCTTCGGCGTGGAGATAGGAGATTTCCTTCAGCTTCAGCGCGCCTTCGAGGGCCAGCGGATAGCTCGATCCGCGCCCGAGATAAAGGACGAGCGGCGCCTTCGCGAGCGTCTGCGCCAGCGCGTCGAATTCGTCCTCGCGCTTCAACACATCGGCCATGAGGCGCGGCACCTGCACGAGCGCGCTCACAAGCTCGGCCTCGTCGGCGGCCGACAGCACGCCGCGCTTGCGCCCCGCGGCGATCGCCATACAGGCCAGCACCGATAGCTGGCACGTGAAGGCCTTCGTCGAGGCGACGCCGATTTCCGGCCCCGCCAGCGTCTGAAGAACCGCGTCCGATTCGCGCGCAATGGAGGATTCCGGCACATTCACCACCGAGGCGATGAGCTGGCCGTGGTCGCGGCAATAGCGGAGGCTCGCCAGCGTGTCCGCCGTTTCGCCGGATTGGGAGACGAGCACCGCGAGCCCATCCTTCGGCAGCGGCGCCTCGCGATAGCGGAACTCGGAGGCGATATCGACATCCACCGGAAGTTTCGCATAGCGCTCGAACCAGTATTTCGCGGTCAGCGCTGCATAGAAAGCCGTACCGCAGGCGGTGATCGTAAGCTTCGACAGCTTGTCGAACGGCAGATCGCCGCCCGGAAGCTCGATGGAATTGTCGGCGAAGCGCACATAATGCGCGAGCGTGCGGCTGATGACTTCCGGCTGCTCGTGGATCTCCTTCGCCATGAAGTGGCGATGGTTGCCCTTGTCGATGAGAAGCGCCGAAACCGCCGTTCGCACGATGGGGCGCTTCACTTCCGCGCCGCTTTCATCGTGGATCGTCACGCCGTCGTGGCTGAGAACGGTCCAGTCGCCCTCGTCGAGAAACGTCACGCGGTCGGTGAAGGGTGCGAGCGCCATGGCGTCGGAGCCGAGGAACATCTCGCCCTTGCCGTAGCCGACGGCGAGCGGGCTGCCGCGCCGCGCCCCGATCATCAGGTCGTCGCGCCCGGTAAACAGGATCGCCAACGCGAACGCGCCCGTGAGACGCGCGAGCGACGCGCGCACAGCCGCCACCGGCTCCGCGCCGCGCTGGATCTCGCGATTGATGAGATGGACGACGACTTCGCTGTCGGTCTGGCTTTCGAAGGTCTCGCCGTCCCTCTCAAGCTCTTCGCGAAGCACGCGAAAATTCTCGATGATGCCATTGTGAACGATGGCGACGCCGCTCGCCATGTGGGGATGCGCGTTCCTCTCGACCGGCGCGCCGTGCGTCGCCCAGCGCGTATGCCCGATGCCCGACGTGCCGTAAAGCGGCTCGGCTTGAAGCTTGCGGTCGAGCGAAGCGAGCTTGCCTTCCGCGCGCCGCCGGGTGAGGACGCCAGCTTCGAGGGTCGCCACCCCCGCGGAATCGTACCCGCGATATTCGAGCCGACGCAGCGCATCGACGAGCCTTGGCGCTGCCGGTTCTTTTCCGAGGATGCCGATGATTCCGCACATGGGGTTTGGCCTTTCCGAAGGTCGAACGACGTGATCGCCGCCGATGCTAGCTGCGCCGCGCGAACGGACAAACTCAAACAATACTACAGACTGTTTCAGGCCGGTTTAAGTTGCGCTTCGGAAAGGTTCGCGCGGCGTCATCCGTTCGGGCCGCGCCCCCATGACGGAAACGGATCTGGAAGCCTCGCCCATGATTTGGGAGTGAACACCGGCTTCTCGGCGTCGCCCACGAGGCAGCGTTCCAGCATCGCCTCGATGCGCCCGCGGTTCATCTCGCCGAGAGCGCCGATGAACACGAGTTCCTGCCGCCGGTCGCCGAAGACCGGATCCCAACGCGCTTTGATCTTCGCAAGCGTTTCTTCGTCCTGCGCCAGACGCGCCTCCGGCACGGCGGCCCACCAGTAGCCCATACCGCCCGTCGCCGCGATGGCGCCCGCGAGGCTGAACTCACCGACCCAGTCGGGACGCGTCGCAAGCCAGAAATGACCCTTCGCGCGCACCACGCCCGGCAGCGGCGTCTGGATGAACTCATGAAATTTGGCGGGGTCGAACGGCCGACGCGCGCGCCAGACAAAGCTCGTGATGCCGTATTCGACATCTTCCGGCGTATGCTCCGCGAAGCCGTAAAGCTCCTTGTACCAGAGCGGGTGTTGATGCGCCTTGTCGAAATCGAACAGCCCCGTGTCGAAGATGCGGGCGGGATCGACGCGGGCGAAATCCGTCTCGATGACACGCGCATCGGGGTTGAGGCTGCGGACGATCTTGCGCGCGGCGTCGAGCTGCTCGGGCGTTGCCTCGGACACCTTGTTGAGAATAACGACATCGGCGAACTCGATCTGCTCCACGAGGAGATTGACCAGCGTGCGGTTATCCTCCTCGCCCGCGACTTCGCCACGGTCGCGCAGGAAGTCGGTGCTCGCGTAATCCTTCAGAAGGTGCGCCGCGTCCACCACCGTCACCATCGTGTCGAGGCGGGCGATATCGGACAGGCTCAAGCCTTCTTCATCGCGAAATTCAAAAGTTGCGGCCACGGGCAACGGCTCGGAAACGCCGGTCGATTCAATGAGAAGGTAGTCGAAGCGCCCTTCGGACGCGAGCCGGGCCACCTCTTTCAGGAGGTCTTCCCGCAGCGTGCAGCAGATGCAGCCGTTCGACATCTCGACGAGCGCTTCGTCCATGCGAGACAGGTTCGCGCCGCCCGCCCGCACAAGGTCGGCGTCGATGTTGACCTCTGACATGTCGTTGACGATCACCGCCACGCGCCGCCCCTCGCGGTTGTTCAGCACGTGGTTCAGCAGCGTGGTCTTGCCCGCGCCGAGGAAGCCCGAAAGGACTGTTACGGGCAGGCGAGTGTCTTTCTGCGTCATGGGAAGGCGGGTCTCCGGGTGGAATGCGTGAGCAATGTTATACTATTGCATAGTGCTCATTCAAGACACTCCCCACGCCGCCAAGGCGAAACAGCACCGCCAGAGACTTGCGAGACGGCGAAACCGCCTTCCCGGCCGGTCGCGTGCGGTTCCGCCTTATTTCGAGTGCTTCTCTGCCTCGTGACGCGCGCGCTTGCGCTTCGCCCACTCGTCCTTGTGGACTTGCGGCGCCCGCGTCAGCGCCAGCGCGTGGGGCGGCACATTCTCGGAAATCACACTGCCCGAGCCGATATAGGCGCCATCGCCGATGGTCACGGGCGCGACGAGCGAGCTGTTCGAGCCGATGAACGCGCCCGCGCCGATATCGGTCTTGTATTTTTTATAGCCGTCGTAATTGCAGGTGATGGTGCCCGCGCCGATGTTCGTCTTGGCGCCGACGCTCGCATCGCCGATGTAACTCAGGTGGTTCACCTTCGCGCCTTCGCCGACATGCGACCCCTTCAGCTCCACGAAATTGCCGACATGCACCCCGGCTTCCAGCACCGTTCCCGGTCGAAACCGCGCGAACGGGCCGATGGTCGAGCCCCGCCCGACGCGCGCGCCTTCGAGATGCGAGAAGCCCCGGATCGTGACACCGTCCTCGATGACGACGCCCTTTGCGAAGATCACGTTCGGCTCGATCACGACGTCCTGCCCGATGATTGTGTCATGCGAGAAGGTGACGGTATCGGGCGCGATGAGCGTTGCGCCACCGGCCATCGCCGCCGCGCGTGCGCGCCGCTGAAAAATGGCCTCGGCCTCCGCAAGCTGGGCGCGCGTATTGACGCCGCGCACCTCGTCCTCGTCGATGATCTCGCAGGCGACGCGAAGCCCCTGCGCGCGGGCAACCTCAACCGCGTCGGTGAGATAGAATTCGCGCTGCGCATTGTCGTTGCCGATTCGATCGAGCAGCGAAAGAATCAGATCGCCGCGAAACGCGAGGATGCCCGAATTGCAAAGCGTGATCGCCCGCTCTTCCTCGCTCGCGTCCTTCTCCTCGCGGATGGCGACAAGCGCGCCCGACGCGTCGGTGATAAGGCGGCCGTACCCCTTCGGATTGCGCGCATCGAAGCCCATGACGGCCATGTCGGCCCCGTTGGCGATGGCGGCCGCGATGCGCGCGAGGCTATCGGGCGCGACGAGCGGCGCGTCGCCGCAAAGCACCACCACGGGACGCTCTGCCGTTTCGAGCGCGGGCCTCGCCTGCAACACGGCATGCGCCGTGCCGAGCCGGTCGCGCTGCTCGAAGAACCGCGTAGCGATGGGCAACTGAAGCGCCTCGAAACCGTTCGCATCCGTTGGAACGATCACGAAGCATGCTTCCGCGCCGGCGGCGGCTGCCGCCTTGACGACATGGGCCACGAGCGGCAAGCCGCCGACCGGATGCAGCACCTTCGGCAGCGCCGATTTCATGCGCGTCCCCTGCCCCGCCGCCAGCACCACCGCATTGAATCCCGCCATCGGTCAAACCCTTCTGCCTTCGCCGGTGCTCTTCATTACGCGTGAAGGCGATCAAATGGAAAGCTCCGCCCTGCCCTTCAAGCATAGCGGTGCGGAGTAAACATTGGCTGCGCTGATAGGGGAAAGCTGTGGCGAGCGCGTGGCGGAGCACGCTTCGACGCCCGTCAAACAGGAGAAGGAAAACCGCACCAGCCCGTCAGATTGCGTCGGCGTTGAAGGTGTTGCAGGCCGCCAACGAACCCGTCTGATAGCCGCGCGTGAACCAGCGGACGCGCTGTTCCGAGGAACCATGCGTGAACGAATCAGGCACGGCATAGCCGCGCGTGCTCTTCTGGATCGCGTCGTCGCCGATGGCAGCGGCAGCGCGAAGCGCCGACTCGATGTCGCCAGGTTCGAGCGTGTTGTTCAGCTTTGCCGTGTGATGCGCCCAGACGCCCGCGTAACAGTCGGCCTGAAGCTCCACGCGCACCTGAATCGCGTTGCGCTGACCTTCCGAGGTTGCGGCCGCCTGAAGGCGCTGCGCCTGCTTGAGCCCCCCTTGCAAATTCTGGATGTGGTGTCCGATCTCGTGCGCAATCACATAGGCTTGCGCGAACTCGCCCGGCGCCCGGAAGCGGCGCTTCATCATGTCGAAAAATGCGAGGTCGATATAAACCTTCTGATTCATGGGACAATAGAACGGCCCCATCTGCGCGCTGGCGAACCCGCAGCCTGACTTCACGCTGTCCCTGAACAACACGAGTTTCGCCGGCTTGTAGCGCACGCCCTGGCTCGCGAAGATTTTCGACCAGGTGTCTTCGGTATCGCCAAGAACGACGGAAACGAAGCGCTTCGCCTCATCGTCCGCCCCGGCGCTTTGCGAGGGCGCGCGCGGCGCCTCGCGCGGGATCTGGATGCCGCCGGGCATACCTTCGCCGCCTTGCAGGATGATGCGAGGGTCGACGCCGAACAGCAACGCTAGGCCGACGATAACGATCACGCCGAGAATGCCGACACCGCCGCCCTGCCCGACCCGGATGCCGCCTCCGCCGGGGAATGGAAACCCACCCCCGCCGCCTTCATCGCGCCGGTCTTCGACGTTCTCGCTCTCGCGGCGTCCCTGCCATCTCATGAGATTGCCTCGCTCTTGCGCTGCACTGCCTTCGCGGCCGGTTCCGGCGCGACAAGGATGGACCTCACAGCTTTCGACGCGGCCACCTGACCAAGGTTCACATAAGCTTCATGGTTACGCTCGATGTCCTTAAGGTCGTATAAATAGTTGACCATGACGCTCAACGAATCGCGAATGCCTTTTTCCGAGGTGTCGCCGAGCCAATTGATCCGCTCCAGACGCGCGCCGTTGCCGAGGTGGAAACGCGCCACGGGGTCGACCGGTTTGCCCTTCGCATCCTTTGCGCGCAGATAATAATGCGCGGCGGCCGCAAGGATGGCGGGTTCGAGCGCGTTGAGTTCCTCTTCGCTGTCGCCGAACTGCCCCTGGAGCGCTGCGTCGAGAAGCTTCCGTTGCGCCGCCGGGAGATAGGACAGGTCGGCCCGGTTTCCTTCGAGCCACGAACGAAAAGTCGGCGCGGGCGACAGCGTCACGAAGGTCTTGAGTGAAGGCTTTTCCTTCTTCAAGTCCTCCGCCACCTGCTTGATGAGGAAGTTGCCGAAGGAAATCCCCCGCAGGCCGTCCTGGCAGTTCGAGATCGAATAGAACACGGCCACCGACGGCTCGGGATCGTCGAAATCTTCGGCATCGGAGGCAAGGAGCAACTGGATCGACGACGGGATTTCGCTGGCAAGCGCGACCTGAACGAAGATGAGCGGCTCGTCGACGAGCGCCGGGTGAAAAAACGCGAAGCAGCGGCGGTCGCCCGGGTCGAGCCTGCGCCGCAGATCCTCGAAACCGTGGATCTTGTGCACCTTCTCGTACACGATCAGTTTTTCGAGGATCGATGCCGGGCTCGACCAGGACAGATGCGCAAGCACGAGGAAGCCGCGATTGAACCAGGAGGAGAACAGGTGGACGAAATCGCGGTCCACGCCCGCGAGTTCCGGATTGTCCTTCAGGCGGCGCAGCAAATCTTCGCGCATGCGCACAAGCGCCGTCGTACCGCCCGGCGCAAGATTGAGGCGGCGGAAAAGCTCCTGCCTCGGGGATTCGACGGCGGCCATGAGCGTTTCGAGCTGTCCGATCTGCGGCTGCTCGACATAGGCCGTCGCAGCGCGCTGAACGGCTTCCGCCTCGGGGAGAAAATGTCTTGCCAAAAAGACGAAAAAAGCGTCTTTTTCCTTATCTGTGGTCAACCGGTAGAGGTCGAGGATTCGTCTTGCGAGAGCAACGCCCGACGCTTCGCCCCTGCTCGAAACCAAAGCCTGGCATAATTCTTCGAACGACTCTTCAGCGTCGGTTCCGATCAACGAAGACAAGTCCAGAATCTGCCTGCCCCGATCGGAAATTTTGCTCAGGATTTCCTGGAAGAAAGAAACATCCATATTCTGGCTGCGCGCCTCGCTGCTTGCGATTGATCAAAGGTGGAGTCTGATCAGGATGATACCATGGAATTCGTGATCGACGTTCGAAAAGGCGGTTTCAGCTTCTTCTCTGTTCGGATTATCCGGGCTATGGCTTCCTTCGCGGTAAAGATCGCCCCCGTGAAATTTTGACTGGGGCGGAAGGATCGTCGAGAGCACGAAACGAGGAGCGAAGTCCTATGAGTTCCCAAGCGGAACGCTTGAGATCGTTGATCGAGGAGGAAATACTCTCCTTTCAGCTTAAGCCCGGCGACAAGCTCGACGAGTGTGGCCTCGCGAAGCGATACGGCACGTCGCGGACGCCGGTTCGAGAGGCGCTTCGTCAACTTTCCGCGAACGGCCTTGTCGACATCCGGCCGCACAAGGGCGCGATGGTCGCGCGCCTCGGCATCCGCGAACTCGTGGAACTGCTTGAAGTCATGGCCGAGCTTGAGGGCGCCTGTGGGCGGCTGGCGGCCAAGTCATGCCTTAACAGCGACATCGAGGCGATGACCGCCGCGCAGGAGGATTGTCGGCGCTTTGCCGAAGCGCACGATCCGAAAAGCTATGCGCGCGCCAACGAGGTTTTCCACGAGACCATCTATGCCGCGAGCCGAAACACTTACCTCGTCAAGATGACGCTCGGCATTCGCAACCGGATCGGTGCGTACAGGCGCTTGCAGCTCGACCACATCAACCGCATTCTTCCTTCCGTCATGGAGCACGACCGCATTCTGCGGATGATCCGCGACGGGCTTCCGGATGAGACCGACAGGCTCTTGCAGTTGCATATTCTCAATATAGGCGGTGAGTTGCGTCGCATGATCGCGCTCATCTCGGAGGGCGAGAACGCTTTCCCCAGCCGCACGCAGATGATGTTCGACGAAGCCGATGCGCTGCATGTGCTGGCGGGCGCGGGCAAGCGATAGAAGCGCCCTCCCGCGAGGCGGAATCGATTCCCACAGGCGCGGGGCGTCTTCGCGGGCGCGTCTCTTTCACCCCGCGTGCCCTTTGCTGGGGCTTTTCCTCAGCGCAGGGCGAGGTCGAACGGACAGAATGAGCGAAAGCACGGACCGCGAGTTCGCTCCGGCGACACATTACGCCGTTCGATCACCTTGCCGTCCACGGCGGCGATGGAAAAGCGATCCGACTGGCGATTGAGCACGAGATGCCACGTCGAGACGCCCTTCGAGCGTTTGGCTCCGCTGGCGACCTCCCACTCAATCAACGCGTCCACCATGCACTGCGCCTGCGGCACCTTGCAGAGCACGATCACGCTACCCGGCTTCAGTGACTGTTTCCGGCTCGGCCACCGGGTCACGAAACCGGCGTGAGAGGCCAGCACTTCCTTCCGGGTCTTCACCTTGCCGAAGTGCGAGACCTTATCGGCGTAAGCGGCCGAAATGAGAGCGAGCGAGCGGGAGGCCTCCTCGTTTTCATAAGTGAGATAGCGCGCCGCGAAACTGCGCGCCTGCGCCTCGACCTCCGCGGACGTAGCGGCGACACCCACGCCAAGCGACGAAACGTCTTTCGTTACCTCGGTGGTTCTGGCCGTCTGGGCCTGCTCGGTGACGCTCCCTTCCGAAGGGCCGTCGAGATCCTTAACGGTGACTTCGATCCCCGTTCCGCGAGCCTGCGCCGGCGAAAACCATCGCACGCTCGTGGGCGGGGCGGATGTCAGGCTCAACACCGCCTTCTCCGGCAACCCGAGCGTGTTAAGATAAGAGCCGACGATGGCATTGCCGGATGCGCTGATTTCCTTGACGCCCGCCATGTCGTGATAGGCGGCATGGAAGCCGACCCGCGCTGACGACGCCATCTGACGCGGCACACCCGCGAGCCAGATCAGCGCGCAGGCCGAGGCGCAGCGCGAATTTGCGGCGACATAGGTCGAGAAACCCTTGAGCCGGATCGCGCGGCCTATGGAGAGCGCCTCCTTCAGCGCGCCGCCATCGCTCGCAAGCGCCACCACGGCATCGTCGGTCATCAGCGCGATGTTTGCGAATTTCTGCGCGTCGCCCGGAGCTATCACACCCGAAACGACAATCACCCGCGTGACGCCATCATGGCTCAAGGTGGTGATGTTGGCCGCGCGGGCGGGGAGGCTGAGAAGCCCGGCGAGGATCGAAAGCGAAACCAGAAGACGATGCATGAGAAAGCCGCGTCCCAATGAAAAGCGGTACACGGCTTTTTATCTAGCAGGGCGAAGCAGTTTTGTCTGTTGCGCGAATGCACCAGCCCCAGCTAAGGATGCATCCGCACACAAATACAACCGCGCAATCGCTCGCCGCCTGTTGTCATGCGCATCATCGCGAGCCGGGAATTGCCGGGTTTTCCTTCTTCGGCTGTTCGACCGTCGCCGCGCGAAGCTGGTAGGTGGTCAACCGGCAGGTGTTCTGCTTGTCGAGTTCGACGAAGGCGGAATTGCGCCGGTCGACCATATCCGCTTCCGTCACGTAGCCCTTGCGCGCCGCGTCGTAATATTTGAAGTCGGCCGTCTCGAACAGGCGATCCACCTTGGCAAGGCGCGAGAATTCGTCCGGCGAAAGCTTTTCGTCCCGGTTGACGTCGGCTTCCTTGAAAAGCTGGCTCACATAAGCGCGCCACTCGTCACAGGTGACGATACCGTCATGATTGAGATCCCACGTCGGGGCGGCGCGGATGAATGTCCCCTCGACCGAGTCGCTCAAGCCGGTGGGAGACGAGCACCCGGCGGCGAGGAGAGCAAGCGAGGCGCTGGCAACCATGACCCCGAGGCGCAATTGTTTGTGATGTGGCATTGTTGTCGACCGCTTCCGTTTCATTCGCCATCGCCCGAGGCAAAGCTTTGAATTGTGGTGCGAATAGGCCGAAACCGCCGCGTCCGTCGTTTTTGCCACAGTTCTTCCTTGCGCGCACCCATTCCGGCATCCCGCATCAAGACCCGCGAAACCAATATTAAGAAGACTTTGCTGTCGTGTCTTAAGCCGCGCTATAAGCCCGCAGGCGAAGATGGTTCCGGGTTGCAGAGCCATGTGTGGTGGGATCATGATTTACAGATATGCGGCCATCGGTCTGGTGGCGCTTCTTTCGCTCACGGGCGCGGCCAGGGCGGCCGATTGCCCCGCGGGAACGCTCGGCACCAGCCGGACGGTCGTCATCGACCCGGCGAAGGTGCATCGCGTCGGCGGCGGCCCCGATTACGGCACGCCCATTCTCGAAGATCGTGAGGTGATCCTCACCTTCGACGACGGCCCTATTCCCCCCTGGACGGGCAAGGTGCTGGACGCTCTTGCGGCCGAATGCGTGCACGCGACCTTCTTCACCGTCGGCACGATGGCGCGGGCGCATCCGGCGCTGTTGAAGCGTGTGCTTGCCGAAGGCCATACAGTCGGGACGCACTCCGAACGTCACGCGCACATTCCGAAACTGCCTTACAAGGCCGCTGTGAAGGAAATCCTCGACGGCTTCGCGACGGCCGGAAAGAGCCTTGGCGATCAGGCGGCGGTGGCGCCGTTCTTCCGCTTTCCCTATCTCGAATCGACGCGCGCGACCGAAACCTATGCCGCTGCAATGGGCATCGTGATCTGGAACATCGATTTTCATGCCAGCGACTGGATGTTCCTGACGCCGGAGGTTCTGGCCCAGCGCGCCATCGAACGGATCGAACAGAAGAAGCGCGGCATCCTTCTTCTGCACGACATTCACCAGCGGACCGCGCTCGCCCTTCCCGTCATCCTTCGGGAACTCAAGAGCCGGGGTTACAAGGTCGTTCACGCGGTGCCGACGCCCGGCGCTCACGTGAATTTCGAGGTGGCGGCGAAGATCGACCCCTGGGCCGCAAAAGCGGCACCGCTTCGCAGCAGCCGCGCGAAACCCTCGCCAACTTTTGATGGCGGACCGGTGGAGGACTGGGCCGGGCAGCGATAGCTGCTCCGGTGCGGTCTGTCCGCGCTCACGGTTCGGCGAGCGCTGCATGCGGAACATGGCAGGAACGCCAATCGGTGTTATGATCCGGCACCGCTTCTTTCCTGGCGAGGTTTCCCGCATGCCCTCAACACTTCTGCCCGATCGCGCCATCCTCAAGGTCACGGGCGACGATCACGTTTCCTTCCTTCACGGTCTGATCACCAACGATGTCGAGCATCTCGCAAATGACGAGGGCCGCTTCGCGGCTCTGCTGTCCCCGCAGGGCAAGATCCTTTGCGACTTCTTCGTCGTCCGCCATGGCGACACGCACTTCATCGACGCGCCAAAAGCACAGGCCGACGTCCTCCTGAAGCGGCTCACCATGTACAAGCTCCGTGCAAAGGTGGATGTCGCCGACGTCTCGGAGCAAACGGCGGCGGGTGCGATCTGGGGCGAGGACGCCGAATCGTGGTCGAAAGCGAACGGCGCGCTCGCCTATGCCGATCCGCGCCTGCCGGAGCTTGGGAGCCGCATCCTGATTTCCACCGCCGCCACCCCTTCCCTGACCGCGACGCCCGAAGACTACGCCGCGCATCGCATCGCGCTCGCCGTGCCCGAAGGCGGCGCGGACTATGCCTTCGGCGACGCCTTTCCGCATGAAGCGTGCTTCGACTTTCTTCACGGCGTCGACTTCAGGAAGGGCTGCTTCGTCGGGCAGGAAGTCGTCTCGCGCATGCAGCATCGCGGAACGGCGCGCACGCGTATTCTCTCGGTGACGTCATCGGCGGATCTGCCGGACGGCGGCGCGGATATCGTGGCGGGCGGCTTCCCCGTCGGCCGCCTCGGCTCTGTCAATGGCGCGCATGGCGTGGCGCTGGCCCGCATCGACCGCGTGCGCGACGCGCTCGCCAAACGTCTCGCGTTGACCGTCGGTGCGGCGGACGTCGATCTGACCGTGCCGGACTGGGCGGCTTATTCGCTTGAGCCGGAACCTGCGGGAGATGCCGCGTGACTGCCGCCGAAGCCGCGCGCGCCGTCGCAGAGCCCGCCCGCTGCGCATGGGTGAACGCAGACAACGCGCTTTATGTCCGTTATCACGACGAGGAATGGGGCGTGCCTAAGACGAGCGACCGCGCGTTCTTCGAAAAGCTCATCCTCGAAGGGTTTCAGTCCGGCCTGTCGTGGATCACGATTCTTCGCAAGCGCGAGGGCTTCCGCGCCGCTTTCGACGGCTTCGACCCGGAAAAGGTCGCGCGCTACGACACGGCGAAAGTCGCGGCGCTAGTCGCCGACGCGGGGATCGTGCGCCATCGCGGAAAAATCGAGGCCGCCATCGCCAATGCGCGCGCCTGCCTCGACCTGCAACAGAAGCAGTCGCTCGCCGCTTTCTTCTGGGGCTTCGTCGACGGCGCGGCGATTCAGAACCGCTTCGCCGCCATTTCCGAGGTACCCGCCCAGACGCCGCTCAGTGCCGCAATCTCGAAGGAACTGAAGCGCCAAGGCTTCCGCTTCTGCGGACCGACGACGGTCTATTCGCTGATGCAGGCGACGGGCCTTGTCAACGACCACATCACAACCTGTCATCGTCACGACATCTGCATGGCTTTGGCTCGACCTCAAATTCTGGCATAAAGGCGCTGCCCCCGAAAAGGATTCGCGATGCAGCAAAAACACGCTCCCCGGCCGCTCGTCGTGCACCGCCAGAACCGCGCGTGGCAGCGCATGCTTTCGGGCCGCCGCCTCGACCTGCTGGACCCTTCGCCGCTCGACATCGAGATTGGCGACATCGCGCACGGGCTCGCCCGCGTCGCCCGCTGGAACGGCCAGACCAAGGGCGCGCATGCCTTCTCCGTCGCGCAGCATTGCGTGCTGGTGGAGCAGGTCGCGGCGCTCGTGAAGCCTGCCGCCGGGCCGCATTTTCGCATGGCCGCGTTGCTGCACGACGCGCCGGAATATGTGGTGGGCGATCTCATCAGCCCGTTCAAGGCGGCGATGGGCCAGACTTACAAGCTGTTCGAACTGCGCATCCAGCGCGCGGTGCATATCCGCTTCGGCCTGCCGCCGGAGCTTGCCCAGGGCGTCACGCAGGCGATCAAGCGCGCCGACAAGATTGCCGCGTTCTTCGAGGCGACGGAGCTTGCAGGCTTCGCTGTTGCCGACGCGCTCGCGTGCTTCGGCGACCCGGACGCGCTCGGTGTCGACTGGCCGGATGTGCTGCGTCACCCCGAACCGCTGGACGCGTCGGCGGCGCAAGCAGCGTTTCTCGCGCAGTTCGAGGCGCTCGAAGGCGAAAGACGAGCGGGCGCCGTTGAACCGAAGGGCGGCGCGCGTGCAACCTGATCCGACGCCGCCGGCCGGTCTCAAACCGCTGACGCCCGGCCTTGCCGCGAAGTTCGCCTCGCTCGCGGGGCCGCATGGCGCGCTCGATGAACCGTCCGACATCGCGCCTTACACGCAGGAGCCGCGCGACCTGTATCACGGCGCGTCGCCGCTGGTGCTGCGCCCGGCGACCGTCGAGCAGGTTTCCGCTATCCTGCATCTCGCCCATGAGGAGCGCATCGCCATCGTGCCGCAGGGCGGCAATACGGGGCTCGTCGGCGGGCAGGTGCCGTTTGGCGGCGAAATCATCCTGAGCCTTTCGCGCATGAACCGCATCCGCGATGTTGACGCGGCGGGCAACACCCTCACCGTCGAGGCGGGCGCGACGCTCGCCGCCGTGCAGTATGCCGCCGCCGATGCGGGCCGCCTGTTTCCCTTGAGCCTCGGCTCGGAAGGCTCCTGCCAAATCGGCGGCAACATCGCGTCGAACGCGGGCGGCATGCATGTGCTGCGCTACGGCAATATGCGCGATCTCGTGCTCGGCCTCGAAGCGGTGCTGCCCGGCGGCGCGGTAATCCACGGGCTGAAGGCGCTTCGCAAGGACAACACCGGCTACGACCTGAAGAGCCTGCTTGTAGGGTCCGAGGGCACGCTTGCCGTGATCACGGCGGCGACGCTGAAGCTGTTCCCGCGCCCGGCCGATGTCGCGACCGCCTTCGTCGGCCTGCCCTCGCTCGACGCGGCGGGCGCGTTTTTCTCTCAGGCGAGCGAAGGCGCGGGGCCGCTGCTCACCGCGTTCGAACTGATGCCCCGCGCGATCCTCGATTTCGCGTTCCGACACATCCCGAGGCATCGCGACCCGCTGGCCGCGCGCTATCCGTGGTATGCGGTGATCGAGATTTCCTCTCCGGTGGGCGACGGCGTGGCCGAGCGCGCGGCGCTGTCGATCCTCGAAGCCGCGATGGAAGCGGGCACCGTTGCCGACGCCGCTATTGCCGCTTCGGATGCGCAGGCGCGCGCCTTCTGGTGCCTGCGCGAAGGGATCGTCGAGGCGCAGAAATACGAAGGCGGCAGCATCAAGCACGACGTGTCCGTGCCGGTCGCGCTCATTCCGCGCTTCATCGCCGAGGCAACCGCCGCCGTCGAGGCGCTCGTTCCCGGCGCGCGGCCCGTGCCGTTCGGCCATTTCGGCGACGGCAACATCCATTTCAACGTGAGCCAGCCCGTGGGCGGCGATGCGGCTGCGGACAAGGCCGCATTCCTCGCCCGCTGGGACGAGATGCAGGCGCTGGTCCACGGCATCGTGCTGAAATATGGCGGCTCGATCAGCGCCGAGCACGGCATCGGCCGCATGAAGGCCGACGCGCTGGCGGCGATCAAGTCACCCGCCGAGATGGCGCTGCTGCGGGGCATCAAGGCGGCGTTCGACCCGCGCGGGGTGCTCAATCCGGGGAAGGTCGTGGCGAAGCTTACGGCTTTGGATTGATAGCGCGCAACCTCTCACAGAACCGGCCAAACGCCGCTTTTCGCCCGGCAACCACACCTTCTAATCTGGGCGACGCGCGACAAAAACCTTATCCCCTCGCTGGAGAGCGTGCCGGGTCACGAACGGCTCAACCGCGGTGAACTCGGTTAATGTGAAGCCCGCATCGCGTACTCGATCTCTGAAATCCGCGCCATAATAGCGGACGTGATCGTCCTGGCCGAAGTAGATCGCACGGCCCTTCGGATCCTTGATGTTGGGGTCTTCGAATGTCGTATCCCAGCCTTCGACAAGCGGAACCATCAGAATGCAGAGTCCGCCGGGCCTAAGAATACGAAACAACTCCGCTAGCGCCTTGCGATCATCGACATGTTCAAGAACGTGGGAGCAAATAACAGTATCCAGGCTCGATGAAGCCAGATCGATCTTTTCAATGTCCAGAACAATATCGGCACGCCCCATTTCCAGATCTGCGTTGACGTAGCTGTGCGCGAGAGGCTTCAAGAAGCCGGTAGCAAAGCCTTCGGGAGCAAAATGCAGCACGTCTCGATCCCGAACGGCGTCGATGTTATTGGCCAACCATAATCTGAAAAGCCGATGCCGCTCCAGGCTCCCGCATCGCGGACAATTGGCATCGATCCGAAGTGGCCATCCGGCAAGATCGAAAAGGCCCTCAAACCCGCAAATGTTACAGTTGCGCGCCTTGGACGGCACACGATTAATGCTATCCCGAAGGCGGCGATGAGCGCGGAGCATCATGATCTGCCGCTCAGTCATCACCGTTTTCAACAGTTTTTTAACAGCAGACATTTCGTTAGCTCCATCGGCGCCGAGTGGGCGTGAGCACAGCCAAGTAAACAGGGTGGGCGATGATTATCCCCATCACATTTGAATTTCCAGAGCGAGTGGCTTTTCATCAACAGAATTCCGCGTTGCTATCGTCCGGACGCGAAGAAAGCGATGAGAACAGGCCGCGCTTGAGGCGAGCCTTCATCACAGGTGTCGATAGCGAAGGGTCGCAAATGATCGTTGAAGCAAACAAAGACTCTCGAAGTGTGTGGCCGGCGCGAACAGCTTCCAGACTGAAGGTCAAGCTTCCCGTATCCTGATCCGGAGCGGTCTACTGCTTTTCGACCTCTGCCCGTTCCGACATCCCCGCAGCTATAGCGCGGCCATTTCGCAGAACTTGACGCACGCAATTCTCCACGGATGAGCCGTACTTTCTGGGAGCGCGGTGGAAAATCGGGACGAGCGAAAGGGCCGCCCGAGCGCAGGATGCGCGCCGCCTTCCCGATTCGCCGTTCCGTCGGCGTTCTCGACCATCGTTGTTACCTTGTTCTGGAGCGATTCTGTTTTACGGGAGTGCATTTCAGATTAAGGTATTCATCTTGCGCCCGTGCAAAACAGCAAAAACGAATGGGCGTGCCGACCCCGCCGTTACAGCCTGGAGGTGCCATGACCTATCGCGTTCCCGTCGCGGACATCGCATTCGCGCTCGACCACATCGCGGGGTTCTCCCGGCTGATCGACGGCGCCCTTTTCGAAGACCTCGACATGGATACGGCGCGGGCCATTCTCGAAGAGGCGGCGCGCTTCGCGAACGAAGAGCTTGCGCCGATCAATCGCGCGGGCGACACGCAGGGCGCGCGGCTCGTGGATGGCAAGGTCGTGATGCCCGACGGCTTCACGGAAGCCTACGCGAAGTGGGTCGAGGCGGGCTGGGCCAGCTTCACCGCGCCGAAGGAGCATGGCGGACAAGGCTTGCCCGTCTCGCTCGGCATGGCGGTCGCCGAGATGTGGCACGGCGCCAACATGGCGTTCGGCCTCAATCCGCTCCTCACGCAGGCGGGCGTTCACGCGCTCATCGCGCACGGCTCCGAACCCCTTCAGACGCAATATCTGCCGAAGCTGATTTCGGGCGAGTGGACCGGCTCGATGCAACTCACGGAGCCGCAGGCGGGCTCCGACCTCCGTTTCCTCAAGACGCGCGCCGTGCCCACGGGCGACGGCACCTACAAGCTCACCGGCACGAAGATCTTCATCACCTATGGCGAGCACCCGATGACGGATAATATTATCCATCTCGTGCTCGCGCGGCTGCCCGACGCGCCTTTCGGCACCAGGGGCATCTCGCTTTTCGTGGTGCCGAAATTTATCCCGAACGCGGACGGCTCGCTCGGCGAGCGCAACGATGTCGTCGCAGCGAAGCTCGAACACAAGCTCGGCATCCACGGCAGCCCGACCTGCGTCATGAACTTCGGCGACCGAGGCGGCGCGACGGGCTGGCTCGTCGGCGAACCGAACGGCGGCCTGAAAGCCATGTTCACCATGATGAACGAGGCGCGCCTCGGTGTCGGCATCCAGGGTGTCGGCATCGGCGAGCGCGCGTTCCAACAGGCGCTCGGCTATGCGCGCGACCGCAGGCAGGGCGCGGCCGAGGACAGCGCGGCGGATGCGTCCGTCGCCATCATCGAGCATCCAGATGTCGCGCGCATGCTGCTCAACATGAAGGCGAAAACATCGGCCGCGCGCGCCATCGCCTACACAACGTCGGTCGCCATCGACATCAGCCACCGCGCGGCGGACGCGGCCGAAAGAAAGCGCGCGGCGAACGAAGCGGCGCTGCTGACGCCCATTGCAAAAGCCGTCTCGACAGATTTCGGCGTCGAAACGGCGTCCGAAGGCATCCAGGTCCATGGCGGCATGGGCTACATCGAGGAGACGGGCGCGGCGCAGCACTACCGCGACGCCCGCATCGCGCCGATCTACGAAGGCACGAACGGCATTCAGGCCATCGACCTCGTCACGCGCAAGCTTCCGCTCGCGGGCGGCGAGACCTTCCGCACCTTTCTCGCCGGGCTGAAAGAAACCGCGCGCGAAGTGACCGGGTCGAACGAGAGCGCGTTCGGCCACACGGGTGAATGCCTCTGGGAGAGCATCTCCGCGCTCGAAGAAACGGGCGGCTGGCTCACGCGCCAGTTCGCGGAGAACCGCGGGGCCGTGCTTGCAGGCGCGACATCCTTCCAGCGGTTGTTCGGCTTCGCGGCGGGCGGTGCGCTGCTTGCCAAGGGTGCGCTTGCCGCGGCGCGCGGTGCGGAGAGCCACGGCCGCAACGCCGAGGCCGTCGTCATGGAAGCGCGGCACTTCGCCGAAAGTCTGATGGGCGAAACAGGTGGATTGAAACATGCTGTCATCCACGCACATGAAACGGTAGCGCGCGGCGGCGCAGTGCTTGGGGAGCGCTAGGCCGATGGCAGAGCATGTGACTGTCGCACGCGAAGGCGCGGTGCAGATCGTCCGCTTGAACCGTCCGGAAAAGAAGAACGCGCTCACGGCGGCGATGTATGCGGCGCTCGGCGATGCTCTCAAGACGGCGCGCGATGACGCCGACATCGGCGCGACGCTCGTGCTCGGTCATCCCGGCATCTTTTGCGCGGGCAACGACATGGCCGACTTCCTCGCGGCAAGCCAGGGCGGCGGCATGCTCGCGGCCTATGCGCTGATCGAGGCCCTCGCCGAACACGACAAGCCGCTTCTCGCAGCGGTGGACGGCCCGGCCATCGGCATCGGCACGACACTGATGTTCCATTGCGATCTCGTGTTCGCGAGCGAACGCGCCACGTTCCACACGCCGTTCACCGACCTCGGCCTTCTGCCGGAGGCGGGATCGAGCCTGCTCGGTCCGCGCACCATGGGGCACGCGCGTGCATTCGAGTTGCTCGTCGCGGGCGTGCCGTTCGGCGCGGAGCGGGCGAAGGAAGCGGGCCTCGTCAACCACATCGTCGCATCGGAAGAGCTGGAGGCCGCCGCGCGCGCATCCGCCGAAGCCATCGCGAGGAAGCCGCGCGAGGCCATGCGCATCGCGAAGCGCCTGCTTCGCGGCGATCCCGCACCGCTCAAGGCCCGCATGCAGGAGGAGGGCGCGCTTTTTCTGGAGCGCGTAAGATCGGACGAAGCCAGGGAGGCGTTTCTCGCGTTTCTGCAGAAAAGCGCGCGGTGACGGACGACGGACGCGTTCAGGGCGCCGAAGCGTGACGCTCTATGAAGTTATCCATCAATAACAAGAACGATAAGCAGGGCAGTGGTCATGGGAACGCTCACCAAGAAGACTCTCTTTATTACCGGCGGCAGCCGGGGCATCGGGCTGGCGATCGCGCTTCGCGCTGCGAAGGACGGCGCAAATATCGCCATCGCGGCCAAGACCTCCGATCCTCACCCGAAGCTTCCCGGCACGATCTTCACCGCCGCCGCCGAGATCGAGCAGGCGGGCGGCAAGGCGCTGCCGATCCAGTGCGATATCCGGCATGAAGATCAGGTCCAGGCCGCCATCGATCAGGCCGCGAAGCACTTCGGCGGCATCGATGTCGTCATCAACAACGCAAGCGCCATCAGCCTGACGCCGACCGAGCAGACGGACATGAAGCGCTACGACCTCATGCATCAGATCAACGGGCGCGGGACGTTTCTCGTCTCGAAGACCGCGCTGCCCTATCTGAAGCAGGCCGAGAACCCGCATATCCTGATGCTGTCGCCGCCGCTCGACCTGAACCCGCGCTGGTTCGGCGGCCACGTCGCCTACACCGTGGCGAAATATAACATGAGCCTCTACGTGCTGGGCCTCGCCGAGGAACTGAAGCGCGACGGGATCGCCGTCAACGCGCTTTGGCCCAGAACCACCATCGCCACCGCCGCCGTGGCGAATATTCTCGGCGGGGATAGCCTCATCCGCGCCAGCCGCAAGGCCGACATCCTTGCCGACGCGGCCTATCTCATTCTGACGAAGCCGTCGCGCGAGTTCACCGGAAATTTCTGCATCGATGACACTCTGCTCTGGGAGAACGGCAAGCGAGAATTCGACCATTATCGCATCGATCCAAGTGAAGACCTTGCGCCGGACTTCTTTATACCCGAAGACAGCGTGCCGCCTGTCTCGCTGAAGGCGCTGGTCGGCAAGAAACCCGGTTAAGCCGAAGGCCATGTCCACTCTTCTCGTCACACATAGCTCTTTCCTCCAGCACGACACGGGGGAATGGCACCCGGAGCGAGCCGATCGCATCCGCTCCATCGAGCGCGCCCTTTCGCATCCCTCCTTTCAGGATCTCCTGACGGTCGAAGCGCCGCTCGCCACGCCCGAGCAGATCGTGCGTTGCCATCCGCGTGCCTATTTCGACTTCCTCGAAACCCATCAGCCGAAAACGGAACTTGTGCCGCTCGACGACGGCGACACGATGCTGTCGCCGGGAAGCTGGGAGGCGGCGCTTCGCTCGGCGGGCGCGGCTGTCTATGCTGTCGACGAGGTCATGCTGAAGCGCGCGACGAACGCGTTCTGCCTCGCCCGGCCGCCCGGACATCACGCCGAAATCGCCAAGGCGATGGGCTTCTGTCTTTTTAATAATGCAGCCGTGGCGGCTTTCCATGCGAAGGCCGCGCATGGCGCGGAGCGCGTCGCGGTGGTCGATTTCGACGTCCACCACGGCAACGGCACGCAGGCGATCTTCTGGAACCACGCAGACATGTTCTATGCCTCGACGCACCAGATGCCGCTGTTTCCGGGCACGGGCGGCATCACGGAGCGCGGCGAGACGGAAAATATCTGCAATGCCCCACTTCGCGCCGGCGACGGAAGCGATGAGTTCCGCGAGGCTTTCGAGTCCGTCGTCTTGCCGTCGTTGCGCCGGTTCGCGCCCGATCTCGTCATCATCTCGGCGGGCTTCGATGCGCACCGCTCCGATCCGCTCGGGAACTTGAACCTCACGGAGGCCGATTACGCCTGGGTGACACGCAAACTTGTGGACGTCGCGCGGGAACGATGCGGAGGACGGGTCGTTTCGGTGCTCGAAGGGGGATACGATCTCAACGCGCTCGGCCAGTCGGCGGCGACGCATGTCAAGATACTTCTCGAATCGTTTTGAGGATGGCAATGCCAGGTGATCCGGCTTCCGCCCAGACTGCGGCAACACGCTCTGCTTCGGAAGACATCAAGGCGATGAGCTTCGAGGCGGCCTTGAGGGAACTCGAACAGATCGTGACCCGTCTTGAGCGGGGCGATGTCGAACTCGAACAATCGATCGACATCTACGAACGCGGCGAGGCGCTGCGCGCTCACTGCGACCAGCTTCTGAAGCGCGCCGAGATGAAGGTGGAGCGCATCACACTCGGCGCTCAGGGCCAGCCTACGGGCACGACGCCTCTGGATTCCGAGGTTTAATGCCGCAGAGACATTGCGCTGCCGTGAAAACAGCTTTTCGCCAAGGCTTGCCATGTGGCCAAAATTTTTTCGCGTGGGCAACCCTCATTTAAAGAAAAGAGCAAAATGGACCCTGGCATAATGGATGCGCAATCCTGTTGCCGTGTTGCACCGACGCAAATGTGACGCCAGCTTTCATAATTGCGACGAAAAATTGCGTGGCTTTGCGGCCCAAACGGCATACGTTACCGGCCAAGGACTCTGAAGGAAGTGTTTAAGTGACAATCAGCAACCGTACCCCGCTCCTTGACAAGATCAAGTTTCCCCAAGACCTTCGTCAGCTAGATGCCGATCAACTTCCGCAGGTCGCGGACGAACTTCGCACCGAACTGATCGACGCTGTTTCGGTGACGGGGGGGCATCTGGGCGCGGGACTTGGCGTTGTCGAGCTTACGGTTGCGATCCATTATCTTTTCGATACGCCGCATGATCGCCTCATCTGGGACGTCGGTCATCAGGCTTATCCGCACAAGATCCTGACCGGCCGCCGCGACCGTATCCGCACGCTGCGCCAGCCGGGCGGCCTGTCGGGCTTCACCAAGCGCTCGGAAAGCGAATACGATCCTTTCGGCGCCGGGCACTCGTCCACCTCCATCTCCGCCGGTCTCGGCATGGCGGTCGCGAGCGACCTGAAGGGCGAGGATGGCGGCCGCAACGTCATCGCGGTCATCGGCGATGGTTCCATGAGCGCGGGCATGGCCTACGAAGCCATGAACAACGCGGGCGCGATGGACGCGCGGCTCATCATCATCCTGAACGACAACGACATGTCCATCGCGCCGCCGGTGGGCGCGCTGTCGAACTACCTCGCGCGCATGCACTCGTCCGAAACCTTCCTCAAGGTGCGCGACATAGCCAAGAACATGGCGCAGCGCCTGCCTAAGATCTGGGAGCGCCGCGCGGCTCGCGCCGAGGAATTCACGCGCCACCTGTTCACGGGCGGTTCGTTGTTCGAGGAACTCGGCATCTATTACGTCGGCCCGATCGACGGCCACGACCTCGACATCCTGCTGCCCGTGCTGCGCAACGTCCGTGATTCGACGCACAAGGGCCCGGTGCTGATCCATTGCGTGACGCAGAAGGGCAAGGGCTACGAACCGGCCGAAAAGGCACCCGACAAATATCACGGCGTGACGAAGTTCAACGTCATCACCGGCGCGCAGGACAAGGCCAAAGCGACCGCGCCCGCCTATACGAAGGTGTTCGCCCAGAGTCTCGTCGAGGAAGCGCGCAAGGACGACGCCATCGTGGCGATCTCTGCGGCGATGCCGTCCGGCACCGGCCTCGACCTGTTCGAAAGGGAATTCCCCGAGCGGACATTCGACGTGGGCATCGCCGAACAGCACGCGGTGACGTTCGCGGCGGGCATGGCGACCGAAGGGCTGAAGCCGTTCTGCGCGATCTATTCGACTTTCCTCCAGCGCGGCTACGACCAGCTTATTCACGACGTTTCCGTGCAGCATCTGCCGGTGCGTTTCGCGCTCGACCGTGCGGGTCTTGTCGGCGCCGATGGCGCAACGCACGCGGGCACGTTCGACCTCGCCTTCCTCTGCTGCCTGCCCGATTTCGTGGTCATGGCGCCATCCGACGAGGTGGAACTCAAGCACATGGTCGCGACTTCGGTCGCGATTGACGACCGGCCGAGCGCGATCCGCTATCCGCGTGGCGAAGGCTATGGCATCGAGATGCCGGCGCAAGGTTCGATTCTGCCGCTCGGCAAGGGCCGCATTGTGCGCGAAGGCTCGACCGTTGCGATCCTCTCTCTCGGCACGCGTCTGCATGAAAGCCTGAAGGCCGCGGACAAGCTCGCCGCGATGGGCCTTTCGACCACGGTCGCCGATGCGCGCTTCGCGAAGCCGCTCGACCACGATCTCATCCGCCAGATTGCGCGCCATCACGAGGTGCTCATCACCGTCGAGGAAGGCTCGTGCGGCGGTTTCGGCTCGCAGGTGCTGGAGTTCCTCGCCCGCGACGGTCTGCTCGATCATGGCCTCAAGGTGCGCCCGCTGACGCTCCCGGACATGTATATCGACCACGGCAAGCCGGAGGCGATGTACGAGGCGGCGGGGCTGAACGCAAGCGGCATCGTGGGCGCTGTCGTGGCGGCTCTCGGCACATCGTCCGCGATCATCGTGGACGAACGCGCTTAATCCTGGCGAGTCTCTGGCTGCAATTGAGCCGCGCGGGTCATTACCCGCGCGGCATTTTTGTGACAGGGTTGGTTCAATAAAGCCGTCATTTTCCATTATTTTTCAATACCCGCGCGGTTGGCGATAACTTCCATCCGGTCAGGCTACTGCGAAGATGTCATCGGCTTTCTCGAATTAGAATTATTATAATTTCGCTTCTTTTGCACCTGACGGCAGTCTTGGTTCGATGGGTTTGGAGTATCGCTGCCTTAGAATCATTACAAATTGTGATTTTTATTGCGAAGCGTCGTTTCCTTGCTTATTCATAGGTTGTGGGCAAGTGAAATGAAGTTAAACGGCGCAATGATCATCTGTTCTTGCAATGTGTTGAGTGATGAGGCGGTTCGGTCGTCGATGTCGAGCCCGAACCCGCCGCGCACGCCCTGCCAGGTGCATCGGCATTTCGGCTGCACTGCGAAGTGTGGACGCTGCACGCGGTCCCTCCGCGATGCGATGGACGAAGGCCGCGCCGAGCAGCCGATGGAGCAATTGCAGGTCGCGAAAGTCGCCTGATCGGCGACCTGGTCGGCCAAGCCCATGTCTCGCCGATGAATTTTCTGTGAGCTGTTTAGAGTTATTCTTTTTCCAGCATTGATTTTGAAACGCCCCTTCCGAGATTCTCCTTCATGATCGCGTTGCGATTCACACCGCAGTCCGCCTTCCTCACCACTCGGAGAACAGAATGAAGGGCGACCCCAAAGTCATCGACTATCTGAACGCGGGCCTTAAATCCGAACTGACCGCCATCAATCAGTACTGGCTGCATTATCGCATGCTCGACAATTGGGGCTTCCTCTCCCTTGCGAAGTACTGGCGCAAGGAGTCGATCGAAGAGATGGAGCATGCGGACAAGCTTACCGCGCGCATCCTCTTCCTCGACGGCTTCCCGAACCTGCAGGTGCTCGACCCGCTGCGTATCGGCCAAACCGTGAAGGAAGTTCTGGAAGCCGACCTCCAGTCGGAAATCGGCGCGCGCTCGCTTTATCAGGAAGCCGCCACGTACTGTAATTCGGTGCAGGATTACGTCTCGCGCGATCTGTTCGAGGAGCTTATGCACGACGAGGAGGAGCACATCGACTTCCTCGAAACGCAGCTCGGCCTCGTCGAGAAACTCGGACTTGAGCTTTACTCGCAGTACCACATCGGCGGCCTCGACAAGGAGGGCATCGACTAAGGTTGGAGTTATGGCCGGGCGGAGGGATTGCCACCGACCCGGCGTCACTTTCCGCGAGCGAAGGCGACGCTATTTCCTTGTCTGGTACCGCACCATGAGCTTCGGCGTCGCCTGCGCGGTCGAGTCCCTCGTCAGCGTCACGAACTCCTGCCTTTCCGCGTCGAACGTGTCCACCATCCCGCTGTCGATATTGTAAACCCAGCCGTGCAGGCTGAGTTGGCCCGCCGCGAGCTTCGCCGCAACCGAGGGGTGCGTCGTAAGATTGCGGAGCTGACACAGCACGTTCTCATGCACGAGTGCATTCAGGCGTTTCTTCTCGGCTTCCCCGGGCGAGAACCGCGCCTCGACGATCTCCTTTGCTGCGGCCGCGTGTTTGATCCAGGCACCGACAGCAGGCATCTTGTCTAGCTTGTCCTCGCGCAGGATGGCTTTCATCGCGCCGCAGTCGGAATGGCCGCATACGATGAGGTTCGGAATGCCGAGGCCCTGAACCGCATATTCGATGCTGGCGGATACGCCGCCCGACGACGGGCCGTAGGAGGGGATGATATTGCCCGCGTTGCGGATAACGAAAATATCGCCCGGGTCGCATTGCGTCAGCAACTCCGGCACGACGCGGCTGTCGGAGCAGGCGATAAACACGGCGAAGGGCCTCTGGCGTTCGCCGAGTTCGTTGAACAGTTCCTGTCGCTTGCCGTGGATTTCAGTTTGAAAACGCAGAACGCCGTCGATGAGTCTGTGCATGATGAATTTCGCGGGTCCAGTTAAAGTCATTTAGTCTAACACCGATGAGGCATTCATGCGAGCGCAGGCTGTCTTGCGCGGGGGGATCCTTCCTGTCGAGCGGATAGCGCCGGGCGTCTGCGGCGGCACCACGATATTGTCTTGATCGCAGGATAGGTCGAATTGCCGGTGGGGGGTCAAATGTTTGTTAAGCACGATTTGACATAATCGGCATCGTTCCGGAGGCCGGTGTCATGTGGCGTACTCTTGGTTTATTGCTGTTTTGCGCGAGCCTCGGCGGATGCGCCGCAACGGGCGCGCTGCCTTCAATGTCGGGATTCGGTGGAAGCCTTTCCGAAGCGGAGCCGGCCAAGGCCGCGATGACCGCAGAGCCAGCCTCGGCATCGACCTCTTCAAGCTCAGGGTCCGGGCTTTCCGGGATATGGTCCAATTTCTCGTCGGCGTTCGGTTCGGGAGACGCGGCGGCAGCACCCGAGGCGCGAATCGGACAGCAGCCCGACGTCCTCGATCCGAACGAAGCGCTGCGCCTCGTAAACGACTACCGCGCGTCCCAAGGTGTGCCCTCGCTTTCGCTGGAGCCACGCGCGACCGAAGCCGCTCATATCCTCGCAAAAAACATGGCGACGACCGGCAGGATGTCCCACCTCGGCCCCAATGGAGCGGATGTCGGGAGGCGCCTGATCATGGCGGGCTACCGATATCGCGTCGCGGCCGAAAATATCGGCGCGGGACAGGCCTCGGTCGCGCAGATAATCGAAGGCTGGAAGAATAGTGCACCGCACAGCCGGAACCTTCTTCTTGCCGATGCGAGACACATGGGCATCGCGTTCGAATACAAGCCCGACACAAAATTCAGGAGGTTCTGGGCGCTGGTCGTGGCGGCGCCTTGAATGGGTAGCGGGCACGTCGGAAAATTGACGATGCACACGGCTCTAATCCCTGATAAAGCTGCGCCGCTCGTGGAGGATTCGAAAGAACTCGGGTGGTGATGAATATCCAGGGACAGGTCGCCGCGGAGCCACAGGGCGTCGCGGCAATGCCTCAGGGGCAGACGAAAGCCATGGCTCTAGCGGCCCTTGGCGTCGTCTTCGGCGATATCGGCACAAGTCCGCTCTACACGCTCAAGATCGTGCTCGGCGCGAGCGGCCATCAGGTCGTGGACCGCGCCATGGTGCTGGGGTCGCTTTCGCTCATCATCTGGACGCTCATCATCGTGACGTCGATCAAGTACATCGCCGTGGCGATGCGCGTCGACAACCACGGCGAAGGCGGCATCATGGCCTTGATGGCGCTCTTGAGCGGCGGCCGCAAGGGGCTCGGCGGACGGCGGCAGACGCGAACCTTCGTTGTCGTCGTGGGGCTCGCCGGGGCGGCCCTCATCTACGGCGACGGCGTCATAACGCCCGCGATATCCGTGTTGTCCGCGCTCGAAGGGCTCGCGATCAAGGCACATAGCTTCGAGCCTTACATCCTGCCTGCAACCATCGTCATTCTTGTGCTTCTGTTCCTCGTTCAGCCGCGCGGAACAGCCACGATCGGCCGCCTTTTCGGCCCGGTCATGCTCGTCTGGTTCGTGACGCTGGGGGTTCTCGGCATCGGCGGCATCTGGAAGAATCCCACGGTGCTGGCAGCGATAAACCCGGCATACGGTCTCTATTACCTCTTTGAAGGCGGCCTCACCTCTTTCCTGATACTCGGCGCGGTATTCCTCTGCGTCACGGGGGCGGAAGCGCTCTACACGGATATGGGGCATTTCGGGCGGCGTCCGATCCAGATGGCTTGGTTTTTCATCGTCTTCCCATGCCTCGTGCTGAATTACGCCGGTCAGGCCGCGCTCGTGCTCGACGGAACGGCGATCGCGGAGAACACATTCTACGCGCTGTGCCCGAGAGACCTGCTGATCCCGCTGATCATCCTCGCGACGGTCGCCACCATTGTCGCCAGTCAGGCGGTCATTACCGGCGCATTCTCCATGACGAGGCAGGCGATCCAGCTCGGCTGGCTCCCTCGGCTCCACATCACGCAGACCTCGGCGCTCGGCTTCGGCCAGATTTATATCGGCGTCGTGAACTGGACGATGATGGTCATCACCATCGGCCTGACGCTCTCGTTCCGCGAGGCAGACAACCTCGCCGCCGCCTACGGCATCGCCGTGTCCGCCACCATGCTGATGGAATCGTTTCTACTCTATATCGCGATGCGCGAATATCTCGGCTGGGATCCGCGGCTTTCCGCACTGCTCGCGAGTTGCTTCGTCATTGTCGACTGCGCCTTCCTCATCGCCAACTCGGCCAAAATGCTGGACGGCGGCTGGGTGCCTCTGCTGCTTGCCGTCATTATCGCGGGCTTGATGTGGGTCTGGCATTCGGGGCGACGCGCGGTGATGGCCGTGCTCGTTTCAAGATATCGTCCGATCCACGAGTTCCTCGCCGAAATCAAGGAGCGGGGCGTTCCACGAGTACCGGGCACGGCCGTTTTCATGACACGCTCGAAGAAGGGCGTGCCGCCCGTCATGGCCTGGCACGTGAAGCATAACCGCGCGCTGCATGAGCGGGTGGTGGTAATACACGTCTCCATCGAGCCCGTGCCGTTCGTGAACCCGGAGCACCGTCTTCAGGTGGAGACGGAGGACGATAATTTCTGGCGTGCCATGGTGTATTACGGCTTCATGGAACGGCCGGACATTCCGCCCATCCTCGAACTCATGAAGGAGCGGGGATACGACATCAGTCTCGATGACGTGACCTACTACATCGGACGCGAGACGGTCGTGCCGAGGGAAGACGGAAAGGGGCTGCCGCGCTGGCAGGAAAATCTCTTCGCCATCATGGAGCGCAACGCTGCGCAGGTGACAGACTTCTTTCGTCTGCCCGTCGACCGGGTCGTGGAGATCGGGCGCCAGGTCGCGATCTGACCATTTGGCGAGCAACTCGCCCAACCGACAGGTTGTGTATCTCCGCGGCGGAGCAGCCCTCCTTCGAAGCAGACCGCTAGTGGAGCGAATCTAACGTTTGGTACCCACGTTTAACGGCAGCGATGATCGCGTCTGGTGCTTCGGTCCAGACGAAAGGCTTGGCCTCCAAGTTATGCTCTTCGAGGAAGCGGTTGATTGCGGCTTGAAGGTCGACAAGGGAGTGGAACGCTCCTCGTTTGAAACGCCGTTTGGAGTTCTGCGAAGTATCCCACGACGGCATTGAGCCGGGAGCAAGACGTTGGGGCGAAGTGGAAGACCCAGCGCGGATGCCGCTCAAGGCGCTGCATGTTGCGGCCGGTCACGGTGCAGTCGAGGACGTTGAGGGCGGCAAACAGCGTCGTCGTTCCGTGCCGCTTGTAATCGTGCGTCATGGATCCGCAGCGTTCCTTCTTCATCGGCAGGCCGGGCTGAGTTCGGTCCAGCGCCTAGACTAATGCAGCGGCGGTGCATCGGTGTTTGCGCTCGTCGCGTCTTCGAGGAGCGCGAGCGGCAGGGCCAGCGGTCCGTCGTGCGTCGGCGCTTCGAGATAGCCGACCGGCACAGGTGCGGGGTCCGGCAGAAGGTCCGACAGCTCTTCGGCGCGGGCCGCGAAAAACACGTCGTCGATCTGCGCCAGGAACACTTCGCAGGCGGTGCGCAATTCAAACAGCGCCGTGCGCCCGCCCACGAGATACGATCCGCCATGGATCGGCTGATTCGCGCTGCGCGGGTCCGGCTGACGCAGAGAGAGGAAGCGCGAGAGAGAGCCGCCGCCGTTGAACATGCGCTGCGCGTCGCGGACGAATTCGGCCTGCAACGCCTCGCAAGCGGACGTGGCCTCCAGCATCTGTTCAATCTCGTCCTGAAAATCGGGGGCGAGCTTGCGCAATTCCGAAGCCCAGTTTCGCGCCCGCATCATCTTCATCAGCATCAGCGCTTCGCGTTCCTGGAAGGTCTTGCACCCTTCGCGGAAACGGCCGAGCCGGGCGGCGATTTCCGCGTGCCCGGCTCCTCTTACGTCGGCTTTGGGAAGTGCGGTTCTTTCGAAGAACCATGCATCGCTGATTGCCGATTTCAGCGCGTCTTTCAGGAGATACACGATCGTATAGACGTCGTGGTCTTGCGGCTGGTTGATCGTCCAGAGCGCCATCGTTGCGTTCAGCCCTTGGCTAGGTCCGAGGCGATCATCCAGAGGTCTGCGCGAGACTCCGCGCAAACCCTCCGAACGCTATGGCAGCCTTATGAGCATCCCGTCGTGCCGCCGCAGGTATCGCACTTCAGACAAGTTCCGTTGCGCACGAGAGTGAAGTTGCCGCATGTGCCGCAGGCTTCGCCCTCGTAACCCTTCGCGCGCGCTTCCGCGAGCAAGTCGGCCTTACCGGGCCTTGCTCCGAGCGGTACTGTCAGATGGGAAGTATTCAACGCGGCACTTGCCCCATCGCGCGCGTTTACATCGAGAGAACCCAGCGGAGACAAATCCTCGTCTTCCGGACGCAGGGCATAAGCGAGGGCGCCATGCGTATCATACGAGCCGGCGCCACCGATTCGCTCATTCTTAGGCTGATCCTGAACTATGACAACTTTGTGGTGAAGCCCGCGTGTGAGACCCTTCGACACATAACGGTCTGCGTAGATCACCGGATTGGCGGCCGCCGCGGCCTTCTGGCCCGGCCTGTCGTCAGCCACGCCGCCGCCCATCACCGTCGCGCCGATCTGCGACGGGTCGACATGGGCGAGGTCGTTGCGGCCGAGATAGGACACCGCCAGTTCACGGAAGATGTAATCGAGGATCGACGTCGCGTTCTTGATCGCCTCGTTGCCCTGCACGAAGCCCGCCGGTTCGAAGCGCGTGAAGGTGAACGCCTCCACGAATTCGTCGAGCGGCACGCCATATTGCAGGCCGAGGCTGATCGCGATGGCGAAGTTGTTCATCAAGCTGCGGAAGGCCGCGCCTTCCTTGTGCATGTCGATGAAGATTTCGCCGAGGCGGCCATCCTCGAATTCGCCCGTGCGCAGATAGACCTTGTGGCCACCGACGACGGCCTTCTGCGTATAGCCCTTGCGGCGGTTCGGAAGCTTCTCGCGCTCGGCCTTGAGGCGGACGCGCTCGATGATGCGCTCGATCACGCGTTCCGCCACGATCTGCGCGCGACGGCCCTGCGGCGCGGCGAGCAGCGCTTCCGCGGCATCCTCGGCATCCGCGTCGTTATCGGCGAGAAGCTGCGCGGACAGCGGCTGCGAAAGCTTGGAGCCGTCGCGGTAAAGAGCGTTCGCCTTCAGCGCGAGCTTCCACGACAGCATGTAGGCTTCGCGGCAATCGGCGATGCTGGCCGAATTCGGCATGTTGATCGTCTTCGAGATCGCACCGGAGATGAACGGCTGCGCCGCCGCCATCATGCGGATATGGCTCTGCCATGACAGCGCGCGCTTGCCCTTTTTGCCGCACGGATTCGCGCAGTCGAACACGGGCAGGTGCTCCGGTTTGAGGCCCGGCGCGCCTTCGAGGGTCATCGTGCCGCAAACATACTCGTTGGCCGCATCGATTTCCGCCCTCGGGAAGCCGATCGCCGCAAGCAGGTCGAAGCTCGGCGCGGCCATCTGCTCATCGGTGAGCTTGAGCACGCCCTTGCAGAAATCGTCGCCGAGCGTCCACTTGTTGAAGACGAACTTGATGTCGAACGCGGCGCCGAGACCGGCTTCGACGGCGGCGATCTTGTCCGGCGTGAAGCCCTTCGCGGCGAGCGTCTTGTGGTTGATATGCGGTGCCGTCGCCAGCGTGCCGCGTCCGACCGCATAGGCGATGATCGCGTCGATCTGCTTCAGCGTATAGCCGAGGTTCCGCAGCGCTTCGGGCACGGCGCGGTTGATGATCTTGAAGTAGCCGCCGCCCGAAAGCTTCTTGAACTTCACGAGCGCGAAGTCCGGCTCGATGCCCGTCGTATCGCAGTCCATCACGAGGCCGATGGTGCCTGTCGGCGCGATGACCGACACCTGCGCGTTGCGGAAACCGTGCATCTGCCCGAGCGAGATCACATCGTCCCACACCTCGCGGGCCACCGTGACGAGATCGGTTTGCGGGCAGACGCCGTCCTTGAGCGGCACGGGGCTTGTGGAAAGCAGCTCGTAGCCATTGTCGCGCCCATAGGCCGCGCGGCGATGGTTCTTCATCACGCGCAGCATGTGAGCAGCGTTCGGCCCGTAACCGGGAAACGCGCCGAGTTCCTTCGCCATCTCGGCGGACGTGGCGTAGCTGACGCCGGTCATGAGCGCGGAAACCGCCGCCGCCAGCGCGCGGCCTTCGTCCGAGTCGTAGCCGAGGCCGGAGACCATGAGGAGGCCGCCGAGATTCGCATAACCGAGGCCAAGGGTGCGGAAGTCATACGAGCGCTGCGCGATTTCCTTCGACGGGAATTGCGCCATCGTCACGGAAATTTCGAGCACGACCGTCCACAGGCGGCAGGCATGCGCGAAGGCTTCCGCGTCGACGAGGCGAGCTTCGCCATCTTGCGGGCGGAACGACAGCAGGTTCAGCGACGCGAGATTACACGCGGTGTCGTCGAGGAACATGTATTCCGAGCACGGATTGGATGCGCGGATCGGGCCGCTCGCCGGGCAGGTGTGCCAATCGTTGATCGTGGTGTGGAACTGGATGCCCGGATCGGCGCTGGCCCAGGCCGCCTCCGAGATCTGGTCCATCAGCGCGCGCGCCTTGAGGGTCTTCACGGCCTTGTCCGTGGTACGGGACATCAGGTGCCAGTCGCCGTCGACCTCCACCGCGCGCAGGAACGAATCATCAACGCGAACGGTGTTGTTCGAATTCTGGCCGCCGACGGTGCGATATGCCTCGCCTTCCCAATCGGTATCGAAGCTCGGAAACTCGATGGACTTGAACCCCTGCCGCGCGAAGTGGATCACGCGCTGGATGTAGGCGTCGGGCACGAAGGCCGCGCGCGCCGCCTTGATTTCGCGCTTCAACGCGACATTCTTCAAGGGATCGAAGCAATCTTCGCCGTGGCCTTCGCAGTTCACACACGCGCGCATGATGGCCGCGAGGTGCTTCGCGCAAATCTTCGAGCCCGCGACGAGCGCCGCCACCTTCTGCTCTTCGAGCACCTTCCAGTTGATGAACGCCTCGATATCCGGGTGGTCGGCATCGACGATCACCATTTTCGCGGCGCGGCGCGTTGTGCCGCCGGACTTGATCGCGCCCGCGGCCTTGTCGCCGATCTTGAGGAAGCTCATCAGGCCGGACGACTTGCCCCCGCCGGAAAGGCGCTCGCCCTCGCTGCGGAGCCGCGAGAAATTCGAACCGGTGCCGGAGCCGTATTTGAACAGGCGCGCCTCGCGGACCCAGAGATCCATGATGCCGTTTTCATTGACGAGATCGTCTTCGACGGACTGGATGAAGCAGGCGTGCGGCTGCGGGTGCTCATAGGCGCTGGCGGAGCGGACGAGTTCGCCGGTCTCGAAGTCCACGTAATAGTGGCCCTGGCCGGGGCCGTCGATGCCGTAGGCCCAATGCAGGCCGGTGTTGAACCACTGTGGGCTGTTCGGCGCGGCCATCTGCATGGCGAGCATGTAGCAAAGCTCGTCGTGGAACGTGCGGGCGTCCTCCTCCGACGAGAAATAGCCGCCCTTCCAGCCCCAGTACGTCCACGCGCCTACCATGCGGTCGAACACCTGACGCGCGTCCTTTTCGGGACCGAAGCGCTCGGCCTCGGGAAGCTCGGCAAGCGCCTGATGATCGGGGACGGAGCGCCACAGCCATGACGGTACGCTGTTTTCCTCGACACGCTTCAGCCGCGCGGGCACGCCCGCCTTGCGGAAATATTTCTGCGCGATGATGTCGGCGGCCACCTGGCTCCACTGTTCCGGCACGAAGAAGCCTTCGAGCTGGAAAATCATTTTGCCGTCCGGATTTTTCAGTTCGCTCGTCGCCTGACGGAACTGAATCGTCTCGTAAGGAGACTGCCCGCTGGTAGTGAATCGCCGTTCGATCCGCATGGATTCTCCTGCCCGGCGCGTGATCGCGCCTGCCCGCTTTGTTCAGTGATTTGTGCTGGACGCAGAACTCGACGCAGACGCAACAGAACCACCCTCCTGACGAGAGGGCGCACGCCAGCGCACCCGGAAAACGGATGGCTGAAACAACTCGAATTGGAAGACAGTTTGCCGACTGAGGGATAGATGCCGCCGCGCCCTCCTCGAAGGGCGCTCCCCGCAGCGGCATGTCCGACCCTAAGGTGATTCGCCTTCGGAGGGCTGTTACCAGCGTGCCACAGCGCACAAAACCTTGTGGGTTGTGTTGACGGCGCCTCTACATGTTGTGTCGATCCTGTTTAAAAGCCCCGATGGGGCCGCATTTCCCTGTTGACAAGCGGGGGACAGGCTGTGGGTTGATTTGCGGCGACACGAGGCGATTTCGCCGGCCGACGGGCCGACGAAAGCTGCAAAAGCCGCTGATTATTTGGGGAAGCTGAGACGGCAGTGGCAGGAGCACCTGCCGGGAAGGCGCGCTTGTTTCAACCGAATCGCCAACCGGTCATCGAACACCGCGAGGCCAATATTCGCAGCCTTTCAGGTCCGCGCCGCCTTGTTGCCGACGATCGCTCAACCATGTCGACCATCGCATCGCCGAGCCAGATCAACCCGCGCGCTGGAGAACAAGAAACGTCGCGCCGCGCCCCTCGCGTCGCGCCTTCTCTTCGTAGCGCGTTACGGGCCAGTCCGGCAGGACATCGCGGTTTGCAGTGGCGAAGACATGCGCGATGTCAAAAGCGGGATGCGCGCGCACCGCTTCGATGGCCGCCTCGGCGTAATCGTCGATGTCGGAAGCGAATCGAAATTCTGCGCCGGGCCGCAGCAGGGGCGCGAGCTTATCGAGGAGATGGGCGGAGAAAAGCCGACGCTCGCGGTGGCGCTTCTTGGGCCACGGGTCGGGAAACAGCATGAACGCGCGCGAGAGACACTCAGGCGGCAGCCCCCGGAGCAAAGCGAGCACGTCGTCGGCATGAAAACGGACGCGCCCGGCCAGACCGCGCGATATGAGGGCATCCATCGCCGAGACGACGCCGTTCAGATAGGGTTCCGCGCCGACGATTCCGACGCGAGGATTGTGTTCGGCCTGCCAGACGAGGTGCTCGCCGCCGCCGAACCCGATTTCGAGCCAGATATCCTGTACGCCTTCGGGGAAGAGCCGCCTCAGTGCGGAAACGTCCAGCGGGCGGTCGACCTCGATAGAACGGTTTTGCAGCGCCTCGGCCAGCAACGAAGATTGCCGCGGAGAGAGCGTTCTGCCCTTTCTGCGGCTGAAGGATCGAATCCATCTTTCGGTGGCTTGAGCCGCGCCGCCGGTTTCCCCGCACGGCGCGACATCGATTTTCGTCACGCTCAGGTCAACGCATCTTTCAGCGAGTCGACAAGGTCGAGCCGCTCCCATGAGAAGCCGCCATCGTCGGTCGGCGTGCGGCCGAAGTGGCCATAGCTCGCGGTCCGCTGATAGATGGGACGGCTGAGTTGCAGGCGCTCGCGGATGCCACGGGGGCTGAGGTCCACGATCTCGGCGATCACGGCCTCAAGCTTGCCTTCGTCCACACGGCCGGTGCCATGAAGGTCGGCGTAGATGGACAAAGGCTTCGCGACACCGATGGCGTAGGAAAGCTGCAACGTGCATTTGTCGGCCAACCCCGCCGCGACAACGTTCTTGGCCACATAGCGCGCCGCGTAAGCCGCCGAACGGTCAACCTTTGTCGGATCCTTGCCGGAGAAGGCACCGCCGCCATGAGGAGCAGCGCCGCCGTAGGTGTCGACGATAATCTTGCGTCCGGTGAGTCCGCTGTCGCCATCGGGTCCGCCGATCACGAAACGCCCCGTCGGATTGACGTAAAACTCTTCCTTCGGGCACATCCAGCCCACCGGAAGCACCTCGCTGACGATGTTGCCGACGATCTCGCGGATGCGCTCCTGAGTCGCGTCCTCGGCATGCTGCGTCGAGACCACGACAGAGGTTGCGCGCACGGGCTTGCCGTTTTCGTAGTAAAGCGAAACCTGGCTCTTGGCATCGGGCGCAAGTTCGGGGAGTTGCCCGGCGCGGCGCAGCCTGGAGATTTCGAACAGGATACGGTGTGCGTAATAGATCGGTGCCGGCATGAAGCTTTCGGTTTCGCGCGTAGCGAAGCCGAACATGATGCCCTGGTCGCCGGCGCCTTCATCCTTGTTGCCCGCAGCGTCGACGCCTTGCGCGATGTCGGCGGATTGAGCATGGACGTAGGATACGATGTCGGCGGTCCGCCAGTCGAACCCATCCTGCTCGTAGCCGATGTCGCGGATCACGTTGCGCGCCGTCTCGATCAGCTTGTCGCTGGTGACGGAAGCCGGTCCCCGGACTTCGCCCGCGAGAACGACCCGGTTCGTGGTCGCGAGAGTCTCCAACGCCACCCGCGAATGCGGATCGGCGGCGAGGTAAAGATCGACAATCGCGTCCGAGATCTGGTCGCAGACCTTGTCAGGGTGCCCCTCGGAAACCGATTCGCTTGTGAAATGATAGCTATTGCGAGACACTACCTCGTTCCAATCCTTGCACGATTTGCCTGGAAAGCATGGCGAACCGCCATGCTAGCCGAGATCGTTTGCAATCACCGGCTGGCTTTCCTTAGCCTCAGGCTTTTCCTCTGACAAGGCCCTTACGAGATCTATGACGCGCCGCCGCACCTTCGGATCCTGTATCTTGGCGAATGCCTTGTTGAGTTCTAGACCTTCGCGGGAGTTGAGAAAATCGAGAAGAAAACTCTCCTGCTCCGGTTCATGAAGGCCGTGAGCTGCGTTCGTCGGCGCGCTGTGAGCAAAGGCGTCTTCAAAGAAATAGCCAACCGGCACTTCCAGAATCTTCGAAAGCTGGAAGAGGCGACTTGCGCCGATCCGGTTTGTTCCTTTTTCGTATTTCTGAATTTGCTGGAATGTGAGGTTCATTTTCTCACCCAGCTTCTCCTGGCTCATGCCGATTATCATGCGACGATATCGCACGCGGCTGCCGACGTGAATATCAACCGGATTCGGCTTGCGCCCCGCAGTTTCATATATCTCGTCGCTAGCCAATATTGAAACCGGTGACTCGACCATGCCCATGTTCCGCCCCATCTCTCTCCGCCATCTTTAAGTTGCGCACTCAGCCGTATGACCTATTCCCACTACCTAAAAGTTGTAGTTATGCGTGAACGAGCCGTCAAGCTTCTTCTTATCTGCTAACGGACCGTTTTCGAGATATCACCAAAACGTATTTCTCGTTACCGCAAGATTCCCCAATCAGTTCGGGAAGTTAGAATCAT
Source organism: Rhodomicrobium sp. Az07 (assembly GCF_018619475.1). Classification (GTDB taxonomy): domain Bacteria; phylum Pseudomonadota; class Alphaproteobacteria; order Rhizobiales; family Rhodomicrobiaceae; genus Rhodomicrobium. The sequence continues at coordinate 41,902 of NZ_JAHFZG010000002.1, forward strand.
CCGACCTTTGCGAGCGCAACCATAGCCAGATAAAATTGAAGCGTGAAGAAAAATAATGCAATAAAGGACGGCATCCTCAGTTTTTGATGAAAGGTTATTGGCAATGCACGAGGCAAACTGTGGTCAATTGTCCCAGCTTTACCCAAATCTATTTTGTTCAAAATGCGGCCAAAAGGATCGATGATTGCGGAAATTCCGGTATTGGCTGCCCGGGCCACCGGCAAGCCTTCTTCCACGGCTCGAATGCGGGCCAGGTGGAGGTGTTGATATGGTCCGGTGGACTGTCCAAACCATGCATCGTTAGTGACGTTGACCAGCCATTCCGGTCTTTTTGGCAGACTTCCAGTTCTTCCAGGAAAGATAATCTCGTAGCAGATGAGCGGCAGAAACGGGGCCGCCCTCGGGCTCTCGATCGGGACCGCTGGCCCCGCGCCCGCCTCAAAACCGTCCAACCTGTGGGAAAAAGCGGAGAAACCTGCCTTCATCAGCACCTCTCCGAGGGGCACGTATTCGCCGAACGGGACGAGGTGAATCTTGTCGTAGACGGCCCGGATCTCGGCCCCTTTCCCCAACAAAAATAAACTGTTGAAAGCGCGGTCGAAGCGTGCGCGCCCGTCTGCGTCAAGGCTTCCTTCCGCGCGCTCGGCGCCGATAATCAGGGCGGTTCCGTCCGGAATGAGCGCGGAAAGAGCATCGCGCACCTCGTCGCTGTAAATCCGATCGTTGAAAGCGAAGAGAACCGGCACTGAAGATTCAGGCCAGATGACATGTGTAAAGGCTGAGATTTCTTCGCCGGAAGTACCGCTGCGGCTCAACTGGAGCGCGCGGTCGAAGATCCATCGGCGATTTTCCGGCTTCCACTTTTCTTGTTGCGGAATATTCGGCTGAACGATGCGGATACGGACGCCGGGGACATCGCCCACAGTCTGCTCAAGCCTTTGCGCGCCCACCGCGTAGAACGCCGCGAGTGTCAGCGCCGCCACCAGGACGGGAGCGGAAAGCCTTCGGAAGCGGGCGTCAGGCGCCGCAATGAAAGCGGCTGGCGCTGAGAAGATGAAAAGCGCGGCGAGCGTCAGCCCATAAATGCCGATGTAGGCCGCCATCTGCATCGGCGCTTCGTCGGCGGCCAGCGCCTGCCCGAACAAATTCCATGGAAAGCCGGTGAAGAAGTACCCGCGCGCCGCCTCCGCGCAGAAGAACGCGAAGACGAACCCGACGATACGCGCATAGCCCCGCCGCCACATCGCCGCCGCGAGCACCGCCGCGACCGCGTAGAACAGCCCGAGCGCAGCACAAAGCCCGATGACGGCGAACGGCATCAGGATCGCATAACGTTGCGCGTCGACATAAAACGCGAAGCCGATCCAATAGATTCCGGCGAGGAAATAGCCGAAACCGAAGGCCCAGCCGAGCAGCGCGGCGCTCTTGAGACGCTTCACATAAGCGTCGAGGCGCGTCGTTGCGTCGTCGCGAATCGCGACGGCATCGAGCGTCCAGATCATCAGCGGGAAAGTGAGGAACAGAACCGGCCAGATGTGAAACGGCGCCATGGCAAGTACTGACAGCGCGCCCGCAAGAAACGCGATCAGTACCAGCTTCCAGGTCTTGAGACCGGCTACGGCCGTCGGCAGGGAATCCATGAAGAGCCTTGGTGGAGGGATCGGGCGAAAGCCGAAACGTTAAGTGCCCGCAAATAGCGAGCCTTTTCGCTGCTGACGAGATGAATCGCAAAAATGCGACTGCAAGGTTGGGGAAAGGTGGTGCGTCCGGCACCCTTCGACCGCGCCAACCTGTTGAAAAAGCGTCGCTCGCCTTTCGAAGGCCGGGACGGCGTGGCCGCCCGGCACTCGTTAATCAGCGGATTTTCACCAGTTCGAACTGCGAATAGCAATTGCGGCTCGGCAGGTTGTCATGCCCGCTGATCGCATCGGAAAATGCTTCCGTCAGGTTCACGCCGTCGCCCCTCGCGCGCACGCTGGCAAGAAGGACCGGCCGCTCATAGCTCGAATCCGCATCCTGTTGCGCCTTGCAGGCGCCCCTGTCGTATTGTCCGAGAGTGAGCGTCCAGAGCGGAATCGAAGCGTCCGTCACCTTGGAAATCCATCCGGCGACCGTCTGGGCACGGGCCAGCGCGCGCTCTTCCTCCGCCGCGCGATCGCCTTCCCGCGAGGCGAGACCGACAGCGATCACGTCGAGTGCGCTGGCAAACGACTCCCTCACCTTCGGTGTGATGATCCGGTCGGCGGCTTCGTCTTCGGGGATGACCGTATCATTGGACACGACTTCGGTCGTGCTTCCCTTCACCCAAGTATAGTCGCTGGTGACGATGATATAGTCAAATGATGCCGCGCGCCCTTCCGCGTCCTTGCCGTCGATGCGGAAGAAATAGGCATTCTCGACCTTTTCCCTGGGAGCACGCTTTTCGGCAACCGGCTTCGGGGCGGCTTCCAAGGGTTGAGGCGCGGGCGTGGCTTCGACCTTTCTTGTCGCCTGCTCGGCATACAGGATTGCACCCGCGACCAGCGCAGCCAGAAAAAGAAGAACCGCGAGGATCCAGAGCCATATCGCGCCGCGCCGCTTCTTTTCTTCCTCGGGTTTGTTCCGATCTCCCAAAGGAGGTTGCCCCGACTGGGAATTAACGTCTTCTGCAATAATATCGTTCATAAAATGATCCCCTTCGAACTCGGGACGACCGCCCGATGCACTGCTTCGTGGCATGCCAATCCGACTGCAATTTTATTATGACGATATTTCGTCAAATCCGCTTCTTCAGGCTTCACCCTTGCTTAGGCCTCGGTCGAAAATTAGCACTCACCACTTGACAGTGCTAACAGTTCCGGCCTATCTCAGCGGCAGGGTAAACGCGAGCGCATATGCCGCACCCACACATTCAAGATCCAGATTTGTCGTCTGAGGAGGATACACATGTCAGTGAAGTTCCGGCCCCTGCATGACCGCGTCGTCGTGCGCCGTCTCGAAGAAGAAGAGCGCACCAAGGGCGGCATCATCATTCCGGACACGGCGAAGGAAAAGCCTCAGCAGGGCGAAGTGATCGCCGTCGGCCCCGGTGCCCGTAACGAAGAAGGCAAGCTCGTCTCTCTCGACGTGAAGGAAGGCGACCGCGTTCTCTTCGGCAAATGGTCCGGCACCGAAGTCAAGATCGACGGCGAAGACCTCCTGATCATGAAGGAAAGCGATATCCTCGGCATCCTCGAAGGTCATGAAGGCGGCGGCAAGAAGAAGAAAGCCGCGTAAACTGATTTCACCCCTTCAAAGTTTCACTCTCAATTCAAAGGAGTCATGAACAATGGCTGCTAAAGACGTACGTTTTGGCCAGGACGCCCGCGAGCGCATGATTCGTGGCGTCGATATCCTCGCTGACGCCGTGAAGGTTACGCTCGGCCCGAAAGGCCGCAATGTCGTGCTCGACAAGTCTTTCGGTGCGCCGCGCATCACGAAGGACGGCGTGACGGTCGCGAAGGAAATCGAGCTTGAAGACAAGTTCGAGAACATGGGCGCGCAGATGGTGCGCGAAGTCGCCTCCAAGACCAACGACATTGCCGGCGACGGCACGACCACCGCGACCGTTCTCGCTCAGGCGATCGTCAAGGAAGGCGCGAAGTCCGTCGCCGCCGGCGCGAACCCGATGGACCTCAAGCGCGGCGTCGATCTCGCGGTCACGGCCGTCGTGAAGGATCTCCAGAGCAAGGCGAAGAAGGTTACATCGTCCTCCGAAGTCGCGCAGGTCGGCACGATCTCCGCGAACGGCGACAGCGAAGTCGGCGCCAAGATCGCGGAAGCGATGGAGAAGGTCGGCAACGAGGGCGTCATCACGGTTGAAGAGAGCAAGTCGCTCGACTTCGAACTCGAAGTCGTCGAAGGCATGCAGTTCGACCGCGGCTACATCTCTCCCTACTTCATCACCGACGCCGAGAAGATGCGCGTCGATCTCGACGATCCGTTCATCCTGATCTACGAGAAGAAGCTCTCCAACCTCCAGCCGCTGCTGCCGGTTCTCGAAGCCGTCGTCCAGTCGGCCCGTCCGCTCCTCATCATCGCTGAAGACGTCGAAGGCGAGGCTCTGGCCACGCTCGTCGTCAACAAGCTGCGCGGCGGCCTCAAGGTCGCGGCCGTGAAGGCTCCGGGCTTCGGCGACCGCCGCAAGGCCATGCTGCAAGACATCGCGGTTCTGACGGGCGGCCAGCTCATTTCCGAAGACCTCGGCATCAAGCTTGAGAACGTCAACATTGCGATGCTCGGCCGCGCCAAGAAGATCACCATCACGAAGGACGACACGACCATCGTCGATGGCTCCGGCGACGCGAAAGAGATCGAAGCCCGTATCAACCAGATCAAGGCTCAGATCGAGGACACGACCTCCGACTACGACCGTGAGAAGCTCCAGGAGCGTCTTGCGAAGCTCGCGGGCGGCGTTGCGGTGATCCGCGTCGGCGGCGCGACGGAAATCGAAGTGAAGGAAAAGAAGGACCGCGTCGACGACGCTCTGAACGCGACCCGCGCGGCCGTTGAAGAGGGCTTTCTTCCGGGCGGCGGCGTGGCTCTGCTCCGCGCGATCTCCGCGCTTGAAGGCCTCACCGGCGAGAACGAAGACCAGAAGGCGGGCATCAACATCGTCCGTCGCGCGATCCAGGCCCCGATCCGTATCATCGTCGCGAACGCTGGCGAAGACGGCGCGGTGGTAGCTGGCAAGGTTCTCGAAAACGACGACTACAATTTCGGCTACAACGCCGCGACCGGGGAGTACTCGAACCTCGTCGCCGCTGGTGTCATCGACCCGGTGAAGGTGGTTCGCATCGCGCTTCAGGACGCCGCTTCCGTGGCTGGCCTCCTGATCACGACCGAGGCCATGATCGCCGAGAAGCCGAAGAAGGACTCTCCGATGCCGGCGATGCCGGGCGGCGGTATGGACTACTAAGTCCCCGTCAGAGCGACTGAACAAGAAGCCCGCGACTTGCGTCGCGGGCTTTTTCTTCTGACGCTCGTATCGCGCGTCAATGCGCGGCGAGCGTAACCGACGGCGCGTTCAGCACCGCTTCGCAGGCTGGCGGAAGCTGCGACATCGTGATGCCGGACTTCCGTTTCACCGGAGCGGAAGCTACCTTGGGCCTCGGCGCGACGGGAACCACCGGCTTCGAAAGCTTCGCGATCCACTTGTCCAGTCCCCCGCCGCACCCGTCTCCAGCAGGAAGGGGCGGCTGATTGCGGCAGCCCTCATCGCCGGCGGGGCAGGCTAGCCGAACATGGAAATGCGCATCGTGGCCCATGATGGGCTGAATCTTGTGCAGAAAGCCCCTGTCGTCCTTCACGTTATCGCACATCCACTTCTTGATCGCGGGATTGACGAAAACGCGCGCGACCTCCGGGTAGGACACCGCTCGCCGCAGAAGCTTGACGTGGTCCGGCGTCCACATCTGCTCGTTGACGTGCACGGGATCGAGGAGGACGCTGTCCATCTTCATCCGCTCGCGCTCATCGGTCGGGAGCGTCCGGTCGGGCATCGGCCTGTACCAGATGTCGACGTCGAGACCGACCTGATGGCTCGCGTGACCGAACGGCATCGGCCCGCCGCGCGGCATCGACATGTCGCCGACCAGAAGGCCCGGCCATCCGTCCTTCGCCTTGGCGTCCTTGGCAAGCTTTTCGACGAAGGTCACGAGGACGGGATTGCCCCAGTGGCGGTTCCGCGAAAGCCGCATGGCCTGCCAGGCCGGGCCATTGTCGGAAAGCTGCTGGGCACCCGAGAGGCAGCCCTTGGCATAGAAGCCGATTGATCGCGTTTCCATCTTGGCGGGTTCGCGGGCCGCGCCGAACAGGTGCTTCGCGGGCGTCGCCTTCATGACCTTCGGAGGAATGGGCGCTGTGCCGGGAATGGGAAACGGCGCGACGGCGGGGTTCGCGCCGGCCGCCAGTCTCACGCCGGGCGCGGCGGGCTTGACCGAAACAGGATTCGGCGCGCTCGCGGCGGGAGCGGGGGCTGCGGGAGCGTGCATACGGACGATGGGTGCAGACGCGGCCTGCGCCTCGGCCGGCGGCGCCGCTTGAGCCGTGATCACGGGCTTTGGCGTACCGCGCCTTGGGTTGTAGTTTGCCGATGAGTTCGGCCCGTCAGACGGCGAAACCGCCAGTCCCGCGAGCGCGTCGGCGCCGCCCGAAGCAACCGTCACCGCCAGCGCGACACTCGTTACCAGCGACGCGTTGAGCAGAAAGACATACGCTTTCATTCTATCTCCCCCGATCGCCCCGCCACCGCGAAGGCGAGCGGCCGATCTGCAAAGACCGAGCGCCGTGGCTGTGCAAGCGCACTGCGCTCCCCAACTTCCATTATCGGGTCCATCGTAGCGGAAAGGCTTCACCGTTTCGTTGCCGAAACCCTAAAGAGCGTTAACCTCAGCGTGTGGTCTTATGCTTCCGCTCGCGACTTGAGAGCATGCCCGGCGAGCGTCTTGCCGAGCGACCACGCCGCGCCCGGCACCTTGTGAGCGGCGGCAATCGTTGCGTCGAACGACTCCTCGATCCACGTGCAGTCGTCGTCGGTCAGCGTAAGCGCGGGCAGGAGCTTCACGATGTTCATGCCGTGCCCCGCAACCTGGCAGAGGACTTTATGCTCCTTGAACAGCGGAATGGTGATCATCTGGCTGAAGAGGCCCTTGTTCGCCGTCTCCAGCGCATGCCACGACATGCGCAGAGCGAAGGATTTCGGCTCGCCGAACTCGATGCCGATCATGAGCCCCTTGCCGCGAACGTCCTTCATCAACTCGTGGCGGCCGATCATCGACCGGAAGGAGGCCATGAGCCGCTCGCCCTTTGCGGCTGCGTTCTCGATCACCTTGTCTTCTTCGAGCGTGGCGAGCGTGCCGAGCGCGGCCGCCATCGCCATGTCGTTCTTGGCGAAAGTGGAGCCGTGAACCACCGCGCGATCCATGCGGTTGAACAGCCTGTCGAAGATCCACTTGCGCGTCAGCACCGCGCCGACGGGAACGTGACCGCCGGAGAGCGCCTTCGCGACGAGGACGAGGTCCGGCTCGACGCCGGGCCAATGATCGATGGCGAAAAACTTGCCCGTGCGGCCGACGCCGGTCTGTATCTCGTCCGCGACGAAGAGCGTGCCGTATTTTTTGCAAAGCTCCTGAACGCCCTTCAGGTAGCCGTCGTCGGGCACATGAACACCCTTGCCCTGGATCGGCTCGACGAAGAAGCCCGCGATCTTATTCGTCTTCAGCGCGTCTTCGAGCGCGTCGAGATCGTTGAACGGCACTTCCACCGTATCGGTGAGAAAGCCCTCGAAGCCCTTGCGGAAGATCTGGTCGCCGTTGAGCGAGAGCGAGCCGTAGGACAGGCCGTGGAATGCATGGCCGCAATGGGCGAGGCCCGCGCGGCCCGTGGCGGCGCGTACGAACTTGATGGCGGCCTCGACGCTTTCCGTGCCCGAGTTGGCGAAGAACGCCTTGTCGAGCCACGGCGCCCGCGCGAGAAGGCGCTCGGCGACGACGCCCGCGAGCGGCGACACGTCCATCTGCACAAGGTTCGGAAACTCGCTGTCGAGGATCTGCCGCAGCGCGTCCTGCACCTTCGGGTTGTTTCGGCCGAGCGCGAAGACGCCCCATCCCGACAGGAGGTCGAGATATTTGTCGCCCGCGCGGTCCCACAGATAAGCGCCTTGTCCCCGCACGAAGCCGACATCGTAGCCGATCGTCTTGAGAACGCGCACCATCTGCTCGTTCAGGTACCGCGTATGGAGCGCATAGCGCCCCGCCTCGTTCTCCGCGAAAAGCGATTTGATGTCGATGCTCATTCAGCAGCTCCTAGACCCCGTTCCGATCTGATTGAATCGCCATCAGATCGGTAAAACGGTCTCTTTTCTGAAGTTTAGAGACGGACTCACCGATCAGGTCGGGTCAACCTGATCGGATCCGGCTCCAGGCGGCGGTCGCCGGATGGCGCCCGGCCCAATCTTTGAATTGTTCCGCGATAGTATTGCGATACAGACCGAACGCAAAATTTGTTCTTAACCGCATAAATTCCACATTGGGCGCACATGAGGCGCGCAGGCAACGGATTGGAGTCAAAATTCATGAAGGTATTTCATCTCGCTGCGGTCGCCGGCCTGCTCATTGCCGGTCCCGCCTTCGGCCAGCCGAAACCCGTCGCACCCAAGGCCGCACCGTCGGCACCGGCCGCGCCCGCGGCTCCGTCGGTTCTGGGTGAATGGCTGGTCGAGGACGGCAACGCCCAGGTGCGCATCGTATCCTGCGCCGACGGCGTTTGGGGTATCATCTCGTGGACGAAGGCCGAACCGGGTTTCGACACCAAGAACCCGGATCCGGCGAAGCGGACCCGGTCCGTTCTCGGCATGCCCATCCTCCTCGGGATGAAACCCTCGGCGGACTATCCGGGCCGCTTCGACGGCGAAGTGTATAATGCCGAGGAGGGAGCAAGCTACATCTCGCACATCAGCCTTTCGAGCCCGGACGTGCTGCGCATCGAAGGTTGCGTGTTCGGCGGGTGGATCTGCGGCGGGCAGGACTGGACTCGCGTCGAGATGCCGCCACAGAAAGGCGCGCTGACCGATCAGGCCGTGTGTTCCGAACTTCCAAGATAGGCGGCCGGACGCTTCGCATCCGCCTTCTTCCCTTCCGCTTCTCCCTCTTCCACCTTTCGCGGCGGCCCCATCAGCAGCGGTTGAAACAGCACCGCTGCCGCCATCGTCGTCACGAGCGACAGGGCCAGCAATTCGCCCATGCTTGACGTGCCGGGGTGCTTCGAAAGGTAGAGGCTTCCGAACGCCACCGCCGTCGTCATGCCGCTGAAGAACACAGCGCGCGTGAGCGGCGAGGCGAGGAGGCCGCTTTTCCCTTCGCGCCACGCCATGATGTAATAGATCTTGAACGCGACGCCGACGCCGAGCAGCAGAGGCAACGCGATGATGTTCGCGAAGTTCAGCGGCAGGTCGAGGATCACGCACAATTCCAGCGTAACGGCGCAGGCCAGCAGCAGCGGAAACAATGTCAGCGCCACGTCGCGCACCCGCCTCAGGAAGATGAAAAGCAGGATCGAGATCGACGTCAGCGCCCAGAAGCCGGCTTCAAGGAACGCGTTGACGATGGTGTCTCCCGCTTCCTGGATGCCGATGGCTTCGCCCGTAGCGTTCGGTGCAACGGCCGTCACCTCACCGACGAAGCGGCGCAGAACATCGTTGTCTTCCGAATCGCCGCTCGGCGAAACGGAGATGCGCACGCGACCGTCCGCCGTCTTCCAGTCCGAGACGAGGTTCGGCGGCAGCGCGGCGAGCGTCACCGTTCCGGGATCGAAGCTCGCCCTGAGGGTGTTGAGCGTGATGTTGAGGGGGTCCACCAGCGCTGCGGTGGCGCGCGCGCGCGCCTCGGGCGAAGCCTTGGACAGCGCGGCGAGCGCATCCGAAAGCCGCTTGGCTGCTTCGACGCCTTGCTTCTGGCCGCGCACCCGCGCTGCGATCACGCTGAGGAGGTTCGAGGTTCCTTCCAGCTTCTCCGCCAGTTCGGCATCGGTCGGCGCCGGCTGGTTCGGCTGCGGCTTCAGCACGCTTTCGAGCGTCGTGGCGGTCTGAGCGATCAACGCGCGCTTCTGGTTCTGATTCTCGGGGATGAACGAACTGAGCGTCGTGGTGCGGGCCACCTCGGGCAGCGCCGCAATCTTCTTCGCGAGCGCGTCGGCCTCTTCCTTGGAGGCGGTAAGCACCTCGATCGTGCGGCCCGCCGTTTCCGGATCTTTCTTGAGGTCGAGATAGGTCGCGACCGATTCCACTTTCGGGCTGCGGAGATTCATCGGGTTGAAATCGAACCGCAGCCAGTTGAGAAGCGGCAACCCGGCGAGCACGACGCACAAGGTGCCTATAAGAATGATCATGCGGTTGCGGTCCAAAAACTCGTCGACCGGCTTCAGGAATGCGTAGCCGAGCGGATGCGGCTCGGCGGGCGGGTTCATCAACCGGAGCATCGCGGGGAGCACCGTGATACTCGTCAGGAGGGCGATGAACATGCCCATGCCCGCGATGAGGCCGAGTTCCGATAGCCCCTTGTAGGCCGTCGGCGTGAAGGCGAGGAAGCCCGCGGCCGTCGCCATGGCGGCGAGCGCGAGGCGGCTGCCGAGATGCGATGCGTTTGCCTTCAGCGCGCCCTGCAAATCGTCTTTTTCGAAACGCTCCGCGCGATAACCGACGCTGAACTGCAATCCGAAATCCACGCCGATGCCGACGAACAGCACGAAGAACGCGACGGAGATCGGGTTGAAGGAGCCGACGGCGGCCAGCCCCAGAGCGGCTGTTATCGCAAGCCCCACGATCAGCGAGACGAACACGGCGAAGATGATCCGCCCGGAATGAAGCGCAAGCCAGAGTATGATGAGCACGGAAAGGATGGTCAGCGTCCCGTGCATCCCCGCGTCTTCCTTGAGCGTGCCGAACTCCTCATCGGAGATGGGCACAGGCCCGGTCAGGCGCACGGTGACACCCTGATCGGGCAGGCCGAGTTCCGCCGCCGTCTTGCGGATCGCGTCGGAAGCCTCAAGGCCCGGCTGAAGCGCGTTGAAATCGAGGATGGGAACGATTTCGATAAGCTGTCGCTTGTCGCTCGTTTTCGACGCCTCACCGCTCAACATCTCGCGCCAGCTGAAATTGGCAGGCTGATCCGCGATGGCGTTTTCAATGGCCGTCGCCATCGAATTGAATTGCGGCGCGAGGCTGTTCAACGAGACCTGCCGCCCTTGCACACCCTGTGTTGTAAGGGTGATCGCGCTCATGACCCCGCGAAGGCTCGGATCGGCCGCGAGCGGTTCAAGCAGCGGCTTCGCGCGCGTCAACTGGCCAAGCGCGTTCTTGAGTTCGCTGTCGGAGAGGAAGAGAAATCCGTTCTTCTGGAAAAAGGGTCCGCCGGTAAGCTGCTGCACGCTGCGAATGAGGGTCTTTTCTTCCGAAAGTCGCTGTGTGAGCCGCTGGGCGGCCTGATCGGCGAGTTCCGGCGTCGGACCGTCCACAACGGCGACGATGGCGGATTCCACCTTCGGGAACGCCTTCGCGAATGCAACCTCCCGCTGCCGCCAGGGAAGCTCCGTCGAAATCAGCTTGCTGATATCGGTGTTGATCGCGAAATTCGTGACGAAGTAATAACCGGCCATGATGGTGAGGACGAGCGCTGCGGCCAGCACTCGCCAAGGGTGACGCGAACAGATATCGACAGTCTTTACTATGGGCTCTTTGAGCATTGCCTACCGCATTTGGATTGGTGCAACCGGCACTTGAGACGCCGCGAACAATGCAGATATGTCCACGCTTGGCAACCGGAAAGCGTGAAAAGGCGACAGATTGCAACCTGAGTTAAGACTTGGAGCGGGCCACCATTCCAAGACAGCACTATCCTGGAAATAAGATTTTAGAACTGCAATCCAAGGCGTGCGTTCGCTCCGCTTTTTTTGGGAGGTGACTCACATTGCTACTATTCGGGCATTTGTTGCAAATGAGGCGCAATCGCGAAGGTTCGTGTAAACGAAGCTTGCAAAGGCGTAAAGAACAGAATGGTTGTGCGGCTCTCCAGTTTTTCGAGCCTCGTTTCAATCAGCTTCCTGTGACTCAGCCATGTCTTTTTGCCCGGCTCGCGCCAATGCCTTGGACGAGGACATCTTCTCAGTATGGTTTCCAAATCCATACACGACGATCGTTTTCGCGAGAGTTTTACACCAGCTTGCGCTGCCTGAATGTCCCGCGTCAGTTCCGGATGAAGTCGGCGATCAGACGCGGGGTCTTCTCATTGAAGCCGATGACATCGAGCATGCCGCCGTCGTTGGTGTCGGCGATGGAGAACCCGCCCGAGGCCACGCCCGCGATCACGAGCTTCGCGCGGATGCCGGTGCGCGCGCGATATTCGCGCAGCGCGAGCGCCGGATGAACCGACTTCGCGCGCACCTCGCTGTCGGTGTAGACGACGAACGCGTCGACCTTGAGATCGTTTTCCAGCGCATAGAGCATCGGCAGCGCGCAATCCACGGAATCCGATGAGTAATTCGCAATTTCGCGCAAGGCTTCGGGCAGCCGCATCGTGGCATTCATCTGCACCGGCAAGAGCTTCTGCTCATCGGATCCGCTCGGCACCGTGAAGGCGGCGACGTGGCAGTCGCGCTCGATCGACGCGGAAACGAGCGCCATCGCGGCCACCGCATCGCGCGCGCTCAGGCCGGTGCCGACAACGTGACTCGCCCCCATTGAATAGGAGCCGTCGACAGCGATCAGCAGCCGCTTCCCAGCGATGTCGGCATTCGCAAAGGCCGCGTGGAAGGCCGCTTCAAGCGCGTCCGCGACCTGCGGCAGCGGCTCCCAGGTGAGTTTTTCAGCGTCGTCGCGCCCCTTTCGGTAGTCGTCGAGCGCGAGAAGGAACGCAAAGGGATGCAGATGCGATTGCCAGACCCGCGTGATATCCCGCAGCGACGGCATCACGAGGTTGAGCCCTTCGCCGGAGGGTTTCAGTACGCCGGTCGCGGTAAGGCGGCCGAGTTCGCGCAGCAAGGTCTTGACGGGCATGCGTTCCACGAGCGCGCGCAGAACCATTTCATCGCGCCGCCACTGCTTCGGAACCGTCTCGAAGGGGAGATCGTGCGCCGCGATCAACGCCGCCGCTTCGTCCGCCGTCTTCGCATGCAGCAAGGCGACGTAGCCTTTCACCACGGACGGGGTCGCCGGGCTTGTCTTTTCCGTGGCCACCCAGTCGTAAAGCGCCTTGCGTGCCGGGTCCGCCGCGACCGGCTGCGAAAGACGGATGAGATCGCGATGCGTCCACCCGCCCCGCTGGCGGCTGGTTACGATCTGCCGGGCGAGATCGTCCGTTCGCTGCTCGGCATACCAAAGACCGACAGCGCGCTTGATCGTCGGGTCGAACCCGCGCAAGCCCTGCGCCGCCTCGGCAAACTGGAAGAGGTGCTCCGTCGTCCGGCACACCCTCGGCAGGGCGGCGACGGCGGCGCGCTTCACGGCCGCATTGCCGTGAACGGCGGCGAGCGCCAGCGCGAAGACGGCGGGCGCATTCGACGGCGCGCGTGAGGCGAGGCTCTTTTCCTCTAGCGTCGAAACGGCATGCACGCCGCCCACTTCGAGCGAGCGGAGCACGGCGGGAATATGCTCGGCGTTGAGCGCCCGCTCGCGCGCCACATACCGCCCGTTCTCCGAGCCGAGGATCAGGAAGCGCTCGAACCGCGACCAGTCGCTCATCGGGAACGGCAAGGCGACGGTGTCCGCGACGCGCGGCTTGATGCGACGCAGCAAAAACTTCCTGTAATCGAACATGGCCGGCCCACCTCGAGCGAAAAGGATTGCTTGCTCCTGTCCTAGAAAAAAAACGAGGCGCGCGGGCGGGCAATGTGGTGCGGCGAATCGGCTCGCCTCCGGCATGGGCGGTGTATCCGGGGCGGAAAACGGCGCGCAGAGGGCTTACTCCGGCTGCCCGGACTGCCCGCCTACCCGCCGCATGAGATAGGTGTCCATGATCCAGCCATGCTTTTCACGAGCCTCTGCGCGAAGACGCTCGATCTCGCCCATCACCTCCGAAAGCCGCCCCGCGAGGAGAATTTCGTCCTTCGTGCCGAGATAGGCGCCCCAATAGATGTCGACCGTCTCCGGTTCGGGCACGCGCGTAAAGCTCACCGCGCCGTCGAGCATGACGACGACGCTGCCCGGATGGCGCGGAAAATCCACGTCGAGCCGCCGCCCCGTGGTGATCAGCACCGGCTCGGCGATACGGTTCAGCGGGATCTTGTGTTGCGCGGCGAGCGCCTGAATCGCGCCGATGCCGGGTATCACCTCATGCTCGAACGCGACGCCCTTCGCGAGAAGGCTGTCGAGAAGGCGAAGCGTGCTGTCATATACCGCCGGATCGCCCCACACGAGAAACGCGCCTGTCTCGTCCTCGCCCAGCTCGTCGGCGAACAGCCGCTCGTAACCGGCCTCGATGGCGGCATGCCAGTCTGCCACATTCGCGCAATAGTCGGGGGTTTCGGCGCGGCGCGGGATCGGCACGATGACTTCGCGAAAACGCGGCTCGCGGATGAAGCGTGCGCAGACCTCTTCGCGGAACAGACGCAGCGCGGCCTTCTCCGTGCCCTTGTCCGGGATGAAGAATACGTCGGCGCGGTTAAGCGCCGCGATAGCCTGCACGGTGAGATAATCCGGGTTTCCGGCCCCGATGCCGATGACGAGAATCTTGCGCATCGCGTGTCGGCTCAACCTTCGTTCTGTTCGAGCGACGCGATCAGCCCGGCGATCACGGACCAACAGGCCTGATCCAGCGGCGGCACGCGCCGCAAGATGCCGCGCGCCCAGATCGCCTTGCGGCCAAGCTGCTTGGCGAGTTGGAAATCGACGCTGCCCGGCGGGTCGGCGAGGTCGACTACAAGCGCGTGATCCGGCAGGCTGCCGAGTTCGCGCGCGTCGACGACAGGACCGTTGATGGTGGAGAAGATCGCATCGAATTTCGGCGACTGCACGGGCAATTCCGAAAGCGGGAGCACGGCAACGCCGGGGAAGACGCCGTTGAGCCCGCGCTCGTTCGTTGCTATGTGAACGCGCGCGCCCGCCTCCAACAGCCGGAAAACCAGCAGGTCGGGGATGCGCTCGCCCGCGATGATGCAAACGGTGGAGCCCTGAAGTCGCGTCCCGGCCTTCTCGACGCGGCTCAGTAGCTCATCGATGGCCTCGGCGGCGGTGTCGAGGATCGACTGGAGCGCTTCCTCATAATCGTGAACGGTAAGCCCCAGCGCAGCGGCATGGCGGGTGAGCGCGGCATTGGCGCGCGGCGCGATCAGGCGAGCGCCTGCGCTCATGCCGCCGAGCGCCGAGCCATAGGCGCGTTCCGGCGCGAAGCTCGCGTTTGGCGACGGGACGTGGCCCGGCGTCGCCACGGGCAGGATGGCGTAGCGCGCGCTTTTGACGACCGAGGCCGGGTCTCGATGCGCCTTGACGGCGCGTTGACGCGGTTCGAGCGGCGCGCCCAGTATCGCGACCTGAGCGCCAGCGGCAGCGGCCATGCAAGCGATGGTGCGGTCGAGCCGCTGTGTACCGAGCACGCCAATGGTAACGCTTGCCCATTCCGGCGCGACCGCGGTCTGCGGCGCTGTGTAGACGGTGTTCCGGCAGCCGGCCGCGTTGTCGTATTCGCCTTCCCAGTCCGAATCCATGCGGCCCATGGTTGGAAAGCCTGAGGGCGACCCGAGGCGGGGACGCGGCACGCGCCCGGAAGGCGACGGCGCGCCTCGCTTGCGGCGGACGCGGATCGTTCGCGGCGCGAAGAGGCGCGTGATCCGTTCGAAGCTGCGCGACCAGAAATCAGAAGACACGATGCTTCCCGATGGGTTCGACGGGCATGACATAGTCGCGGCGCGCGCCATGTGCTCGTCGCCATTTGGCTTATTGTGCGAAAAGCGGCGTCTTTCGGCAACTGGAACTTCAACACACGATAACGGAGATCCGAACGGCAAGAAGCAGAAATGGCCGGGTCGAGCCCCGGCCATCGTCAATTCTTCCCGTGAGCGCCGCTTTCACGCGGCGCTTCTCTTTTCTTTAAACCTTGGCGGGCGTGTCGGCCTTCGCTTCGGCCGCCTCGTGCTTCGATTCTCCCGAGCAACCGCAGCCTCCGTCCATCGTCGGCTTCGCAACGCTGCCGCCGATGGCAGCAGCCATCGTCGCTTCGTCAAGCTGCTGGTCGCCGCCGCCGCAAGCCATGACCTTCTGCGGATCGTTAGCGTCGTCACCGCGCACCTTCGCGGCAGCCGCAGCCACCGGAGAGGCGTCAGCCTTGCGCTTCGGGGCGGATTTCCATGCGTTAGACGAAATCTGAAGCTCGGGCGTCTTTTCCAGCGTGCGCGACGTGTCGAAGTCGAACTTGAGCTTCTTCTTCGTCTGCGGACCCCAGTAGCCGCGCTTGCCGAGATCGTAGAACTGCCGCTGGTAGGCCGAGAGCAGGAACGCCTTCAAGCAGCCGAGCAGGTATTTGCGGCGAACCTTGTCGCCCCGCACCCACGGATAGCCCCACAGCGCCTTGTTCATGTAGAAGCGGCGATAGTTCTTCATCACGCCGTCGAGCAGTTCGCCGCGGTCGATCGCCTTCGGCCTCATGATCGGCGTCACGAAGTTGTATTTTTCGAAGTCGAAAACTTCGACCTTGTCGCCGAGTTCGCGATAGAGGTCCGAGAACGGCCATGGCGTGAACATCGACCAGTTGGCCATGTCCGGGTTCCACTCGCGAACCATCTTGTAGGTTTCTTCGAGGGTCTCGAGCGTCTCGTTTTCGAGGCCGACGATGAACTGCGCTTCGGTCACGATGCCGTTTTCGCGCAGGAGATCGATGGCCTTCTTGTTCTGCGCAACCGTCGTTTCCTTGTTGAACAGGTCGAGGTTGAGCTGCGCCGCCGCTTCGGTGCCGAGCGAGATATGCACAAGGCCCGCCTTGCGGTACAGCGGCAGCAGGTCTTCGTCGCGCAGGATGTCGGTCACACGCGTGTTGATGCCCCAGAGCACGGGCAGCTTGCGCTCGATCAGTTCTTCACAGAACGCGACGAACGCCTTGCGGTTGATGGTTGGCTCTTCATCGGCGAGGATGAAGAAGCCGACGCCGTGATCGCGCACCAACGTCTCGATTTCATCGACGACGAGCTTCGGCTTTCTCACGCGATAGTCGCGCCAGAATTTCCATTGCGAGCAGAAGCTACAGGTGAACGGACAGCCGCGCGCCATGTTCGGCGTGGCGACGCGCGTGTTCATCGGGATGTAGATGTATTTTTCCCATTCGAGCACGCTCCAGTCGGCGACGATGGTGTCGACGTCGCGGATCGGCGGCTCCGCCGGGGTGGCGACGACCTTCGAGCCTTCCTGATAGGCGATACCGTTCACCTGGCCGCGGCTGTCGGGCCATTCGCCGCGATCGATCGCCTTGACGAGATTGAGCATCACCGCTTCGCCTTCGCCGCGGATGATGGCGTCGATCCACGGCGCTTCGTGCAGGATCTGCGAATACATGAACGTGCCGTGGATGCCGCCCAGCACCGTCACCACGTCCGGGTGCACTTCCTTGGCGATCTGAAGCACGCGCTCGGCTTTATAGATGGAAGCCGTGATGGCGGTCGAGCCGATGATGTCGGGCTTTTCCTCGGCGAGGATCGCGCGAAGTTCGTCCTCGGTGAGGTTGTCCGTCATCGCGTCGATGAAGCGGATATCGGAATAGCCCCCCGCTTTCAGATAACCGGCGAGATAGGCCACCCATGCGGGGGACCATCGGCCCGCGATTTCGGCGCCGCCCGAATGATAATTAGGATGGATAAGTACAATCCGCATGCATCGCCTCCTTGGGGGGCCGCTGTCCCGTCTACGCCTTTCGATGAGGGTGATGATGTCGCGGGGTGGACAAAGCCGGAAGCGTGAGCTACGCCATGATCCGATTTAAGCCGTTGTCCGATAATGCCGCGGCGACATCAGTAACGCTCCCTAGAAAGCGTCGGCGATTCCGCGACAAATCAGAAACCGGCCGTTAGAGTTGAAGGTCATCATAGCTTCTGAACCACCCTCCAGCGGATTCGGTCTGTTCCGATGGCAGGTAATAGTTGGGCAAACTTGCCGCTTCGTCGCGGAAACTTTCCTGCGCGAGCAAAGCCAAGTATCCATCCTTCTATGTCGTGGATGGAATGTCAGCCGGATTACCTGTCATCTTCGATGATCAAGACCATCGAAGCACCATCAAACTCGACTTATTGCACCCGCTTGAGACGAATGCAAGCGGCCTTTCGCGGCGCTTTGCGCGGCGTTCTGACCCGATGCGCGTTGAATCTCACCGCGAAAACGCAGGCGTGGCTATACTCGTCTCGACTGCCGAAACCTGGGCGGCGAGGCTGTCGAGCGCATCCGCGAGCATCGGTCCGCCGCATGTCGTGAAGCGCTCGGGGATGACAATGCGGCGCGCAAGCGGATACAGCTTTTGCAGCGCGGGATGCACGAGCAGCGCTTCGCCCTGATCCTGCGGCCGATCACGAACATTTGTCACGAGTATGAAGTCGGGCCGCGCCATCACGATGGCTTCCAGCGACGCGAAGCCGCCATGAGCAAGGCCCATGTCTCCGGCGGCATTCGCGAGACCGGCCGCAGCCAGCAGCGACGTCGTCAGCGACTCCCCGCCGAACACCCAGCCACGCCGGGACACGGCAAGCACACGCGGATGCGTACGAGAGGCGGCGGCTTGGGCGCGCGCCAGCGCGGCGTCGATCCGCGCGATGTGCGGCTCCGCGCGTTCGGGATGGCCGACGAGGGCGGCCATGCGGCGGAGTTCCGCTTTCGCGTCGTCGAGAGAGCGGGCGACGTCGAACTCCGCAACGGGCACGCCCTTCGCTTTCAGCATCTGCCGCGTGGCGAGCTTGGTAAAACGCCCCGCGAGCACAAGGTCGGGTTCCGCGACGAGCGCGTCCTCCGCCCCGCCGGACATCTTCGGGAAAGCACGCGCTTCCTTCGCGAGCCAGCTTTGCGAGGCGTCGCGCGAGTAGGGGCTGAGGCCGGCGATCTGGTCGCTGTCGGCGAGCGTGAGAAGAAGCTGGTCGGTGCAAAGGTTGATGGAAACGATGCGGCGCGGGGCGTCGGCGGCGCGCGCGGACGCGAGTGAGGCGACGAGCAGCACGCAGGCGGCGAAAATGCGGATCACGGCGCGACCCACGGCACCAGCACCGGCGCGCCGTCATGCTCGGCCCGAAACGCGCCGATGTGGAAGGCATGCGCCAGCACCTCGGGCGACAGCGCGGCGGCAGGCGCCCCCGCTTCGATGAGGCGTCCGTCTTTCAGCACAAGCACGCGATCGGCGAACCGCGCCGCGAGTCCGAGATCGTGCGTCACCACGAGCACCAGCGCACCGCCGAGCGCCGTCTCACGCAGAAGCGCCATAACGTCGAGCTGGTAGCGCGGGTCGAGCGAAGCGATAGGCTCGTCCGCCAGCACGACCGGGGCTTCCACCGCGAGCACGCGGGCAAGCGCCACGCGCGCCTTTTCGCCGCCGGAAAGCTCGGTCACGGGGCGGTCGGCGAGCGCGCCGAGATCGGCGGCGGCGATGGCGCGGGCGACGGCTTCGGCGTCGCGTCGCGGAAGGTTCGCGGGATCGGTCGCGCCGTGCGGATAGCGGCCGAGCGCCACCACGTCGCGCACCGGCAGCGGCCAATGCACCGCGTGGCCCTGCGGCAGATAGGCGAAGCGAAGCGCGCGCTCGCGGATCGACAGCGCGGCCGCATCGCCGCCGCCGACACGGATTTCGCCCCGCGACGGCACCAGCCCCGCGAGCGCGCGAAGCAGCGTCGTCTTGCCCGCACCGTTCGGCCCGATCACGGCGGCGAGGCAGCCGCGCGGCAGGTCGAAGGAAACACCCGCAATGAGATCGCGCGCGCCGAGCCGGACGCCGAGGCCGCGCGCCGAGAGATAAGCCGCGCTCATGAGAGACCGCCCGTCAGCGAGCGGCGGTCGCGCACGATCAGATAAAGAAAGAACGGCACGCCGATGATCGCGGTCAACACGCCGACTTTTATATCCGTTGTCGCCGGTATGAGGCGCACGGCGATGTCCGCCGCCAGAAGCAGCGCCGCGCCGATGGCCGCGCTCGGCAGCAGCAGCCGCGCCGGGTCGTACCCGAGGAGCGGGCGCGCAAGATGCGGCGCAACGAGGCCGATAAAGCCGATAGTGCCGGATACAGCCACCGCTCCGCCGACGCCGAGCGCTACACCCGCGATCACCGCGAGCCGCAGCCGCCCCACATCCACGCCAAGGCTTTGCGCAGCCTCTTCGCCGAGACTCAACGTGCGAAGCGCGTTGCGATTGGCGAAGAGGATCGCCGCGCCCGCCAATATGAAGGGCAGCGCCAGCGCGACATGCTGGAAGCTCCGGTCTTCGAGCGAGCCGAGCAGCCAGAAGGTGATTTCAAGCGCGGCATAAGGGTTCGGCGCGAGGTTGACCGCGAGCGAGGTTCCAGCGCCCGCCAGCGCCGACAGCGCGAGGCCCGCGAGGATGAGGATCAGCAGATTTGCGTTGCGCCCCGCCACCGCGAGCAGCACGAAAACGGACACGAACGCCGCCGCGATGGCTGCCACCGGCAGCGCGAAGGACAGCGCGTCGGCCAACCCCGTGGCGATCACCACCACCGCGCCGAACGCCGCCGCCTGCGGCGCGCCGAACAGAGCGGGCGAGGCGAGCGGATTGCGCAACAGCCCTTGCAGCGCCGCGCCGGAAAGCCCGAGAATCGCCCCGATGGCCAGCGCCAGCACCGCGCGCGGCAGGCGGATTTCCTGCACGATGATGCGATGCGGCTCGGTGCCCGCGCCGAACAGCGCAGCCGTAACCGTGTCAGGCGCAAGCGCGACCGGCCCCGCGCCCAGCGAAAGCACGGCCAGCAGCGCCGCCAGCGAAAAGAGCGCCAGTGTCGCCACCGGCCATCGGCGGCGCGGCGCGTGCTCGGCCACCGTTACGGCCGAATCCGTATGGGGAACCTGTAAAATGACATCCTCCGCCGACCCGCCGCCGCACGTTACGTTGAAGCGCCGGCCGGTCTCCTGGCTCGCGGGTCGTGGCCGCCACCGCCTTCCCGAACGCTCGCGTTCAGTGGCTTCGATGTCGGCTCGCCGCTTACAGTTGCGGGGGCAGCCGCGGAATTGGGATCGAACGACCCTCACCGCGTTCCCGTTTCACCCGCTTGCGCGGGCACCGGCGCTTGACGCGGACTATCATAAAGGGAAAGCGGCGGCAATGCGACGGGCTTCGCGTCGCGCGGTGGGGCGATTACGCGAGACGCACACTGCTTGAACGCGGCACGGCAGCGGCGCTCCAATGCCGGACGCCGTGGCGCAGGATTTCCGCGCATGTCGCGGGCGGCATGTCCGGCGGCACCGCCTGCCCGAGAAACGCGAGCGCCTGCCACAAGAGGCCGCTGTCGGCGGGCGTGGGCAGTTCCCGCGCGTGCGTCTGCTTCGAAAGCTTGCTGCCGTCGGCGTTGAGCGCGAGCGGCAGATGCATATAGCGCGGGGTCGGTAGGCCGAGCAGCCGTTGCAGCGCGATCTGCCGCGCCGTGTTGTCGAGGAGATCAGCGCCGCGCACGACATCGGTCACGCCCTGAAAGGCATCGTCTACCACCACGGCGAGCTGATAGGCGAACAGCCCGTCGCGGCGCTGCACGACGAAATCGCCCACGGTCTCGGCGACGTCCTCCCGCTGCGGGCCGAAGACGCGGTCGTAGAATTCCACGACGCCATCCGCCACGCGAAGACGCATGGCGGCATCGTCGCGCGGAGCGGTGAAGGCGCGGCATGTGCCGGGATAGACCGCGCTGTCGATCCGCGCGAGTTCGGCGCGTGAGCAGCGGCACCAAAACACTTTGCCGCCCAGCCGGAGCGCATCCAGCGCCGCGCGATAGGCTTCAAGCCGCGTCGACTGAAACAACACGCCGCCATCCCATTCGAAACCATACGCGGCGAGCTGGTCGAGGATGCGCCGCGCCGCCCCCGGCATCTCGCGTAGCGGGTCGATGTCTTCCATGCGCACGAGCCAGCGGCCAGCGGCGGCGCGCGCATCGCAATAGCTCGCCACCGCAGCGACGAGCGAGCCGAAATGCAAGGGCCCCGTGGGCGAGGGCGCGAAGCGGCCGACATAGGTCATGCGCGTTTTTCCATCAGTGCCGGGACGGGCGCAAGCCTCCGTGCACGCTCACGTCATCAGGCATAGCGACCGGCGGCGGCGACGACATGAATGCGAATAACGGGGATTACCTAAACCCAAGGTGGAAAACCTTCGCGCTCCGGTTGCGCTTCGCGGTTAATCCAATTAGGCAGACCGTGTTAACTGTCGCGCTTTCGTTCATCGAGTTCGGTCGCATGTCGATGTTGTTTTTTAGATCAGGCGTAGTCGGGGAGGCGCGATACGCCATCCGACCACCAGTCGGCGCATCGTCCCGCCGGAACCGGCCCCGCGCCGCATTCTCTCATACGAAATCGCGCGGTCACGCTGGGCGGGCTCGCTTGCGCCACCCGCCAAACCATACTGCATGCAGCCCCACAATCCACGGAGATACCATGACCCTCTGGATGCATTATTCCGCGCGTCTCGCAGGCGCAGCCGCCCTGACCTTGGCTGTGTCTGTCCCCGCGTGGGCCGAAGACGCCGCGCCCGCACCGGCCATCGCGCCGGAACTCGCCGAGCGCATGGGCAAGGAGAAGGAAGACCGTAAGGCGTGCAAGCGCGAAATCTGCAAGGCGTTCGCGGAGGCGAAGAGCGGCGAGCCGATCTCATGCTCCGTGACAAAAACATGGCTCGCCTCCGAAATCCAGTCGAGTTACCTCGGAGACAGGCTGACATGGCCATGGGGCCATGCGCAGTGTTCGGCGCAGATCGATCTCGACCGCGACACGATCGCCGAAGCCGCCTCGAAGCCATCCGCCACGCTCAAGCTGAAGAAGCACGACATCGCCTGCAAGCTCGATAACAAGAACACGAGCGAAGGCACCGCCTACGACGTCAAGCTATCGATCCAGCCGGTGGTGACGTTCGAGAACGGCCGAGCGACGAAAGCCGAGTTGAACTGGGGCACCATCGAGGCGCCGCTTCTGGCCAAGACCGCAATCTGGTCGGCGACCGCAGTCGACGCGAATTTCAGCGTGATCGCGAGCGGCGTCGTGAAGGAGATCAACGCCTTCCTTGGCGTCAAGTGCAAGGAAGAAGGCTTCGACATCGCCGCCGCGCGATGAAAATGCGTGCTCGCGGTCGTCCAGCCGGTCGCGGGCTCTTCTCCGGGCGTGGCGCCCGAATTCATCGCGAGACGGGGCGCGGTTCGCTCCTGACCTCACGCCGGGTGCAGCGCGACTTTTTCCCGCCGCACCGGTTCAGCCGCCGGTGCCCTTATGGCGCTCGCGAACAAAAAATCGCGCACCGCCGCAATCTGATCGTCCGCCATCAGCCATGGCGCATGGCCGATGCCCTCGAACTCGATGATTTTTGCGCGAGGCCCGCGCCGCATCATGTCATCGGCGATCTTGCCGAGCAAAAGGTCGCTCTCCGCGCCGCGCAGCACCAGCGTCGGACAGCGGATCGCCTCATAGGTCGGCCAGAGGTCGACGCCGGCGAGAAACTCGCTGCCGAAGGCGACGCCGGTCACGCCGCCCGAGCGCATATGCGTAATGATCGCCGGATCGAAAGCGAGGATATAGGACCCGTTACGCTGTTCGATGGCGCTGTTTGTCGTCACGTTGCGCCATTGGCTTTCGGTGAGCGGACCGAATGAAGCGCATGTTTCGCGGAGATGGAACTCCACCTCTTCGAGGCTTGAGAAGGAGCGGCCAAGCCCGGTCTGCGCTTTTTTCATGCGCATGAGCGCGGGCCACGGCACGAGCGGCCCCACGTCGTTCAGGATCAGACGGCGTATCGGCGAATTCCGCCGCGCGGCAAGCATCATGCCGATGAGGCCACCCATCGACGTGCCGATCCAGTCGATATGCCGCTTCGGCTTCGGCTGCGTCCGGCTGAATACGCGCCTGAGACCCGACGGCGGCGGCGGCGGCGCGGTGACGCGCGCCAGAAGCGCGGCCGCGTCGGTGAGGTAGAGCGAGAAGGAATAATCGCTTTTTTTCGGCAGCCACTCGCTTCGCCCGCGCCCGGCAACGTCCATGCAGACGACATGGCATTCCTCGGCGAGACTCTCCGCGAGAACATCGAAGTCTCGGCTGTTGCGCGTGTAACCATGCACGCAGAAAACCAGATGAGGGCTTTGCGGGTCGCCCCACTCCGTATAGGCGACCTCGTGAAAGCCGTTTGGACCGAGGCTTTGAAAGCTGCAAAGACGCGGTTTCTCTGACATCGAATTCCACTTCCGGCGCGCGGGCGCCATGCTTGAGCAGGATAGCGGCTCATTGTGCAATGCACAATCGCAGCGGGATGAGACGCCACGAAGGCAGAGTGCATGCCGAGAATCACTTCGGCCTAGGTTAACGCTGCCTGTGAACCTTCGCGAGAGTTGCGTGGCCTTTTCAACACCGCGAAAAAGAATTGGGGACGGAGCGCATGGCTGCTGCCCGGACGCGTGCAGCCACAGGATTTAGGCAACCTCTTTATTTGCATCGAGTGCGGTTACGGCTTGCGGACTTAAGCATCCAGTCTTATCGGTATCTGTATCGCAGGGGGCGCGCGATATGGCAGACATTTTCATAAGCTATTCCAAGAAGGATATAGAGCAAGCTCGCGTTATTGCGGCGTTGCTGGAAGCGGAGGGTTACTCGGTTTGGTGGGACCCGAACCTTGAAGCGGGCGATCAGTTTCGAAAAGTCATCATGAAGGAATTGGCTGCGGCCAAGGCCGTTGTCGTCCTGTGGACCGAGAATTCCGTCGATTCCGATTGGGTTCAGGCGGAAGCCGATGCCGCCCACTCGGATCGCAAGGTCGTCCCGCTCAAGACGCGTTTGCTGGCTTACGACCGCATTCCTCCCCCTTTCAATAATCTGCATACGACCAACTTCGATAATCACGAAGCGGTTCTTTCCGCCGTCGCAGCGCAACTGGCGAAACCGCCATCTCCTGCTGGCATCGGGAAGGTAGTCAGGTACGAAGCATTGATGTGGTTCGGCATCATCGGCAGCGTTTTGACGCTTGTCGGGCACTGGCAGAACTTCATAAAACTCGCGCATTGGGTACGTATCGCCGTCGACAACTTCAACGAACTTGTATATTTATCATTCGCGGCGATGTTTTCATTTATCGGCATCGTAATTGACAGAGACACATCATATGCACTGTCCTTTTTCTTATTCATGTCGTCAATCGCCATCGGATGCGGATTTCGTTGTGGATTCTATTTTTCATCATCATTAGGTTTTTTCAGGGCACTATTTATTTTCTATAAAGCTATAATTTTTTCAGTGGTTATTGCGTCTCCAATACTTATTCCGTGGTCTATAATGAGGAATGTATTCCATGTAGATATTATTAACTATATACCTCATTCGTATTTTTCTATAAATCTCGCGTTACCAGAAATTCCTCTGCAATTGTTTGGCATTGCGATACTATTTATATTTATATTCCACATGATATACGGCCGATTTGTTTTTCGTGTATATGGCGCAATGGTGTATACTATTATATTAGTTCTTATTGGAGATAAATATTTTTATTTTTCAATCAAAATTAGTCAACTTGGAGAAAATGCGAGTGTTTTTCTAACAACGCTAACTACGTTTATGCCTCTTTTGATTGTTAGATCAGTAGATGTTATCAGACGGATGACCTACATACTTATAGGATTAGCCATTGCAATAGGACTAAGCGAACTATCGAAGTTGATTGATAGTCTTAGCGCATTATCCCGCAATGACGAGTTACTCTCACTTTGAGAGAGCGAACTCCTTGGGAGACTCAGCCCGCCGGATAGCGTTCTGTACGTGCCGCCTTTCCCCCAACGCCGGATTGCGTTTGCGTCGCGTGCAGGATAGATGCGGGACATCGGCCGCATCGATGCCGCCCCGGAGTCCGCACTTGAAGCCTTTCTTCCGCCCCCTCGAGTCGCTGCCTCATGCCCGGCAGTGGCTGTTGCTCGCGCTGTTTTCGGCGGCGTTCGCCGCGCTTCTCGCCCTCGCGGGCATTCCGGCGGCGGTGTTTCTCGGGCCGATGGCAGCGGGCGTGGTGCTCGGTGTCAAGGGCGCGACGATCCGGGTGGCGAGCGCGCCTTATATCGGCGCGCAGGCGCTGATGGGGCTTTTCATCGCGAGCGCGATCACGCCCTCGATCCTCCAGTCGTTCGCGAAGGAATGGCCGATCATCCTCGGCGTCGTCTTTTCGATCATCGCCGCGTCGACGCTTCTCGGCTGGGCCATGAGCCGCTGGCGTGCAATGCCGGGGACGACAAGCATCTGGGGATCGTGGCCCGGAGCGGCGGGCGCGATGGTGATCATGGCCGGCGAATTCGGCGCGGACGCGCGGCTCGTGGCCTTCATGCAATATTTTCGCGTGGCCTGCGTGGCGAGCCTCGCCTCGGTGGTGGCGACGTTCTGGGCGCATTCGACCGGCATCCCGCACCCTGAAATCCCGTGGTTCCCCGCTGTGGACGAACGCGCCTTCGCCGTGACGCTGGCGCTTGCGGGCGTTTGCGCCGTCGTCGGCCACGCCTCTCGTTTTCCATCCGGCGCGATGCTGCTCGCGCTTATCGCGGGGGCCGCGCTTAACCTCGCCGGGCTGATCCATATCGAACTGCCGAAATGGCTCATGGCGGCGACCTATGCGCTGCTCGGCTGGAATGTCGGGCTCTGCTTCACGCCGGACATTCTCGCCCATGCGTTCCGCGCGCTGCCGAAAATCCTGCTTTCGGTCGCTTCGCTGATCGCGTTTTCGGCGGTGCTCGCCTGGCTCCTCACCGAAACGCTCGGCATCGACGCGCTGACCGCCTATCTCGCCACAAGCCCCGGCGGCATGGACTCGATTGCGATCATCGCCGCATCGACAAATGTCGACATGCCCTTCGTCATGGCGCTGCAAACGATTCGTTTCCTCATCATCATCATGATCGGGCCGCCGCTCGCGCGCCTTGTCGCGCGGCACATGGAGGTGAGCGGGCGCTATGGCTGATACGGGAAAGACGGTTGCTATCGTCGGCGGCGGCCCGGCGGGGCTGATGGCGGCGGAAGTGCTGGCGGGCGCGGGCGTCGCCGTGACGGTTTACGATGCGATGCCGAGCGTGGGGCGCAAGTTCCTGCTCGCGGGGCGTGGCGGGCTGAACCTCACGCACAGCGAGGAACTTCCGCAGTTTCTCGCCCGCTACGGCGCGGCGGAGCCGCATTTGCGCGGCGCCGTCGAGGCGTTTCGGCCGTCCGCGCTCGTCGCGTGGTGCGAGGGCCTGGGGCAGGAAACCTTCATTGGCACAAGCGGGCGCGTGTTTCCGAAGGCGATGAAGGCGTCGCCGATGTTGCGAGCGTGGCTCGTGCGGCTTCGGGGGCTTGGTGTTGCGTTTCGGCAGCGCCATCGCTGGCGGGGCTGGGACGAAGCTGGCGCGCTCGTGTTCGACACGCCAGACGGACCGGCGAGTGTTCGCGCCGACGCCACGATCCTCGCGCTTGGCGGCGCAAGCTGGCCGCGCCTCGGCTCCGATGGCGGCTGGGTGCCGATCCTCGCGCGCGAGGGCATCGACGTCGCGCCGCTGAAACCGTCGAACTGCGGCTTTCTGGCCGACCTCTCCGACATCTTTCTCGCGCGCTTCGAGGGCGAGCCGCTGAAGGGTGCTGCGTTTTCGTTCGACGGGCGAAGCGTGCGCGGCGACGCGACCATCACGAAGGCCGGGATCGAGGGCGGCGCGATATACGGACTGTCGGCAACACTGCGCGAAGCCATAGAGCGCGACGGCGCGGCCGATCTTGTCATCGACCTGCGGCCGGGCATCGAAGGCGAGGCGCTTGAGGCGGCGCTGTCGAGGCCGCGCGGCAAGCAAACGCAGTCAACGCACCTGCGCAAGGCGGCGAAGCTCGCGCCCGTCGCCATCGGTCTCCTTCACGAAGAAGCCATTCGGCACGGTTCGCCTCTTTCCGACCTCGACGCGGCGGCACTTGTGCGCCTCATCAAGGATGTTCGCGTGCCGCTCATCGCGCCCGCGCCCATCGCTCGCGCCATCTCGTCGGCGGGCGGCGTGCCCTTCGCGGAACTCGACGGTTTCATGCTTCACAAGAAGCCGGGCGTCTTCATTGCCGGCGAAATGCTCGACTATGAAGCGCCGACCGGCGGCTATCTGCTGCAAGCCGCATTCTCGACCGGAGCGGCGGCGGCGCGGGGCGCGCTCGCGTTCATTACGCGCCACTGACGGAACATCGCGGCTTCCGCACCCTTGTTCTCGCAAGAGGATAATGGAGTCATGCCGTGAAGCCGATGAGGACGATTTTCGCCATGGGTCTTGCCGTTGTCACGCTCTCCGCCTGCGAGAGCCAGACCGCCACGCCCGTCTCGGAAGGGATGGGCCCCAACCCGAAGCTGCCGCCGCCGCAGGAATCGACGCTTCCGACCATCAACATCGCGGTCGCCAGGGGCTGGAGCGAGGGTCAGAAGCCGAAGCCCGCCGAGGGGCTTCAGGTGGCGGCGCTTGCCCGCAATCTCGATCACCCGCGCTGGATCTATGTGCTGCCTAACGGCGACATACTGGTTGCCGAGAGCGACGCGCCGCCCAAGGACGCCAAGGGCTTTCGGGATTGGGTGCAGGGGAAGGTCATGAAGGCGGCGGGCTCCAACACGGGCAGCGGGAACCGGATCACGCTCTTGCGCGGCGTCGGTCCGAACGGCGAGGCGCAGACGCGCGAGGTATTCCTCGAAAACCTGTTCTCGCCTTTCGGCATGGCTTTGATCGGGGACACATTCTATGTCGCCAATGCCGATTCGATCTTGAAATTCCCCTATCAGGAAGGACAAACGAAGATCACGGCTGACGGCGAAAAGCTGACCGACCTGCCGGGCGAGATGAATCACCACTGGACGAAAAACATCGTCGCCAGCAAGGACGGCAAGAAGCTCTATGTCGCCATCGGCTCGAACAGCAATATCGGCGAAAACGGCATGGAGCTTGAGAAGGATCGCGCAATGATCTGGGAGGTCGATGTGGCGACGGGCGAGCATCGCGTGTTCGCCAGCGGCCTTCGCAATCCGGTCGGCATGGCCTTCGAGCCGCAGACGGGCGTTCTTTGGGCGGCGGTGAACGAACGCGACGAACTCGGCAGCAACCTCCCGCCCGATTATCTGACGAGCGTGAAGGAAGGCGGCTTCTACGGCTGGCCTTATTCCTATTGGGGGCAGCATGTCGATAGCCGCGTGCAGCCGCAGCGGCCCGACCTCGTCGAGAAGGCGCTGACGCCCGACTACGCGCTTGGCGCACACACCGCCTCGCTCGGGCTGACATTCTCGGAAGGCAGCAAACTGCCCAAGCCGTTCGCGAACGGCGCGTTCATCGGCCAGCACGGATCGTGGAACCGCAAGCCCAAAAGCGGCTACAAGGTGATCTTCGTGCCGTTCGAGAACGGAAAGCCCAACGGAATGCCCATCGATGTGCTGGCGGGCTTCCTCAG
Organism: Rhodomicrobium sp. Az07; assembly: GCF_018619475.1. Lineage (GTDB taxonomy): Bacteria > Pseudomonadota > Alphaproteobacteria > Rhizobiales > Rhodomicrobiaceae > Rhodomicrobium. The sequence goes on from NZ_JAHFZG010000002.1 coordinate 71,017, forward strand.
CCAGAACGACGAGGCGCTCGGGCGGCCCGTCGGCGTGACCTTCGACAAGGATGGCGCGTTGCTGGTGGCGGATGACGTGGGCAACGTCGTCTGGCGCGTCACGGGTGCCGGCGAGCAGAGCGCCAGGGCCGAATAGGCGAGGCGACCTCTTGCGTTGAGTGGCTGTGCCGGGTGAGCAAATGCCGCCCGGCATTCCATTTGTTCCCATCGTGCAATTGACGCGAGCCTCCAAAACGCCCTATCTATGGCGTTTGAGAGAGAAAGTACGTTATTATGACCAAGAGAACCTATCAACCGAGCAATCTCGTGCGGAAACGCCGTCATGGCTTCCGCGCCCGCATGGCGACCAAGCAAGGCAGAGCCGTGCTTTCGCGCAGGCGCTCGCGCGGTCGCAAGAAGCTTTCCGCGTAGAACGTCCGACCGACGCGGCCCCGATGGAGACGCTCAAGACGCGCGCGGAATTCAAGCGCGTGCAAAAGGGCCGCAAATGGGTGACGCCCGCCTTCATCATGCAGGGCCTCGCCCGCGCGGACGCCGAAAGTCAAGGTCCGCGCTTCGGGTTTACCGTATCGGGGAAGTCGGTCGCCGTTGAAGGCGAAGGCGGCAGGAAAAGAGGCAAGGCCGTCGACCGCAATCGCGCGCGACGTCGCCTGAAGGAAGCCGTTCGCCTGACTTTTTCGGATGCCGCGCGCCCGGATCTGGATTACGTGATAATTGGCCGCGCCTTTGCGTTGAGCAGAAAATTCGAAGATCTACTTGCGGATATGCGGCGTGCATTCCATAAAGTGGGCCAGCCGGCGCGCTCCGACAAGGAAAATAACCCTGCCCCGTGAACGCTGCGCTGGAAAGGCCGGATTGTCTTCCCACGAAGACAGGAACCGGCTAAAGCGATTTGGCTGAACGGATTGGGCAGTCTTTCTTCGATGGCGTAGCACGCATCGAACGGTTCTTCTGAGCGGGTTCATGGACAACAACAGAAACTTTATCATCGCGATTGCGCTTTCGCTTTCCGTGCTGCTTGGCTGGCAGTTCCTCTACATGAAGCCCGCCGCCGACCAGGCGCGCCAGCAGGCCATCGAGGCGCAGCAACGGGCAGCCGCCGAACAGGGCACGGGTCCGACCGCAGCCGGAGCGGCGATTGCGCCGCCGCGGGCGTCCTCAGTGATCCCAGTGCCTACGACGAAGAAATTCGCGTCCCGCGAGGAATCGATCTCCGACAGGTCGAAGCGCATCGCGTTCGATACGTCATCCCTCACCGGGTCGATCAACCTCAAGGGCGGCAGCATCGATGATGTCGTCCTGAAGCAGTACCGGCAGACGGTCGATCCGAACAGCCCGCCGGTCACGCTGCTTTCGCCCGCCGGCAGCCCCGAACCTTACTACGCTTATACCGGCTGGTCTTCCGACCAGGCGGACGTTGCCGTTCCGGGTCCTGATACCAAATGGGAGCAGCAAGGCACAGGTGCTCTGGCTCCCGGCAAGCCCGTCACGCTGACGTATGACAACGGCAAGGGCCTCGTCTTCAAGCGCGCCATCGCGCTCGACGAGCATTACATGTTCACCATCACCGACACGGTGGAGAACAAGACCGGCAAGCCCGTCACGCTTCGGCCACGCGCAGAAGTCGCGCGTCTTTACGAGCCGACGAATCTTTTCGGCTATGCCGTGCTGCATGAGGGGCTGATCGGGCTCTTCAAGGAAGCCGGGCTGAAGGAACTGACGTATTCCGACGCGATCAAGAATTTCGACCCTGCCGCCGATAACAACAAGGGCGCGTCGAAGGAAATCATCTCCGACAATGGCGGCTGGCTCGGCTTCACCGACCAATATTGGGCGGCGGTGCTCGTGCCCGATCAGTCCAAGCCTCTGACGGCCCGGCTTTTCGGCACGCCGCAGAAGGACTTCTTCGTCGAGTTCAGCGAGAACCCGCTGACGGTGGCGCCGGGCGCGTCCGAGACGTTTACGAACAAGCTGTTCGCGGGCGCGAAGAAGGTCGCGCTCATAGATCAATATATGGCCGACAACAAGATCGACCGCTTCGACAAGCTTGTCGACTGGGGCTGGTTTCCGTTCCTCACGCAGCCGCTCTATTATCTCCTTAACTGGCTGTATGAGCATGTCGGCAATTTCGGCATCGCGATCCTGTTGACCACGGTTCTCGTCAAGCTTCTGTTCTTTCCGCTCGCCAACAAATCGTATTCGGCGATGAACAAGCTGAAGATGCTTCAGCCGGAGATGAAGAAGATCCAGGAGCGCTTCAAGGACGACAAGCCGCGCCAGCAGCAGGCCATGATGACCCTCTACAAGAAGGAGAAGGTCAATCCTGCGGCGGGCTGCCTGCCTATCCTCGTGCAGATCCCGGTCTTCTTCGCGCTGTACAAGGTTCTGCTCGTTTCCATCGAGATGCGGCACGCGCCGTTCTACGGCTGGATCAACGATCTTTCCGCTCCCGACCCGACAAACGTGTTCAATCTGTTCGGCCTGATCCCGTGGACGCCGCCGCACTTCCTGATGCTCGGCGCGCTGCCGATCATCATGGGCTTGTCGATGTGGCTTCAGATGAAGCTCAATCCGACGCCGCCGGACCCGATCCAGCAGAAGATCTTTGCGTGGATGCCGGTGCTGTTCACCTTCATTCTGGCCCCATTCCAGGCCGGCCTGATCCTCTACTGGACGTGGAACAATATCCTGACCTTTGCCCAGCAGGCGCTGATCATGAAGCGTCAGGACAAGACGATGAACCTCCTTCAGCAGATCGGGCTGAAGAAGTCGAATGGCGCCGCGAAGCATGCGTCGCATGAGGTCGCGCCGAAGCCGAAGACGGAACCCGCGCGGGGTGGCAAGGCGACCGAAATCAAGCCAGCGCCGGTACCGGCGAAAGCCGAACCGGCGGCGACTGTCGCGGAAAACGAGACCGCGTCCACGGTCGCGGCCGATCAGGCCGTCATCGACAAGCCGCAGCCGACCGAACCGGCGACCGCGCGTCCGGCGCAGGCCCCGACCGGCACGGTTACAGCCGCGCCGAGAGGCAACCTCGCGAGCAAGAAGTCGGTCAAGCAGCGCGGAAAGAGCAACCGCAATCGCCGCCCCGGCCGGTAGCGGCGGATGGCGTCGACCGACGAGGAAAACCACGCGCGCGAGCTTGCGGCTCGCGCGGAGGCGCTGTTCAAGGCTCCCGCCGAGTTCGTGCTCGGCGTGACCGACGTTGCGGCGCTTCCCGAAGGCAATCGACCCGAGGTTGCGTTCGCCGGGCGCTCGAATGTCGGCAAGTCTAGCCTTCTCAATGCGCTGCTCTCGCGCCGCAACCTCGCGCGCGTCTCGAACACGCCAGGGCGCACACGCGAGGTGAATTACTTCTCCGTGGGCGATTCGCTCTACGTCGTGGACATGCCCGGCTACGGCTACGCCAAGGCCCCGAAGGCGCTGGTGAAGGGCTGGACCCAGCTCATCCACGACTATCTGCGCGGACGCCCCCAGCTCAAGCGCGTGATGCTTCTCATCGACAGCCGCCACGGCCTGAAGCCGTCCGACAAGGAAATCATGACGCTGCTCGACAAGGCCGCCGTGTCCTATCAGGGCGTCTTGACGAAGGCCGACAAGCCGAAGGCCGGCGATCTCGGGCAGGTCGTGCGCGAGACAGAGGCCGCGATGCGCTCGCACCCCGCGGCGCATCCCGTTGTTCTGACCACATCCGCGGTCGATGGCTTCGGCATGGAAGAACTAAGGACTGCAATCGCAGAACTTTGTTAACCGTTTGTTAATACTTACGAAGTCTTGCCCTCCCTCAAGATAACGCGATCACGCAAATGTGAACGCGCGGCTATTTACAACCGGGAATTTCAATCGGTTGGAAGGCCGTCGGCTGCGTTTTCGAACCAGCGGCGCTAGAAATCGGTTCAACCCGTTGAAAAACAACAGCAGTTTGCGGAGATCAGCGCGAACCCTGATTTGCTCCCTTGCGCGCCTCTCTTGGGGGAGAAGCCCCTTAAGGGTGAACAGCATGTACACGCTCCGCGCGAAATTGCCATGGCCTTCCCTTGGTATTTACAATAATGTTCTATCAGAAGTTGCGTCGCACTTCTCAGTCAGGTTGTTTTGTAATGCGTGCTGGTGGTCTGTAAAAGTAAATGTAAATTGAGTGAGATAGTAATGGCACGTCAAAAAGAAAACAAGACGGCGGAGCCCACTGAAGTAACAGTCGCCTTCACCCTTTCCCTTCTCGTCAGCGTCAGCGCCATCGCAATTGCCGTATGCCTGTCGCCGGCCCACGCGCAAACCATCTCTTCCTCCGGCGTGGATTGGACGTCCACCAATTCAACGAACGGTGGGAGCACCTACACGAAAAGGTCTCAGCTCTATAACGGCCAGGTTATCGGCACCGATACCTCGGGTCACACCACGATCCTGCAAGGTTCGGGCGTGACGTCCTCTTATGGCGCCACGAGCGCTTCTTTCGACGCCGGCGGCGTATCGGTGTCGAACGGCACGAACGTAACGACCATCGGCCCGAGTTCGGTCACGACCGGAACCGTCTACGCGGACGCTTTCAGCGGAGGTTCGCTCTCCACCGACAGCGTCAGCACGTCGTCGCTTTCGGTTTCGAACGGCTCGAATGCCACCACAATTACGCCGACATCGGTCACCACGGGCACACTGCACGCGACCACACTCGACGTAGACAATTTCAGCGCAACGAACCTGTCGATCACAAACATGAATGCGACGGGCGCCATTTCAGCAACATCGCTGACCACAACCGGAGCGGTCAACTCCGGTTCGGTGAATACCGGCACCGTGAACGCAACCACCGTGAACGCCTCGACGTTCAACGGCGGCGCATTCAACGGGCAGTCGCTGACCGTGACGGATGGCACGAATACAAGCACCATACTGCCGGGGTCGATCTCAACCACCGGAACGCTCAGTTCGGCATCGCTCTCGACCGGCGCGATCTCGACAACCGGCGTTACCTCATCGGGCAACATCTCGACAACGGGAGCCCTGTCGTCCGGCTCGCTCTCGACCGGCGCGATCTCGACAACCGGCATTACCTCATCGGGCAACATCTCGACAACGGGGGCCCTGTCGTCCGGTTCGCTTTCCACCGGCGCGATCGATGCGACGAACATCACGACGGACACGATCACGGCGAACACATTGAACACGACAAACTTCAACGCCGCCAATCTCGGCGCGTCGAACCTCACGGTTTCCGACGGCACCAACACCACGACCGTCACGCCGACTTCGGTGAAGACGTGGTCTGTGACCGCGGACCATATCTACATTCCGCACGCCGGGGGAACCAACTACATCGACCTGAATGCGTCGGCAGACAAGGCGACCTTCCAGGGCATGACCCTGGAAGTCACCACTGCGGATGGATCGAGTTCGACGAGGATCGTGGACGGCGCGATCACGGCTTCCGACAGCGTCACCACCAAGGATCTGACCGCGACCGGAACCACAACTGTGACGACGCTCAAGGTTGCAAGCGGGGGCACCGCGGATATGGGCGGCGCGGTCGTGCATAACGTGGCGACGCCTCTGGTCGACACCGACGCCGCCAACAAGGCCTATGTCGACTCCGTCTGGTACGATAACGGCACCAGAATGCGGGAATTGAACGACAAGATGGACGCGGGCCTGCGTAACGCGAACCGTCGCATCGACGAAACGCAGGAGGGCGTCGCCATCGCGCTCGCGCTTCAGCAGCCGATCTTCGCGCCGGGCCAGAGCTTCGCGTTTCGCGCCGGTTGGGGCAATTTCGAAGGCGAAAGCGCGTTCGGCCTGTCGGGCGCGGGCATCATTGGCCGCGACTGGTTCGGCCAAGGCACGGTCGTCGCTCTCGATGGCGGTTTCGGCTTCGGCGCCAGTTCCGGCGTCATGGCGGGCAAGGCGGGCGTTACGTTCGGATGGTGATGCCGGCGTTTGAGGCGAAGAGGGGCCGGTTTGCGGCACTCGACAAACCACGATTCAATAACGCTCCTTCTGTGCGCAAGCTGATCGACGACCAAGCCAACGCAGCGTGCCGCGTCCGATTTGCGGCTCGACGCTCTAACGAAAACGAAGCCTTCGAAACCATAAGCTTGACCCGCCGCCTGGGCAACGGCGCGTCAAACCCCACTGTGCATCAAATGCGGGACGTCGTTCGACCGACGGGCATGTCATGAAATCCACCTTGTTCCGAGTTGTACTTTTCCGTGCCGTCCTATGCTCTGCCGCCATCATCTGGACGACTGAAGCGTTTGCGCAAGGGAAGGGAGCCCCCCTCGCCGACCGCAGCCTCAAGGCCGCGGCGAGACCTCAGAAGAACGCCACCATGGACGGCGTGCAACTCGCCATGCTGATCAAGTCCACGATCATCGCGCTTCAGCATGCGAACCAGACCGGCAATTATTCGGTGCTGCGCGACCTCGGAACGCCGCTGTTTCGCGAGCGCTTCGATCAGGTGAAGCTTTCGGCGATCTTTTCGGGCCTGCGGGGCCGAGGCGTCAACCTCAGCCCGATCCTCGTGCTCTCGCCGAACCTGACGAGGCAGCCCGAACTGAAAGACAAGCAGCTTCGGTTGATGGGCAATTTCCCGACCCAACCGCTACAAATCAAGTACGAGCTTGTCTTCCAGCAGATCGACAGCGTCTGGCGCGTCGATGGCGTGTCGGTCGAAGCCGTCGCCGTTCAGACGACACAGGCCGGACAGAATCGGGGGGCGCCGTCGCTCGCCGCGCAGACGCCCGCGCCCGGCAGGCCCTCCGCAAGCGCGAAATCCGGAAAAAGGCCGGTGCGACAGCAGAACTGATGCCGAAGCACTCGCAACCGCCGCGTGCATAAGTCCGGGTGGCGGCCGTTTCGTCTTGAAGTCGCGCTTTGCGGTCGTTAAGAATGGCCTCGCAGACTGGCGATGGTCGAGGGATGCCCGTGAGAAAATACAGCCTGAGCCTTCTTTGTGCGGTGGCGCTCGCGCTGGCGCCGATTGCGGCTTCGGCGCAGCCCACTGGCCAGCAGGCGCAGGCGCCCGACGAATTGCGCCTGATCCTCATGATCCGAAATGCTGTCGTTGCGCTCAACCAGGCAAACCTCACCGGCAATTATTCGGTGCTGCGCGATCTCGGCACGCCTTCGTTTCAGCAGACGAACAACCCGACAAAACTTGCCGAGGCGTTCGCGACCTTGCGCAATCGCCGGATCGACATTTCCCCCGTGATGTTCTTTCCGCCGAGGCTGACCGCTAAACCGACCATGCTGGAAGGGCAGGTGCTCCGCTTGACCGGCTTTTTCGCGACAATCCCGGAACATGTGAATTTCGATATCGCGTTCCAGCTTGCGGGCGATCATTGGATGCTGGCGGCCATCGCGGTCAACGTTGCACCCCCAGGCGAGGGGCAACAGGCGTCTACCATGAGCGAGGCTCCGCCGCAGCGCGCTGCCGAGGCGAAGCCGATCCGCATCGACCTCAACCAGCCCGCAGGCGCCGCCGCTCCGAAACAGCCCCAGAAAAAGGCACCGCCTCCCCCGAAGAAGCCGAAGCCAGATCAGGCTGCGACTGTTCAGCGTCCCGCGCCCCAGCAGCAGGCATCACCTGCACCTGCCACAGTCGCACCGGCTCCGGCACCGGAGCAGCCGCAAGCGGTTCCCATGCCTGCGCCGCCGCCGCCCAGCACCGCCTGGAATCCATTTGGCCGCTGACATGACAAGGAAACTCTCCAGCGCGGCGCTTTGCGCATTTGCGGTGGCGGCTCTCTTTTTCGCCGCTCACGCCGAAAACGCCGCCGCGCCAACCGCAGAGCCACGGGGAGCAAAAAAGGCGTTTGGAACGATCAAGACTCCGCCCGCTCTCCCGCCGCAAGCCATCGGTCGATACAATCTCGGCTGCGTCGCCGGTGCGCAGAGGATCGCGATGAACGGCGATGGCTGGCAGGCGATGCGCCTTTCGCGCAACCGCTACTGGGGCCATCCTGCGCTCATCTCCTATATCGAGACGCTCGCGCGCGACGTGAAGCGCCTCGACGGTCTGCCCGGAATCCTCGTCGGCGACATGGCGCAGCCTATAGGCGGCCCGCTTCCAGGCAGCCACGCTAGCCACCAGAGCGGCATCGACGTCGACCTCTGGTACAACATCATGCCCACGCGGACGCTGTCGGCGGAGGACAGGGAGAAATTCGCCGCAACCAACTATGTCGACCAGGCAACGCTGGCGGTCGATTCCGCGCGCTGGACCGACGCGCAGACAAAGCTCGTCAAACGCGCCGCCTCTTACCCGGAGGTCGCGCGAATTTTCGTGCATCCCGCCATCAAGAAAGCCCTGTGCGACAGCGCGGGTAGCGATCGCGCGTGGCTGAACAAGATTCGTCCGTGGTACAAGCACGACGACCATCTGCATGTGCGGCTGAGTTGTCCGGCTGGCAGCAATGGCTGCGTCTCACAGCCCGCGATCAAGGCCGACGACGGGTGCGGCGAGGAACTCGACGCGTGGTTCAGGAAACTGCGTGCGCCGCGCCCGAAACCGCCCAAGCCGCCGAAACCTCAGCCCAAGCCGAAGCCCATGCTCGTCACCGACCTGCCGGGCGAATGCCAGGCGTTGCTTCAAATGGCCGAGAGTGCCGAAAAGGCGAAGGCGGCTGCCGCGCGTTGATGGCTGAAGATCGCCCGCATGGCGGCACGCTCGCAAGCCGCGATCTGCCGCGAGTGCGCTCGTCATGATTGCTGCCCTCGAAAGCCGCTGTCAGCTTCTCGGCAGCTTGCGACGAGCCGTAACTTTCGGTGCCGGTGAAGGCGGAGCTTCGCCGCCACCCCGAGCGCGCACGGGCTGGCGTGGTTTTCTCGGGCTTGGCGCGGGGGTCAGCGGCGCGGCTGCTACACCTGCTTCGAGCGGCAAATCAGATGCCGCACGACGCAGCAAGTTCTGGTTGTCGATCAACTTCTCCGCGCCCAACCGAGCCCGATCCAACGCAGGCCGATCTGACGCCTTTGCGTGAGCGGCGCGCATTTCGTCGGACGTTGGAAAGGCTTCGGAACTTCCCTTTGATGCTTCGCGCGAACCGGCGTCGCCCGAAGCCGGTTTTGATGCTTTTCGCGCAGTCGCAGTTTCGGCTGCCGCATCCGCACTGTTGACGCGCGTGCGCGGCTTTGCCTTTGCGAGCGCGGCGCTGGCGGTTGGCGTCTCCTCCGGTGCCCCGGCAAGATCAAGCTTGAAAGCCCTTGGCGATCTGCGGGGGCGCGGCGCGGCGCCGGTCGCTTCCGCCGCGAGCGCCGGTTCTGTGGCGGGCGATGCTTCATGCCGCTTGCGGCTGCGAGCGAGCGCGCTCGGCGCTGTTTTGTCGGGCGAGGAAACGGGCGCGACCGTTCGCGACGTGGCGGAAGCTTTGGGCGTCTTGCGTGAGCGAGCCGTTTCCTCTTTTATCACGGGCGGGACGTCCTGCCCCTTCGCGTCCGATGCAGGCGTTTTCGCCCGCCTCGCCTTTGCTTTCGGAGCCGCGGCGGCAATTGGCGATGGCCGCTCGTCCGCATCGCCCCATGAGTCCATCAGAACGTAGTAGAGTAGCTGCTCGAATTTCGGCCGGAACTCCGCGATGATCGCCTCCGGGTCCGGCACCATGGCAGCGTCCGTGATCAGCCCGAACTGCACCATGTCGTTGAAGGACAGGATCGAAACGCCCATGCCGATGTCGCCCGATTGCGGCACCCAGAACATGATCTGCGAGATCCTCGCGGTGCCGAGATAAAGCGGCTCTTTCGGCCCCGGCACGTTCGTCATGACAGCGGTGGCGCGCTTCATGAGCATGTTGAAAAGCCGGTCCTGCACAATCTGCGGCGCGTGACCGATCACCTCCAGCAGGCCGAGCGTCACCGGCGGTTCAAGCGATTGCTTCAGAGCCTTCATGCGGCGCTGCACCTCGGCAAGGCGCGCCAGCGGGTTCTCGATCCCGGCCGGAAGCTCGACGCCGACAAGCCCGAAGCGGTTGCCGAGTTGGCCCGCCTCGTGGCTTTGGCGCATGTCGACCGGAATGAACGCGCGGATCTCCACGCCTTCCGTCTCGTCCCCTTTGGCCTTGAGATATTCGCCGAGCGCGCCCGCGACGGAGGCGAGCAGCATGTCGTTCAACGTGCAGCCGAGCGCATGGCTGATCGCCTTTACCTCAGGCAGGGGGATCGGATCGGTCCAGGCCACGCGCTTGTTGCCGGACGCCTTGCCCTTGAAGCGCGTCGGGCTGTCTTCCGGCATCATGAGCAGCCAGCCGAGTTCGCCCGCCACGCCCGCGCCGAGGCGCGCGGCCTGCGTCGGGTTCTGCGCCAGCGCGGCGACTTCCTTCCAGAGGCCGACGCCCGTACCGAGGCCGCGCTTCAGAAGCCCGATGCCGGGGAGGGGCACGCGGACACCGGCGCGGCGTTCCCGCGTTGCCGTCCAGACGGAGCGGTCGCCGCCATCGGTGATCGAGAGCATGACGCCCACGAGTGCCATGCCGTCTCCGATGGCGTGATGAATGCGAAGGACGAGCGCCGCGCCGCCTTCGTAATCCTCCACGATGCGGATCTGCCAAAGCGGACGCGACTTGTCGAGCGGCTCCGAGGCGAGGCCCGCGATATAGCGCTGAAGCTCTGCTTGTCCGCCGCGTCCTGGAAGCCGCGCCCGCTGGATGTGCCGCGAACGGTCGAACCATGGATCGTCCACCCACCAATAGTCGCCCGCGCGGGTTTCGATATGCTGCCGAAAGCGAGGGATCGCAAGGAAGCGTTCGGCGACGGTGTCTTCCAGCGTGTTGAGATCGAGCGGCCCCTCAAGTATAAGGACTCCTACAATGACCATCGGGTTGGATGGCCGATCCATTCGAAGCCACGTTGTGTCTACCGCTGAGACGCGTTCCGCTTTCGACATTGGCGGGCACCCCTTGAGGTTCTGGATTGGCGGTTATGCGTCCTGTACGAAACCTTCATGCGCCGTCATGAAACAATCGTCCAAAACGGCCAGCGCTTCTTAGTAAATACATCACAAAGGAAAACGATTGACTACCAGGAACGAGATTTCCAGACGGATTGAATCGCTTCTCGATGCTTCGGCCGAGCTTCGAGCGCGGCTGGCCGCCCGCCCGCAGGGCGAAGCCGCGCGCGACGCCCTGCGGCAGTGGCAGGCGGAACGCCTTCGCCGCGAACACGCCGATATCGTCGCCAATCCGCGTTACACGAAGACGGCGCTGTTTTTCCTGAGCGACATCTACGGCCCGAAAGACCTCAGCCGCCACGAGGAAGAGGTGCGGCGCATCCTTCCGGTCATGAAAGCTGTGCTGCCCGAAGCGGGGCTCGAAACCGTAGCCGACGCTATCGAGGTGAACACGATCTCCGAGTCGCTCGACACCGACATGCTGGAGGCTCTCGGGCAGGACGTGTTCGCACTCGACATCGACAAATGGGTTGCTGCTTACAAGAAGATCGGCCGCCGCGATGACCGCGAGCGCCAGATCGCGCTGATCGCGAGCCTCGGCCGATCGCTCGACCGCCTCACGCGCAAGCCGTTCATCGGCACGGCGCTTTCCATGATGAAAAAGCCGGCAGAACTCGCGGGACTTTCCGACCTACAGAGCTTCCTTGAGCGCGGCTATGACGCGTTTCGCTCAATGAAGGGCAGTTCCGCCGGGTTCGTGCGCGGTGTCACCGAGCGCGAGACGGAGTTGATGAACGAGTGGCTTCCGAAGGAGACTGCTGCGGCGAGTTGATGGGGCGACGGCTGCGATGGACCGGAACTACCGAGCGACGCGACGCGCCTTCCATGGAACCGCGTCGAACAAGCAGGCCCGGCGCCACTTCTTGCTGTTCTTGGGGCTACTGAAGTCGTCAAGAGATTGGGCATAGGCCGCGCCAGCGTCTATCGACTGGCAGGGGTGGTGGCATCGTCCTGAGGGGCGAGAAACGGAGGCGCGAGGTTTGTTCCTTCGCGCCCGCCCCCGGATGTTTTTCTATCTTTCTGGCCAGTGCTCCCGGTCACGGTCGCGGCAACGTTTTTTCCTTACTTAAACTCGTTGAAGGCTTTTAAGAGCTTTAGCGTCGAGGAGCCGTCCAACTCATCGCCCGAGTACCGACACTCATAGAGGCCTTGCAGGTTTGATGGAAGTTGGACCCCTTCTTCCACAAGCAGAATGAAGTTGCGTCCGTACAAAGCCATGGCCGCTCCTATTTCGATGAGCACGTTTCCGTTTAGTTGCGGGCGCTCCTTGCCCTCTTTATCGTACAAAATCTCCTCGACGCTTACGTGGATGACCGCGGCGTCGCAGCTTCTCATCTCATCCATAACTTTATCAGGTACCGGTTTCGCAGCTGCCTCGCGTTGGACTGCTATGACAGGCTCAAATTTGCCATAGAGTACGACCTGTTTCACGTGCTCCAGGATTTTCTGGTTCTTGCCGTGAGTTATGAAAACCCGTTTGATGTCATCCTGACGAGGCGTAGCGGGCGGCGCAACTTCGGCCTTGGGCGTGGCTTCCACTCCATTTATCAACGACAAGGAAGCATCCGAGGGCTCGCATTCTTCCGAAGGAGTGTCCTCGGCCTCGACCATCGCCCGAGCGTTTAATTCGTTGAACTCAAACCGGGTCGGTTGCCCCTTTCGACCGATGATGAGCGCGCCGAGATCCGCCGCCTGGGCAAGCTGAAAAAAGCATACCGCCTGATCATTTAGGGTCTTATCGCTTTCGGCAGCTTCACCGTTAAAATGCTTATTAGCCGCAAGGAACGCACCAAGTGGGACGAGAAAAGGACATTGCGGTAACTGGAAGATTGGACAAGGGCCCATGCGGTGGCCCCGATGGTCGAGGCCATTACGCGGAAAGTCGCGGGAAGGTTCATCGCGGACCTGCCCAAGATCGCAGCCTCAGCGGTGAATGGCCCGCGGCCCACAAGCCAGACACGAACAAGCCCACGCGGGGATGAGCCGCCACGTATTCCATTCACCGTTCGCGCGGCTGCCCGGAGAGAAGCTTCCTCACTTCGTCATCCGTGAATGGCCGTTCCTGCTCGTCGCGGTTTGGGCGTTCCTTGGGAAGCGTCAGACCGGTCCAGTCCAAGCCGCGATAGAGCGGTTCATCCCCGCGTGGGCGGGGAACACGTCATACTGCCCTGCGGTGGACGCGAAATTGCCGGTTCATCCCCGCGTGGGCGGGGAACTCGCGGGCCGGTTCACCAACGACACACTGGAGGCCGGTTCATCCCCGCGTGGGCGGCCATCGTGGCGTGCGATTGTTCGATAAGGATCGAACCGGGCCGAATCGGATAGGTTCCGAGGCTCCGGCGCTCGGTCTGCCTTTCGGCTTGCCGTGCTCGCGTTATCGCAGCAGTTCCGCGATGGCCGCCTCGATGCCGTCGAGCGTGAGCGGATACATGCGGCCTTCCATGATGCGGCGCATCATCTGGAGCGACGGCGTTTCGCTCCAATAGCGTTCGGGCGTCGGATTGAGCCAGACCGCGTGCTTGAACGTGTCGAGCATGCGCTGCATCCAGACTTGCCCGGACTCCTCGTTCCAGTGCTCCACGGAGCCGCCCGCGAGCGCGATCTCATACGGGCTCATCGCCGCATCGCCGACGAAAATGACCTTGTAATCGGACGGGTATGTGTGAATCACGTCCCACGTGGGCACGCGCTCGGTGTGGCGGCGCGCGTTGTTCTTCCACACGCCCTCGTAGATGCAGTTGTGGAAGTAGAAATAGTCCATGTGCTTGAATTCTGAGCGCGCGGCGGAGAAAAGTTCCTCCGTCTCCTTGATGTGGTAGTCCATCGAGCCGCCGACATCGAAGAACAGCAGCACCTTCACAGTGTTGCGCCGTTCGGGGCGAAACGCGATGTCGAGATAGCCCTTGTGCGCCGTGCCCTTGATCGTGCCGTCGAGGTCGAGTTCTTCGGCCGCGCCCGCCCGCGCAAAGCGGCGGAGCTTGCGAAGCGCGAGCTTGATGGTGCGCGTGCCGAGTTCGACCTCACCGTCGAGATCCTTGAAGTCGCGCTTGTCCCACACCTTCACCGCGCGGAAATTGCGGTTGCCGTGCTGGCCAATGCGTACGCCTTCCGGATTGTAGCCATACGCGCCGAACGGCGAGGTGCCACCCGTCCCGATCCACTTGCTGCCGCCTTCGTGGCGTTCCTTCTGCTCTTCGAGGCGCTTTTTCAGCTCCTCCATGATCTTGTCCCAGCCGCCAAGCGCCTCCACCTGCGCCTTTTCCTCGTCGGTGAGGAAGCGCTCGGTGAGCTTGCGCAGCCAATCCTCGGGAATTTCGGCCTCGATGCCTTCGCCGATGCTTTCGAGCCCTTTAAACACATGGCCGAACACGCGGTCGAACTTGTCGAGATGGCGCTCATCCTTCACGAGCGAGGCGCGGGAGAGGTAATAGAAGTGCTCGATCTTCTTGCCCGCGACGCCCGCGTCCACGGCGGAAAGCAGTGTGAGATATTCCTTCACGCTTACCGGCAGCCCGGCGTTTTTCAACTCGTAGAAAAAGTTCAGAAACATCGTGTCGCCTCGGGCTGCGCGGGGCTTCGCGCGAATTGGGTCGCGCGTCATTCTATCACTGCCGCCGCCCCAAGGAAAAGGATGGCACGGGCGCTTCCTGTTCAGCGGAAAAGATGTTGGCCCTTTTTCCTTGCGGACTTCGATTTCGCCGCAGGAGCGGTGCTGGCATCGACCGCGTTCTCTGCCTCCGCGCCGACGCTTTCGAGACGGTCGATCAGCGAATCGCCGCGCTTCTTCCCAAGCGGCGGCTCGGCGTCGGCCGCCTTTCGCTTCGATCGCGGTTTCTGCGCGCGCCCCCGACTGCCGCTTTCGTAGGCCGCGGAGGGCATAAGCAGAGCGCGCAGCGGCTCCTGCGCTGCCCCGGGCGCGGCGGCGGCTCCGGGGCGCGCCGACGCCGGTTCACCCGTCGCCGGATACACGGCAAGCTGCTTGTTCTTCTGCGGCGTGATCTTCGCCTGAACATATTGCAGGGCGCGAATGAGAAGCGCGATGCCGATCACGATGCGCTGGCGCAGCCAGTCCGACGCGCCGCCCGACGTCTCGCGGACTTGCTCCGCGCGGCGCTCCAGTTCGAGCCGCGCGAGGAACTGCCGCCCCTTCTCGCTGACATGCGGCGCGCGGGCGAGAAGTTCCGCGTAGCGCGCGCGAAGCTCCTGCGCTTCGAGCACGAATTCGTAATGCCGCTTCAGCCCCTCGCCGCCCTTGCGCGCAAGACCGCCCGCGCGCTCGAAGGCGCTCGCGAATTGCTCCGGCAGGTCGGTGCGCGCGCGGCGCAGTTCCTCGGCGGCGGCCGCAAAGCCCTTTTCACCGACGGAGCGCGCGAACCGCCGCGCCGTGGCCGCCGCGTCGACGGCGATGCTTCGTCCTTCGCGCCAAACCGTGCCGACGGTGCGGAAGAGCGACAGCGGCACCGCCGCGATCTCGGACGGGCGCGGAAGGCGCCCTTGGTCGCGTTCCGCCGCGACCAAGTCGGCGACGCGAGCCGCGAAGGCTTCGGCCTCATGCCGCGCAAGCGTCAGGCGCAGCGCAACGGGGTCCGTGTCGGCGATCTTCGGATTCCAGTCGGAGTCGGGATCCCGGAACAGGAGCGCATGCGCCTCGTCGCGGAAGGTTTCGAGCGTGTGCTCGTCGGCCAGTTCCGGGCCGAGAAGGCGGATATCCTCGATCAGGAAAATCTCGGACGCCGCCCAGAAATCGCGCCGGATCTGGAGCACCTCGGCGAGCGGCGCGAATTCCGCCACGTCGAACGCGGTCTCGATCTTCTTCTTCGCAGCGACGACGCGGTCGAAATAGGCGCTGTTCGCCTCGATGCCGTTCAGGAGGCCACGCACATCCTCACGGACGTCTTCTTCGGTTTCGAAAGCCGCCGCTCGCGGCGACGGCGAACGCCTGCGAAGCGCGGCGAGGGTTCCAATGCCCTCTTCCACCAGCGCAAGCGCGTCGTCGACCAGAGCCTTGCGGCGCGAACCGTCGCGACTGCGGACAAGACGATAGAGAAGCCACAGCGCGAAGCTCACGCCGAGCCAGAGAGCCAGAACAGCCCCGAGCGACGAAAATGCCTTCATGGCGTGCCCTTCTGTCCCCGCTTCCTCCCGCGCCGCGCATCGCTCGAAGCGCGCTTCGCCTCTGAGCCAGGCGCCGAAAATAACGACGTCAAGCGCGCGGGCTTAATGAACCGCGCCGCCCTTGCGTCCCTGCGCCGGAGTCTCGTCGGGCGCGCCGAAATGCGAGAAGTACCGCTGGTCGATCGCTTCCATCGGCAGCACGATCAGCACGTCGGTCGTGCCGAACTGCTTGTCCACCACCGCGCCGTCGCCGATGTAGCAGCCGAGGCGGAGATAACCCTTGATCAGCGGCGGCATGCCCTTGAGCGCCTCCTTCGCGTTGATCTCTTCCTTCGGGATCATGTTCATGTCGACCTTGATCTCGGGATGCGCCGAGACGAGCCAATCCTCCGGCGCCCGCGAGAAGTGGTGCAGGAAACTGAGCGCGAGCGCATGCTCCTTGGGGTCGGTGCCGGGAAAGCTCGCGCAGCCGATCATGACATTGGCGCGCTGCTCGCGGATGTAGTTCCACAGGCCCTGCCAGAGGAGTTCCACCGTGCGCTTGTTACGATACGGCTTGAGCACGCAGGAGCGGCCGAGTTCCATGAACGTATGCGTCGCGCGCTTCCTCTCGATGAGGGGCGCGATGTCGTATTCGCCCTGCGTGTAGAAGCCCCGGTTCTTCTCGGCGACATCCTGGAGGAGCACGCGATAGGTGCCGACCACCTTCGACCGCTTCGGCCAAGGCCGCTTCGCCATGCGCTCGACCGCCTTGTCGACGACGAGCAGGTGATCGCAAATCGGATCGTATTCATCCTCGTCGCGCTTCTTGATACGGGTGCGCGCGTCCGCCACCGCAGCCATCTCCTTGTAGAAGACTTCGAAACGAAGCCGCTGCGCCTTCTTGATATCGGCGACCGAGCGCGCAAGGCGCACTTCGAGGTTGCCGATCTTGCCATAAATCCGCTTCGGCTTCCTGAGCGGGAAGATCGGGAACCGCCGCCGACGCTTTGCCGCGAGCCGGAGGAATGACAGGGGCTTCGATCTGAACGAAGGCAGTCCGCCAGACCGGCCGTTGGAGGGTATGCGCATGAAACCTCTTTGTGTCAGTCACGGCCATGTGTGCCGTTCCCATCCCGTGGAAGCGGACCGGAAGCTTTACCACCCGGCACACAGCCGCCTGGAAACCCAAATCCGAAACCACATCAGAAACCCAGGCTTTGCTTGTGCCGTCCGAATCCGCAGCCGTTCAGAAGCCCGCCGCGACGCCTGACGAACCGTGTTCGGGACACTAGCTTCTGGCACGAAATTCTGCCATCGCTAAAAAGGAATATTAAGGCATTGCCATGTCGCCGCAAGATGCACTGTGAAGCATCTGCCGGGTCGGCGTGTGAGTTTTCCCGCACCTGCGGTCCGGTCCCGGATCGCCACCATCGGAGGATTTATGAAGCGCATAGAAAACGCTCTGGAGTCAGGGATTTTTGCGAGCCGCTGGATGCTCGCGCCCTTCTATCTCGGCCTTGTGGTGTCGCTGGCGCTGCTCCTCGTGACGTTCGTGCGCGAGTTCGTCAAGTTCGCGCCCGAGGTATTGGCGGGCGCGGAAACCGGCAAGGTGATCGTCACCGTGCTGTCTCTCGTCGACATCGTGATGGTGGCCAATCTCGTGCTCATCATCGTCTTCGCGGGCTATGAGATTTTTGTCTCGAAGATGCACATCAAGGACCACGAGGACCGGCCGGACTGGATGGGCCACATCACGTTTTCCGACCTCAAGATCAAGCTGATGGGCACCATCGTCGCCATCTCGGGCATCGAGCTTCTGAAGACCTTCGTGAACATAAAGAACGTCAATCAGGAAGAAATCATCTGGCGGCTCGTGCTGCATCTCACGTTCGTCGTTTCGGGCGTTCTCTTCGCCGTCATGGACCGCATGTCGGACAGCCATCACAAGGTGGAAGAGTTGGAAGCGGAAAAATATCGGCCCCACAAGGACACCCCTTCATCCTGAAGCGCCGCGATTGATCGTTTGTAGAGCTTGTCCGGAGCCTGAAGGTGTGCGATACGACGACCATGGAATTCACAATGGCCATGACTGTCGCGCATTTTTCGGGCTTCCGGGCTTTCGCTCCGGCCCGTGCCAGCGCACGCATGCGCCCCGCGACGAGCGGCCTTCTTCTCCTTATCTGCCCCTGAGCGCTGACGGTCCGGCGAACGGGCGAGCGCTTGGGGGTTAAAACCCGGGCGCTCCATTAGAGGTCTTGCCCGGTTTGTGATATGCTCCACACATCCAGGTAAGGACTCCTTTATATGACCGTTTCCAATTCCCCCGCTTCCGCGGCCGCGTCCGCCCCCCGCTCCGAAAAAGACCGCATCCTGATCTTCGACACAACGCTGCGCGACGGCGAGCAGTGTCCCGGCGCGACCATGAACTTCGAAGAGAAGATGCAGGTCGCCGAAATTCTCGACGAGATGGGCGTCGACATTATCGAGGCCGGCTTTCCGGCCGCGTCGGTGGGCGACTTCGAATCCGTCGCCGAGATCGCGAGGCGCTCGAAAAATGCCGTGATCGCCGGGTTGGCGCGCGCCAACCCGAAGGACATCGACCGCGCGGGCGAGGCGGTACGCCACGCGAAGCGCGGCCGCATTCACACCTTCATCGGCACCTCGCCGTTGCACCGGCAATACCAACTGCAAATGAGCGCCGAGCAGGTCTACGACGCCGTGGTGACATCTGTCACCCGCGCGCGCAATCTGATCGACGACGTGGAATGGTCGGCGATGGACGCGACGCGCACCGAGCCCGATTATCTGTGCCGCGTGGTTGAAGCCGCGATCAAGGCGGGCGCGACCACGATCAATATCCCCGACACGGTCGGCTACACGGTGCCCGACGAGTTCGTGGACATCATCACCATGCTGAAGGAACGCGTTCCGGGCGCTGACGATGTGATCTTCTCCACGCATTGCCATAACGATCTGGGCCTGGCGGTCGCGAACAGCCTGGCGGGCGTGAAAGCGGGCGCGCGGCAGATCGAATGCACGATCAACGGCCTCGGCGAGCGCGCGGGCAACGCGGCGCTGGAAGAGGTCGTGATGGCGATCAAGACGCGCAACGACGTGATGCCGTACTGGACCAACATCGACACCACGATGATCGCGCGCGCCTCGCGCCTCGTCTCGGCAGTGACCGCGTTCCCGGTGCAGTACAACAAGGCCATCGTCGGCAAGAACGCGTTCGCCCACGAGTCCGGCATCCATCAGGACGGCGTGCTGAAAAACGCGTCGACCTATGAAATCATGACGCCGGAAAGCGTCGGCGTGCGCGCAAGCTCGCTCGTCATGGGCAAGCACTCAGGTCGCCATGCCTTCCGCGAGAAGCTGCGCGATCTGGGCTACGAGCTGGGCGACAACGCGTTCGAGGATGCGTTCGTGCGTTTCAAGGCGCTGGCCGACCGCAAGAAGCATGTCTACGACGAGGACATTGAGGCGCTGGTCGATCAGGAAATCGCGCAGGCGCACGACCGCGTGAAGGTGGTGGCGCTCATGGTGATCGCCGGAACGACGGGACCGCAGAAGGCGACGATCACGCTGGAAGTCAACGGCAAGCAGGAAACGGCGGAAGCGACGGGCGACGGTCCGGTCGACGCCACCTTCAACGCGATCAAGGCCATCGTTCCGCACGAGGCGCGGCTGCCGCTGTATCAGGTGCATGCCGTGACCGAAGGCACCGATGCGCAGGCCGAAGTCAGCGTGCGGCTGGAAGAGAACGGCAAGACCGTCACCGGGCGCGGCGCGGATACGGATACGATGGTCGCCTCGGCACGCGCGTATGTGTCGGCGCTGAACAAGCTCGCCATCAAGCGCGACCGCGTGCATGCGCAGTCGGGCGGCACGGCGGCGTAACATCGCCGGAATGTGAGCGCCGCTCGCCTGAGCCGCGCAACAATTGCAGCCGGGACAGGGCACAAAGCCGCGTCCCGGCTGTTCGACCTTCGCTGTAAACCCGCGAAGGAGACTCCCGGCGATGCTCGTGAGACGGCTGACCGCAATCCTCATCGCCGCCTTGTGCATGGCAGCGCTCGCCATCCAGCTTCATCTCGCGATCGAGCGCGCTCATCCGACCGGTCACAGCATCGGCGGCGCAATCCTCAACTACCTCAGCTATTTCACCATCCTGACCAATCTCGCCATCGCGGCCTTGCTCGGCGCGACCGCCGCGAACGCTTCGGACGCGCGCATCTGGAACCGGCCATCTGCGAACACGGCGCTCGCCGTCTATATCATCGTCGTCGCCACGGTTTACGCGACGCTCCTTCGACATCTCTACGCGCCAGCGGGCATCGAGTTTCTGGCCGAGCGAATGCTTCACCTCGTGATTCCGGCTCTTTTCGTCGGCTACTGGTTCATTCTCATTCCCAAGGGAACGCTTCGGCTCAGGGATCAGTTGGGCTGGCTCGTCCTCCCGGCGGTCTTCTTCGTCTGGACGCTCGTTCACGGAGCTTTGACGAGCTTCTATCCCTACCCGTTCCTGAACGCAGCGGAGCGCGGTTACGCCAGCGTGTTATGGAGCGGCTTATTGTTTTCCGTACTTTTTCTGACACTGGGGACGGTTCTCATCATAGTCGACTGGCTGATGGGCTCGCTTCAGAACCGCTGGTCGGGTGAGGTGCCGACCGCGTGACAATCCAGACGCACACCGAATTGTAACTGCGCCGGCCTTATGGACCTTATAGAGAAACCCTTTAGTGAAGGCGTCCCCTGGTTGTGTACGTCGCGATGCGAATCCGCCGCTCCGATCATGACGCCGAAACGAAGAGAAGGCTTAACATGACGCGTCGAGCTACGGCTGGGGGGGCCCGTCCCATGAATGATCCGCTTCGTACATCCTTCGCCCGCTGGCGTGACCTTGCACTATTCTCATGCCTCTCCGTTGCCTTGCTCGCGCCGCTGGATTCCGCCGAAGCGCGAAAGAGATACCGGTCCTACGATGGTCAGAGGAAGAAGGTGGAAGTCCCCGCCCCCGCACCGCTGAACCGCCCGCTTTTCTTCGTCGTGAACATCGGCAAGCAACGCATCACCGCGTACTCGAACGACGGCATCTATGCACAGGCGCCGATATCGTCGGGCTCGCGCGGACACGCGACGCCAACCGGCATCTTCAACATCATTCAGAAAAACAGGCATCACCGCTCGAACATCTACAGCGGCGCACCGATGCCGTTCATGCAGCGGCTGACCTGGTCCGGCGTCGCGATGCATCAGGGCGCTTTGCCGGGCTATCCCGCGAGCCATGGCTGTATCCGTCTGCCCTACGCTTTCGCGAGCCGGATGTTTAACGCGACCGAGGGCACCGAGCGGGTGATCGTGGCCAAGGACGATGTGGTGCCGATGCCGTTCTCCCATGCGAAGCTGCCGGAACCCGCGATGATGCAGGCTCCGGGGAGCGAGCAGGTCGCGTCGATTTCCGGCCGCATGCTGGCGAACGCGGTTAACGTGGCGGAACGCAGTTCGGAAGATGCACAAAGGATCGATGTCAAGGCGGAGGCACCGGACAACGCCGATGCAACCGGCAAGCTTCTCAATCCGCGCGAATACGCCCTCGCCATGAGGAAGATTGCCGCCAAGACCGCCGATGATGCCGAACGCGCGGCGAGCCCCGCCCGCCGCGCGGTTGAAGCGCGCGTGCAGGAGCAACGCGTTGCCGCGACAGACCTTCGCAAGGCGATGGTCGCGCTGTCCGTCGCCAATCGACGTCTCGATGCAGCAGAGCGCCGCCTGAGCCGCGTCCCGGAGGCGAAGCGCCCCCAAGCCGAAGCGGCCAAAGCCGAAGCCGAGGCGAAGGTCAGCGCGGCGCAGACGCAGGTGGAGGCCGCCGAGCGCGCCAGGGCGGAGAAGGACGAGGCCGCCGCCGAAGCGATGAAGGCATTCCGCCAACTGGATGACACACGCTCTCAGGCCGCGAACGGCACGCTGTTCTGGAAGCGCAGGCTCGCGCCGGTTTCCGTCTTCATCAGCCGCAAGACTCAGCGGCTTCATGTTCGCCAGAACTACATCAAGGTGTTCGATGTGCCGATTACCATCCGCGATCCCGGCAAACCGCTCGGTACGCATCTCTACATGGCCATGCAACCTGCCAGCGGGAGCGCCGACAACGATCCCAAGCTTCGCTGGCTTTCCATGACGCTTTCCGAGTCGAGCGAAGACCCCGCGGACCGGCGCACGCGCCGCCGCAAGGGCAAGGCGGAACAGCCGCGTCCCGCGCCGAATGTCTCGGCCTCCGCCGCGCTCGACCGCATCGAGATCCCGGAAGAGGTCGAAGACAAGATTTCGGAAATGCTCTGGGCCGGCGGCTCGATCATCGTTTCGGATTCCGGGATCAGCAACGAAACCGGCGAGTATACGGATTTCGTCATCCTCACGCGCTGACGCTTTCAGCCGGCGAACGCATCGATGAAAGCCGCGTGCGTCCCACGCGGCTTTTTTTCGCGTCCGGTCGTCAATTGCCTCCCCTAATTACGCCTTTCGGAGCGGGCGGGCTCTCCCCTTCTTGACCCGCGGATTCAGCGCGGGCAAATAGAGGAAGCATTGCGCGGAGGCTCCCATGGCAGCGACCAAGAC
Organism: Rhodomicrobium sp. Az07; assembly: GCF_018619475.1. GTDB lineage: Bacteria > Pseudomonadota > Alphaproteobacteria > Rhizobiales > Rhodomicrobiaceae > Rhodomicrobium. The sequence continues at coordinate 93,665 of NZ_JAHFZG010000002.1, forward strand.
CCCATCGAAATTTTTCACGGCGCTCGCGGCGGGTGCTCCGGCCCCGTTCGTCGAAAAGCCCGTCCGCCTCGAACGGATGATTCACTTCGTCGCGCCGCATGTGGAGAAGATCCGCGCGAAGGTGCCGGACCTCATCAGGCAGGTCGACGTGGTTCTCGGCAACCTTGAGGACGCGATCCCCGCGACCGAGAAGGAAGCCGCGCGCAAGGGCTTCATCAAGCTCGCGCAGGAGAACGAGTTCGGCAAGACGGGGCTCTGGACGCGAATCAACGCGCTGAACAGCCCCTGGGTGCTCGACGACATCGTCGAAATCATGGGTGCGGTCGGCGACAAGCTCGACGTGATCATGCTGCCGAAGGTGGAAGGCCCGTGGGACATCCACTACCTCGACCAGTTGCTCGCCCAGCTCGAAGCGAAGCACGGCATCAAGAAGCCGGTCATGATCCACGCGCTGCTTGAGACGGCGGAAGGCGTGGCGAATGTCGATCTCATCGCGGGCGCCAGCCCTCGCATGCACGGCATGAGCCTCGGGCCCGCGGACCTCGCCGCGAGCCGCGCCATGAAGACGACGCGCGTCGGGGGCGGCCATCCGTCCTACGGCGTGCTGGCGGACGCGGCGGGCGACGCGGCCCGCGCCTTCTACCAGCAGGATCTGTGGCACTACACCGTCGGCCGCATGGTCGACGCCTGCGCGACCTACGGCCTCAAGCCCTTCTACGGCCCGTTCGGCGATTTCTCCGACACGGCGGCGTGCGAAGCGCAATTCCGCAACGCCTTCCTTCAGGGCTGCGCGGGGGCATGGACCTTGCATCCCTCGCAGATCGAGATCGCGCGTCGCGTGTTCACGCCGGACCCGGCCGAGGCGGCTTTCGCCCGGCGCATCCTCGAAGCCATGCCGGACGGCACGGGCGCGGTAATGGTGGACGGCAAGATGCAGGACGATGCGACGTGGAAACAGGCGAAGGTGATCGTCGACCTCGCGAACCTCGTCGACGCGAAGGACGGCACGTCCCAGTGACGGTGTGACATCTTGTAGCCCGGAAGCATGAGTGCGAAGTTTTTGAAGGATGCGGGAAGAACTCAATAACGCCATGGTGAAGGAAAGGCGCGCGCGGTTTTCCATCGGGGAAGTCGTGAAGCATCGCTTTTTCCCATTTCGGGGAATCATCTTCGACGTCGACCCCGAATTCGCCAACACAGACGAGTGGTGGCTTGCCATTCCGGAGGATATTCGCCCGGAGAAGGATCAGCCGTTCTATCATCTGCTTGCCGAAAACGAAGAGACCGAATACGTCGCCTATGTCTCCGAGCAGAACCTGCTGCCGGACGACAGCGGCGAGCCGCTGCGCCATCCCCAACTCGAAGAGTTGTTCGACGAGCTGGAAAACGGCGGCTATCGCTTTCGTGGGCCTGGCGCGAACTAAGGCCGCCTGTCGGGGCGGCGCGCGCGACCGGCGGCGTGGAGCGGCGCTGCGATCAGGCCGCCATCGCCGCATCGTCCGAGTCCGACGACGACGCCACCGCGCCCGACAGGATCATATCCGCCGCTTTCTCCGCGATCATCATTGTCGGCGCGTTGGTGTTGCCGCTGATCAGTCGCGGCATGATCGAGGCGTCCACCACGCGCAAGCCCTCAAGCCCGCGCACGCGCAGCGTTTCGTCCACCACCGCCATGTCGTCCTGCCCCATCTTGCAGGTGCCGATCGGGTGATAGATCGTCTCGGCCGTGCGGCGATTGTAGTCGTCGATCTCGGCGTCGGTGCGTACCGTGTCGCCCGGCTGGAATTCCTCGCCGCGATACGGGTCGAATGCGGCTTGCGCAAACACCTCGCGCAGCATCTTGAAGCCGTCGCGGAGCGTGCGCAGGTCCGCGTCGTTTTGCAGGTAGTTCGGCTGGATCGCCGGATGCGCCAGCGGGTCCGCCGACTTCAGCACGATTTCGCCGCGCGCATGCGGACGCTGCACGTTGTAATAGCCCATATAGCCGTGGCGCTGGATCATCTTGCGCCCGTGATCGGCATAGAGGATCGCCGCGAAGTGATATTGAACGTCCGGCGCCACCACCTCGGGCCGCGTCTTGAGGAAGGCGAGCGATTCGAGCCCCACGATCGACGCCGGGCCTTTGTGCGTCATCAAATAATAGGCGACGTGCCGCAGGAGCGCGCTCGGCTTCACGATGTTGTAGTAAGATACGGGCTGCCTGCAATTATGCTTGATCGCTCCGTGGATGTGGTCCTGAAGGTTCTTGCCGACGCCCGGCAGATGATGCACCGGCTCGATGCCGTGCGGCGCGATTTCGTCCGCCGGGCCGATGCCTGAGAGCAGCAGAAGTTGCGGCGAATTGATTGCGCCCCCCGACACGATCACCTCGCGCGCGGCGCGAAGGGTGCGCTTTTCGCGGCCTTGCGCATATTCGACGCCCACCGCGCGGCCGCCCTCGACGATGATCCGCGTCGCCTGCGCCCGCGTGATCACGGTCAGGTTCGGCCGGTCGATCACCGGCTTCAGATAGCACACGGCGGCGCTTGCGCGGCGTCCGTTCGACACCGTGCAATCGATGGGGCCGAAGCCTTCCTGCGATGCGCCGTTGAAATCGTCGGTGTAGGGGTGGCCCGCCTGCTGGCCCGCCTCGATCCACGCCACGTTCAGCGGGTTGACGACGCCCGGCCGCGACACCTTCAGCGGACCCTCGCCGCCATGATACTCATTCGCGCCGCCCGCATAGTTTTCCGACTTCCGGAAATATGGCAGCACGTCGTCCCAGGCCCAGCCGCGATTGCCGATTTGCGCCCACGTGTCGTAGTCGCTCGGCACGCCGCGAATATAGATCATGGCGTTGACGGAGCTTGAGCCGCCGAGCACCTTCCCGCGCGGCCAATAGAGGCGCCGCCCATGAAGGCCCGCCTGCGGCTCGGTATGATAGCCCCAGTCGACCCAGCCGGTTCGCATCAGGCCCGCATAGCCCGACGGCATGTGGATGAGGAAGTTCTTGTCGCGCCCGCCCGCTTCAAGAAGCGCCACCTTGACGGCCGGGTCGGACGACAAGCGGTTTGCGAGCACGCAGCCCGCCGAGCCGCCGCCCGCGATGATATAATCGTAGCCCATGTTTCCTCCGAGCTTATGTATCTTTTTCGTTCAGATTGCTCCCCGGACGGGCCGCGCGCAAGCCCCCGCACCCTGAGCGGCGTCTTCGCCTTTAGCTGTGTTCTTCGCTTGAGCTGTGTGTCCTTCGCTTGCGAAACCTGTTTGCAGCGGCCGGTTGCGTTGATACGCTCCAGCAACATCTCCGAAGCCTCAGGATCGCCCGCTGTACGCCCGCGCCTTGATCGACTTTCCGAAGGACGACGCGCCGAGGTTGAGCCTTGGCTTCGCCCGGCCGCGCGCGGTGCTCGTCGCGGAGCGCGCCGCCGATGTCGTGCCGGTTCTTGCCGAAGCGGAACGCCACGCGCAGGCTGGCCGCTGGGCGGTCGGCTTCGTGGCCTATGAGGCGGCGCCCGCCTTCGACCCGGCGCTGAAGACACTCGCGCCCGACTCCGCCTTTCCGCTCGCGGCCTTCGCCGTGTTCGACGCGCCGACGCCACCGTGCGAAGCGCCCTCGGCGTTCGCCTGCGCGGGCTGGAACGGCGACATGACGCGCGCTGCCTACGGGGAGAAGATCGAGCGCATCCGCGACGGCATCGCCGAAGGCGCGCATTATCAGGTGAACCTCACCATGCGCCTTGCGTCGCGCTTCGAGGGCGACCCGCTCGGCCTGTTCGAGGCGTTGCGACGCGCGCAGCCGCACGCCTACGCGCTCTATCTCGACCTTGGAGCGTGTCAGATCGCGTCCGTTTCGCCGGAACTGTTCTTCGCGTGGGAGCCGCGAACGCGCGCGCTAATGGCCCGGCCCATGAAGGGCACCGCTCGTGCCGACGCGCCGCCCGAAGCGCTGCTTGCCTCGCCGAAGGAGCGCGCGGAAAATCTGATGATCGTGGACCTTCTGCGCAACGACATCGCGCGCGTTGCGGTCGGCGGCAGCGTCAGCGTGCCGAAGCTGTTCACCATCGAAAGGCTGCCGACCGTGCAGCAGATGACGTCGACAATCACCGGCACCGCGCGCCCGAAGACCGCGCTCGCCGACATTTTCGCGGCGTTGTTCCCATGCGGGTCCGTGACCGGCGCGCCCAAGATCGCGGCGATGAAATCCGTCGCGACGCTCGAAACAGGCCCGCGCGGCCCATATTGCGGGGCGCTCGGTATCATCGAACCAGGCGGCGCGGCGATTTTCAGCGTCGGCATTCGAACGGTCGCCATCGCGAACGGCACCGCCGTCTGTGGCGTGGGGAGCGGCGTGACGTGGGACTCGAGCGCCGCCGACGAATATGAGGAATGCAGGATGAAGCGCCGTTTCCTGCTCCGCGCGAGCGCGTCTTTCGAGCTTCTGGAAACGATGAAGATCGAGGACGGCGCGATTGCGCTTCTCCATCGCCACATGGCGAGGCTCGCCCTGGCGGCGGAGCATTTCGGCTTTCCGTTCAACGAGTCCGAGGTGCGGCGCGCGATTGCCGCAGCATGCGAAACCCGCGCCGCGGGCACGCATCGTCTGCGGCTTCTGCTTTCGCGCGACGGAGCCGTGACGCTTGAGCCCGGCCCGCTTCCGCACACGCCGACGAATCCCGTCGTGGTCCTGGCGCAATCGCCCGTTTCAAGTGACGACGAATTCCTGCGGCACAAGACGACGAATCGCGCCGTTTACGATGCGCATGCCCCGAAGGATGCCGCAATCTTCGACACGCTCCTTTTCAACGAGCGCCAAGAAATCACGGAGTTTACGCGGGGCAATGTCGCCATCATGCGCGACGGAAAGCTCGTTACGCCGCCCGAGACCTGCGGCCTTTTGCCCGGAACGCTTCGCGCGGAGCTTCTCGCACGCGGCGATGTGATCGAAGACCTGTTAACGCGAAATGATATTATCGAAGCGCGCAACCTTATGTTTCTTAACACTCTTAGAGGATTGATTTCCGTTCGCCTGCGAAATGAGTAATCTTCCTTTTTCCGTCAGGAGAACAGCGGCGCTGCCGCTGAAGCGGCTCTGCGGTCACGACACGGCTCGCATTTCGCATCTCGCAAGTGGATATCCTCGTCATAGATTGTTTTTGTCTTGTCGAAGCTTGGCGGAGCTTGATGGTTTTGACAGCGTGTTTCCAAGCGCCCCGCTACCGCGACATGCGGTCTGACTGAAAGGCAGCTTCCTAGAGCGAAATGAACGGAATGAGCGACAAGAGAACGGGGCTTTTAGCGGCAGAACGCGCGCTTCATTGCTTTGAGCTTGCCAGCGAAGCGGCCGGATTCGGCATTTACGAATACGATATCGACAATGAAAAGGTCCGCTGGTCCGGATACATGCGGCGTCTCCTCGGTATCTCCGAGGACAGCGAGGCATGCATGGACAGCGTGCTGCCCTGCATCCATCCGGAGGATCGCGAACGTGTTCACCGCGCGGCGAAAGCCGTCGTGCGCACGGTGGGGCGATATCACAACGAATTTCGCATCTTGCGTCCAGGCGGCGAGACAAGATGGATTCTGGATAGAGGGCAATCGCTTGGTCCCGTCAATCCGGCAACGGGCAAGGTCGCCCTTTCCATCGGTACGCTGATCGACGTCACGGAACAGCGGCAGGCCGAAATCGACCGCGCCCTCTGGGAAAGCCGCTTTCGCAGCATCTATAAATACTCGCTCGCGGGCATCGCCATCACCGGCGCCGACGGTCGCTTCCTCGAATGCAATCCGGCTTACAGCAAACTGGTCGGATATTCGGAGAGCGAGCTTCGCGAAAAGCATTTTTCCGAACTGTTTCACCCGGATGAGTGCGATGAGCACGTAGAACTCTCGCGTGCGATGCAGGCGGGCGAAATCTCCTTCGTCGACGTGGAAGGCCGCTATGTTCACAAGAGCGGGCGGCCGGTGTGGACGCGCAAGATCATTTCCCTGTTGCCCGATGAGGCGGGGGCGGGACCGCATAGGGCCATGGTTCTCGCGACGAATATAACGAAGCGTAAACAGGCCGAAGACGCGTTGCGCGAAAGCGAAAGACGAGAGCGGCTCAGGCGACAAGACCTCGAAGCCGTTCTTGAGGCCGTACCGGCGGCTGTGATCTTCGGGGAAGACCGCGCGTGTTCGCGCCTGAGCCTCAATCGCATGGCGCAGGATATTCTCGGGCTGCCGCACCAGTTCTCGATTGCGGGGTCTCCCAAAGTCGTCAGAGTTTCGAAAGACGGCCGCCCGGTCGAGGAAGGACAATCTCCGCTGCATCGAGCAGCCGAGACCGGACAGGCGCTTTTCGGCGAGGATATGGAAATTCACTATCCGGACGGCCGATCGCGCTTCATTCATGGCAACGCCCTGCCTCTCTTCGACGAAAAGGCGGAGGTGCGCGGTGCCGTTGGAGCGTTCTTCGATTGCACCGAATGGAAAAATACGGAAAAGGCGCTGCGCGAAAGCGAAGCGACGCTGGCCCGCGACGCGGCGGCGCTCCACCGCCTCAACGAGGCCAGTTCGAGGCTCTGGCGCGCGCGCGATCTGGCAAGCGGACTCGATGAGGTGCTCGGCGCGGCGATCGAACTTCTGGGCGCGGATCGCGGGGGTATTCATATATACGATGCCGAGCGCGGCGTCATCCGCGTTGCCGCCGTCCGCGGCTTTGACAAGGCCATCGTCTCCGCCTTCGAAGAAACGAGGATCGACGACTATCCTGTCCTCGCCGAGGCAATGCGAAAGGGAGAGACGCTCGCCGTAAGAGACGTTCTGAACGATCCGCGCTTCGTCGATCCGCAATACCCGCAAGTCGCGGAAGCCTTGGGGTTTCGCGCCGCGCAGTACAGCCCGCTCGTCTCACGCGACGGCACTGTGCTGGGCATGCTGTCCACGCAGTTTTCGCAGCCGCATGCGCTTTCGGAGCAGGATTTTCAGCGGCTCGCTCTTTTCGTGCGGCAAGCCACCGACTTTCTGGAACGCTGCCGCGCGGATGAAGTCCGCCGGGAGAGCGAGGAACGCCTGCGTGCCATCGTGGATACGGCCGTCGACGCCATCATCGTCATCGACGAAAAGGGCGAGATCCAATCGATCAACCCGTCCGGGGCGAGAATCTTCGGCTACAGCCAGGAAGAACTCGTCGGCAAGAACATAGCTCTGCTCATGCCCGAGCAGGACGCTACCTTACATAATGATTATATTCTGAAATACCTGAAGACCGGCCAGGCAAAAATCATGGGAAGCGGCCGAGAACTCTTGCACCGGCGGAAGGACGGCACGGTGTTCAACGCCGATCTCGCCATTGCGGAATGGCGTGTGGCCGGCCAGCGTTATTTCACCGGCACCATTCGCGACATAACCGAGCGGAAGCGGCATGAGGAAGAGGTTCAGCTTTTGCTGAGGGAGGTGAACCACCGATCCAAGAATATGCTTGCCCTTGTTCAGGCTATCGCGCGGCAGACGGTATCCACCAACCCCGAAGACTTCCTTGAGCGGTTCGAAGAGCGCGTGCGCGCCCTTGCGGCTGCGCAGGATCTTCTCGTCAAGTCGGAGTGGAAGGGCGTCGTTCTCACAGAACTGATCCGTTCGCAGCTTGCGCACTTTCGCGATGCTATCGGCGAGAGAATATCGCTCGACGGGCCGCCGCTGTTCATTTCCGCTCCGGCGGCGCAGACGCTCGCGATGGCGCTGCATGAGCTGGCGACTAACGCGGGCAAATATGGCGCGCTCTCATCAAGCGCGGGGACGATCCATGTAAGCTGGTCTGTCGGGTGGAACGCGAGCGAAGAGGCCGACAGCTTCGAGCTGGAATGGCGCGAGGCAAACGGGCCCGCCGTCAACATCCGAGCCAGGGAAGGCTTCGGCTCCACGGTTCTCGGGCCGATGACCGAAATGAGCCTCGATGCACAGGTTCAGTTCGACTTCGAGCCGACCGGCGTGATCTGGCGCCTGAACTGCCCGCTGAAGAACTTGGTGGAGGGGAAGTCCTCGCCAGCCTCCGTTCCAACCAAGCTGCCCCCGGCTAGCCCTCAGTCGGGACGCGGATGCGTCCTCGTTGTGGAAGATGAAGCGCTTGTCGCGCTGGAAATCGGGCACGCCCTGAGGGAGGCCCGGTTCGAAGTTCTGGGGCCAGCGCGCTGCGTAGCGCAAGCTCTTGAACTCCTGAAGGTTTCCCGCTGTGGTGCTGCGGTGCTCGATATCAATCTCGGATCGGAGACCTCGGAAACCGTCGCGCTCGAACTCAATCGGCGCGGCATCCCCTTCGTGATCGTATCGGGATACTCGCTCGATCAGCTTCCGCCGGCTTTCGAGGGCGTGCCCGCGCTGGTGAAGCCGCTGCACCCCGACGTTCTCAAGACGGAGTTGCTCCGGCTCATGGCGGAGAACAGCTCCGGGCCAATTCCCTGAAGCACGAGCTGCCGCAGCAGACGCCAGAGCCCGTTCCGCTGTCCGGGATGACCGCGCTTCTCCACTGGCCGATCCTGACTATATGAGATGTATCTGGTATTCCGCTGACACTGACCGGAGGCCGTTCGAAGGCACAGCACCCAATCTGATCGGCACCGCTCTTGCGCTCGGATCATTGTCCAGCCGAGGTTTCCGCGCAATCAGCCGGCAAGCGGACTGGATCGCGAACAGATTTGAAACCAATTGCCGGTTAATGTGCGTTCGATTTCAGGAACTCAAGCGGCAACTATCTTCTCGGCGCTATCGGCAACGGTGCACCAGGAGGCAAGCGGACGGGCAAGTGAGGAACTCATGGCAATGAGTGGTACATTCAAGACAATCTCATTCGACGACGGCACCTATGCCGTGGTTTCCATCGACGCCGACGATCAGAAAAAGATGGAAGTGGTGGCGACTTTCTTCGACGTCGAGCGCGCACGCGACTATGCCTCGAAGGAAAGCGGCAAGCCGTCCAGGTCCCCCGTTCGCGCCGAAGCGAGGGCGGAGCCGAGGCGTTCAGCCGCTCATCAGGCGGATGTCAGCCCGGAAAGCGCCGCGGCTTCGGACCTGAGCGAACGTCAGGCTTCCGTGTTGAAGGCTCTTCGCAACCGTATGAACGAAAAGCACGAAGTCGAGATGCGCGCCGCTTCCCTTGCGGGCGCGGCCAAGATCCCGTTGGGATCGCTCCATTCGGTTCTTCAGTCGCTCGAAAAAAAGAACTTCATCAAGACGGCCCGCACAGGCTCGGCAAAGGCCCCCGCCATCTATGAAGTTCTGGAAAACTGAAGCCCTTCTTCAAGGCAGACGACAACAAGTCGACGGCTCATGAAGCTCGCCTGTCCTTGTCCAATTCGGCGAGCCGCTCGTTCTCCCATTTGCGCACGGCCTCGCGAGCGACGACGTCGAGCAAGACATCGTCAATTCGCTTTTGCCGGGCGCGCGCACTCACCGCGTGCTCTTCCTCGGCAGCAACATATTTGTTCCAAAATATTGATAGTCTTTCTCGAAAATTCACAATGATCGGCATAGCTACTCCACCCAATGACAATCAAATCAAACGACGCCGTCAATATTAGCGGAGTGTCCGCTAATTTGCCATGCCGAACACTGCCACCGGAAAGCCGTACGGTCCATACCACAGGGGTGCGTTTCTGGTTCTCGCGGATCTGATTCTTCGCCTTTTTGGCTGGTAAGTGGCTTTCCTCCCGCGCCGAACCTGTGCCCCGCGCGCGCTTTTTACGCGTGTCTCCCTTCTGACAGTAACCGTTCCCGGCGCCGTCCTGGCTGGCACGGGCGCCGCCTTCGCCACAAACTCCTTTGGGGGGAGATAGCTGTCGCTTTCCTCGGCAAGGGCGGGGATGACAGGAGAACAGGTCAGCACAGCAGACAGCATGGCGAACTTCAGACAAAAGGAACGCATGATACCTCGCAGCCGCAACGAAAGCCCGTCAGATTGACTGGCTCTACCAGAGGACGGCCCCGACAACGCGAAGCGTCCTCCGATATAATGTTAGGTCTTCGCGAGGGTTCGGCACGTCCAAACCAAGGCGGCGGTTAGTTTTGAATCAAGAGGTATGAAGCAATTCGTCCGATGTCTTGAGCTGTACCTTGGAGCAGCCCGCCGGGGAGCGCTATCGCCCTATCCCCAGAGCGCGGCGGGAAGCTCGCCGATGACGCTGCCCTCGAAGGCTAGGCCGGGGTCGCGGTCGCGCGCCAGCAGCAGCGGGCCGTCGAGGTCGACATAGTTAGCCCCGTTGGCCAGAAGCAGCGCGGGCGCCATGGCAAGCGACGTGCCGACCATGCACCCGACCATGATCGCCAATCCGCGCGTGAGGGCCTCGCGCTTGAGTTCCAGCGCGGCGGTGAGCCCGCCCGTCTTGTCGAGCTTGATATTGATCGCCTGATACCGCGAGGCGATCTGGTCGAGGTCGGCTGCGGTGTGGATGCTTTCGTCGGCGCAGAAACGGATTGCGCCGCGCTCATCGCCCGCGATATCGGCGAGGCGCGCGTCGGCTCCGGCGGGTAGCGGCTGCTCGACGAGCGAGACGCCAACGGCGCGGCAGGCCGCGAGATTTTCCGCGAACACGGCTTCGTCCCATGCCTCGTTGGCGTCGGCGATGAGGGTGGCGTCCGGCGCACCCTTGCGGACGGCGGCGATGCGCGCCGCGTCGCCCGCGCCGCCGAGCTTCACCTTGAGGAGCGGCCGATTACTGGCCGCGCGGGCGGCTGCCTCCATCGAAGCAGGATCGCCGAGGCTCAACGTATATGCGGTTGTCGCGGGTCCGGGCGCCGCGATGCCTGCAAGCTCCCACACACGCTTGCCCGCGAGCTTCGCATCCAGATCCCACAGCGCGCAGTCGAGCGCATTGCGGGCCGCGCCGCCCGGGAGCAGCGTCTGGAGATCGGCCCGCGTCGCCCCGCCCGCAATCGCGTTTGAGAGGCTTTCGATTGTCGCGGCCACGCCTTCGACGGCTTCGCCATAGCGCGGATAAGGAACGCATTCGCCCCGCCCGCGCGCGCCGCCATCCTCCACGGTGGCGACCACCACGCGCGCCTCCGTGCGACTGCCCCGCGAGATCGTGAACGCGCCCGCGATGGGCCAGCTTTCGACGGCGACGGTCAGCCTGCGCATCGCTAGCTCACCTTCACCGCGCCGCGCGTCAACGGAAAGTCCGCCGCGATGCGATCCACGATAGGCCCGACGCCGAAGCGGATCGGGTCCGTCGCGGGAAGGAAGTGCTCATCCTGAAGCCGCTTCAGCGTGTCGGTCGCGGCCTTTTCGTCGAGCGCCTGCGTGTTCACGGAAATGCCGATGGGGCGTATGCCGGGATTGGTCAGCGCGCCGAGGCGAACCGTCATGTCGATCACCTCGCGGATCGACGGCAGCGGATGCGCGACGTTGCGCATGGCCTTTCGCGTCGTCTCGTGACAGACGACGAACGCATCGGCCTGCGCGCCGTGCAGGAGGCCGAGCGACACCCCCGCGAATGAAGGGTGGAACAGCGAGCCCTGTCCTTCGATCAAGTCCCAATGATTGACATCGGCGGCGGGCGAAATCCATTCCACCGCGCCCGAAATGAAATCGGCGACGACCGCGTCGATGGCGACGCCGCGTCCCGAGATGAAAACGCCCGTCTGCCCCGTTGCCTTGAAGTCGGCGTCGAAGCCACGCGCGCGCATTTCCTTCTCAAGCGCGAGCGCGGTGTATTTCTTGCCGACCGCGCAATCGGTGCCGACCGTTAGAAGCCGCATGCCGGAACGTCTGGTGCCCTTGCCGACGGCGAAACGCTCGTCCGAATGGCGCACGTCGAAGAGTTCGCGGCCGCATTCTCGGGCGGTCTCCGCAATCGCAGGGATGGACGATAGCCGGACGTGCAGCCCGCTCGCCACGTCGAGCCCCGCCGCAAGCGCCTCCCGAATGGCGCCGATCCAGTGCTCGGCCAGCACGCCGCCCGCGTTCACCACGCCGATGACCAGCGTCTTCGCGCCCGCGTCGGCGGCCTGCTGAACGGTCATGTCGGGGAGGCCCGTGTCCGCCTTGCATCCCGGCAGACGGAACTGGCCGAGGCACCAGTCGCGCCGCCAGTCCACGATGCCTTGCGCGGTCTTGGCCGAAAGCTGATCGGGAACGTCGCCGAGAAAAAGCAGATAGGGATGACGAATGAGCATGGGGCGCCCCTGAGAAATCCGATGCGGGATCATAGTCCTTTTGCACGAAAAGTGCCAACGGCACGATGGATGCGGGCGATGTGTTCGTTCAAGGAAACGCGGGCTCGGAAAAGGCGGGCGCATCATGGTGCGCGCCTGCCGAAGGGTGTGTAAGCATCGCTTGGCTTCCTTCAGTAAGCAGAGGCTAATGCCCTGCCCTGCCCGCCACCTTCAGCGCGAATGCATAGGCCAGCGCGTCCTCCTTCAACTGCTCGAAGCGCCCGGATGCGCCGCCGTGGCCCGCGTCCATGTTGATCTTGAGAAGCAGCAAATTGCCGTCTGTCTTCGTCGCGCGGAGCTTCGCCGCCCATTTCGCGGGCTCCCAATAGGTCACGCGCGGATCGGTGAGCCCGCCCGTGATGAGGAGCGGCGGATAATTTTGCGCGCGCACATTGTCGTAGGGCGAATAGGCGGCGATGGTACGGTAATCCTCGACGCTCGCGATGGGGTTGCCCCATTCGGGCCATTCGGGCGGGGTGAGCGGCAGCGTGTCGTCGAGCATGGTGGAGAGCACGTCCACGAAAGGCACGTCCGCCACCACGCCCGCGAATAGCTCCGGCGCCATGTTGGCGACCGCCCCCATGAGCATGCCGCCCGCCGAGCCGCCATGCGCCACGATGCGCCCTTCGCCCGTGAAGCGCTCGCCCTCGAGATAGCGCCCGGCGGCGATGAAGTCCTTGAAGCTGTTCGTCTTCTTCGCGAGCTTGCCGTCCTTGTACCAGCGATAGCCCTTGTCCTTGCCGCCGCGAATGTGGGCGATGGCGTAGACGAAGCCGCGATCGACAAGGGAAAGGCGCGTGGTCGAGAAGCCCGCCGGGATCGACATGCCGTAGGAGCCGTAGCCGTAGAGGAGGCACGGCGCGGTGCCGTCGAGCGGCGTGTCCTTGCGGTAGAGGAGCGACACAGGCACCGTCTCGCCGTCGCCTGCCGGCGCGTAGACACGGCGCGTAACATAGTCGGCCGCGTTGTGGCCGCTCGGCACTTCCTGCGTCTTGCGAAGCGTCCGCTCGCGGGTGCGCATGTTGTAATCGAACACCTGGCGCGGCGTCGTCATCGAGGAATAGACGAAGCGCAGCGTGTCGGTGTCGTATTCGTAGCCCTCGGCAAAGCCCAGCGAATAGGCTTCCTCATCGAAGGCGATGGCGTGCTCGCTGCCGTCGGCGGCGTTGCGGATCACGATGCGCGGCAGCCCGTCCTCGCGTTCGAGCCGCACGATCCAGTCCTTGAAGCCCGCCACGTCGAGGATGAGGCGCCCCGGCTTGTGGGGCACGAGATCGCGCCAGTTCGCGCGGCCGGGCGCATCGACGGACGCCTCCATCACCTTGTAATCTTCCGCGCCGTCCGCGTTCGTCAGGATGATGAAGCGGCCCTCGTGATGATCGACGCTGTAATCGTGGTTCACCTCGCGCGGCGCCACCACGCGCAAGCCCTGCTCCGGCGCGGCGAGGTCGAGAAAATGCACTTCCGCCGTCTCGTGATCGCCCGCGCTGATGAAGACGAAACGCTTGTCGAGGCTCTCGCCGACGCGGGTAAAGAAGCCCTGATCCTTCTCGCGATAGACAAGCTCATCCTCGCTCGCGGGCGTGCCGAGCCGGTGCCGCATCACCTGAAGCGGGCGGCGATGCTCGTCCACGCGGATGTAATAGAAGGCGCTCGCGTCCGGCGTCCACACCGCGCCGCCTTCCGAGTCCGGCACGAAATCGGCGGTGTCCTCGCCCGTGTCCAGATCGCGCACGCGGAACGCGTAGAACTCCGAGCCCTTGTCGTCATAGGCATAGGCGAGCTTCTTGTGATCCGGGCTCCAGTCGATCGCGCCAAGCGAGAAATAGGGCTTGTCCTTCGCCAGCGCGTCGCCGTCGAGCAGCACCTGCGGCGCGCCGCCGCCGCGCGGTTCGCGGATGAGGCGCGGATGCTGCCCGCCCACGACGAAGTCCGTGAAATACGCGAAAGCGCCGTCCGGCGCGGGCACCGAGGAGTCGTCCTCCTTGATGCGGCCCTTCATCTCGCGGAACAGGGTGTCCTGCAACGCTTCGGTGTCGGCCATCGCCGCCTTGGTATAGGCGTTCTCCGCGTCGAGATAGGCGCGCACGTCTGCCGCGAGCGCGGACGGATCGCGCATCACCTCCTGCCAATTGTCGACGCGCAGCCACGCATAATCGTCGACGCGCTCGATGCCATGATGGATGTCGCGCGCGGGCCGCTTCTCGGCAACGGGCGGGCGGGAGGTGGTCTCGTGCGCGTCGGTGGCCATGGCATGCCCTTTCGTGACTGAAATCGGTTTGTTGTTATTAAGCGCTGGCGGCTCTCTTCTCAACGGCGCGATGTCGGAAAGCGCGCGAGAATCGCCTGCCTCAACCGCACCTCGCGAAAATCTGACAGCATTTTCATCAACGATTGCGTGCAGCGATGCTAGAACGACAAACAGCAGGAACAACTTCCGGATGAAACCCGCATGACGCGTACTCCGCCCCGCCTCGCCGCCGCTTTCGCTTTCGCCGCTGCCACAGCCCTTTTCCTCGCACCTCACAGCGCGGCCGCGAAGGACGATCCGCTATCGCGCGAAGCCATGTACGAAGACCCCGCCGCGCCGGTGAGCGGCAATCCGAAAGGCGACGTGACCATCGTGGCGTTCCTCGACTACAATTGCCCATATTGCAAGAAGTCGGTCGGCGACCTCAAGCGTATCGTCAAGGACGATGGCAAGATCCGGCTGATCTACAAGGAATGGCCGATCCTCGGCAGGGCATCGAGACTCGGATCCAGGCTCGCGCTCGCCGCCAATTACCAGGGGAAGTACGAAGCCGCGCACGACGCGCTGATGCGCGCGGTCAACCACTCATCAACCAAGGCACAGCTCTTGAGAGCGCTCGGCAATGCGGGCATCGACACGAAGCGGCTTGAGGCCGACCTTGCCGCGCATGGAAAAGACATCGACAAGGCGCTGGCTCGCAACGACGCACAGGGCGACATCGTCGGCTTCCAGGGCGCGCCCACCTATCTGATCGGTCCGCTCGTCTCGTCGACGCTCGATTACGCGGGCTTCAAGCGCGCCGTCGCCGATGCGAGAGCGCGCGGAGCGGCGGAGTAAGATGGCGGCGCATGCCGTTGTAATGAGCCGATCAATAAGCGGTTAGCGCCGGTCGACCATAATAGCCGCCATGGCGGGGGATGGATCGGATGCCGATGCCCGCTGCTCGCTCCGTGGCGCGGGAGACGCGCCCGCAGGAAAGGCTCTCGCATGAAGTCGCTCCGCCCTCTCTGGATTGCACTGGCCCTCCTGACGGCGGCGGCCGTTTTCTATTCGTGGGTGCAGGCGTGGACCACGGACTATTCCGTGTGGCATATCGTCGGCCTCGGCCTCAGCGTTCTGTTCCTCGCGCTCGTCTGGCTCTATCCCGGCATCCGCCAGCCGACGAAACCGCCGCGCTGAGAGCCATCATGCCGGCATCGCGGGCGCCGGTTCCGGTTTTGTCGCGCCGACGAAGCCGCCCCGCACAACCGCGCCGTAACGCACATTGAAGAGACGCACGAAATTCGGCTCCTCAGCCGAAGCCGATGGGACCGGAACGCCAAGCGCCTCGCGCACATAGCGGTCGTGCATGTGCTTGAACTTCATCGGATAGCTGCAAATCTCGCCGTCGATATGCACGACGAGGCCGTCGCCCTGAATCAGATCTTCGTCCGAGTCCTCGATGGCGAGGCGCGTATAGCCCGACACGCCGGAATTGCTCTTCCACATGAACTCGATTTCGGCGTCCTTCTCGGAGGGAAAGCGCACATAGGACGAACTGAAGGACGCCAGTTCCGCCCCGTCGGCTCCATAGGCGCGGCCCGCCGCCTTGTACCGCCGCGCCCGCCAGTCGAAGAAGATATTCACGAAGGCATAGCGCAAATCGCCCTTCTGCCAGACGGCCTGAAAGTAGCGGCCCGCATAGCGTTCCTCGGGCTTCAGTCTCCGGCGGATCGTGCGCGAGCGATAGGCGAGGTCGCGCCAGTAGATGCTGATCCAGGTGGCGAACACCGAAAAGCCGATCAGGAACAGGAGCCTGAACGCCTCGCTGCCCTGAGGCGGCTTGTCCAGAACCCAGCTCATGAGCCAGATGAGCGCGTCGCGGATGACTTCGAACATGGCGTCCCCAACAGTTGAAGCGGATTTTCTTAAAAATGGAGAAGCACGCAAGCGCAATTTGCGTGAGCGCCGTCTTCCTCCCGCTTTCGATTCACCGAAGGTTAAAGCGCTTTCTCCTATTACCCGGAACAGTTGTTACGAGTTCGGGAGACACTCTGTGGGCGTGACGAACGGCACTTTCGAGCCGGAAGCGATCAAGCGGCGCAAGGCGCTGGCCTATCTTCTCGGCATCGGCGAAACCGAAGCGGGCGATTCAAGCCTCGAAGGCCGACTTTCCATCATCGCGAAGCTCAAGGCTGCGAGGCGCACCGAGATTGCGCGCGGGCAGGCGGGGTCGTGGCTCTACGACGTCAACCGCCACCTGAATATCTGCGCGGCTCTCCGCCGCGAATACGAAGCGCTGGAAGAGATGCTCGCGGATGACGCCCGGAGCGCCGTGCCTTCGAGTGCCGCCGTCAGACGCGCCGACGGAGAGAAACGCATCTCGCGTGCGGGTAGCCTGTGAAGAAGGCGATGGTGACCGACCGTCAGTTGATGAATGCCGTCAACTTCGACGGGCAGAGCGCCGCAGACCTTCGCATGCTCATCGAACGCGCGCTGATCGCGGAAGGCAAGGTGCGCCGTGTGAAGGCGCTGGCGATGAAGGCCGCGTCCAACCTGCCGATTGCCGCGCAGGAGCGCGAAGCCTATGCGAGCGAAGCTTACGCGGAAGCGGTGGCGGAGGAGGCGCGCGCGGCGGCGGCTCTCGAAGAGTTGAAGGCGGCGCGTGCGCATGCGCGGCTTACCATCGACATCTGGCGCACGCTCGAAGCCTCGCATCGCATGGTGTCGAGCTATCCGTGAGCTTCGCGCAGCCGGTGGCGGGCGATTGTCCCGCCTTCGTCTTGAAACGCTCTCACCGATGCCGCCGCACGCGGTCTTCGATGTCGTAACGGTTAAGGCCGATGTCGTGGAGCGCGTGGTCGTCGAGCTGTTCGAGTTCGGTGACGGCGTGGCGGATTTCGGCTTCCTCGCTCCAGCGGCGTTTGACCGACGACAACAGGCCGAGCGCCTTGTCGACGAAGCCGCCCGTCTCCGTGGCCGAAGTGACGGCCGCGTGGCTGAGGGGGTGAGCGTGTTTCATCGTCGTCATCGCTTTAGTCTCCAGTGTCCCGCGCCGCTTTGCCGCCGACGCTGGCGGACACCAGATATGCGCCCCTTCCTTCGATAAATGAAATCGATTATCGTTTGCGTAACGATAAGCATCTCTTTGGTTCCACGCATGCGCGATCTCAATCTCGATCAGGTGCGGACTTTTCTCGAAGTCGTGAAGCGGGGGAGTTTCACAGCGGCGGCGCGCGCGCTCAATCTGACGCAGCCCGCGGTGAGCCAGCAGATAAAGGAGCTTGAGGCGCGGCTTGGCGTGCAGCTCGTGGCGCGGCTCGGCAAGCGCGCCTTCGCGACCGACGCGGGCAAGGAACTGGTCGGACGCGGGGGCAGACTCATTGCCGACGCCGGGGAGGCCGTGCTTGCGGTGAGTCGCTTTCGCGATGGGTGGATGAGTCCGATCCGGCTCGGGGCCACCATCACGGTCTGCGTATATCTCCTGCCGAGGCTCCTCGGCGAACTGAGGCTGACGCATCCCGAACTCGAAGTTTCCATCGAGATCGACCTGTCGCATGTCATCGCCGAGAAGGTGGCGGCAAACGAACTCGACATCGGCCTCGTGGCGCTGCCCATCGACAAGGCCGCGCCCGTCTCGGTGACGAAGGTGCGCGACGACCCGGTTATGGCGGTCTTTCCCGCGCATGAAGATTCCGCGCTTCCCGCCATGGTCACCGCCGACTACCTGAAAAAGCGGGCGCTCCTGCTGGACCTGCCGACGACGCAGATGCATCGCCTGGTGGTCGGCTGGTTCGAGGCGCAGGGCTTCCATCCGAAGCCGACGCTGTATCTCGGCAATTCAGAGGCGCTGAAGGCGATGGTGGCGGCGGGGGTTGGTGTCGCGATCCTCGCCATCGAAGACAGGGAGGATCTCTATCTCGGGCGCAGCATCGTGGCGCGACCGCTCTCGCCTCCGCTTGTCAGGCAGCTCGGGCTGATCGTGCATAAGGACAAGCCGCCACATCCTGCGATACCCGAAATCCTCGATCGGCTGACGAACATCAGCGCGTGAGTGGCGGGATGCCGTCGGGGCATATCGGTGCGACTTGAGAGGCGGAGCGCGCGTTCAGTGCGCGCGCTCCGGGTTCGCTTCGACGGCGGCATCGAGCCAGCTTGCCGCCGCGTCGTCGAAATCCGGCGTGGAAAGCGCCTGCCTTGGTTGCGCCGCAGCCGACCGTTCGAGATAGCGCACGCATTGCTGCTCACGGTCGTAGCCGAGGAGGATGCCGAGCATGAAATCATGCTCGGGCGACAGATCGCAGAGCGGCCCGGTCAGGAAACGCCGCGCCGCTTCGACGGCCGCAGGACGCCCGAACACCACGTTCAGCTTCGTGGGGCAGGCTTCATGCACATAATACGCAACACCTTCGCGCACGAGCCGCGCCTCCGCGAAAACCGACGCCGCCTTCGTCATGGTCAGCATACTGAGCGGCCTGATGCCCCGCGAAAGCTCGTAGAGGTGGTGATTGAAGACGCGGATGACGCCCTCGTTTACGTCAGACGGCTGATCCACTCCGTGATCCTCTTGTCTGTCTTGGAAGACTGCGTGTCCTGGTCGAGGGGCAGGCCGACAAACTTTCCGTCCCGTTCGGCAGTCGATCCGGAATAGTCGTAGCCCGCCGTGTCGGTGAAACCGACGACTTCCGCGCCCGTGTCGACGACATAGTCGTAGAGGATGCCGATCGCGTCGACGAAGCTCTCGGGATAGCCTTCCTGATCGCCCGTGCCGAAGATGGCGACCTTCTTGCCCGAGAGATTGGCGGAGGTCAGCTTCTCGATATTGTCTTCCCAGTCGGTCTGAAGGGTGCCGTTGCCGTAGGTCGGCGAGCCGACGATGAGGAGGCTCGGGCTTTCGAAATCAGCGGTTGTCGCGTCCTTGATGTCGATGGCTTTGCCGGAAAGCTTCTTGGCGATCTTGGAAGCGACCGCTTTGGTGGCGCCGCCGTCGGAGCCGAAAATGACGTTCACACTCATGGTCTCGAATTTTCACCCTGTCGCAAAGCATAAGAATAGCAGCGGCAAGACCCGCCACGCGTGTTCAACAGAGAACACCAACGCTTAAGAAAGTAGCGCATGGCGACAACGCGTTCAAATATAAATCGATGACGACCGGCGACTTTCTGCAATTATTTCATCGAAATATAATAGTTCTAATTCGTGCTCTTGCGGACTTGGCGTTTTTGAATAACAGTTCTGAAGAACGATTCCAAAGTAGCCGAATATCATCTCCCCGCGCTGAAAAAGTTCCGGCGCGAGCAGACAACGCTTCTGTCTGCGGCCGCGTGCAGTGGATGGCCTGTGAGCGCCGCAAGCCGGCTGAGTTTGTGCTTATGGGACACGCGCATTCGGAAGCGCGCGGGATCTGCCGCAGCACCCTTCGTGGCTTTCGGCTATTGTCGCCCGGCGCGTCAGGCCACCACTTCCCTGCAGAAGGGACGCAAGCGCCCGCCTTCCAGCGCATGACACAGCGCCTTCTCAAGGGATGCGAAGCTATGGACGAGGAGGTGGGCTCCCGCCCGGGTCAGTTCGGCGACCGAGTGATACCCCCATGTCACCCCGACGCCAGCGCAGGCCGCCGAGCCCGCCATCTGCATGTCGTAGGAGGTATCGCCGATCATGATCGTCGACTGCGGCGGGATGCCTGTTTCGCGCATCGCCTGAAACAGCATGGCGGGATGGGGTTTCGATGGCGCGTCGTCGGCGGTCTGCACCGTCGAAAACATCGCCGAGAACCCGTTTTCCTCGATGAAGCGGAGCGCGCCGCGACGGGATTTTCCCGTCGCCATGCCGAGAATCACGTCGTCGCGGGCGGCAAGGCTCGACAGGACCTGCGTTGCGCCGAGAAACATCGGTTCGTTCCGGCGGGCGTTGCGGAGCTGCATGCACTTGTTGCGATAGGCGGCGATGATCTCGTCGCGCGTGGCCTCGCACTGGTTGGGCGCGAGGCTTGCCACGGCTTCCGACATCGAAAGGCCGACGGTGCGCAGGATCGCATGGCGCGGCGGCACAGCGAGCCCGATGTGCTGAAAGGAAAACCTCATCGACTCGACGATGATGTGTTGGCTGTCGGCAAGTGTACCGTCACAGTCGAAAACAATAAGCGTAGGAGTCGATACCATATCTCGCACCTGCGAAAGGTTCAGTTTCAGCCCCGTTCGGATATTCTCCATACGCTGCACGATTTACATTATGTCAGGCTAACGTCGCGTGAAGCTAAACGTTAGACTCATGCCTGTTATGCACAATTAGTCGCCGTAGCGCCCTGCGTCGAAGCCGAGAAGCTCGAACGTCTGCGCGATATGCGACGGCAGCGGCGCCGAAATGTCGATTTCGCCGAGCTTTGGATCCTTCAGCGTCAACCGCCGCGCATGGAGGTGAAGCTTGCGCTCGATCCCTTCGATGGGGATTTCGCTCCCGTCGCCGTATTTCTGATCCCCGAGAATGGGCGTACCGAGAATGTCCATATGCGCGCGAAGCTGATGCTGGCGCCCCGTTACGGGCTTCAGCGACACCCAGGCCATGGTCGCAGCGCGGTCGATGACGGAATAAAACGTCGTCGCGTGCTGCGCGAGTTCTTGCTCGCCGGGGCGTGCCTTGCGCACGCGGTCGCCATCCGGCCCCGCTGCCTTCACGAGCGCGGCCTCGACCTTGCCCTGTAGCGGCTTCGGAATGCCGCGCGTGATCGCCCAGTAGATCTTCTGCACAGAGCGTGTCTGGAAGAGGCGGCCAAGCCGCGCAGCCGTCTGGCGGTCTTTCGCGACGGCGAGGATGCCGGTCGTGTCGCGGTCGAGGCGATGCACGAGGCGCGGGCGCTCGCCGCCGAAGCGGTCCGCCATGCCCGCGAGCAACCCGTCGATATGGCGCGTCGTCCCTGTGCCGCCCTGCACCGCGATGCCGAACGGCTTGTTGAGAATGAACATCTCGTCGTTCTCGAACACGATCATGCGCTCGATGAAATCGCGGTCGGCCTTGGAAAGCCCCGGCGGCGGCTTCAGCGACGGCTGCGGCGCGTTTTCCGGCTCGGCGAAATGCGTCGGCACGCGAACTTCCTGCCCCGCCGAAAGGCGGCTGTCCGCCTTCACGCGCCCGCCATCCACCCTCACCTGCCCTGTGCGGACAAGCTTCTGCACAAGCGTGTGCGGCAGCGTCGGGTAGTTTTTCTTCAGCCAGCGGTCGAGACGAAGGCCGTCGTCGTCGGTGCGGACCGCACGCTTTTCGATGGTCATTTGATGCTCCTCGCGCGCAGTTTGGCCGCGCTGCGCGGGTTAAGTAAAGCGGCAACTTGGGTCAAACGCCCGGCGTTTCGGCTTGTACTACAAGCTGTAACGGAGTTTCGTGCGCTCCCACCCTTGGCGGCGGGGTTATTCCGGGATGACGGCGAAATTGTCGATGAGGCGCACTCTGCCGAGATAGACGGCGGCGAGCACGCGCGCGGGCTGGCGCACGATGCCTTCAAGCGGGAGCAGCGTCTCGGCATCGCGGATTTCGAGATAGTCGACACGGAAACCGGCGCTTTCGAGCCGTGCCCGCCCCTGCGCAAGAGTCTCTTCAACATCACGCTCGGCCACGAGATCGAACGCCATATCCGCCATGACGGCATGAAGCTGCGGCGCGAGGCCCCGCTCGCCCGCGTTCAGGTAGACATTGCGGGACGACATCGCGAGGCCGTCCGGCTCGCGCAGGATCGGACCGGGCACGATGACGATGGGGAAGTTCAGATCCTTCGCCATGCGCTTGATGACGAGAAGCTGCTGGTAGTCCTTCTCGCCGAACACGGCCACGTCGGGCAGGCATTGCAGAAAGAGCTTCGCGACGACCGTTGTCACGCCCGAGAAGAAATGCGGCCGCGAAATCCCTTCGAGCGTCTGTGTGACGCCCGCCACCTCCACGCGCGTCGCGAAATCGGACGGGTAGATCTCATGCACGTTCGGCGCATACATCGCATCGGCGCCGCTGCCCGCGAGCTTGTGCCAGTCCTGTTCCTCGGTGCGCGGATAGGAATTGTAGTCTTCATGCGGCGCGAATTGCGTCGGATTGACGAAGACGGAGACCACAACACGGTCCGCGTGCTTTTTGGCGAGCTTGATCAGCGACAGGTGACCATCGTGGAGCGCCCCCATGGTGGGCACGAGCGCGACCTTCTCGCCGCGCTTGCGCCAGCCGTGAACGGCCTTGCGCAGTTCGCCCGCTGTCCGGACCAACTGTAACCGATTGCTCATGTCTCCCGCCCTCAAATGCGGCATGCTCGCCGGAGCGGGAAGCGCCACGGCGGCGCCAGGTCTCTATCGTAGCGCAGCAATTACGCTGCGAACATTGCGCGCCTCTCGGCCAAGGCCGCGTTCAGGGCGCGGCTGCGGCGGCACCGCGGCTTTCGCCGCGATCCGCGCCGCGCGCTTCCTTACTCGCCCGCGTCGACCACGGAGACGAAGGTCCGGCCGTTGCGCTTGGCCTTGAACTCGACGAAGCCCTCGCGGATCGCGAAGATCGTGTGGTCCTTGCCGAGGCCGACGCCGTCGCCCGGATGCCACTCGGTCCCGCGCTGACGAAGGATGATGTTGCCCGAGATGACCTTTTCGCCGCCGAACTTCTTGACGCCGAGGCGGCGGCCTTCGGAGTCGCGGCCGTTACGGGATGAACCGCCTGCTTTTTTGTGTGCCATTGTCCTGTGCCTCTATATCTTTCGCCGCGACTACTCGGCCTTGTCCGTTTTCTTGGCGCGGGGCTTCTTCGGAGCCTCCTCGCCGCCTTCAGCCGGAGCGGCTTTCGCCTTCGCGGCCTTCTTCGGAGCTTCTTCCGCGGGCGCGGCTTCGGCGGCCTTGACGGGAGCGGCCTTGCCGTCCGTCAGGATGTCGACGATGCGCACGGTCGTCAGGAACTGACGATGGCCGTTGCGGCGGCGCGAATTCTGACGGCGGCGCTTCTTGAAGATGATGATCTTCGGGCCCTTGCCCTGCTCGACGATCTCGGCGGAGACCGCCGCGCCATTGACGAGCGGCACGCCGAACTTCGGCTCGCCTTCACCGCCGCCGAGCGCCAGCACTTCCGCGAAGTTCACCGAATCGCCGGCGGCGCCTTCGATTTTCTCGATCTGAAGCACGTCCTGCGGCGCAACCTTGTATTGCTTACCGCCCGTGCGAATAACGGCGTAGACCATGGTTTCCCTATCGTTGTAAGCGCACCGATCGGCGCCGCGTCACCTGAATGTCAAGGTTGGCGGACTTGGTTTCTCGAATGAGAGGGGGCCTTAGGTCGCGCGGATGTCACGTATCAAACGCTAAGGGGCTTATATCCGGCGTTTTGAGAGGAAAGTCAACTTGCCGGTTTAAGGCGAGCGGCGCGCTTCGCACGCACCGATTCGGACCGTGTCGTCCAGATTTTACAGGGTACTTGAAATAGACATTGGGCTTTGAAGAGCCGCCAGCGCCGCGCATTCGTAACTGCCAAGCAGTCTACAGTCTTCGGCGCCTCTTGTGGTGAAATAAAACTAGTTAACCTGTAGTGAAAGGTATCGGAAAAACATGAATGGGCGTTCCTTGTTCCTTTAGCCGGTCCGCAAACTCGATAGGCGGGAGAAGTGCATCTACGCATTTACACGACCTTCCCCGCTTGCGAATAGGGAATCGAGACACCAGATCATGGTAATCGTTAAGAAGCGGCAGCCGCTCTTGCGGTTGACCCCCGCGAGTCGGCCTGAGGCGTGAGCCGAAGCGTCTGTGCGCGCGAGCCTCGCATAACACGAGCGGTCGAACCGCGATCACGCCGACCCATGTCCCTTATGCTGCAAGATAAAGAACAAGGATATCCACATGGCCGCATCCACAAAAACGAAAGCTGCCGACCGCTTCGCAGCCCTTCAAAGGCGCGATCAGGCCGTCAGACACGATATCGAGGCTGCCGCCCGGCTTCGCGCTGAAAAAATGGCAAAGCTTCGTGCGTTGAGACTGGCGAAAGAAGCGGAAGAGGCGGCCGCACAGAAGCAGCAGGCCGAGGCGAAAGCCGACGCAGCCGCCGCGAAGGCCGATGCGAAGGCGTCGAAGGCTGCCGCCGCGTCGGGACCGAAACCGGCTGCGTCGCGAAGCGCCAAGGCGGAAACGCCGAAGAGGAGCCGCGCGCGCGCCGCCGAGCCGGCTCCGCACTGAGGGTCGCGCAGGTTTTCATCAGAAGCCGGCGAACGGCGTCGCCGCCGCGATCCGTTTTCGGTCACGAAAGCGCCGATGACGGTTGACCCGCCCGCTCAAATGGCCAAATGAAAGGGGAAAAGGGTCACGAAAAGGACGGCGCATGTTTTCGACTTTGCGGGCGATGGATATCGGGCCGGTAGGCGCTCTTGAGGCGGATCGCGGATTTCTTGAAGTCCCGCCGCAAACGCCTGAGGAAATCCCCGGCTGGAACCTCGGCGACCTCTATCCGAGCGAGGGGCAACTCGCATCCGATATCGAGGCCGCGAAGGCCCGCGCCGCAGAGTTCAAGGCCGCTTACGCGGGGAAGCTTGCCGATCTCGCGGAGAGCGATCCGGCCGCGCTCGCGGGCGCGCTTGCCGCTTATGAAGGCCTTTCCGACATCATGGGCCGCATCGGCTCGTATTCCTACCTGAATTACGTCACCGATACGGGCGACGCCGCACGCGCCAAGCTCTTCGGCGACGTGCGCGACAGGCTCACATTCATCGGCACGGAGCTTCTGTTCTTCGAGCTGGAGCTGAACCGCATCGACGATTCGGTGATGGACGCTGCGCTCGAAAACGAGAAGCTCGGCCATTATCGCCCCTGGCTCACGGACCTGCGCAGGGAGCGGCCCTACCAGCTTGCCGACGACATCGAGCGGCTGTTCCACGAAAAGGCGATGACCGGCCCCGCCGCCTGGAGCCGTCTGTTCAACGAGACGCTGACGGCGCTCCGTTTCGACGTCGATGGCGAAACGCTGACGCTCGAACCCGCGCTGAATCTGCTCTCCGACGCAAACCCCGAGCGTCGCGCCGCCGCCGCGCAATCCATCGGCAAGGTGCTGAAGGAGAATGTGCGGCTGTTCACGCTCGTCATGAACACGCTCGCGAAGGACAAGGAAATTTCCGACCGCTGGCGCGGCTTCCCGGACGTCGCGTCCTCGCGCCACCTTGCGAACCGCGTCGAGCCGGAAGTGGTGGATGCGCTCGTCGAGGCCGTGCGCGCGAGCTATCCGCGCCTGTCGCATCGCTATTACGCGCTGAAGGCGAAGTGGCTCGGCGTGGATACGCTGAATTACTGGGACCGCAACGCGCCCATCAGCCGCGACCCGGAGCCGGTCATCGCCTGGAAGGACGCGCATGCGACCGTGATTGCCGCCTATCACCGCTTCTCGCCGAAGATGGCCGAGGTGGCCGACGGCTTCTTCAAGAAGAACTGGATCGATGCGCCCGTCCGCGACGGCAAGTCGCCCGGCGCGTTCTCGCATCCGACGGTGCCTTCCGCGCATCCGTACATCATGATGAACTACCTCGGCAAACCGCGCGATGTGATGACGCTCGCGCATGAGCTTGGTCATGGCGTGCATCAGGTGCTGGCGAATGCGCAGGGCGCGCTCATGGCTTACACGCCGCTGACGCTCGCGGAGACGGCCAGCGTGTTCGGCGAGATGCTGACCTTCAAGGCGCTGCTGAACCAGACGGAGAACCCGCGCGAAAAGCGCGCGCTGCTCGCTCAAAAGGTGGAAGACAAGATCAATACCGTCGTGCGCCAGATCGCGTTCTACCAGTTCGAGCGGCTCGTGCATGAGGCGAGGCGGCAGGGCGAACTCACCTCCGATCAACTCGGCGCGTTCTGGCTTCAGGTGCAGACCGAGAGCCTTGGCCCCGCGATCATCATGAACGAGGGCTACGACACCTATTGGACGTATGTCTCGCACTTCGTGCATTCGCCGTTCTACGTCTACGCCTACGCGTTCGGCGATTGTCTTGTGAACTCGCTCTACGCCGCCTACGAGCGCGCGCCGGAAGGCTTCGAGGGGCGTTATCTCGACATGCTGCGCGCGGGCGGCACGAAGCACCACACCGAGCTTCTCGCGCCGTTCGGCCTCGACGCGACGGACCCCGGCTTCTGGTCGATGGGGCTTTCGGTGATCGAGGACATGATCTCCGAGCTTGAGACGCTGGAGGACGGCGCGCACATCTAAACGCGGCATCGCCCTTCCGAACGAAAGGCGGCTCTGGTCTTTTCGCCAAGCCGCCTTATCTGCCTTCTGGGTGCACTTGAAGGCGAAAAGGAACCGAAGCGGCGATGCAGGACAAGCCCGACACTCCGACAGAGGCCACGGCGCTGCCGAAGCTCGACACGGCGCTGCCGGACGAGGACCGCGAGGGCAACCGCCTCTCGCAGCGCGTGCAGCGTTACGCGCGCGTGGGCACGAATGTCGGCGGCGTGGCGGCGCGGCTGGGCGCGGCCTATCTCATGGGCGGCGCGGATCGGCAGAAGAACGCGCAATCGCTCGCGGCGGCGCTGGGCGGCCTCAAGGGTCCGCTGATGAAGGTGGCGCAGCTCATTTCCACCATCCCCGACGCAATCCCGCCGGAATACGCCGCCGAACTCGCGCAGCTCCAGAATCAGGCGCCCGCGATGGGCTGGCCGTTCGTCCGCCGCCGCATGAGCGCGGAACTCGGCCCCGACTGGCAGGCGAAATTTGCCGATTTCGGCCACGAAGCCGCCGCCGCCGCCTCGCTCGGGCAGGTGCACAAGGCACGCGCGCTCGACGGCCGCGCACTCGCGGCGAAGCTCCAATATCCCGAGATGCAGTCCGCCGTGGAAGCCGATCTGAACCAGCTTCAGATCGTGATGAACCTTTACAAGCGCATGGACCCGGCCATCGACCCATCCGAAATGGTCGGCGAGATCGGCGCGCGGCTGCGCGAGGAACTCGACTACACGCTCGAAGCGCGGCACATGGCGCTTTACGCGCATTTCTTCGCGGGCGACAAGACGATCCGCGTGCCCGAGCTTCTGCCGGACCTGTCGACGAAGCGGCTGCTGACCATGACGTGGCTCGACGGGCGGAAGCTCCTCGACTACAAGACGCGCCCACTCGAAGAGCGCAACACCATCGCGCGCGCGCTTTTCCGCGCCTGGTGGTATCCGTTCAGCCATTACGCGGTGATCCACGGCGACCCGCATCTCGGCAATTACACGATTTTCGAGGACGGCGACGGCCGCGCGGCGGGCATCAACCTGCTCGACTATGGCTGCATCCGCACCTTCAAGCCGAAATTCGTCGGCGGCGTGATCGACCTGTACAACGGCCTGCGCACGAACGACCGCGCGCTGATCGTGCATGCCTACGAGACGTGGGGCTTCAAGGGGCTGTCGAACGAACTCATCGACATCCTGAACATCTGGGCGGGCTTCATCTACGGGCCGCTGCTCGACGACCGCGTGCGCTCGGTGGCCGAGGGCGTCGCGCCGAACGAATATGGCCGCCGCGAGGTGTTCCGCGTGCATCAGGGCTTGCGCGAGAAGGGGCCGGTGAAGGTGCCGCGCGAGTTCGTGTTCATGGACCGCGCCGCGATCGGGCTTGGCGCGGTGTTCCTGCACCTGCAAACGGAAATGAATTTCTATCGCGCGTTCAATGAGGTGATCGAGGATTTCCGCCGCGACGAAGTCGGCGCGCGGCAGGAGGCGGCGTTCAAGGCGACGGGGGTTCCACTGCCGGTTTAGGAGGCAGGAGGTTTATGAGGCCCTTGCGGAAATGACCTCATCGACAGTTCGATATACCAATGCCATCTCGTCCGCGAACCAATCGACCAGCGGCATCCCCTCGTGCTGCTCAAAGCCGGCGACCTTTAGCAAGCGGCTCGTATCATCCGACTTCTGCAGTTCGCGAGTACCAAAGTACAGCGGCCACTTGTCACTTTCTCCGAGTATCCTGCCTCTGCTGGGTATCTCACGAAGGCGGATTTGGATGGCTGATCTAAGTTTGTCGTCAATAAAATCGAACGAATCCGACGACACATCTTTTGCTCGGACATTAGGTGCTTTGAAGCCCCACTCCACATAGCTCAGTTCGGGTTTGAATTCGAGTCCAACGATCCATCCTTTTCCCCATTGGCTGCTTCGCCAGCCAATCAGTCCCCATTTTTCTATGTTGGCGGACGGCATTTCCGTTGCAGGAGGCATATTGTATTTTTCGCCTAATACGTGGTCGAGGGTTCGCAAGAACTTGTGAACTATTTGGTTAGCAACTGTCGGCATGACGTCTCGGGTCAGGAGTGCGATCTTCAGCGCGCGATCATTGCGGTTCTCAATAGAGCCTAAAATATACTCCTCAAGCGCCAGCTTTTCCGCGTCATACATTTGCGCAATCTCCTTCGGAGAACTCATTGAATTTCGCTGCCAGCCAATGAGAAAAGTCGCGCATGAATATCCGCAGCTTGTCGGCCTCCGCGATTTGCGCGCAGCGGTTTGCCCATGATTTTAGCGAAGGCGCGTCATCGCGCCTATTGTAACGCATGTCGACGAAATGGTGCTCGTCTCTCAACCAAGCGTAGCGCTTCAACGACGAAGGCAATCCGGCATGGCCGCAGAGATAAATGAGATAGAAGTTGATTCCCGTGCCGCCGCCCATGGCCTCACGCACACTTCTGCTTTCTTTCTCAAGGTGTTCTGCATAGGCGTCGAGTTGCTCACTGCCCTCGGATGCAAATGGCTTGTTTTCGATCCCGATGTATCGGTCGGGGGGCAGTTTAACCACGAGGTCGATCCTGCGCTCCGCCAGCGTCCTGAATTCAGGAATAACAGACACGTCCGATAGATCGCCCGCCCAACCCCTGATCGCCGGGGCTTGCTCTTTGCATTGCTCAAGAAACGCTTCGAGAAAGCGTGTGCCTTGGCCGTGACTGCCCTTTGGATCGAGCAAGTTGCGAAGTATGCGCGAGATATGATTCTCATAACTTAGTTCGAGTGCATCGAAGATATTAAAGTTCTTGCCGGTCTTCTCCGCAAGTTCTCGGTCGATGGCTTCCGCGGATTTAACAAGAAATGCCGCTGTGTCGAAATAATACCGAATATCATGGTCGAAAGAACGGTCAGACACGGACGAACTCCGTTACTCGATCAATAGCTACGTTCAAGTCCATAAGTTAAAATTGAATCGATGGCGTGGCAAACAAAAAAGCCCCGGCAATGCCGGGGCTTTTCGCATTCGTATGTCGTTCAGCCTCAGCCTGCGGGCTGCTCATCCGCAGCGGCGGCGGCGACTTCCTTGCCGTTGGTCTGGTCGATGCCCTTCATCGTGAGGCGGACCTTGCCGCGCTCGTCGAAGCCGAGGCACTTCACGAAGACTTCCTGTCCGTCCTTGACGACTTCGGACGCGTGCTTCAGGCGGCGTTCGGCCATCTGCGAGATGTGCACGAGGCCGTCGCGCGAACCGAAGAAGTTCACGAACGCGCCGAATTCCACGATCTTCACGACCTTGCCCTTGTAGATCACGCCGACTTCCGGCTCGGACGCGATGGACTTGATGCGGTTGATCGCGTCCTGGATCGAGCTGAGGTTCGCGGCGGCGACCTTCACCGTGCCGTCGTCGGAGATGTCGATCTTCGCGCCGGATTCCTCCACGATGGAGCGGATGACCGAGCCGCCCGAGCCGATCACTTCGCGGATCTTGTCGGTCGGGATGGTGATCGTCTCGATGCGCGGCGCGAATTCGCCAAGCTCGCCGCGCGCGCTGCCGAGCGCCTTCGACATTTCGTTGAGGATGTGCAGGCGGCCTTCATAGGCCTGCTCCAGCGCGGTCTTCATGATCTCGGTCGTTATGCCCGTGATCTTGATGTCCATCTGGAGCGCGGTCACGCCATTCGCGGAACCGGCCACCTTGAAGTCCATGTCGCCGAGGTGGTCTTCGTCGCCGATGATGTCGGAGAGAACGGCCACGCCGTCGGCTTCCTTGATGAGGCCCATCGCGATGCCCGCGACCGGCGCCTTGATCGGCACGCCCGCATCCATCAGCGACAGAGAGGCGCCGCACACGCTCGCCATGGAGGACGAACCGTTCGACTCGGTGATCTCGGAGACGACGCGCACCGTGTAGGGGAACTTGTCGCTTTCCGGCATCATCGGGTGAACAGCGCGCCAGGCGAGCTTGCCGTGGCCGATTTCGCGGCGACCGGGTGAACCGACGCGGCCCGTCTCGCCGACCGAGTAGGGCGGGAAGTTGTAATGCAGCAGGAAGGACTCCTTGTAGGTGCCTTCCAGCGAGTCGATCCACTGCTCGTCCTCGCCGGTGCCGAGCGTTGCGACGACCAGCGCCTGCGTCTCGCCGCGCGTGAACAGCGCCGAGCCGTGGGTGCGGGGAATCACGCCGACCTGCGAAAGGATCGGGCGAACGGTCCTGAGGTCGCGGCCGTCGATGCGCTTGCCGGTCTTGAGAATGTTCGTGCGAACGACGTGCTTCTCGATTTCCTTGAAGGCTTCGGCGACCTTGTTCTTTTCGCCGGCGGTCGATTCGGCGGTGACGAATTCGGCGACGGCCTTGGCCTTCGCTTCGGCGACCTTGGCCTGACGTTCCTGCTTGCCGGCAATCTGGAAGGCCTTCTTCAGATCCTTCTCGACAAGCTTCTTAACCTTGGATTCAAACTCGTTCTTCGCGTCGGGAACGTTCCACGGCTCTTTCGCGGCCTGTTCCGCCAGACCGATAATGGCATCGATGACCGGCTTGTAGCCCTGCTGGCCGAACACGACCGCGCCAAGCATGATGTCTTCGGACAGTTCCTTCGCTTCCGATTCAACCATCAACACGGCGTCGACCGTTCCCGCAACCACGAGGTCGAGATCGCTCGCCTTGATCTGGTCGGAGGTCGGGTTGAGGATATACTCGCCCTTGGAATAGCCGACGCGGGAAGCGGCGATCGGGCCGAGGAAGGGGAGGCCGGAAATCGTCAGCGCCGCCGAGACAGCAACCATGGCTACGATATCGGGATCGTTCTCCATGTCATGGCTGAGCACGGTCACGATGACCTGCGTCTCGTTCTTGAAGCCGTGCGCGAAAAGCGGACGAATCGGCCGGTCGATGAGGCGGCAGATGAGCGTCTCGCGTTCGGTCGGGCGACCTTCGCGCTTGAAGTAGCCGCCGGGGATCTTGCCGGCAGCGTATGCCTTTTCCTGATAATTGACCGTGAGAGGGAAGAAATCCTTCGAGGGGTCCGCGTCACGTTCGCCGACCACGGTTGCGAGCACGCTCGTCTCGCCATAATGCGCGAGCACCGCGCCATCGGCCTGCCGTGCAATGCGCCCCGTTTCGAGCGTCAGCTTGCGGCCACCCCATTCCACTTCTTCGCGGAAGATATCGAACATCTTTATTCTTTTCCAACAGCTCAAGCCGGAGGCCCTTCCCCCGGCTCATCATTTGCGTCATTTTTTTGTGCGCGAGCCCACACTTACCGCAGTTTGCGCTCGGTTCCTAGCGGAGAAATGTGCACCGCTTGCGGTTGTGCGTGGCTTTCGCTCCTGAAGCGCTCGAACTTCGGCGGCGGACCGTGCGGTTCGCGGCCGTCTTTTTTGCATAGCGCGAACGATTCCGCCGCTGACGGGCGCAAGCCGCGCCGCGCCGCGATGTCAAGAAGATGCGGATAACGCCGGGCGGCAATACGGAACGGTTTGCCAGTCATGCGCGTCCTGAGGTAGGTTCTTTTCATTTTAATTGAAAATGAAGGTGGTCCGAATGCGCTCGTCCAGGAACTTACTCAAATCAGCCTTCTCAACGGTTTTCCGCGCGGGACAGAACCTCGGCTTCGATGTTCTTCCCCGGCATTTTTATTCCGAGATCCCACATATTTCCAAGCTGCGGCGCGCCGATCATTGGAAGAAGCCCTTCTCGATGATCGGTGTGCGAGGAAAGGAGATCGACACTCAACTCTCCTTCGTTCGGGAAACGATCCCGTCTCAACTTAGAGAGCAACTGAGCGCTGGCGCAATCTACAAGCACGCGTGCGAAAGGAACGGCGAGCCGGGATTCGGCGAGATCGAAGCACTGTTTCTTTACGCGTTTATATGCACGCATCAGCCTGCAAGGATAATCCAGATCGGCTGCGGCGTTTCGACGGCGGTCTGCCTCGCAGCGGCAGCCTTCGCAGGATACAAGCCTGACATCATTTGCATTGAACCTTATCCGAACAAGTTCTTGACGTCCGCCGCAGCGGAAGGCGGCATCACGCTGAAGCCGGTTCCGGTTGAAACGCTGGATCTTGGCTTCCTCGCCTTCTTGAGGAAAAACGACCTTTTCTTTGTAGACTCTACTCACACATTGGGTCCAGCAGGAGAAGTGAGCCGGATTGTTCTCGAAATGCTTCCGCGTCTTCCGGAGGGAGCTTTCGTCCACTTCCACGACGTCATGTTCCCATACGATTATGCGGGAAATATTCTGAATGGAGATCTATTTTTCTGGCACGAATCCGTGCTTCTGCACGCATTTCTGGCATTTAATGAGCGCTTCTCCATCCTTGCCTCGCTCTCGATGTTGCATTACGCGGCATCGGATGAGTTGAAAGCAATCATAAAGCTCTATAGTCCGCAAAAACGTGACGAAGGGCTGAGTATATCAGACGGCCACTTTCCCTCTTCCATCTACCTGAAAGTCAATTAGATCAACGAAATGCGTTAGAGACTGTATATCCGTTCGAACGGCGACACGGCATCGTCGGTATGTGTCCCCGGCGATGGTGCCGCCACAATCATTTAACGGTGGAACCAGAGGCGGCCAATGATCTCGCGATAGCGCGCTTCGTCCTTGCCCTCACATAGTGTTGGCGGCGTGACCGTGACCCAGCGCAAGGCGGTCGTTATGTGGTGCAAGCGAACGTCGTCACCACACCGTCGTCGGCGGGCTGCCGAGAAGCCGCGAGTGCAGGAAGGACGCGTGGATCAGGGGTTCCAGCGCCGTCCTTCGGGTCACGCCGTCAGCAGGCACGCATCGCGGATCGCCGCGATATTCTTCGCGTACTCGCCGCCTTTGAACACGGCCGAGCCGGCCACGAGCGCGGTTGCGCCCGCCTGAGCAAGAAGGGGCGCGGTTTCGGGTGTCACGCCGCCGTCCACCTCGAGCGCGATGGGGCGCCCCTGGATCATCGCCGCGATCCGGCGCACCTTCTCCACCTGCGACGGGAGGAACGCCTGTCCGCCGAAGCCGGGGTTGACGCTCATAACCAAAACGAGGTCGATCTTGTCGAGCACATATTCGATGACGCTTTCCGGCGTCGAAGGGTTGAGCGACACGCCCGCCTTCTTGCCGAGCCCACGGATCACCTGAAGCGAGCGGTCGAGATGCGGCCCGGCTTCCGCGTGCACGGTGATGATGTCGGAGCCAGCCTTCGCGAAGGCTTCGAGATACGGATCGCACGGCGCGATCATCAGATGCACGTCGAGCGGCTTCTTCGTCCACGGGCGAATGCATTCCACAAGGCGCGGGCCAAACGTGATGTTCGGCACAAAATGGCCGTCCATCACGTCCACATGCACCCAATCGGCGCCCGCTTCGTCGATGGCGCGGACTTCCTCCCCGAAGCGGGCGAAGTCTGCGGAAAGGATGGACGGCGCGATGAGCGGAAGCGAGGACATGGGCGTATCCTGTGGTTTCGTTATTGGTTCTGGCTTTCGGCCGCGACCTTGAACACGCGGCTTGCAAGGATGTCTTCTGCCGTTATTTCCGAAAGCTGGTTAGCCGTCAACGCCCCGCCCGTGTGCGCGAACAGCCGGTTCGCCTGCCGAAGCCGCGCGCGGTCCAGCGCGTTGCGGATCGAGCGCGCGTTCGAGAAGTGCGGCTGCTGGCGGCGCTTCTCTATATAGTCGGCGAGCGCAACCGTCGCCTCCGGCGAGAGATAATAATTCTGATGCTCCAGCATCTTGTCCGCGATCTGAAGCAACTCGCCGTCGGAATAGTCCGGAAAGTCGATGTGATGCGCGATACGGCTGCGGAAGCCGGGGTTCGCCGTGAAGAACTTGTCCATCCGGTCGGAGTAGCCCGCGAGGATCACGACGAGGTCTTCGCGCTGGTTCTCCATCACCTGGAGCAGGATTTCGATGGATTCCTGCCCGTAATCGCGCTCGTTTTCCGGGCGATAGAGGTAATACGCCTCGTCGATGAAAAGCACGCCGCCCATCGCCTTCTTGAGCACTTCCTTCGTCTTCGGCGCGGTGTGCCCGATATACTGGCCGACGAGGTCGTCGCGCGTCACGGAAACGAGTTGGCCGCGCCGCACATAGCCGAGGCGGTGCAGGATGTTCGCCATGCGCATCGCGACAGTCGTCTTGCCGGTGCCGGGATTGCCGGTGAAGCTCATATGCAGCGTCGGTGCTTCGTTGACGAGGCCGAGACGCTTGCGCGCCCGCTCCACGAGAAGCAGCGCCGCGATCTCGCGCAGGCGCGTCTTGACCGGGTTGAGGCCGATCAGTTCGCGGTCGAGCTGGTCGAGCACCTCGCCGACGCCCGATTCCTCATAATCGCGGCGCAGGTCGATGGTTTCGTTCGCCGCCGCCGCTTCATTCTGTTCCGCCGTCACGCTCACGTCTTCCTCCATGGGCCGACACGCCCGCACAAGCGAATGTTGCCATTCCGCCCATCCGTCAAGAATGGTAACGAAGGCCGCGTTTCAATCCGCAAGGGAACGACATGGCCGATTTTTCCGGCCATGTCGGCTTTCGATTCCGCAATCCGCGCGGCTTATGACGAGTAGCGCTGGCCCGAAGGCTTGTTCGTGGCATAGGACCGCGTGGTGTAGCGGATATTGCGGCCGTCGACTTCCTGCCGTTCGAGGTCGAAGCCGGGCTCTTCCGCGGGGCGGTTCACGATGAACGACATGCGGAGCGATTCCCAGCCGTGCGATGCATCGGAAGCGGAGATACGAATGTAGCGGTCGCCATAGACCTTGCGGCAGGACTGAAGCTCGGTCATGACCGCAGCCGCGTCCTTGATGTCGAACATCGGCAGGCCCCACATCTCCCAATAGGTGTTGCGGGGATGCGGGTCGTCGGTGAACTCGATGTTCACGGCCCAGTTGTTCTCGATGGCGTACTGCACCTGCTTCGCGATCTGTTCGTCCGTCAGATCCGGCAGGAACGAAAACTGTCCTTGGGTGATGCGCATTGGGTTTCCTCGGTATTCTGCTCTCCGCGTGCGGAGGCCTGAATGAAATTCAAAGGATGGCCGGGCGACCCCGGCCATGGTACTCGCTGGCTCAGGAAGCGGTCGGCGTCGGCACGAAGTCCGGCGTATCCGTGGAGGTGTAATCGAACGTCACCTCGCCCCACGTATCGAGCGCCTGCCTCAGCGGTGTGCAGGTCTTCGCGGCGTCCTTCAGGATCTCCGGGCCTTCGGCGAGATAGTCGCGGCCTTCATTGCGCGCGAAGATCATCGCTTCGAGCGCAACGCGGTTCGCGGTCGCGCCGGCCTGGATACCGTAGGGATGGCCGATCGTGCCGCCGCCGAACTGAAGCACCACGTCCTCGCCCAGATAGTGGATGAGCTGGTGCATCTGGCCCGCGTGGATACCGCCGGACGCCACCGGCATGACCTTGCCGAGCGAAGCCCAGGGCTGATCGAAGAACACGCCGTGCTCAAGGTTCTTCGGCACGAAGTCTTCGCGCAAGATGTCGTAATAACCGGCAGTGGTCAGCGGATCGCCTTCCAGCTTGCCGACGACGGTGCCCGCGTGGATGTGGTCCACGCCCGCAAGGCGCATCCACTTCGAGATGACGCGGAAGGAAACGCCGTGGCTCTTCTGGCGCG
Organism: Rhodomicrobium sp. Az07; assembly: GCF_018619475.1. Taxonomy (GTDB): domain Bacteria; phylum Pseudomonadota; class Alphaproteobacteria; order Rhizobiales; family Rhodomicrobiaceae; genus Rhodomicrobium. Next base: position 129,840 of record NZ_JAHFZG010000002.1, read on the forward strand.
TGTAGGTCGAGTGCCCCGCGCGATGCAGGTGAAGCAGCATGTTGTTGTCGCGCGCCCATTTCGAGATCGACTGGATCGCCACATAGCCGATCACGAGGTCGATCATCACGATGCAGGAGCCGAGTTCCTTCGCGAATTCGGCGCGCTTGTACATCTCTTCCATCGTGCCGGCGGTGATGTTGAGGTACGTGCCCTTAACTTCGCCCGTTTCGGCCTGCGCCTTGTTCACGGCTTCCATGCAGTAGAGGAAGCGTTCGCGCCAGTGCATGAAGGGCTGCGAGTTGATGTTCTCGTCGTCCTTCGTGAAGTCGAGGCCGCCCTTGAGCGCTTCATAGACCACGCGGCCGTAGTTCCGGCCCGAAAGGCCGAGCTTCGGCTTCACGGTCGCACCCAGCAGCGGGCGGCCGAACTTGTCGAGGCGCTCGCGCTCCACGACGATACCGGCCGGCGGGCCGTCGAACGTCTTCACATAGGCGACGGGCAGCCGCATGTCTTCGAGGCGCAGCGCCTTGAGCGGCTTGAAGCCGAACACGTTGCCGATAATCGACGCCGTGAGGTTCGAGATGGAGCCGCCCTCGAAAAGGTCGAGGTCGTAGGCGATGTAGGCGAAGTAGGAGCCGGGCGAATTCGGCACCGGATCGACGCGGTAGCACTTCGCGCGGTATTTCTCCGAGGCGGTGAGACGGTCGGTCCACACCACGGTCCACGTGGCGGTGGAGCTTTCGCCAGCCACGGCAGCCGACGCCTCGATCGGGTCGACGCCATCTTGCGGCGTAACCCGGAAGAGCGCGATGAGGTCGGTCTCTTTCGGCTGATAGTCGGGCTCCCAATACCCCATCTTCTTGTAGGACATTACGCCCGCTTTGTAGCGGTCCTTACCCGTGACTGTTTCAGATTTGTCATTCATGGGGTTACCTTCCTTCTAATTTGAACTTTGTTTATTGGTGGCCGGGAGTTCCCGGCCACGCCTCAACCGATCAGTTTCTTCGCGGCGGCGACGACGACTTCCGCCGTGATGTCGAATTCCTTGTAGACCTGCGGTGCGGGGCCTGACGCGCCGAAGCCGTTCATGCCGATGAACGCGCCCTTTTCGCCGATCCAGCGGTCCCAGCCGAAGCGGCCCGCCGCCTCGATGGCGATGCGCGGCGCGGTGCCGAGCACAGCCGCGCGGTAGGCTTCCGGCTGCGCCTCGAACAGTTCGAAACACGGCATCGACACGACGACCGCCTTCACGCCCTCGGCGGCAAGCTGCTCGGCTGCGGAAACCGCGAGTTCGATTTCCGATCCCGTGGCGATCAGCGTGATGTCGCGCGGAGCCTCGGCGTCGCCGCGCAGCACATAAGCACCCTTTGCGGTGAGATTTTCGCTTGAGGCTTCCGTGCGAACGGTGGGGAGATTCTGGCGCGACAGGGCCAGCACCGACGGCGTGTGCTTCGAGGCGAGCGCGATCTCATAGGCTTCCGCCGTCTCGACCACGTCAGCCGGACGGAAGACGTTGACGTTCGGCGTCGCGCGGAGGCTCGCGAGGTGTTCGATCGGCTGATGCGTCGGGCCGTCTTCGCCGACGCCGATGGAGTCGTGCGTCAGCACGTAAAGGACGCGAAGGCCCATCAGCGCGGAAAGCCGGATCGAGCCGCGCATATAGTCCGAAAACACGAGGAACGTGCCGCCATAGGGCACGAAGCCGCCATGGAGCGCGATGCCGTTCATGGCCGCGCCCATGATGTGCTCGCGGATGCCGTAATGGAGGTAGCGGCCGGTGAAGTCGTCGGGCGTGATCGACTTCATGCCCTTGGTGATGGTGTAGTTCGAGTGCGTGAGGTCCGCCGAGCCGCCGATGGTCATGTCGGTGGCGTCGTTGATGACCTGAAGCGCCATCTCGGACGATTTGCGCGTCGCGAGCTTCGGCTTCTCCGCCACGTTCTTCGCGATGAACGCCTGAAGCGCTTCTTGCACGCCCGAAGGCAGGTCGCCCGCGATCATCCGCTCGAAATGGGCGCGCTCGTCCGCGGAAAGCTGCGACAGGCGCTCATGCCACGCCGCGTATTCGGCCTTGCCGCGGCTGCCTGCGGCGCGCCACGTCGACAGGATCGGATCCGGCACCTCGAACGGCGCATAGGGCCAGCCGAGGAATTCGCGCGCGGCTGCGATCTCGTCCTTGCCGAGCGGCGCGCCGTGCGTCTTCTCGGAGCCCTGCTTGTTCGGAGCGCCGTACCCGATGATGGTCTTGCACGCGATGAGCGTCGGCTTGTCGCTCGTCTTCGCCTTGGCGATGGCGGCTTCCACCTCTTCGGCGTTATGGCCGTCGACGCGAACCGCGTTCCAGCCCGCCGCCTCGAAGCGCTTCACCTGATCGGTGGAGGTGGAGAGGCTCGTCGAGCCGTCGATGGAAATCGAGTTGTCGTCCCAGAGAACGACCAGCTTGTTGAGCTTCAGATGGCCCGCGAGGTCGATGGCCTCATGGCTGATGCCCTCCATCAGACAGCCGTCGCCCACGATGGCATAGGTGTGGTGATCCACAACCTTGTCGCCGAAGCGCGCGGCCAGCAGCCGCTCCGCGATGGCCATGCCGACGGCGGTGCTGATGCCCTGGCCGAGCGGACCGGTCGTCGTCTCGACGCCCTGGGTGTGGCCGTATTCCGGGTGCCCCGGCGTCTTCGAGTGCAGCTGACGGAACTTCTTCACTTCCTCGATCGTCACATCCGGCGAACCGGTGAGATAGAGGAGAGAATAAAGAAGCATCGAGCCGTGGCCCGCCGACAGCACGAAGCGGTCGCGGTCGGGCCATGTGGGCGCGCTCGCGTCGAACTTCATGAACTTCGTGAACAGGACGGCGGCGACGTCCGCCATGCCCATCGGCATGCCGGGATGGCCGGAATTGGCTGCCTCAACCGCGTCCATGGACAGCGCGCGGATGGCGTTTGCGAGGTCGCGTTGCGACGGAGTGGAAACGGAAGTTGTCATTTTGGTCTTTCTTCTGTTCGCGGCGTTCGGAGCGCTCAGGACGAGCGCCGCTTGAGATCGACGAGCCGATGGATCATCGGCGTAAGGATAAGCTGCATCGCGAGGTCGAGCTTGCCACCCGGAATGACGATGGAATTCGCCCGGCTCATGAAACTGTCCTGGATCATCGTCTTGAGATAGGCGAAGTCAATCCCGCGCGGATCCTTGAAGCGGATCACGACGAGCGATTCGTCCGGCGTCGGGATCCAGCGGGCCACGAACGGATTCGACGTGTCGACCGTCGGCACGCGCTGGAAATTGATGTCCGTTTCCGAGAATTGCGGCGTGATGTAGTGCACATAGTCCGGCATGCGGCGAAGGATCGTCTTCGTCACGTCTTCGGGAGAATAGCCGCGCACCTTGGCATCGCGGTGCATCTTCTGGATCCACTCCAGATTGATCACCGGCACGACGCCGATCTTGAGATCCGCGTGACTGGCGATGTCGATGCCGCGATCCTTGAGGATCACCGCGCCGTGCAACCCCTCATAGAAGAGGATGTCCGCGCCCTCGGGCAGGTCCTTCCAGTCTGTGAACGTGCCTGCGGGCGCGCCGTATTTCTGCGCCTCGGCCTCGTCATGGACGTAATGGCGGGTCTTGCCGGTCCCCGTCTTGCCGTAGGAGCTGAATGTGTTCTCAAGCTCTTTCAGGAGGTTCGCATCCGGGCCGAAATGGCTCAGATGGAAGTTGCCGCGCGCCTCTTCCTCGGCGACCGCCTTTTTCATCGAAGCGCGGTCATGGAGGTGGAACGCATCGCCCTCGATGAACGCCGCCTTGATGTTCTCGCGGCGGAAGATCTGCTCGAAGGTGTGCTTGACGGTGGAAGTGCCCGCACCCGACGAGCCCGTGACCGAAATGATGGGATATTTCGCTGACATGATCGTGACCTACCGAGGGGTGCGGAAAAGACCGCGCTGCGAGAACAGGGGGGAATGTTCGCCCGTCGCCGGGGGCTGATTGTAGTAATAGGCGACTTCCTCGACCTCTCTTTTCGAGCCGAAGACCACGGGGACATGCTGATGCAGCGAAATCGGTTCGAGATCGAGCATGCGCGTCTTGCCTTGCGTGCAGGCGCCGCCCGCCTGTTCGACGAGCATGCCGATGGGGTTCGCCTCGTAGAGAAGGCGCAGGCGCCCGTTGGTGTAACCCTTGCGGATGTCGGCCGGATAGAGATAGATGCCGCCGCGCGTCAGGATGCGGAAGCAGTCGGCGACGAGCGAGCCGAGCCAGCGCATGTTGAAGTCCCTCTTGCGCGGGCCGTCCTTGCCGAGCTTGCAGTCGACGATATAGGACTTCATCTTGTCGTCCCAATGCCGGAAATTGGACGAGTTGATCGCATATTCCTTTGTCTCGACGGGGATCTGAACATTCGCCTTGCCGAGCACGAATTCGCCCGTGCGCGGGTCGAGCCAGAAAATGTGCGTTCCCTGTCCGACCGTCAGCACGATGGCTGTCTGCGGACCGTAGACGATGTAGCCCGCGCAAAGCTGGTTGCGGCCGGGCTGAAGCAGCGCCGCCTGCTCCTTGCTGGGCAGGATTGAAAAGATGGTGCCGATCGACATGTTGGTGTCGATGTTGGACGAACCGTCGAGCGGATCGGTATTGACCGCGAGCGGCGCGCCGGGGTTCAGCTCGACCGGCTTTTCGTCCTCTTCCGAGCCGAGCCAGGCGACCGGCGACGCCTTCAGCGCGTCGGTAACGACCTTGTTTGCGAGGAAATCAAGTTCCTTCTGCGTATCGCCGCCGCCGCCTTCGCCGCGCGCGGATGCCATGTCGCCGGCGAGCGGCCCGAGCGCGATGATTTTCGCTATCTCGATCCCGGCTTTCGCAAGGTTTTCGACCGTTTCTGCGACAGCGCGTTTCTGCGCGTCGTCTCCCGCCCATTCGGCCAAATGCTCACGCAGACTTGCATGAACGCCCATCCGCAATTCCTCCCTGTCGGTCGTTGACACGTTATTATTCTTATCTCATCACTGGTGAGTGACCGACTGTTTTTTGAGCACCCTTTTTGCGACTATGTGTGGGCGGCAGAGGAAAGTAAATTTTAATTTATTTTCCCTTTGATTAACTTTTTCTAACGGTCTATCTTATTTGGGTGAAAAACGTAACGCTGAAGCATTTCCGGGTTTTGTCCGCCGTCACGAAAATGGGGTCGATGGCCGGTGCCGCGCGGAGCCTTCACGTTACCCCGCCAGCGATCACGGTGCAAATCCAGCAGCTTGAGCAGGCGGTCGGGCTGCCGCTTCTCGAACGCATCGGCGACAAGACCACCGCGACGAACGCAGGACAGATCATGCTGAGAACCGCCCAGCGGATCGAACACCTGCTCGCCGAGTGTCGCCAGGAAGTGGAGCGGTTGAAAGGTGTGGCGGGAGGTCACGTCTCGGCGGGCGTCGTCAGCACGGCCAAGTATTTCGCGCCGAAAGCGCTCGCGGCGTTCCGTCAACGTCATCCGGGCGTCGAGGTCCGGATCGCCGTCGGCAACCGGCAGGAAACGATCCGCGCGCTCCGCGATCTCGAACTCGACATCGCCATCATGGGCCGCCCGCCGGAGACTCTCGACCTCGAAAGCGCCACCCTCGGCCCGCATCCGCACATCATCGTCGCGGCCGCAACCCACCCGCTCGCAGGCAAGGAAATCTCCATTTCCGATCTCACGAACGAGACCTTCTTCATCCGCGAGCCCGGCTCCGGCACCCGCATCCTGATGGAACGCCTGTTCGAAGAGGCGCGCTTCGATCCGATCGTGGGCATGGAGATCGGCTCGAACGAGACGATCAAGCAGGCGGTGATCGCGGGGCTCGGCATCGCATTCATCTCGGCTCACACTGTGGCGGTCGAAATCGCCGATGGGCGACTCGTGATGCTCGACGTCGCGGGGCTGCCCATGATGCGGCAATGGTTCGTCGTGCGGCTGAAGGAAAAGGCGGTCATGCCCGCAGCGCAGGTGATGTGGGCCTTCCTTTCGTCCGAAGGCCACCGTTTCCTGCCGCAGCCGATCTCGGACTGGAAAAACCCGCCCCGAAAACAACAGCCGTGATGCAAATTTCCCCACGATGTTGCATCCTCTGACGATGCATTCGGGAGGACGCAATCATGACCCTTGCCGCGCCGGACACAGCAGCACCTGACCTATCGCACGGCACCTGTCGCTTAGATGTCGCGCCGTGTTCGCTGGGCTTCGTGCTCGTCGCCGCGACGAGCCGCGGCATTTGCGCCATCGAAGCGGGCGACGATGCCGTGGCGCTGGCGGACGACTTCCGGCGGCGATTTCCGCACGCCCGCCGCACGGCGGGTGCGGCATTTTCGCACGCGGTGGCGGAAGTTATCGCGTTCATCGAGGAACCGGCGCGCGCCTTCACGCTGCCGCTCGATGTGGGGGGGACGGCATTTCAGCAAGCGATCTGGCGCCTGTTGCGGGAAATTCCGCCGGGCGAAACGATGACCTACGGCGAACTTGCCGCGAAGGCCGGTTGCCCGTCCGCCGTCCGCGCCGTGGCAAGGGCGTGCGCATCGAACGCGATTGCCGTTGCGATCCCGTGTCACCGCGTTATCGGCAAGGGCGGCGCGCTGACGGGCTATCGCTGGGGCGTGGAGCGCAAGTCCGCGCTGCTGAAGCGCGAGCGGCAGGCGATCCGTTCACCGGAGCCGTCGCGATTGCCTTCGTCGCCCGCCCAGACATTATAAGCCCGCAGCCGCCGAGATCGGCGCAGCGGTGAGCCGAGTGCGCAACCCATGGCCTTCCTTTTTCGCCCCGCCGAAAAGATCGATCCCCGCTTCGCTGAAGGCGACGGCCGCATCGACGTCGCATGCGCGCTCTATCCAGATGCGCCGAAGCCCTGGCTCGACCTGTCGCGCACAGCGGCGCCGTGGCCTTATCCCGCACCCGACATTGCCGCCGACGAGTTCGCGCGAGGCATGGACCGGGACGCCATCGCCGCGCTTGGCGCGCTCGCTGCAAACTTCTACCGCGTGCCGCCTTCGGTCGAGATCGTGCCGCTGCCGGGCGCGGACGCAGGCTTGCGCCTTCTGCCATGGCTTTTCCGCTCGCCGAAGCGCGTGGCGTTTCTTGCGCCGGCGTCCGCAGGCATCCGCGCCGCGTGGGAGGCAGCGGGGCATTCGACATCGGAAGTTCCGTCGCTCGATTCGATCGGCAAGGGCGACATCCTCGTCGTGGACAATCCGGGCCATGCCGATGGCCGTATAGCGGCTCATGCCGAACTCGCCGCCGCGCTGCCCGCCCTGAAGCGCCGCGACGGGTTGCTTGTCATCGACGAAACGCTCGCCGATGCCGACGACACCGCTTCAATGTTGCCCTGCGTCGCGCGCCTCGATTCGACGGTCGTGCTGCGCTCCGCAAACACGCTCCACGGCGCGGGCGGCATTCCGCTCGGCTTCGCGATCACGTCGCACCCCGTCGCGGAGAGGTTTCGCGCGGCACTGGGACCGAATGCGGTTTCCGCGCAGGCCGTGGCGTTCGGCCGGGCCGCGCTGGCGGATGCGGGTTTCGCGGGCGAGCAACGCGCGCGGCTCGCGGATATGGGCGGCAAGCTCGAAGCAGCGCTCGCGCAGGCAGGGCTTCGCATCGTCGGCGGCACGGCGCTGTTCCGGCTGGCGAGCACCGACATGCCGCACTCGTTGTTCGACAGGCTTGCCCGCGCGGGTATCCTGACGCGCCCGTTCCCCAAGCTCGACGCGCTCCGCTTCTCGCTGCCGAAGGATGAGGCGGACCTCGCGCGTCTTCAGGCAGCGCTCGCGTAAGAGATCCGGTTCACGCGCGACGCTGTATAACGCTGCGGCTTCCCTCATTGCGCCTTGAAAGCATATAAACATATCTTTATAAGCGGGCGAAAGCACAAAGGACGCGCGGCGGCAACGAGCATATGGGCAGTTTCGATGACATCGTGGGGTTACTGCGCGCGGCAGGCGAGCCGACGCGGCTGCGTATCCTGCGGCTGCTCCAGCATGGCGAGTTCAACGTCACCGACCTGACGCAGCTTCTCGGGCAGAGCCAGCCGCGCGTGAGCCGACACATCAAGCTCCTCGCCGACGCCGCGCTGATCGAGCGCTATCAGGAAGGCAGCTTCGTGTTCGTGCGGGCGAGCGGCGATGCGCAGGTGCAAGGGTTCCTCGCCTCGGCGCTGGCAATGGTCGCGGCGCACGATCCGCAATTCGCCCGCGACGCCGAACGCGCCGATCAGATCCGCGCGCGCCGCGCCGAGCTTGCGCAAGGCTATTTCGACGCGAACGCCGTGCAGTGGGATCGCATCCGCTCGCTGCATGTGCCCGAGCCGGACGTCGAAGCCGCGATCCTCGACGCGCTCGGCAACGGCCCTTACGAGCTGCTGCTCGATCTCGGCACCGGCACGGGCCGCATCCTCGAACTCGCGGCGGATCGCGCCGAGCGCCTCGTCGGCATCGACACCAACCGCGAAATGCTGAAATTGGCGCGCGTGCGCCTCGAAAGCGCGAGCGCCACGAAATGCAGCGTGCGGCAGGGCGACATCTATAATCTGCCGTTCGCGGAAGGAAGCGCGGGCGCTGTCGTCGTCCATCAGGTGCTGCACTTCCTCGCCTGGCCGAAGGCGGCTCTTGCCGAAGCCGTGCGCGTGCTCGAACCCGGCGGCCACCTCGTCGTGGTGGACTTCGCGCCGCATAATCTCGAATTCCTGCGCGAGGAGCACGCCCATGTGCGGCTCGGCTTCGGCGTCGACGAAATCAAGGGCTGGCTCGCGGAATGCGGGCTCGGCGAAACCGCCTATCGCGAACTCAGGGCCGATCGAGCCAGGGAAAAAGCGCTGACGGTGGCAATCTGGTCTGGCAAGAAGAAAGGCGCGGCAGCGCAAAAGTGGAGGGCGGCTTCGTGACGGAAGCAGGAACGCAAAGACGGGCGCACGCGCCGATTTCGGTGAGCTTCGAGTTTTTCCCGCCGAAGACCGACGCGATGGAGGCGTCTCTCTGGCAGGCGATCCGCAAGCTCGAACCGCTCGCGCCGGAATTCGTGTCCGTGACCTATGGCGCGGGCGGCTCCACGCGCGAGCGCACGCATTCGACCGTGTCGCGCATCCTCGCCGAGACGTCGCTGAAGCCCGCCGCGCATCTGACCTGCGTCGCGGCCACGAAGGACGCGATCGATGCCGTCGTGCGCGACTATTGGGATGTCGGCGTGCGCCATATCGTGGCGCTGCGCGGCGATCCGCCGGCGGGAGCGGGCACGGCCTACGCGGCGCATCCGGGCGGCTATCAATCGAGCGCCGATCTCGTGGCGGGGCTGAAGACCATCGGCGATTTCGAGGTATCGGTTTCGGCCTATCCCGAGAAGCACCCGGAGTCGGCCTCCTTCGATCTCGACCTCGACGTGCTTCAGGCGAAGGTGGACGCGGGCGCCACGCGGGCCATTACGCAGTTCTTCTTCGACAACGATCATTACTGGCGCTATCTCGACCGCGTCCGCGCGCGCGGCATCGATATCCCGATCGTGCCGGGGCAGATCCCGATCCACAATTTCAAGCAGATCGCGGGCTTTGCGGCGCGCTGCGGAACGAGCATGCCCGCCGGTATCGCGGAGCGCTTCGAGGGGCTTGGCGACGATCCGGAAACGACACAGCTTGTCGCGGCGGCGGTCGCGGCCGAGCAGGTGATGGACCTTGTAAAAGGCGGCGTGACGGAGTTCCACTTCTACACGCTGAATCGCGCCCCGCTCGTCAACGCGATATGCCACACTCTCGGCATAAAGCCGCACGCGGCTCCCGCTCAGACCGTCAACGCATAGGGCTTCGCCATGAACCGCACCGACCGCATCGCAGCCCTGAAAGCCGCCGCGAAAGAGCGCATCCTGATCCTCGACGGCGGCATGGGCACCATGATCCAGCGCCACAAGCCGACCGAGGCCGACTATCGCGGCGAGCGCTTCAAGGATTGGCCGAGCGACGTCAAGGGCAACAACGACCTTCTGGTGCTGACGCAGCCCGCCATCATCAAGGGCGTACACGAAGCCTATCTCGAAGCGGGCGCGGACATCATCGAGACGAATTCGTTCAACGCTCAACGCGTCTCCATGGCCGATTACGGCATGGAGGCGCTTTCGGCGGAACTCAACCTCGCGGCGGCGAGGCTCGCGCGCGAGGCGGCGGACGCCTACACCGCGAAGACGCCGGAGAAACCACGCTTCGTGGCGGGCTCCATCGGCCCGACGAACCGCACGGCCTCGCTCTCGCCGGATGTCAACAACCCCGGCTTTCGCAATATCAGCTTCGACGAACTCGTCGAAGCCTACAGCGAGCAGACGCGCGCACTGATCGAGGGCGGCGCCGACGCCATCCTGATCGAGACGATCTTCGACACGCTGAACGCCAAGGCAGCGGGTTTTGCCGCCAGGAAGGCTTTCGACGAGATGGGCGTGGAACTCCCCCTCATGTTGTCCGGCACCGTGACGGACCTTTCAGGCCGCAACCTTTCGGGCCAGACACCGGAGGCGTTCTGGTATTCGCTCCGCCATCTGAAGCCGTTCTCCGTCGGCATGAACTGCGCTTTCGGCGCGGAGCAACTTCGGGCGCCCGTCGCTCTCCTCTCCAAGGCGGCCGACACCTACATGAGCGTTTACGCGAATGCGGGGCTGCCCAACGCGATGGGCGAGTATGACGAAGCCCCCGAGTCGATGGCGCGCGCGATGGCATCCTGGGCGGCGGACGGGCTTCTGAACATTGTCGGCGGCTGCTGCGGCACGACGCCGGATCACATTGCCGCGATTGCGAAGGCGGTTGCGCCCTATCCGCCGCGCCCTATCCCCACGCTTGAGCCGCGTCTGCGGCTTTCCGGGCTCGAAGCATTCGTGCAGGGTTGAGACTATACTGTCAAACCGAGAAGAAATGCGCGGAAACTATGCATTCTGGCTAGTTTTTCATCGGAAAATTATATACCAGCGCAGTAGCGTGCTGTGATAGTCTCGTGACTGACATTGGCTCGAGTCTTCCCTCCTCACATCGGCGATGACGGCTGACGTTCTCCGGGGGCCTTTCTGCATGGCGACTATCACAGCGCTGAAAAATCCGTCCACCGTTGCGCCGCTCGACAATTACAGTGCGGGGCCGTTTCACTGCGAACTTCTCGGCTCGCCCGATAATCGCAATCGCCATCTCACCGCGCTGTGGCATCGACTTCAGCAACTCGAACTCATGCACCTGCGCGAACGTGCGGCGGATGCCGAGCGCGAGTTGTTCAACCTCGGCATCACATTCACCGTCTACAGCGACCGCACGGCCATCGACCGCATTCTGCCGTTCGACGTGATCCCGCGCGTGATCACCGCCGAGGACTGGAAGACGCTCGACAAGGGTGTCAAGCAGCGCATCAAGGCGTTGAACCTGTTCCTGTGGGACGTTTATCACGACCGGACGATCCTGAAAGACGGCCTCGTTCCGGAAGACCTCGTGCTCGGCAACCCCAACTACCGGCCGGAGATGATCGGCTACGACCCACCTTGCGGCACCTATATCCATATCGGCGGCACCGACGTGATCCGCGACCCCCGCGGCGAATTCTTCGTGCTCGAGGATAATGGCCGCACGCCTTCGGGCGTTTCCTACGTGGTCGAGAACCGGCACCTGATGCAGCGCGCCTTCCCCGATCTCATGCACGGCTTCGCCATCGAAAGCGTGTCGGAATATGGGACGCAACTCGGCGACAAGCTCATCGAATGCGCGCCCGCCGGCGTGAGCGAGCCGCAGATCGTGCTGCTTTCACCGGGCGTCTTCAACTCGGCCTATTTCGAGCACGTGTTCCTTGCGCGTGAGATCGGCATACCGCTGGTCGAGGGCCGCGACCTGTTCGTGGACGACGACAAGGTGTTCATGAAGACGGTGTCGGGGCCAAAGCCCGTGCATGTCATCTATAGGCGCATCAACGACGAGTTCCTCGACCCGGAGGTGTTCCGCCCCGACAGCGCGCTCGGCGTGAAGGGGCTCATGCGCGCCGTGCGGAAGGGCAACGTCACGCTCGCCAACGCTGTCGGCACCGGCGTCGCCGACGACAAGGCCGTTTATGCCTATCTGCCGCGCATCATCAAATATTACCTCGACGAAGACCCGGTTCTGCCGAATGTGCAGACCATCATCTGCCGTGAGAAAGACGGCCTTGGCTATACGCTCGACAATGTCGACAAGCTTGTCGTAAAGCCCGTGGGCGAGTCCGGCGGTTACGGCATCTGCGTCGGGCCGAAAGCGACGAAGGCAGAGATCGATCTCTGCCGGAGCCAGCTCAAGGCCGACCCGACGAATTACATCAGCCAGCCGATGATCGAGCTTTCCGTGTGCCCCACGCTTACCGATCAGGGCGTTGAACCGCGCCATGTCGATCTGCGCCCGTTCGCTGTCACCGGCAAGGAAACGTGGGTGCTGCCGGGAGGCCTGACGCGCGTCGCGCTCAAGCGCGGCTCCATCGTCGTGAATTCGAGTCAGGGCGGCGGCACCAAGGACACCTGGGTTTTGAAGGAGGATAATGCGTGAGCAGCCTTCTTTCCCGCCACGCGGAGAGCGTTTTCTGGATGGCGCGCTATTTCGAGCGCACTGAGAGCCTCGGCCGCATCATCGAGACGCAAACGTCCTTCCAGCGCGGTCGCGAAGACGACAATGGCTGGGCGTGGATCGTGGCGCTCTACTCCGACGAGGAAGCTTTCGCGAAAGCCTTTCCGGAGGCGAATTCCGAAAACGTGATCCGCTTCTACATGGCGCACACGGAAAATCCCGGATCGATTCAGTCGTCTATCCGGTCGGCGCGCGAGAATGCGCGCGCGCTGCGGCCGATGCTGTCCATCGACATGTGGTATCAGCTCAACGATTTCTGCAATCGCGTTTTCGCCTTCAGCAACGCCGATCTTTCGGAAGTGCGCCTTTCACGCACCTGCGACGCGATCAAGCGCGGCTGTTATGCGCAGATCGGCGTGGCGGAAAATACGCTCTATCACGACGAGACGTGGCCGTTCTTCCGGCTCGGGCTGTTTCTCGAACGCGCGGATCAGACAAGCCGCCTGCTCGACGTGCGCTTCGCCCAGCAGCAGACGGGGCTGGCGTCCGACGAAGGACATTACGATCACACCTTCTGGTCGATCCTGTTGCGCGCCGCGTCCGCCTATCACGCTTATCGGCGCGTGCATCCCCGTCATATCGAGCCGCGCGAAGTTGCCCGCTTCCTGATTTTCGATCCACGTCTGCCGCGATCCATCGCCTATTGTCTCAGCGAAACGCAGGCGATGATCGAATTGCTGCGCCGCAATTTCGGGCTTCGCAACGCCGGGCCTGCCGCCGAACGCGTCGAAGCGATGATCGAGGGGCTTCAGACGGCGAGCCACGACGACAACCTCTTGCAGAACCTCCACGGGTTCAACGATTGGGTGCAGTCGAGCCTCATTCTTCTGAACGGCGAACTCGGCTCGGCGTTCTTCGGTTATGCGAAAGCACCGGAAGCGGATGTCGCGTTGCCGGCGCCCGCTGCCGCGATGGGCCAGACGCAATCGCAAACGCAGGTGGCGCGTTAGTCTAAACGGTGATGTGCCGGGGGGGCCGCGCCGGCTCAACGCATGTCGGCGCTTCGTCGTCGCACAAAAAGCCGGAGCCTTGATGCTCACGCCGACATTTGCAGCCCACTGGAATCGAAAACAAGCCACTTATCGCGGGCAAAGCCCTGCATTCGCCAGCACGATCTGACGCTCGCCCTTCAAGGCGCAAACGGGCCTTGCCATTTCCGCCGCCTCGGCCCGGCGCCCGCCCTCCTTCATGAGCAGCGCGAGGTTGACGCGGATGAGATGCTCAAGCTCGGGCTTGAAGAATGTGCGCAGCATCTCGCGTTCGGCAAGCGCCGCGCGCCATTCGCGCTCCGCGCCAGCGTTGTCGTTGTCGCCTTGCAGCGTGACGGCGCGGTAGATGTGCGAGCGAGGATCGCGCGGAAATTCCGCCAGGAGCTTCGCCGACCGCGCGCGGATCTCGTCCATCCCCTTGGGGAGGCGCGCTTCCGGGATGACGTAAACGGCGAGCGTCTGCGAGCTGTAGGTGGAGACGACCTGAAAGGCCGCAAAAATCGCGCCGCACAGGCCGAGAAAAGCGATGACGATCGCCGTCTTGCGATGCGGCGGCGCCTCGATGTCCGGATGCCACAGACCGAGCAGCGTTGCCCCTACGACGCCCCCGGCGACCGCGCCGCCGATATGCGCCGCGAAGTCGATGCGTTGCCCGAACAACCCGTCGAACAGCGGAATGAGCGACGGAATGAGCACGCCGAGCGAGCCCGCCAGCATCAACCGCCGCTGGCGCGAATGCAGCGGAAAGCGGTATGCGATGACGAGCGCCGCCGCGAACAAGCCCATGATCGCGCCCGATGCGCCGACGGAAATAAGATCCGCTGCGTTTATCGCGAGCGATGCCAGCCCGCCGCCGAGCGCGCCCACAACGAAGATCGCCGCGAACCAGACGCGGCCGACGACGCGCTCCAGCGCCGCGCCCGCGAACAGAAGCGCAAGACTGTTCAACGCGAGATGCGGGACACCACCATGCAGCAGCGGCGCCGAGAAGAGCCGCCACCACTGGCCACCTTCCACCACGAGGCTCTTGTCGAGTGCGCCGAGCGCGACGAGCGTCGTAATGTTGGGATCGAAAACGCTGCCGCTTCCGTCGATGCGGAACACGGCTTCGCAAAGATAGACGGCGAGGATGACGCCGATCAGGCTCAAGGTGGCGGTCAGCGGCGGCCGCTCATAGGTATCGACGCCGTCGCGGCCGTCTGGAAGGGGGATGTCTTGCATCAGTCGGCCTTCAGCTCCTTGATCCGGTCTTTCGTCGCCTCGTTGCGGCACGACCCGCTCTCCCGCGCGCCCAGAACTCACGTCCCGCCACTCCCAATTCGCTCACGGAACTTGAGCCGGGCGCGTTGAGATTCAATGAGCCTTCGGCGTATTTCCGTCGCTTCCGGCTCGCTGGATGACTACTTTTGGAGGAATGCCATATAAATCGTGTTAAGTTTGGTGTCTTTCCCCTTAAAATTCGCACGCTGGAGCCGCGATCTCGCTTCCATGCGGCGGCGTAGCCTTGCGCGCTCTCGCGAGGACCCGCTGGCATCCATTTCGGAATGTCTCTAAAGTCGGCTCGACGGGGCATGCTCCTTGCATCACATCGCGAAAGATCATGGCGCGAACCCAGCACAGGGACGACAGATGACCGATACGAAAGAAACCATCGTCTACGCGGTTTGCGAGGCGAATATCGCGCCCGGTTGGGTGCAGCCCTTCACGCTTGCGAAGGTGGGCGCGGATGGCAAGGAAGAGCCGTTCCCGATCCTGATCGTGCGCGACGAGGCGCGAAAGTTCTACGCTTACGTAAACGCCTGCCCGCACGAGAAGAAGCCGCTTTACGAAGAGTCCGAAAATTACGTTTCGGACGGGCGGCGCCATCTGCACTGCATGCAGCATGACGCGCGATTCGAGCCGAATACCGGGCTTTGCGTCGAAGGCGATTGCAAGTTCCAGAGCCTTGAAAGCATCCCCGTCGCCATCATCGACGGCGATGTCTGCATCGCGGGCGTCGAACTCGCCGAGGACGACGATGCCGGGCCGCCGCCGATCATGATCGTCTCGGAATAAGGCGTTTGGCCGGAACTGAACATTCGCTTTGTTTAATTACAGCGTCGTGCCGCAAATCAGACGCGGCACGACGCTGTAGGTTTCTGTTGTCGATCAGCTTCTCTGCGTCGAATCGAGTCCGATTAAACGCAGGCTGATCCAGCCCAGTTCCAGCCTTCGCCCGGCCGCAGAAAGCGCGCATATCCCGCGATACGCCTTTTTGCACGCGCGACGCTTTCGGTACGAACCTTGCTATCTCCCTTCCGCCGCTCGCGGCTTAAGCACAGGAGAAGCGAATGTCCGAAGCCCTGACAACCGCCCCGGAAGGCAGACCCTTCGACCTGCCGCTGGTATTCAAGCGCCATGTCTTCATCTGCGCGCAACAGCGCCCGCCCATGCATCCGCGCGGCAGTTGCGCGGCTTCCGGCGCGATGCCCCTGATCGAGCGGCTATCCGCGAAGATACAGGCGCTGCAAGACCCGGAACTTGCCGTCACCGTGACGGGCTGCCTCGGCTTCTGCCAGGCGGGGCCGGTGGTCGTCGTCTATCCCGAAGGCATCTGGTATGCGCCGAGGACCGTCGAGGACATCGACGAAATCTGCGTGTCGCATCTTTGCGAGGGCGAACCGGTCGAACGGCTCATCTTTGTGCCGAAGGTGTAGAGGCGATGCGCCGCCCCGCGCAGGGTGGCGCTTAATGGTGGTGAACGCCTTGCCCGGTAACGGCGGCGGGTTTTTCTGACGGCCCGCGCGTTACTTGCAACTCGATGGGAATGTCTCCAGCCGTCTCGAAGGAGAGCGTAAGCGGGAACGGCTTGCCTTCCTCCAGTTTCGTTTTGAGGCCGACGAGCATGATGTGCTTTTCGCCCGGCTTCAAACCCGTCAACGTACCGGGCTGAAGCGCGATGCTGCCGATGGGGCGCATTGCAATAACGCCGTCATCCGCGACGGTTTCGTGAAGCTCGACCCTCTCGGCAAGCGCGCTCGACGCGCCGATGAGGCGGTCAACCGCCCCGGTGTTGTTGGTGAGCGACACATAGACTGCGGCGTTTCCGGCAGCGTCAGGCGTGGGACGCGCCCAGGGATGAATGATCGCGATGTCCTTGTTCGCGTAAATATGCGCGTTGGCGGCGACCCCGCCGACTGAAACGAACATGGCGGCGGCGATAAGACGGTTCATGTCGACCTCTGGCATGTGTTCCGTAGCTGAGACGTGAAGTTAAGACCGCCTTAACGAAATGCAAGACCAATGTCGGGGAGGGCGAGGGCGCTGTGAGCGACCTTTTCGCCCGTCTCCCGCATGGCTGATAGTCGCCCGGTGGCGTAGCGCAAGCGTGCATTGA
The DNA here is from genome assembly GCF_018619475.1 of Rhodomicrobium sp. Az07. Taxonomy (GTDB): domain Bacteria; phylum Pseudomonadota; class Alphaproteobacteria; order Rhizobiales; family Rhodomicrobiaceae; genus Rhodomicrobium. The sequence goes on from NZ_JAHFZG010000002.1 coordinate 146,789, forward strand.
ACCGCTAACGCGAATGGCCTAGCTGTTGGGGCGACAAACCCGCAGGAGAACGGCCCCGATGGCGAAGGATTTCAAGCAGAGCGCGATCGAATATCACGAGAGCGACCCGCCGGGAAAACTCGCCGTCACGCCGACGAAGCCGCTGTCCACACAGCGCGACCTGTCGCTCGCCTATTCGCCGGGTGTGGCGTTCGCCTGCGACGAGATCGTGGCCGACCCGGCGGCGGCGGCGCGCCTCACCGCGCGCGCCAACCTGATCGGCGTCATCACCAACGGCACGGCGGTGCTCGGCCTCGGCAATATCGGCCCGCTCGCCTCCAAGCCCGTGATGGAAGGCAAGGCGGTGCTGTTCAAGAAATTTGCCGGCATCGACGTGTTCGACATCGAGGTCGACGCGACGGACCCGGACCGCTTCGTCGACGCGGTGGCGGCGCTTGAGCCGACCTTCGGCGCGATCAATCTTGAGGACATCAAGGCGCCCGAATGCTTCGAGATCGAGCAGAAGCTTCGCGAGCGGATGAAAATCCCGGTGATGCACGACGATCAGCACGGCACGGCCATCGTGGTCGCCGCCGCGATCCTGAACGGGCTGAAGCTCGTCGGCAAGGACATCGGCAGCGTGCGGCTTGCGTGCTGCGGCGGTGGGGCGGCGGCGCTCGCCTGCCTTAACCTGCTCGTGAGCCTCGGCCTCAAGCGCGAGAACGTCTTCGTCTCGGACCGGGTCGGCGTGGTCTACGAAGGCCGCACGGAGGAGATGAACCCCTACCTCGCGCGTTATGCGCAGCCGACGGAGTTCCGCAAGCTCGCCGAAACCATGGCGGGCGCCGACATCTTCCTCGGCCTTTCCGCACCGCGCGTCGTCTCCGCCGAGATGGTGAAGACCATGGCGGAGCGCCCGATCATCATGGCGCTCGCGAACCCGACGCCCGAGATCATGCCGGACGAGGTGAAAGCCGTGCGCCCGGACGCGATCATCGCGACGGGCCGCTCGGACTTTCCGAACCAGGTCAACAACGTCCTGTGCTTCCCCTTCCTGTTCCGTGGCGCGCTCGACGCGGGCGCGATCGAGATCAACGAGGCGATGAAGAAAGCCTGCGCCATGGCTATCGCCGACCTCGCGCAGGCCGAGGCGCACGACATTGTGCTGACGGCCTACGGTGCGGAGAGCTTCCATTTCGGGCCGGATTACATCATCCCGAAGCCGTTCGACCCGCGCCTCATCACGCGGCTCGCGCCCGCCGTCGCCCTCGCGGCGATGGAGTCGGGTGTTGCCACGCGCCCCATCGCCGATTTCGCCGCCTACCGCGAAAAGCTCGTCCGCTTCGTGTTCCGCTCGGGCCTCGTCATGAAGCCCGTGTTCGAGGCCGCGAAACGCGCACCGAAGCGCGTCATTTTCGCGGAGGGGGACCGCGTCAAGGTGCTTCAGGCGGCGTATCAGGTGCTCTCGGAGGGTATCGCGCAGCCGATCCTCGTCGGCAGCCGCAAGTTCATGGAAGAACGCTTGCGCGATCTGGCCTTGCCGATGAAGCCCGGCGTCGATTTCCAGGTGTTCGATCCGACCGAAGATGCCAGCGTCGACGATCTCGCCGCCGACTATCACCGCCTGACCGACCGCAAGGGCATCACCCGCTCGGATGCGCGCGTCGCGGCGCGGCGGCAGAACACCGTGATCGCCGCGATGTTGCTGAAGCGCGGCGAAGCGGACGCGATGATCTGCGGTACGACCGGCCGCTTCGACCGGCATCTGAAGGACATTTCCGACATCATCGGCTTGCGCGCGGGCGTGAAGAATTTCGCCGCGCTGAACGCGCTCGTGCTCGAGTCGGGCACGTTCTTCGTCGCCGATACGCAGGTGAACTACGACCCGACCGCCGAGGAGGTGGCCGAAGCCGCCGCCCTTTCGGCCCGGCAGGTCGCCCGCTTCGGCCTGACGCCGAAACTCGCTTTCCTGTCGCACTCGAATTTCGGCAGCGGCAACACACCGAGCGCGAAGAAGATGCGCGAGGCGCTGCAACTGTTCTGGGAACGGGAGCCCGGCGTGGAAGCCGAGGGCGAAATGCATTCGGATATGGCGCTGGCGGAAGGCGTGCGCCGCGAGCTTTTCCCCTATTCGAAGCTCGAAGGCGAGGCGAACGTGCTCATCATGCCGTCGCTTGATGCGGCCAACATCGCCTATAACGCGATCAAGGTGCTGGGCTCGGCCATTTCCATCGGCCCGATCCTGCTTGGCGCCGCGATGCCCGCCCATATCGTGACGCCGTCCGCGACCGTGCGCGGCCTTGTGAACATGACGGCGGTGGCTGTGGTCGGCGCGGGCGAAAGCCGGGAGGCCGAACAATAGAGTCCGGTTAGCGCCTTTCGGGACTTTTTTCCTTTTGCCGGGACGCCCTTCTGTCTTCCCGCTCGGCTTCCTCGCGTTGCTTGTTCGCGGGCTTGACTCCGAGGAGTTCGTCGACATCGATCACGCCGCCGCGTTCCGGATTAGGCTCCGTCAGCCCGTTCGGTTCGCGCTCGATTCGCAGCGGCTGACCGTCGTTGATGCGGCCCCGCTCCTGAGCGACCGCGCCGTCCGCGAAAGCCGCCATCGTCAAACCCAGCCCTATGCATCGCATGTATTTCCGGTCCATGTCGCCCTCCGGCTTCGAGTTGAGCGCGGCGCGTTGGCCTGCCTCGGCGTGGAGACCGAGGCGGGACGAGCAGTGCTCGGGGGGATGCTAATGTCCGGATGTTTAGGAAGGTCTGCGTTTATGCTCTCTATTTTATGGGATTGAATTGCTGGCGATCCACGCTCAGTGTCTTCGGTCAGGCCGACCAACTGCGGCGTCCATCGAGCGGACGCGGCACGCCCGGTCGCCCCAGCGGGCATTCGAGCGCATCGCGGTCCCATCCGCCTGTTGTTGCTGCCGCGTCGTAGGTGCTCTGCAGAAAGGCGATCAGCCTGGAGTCCGGATCGCGGGCCCTCCTCACCGCGTCGTATGGCAGCAGGAATTCGCCGAGCGCGTCGCTGAAAAAGGCGGCGTCAGGCTCAACCGGCTGCCGCTTGAAATCGCTCGGCGTCGGATAGGCGTAGGAGTAGAAGGCGGGGTAATCGATGCCGTTGCCGCCCGGCCAGAAGCCCGCGCTCGACACTTCGTGCGAATAGGCTTCGCGGGTCACTTCGTCGGCGACGCCCGGCACGCCCCCCGGATGCGGCGGCGCGCGCCGCCCGGAAAATCGCGTCACCGCGAGGTCGAAGCTGCCCCAGAAGAAATGCACGGGGCTGCACTTGCCGATGAACCCGGTGCGGAAAAGCTTGAACACGCGGTCGACCTGCACGAGCGCGCGCCAGAAACGCTGCGCGGCGTCGCGGTCGTAGGCGCGGTGGATCCGGTCCTCGCGAAAGGGAATGGCGTTCTGAATTTCCGATGGGATCTCGTAGATGTTCACCGCGATGTTGAGGCTGCCCAGCGTCTCCATGAGCCGCGCCTGAAAGTCGGCGACCGTTTGCGGTTCGAGCTTGAGTTCGCGGCGGCTGCCTTCGCTCGTCGCGATGGTCAGGAGGTGGTCCTGAAAGTCGAAGGCGATGTCGAAGGTTCGCGCGCCGTAGGGGATCGGCGAGGTGTCGAGCCCGCGCGACGTGACGTAAAGCGGCACATGCCATGAATGGTTGAGCCACGGCGTGAGCGCGAGCCGCACCTTGCCGACGATCTGCATCCACAGTTGCAGCGTTTCGGCCGTGTCCTTCCATGCGGGATAGGGGATGTCGGGCCAGTCGCGCGAGGTCGATGCCGAGGGCGTGTCCATCCGTCTCTCCTGGGGTGCTTTGGATCGGTCGCGGCCCGCAAGTCGAAGCTGCGTCCTTGGGGCGAAGGCCGCCGCACCGGGCGCCCATTTCGCGCTGGCCGCGCAGAGTCATACAAACGAGACGCGATCTTGTGCCCGCATCCAGCTAAAAAAGGCGGCGAAGGCGGCGCAACTGCCTCAGGCTTGATCGACGCTCGCGAACAAAGGCCCGGCCGCTCGAATTGACAAGGGCTCACGACGCGGAAATGAAAACGCCGGACAGGTGCCCGGCGTTTCAATTGGGTAAAGCCTTCGGCCCGCGAACAACGAATCTAGTAAGCCGAGGCAATCGCCTCCACGCCGTCCTTGCGGTAGATGTCGCGACGGAACTGAACGGTTCCGTCGGGCGTGGCCCAGGCGGTGATATAGGTCCAGTACAGCGGCACGCGCTTCTTGAGCCGTACGAACAGGCGTTCGCCCGACTGCTTCATGCGCAGCACCTGCTGCACCGACCAGCCGTTGTCTTCAAGCAGCCACGCAACGAGTTGATGAATGTTCTGCACGCGGATGCAGCCCGAGCTGTCCGCGCGGAAGCTCCTCTGGAAGACGCTCTGGCCGGGCGTGTCGTGCATGTAGACGCCCTGCGGACTTGCGAAATTGATCTTCGCGAAACCGAGCGGGTTCTCGTCGCCGGGCGCTTGCACATAGAAATAGCGGAGCGGTGCGTCCGACGACCAGTCGATCTTAGAGGCGTCGAGCTTCTTGCCCTTCTGATAGTCCTCGTGGGTCGCATAAGCGTCGATCTTGTACTTCGCGAGCACATCCAGACCGTCGCGGCCCTTCGGAACGAGGTCGTATTTCAACACGGTGGGCGGCACCACCCATTCCTTGTTGAAATTTATTTCCTCGATCGCCGAGTTCAAGAGCGGCGACGGCCGGTCCGGCTTGCCCACGACGCCCGCATGGCGGGAAACCACGTAATTGTTGTTCACAGCCTCGATCTGCGCCGCCGGGATGTTCACGATCACATATTTTCCGGCGGGCGTATTTGGCACCAACCCTTGCAGGCGCGCGAGGTTGGTCCGAAGTTGACGAAGTCGCGCACTGGCGGGAACGTTGAGCGCGTCGATTGTCGTCTGGTCGAGGAACCCCGTCGGCGGAATTCCGTGACGGGTTTGCGCGCGTTTGACCGCCTGCTCGACATAGGAATCGAAGACCTCCGGATAGCCGCCATAGGCCTGAAGATCGCCGGCCACCTGCAAACGCGTGCGAAGCTGGACGACGGCGGGGTGGCTCATTCCGGTACGAAGTTCGATGGGCGGAAGCTGCGGCCAGCCGCCACGCGCCACGATCTCGGCATATTGCTTGATCGCGATCCTGGTGGTAGCGAGATTTTCCTTGGCTAGGGTCGGAAACCCGCGTTCGGGCTGCGTTTCCCATTCGCGCTGAAAGGCGCGGTCGCGCAAGGGCTGCTCCCAGGAATCGTCCGACTGGTCGAAGCCGAGCCAATCGTCGATCGAGCTTCCCCTGCGCTGGGCGTCCGCATCGCAAGATCCAACGACAACCATGAAGGCGGCCGCAAGGAATGCAGCCACTACCCTCGGTTTCATCATCCCCATCCCGTCTCCAGCACTCAAATATGACAGCAACCGCAACGCGATCTGCCGTTAACCCTGATGCGGTACGTGCCACCGAATTATGTCTATAACGCGGTTCCCGGCGCGCCAAAATCGACGAAACGCCCGCACCGCGTGCTCGGTGCTGAACGCTGTCCCTCGAATTAGCGCAGTAGCGTCCGTCATCGCAACGGTCGGATCTGCACCCTGTCATCGTTTCGGGAACTTCTGCCGACCGGTGTGTCGGAAAGGTGCCTTCGAGCCGATGCCGAGTCGGATGAGAACGTTCGCGCCAAGGCGAAACTCGCCGGTCGATCCGGGCGGCGGGAAGCTCCAGCGATCAAAGCTGGTAACGGATCTGGTCGCCCCAGAAGCGCTCAAGCTTCACCGATATCTGATTGAAGTGCTTGAGGTCCGGAACGGAAACGCCGCCGACCTTTTCGAGCATGTTCAGCTGCCGTTCGAGCAGCCGGTTGACCATTTCGGAGATGGCCTTGCCCTTGTCCGTCAGCTTTACGCGCACCGAGCGCTTGTCCGTGCGCGAGCGCTGGTGATGGATGTAGCCGCTTTCGACGAGCTTCTTGAGGTTATAGGAGACGTTCGAGCCGAGATAGAGACCGCGCGTCTTCAGTTCGCCGGCGGTGAGTTCGACGTCGCCGATGTTGAAAAGCAGGAGCGCCTGAACGCTGTTGACGTCGGTCCGTCCGACGCGTTCGAACTCGTCCTTGATCAGGTCGAGGAGAAGCCGGTGCAGGCGCTCGATCATGCGGAGCGTCACCAGATAATTGGATTTCAACGACTGGTCGTCCGGCTGGACGCGTACGAAATCGGCGATCATTGGCCAACCATCCTGAGTTGTATAGAAGCCTCGTTCGCAACTTAGAGGCGATCTGTAAAAATCACCTTAATTGTAGCAACTTTTACGAGAAATATTGCAAGCCAATGCAATCGGAAGGGTATACAACCGGTTTGCTATCCGGGTTGAATTTGAAGTAATTTGAAGGAGTCCTGCGGGGGAACGCGGTTTCGGGCGCACAGCCGCGCTTCGCCTTGGAACAGGGGTGGCGGCGACGGCTCGTGCTTGCGGGCCGAACTGGCTGTCACGATCGAGCTCGCGGCAAGCGGAGCCTGGAGAACATTGTCCTAGCCGCTGTTCCACTGGGAAGAGAGGGCAACAAAATCAATGACTTGGGAGAGTGTTGGCGCCCCGTAGGAGAATCGAACTCCTGTTTCAGCCGTGAGAGGGCCGCGTCCTGACCGCTAGACGAACGGGGCGAGCGAGGCATCACATTAGGATGCGCCGCGCGATCGATCAAGCGCAAACCGAGAGCGCGCGTACCAAAATTCAGCGGGCGCCGATCGCTGGCCATCTTGTTGCCCTCGCGCGTCACCGCGAGCAGGGCCGGTTAGCGCGACGGTCGAACAGCGCGAAGCGCTGGGTCTGGGCCTGCGATGCGATTGATGAAATTTTTCCCCAATCCGTGGGGGAAACGCGCCTGCCTTTTCCAGATGCGCGCTTTCATCAGGCCGGGCATATTTCTTCGGCGGTTGCTCTTGACGGGAAGCGCACGCGGGTTTTAGCTGCCCTCGAACGTGGTCCTTTGCCGGCCGGCTTGCAGCCACGCTAAACATATTGCTAAAAGGCCGCTCGCCCTCTCTCCTGAAGGCTTACGGCATTTAGCGCCCATGAGAGAGTGACAATGTCCGACCAACCGGGCCTTGACGGCCTTCATCCCGATACGCTTCTCGTCCATTCCGGCACGCTGCGCTCGCCCCATGGCGAGACGTCCGAAGCGTTGTATCTGAACTCCGGCTTTACCTATGAAAGCGCCGCCGAGGCCGAAGCCCGCTTCAAGGGCGAAGCCGAAGGCTATGTCTACAGCCGCTACGGCAACCCGACCGTCGCCATGTTCGAGACGCGCATCGCCGCCCTCGAAGGCGCCGAAGCGGCGCGCGGCACGGCGACGGGCATGGCTGCGGTCTTCGCTTCGCTCGCTTCCTGTCTCAAGGCAGGCGATCATGTCATCGGCGCGAAGGCCGTCTTCGGCGCGAGCCGCGCCATCATCGAGGACATCCTTCCGCGCTTCGGCATCGAATCGACCGTGGTCGATGGCCGCGACCTCGACGCCTGGCGCGCCGCCGTCCGGCCGAACACGCGCGTGCTTTTCTGCGAAAGCCCGGCGAACCCCACGCTCGACCTCGTCGACCTCGAAGGCGTGGCGGGGATCGCGCACGACGCGGGCGCCATCCTCATGGTGGACAACGTCTTCGCGACTCCGCTTCTGCAACGGCCTCTCAAGCTCGGCGCCGACGTCGTGATCTATTCGGCGACGAAGCACATCGACGGGCAGGGGCGCTGTCTCGGCGGCGTCATCCTTTCGACGACAAAATTCATCGAGGAGCATGTGCAGGGCTTCCTGCGTCAGACCGGCCCGACGCTCTCCGCGTTCAACGCCTGGGTTATGCTGAAGGGCCTCGAAACGCTGACCGTTCGGGTTGAGCGTGAAAGCGCCAGCGCGGCGAAGATCGCCGATTTTCTCTGCGGCGAGCGTAAAATCGCCCGCGTGATGTATCCGGGCCGCGCGGATCACCCGCAGGCAGCGCTCGCGAAACGGCAGATGGCGTCGGGCGGGCCGCTCGTGGCCTTCTCGCTCGACGGCGACAAGGACGCCACGTTCCGGTTCATGGATGCGCTGCGCGTAATCAAGATCTCGAACAATCTCGGCGATGCGAAATCGTTGATCGCGCATCCGGCCACGACCACGCATCAGAAATTGTCAGACGAGGCGAAGGCGGAGCTTGGCATCACGCCGGGAACGCTTCGGCTTTCGGTCGGGCTTGAGCACGCGGGCGATCTTGTCGCCGACATCGCGCAGGCGCTGGCCAAGGTCTGATCACCTCATGAAAGACCGGAGCCGCTGGCTCCGGCTTTTAGGTGTCAGCGATTGATCGACGGGTTCGACCAATAGGGCTGTACTGTGTAATGCTCGTGCGTTCGGCTTTCCCAATCCGTGCTCGCGAAGCTGTCGTCGTCGAGCGGCGGCGAATTCTCAAGCTGCTCCTTTGTGATATTCGTGCGAAAAGCGTCGAGATCCTCGTCGTAGCTGAGAGCCGACCACGGTATCGGACGCTCGCTCCGCCCGATCCCAAGGAAGCCGCCGAAATCGACCACGGCGTAGGCCACGCGCCCGCCCACGCAATCGATCATGATCTCCTCGATCGTGCCGATTCGCTCATCGCCGCTGCCGTAGACATAAGCGCCTTCCACGTCGTCGCTTGAAATCAGTTTCCGGCCCGGGGTTATGCTGTCCGTTCGGTCTGTTGACATGATGTTCGATCCTCCTTCGCGCGAAACAAGGGTCCGGCGGTCTCGTTCCCTGCGGACCATCGGTCCCTCACGGAATCCTTGAGCGCGTGTGTCTGTTCGGCTGAACGCGCGTTTCTTGCAACAGCGAAGACACAAAAAGGCTCTCCCCGTTTCGATACAATAATTTCAATCGCCGACGATTTCGGGCGGCGGCTTTCGATAGCCCGCCAGAAAGAAAAGCGTCCCCGCGACGCCGAAAAGCAGGAAAATCGGCAGCACAAGCAGCGGCTCGATCACACCGGTCCAGAGGTAAGAGGGTGCGTTGTCGAGAAAGAACTGCTGCACCGCATCGTGTCCATGGGGCGCGCGATCGAGTTGAGCCGAGAGCGATGTGAACGGCAGGCTGCGTCCCGGACTTCCGACAAGGCGGATGCCGTCATAGACCAGCGCCACGAAGGCGCCGAGCAAGAGCGTCAAACCCGAGGCTCGCAAAAACAGCATCGCTTCCAATCCCAGCCTTCGCCCAGATTTTCTAATGCCGACAGCCAGCAGACGCAAGCGGATCGCTCATTTACAGGTGCAAAGAGACGTTGCGGCAGTCCTGCCGCCGCGGCATTTTGCGTGCGCCTCCCACTCTCGCTCTGCGACTATCAAGTATGTGTCTCGTTCAGTTGACTGGGGGTGTCGGGGCGACGGCAAGCTTCAACGCCAGCCACTCATAAGCCTGCGCCACATCTTCAAGCGCGTTCTTCAGCCAGATCTCTTCGAGCGCATCGGCCTGTTCGCGCGTCTGCTTTGCGAGGCGAATGAGGGTGTCGGGCGAGTGTTCATTCGACATGGTCGTCATCCTCCGAATGGAACCGGCAAGGTGAACCCATCTTCGGCCGCCACAAAGCGCGACGTGAATAAATCATTAATAACCGGCCGAAACATGACTGAAGCGCAGTTCTGCTCTCGCCGTGGCACTCCGCAAAAGCCAACTTTCATAGCTTTTGGCCGCTATGCGCCCCTTGCGAGCGGGGTGCCTGAACTTGCCGTGCTCGCCGTCGCGGTCTTCCTGCCACCCCTCCCGAACTAATGCCGCGCGAGAAAAGCCTCGATCGCGCGCGCCGTCTCCGCCGGCTTCTCTTCCTGCGGCATGTGCCCGCATTTCGAGAACATCACGAGTTCCGCTGTCGGAATGTCGGCCTTCAGCCGCTGCCCGAACACCGACGGAACGACCTTGTCTTCCTGACACCAGACGACAAGCGTAGGTACGCGAATCGTCCGATAGCTCAACGCGATTTCGTCGATATTCGGCGGCATGATCTGCTCGACCGTTTTCACAAGCGCGTGCTTGGCGGCGGGTGAATGAAGCGGGCTGGCATATTCCGTAATGGCGCGCTCGGTGATCTTCTCGTGGTCGTAGTAGGCGAGCTTCAGCCCCTGCGCGGACTGCACCTCCGGCGGAACGAGCGCCATGCCTACCTCGGCGAGGCCCGGCACCTGAAGCATCCTGAAGAAGATCGGCAGCGGCTGCTTGTAGGCGACGCTGTCGACGAGCACGATATTTCTGATGCGCGAGCGAAGCACGCCTTTCGCCCTAAGCGCGAGCGCCAGCGTGACGCCGCCGCCGAAGGAATGACCGACGATCGTCAGATCCTTGAGCTTCTCCTGCTCGATGAACGCCTGAATGACATCGGCCTGATCGAACACCGAATATTTGTCGTCGAGCGGCTTGTCGGAAGCCCCGAAGCCGCGCAGGTCGACCGCGATGACACGATTTTTCCGGGCGAGATGGGGCATGATGCCCTGCCAGGTGTAGCTCGATGTCGCGAAGCCGTGCAGCAGAAGGATCGGCTTGCCGCGTCCGCTCTCGGTCACGGCCAGGCGCAAGGGGCCCGTTGGCGTGCGCACGGTCTTGTAGACGACCGCCGCCGCTCCCTGTTGCGCAACCATCACGGGCGCACAGGCCGCGAGCGCCGCACAAAGCGCAAAGCCGAGCAGAAAAAGCCTGCGTCGCATCGATCCCCGCTCGCCGCGACCGAAACGCTTCGGAAGGGGCATTGTCCGTTGGAAGCCGCAAAGAAAAGGGAAATCGAGGCCATTTTCAGCCCCAGCAGCAGGAAATGGTCTCGGACGGAGCATTTGCCCGCCCCAGACGGCAACCGTCAAGATGAAAGCGGATGTGTGCCGGTTTCGCACTTGTGGCGAGATTTCTTAAACTTTTCGTAAAAAATGAATCGTCATTTCTGCATCCCGGCGCTAGCGTCAGGCGCAGTAAGCGTATGAGTTCCAGTATGTTGCGTTTTGTCCTGCGTTTCGCGCCGATTCTGGCGGCGGTGGCGGCTGCGTCGATGCCATGTCTTGCGGCGGGTGCCTCGCGTGGCCCCCGCTTCGAGAGCTACGTCACGGTCGATTATGCCGGGCGTTCGGCTGCGGTTGCGGAGTCCACCGTCTGGAGCCCTTTCAGCCCCGTCGACCGCAGGGGATTCCGGCTGAAGCTCGACGGCCTCGTCGGCGTCTCCGGCGAAACGGATGCGGGCGTCTTTTCCAACGATTTCTATGCCCAGCGCCTCGGCTCGGGCGGAAGCCTGTCGGCGGGTTATCAGGCCAATCGCGGGCCGGTGTGGGTCAAGGCGTATGTGGGCGCGGCCTACGCGACGAGAGCGGATCGTCTGAGCGACGACGGCCATGTCGCCTGGGACGCGGACAAGCTCGAACAGAGCATGCAATTCGGTGCAATTGCCTCGATCGACGTCTGGTGGCGCTTGGCAGACCGGATATGGACGTCCGCGAACGCATCCTATTCGCAGGTCGCCAACACGGCCTCGCTCTATGGGCGCGCCGCCTATGAAATCCACCGCGATGAAGCAATCTGCCTGTCCCTCGGCGTGGAAGGCTCCTTTTCGAGCTACAAGGAAAACTTCAGCGAAGGGAACAGGGCGGGCAAGAACGAGACCTACGCCAAGGCGGGTGCGCTTCTCAACATGCGCTATGGCGCAAACGACATCTCGCTTTCGGGTGGTGGCGCGTCAGCCAGCGAGAACGAGGATTATCGAGCCTACGCAACCGTGAGTTTCGGCCGCAAATTCTGATGCGTCGGCGAGGGCGCAGACGAGCGCTCGCGTTGCTCTCCGGCACGGCGGACGCGCACTCAGTTGGACAGGCTGGGCTCGTTCGGCGAAAGGACGGGCGCTTCTGCCGTGCCCGAGAGCACGAGCTTTGTGGAAAACGAAGCCGCGACGCCGCTTTTTGACCCGCCGCCGCTTGCCGAGGCGGCCTGTTCATCGCGGCGGGTGGCCAACGTGCCGCTCACGGCCGCGTCGGGCAGCGCGATCCTGAGTTTGCCTTCGATGCTCTGACCCTTGTGGCGCCCCTGGACGTCGAGATCGACGCCGCCACCGCTCAACTTCCCATCGATGCGCGCCGCTGCAAAAGGAAAGCGCTCGCTACCGCCCGCCGGAACGTCGGACCCTGCGACCGCCGCGCCGAGCGTGCGTCCGGCCACACCATCGACCGATCCGCCAAGCGGAAAGAGAAGCGCGAAACTTCCCGATGCCGCGCCCGTCTCCAGCGGCGCGCCCTGCCCGCCTAATGGAAAGTTCAGCCCAAGCCGCACGGTTGCGGGCCCTCGAACCGAGAGCGGCAATTGCAGCGCGGTCGCGAGCGCGCCCGCGTCGAGCCTTTTGGCGGTGCCGGTAAGAAACATCGCGCCCGGCCGGGTCGGGTCGATTTCCACCCTCGCGACGGCATTGCCGCCGAAAAGTGCAAGCTCGGCGACATCGACGGAAAGATGCCCGCGCCTCGCCGTCACGGCCAAGGCGACCGGTCCGGCTTCGAATTCGCCAGCGCGCAGCCGATCCGCGGAGAGCCTTATATCGAGGTCGACCGCGCGCGCTGCGTTGGCGGCGGTGGAGGAAAAATCATCAGGCGAGCGATCCGGTTCGACCGCGTCCGGAGAAGCCGCGCCGGGCTCCCGCGCGGCGGTCAATATCGGCGTCACATCCAGCGTGTCGTAAGCGAGCGTCCCTTCGAGCCGGGCGCGGTCTCCCGAAACATCGAGCGCGAGCACGCCCGTCGCTGTCCTGGCCCCGAACGAGAAAGACGCATTATCCAACGACACACGCTCGCGCGACCAGGTGAGATCCCCTTTGAGAGCAAAGCCGCCCGCCGCCTCCCAGGGCGTCAGCGCGGAAAGGAGATGAGTGGCAAACGGATGGTCTCCCGTCGCCGCGAGCCGGAACTGGCCGGAAACGCTTTGCCCGTTGCGCTCGCCCCGAAAGGCGAGGTCGAAACCGGGCTTGCGAATGCCGAGCGCGAAGTCAGCGTCTCCCGAACGCCCCCGCCGCTTCAATCCGATGCGTTCGAAGGCGACGCGCCTGTAGGGGCCTAGCGCGCGGTCGGCGATATAAAAGACCGGATCGCGAAGTTCGATATCGGGAAGAGTGCTGCGTTCAACGAGCGTCAATGCGAGCCGCGCCGCAGCTAGCTCGTCGGTTGCGCGCCCGCCCTCATCGCGCCTCAGCACGAAGCGCGGCGATGACACGACAAACTTCCTGTATTCGAGATTGCCGAGCAGGAGAGACGGAAGGTTGACCACCGCCGTCACTGCTTCGGCATGGCCGCGCTGCACCGGATCGAGGCCGGGCGCATCGTGGAAGCGGACATCGCTCGCCTCGACCGAAAGCGTGGCGAAACTCGCGATGCGGAGCTGGCCTTCCAGCGTGACCTTGCCGCCGCTCCATGCCGACAACGCCTTCACGACGCTCTTGCGCGCGACATCGCCGTCGAGGAAGCGCGGAAGAGCCGCCGCGAAAAGGATCAGCACCAGCCCGGCGCACAGTGCCGCCGCCGCCAACATCTTCAAAACATATCGAACTTTTTGCGTAATCTGATACATCTTGAAGCAGGTGAGGAAAACAGCCACGCTGAAGCTTCATGCGTCCTAGCACAAGCTTCGCCGCTTCACCCTTACGGGTGAGGGTTATGGTTTAAAAACACTTTATGACGCTGGCGAGTCCTTGCATCGGAGACTGCACATGAAATTGCCGCCGCTTTGGTCCCCTGCGCAAAAGTCCGTGGAAAACTCACGTCTCGCACGCTTCATGGCGGAAGTGAACGAGGCTGGCGGCCTCGATCTTTGCACCTATGCGGACATCCACGCCTATTCCGTGCGCGAGACAGACGCTTTCTGGGCGCGGGCCTGGGACTTTCTGGGGCTCATCGGCGAGCGCGGCGACGGCCCGATCTTCGTACAAGGCGACAAATTCGAGACGTCGCGCTTCTTCGAGGGAGCGCGGCTCAATTTCGCGGAAAACCTGCTTCGCAAGGACGACGACACGCCCGCGCTCATTTTCCGCGGCGAAGACAAGGTGGCGCGCACGCTGTCGTGGGCCGAGCTTCACGCGGCGGTGTCGAGCGCGCAACAAGCCATGCGCGCGGCGGGGGTCGGCGAAGGCGACCGCGTGGCGGCGCTGATCCCGAACATGCCGGAAGCCATCGTCGCGCTTCTCGCCGCCTCAACGCTCGGCGCGATCTGGTCGAGCGCCTCGCCCGATTTCGGCGTGCAGGGCGTGCTCGACCGCTTCGGCCAGATCGAGCCGAAACTTTTCATCGCCTGCGACGGCTACTATTACGCGGGCAAGACGCTCTACACCGGCGACAAGGTGGCGGAAATCGTCGCCAGGATCCCGAGCATAGAACAGGCGTGGATCGTGCCCTATCTCGGACGCGCGGGCGATGTGGCGGCGGCGTGCCCGAAGGCGCGCGCCTGGGACGAGGTGCTTGCGGCGCATCCCGCGACGGACGTCGAATTCACCCGCCTGCCCTTCTCCCACCCGCTCTACATTCTCTATTCTTCCGGCACGACGGGCACGCCGAAATGTATCGTGCATTCGGCGGGCGGCGCGCTCATCCAGCAGATGAAGGAGCATCAGCTTCACTGCGACCTGCGCGAGGGCGACAAGCTCTTCTATTTCACCACCTGCGGGTGGATGATGTGGAACTGGCTCGTCGCGGGGCTGGCCAGCGGCGCGACGCTCGTCCTCTATGACGGCTCGCCGTTCCACCCCGACGGCAACGTGCTGTTCGACCTCGCGGACGAAGTCGGCATCGACATTTTCGGCACCTCGGCGAAGTACATCGACTCGCTGAAGAAGGCTGGGCTTCGTCCGCGCGACACGCACAGGCTTTCGAGCGTGCGCATGATTACCTCGACGGGCTCGCCGCTCGCACCTGAAAGCTTCGACTACGTCTACGACGCCATCAAGCCGGACGTGCATCTCGCCTCGATCTCGGGCGGCACCGACATCTGCGGCTGCTTCGTGCTCGGCAATCCGCTGTCGCCCGTGTGGCGCGGCGAAATTCAGGGGGCGGGCCTCGGCATGGCCGTCGACGTGTTCGACGACGCGGGAAGGCATCTCGATCACGGCAAGGGCGAACTCGTGTGCCTGAAGCCGTTCCCGTCGATCCCGGTCCATTTCTGGAACGATGCGGACGGCACGAAATACCACAACGCCTATTTCGACCGCTTCCCCGGCTTCTGGCACCATGGCGATTTCGCGGAGTGGACCGAGAATGGCGGCATCGTCATCCATGGCCGCTCCGACGCCACGCTCAACCCCGGCGGCGTGCGCATCGGCACAGCCGAGATCTACCGGCAGGTGGAGCAGCTTGAGGAAATCAAGGAAGCCATCGTCATCGGGCAGGACTGGGACAACGACGTGCGCGTCGTGCTGTTCGTTGTGCTGAAAGCGGGCGCGGTGCTGGACGAGGGGCTGAAGCAGAAAATCAAGGCGAAGATCCGCCACGGAGCGAGCCCGCGCCACGTGCCCGCCGTCATCGTGCAGGTGCCGGACATCCCGCGCACCAAATCGGGCAAGATCACCGAAATCGCCGTGCGCGACATCGTGCATGGCCGCGCGGTGAAGAACACCGAGGCGCTCGCGAACCCCGATGCGCTCGACCATTACCGCGACATCGGGGATTTGCAGAAGTAACGAGACGGCCTATGTGGGCCATATCTCCACATTGCGTGTCCTGCACACGTCAGAAAAATCGCGCACATTTAGTGTCGCCAAGTACTTAATCTTTATACTTGGATCCTCTATCATCAGTCTCAACAAGCAATCGACCATGCTCAAATGACGCCCGGCCTTTGAAGAACGAATCGAATGATCCAAAGCGGACTCTCTGTATCGAGCATCATCGAATATTTTAATTTTGCTAGACTTTATTTCTTGCTCAAATCGTCCAAGCGCATTCCTGTTTTTTACAAACTTTGTTCTGAGCGTTTCAAAAAGAACAGGCCAAGGCAATATGATCGTGTGGGAGCCGATGCGATCAAAGAGATCTTCAATCTCATCTCTCTCAAGAGAGGTATCTTTTGAATCACATAATGCCAACCAAATTCCAGTATCCACTAGAATATTTGGCATTTAAACCTCTTCGTCGACTATATCCGATGATGAATGACTATAACCTGTCCATGGAGCCGCCTTACGGCCACCGACAATGAATTTTCCTTTATTCTTGTTCGTTTCCCTGTCTCGATAAATGACATATACTCTCGCCCTTTTATCGAGTTTCACAACCTCAGAGAGTTCCTTTTTTAGCTCTTTCGTAAGAGAATCCGTAAACTCGAAGGTTAAAACAGCGAACGAATCTCCACATTCCTTGGCTTTCTTATCATCGAGCCAAGCGTAGAGATTCTCATAGTCGCCTTGAATTCCGAGATCGTACGAAATCCAAATAGTACTTTTCATCGCGGATTCCTCAAATCACTCTTTTCGAAACATAACACACCAGGGAGCAAAAGTCCCCGAGCGCAGGTGGCAATCCCCTTCCAAACGACCGGGCACGCAAACGCTCCCCTCGTCCCGTTTTCCTTTTCCTTACCTTTCTGCAACGCGCGATAGCCGTCTGTTGACGCCCACACTTACCCATGTTATCCCATAAATGCCCGTTCGGAAGGGGGCGATTCGGAGGGAGAGAAAACGGCTTTCGTCGTGCAAGGCCACAGCACGGCAAGGTTTCTCCCTCCGATCCATCCATTTTTCGCGCAGAGCAGATTTTGTCGGCTATTTTTTGAAATTTTATGTCGCCGTTGGTCGTTCAAGTCGATAGTTCGTGTGCCACTCTGGTTTTTCGTCGTATGGGTAATTATGGGTAGTAGCGGGTTTCGGTTAAAGATTTGCCACGGCAACACAAGGCGCGAGCCGTCGCGTGTGCGTTTCGGACGGAGGCGTGGATTTGAGGGATGGATGAATTCGCTTCGCGCATCGACAGCAAGGTGGACCAACGCGGGCGCGTCGCAATTCCTGCGCCGTTCCGCGCCATCCTCGCTCAGGAAGGCACGAGCGAAATTCACTGCTACCCGCATCTCGACTACGCTACGATCGAAGCGGGAGGCTCTCGGTTGGTCGAGGAAATCAAGGGAATTGTCGGGCGGCAGCCAACAGGCAGCGCCCTTCGCGAAGCACTCGAACTCGTCTATTTCGGCGAGTGCGAAAAGCTCAAGATCGATCCGGACGGGCGCACCGTCCTGCCGAAGCGGCTGCGCGATCATGCCGGAATTACAGAGACGGCGGTTTTCGTCGGCCTTGGCAACAAGTTTCAGATCTGGGAGCCGGAGGCTTACAACAAGTTTCGTGAACGCGCGCGCGAACAGGCGCTTGCGCTTCGCAAAGAGCTCGGCGCGGGGAGCCGCTGATGAAGCGGCGCAGACGTGGGGGCAACAGGGATGTGGCGGATCGCGGGAGGCCGGTAGAGGGCCCGTTTCCCGACAGCGGACCGGTCCGTCACATCCCGGTGCTACTGAGGGAAGTGCTGGAAGCGTTGCATCCAGGGGTGGGGGAACGCTTCATTGACGGCACCTTTGGCGCGGGCGGCTATGCCCGCGCCATCCTTGAGGCCGCGCATTGCGACGTGCTCGGCCTCGACCGCGACCCGACCGCAATAGCGGGGGCCTGCGCGCTTGAAACCGCCTTTGCGGGCCGGTTGAAACTTGCCGAAACGCCCTTTTCCGAGATGGAAGACGCCGCCCGCGCCATCGGCTGGGACGCGGTCGACGGCGTCGTCCTCGATCTCGGCGTTTCGTCGATGCAACTCGACGAGGCGGAACGCGGCTTCTCCTTCATGCGCGACGGCCCGCTCGACATGCGGATGTCGGCCAGCGGCCTTTCCGCCGCCGATGTCGTCAACACCTACGAAAAAGACGCCATCGCCGACATTCTCTATTCGCTCGGCGAGGAACGCCGCTCGCGCGCCATCGCCGCCGCCATCGTCAAGGACCGCGAGACGGCGCCTTTCGAGCGCACGGGCCAACTCGCTGCGCTCATCGCACGCGTGCTCGGCCACAAGCCGGGCGACCCGAAGCACCCCGCGACACGCAGCTTTCAGGCGCTCCGCCTCTATGTGAACGACGAACTCGGCGAACTCACGCGCGCGCTCGAAGCCGCTGAACGGCTGTTGAGGCCCGGCGGGCGGCTCGCCGTGGTGAGCTTTCATTCGCTCGAAGATCGTATCGTGAAGCGCTTCCTCGCGGAGCGCTCCGGCAAGCGCGCGAAAGCATCGCGCTACATTCCCGACGCCGGGGACAGCGCCGCGCCCACCTTCGAGCTTCGCGACCGCCACGGCATTGAACCGGGTGAGGATGAAGTGGCCGCCAACCCCCGCGCGCGGTCGGCGCGGCTGCGCTGGGCTGTCCGCACCGACGCCACCGCGACCTGAACCGGCGCAAGCCGCCGACCCGCGCGTCGCATCGAAGGCGAGGGAGGCGCGCGCCATCTTGGCCTCATATTTGCTTCGAGAATGAAAGAGGTCTATCCATCAAGCTCGCTTTAACGGTCCCAAGATGTTCGAAAGTTGCAAACATCCGCATTACCGTTTAAATCGCCTCTGTGAACGGCGCCCAGCGCGCTATTCCTGATAGCTTGACCCAAACATTGGCGCGTCATTTCACTGTGGTGCGTTGACAAGGGAGATATTCAAATAATTATGCCGGATGCGGACAAAACGCAGGTCGAAGAACTTCTCGATATGCCTGATCTTGCTGAAGCGCTGCACGACGACCGCTTCCAGCAATTCCTCGACAAGATCCCAATCGCCATTCTCGTCGGCGCGATGGACGCGAACGAGCGCATCATCTATGCGAACCCCGCTTTCGAAAAGATCGCCGGAGTTGCGCTTTCCTCGGTACTGGGCAAGACCTGGGATGTGCTGGCCGACGCCTCGGAAAAGGGCGAGCGCGATCTTCTGGCCGCGATCATGGAGGACAGCGCCGATCACATCGGCGTCTTCCGCATCGCGCGACCCGATGCCGAGCCGGTCCCTGCGGACGTCTATGCCGCTGTTATCGTCGGCGACGACGGGGAGCCCGCGTTGCGGCTCGTCGCGTTGATCGACGTCAGCGCCTATGTCGGCGACGACGACGATATCGACTTTGCGAAGTCGCGCGGCGACACCGATCTCGCGCTGCTGGAACTTCAGCACCGCGTCAAAAACAATCTCCAGCTCATCACCGCGCTCATCCGCCTCGAGTCGCGCCACTGGCCGGAGGGCAAGGAGCCGCTGAACCGGCTCGCCGGGCGCATCGAGGCGCTCGCCATTCTCTACAGCTTCCTGAATGCAAAGCCGGACGGCGACGAGGTGGACCTCGGCTCCTATGTCAGCCAACTCGCCACCGCCGTGATGCGCTCCCACGCTGCCGAGGGCGTACGCCTCGAACTCAAGGCCGACGGCTTCCCGGTGTCGGTCAATGTCGCGATGCCGGTCGGTCTCGTCGTCAACGAACTCCTCACGAACGCGCTGAAGCACGCCTTCCAGGGCCGCGAAGGCGGCACCATCGCGGTCGAATGCCTCGGCGACGAGAACGGCGGGCGCGTGGTCGTCGCCGATGACGGCGTGGGCCTGCCGCCCGACACGAACTGGCCGGAGAAGGGCAACCTCGGCGCGCTCATCGTGCAGACGCTGAAGGAAAACGCGAAAGCGAAGCTCGATATGGAAACCTCCCCCGGCACCGGCACACGCGTTACGCTGACGCTTCCCCCCGCCGTACGACTTTAGTTGCGGCAAATTCGACACTGTGCGACAGCATCGCAAGGCGTTCACTTGCAGGAAACCATACCGGTGTCTAAATTTTGGGCGATGGCAATCACCTCCACCACGGGCGCGAAAGCGCCGGCAATAACCCCGCGCGCTGTATCCGGCAGTGGGGTTTTTCATCAGAAAACTCCGGGCTTCGAGGTGGAGGGCGCTTATGCTCCGCCAGCCTACCTGCAAAAATATTACTGGTGGACCTACGTCCATCCGGCGGCAGTTCGCATATTTGAGCGGCAATGGCTGATCGATCTTATCCTGTGGGGCAATTACGAATCACTTCGGGAGGCGGCGCTCGACGAGTTCGGCGCGGAGCTTCCCGGCGCGACGCTTCAGATCGCCTGCGTCTACGGCGACCTCTCGGCGCGGATCGCGGAGCGGGCGAAGGCGGGCGGCGGCACGCTCGACGTGGTGGATGCACTACCGGTGCAATTGAAGAACCTTCGCGCGAAACTGCCGGACGACGCGCCCGTCAGCCTCACCGTCTCCAGCTCCGACAGCCTCGCCTTCGCCGATGCCAGTTTCGACCGCGTGCTGCTGTTCTTTCTCCTGCATGAGATGCCGCGCGACGTGCGCGAGGCGACGCTTGCCCACGCGCTGCGCGTGCTGAAGCCGGGCGGCAAACTCGTGATCGTGGACTACGCGAAGCCGCGCCTCTGGCACCCGGCGCGCTGGATCTGGTATCCGGTGATCGGGCGGCTCGAACCCTTCGCGAAAGAGCTTTGGAGCAACGATCTTCGCCTCTTCATGCCTGAGGCATGGCGGAATGCGCGGATGCAGCGTTCCTCCTTTTTCGGCGGACTTTATCAGAAGGTCGTCCTGGAAAAGGGCGTGGCGCCCGCCTCGGACATCTCGCCACGCGCGCTCGACGCATCCATCGCTGCTGCATAGAACCGCCGAAGCTTCTGGCGATACGCAGGGCCGGGCGGGGATAACTTTTCGCGCGGCCTTTTTGCGGCTCGCGTCTTCGGTAAGCTTGCGGCTCGCCCGCGTGAGTCGCGGCGGTAGGGGCGGCGATGTCTTCGATCAGGCACAAAAGCATGGCGAAAGAAGCGCCCGGCGACAGCGCTTCCCCGGACGCGCGCGCCACGCCCGACAGCGTTTCCCTGGAAACGCGCGCCACACCGATGATGGCGCAATATCTCGACGTCAAGGCGAAGAACCCCGACTTCCTCCTGTTCTATCGCATGGGCGATTTCTTCGAGCTGTTCTTCGACGACGCGGTGAAGGCCGCGAGCGCGCTCGGCATCCAGCTTACGAAGCGCGGCAAACACGCGGGCGAGGACATCCCGATGTGCGGCGTGCCCGTCGCGCGCGCCGACGACTACATGCAGAAGCTCATCTTGAAGGGCTTCCGCGTCGCCGTCGCCGAGCAGCTCGAAGACCCGGAGCTTGCGAAGAAGCGTGGGCCGAAGGCCGTCGTTCGCCGCGACGTTGTGCGGCTCGTCACGCCCGGCACGCTCACGGAAGATGCGCTCCTCGCCTCGGGCCGCAACAACTTCCTCGCCGCGCTGGCCAGGGCGGGCAAGGGCGCTGCCGCGCGCTATCACATCGCAGCCCTCGACATCTCGACGGGCGAGTTCCTGCTGTCGGAGGCGTCCGCGCCGGATCTCGGCGGAGAACTTCTGCGCCTGCGTCCGGCTGAAGTGCTGATCGCGGAGGACGAGCTTGGCGACGACGCGTCGAAAGTCGCCGCACAGGCTTGCGGCGCCGCGCTGTCGCCGCTGTCGCGCGCGTGCTTCGGCCGCGCGAAGGGCGAGCGCGCGCTGAAAGACGCGTTCGAGGTGGCCGCGCTCGACGGGCTCGGCGACTTCACGGACGGCGACCTCATCGCCATCGGCGCGCTCCTGCATTATGTCGACCTGACCCAGATGGGCGAGCGCCCTGCCCTTCGCCCGCCGCGCCGCGACGAACCCGCGCGCCTCATGGCCATCGACGCCGCGACGCGCGCAAGCCTCGAACTTGTTCGCCCGAAGAACGAAGGCGCGCCGACCGTCTTCTCCGCCATCGACCGCACGGTGACGGCGGCAGGCGCGCGCGAACTCATGAGCCGCCTCGTCTCGCCCTCCGCCGATGCCGCGCTCGTCAATGAACGGCTCGACGCGGTGGCGGCGCTGATCGAGGATTGGGCCTTGCGCGAGCGCATCCGTCACATTCTGAAGACCGCGCCCGACATGAGCCGCGCGCTGTCGCGGCTGAAGCTGAAGCGCGGCGGCCCGCGCGATCTCGGCGCGATCCGCGATGGCTTGCGGGCAGGCGGCGACGTGGCCGCGCTGCTAGGGGCGTCTCCGGCACAGCCCGCGCATCTGAAGGACGCGATGACCGCGCTCGCCGCGTTCACCGGCGACGGTTTCGGCGGCACCCTCGCGCGGAAGCTCGACCGCGCGCTCGTCGGCGTGGTGCCGTTCCTCACGAAGGACAGCGGCTATATAGCCGCCGATTTCGACGCGGCGCTCGACGGGCTTCGCGAGCTTGCATCGAGCAGCAAGGTCGTGCTGGCGAAGCTTCAGGCCGACTATGCCGCGCAGACCGGCGTCAAGACGCTGAAAATCCAGTATAATAATGTCTTCGGCTATTTCATCGAGGTGAGCCCCGGCCAGGCCTCCGCGCTGATGGGCGAGCCGCATTCGGCGCTGTTCCGGCACAAGCAGACGCTGGCGAGCGCGGTTCGCTTCACCACCGACGACCTCGCGGCGCTCGAAAGCCGCATCCTCACCGCGCAGGGCGACGCGCTCGCGCGCGAGCAGGCGCTGTTCGCCGAGCTTTCCGATGCCGTGCTCGAACAGGAGGGCGCCATCGCAGACGCGGCGCAGGCGCTTGCCTGTCTCGACTGCGTGGCGGGCCTCGCGGAAATCGCGCAGGCGCAGAATTACGTCCGCCCGCGCATCGACACATCCCGCGCGTTTCTCGTGGAGGGCGGGCGGCACCCGGCGGTGGAGCAGGCGCTTACGCGCGAGGGCGGCGCTTTCATCGGCAATGATTGCCGCCTCGATGGGGCGGGCGAGCGCGCGCCGGGCTTCCTCGTCGTCACCGGGCCGAACATGGCGGGCAAGTCCACCTATCTCCGCCAGAATGCGCTGATCGCGGTGCTCGCGCAGATGGGCTCCTACGTGCCCGCGACCTCGGCGCATATCGGCGTGGCGGATCGGCTGTTCGCGCGCATCGGGGCCGCTGACGACCTCGCGCGCGGGCGCTCGACCTTCATGGTGGAGATGACGGAGACCGCCGCGATCCTCAACCGCGCGACCGAGCGCAGCCTCGTGATCCTCGACGAAATCGGGCGCGGCACGGCAACGTTCGACGGGCTTTCCATCGCCTGGGCCGTGCTCGAACATCTCCACGACGCGACGCGCTGCCGGGGCCTCGTCGCGACGCATTACCACGAGTTGACACGCCTTGCCGACGACCTGCCGCGCGCGGGCAATGTCCGCATGGCGGTGACGGAATGGAAGGATACCATCGTGTTCCTGCATGCGGTCGAGGCGGGCGCCGCGAACCGCTCCTACGGCGTTCAGGCGGCGAAGCTCGCGGGCGTTCCGAAGCAGGTGGTGGCGCGCGCGAAGCAAATCCTCGCCCAACTCGAAGCGGGGGCGGGGCCGCATGGGCCGCTGACGCTTCCAACCGACATGCCGCTGTTTTCCGCGCCCGTCGCGGATCGAGCGGCGAACGCGCCCCATCCGGTGCTTGAGCGCCTCGCCGCGCTCGATGTGGACAGCCTTTCCCCCCGCGATGCCCTCGACCTCCTCTACACGCTCAAGAGAGAGGCGTCTGAAGCGTCGAATTAGATCCTGCAAGCATGCGCGAAGATGGTTTCCCGCCCGACATCAAAGCGCGCTAAAGCTTTTTCCGCGGAGCATCCAATCGCAGAAAGCTCTCGTCGCCGATGGCTCCATACTCAACTCGTTCGAAAGCTTCAACCCGATGAAAGCCCTCGCCCGCGCACAAGCCGCCCGCCTCGGCTGCGCCTTTTTCTTTCTCGTCAACGGCCTTGCCTATGGCAGCGTCGTGGCGCGCATGCCCGCGCTCAAGATGCAGACGGGCGTGAACGACGCGCAGATCGGCCAGGCGATCCTGTGTCTCGGCATCGGTGGGCTGTGCGCGTTTCCAATCGCGGGCGTCCTTCAGTCGCGCATCGGCTCGAAATATCTCGTCGGGGCCGGAACCGCGCTCATGATGGCTACATGGCCGCTCATCGGCCTCGCCGCCGAATGGTGGCAACTCGCCGCTGCTTTCTTCGCCTTCGGTTACGCCTGCGGCACGCTCGAAGTGGGCGGCGGCGTGCAAGCCGTCATGGTGGAGCGCGCGCTCGGACGCCCGGCGATGTCGGGCTTCTTCGCCCTGTTCAGCACGGGCTGCCTCGCGGGCGCGCTCGTTTCGGCCGCCGCGAGCGACATCGCGCCCGCCGCTCAGTATGCGGCATTTGCCGCCTTTTTCCTCGCGCTGCTGCCCTTCGCCTTGCGCCCTCTCCTTCCCGACGCCGAAACCGAAAGCGCGGAGAAAGGCGGCCTCAGGCTGCCGCCGCTGCCCATCCTCGGCCTCGCGCTTCTGTGCCTTTGCGCTTTCCTTTCGGAGGGCGCGATCTCGGATTGGGGCGCGCTTCTGATGAAGGCCGCGCATGGAAGCACCGACACCATCGCCGCGCTTGCCTTCGCAGCCTTCTCGGCGACGATGATCGTCGGACGCCTCGCGGGCGACGGCTTGCGCGCCCGCTATGCAATGCCCGCGCTCGTGCGCGCTCTTGCCGTCGTTGCCACCGTC
Organism: Rhodomicrobium sp. Az07; assembly: GCF_018619475.1. Taxonomy (GTDB): domain Bacteria; phylum Pseudomonadota; class Alphaproteobacteria; order Rhizobiales; family Rhodomicrobiaceae; genus Rhodomicrobium. The sequence continues at coordinate 171,311 of NZ_JAHFZG010000002.1, forward strand.
GGCATGGCCGTGGCCACGCTGGCGCCGCATCCTGCGCTGGCGATCGCCGGTTTCGCGCTCGCGGGCCTCGGGCTGTCGGTTATCGCACCGGCGCTGTTCAGCGCGGCGGGCAATCATCCGGGCGTCGATCCGGGCATTGCCGTCGCCTCGATCTCGACGCTCGGCTATGGCGGGCTGCTGCTTGGGCCATCGGTAATCGGTTTTCTCGCGCACGGCTTCGGCATGTCGGCGGCGATGATGCTGATCGTGGGGATGTGCGCGGCCATCGCGCTGTTTGCGGGCCGCCTGAAGCCGATGGAGCGGTCACCCCGCGGCGCGCACCCGGCGGAATGAATGCCCGCCGGACGGCTCGCGAGCCGCTCCACCCGTCACATGCACGTGTATTCGAGATCTTCCAGTTGGGCGAGCGTCTCCTCGTCCTCGATCAATTCCTTGAGGGTCGGCAGGTAGTTGTGAAGCACGCGCAAATCGTCGTAGCCCTTGGCGTTGAATTCCGCGCGCTTCTGCTGAAAATAGGCCCAGAATGGATTCTCCGCCGCTTCGATCAAAGGCTGTAACGCGTCCATCATTTTCTGCGCACGCGCATTGCAGTCGATGTTCTTGAAACTCACGTAGCGGTCTATCTCTTCTGACATCCTGTCCTGTTCCTGCATGAATACTCCCGCGTCCCGGACGCGGCACGATGACAAGCTACCCGACGTTACTGCGACCGAAGGGCCACCGGCGCAACAACATACAACAACCGCAACCGAAAAAATATCGCGCGGGCTACATCGCTTGCGTTTTCTCAGGAAGCGCTGAAGTCGCGACACTTTTCGCCGCCGCAGCTTATCAATGTGTCAGACGGGCGCTTTTGCAGCCAAGGTGCAGAACTCCTACGCCGCAAAGGTGGGTTGATACCCAGCGCCCGTGCATTACACTATCGGTTGTATCGAGGTTGTAATGCGTACCCTTGCCTTCTTGTCTGTCCTGCAAAGCATGACGACAGGCGCGTATATCGCGTCGTGCGTGGAAGCGCGCGCGTCAGCGGTCGAGTGGGTTTTCGCGATCTGCCTTGCGATCATGAGCGCGGCCTTTGCCTTTTACGTCGCCATCGAACATGACGGGCGCTGAGTGCCCGCTTCCGGAACGCGGCTTGCCCTGTCCGTTGAGCGCGGCCGGACCGCTCAGAAAACGGCTGCCCTTCAGATAGAACCTGAGCGGGAGATGCGCGTCGCGCGTGATGCCGATGCGCGTGCTCGTGCCGATATCGCCGCTGCCGATAATGCCGCTCGCCCCGCCGTCGGCGCCGAGCCAGAGCGCACCGCGCGCGCAGAGATCTGCGCCGTCGTGGCTTCGGTCGATCGCGAGCGCGCCGGCGAGCCGCCCCGGCCCCCTCAGCAGATCGCGCGTCGGCACATCGCCGCGATGGCGCTGCATGGCGTCAAGCCCGCTCAAAGGTTCAGCCGCCCGGATAAGCACCGCCTCGCCGACACCGACGGCAGCGTTCGTCACGTTCAGCATCCAGCACACGCCATAGGCGCGATACACATAGGCGTGGCCCGGCGGCCCGAACATCGCGCGGTTGCGCGGCGTCGGACCGCGAAACGCGTGACACGCCGCGTCGTCGGCAAGATAAGCCTCGGTCTCGACGATGCGCGCCACGGCGAGCGCGTCGGGAAGCGCGCGCAGCACGAGCTTGCCTATGAGAAAGCGGGCGAGGTTCGCGGTGTCGGCCGGAAGCTCGTCGCGGGAAATCGGGCGCGCGATCACTTGCATCGAACGCCATCATAGAAAAAGACGAGGCGACCGCCAACCCTCCGCGCCATTTGGATCGACGGTCGACAGCGAAGCGTTTACGGGCCACCGCGACCGCCGACCGCGCCGAAGATCTGCCCCGTCGAGTAGCTCGGCTCCCCTGACGCGAGCAGCACGTAGAGCGAGGCGAGTTCGGCGGGCTGTCCGGGCCGTTCCAGCGGCGTATTCGCTCCGAATTCGGGAAGGTCCTCGCGAAACTGGCCGCCCGTAACTTGCAGCGGCGTCCACACCGGCCCCGGCGCGACGCCGTTCACGCGGATGCCTCGCGGCGCAAGCTGCTTCGCCAGACCTTTCGTGAAGATCATGATCGCGCCTTTGGTCGTCGCATAATCGAGGATGTGAGGCGATGGGTCGTAGGCGTTGACCGATGTTGTGTTGATGATGGTCGAACCCGGCTTCAGATGCGGCACGGCGGCCTTTGTGATCCAGAACATCGCGTAGACGTTGGTCTTGAACGTTTCGTCGAACTCCGCCGTGGTGATGTCTTCGAGACGCTCTCTCGCGAACTGGCGCGCGGCGTTGTTCACAACGATGTCGAGGCCGCCAAGCTTCTCCGCCGCCTCGTTGACGAGACGCCCGCAAAACGCCTCGCTCTTTATGTCGCCGGGGATCTGCACGGCGTTGCGGCCCGCCTCGCGGATCAGATCGGCCACATCGCGCGCGTCCGGCTCTTCATAAGGGAGATAGTTGATGGCGACGTCCGCCCCCTCGCGGGCGAAAGCGATCGCGGCGGCCCTCCCGATCCCGGAATCGCCGCCGGTCACGAGCGCCTTGCGGCCGGAGAGCCGACCCGAACCGCGATAGGACTTCTCGCCGCAATCGGGCACCGGAGTCATGTCGCGGTTGAGGCCGGGCCATGGCTGCTGCTGCTTTTCGAAAGGCGGCTTTGGATAGAGACCCACCGGATCGGCGAGACCGCGCGGCTGCGATCCGCCCCCCGCCTGCGCCTGAGGCTGCTGCGTTTTCTGTGCAAATGCCGGTCCGGCGACGGCGGCGGCCAGTCCGCCGGCAACGCCCCCGACCACGGCCCGGCGTGACGTATCGTTCAACGGCATGAATGCTCCTTCTTCGAATGACAGGGTTTCGAAGAGAACACACGGAACCGCGATTTGATTGCTCGTGCCGGCTGCAAGTCGAAGGCAGCGTCGACGACTATTCCTCGCCGCTTGCGATTTCCACGTCGCCTTTTTCCACGCGCTCCATGACGCGGTCGGCTTCCATGTCCGAGCGCGATTCATGATATTCGAGGCGCGACAGCGGCTCGGCGTGCGCCGGATCGGCGAGAATCGCGGCAAGGCTGTCGGCGAGGATCGCGGCCCATTCGATCTGCCCGGCCTCATCGCGGATGAGATCCTGGCGGACCTCGACGAGCACGTTCGGCAGGCCGCGCAGCGTTGCGTGGCGGAAGATGGTGTCGTTGCGCAGATGCCCGGAATAAGGCTCGTTGTCGCCGATTTCGAGGCCGGTGCGCTCGCGGAGCTGTTTCAGCGTGGGGATGGGCAGGCGCGGATCGCTATCCCACAGCACGGCCGCGTGCCATTTGCGCGGGATTCCGCGCCAGACATTCGTGAAGCTGTGCATGGAAAAGATGACGGGGATCTTGTCGCGCGCAAGCATGGCGTCGATCTCGGCGGCAATGGCGGCGTGGTAGGGCTGGAAATACGCCCGCATGCGCCGCGCCATCTCGGCCTCGTCGACATGGGTATTGCCCGGAACGAGCGCGCCATCGGAAATGCGCATGATGAGCGTCGGATCGTCTTCCCCGCGATTGGGATCGATGAGAAGCCGCGAGAAGCGCGTCGAAATGACGGTGGCGCGGAGGCGGCGGCCGATCTCGCGCGCGACGCCGAGCGCGCCGATGTCATAGGCGATGTGTCGGTTGAGTTGGACATCGTCGAGGCCGAGCGTGCCGTATTCGGGCGGCAGCAGGTTCGTCGCGTGATCGCACAGGACGAGCAACCGCGTGTCCGGGTCGCCGGGCGAGACTTCGAAGCTTTTCCAGCGCTCGCCGCTCGTTGCCGTTTTGGGGCCGGGTGTCGATTCTATGGATGGAGGCTCAGATAACATGCCGCTCAATATTGTGGGCCCCGAGCGATTTTGCTCCCCCGGCGGCGAAACTTGCGTGTGTGGGCTTCTAGTGGTCCGATCCCGACATTTGCATCCCTTTGCAGCAGGCTTGCGAGCAAATGTCGGGATCGAAAGGACCACTAGCAACACCATAGTTCTAGTGGAGCTTCAGAAATTGACATTTGAGCGAGAACCCGCTGCAACCGGAACTCAAATGTCAATTTCGCTCCACTAGCTGTGGCCAATAAACCACTTTTCCGCGCGGGAGTTCAAGCCCCGTGCCCGTAGGGGGCATCCGAACGGCACGGCGACGCGCGAAGGTCGCTCATGCCCGCAAGCAGAGGCTTGCGCAAGCGCCGTAACCGCAGCATGGTCTGCGCATGCTGCATATCAATGAACTTTCATACCGCATCGAGGGGCGGCCGCTGTTCGAGAACGCCACGGCGGCGATTCCGGAAGGGCACAAGGTCGGCCTCGTCGGGCGCAACGGCACCGGCAAGACGACGCTTCTGCGCCTGATCGCCGGCGAGATCGCGCCCGATGGCGGAAGCATCGGCTTCCCGAAGAATGCGCGCCTCGCGCATGTTTCGCAGGAAGCGCCGGGCGGCCCGGAAACGCTGCTCGAAACGGTGCTCGCCGCGCATACCGAACTTGCGACGCTCGCCGCCGAGGCCGAGACGGCGCACGATCCGCATCGCATCGGCGAAATTCACACGCGCCTTTCCGACCTCGACGCGCATTCCGCACCGTCTCGCGCCGCGCGCATCCTGTCGGGGCTCGGCTTCGACGAGGCGGCGCAGCAGCGCTCGTGCAGCGAGTTTTCGGGCGGATGGCGCATGCGCGTCGCGCTGGCGGGGGCGCTGTTCGCCGCGCCCGACATCCTTCTTCTCGACGAGCCGACAAACTATCTCGACCTCGAAGGCGTGCTCTGGCTCGAAGATTTCATCGCGAACTATCCCTATACTGTCCTGATCGTCAGCCACGACCGCGATCTGCTGAACAACGCGGTCGACAGCATCCTGCATCTGACGGAGAAGCGCCTATCGCTTTATTCCGGCGGTTACGACCGCTTCGAGGAGACGCGCCGCGAACAACAACGCCTGCAACTGAAGCTGAAAAAGAGCCAGGACGACCAGCGCCGCCACATGGAGGCGTTCGTGGAGCGCTTCCGGGCGAAGGCCACGAAGGCGAAGCAGGCGCAAAGCCGCCTCAAGGCGCTGGCGAAGCTTCAGCCCATCGCCGCCGAGGTCGACGCGCAGGTGGTGCCGTTCCGCTTTCCGTCCCCGGAGCGCCCGCTCGCGAACCCGCTCATCCGCATCGAGGGCGCGAGCGTCGGCTACGACCCCGAGCGCCCGATCCTGCGCGGCATCAATTTGCGCCTCGACGCCGACGACCGCGTGGGGCTGCTCGGCGCGAACGGCAACGGGAAGTCGACCCTCGCGAAGCTGCTTTGCGGCAAGCTCGCCCCCCTCGAAGGCCAGCGGCGCGGGTCGAACAAGCTCGAATACGGCTATTTCGCACAGCATCAGCTCGACGAGCTTCGGCCTAAGCTTTCGGCTTACGATCACATCGCCGAACTCATGCCCGACGCAACGGAGTCGCAGAAGCGCGCGAAGGTGGCGTCCATCGGCTTCGGCGCGGACAAGGCGGACACGGCGTCGGAGAAGCTGTCCGGCGGCGAGAAGGCGCGGCTTCTGTTCGCGCTCGCCACGTTCCACGCGCCGCATCTCCTCATCCTCGACGAGCCGACGAACCATCTCGACGTCGACAGCCGCGAGGAGCTGATCCACGCGCTGAACGACTACGAAGGCGCTGTGATCCTCATCAGCCATGACCGGCATTTGCTGGAAGCGACGGTGGATCGCCTGTGGGTTGTCCGCAACGGCACGGTGGCGCCCTATGACGGCGACCTCGAAAGCTATCGCGCGGAAAGCCTTGCTGCGGCGAGGCAGGCCGCAAGGAGCGGCTCCGGCGGCGAGCGCCCGGCGGAGGCGAAGAAGAGCCGTGAGGAGGAGCGCCGCCAGACCGCGCAGCGCCGCGCCGAACTCGCACCGCTCAAGAAGCAGATGACCGACCTCGAAAAGTGGGTTCACGATCTCCAGAAGAAGATGGCGGCCATCGACGCGCGGCTTGCCGATCACACGCTTTACGAGCGCGAGCCGGACAAGGCGCGCGATCTCACGCTCGACCGCGCGGCCTTGCTGAAGGATCTCAAGGCCGCCGAGGATGCGTGGTTCGAGGCGTCGCTCGCCTATGAAGAGGCCGCCGCCGCCATTTGACAGCGGCTTCTCTCAGAATCAGCGTTGCGTCAATCCTTGATCCAGACCTCAACGCGGCGGTTCGCGTTCTGACCCGCTTCCGACGTGTTGCATCCCACCGGCAGAAGACTTCCATATCCTTTGACGGTGATCCTGTTGGCCGGCACGCCTTCCGCGACGAGGGCATTCTTGAAGCTCGTCGCGCGATTGAGCGAAAGCGCCTTGTTCGTCTCGAAAGCGCCTGTCCCGTCCGTGAAGCCGAGGAGAAGCAAATCCTTGCCGCTCACCTCGCTGTTGAGGAAGCGCGCAAGGCGCGGAATGTCCTGCATCGCCTTGTCGTCCAGAGCCGCGGAGTTCCTGCTGAAGCGGAAGTTCACCGACAGGCGCCGGCCCGACTTCACGTCGCCCGTCAGATCGCGCATGAGGGCGAAACTGAAGTCCTTCTCGGCGACCAGAAAAGCGGGCCAGACGCGCCCGGCCTGCTGGTCGAACGTCTGAAGATCGATGTGCTGGTTGATGAAACCGGCACCGGAAATGATGTCCTGCGCCTTGTCCGAGAGCGCATAGGCGAGGAGCTTGTCGCCGAGCGGCCCGGTTTTGCCGCTGTAGAGATAGAGACGGCGCGAAAGGGGATATTCTTCGGTCTTCACCGAAAAGACATCCGGCGAGGAGACGATCCCGCAACTCGAAGCGACCGCGAGCGGCTTCGCGTTGCGGATATAGGCAAAGCCCGAAAAGCCGATCCCGTTCGGATCGCGCGCGGTCTCGTCCGAAAGGTCGGGGCTCGATTCGAAGCGCTTGGCGCCTGGCGCCAGTTTCAGCTTGAGGGGCGAGAGCACGAGGCTGTTGAAGGTGTCGTAGGTGCCGGATTTGGCATCGCGCGCGTATATGTGGATCGGGCCGGGATTGCCGCCGACCTCTTTCCAGTCCTTGATATCGCCCGAAAAGATCTTGGCGATCTGTTCGAGGCTCAACGTCTTCACCGGATTGTTCGGCGAAACGAACACCACGATGCCATCGAGCGCGAAGACATGCGTCTTGAGCGGGATACCCGCGGCGGCGACGGCCTTGGCTTCATCGGCCTTGATGGGTCGCGACATGGCGCCGATCTGGGCCTTGCCTTCGATCAGTCCTTTGGGCGCGGTGCCCGTTCCGTGCGACTTGAGGTCGACGATGGCGACATCCTTCCCGCTGGCGTCGGAAAGCTTGAACACCACTTCCTCCGGATCGGAGCCGACGACCTTTTCCGCGACGAATCCCTCCTCCTCGGCAAAGCGTTCCACGGTGCTCGGCATGAGCTGCGCGCCGATGGTGTTCGAGCCGTGAATTCCAAGCGTGGCGATCAGAGGCTTCGGACAGGATGGGCCGGTGCATTCGAACTTCGCGCTTTCCAGCGCCATCATGCCGAATTTGTCGGACCGGATCACGAAGGATGAAGAGTCGGCGGCGACAAGCTCGCCGATCACGGTCAGGCCGCCGCCGCGAAGGGTGAGAGTGACATCCTCCGCGTTCACGGGTGCGAAGGACGCGGCAAGGACCAGGGCCGATGCGCTGGCTCGGCAAGCATTTCGGATGGACATGGAAACCTCGAGAACCTTGGGCCGATAGGCGTTTCGAATTGGATCAGCGGGTGAGGATGAGTTGCGGGAGGGCCTTGGAACTGTAGCGGGCGTTCGGGTCGGTCGGTTGCCCGCAGGGAAGCGGCGCGAAAGAGCCCCGCATGCGCGAAGCGCTGCCGTTCGGCCGCCAGACGGTGACGCGGTATTCGAGATCTGCGTAAAGCCCGGTTCCGCAGCTGTCGGGCTCTTGCGGGATCCGCGCGCGACTTTCGTAATCGAGGGCGAGCTTGACCACGCCCGAGGCCTGACCCGTTTCGTGAATGAAAGTGTAGACTTCGAGCTGGTCGCCTTCGCCGGTGCCTTCCGCAGCGCTCGTCATCAGGCCGTGACCGCGGTTGTCGCGCCTCCGCCGCTCCTCCGCCTGCCATCGGCTCGAAGGCGCGCCCGCCCAGACATGCCCGACGTCACTGAAATCGGCGGCATATTCGAACGCATGGAGATCGAGGTTGGCGCGGCCGCGCCAGAGGAGCGCAACCTTCGTCACGCGTTCCAGATCGATCGTTCTGAGCTGCGTCTGAACTTCCGACCCATCGGGAAAAGTTAATTTGAGCGGCGGCTTTTCGCCGAGATAACAGTCGAACAGCAAGGTAAGCGCGCCGTTTTCGTCGAGCGCCCGAACGAGCGTGAGGCTGTCGTAGCGCACCTGAACTCGCCCACTCGGAAAGCAGGGAGCGGCGACTGAAATCCGCGAAAGCCCCGCACTGACCGGCTCGACGCTCACACTGGGCTCGCAACCGGCAAGGGAGGGCGAAGACGCGGCGAACAGGCACACGACCATACAAGAGCCCGCGAACCACGATGCGCGGCTATTCATGAGTTCGGTCCCACCTTGAACTCGACTACGCTTCATTGCATACGATCATATTTATGTGATAATGATACGACAATCTAATTCTCAAACAGACTCCGCATCTCTCGCTGCACGCCGGGAAGGCGGAGCTTGCCGCGTGCGGGGTGTACATAACGCGTTTACGCGCCTGCACCGAACAGCAATTTGCGCCCGCGGCCATGAGGGCAAGGCCGTCCGGCAGGCGATCCGCAAGGCCGGGGCAAGGCTCTTGTTCTTACCGCCCTATTCCCCCGACAACGTTCGCGCGTCTCTGGTGGCTGGCAACGCCGCGTCATAGACCTCCGGCTTGAAGCCGACGAGCGTCTTCTCGCCGAGGTCAAGCACCGGCCGCTTGATGATCGACGGATTCGCCAGCATCAGCGCCACCGCCTTGGTCTCATCGATGTTTTCCTTGTCGGCGTCCGGAAGCTTGCGAAACGTCGTCCCTGCGCGGTTGAGCAGCGCTTCCCAGCCATGCTCCTTCACGAAGCGGCGGACGAGCGCTTCGTCCGCCCCAGCAGTCTTGTAGTCGTGAAAGGCATGGTCCACGCCGCGCTCTTCGAGCCACGCGCGCGCTTTCTTCACGGTCGAGCAGTTCTTGATGCCGTACATGATCGGGGTCATTGCGCTTCCCCCCGTTCTTTCGCGCGCGCATGAAACACGATGGCGGCGGCGTTCGAAACGTTGAGACTCTTGATCGGGCCGGGTGCGGCCAGCGCCGCGATCACGTCGCAGCCCTCGCGCACGAGCCGCCGCAGTCCCTTGTCCTCGGCGCCGAACACGAATGCCACGCGCGGCCCGCCCGCGAGCGCCGCATCGAAAGGCTGCGCCCCTTCGGAATCGAAGCCGATGCAGAAGAAATCGCGCTCCTTCAGCTTTTCCAGCACGCGCGACAGGTTCACCACCTCGATCACCGGCACATGCTCCAGCCCGCCGGACGCGGACTTCGCCAGCGTGGCGGTCAGCGGCGGCGAATGACGATCCTGCACGATCATCGCGCCGATGCCGAACGCCGCCGCCGAGCGGATCACCGCGCCGACATTGTGCGGGTCCGTAACCTGATCGAGGATGACCACCGTCGCGGGCGCATCGCCAAGCGCGTCGAGAAAATCGTCGAGGCCCGGCTGGGCGAGCGGTTCGACATGGAGCACAGCGCCCTGATGCACCGCGCCCGGTCCGGTCAGCCCGTCCAGGTCGGCGGGCAGCGCGAGCGTCACGGCGATCTTTCGCGCATCGATCAGCGGGCGCAGCCGGGCAGCGGCGTTCTCCGTCAGCCACGCATGAAGGATTCTCCGCTTCGGGTTGGCCAGCGCCGCTTCGACAGAATGCAAGCCGTAGAGCGTTTCGCCCGCCGCGAGCCTCACAAACCCGCCTCTGGCAGGGGCGCGGGGCTGGCGCCGTGTCTCGTCGTGCCGTGGCGCTTTCGCGTTTTTCATGATGCGGGTTTCTCCGGTGCATCCCCGCCCGCGAGGAGCGCTCTCAGTTTTCTGGCGGCGTTATTCAAGCCGACGTTCTCGAAGTCCGCGTCGATTGATACCCAGCGATACGCCCCGGCCTCGCTTTCATCGATGCAGATGTCGCCGCCGCAGGGCGCGAACAGGTATTGGAAGTCGTAATGCCAGTGCTCGTGCTGGTCGCGCTCCGGACGCGCGGGAATGATGTGCGCGTCGATGTTGAAAGGGACGCGGCCCGGAAACAGTGGCGACGGCGCGACGGTGAGGCCCGTCTCTTCCAGCACCTCCCGCCCTGCCGCATCGTGGATGGATGCGTCTTCGCTTTCGACATGGCCTCCAGGCTGCAAGAAGCGCTCAAGCTTCTTGTGAAAGATCAGCAGAAGGGCGCTGCCGTCAAACACGAGGCCGCTCGCCGTTACGTGGCCGGCGGCGTTGCTCCTGAGAATGTCGCCGGGGTGTCTCGCCAAGTAGTCTCGCACGGCGCCGATGTCTTCGCCGGGAAATAACCTTGCATATTCGGCCAGCGCGGCCGTCGCGTCGGCATGGAGCATGGCGTCTTCCCTCACTCTTCGAGAAGGTCGCGAATTTGCGCGCGTATCCTGCTCTTGGTCTCCTCGTCCGTCACCTTCTGGTTCCCCGGCCCTGTCACGTAAAACACGTCCACCGCCTTTTCACCGAAGGTCGCGATATGCGCCGATGCGATGTCGAGGCCGAGTTCGTCGAAGCCCCGCGCGAGGTCGTAAAGCAGGCCCGGACGATCCAGCGCATGCACCTCGATGACGGTCGTTTCCCGCGATGCGGTATTGTCGATCACGATGTCCGGCGGCACGGTGAACGCGTCGACCTTCGGCATCTTGCGGATCGAGCGAACCTTCGCCTCGTCAAGCACCCGCGCGCCAGAGACGACATCCGTGATCGAGCGCCCGATCTTCTCGCACTGCGAGATTTCCTCGTGGTCGTCGACGAACTTCCGCTGGAACAGCAGCGTGTCGAGGGCCAGCCCGTCGCGCGTCGTCGCGATCTGGGCCGACGCGATGCTTGCACCGGAGGCCGCGCAGGCGCCCGCGCTTTGCATCAGAAGGCGCGGATGGTCGTCCGTGACGAAGGTCAGCTCCGGGATCGGACGGACGATGTCGCAACAGCGGACATCGTAGACGAGCGGCGCGGCTTCCGTCTCGAACCGGCGGATCAGGCTCGCATGCAGGATCTGCCGTTCGAGATCCGTGCGAACCCAGTAGTCGGGCTCGTGACGCTCTATGAAGCGGTCGACATCGGTTGCGGCCCAGTCGGACAGGGCCTCCCGGAGCCTCGACTTCGCGGCCGCGATGCGCGCCTGACGCGGCACGCGCGTATGGCCGCCCGCGAGAAGCGGCTCGGTATCGTAATAGAGCTGGCGCAGAAGCTGGCCCTTCCAGCCATTCCAGACGCCGGGGCCGACGGCGCGGATATCGGCGACGGTCAGCAGCAGCAAAAGCTTCAGCCGCTCCGGGCTCTGCACGAGATCGGCGAAGTTGCGGATAGTCTGCGGGTCGGAGATGTCGCGGCTCTGCGCCGTCTGGCTCATCACGAGGTGATGCTGGACGAGCCAGGCAGCGGTTTCCGCTTCGGCCGCCGACAGGCCGAGGCGCAGCGCGAGCATCCGGGCCAATTGTGCGCCGACGATCGAATGATCGCCCTCGACCGCCTTCGCCACGTCGTGCATGAGAAGCGCCACATAAAGCGCGTTGCGGTTCTGGATGTCGTTGATGATTTCGGTCGAGAGCGGAAGCTCCTTGCCGAATTCGCCATTTTCGATCCGCGAGAGGATGCCGATCGCCTGAAGAGTATGCTCGTCGACTGTGTAGTGGTGATACATGTTGAATTGCATCATTGCCACGCAGCGGCCGAACTCGGGAATGAAGCGACCGAGCACGCCCGATTCGTTCATGTAGCGGAGCGAGGTTTCCGGCGCCTCACGCGAGGTGAGCAGATCGAGGAAAAGGCGATTCGCTTCACGGTTCCTGCGGAAGTCGTCGTCGATCAGCTTCAGCGACGCCCGGATGAGGCGCAGCGCCTCGGGGTGCATCAGCAGATTTTCCCGTTCGGCCTCGATGAAGAAGCGGATCAGGTTCAGCGGATCTTTTCTGAAAGCGTCCGGCTGCTTGACGTTCAGACGCCGGTTGTCGAGACGGAAATCGGTGGTCGCCGCGATCTTGGCCTGCGGGCTCCACGGCAGCGCGCCGACGAAGTCACTGAGCGTCGGCACGCTCTTCAATTGCCGCAGTTCGAGGCTGGAACAAACGGTTCGCGTGAGATCGCCGACGTCCTTGGCAATCAGGAAGTAGTGTTTCATGAACCGTTCGACGGCGAGCAGACCGCGGCGCTCGTGATAGCGGAGCCGCCGTGCCATGTCGGGCTGCACGTCGAAGGAAAGCCGCTCCTCCACCTTCCCCGTGAGAAAATGCAGGTGGCAGCGAACCGTCCAAAGGAAGGCTTCGCAGTGGTTGAAGGTAGCGACCTCGCTCTGCGTGAAGATCGCGTGTTCGGCCTTCTGGCCGTTGCGCGCCGGGTTGAGGTACACCGCTAGCCAGTGCAGCACGTTCAGATCGCGAAGCCCGCCCTTGCCTTCCTTGATGTTCGGCTCGACGCGATAGCGCGATTGGCCCGCCCGCTTCAGGCGCTCCTCGCGCTCGGCGAGCTTCGCCGCGATGAACTCCCGCTTCGTGCCGCTCACGACGCTGGCGACGAAGCGCGACCACATCTGATTGAAAAGCACCGCCTCGCCGTGAATGAGCCGCGCGTCGAGCAGGGCCGTGCGGATCGTCATGTCGGACTGCGCGGCTTTCAGCGTCTGGTCGACGTTACGCGTCGCGTGGCCGACCTTGTAGCCGAGATCCCAAAGGAAATAGAGCACGGATTCGACGATGCTTTCGCCCCAGGCCGTCTGCTTGTAGGGCAGCAGGAACAGCAGATCGACGTCCGATTTCGGAGCCATCAGCCCGCGACCGTAACCGCCGGTGGCGACAAGTGCCATGTGCTCCGCGGCGGACGGGTTCTGCGCGCGATAGAGGTAGCGTGTCGAGAAGTCGTAGATGAGCTTGATCAGCTCGTCCTGAAAAAGCGCGAGTGCAGCCGCACAGGCCCGCCCGTCGCCCGTGCGCATCAACAGCGCCTCGGCTTGCGTCTGCGCGGTCGCCTTCAACTCCTTCAGGCGGGATACCACGCGCGGCCGCATCTGCGCGGGATTGTCCGCGCTCTGCTTCCAATAGGATGAAAGCTCATCGCGCAAGGCGGCGGGATCGAAGAATGGCGGCGGGGCGATGTTGATCTGGTCCATCGGAGCGACTTCACGTTTGCTCTCAGCTTATAACGGTTCGCCGCTCCGGCCTATGGTCGCGTTCGGGGAAGCGCATGAACGGCGGACGGAATAACCGTCCGCGACGAAGTTAAAACCCGACGCGCCGCAGGTCGAGCGTATGCGGGAAGCTCGGGTTCGGCCCCGGATTATGGGGCTGCGATGCGCCCGGCGTATGCCCGTAAAGCTCGAAGCGCGCGAGGCGACGCGTTTCGGCTTCGAGCGCATTGACCGGGAAGGTTTCGTGCGCGCGGCCGCCCGGATGCGCGACGTGATAGCGGCAGCCGCCAACCGAGCGCCCGGCGTGGCTGTCGTACAGGTCGAACACAAGCGGCGTATGCGGCGCGATCGTCGGCTGGAGACAGCTTGAGGGCCACCACGCACGGAAGCGAACGCCGGCGACGGTCTCGCCATGCGTCCCCGTGGGCCTCAGCGGCACGGTCACGCCGTTGCAGAGCACCTGATAGCGGTTGCCGAGATTGCCCTTCACCTTCACCTGAAGGCGTTCGAGCGACGAATCCACATAGCGGACGGTGCCGCCCGGCGCGCCTTCCTCTCCCAGCACGTGCCACGGCTCCAGCGCTTGCCGAAGCTCGATCTCGATTCCCTGATAATCCACGCCGCCGTAAAGCGGGAAGCGGAACTCGAAATGCGGCGCGAACCACTCGGCCTCGACCGGCAGCCCTGCGTCCTTCAGGTCCGCGATCACGTCCTTGAAGTCGGCCCAGACGAAATCCGGCAGCATGAAGCGGTCGTGCAGCTCCGTGCCCCACGGGATCAGCTTGCGCTTGTAGGGCTTCTCCCAGAACCACGCGATCAGCGCGCGAAGCAGAAGCTGCTGCGCGAGGCTCATCTGCGCATGCGGCGGCATTTCGAAGTTGCGGAACTCGACGAGGCCGAGGCGCCCCGTCGCCGAATCCGGCGAATAGAGCTTGTCGATGCAGATTTCCGCGCGGTGCGTGTTACCCGACGAGTCGATGAGCAAATTGCGGAAGACGCGGTCCACGAGCCATGACGGGATCCAGCCGTAATCCTTGTCCGGGATCTGGCTGAGAGCGATTTCCATTTCGTAGAGCGAGTCGTTGCGCGCCTCATCGATGCGCGGCGCCTGGCTTGTCGGCCCGATGAACAGGCCCGAAAACAGATAGGACAGCGACGGGTGGTTCTGCCAGTAAGTGATGATGCTGGCGAGCAGATCCGGGCGGCGCAGGAAGGGGCTGTCGGCGGGCGTCTTCGCGCCCAGCACGATATGGTTGCCGCCGCCGGTGCCCGTGTGGCGGCCGTCGATCATGAACTTCTCGGTGCCGAGCCGCGCGAGCCGCGCTTCCTCATACAGGATTTCGGTGATGTTCACCGCCTCGTCCCAGTTCGAGGCAGGCTGAATGTTCACCTCGATGACGCCGGGATCGGGCGTGACCTTGATAACGTTGAGGCGTGGATCGTGCGGCGGATGATAGCCCTCGATGTGAACAGGCTGGCCGGTGATCTTCGCGGTTTCCTCGATGGCGGCGGCAAGGGCCGCGTAGTCCTCCGCATCGGCGAGCGGCGGCATGAACAGGCACAGATGCCCGTCGCGCGGCTCGATGGCGAGCGCGGTGCGGACACTGCCGAGAACTTCCGTGGGCACAAGCGGCACGTCCGGAGCAGGAGGCGTGAGCAGCGTTACCGCATCGCGTCTGCTGCGAAGAAGCACCTCGCGCGACGGCATGGAGGCGCGCGCCGCGAAGGGATCGGTCGGGATGACATGCGGATAGTTCGACGGCACGATGTAGGGCGTGGACGACAGCGGCAGGCGATAGCCCACCGGCGAATCGCCCGGCATGAGATAGAGCCGCCGACGCCGGAAGTTCCACTTTTCCGTCACCCATGTGCGGCCGCGCGCCTGACTGTGCCACACCTGAATCGGCATGACGTAGCCGGACGGCTTGTCGAGCCCGCGCTCGAACACGCGGATGACGCGGTCGCGCTCTTGCGGGTCTTCGAGCTTGTTGTCCTCGGGTTCGACGTTGATCGGCAGCTTCTGCTCGATGAGGAGAAAATGCGCCGGATCTTCATACGCCGGGACGGCAGCATCGACGGGAAGACCGAGTTGTTCCGCCAGCACTTCCACGAAGCGGCCCGCATCTTCCTGTGTCGCCGGCTTCAAGGGAATTTCGTGGTCGATATGCGCTTCGTTTTCCCAGAGAGGGTGGCCGTCGTCGCGCCAGTAAACGGAGAAAGACCAGCGCGGAAGCTGCTCGCCCGGATACCACTTGCCCTGCCCGTAATGGAGGAGGCCGCCGGGTGCGAAGCGGTCGCGCAGGCGACGGATCAGGTTTTCGGCATAGCGGCGCTTGGTCGGGCCGACGGCGTCGGTGTTCCACTCCGCGCCGTCGACGTCGTCGATGGAGACGAAGGTCGGCTCGCCGCCCATCGACAGGCGCACGTCGCCTTCATCGAGCCGCCGGTCGACCTCGTGCCCCGCGGCCGCGATGGCCTTCCACTGGTCATCCGAATAAGGCAGCGTCACACGCGGGCTTTCGTAGATGCGCTGCACCTGCATGTCGAAGCCGAACGTCACCTCCGCCTCGTCATGCTCGCCGGAAATGGGCGCGGCGCTTTGCGGCGAGGGCGTAGCGGCAAGCGGGATGTGGCCTTCGCCCGCGAACAGGCCGGATGTCGGATCGAGGCCGATCCAGCCCGCGCCGGGAAGATATACCTCCGCCCAGGCATGCAGGTCGGTGAAATCCACCTCGGTGCCGGACGGCCCGTCGAGCGACTTCTGATCCGCCTTCAACTGGATGAGGTAGCCAGACACGAAGCGCGCGGCGAGGCCAAATTGCCGCATGATGTGGACGAGCAGCCAACCCGAGTCGCGGCACGAGCCGGAGCGCTTTGCAAGCGTCTCCTCAGGCGTCTGAACGCCGGGCTCCATGCGTATCAGATAGGCAATATCCTTCTGGAGCTGCAAATTCAGCGCCCAGATGAAATCGAGGGATGTTCCCCCTTGGAACTTCACCCCGGCGACATAGTCCTTCAGAAGCGGCCCCGGCGCGCCCGCCTTGAGATAGGGCGCGAGTTCTTCCTTCAGCGCGGCGTCGTAGTCGAAGGGCCAGCTCTGCGCGGATTCCTCGACGAAGAAGTCGAAGGGGTTGATCGTGGCCATGTCCGCCACGAGATCCACCACCACCTTGAATTCGCGCGTCCTTTCAGGAAAGACGAGCCGCGCCAGATAGTTGCCGAACGGATCCTGCTGCCAGTTGATGAAGTGCTCTTCCGGCGTGATGCCGAGCGAGTAGGACAGGATCGGCGTGCGGCAGTGAGGCGCCGGGCGTAACCTCACGACCTGCGGGCCCAGCCCGATCAGACGGTCGTAATCGTATTCTGTCCGATGGGTCAGCGCGACATGGATGGCCATCGTTTCTCCTGACGGCAGGCGTGAGTCGGGTGCGGGCGCACAATGCTTCGCCTTGACGCACCGTGCAAGCCTCATGCCTGAACATGAGGGCATTTCTGCGCGACGCTATAAGTTCGGGTGATTGGAAGGCGCGTTTCGGCGGGAAGCACCTTATTTGAAAGTCACGACCTTGGCTTGCGGAAGGTCCGGCGCGCCGGGCTGCAAGTCCCAGTCGCGGGCGTTGAAAACATCGCCGTGCTTTCGCACCTCGGTCAGAAGGTCGAGGTCGAGCGTCGCGAAAACCCACTGGCTCGCGTTCATCGGGCCTTCCTCAAGCACGCCGGACGGCGACGAAAACAGCGGGTCCGATGGCGCGAAAAATCCGGCCGCGCCCGCATTCTGGTCGACCGCAGCCGACCACTCCGCGTCGCCCACCGTGCAGGATTGCACGACGTAGACCTGATTTTCGAGCGCTCTTGCCGCACACGCGTTGCGCACGCGGTAGTAGCCATAGGCCGTTTCCGTGCAGGAGGGTACGAGGATCACTTCGGCGCCGGCGTTGCACAGCGCGCGCGCGATCAGCGGAAATTCGGAATCGTAGCAGATGGCGATGCCGATCTTCGCGAGGCCGATGTCGAACACGCACAGGCCCGAACCCGCGTCGATGCCCCAGTCTTCCACCTCCGACCGCGTGAGGATCAGCTTCTGCTGGCTGCCGGTTTCGCCGTTCGGGCAGAAAAGGCGGGCGCGGTTCACGACGGTGCCGTCGGCAAGGCGCGTCGGTGCGCTGCCCGCGAGGATATGAACGCCATGCCGTTTCGTGAGGCTCGCATAGGCGGCTTCGTAATCGGCGATGTAATATTGCATGGCCTCGATCGATGCGTGGAGATCGCGAGAAACATGCCGCCCGGCGATGCGCGCCAACTCCATCGAAGCGTATTCGGGAAAGACGAGCAACTGCGCGCCCCGAACGACCGCCTGCTCCACCCAGCGAGCGAGCTTGACCTCGAACGCCGCCATCGATGTCAGTTCATCGATTGGATACTGCGCCGATGCAATGCGAATGGTTCGGGCCATCAGTCGAGTTTCCGTATCCAGAATTGCATGGGATGCGCCGTTTCCTCGGTCTGATCGATGTCCTTCCAATGGAAGGTGGCGATCAGCCCGTCCGCCTTGCGATATCCGCGCTTCCGCCAGAACGGATCGAGCGGCGAGTAGTCGGATGGCTTCAGCGGGTGATGATCGGGGCGCACCACGGCGCAGAACGCGGACGAGTTGTAGCCGCGCGCTCTCGCATAAGCCTCGCGCGCGTCGAAAAACGCGTGGCCGATGCCCCGCCCGCGATAAGCCGGATCAAGCACCGACTCGCCGCAATAGAAGATCCGGCCCGCATCGATACCCCGCGCGCGGAAGGGTTCCCCGAACTGCGCGTTATGATCTTCGAGCGCCGAGCCGGTCGCGCAGCCGACGATGCGGCCGTCTTCTTCCGCGACGACGGCGATGCTGTCCGTCGCTTCTGCGAAAGACGCGAGATAGCTCTGCTCGTAATCGAGCGAACCGTCATAGAGATATGGAAAGGCCCGGAAAACTTCGATCCTGAGCCGCGCCAGTTCCGGCAGTGCGCGCTCAAGGTCGGGCCTTGTAAGTGTCGAAATCCGCATGTGCCGAAAGCGCCCCGGTTGCTTCGAGCGAGAGAACCCCCGCCGGGCTTTCTCGTTCCGCTACGGTAACGCTTTACTATGCTTGCGCCGCATTCAGGATGCAAGCACACGTAGATCCGGATCGGTGAGCCGGACAAGCCCAGCCATGATGTCGTTGAGCTGGAAGTCTTTCGGCGTGTAGATCGCCGCGACACCGCAAGCCTTGAGCGTCGCCTCGTCTTCCACCGGGATGATGCCGCCGACGACCACCGGAATGTTGGAGAGGCCCGCCGCGCGCATGCGGTCCATCACGTCGCGCACGAGCGGCACATGGCTGCCCGACAGGATCGACAGGCCGACGATATGCACGCTTTCTTCCAGCGCCGCGTTGACGATCTGCGCGGGCGTCAGGCGGATGCCTTCGTAGACCACCTCCATGCCGCTGTCGCGCGCGCGGACGGCGATCTGCTCGGCGCCGTTGGAATGGCCGTCGAGGCCGGGCTTGCCGACAAGGAGCTTCAGCCTGCGGCCGAGCTTCGCGGAGACGCGCTCCACATCCAGCCGGATGGTGGCGAGGTCTGCGCGGGCCCCTTGCGCTGCGGCGCGCGAAACACCGGTCGGCGCGCGATACTCGCCGAACACCTGCCGAAGCGTGTCGCCCCATTCGCCGGTCGTGACGCCCGCTTTCGCGCAGGCAATCGACGGCTCCATGATGTTGCGGCCTTCCTGCGCCGCCTGGCGAAGCGCGGCGAGCGTCGCCTCGACCGCCTTCGCATCGCGGGCCGCGCGCCAGGCCTTCAGCGCCTCGACCTGCTCGCTTTCGACGCCTTCGGGCACGGTCATGATCGAGCCGCCCGTGCCGCCCGACAGCGGCGACGGCTCGGTTTCAGTCCAGCGGTTCACGCCGACGACGATCTGCTCGCCGGATTCGATCTTCTGGAGCCGCGCCGCGTTCGCCTCGACGAGCCGCTGCTTCATGTAGCTTGAATCGACGGCCGCAATCGCGCCGCCCATGGCCTCGATGCGCGCCAGCTCGTCGCGCGCCTCGGCTTTCAGCGCTTCGACCTTCGCATCGATCTCGCGGCTGCCGTCGAAGATGTCGCCATATTCGAGGAGGTCGGTCTCGTAGGCCACGATCTGTTGCATGCGCAGCGACCATTGCTGATCCCACGGACGCGGAAGCCCAAGCGCCTCGTTCCACGCCGGAAGCTGCACGGCGCGGGCGCGCGCTTTCTTCGACATGACCACGGCCAGCATCTCGACGAGAATGCGGTAGACGTTGTTTTCCGGCTGCGGCTCGGTAAGGCCGAGCGAATTCACCTGCACGCCGTAGCGGAAGCGGCGAAGTTTCGGATCGGTGACGCCGTAGCGCTTCTCGGCGATCTCGTCCCACAGTTCCACGAACGCGCGCATCTTGCACATCTCGGTGACGAAGCGCATGCCCGCGTTCACGAAGAAGGAGACGCGCGCCAACGCCTGGCCGAACTCTTCCTCCGGGATTTCGCCGCTTTCCTTCACCGTATCGAGCACGGCCTGCGCGGTGGCGAGCGCATAGGCGAGTTCCTGCACCGGCGTCGCGCCCGCTTCCTGCAAATGATAGGAGCAGACGTTCATCGGGTTCCACCTCGGCACCTCGCGGTAACAGAAGACGGTCACATCCTTGATGAGGCGCATGGACGGCTGCGGCGGGAAGACATAAGTGCCGCGCGAGAGATATTCCTTGATGATGTCGTTCTGCACCGTGCCGGTGAGCAGATTGCGGCTCACGCCCTGTTCGTCGGCGATGGCGACGTAGAGCGAGAGCATCCAAGCCGCCGTCGCGTTGATCGTCATCGAGGTGTTCATCTTGCCGAGCGGGATGCCCGCGAGCAGCGTGCGCATGTCGCCGATATGCGCGACCGGCACGCCCACCTTGCCGACCTCGCCCTTCGCCAGCGGATGGTCGGAATCGTAGCCCGTCTGCGTCGGCAGGTCGAACGCGACCGAAAGCCCCGTTTGCCCCTTCGCCAGATTCTTCAGGTAAAGCTCGTTCGACGCTTTGGGCGTCGAGTGTCCCGCGTAGGTGCGGAAGATCCAGGGCTGGTCGGGCTTGCGTTCGTCGGACATGGGGCCGGTCTCGTTCTTTTTGATCCGTTTGCAGTGCACAATAACATGCACTTTGCTAATGCCCCACCCTCCAAAAGACCAAAGCGCCCCGCCAAATGGTAGCGGCGGCTGCGGTTCGGCGCGTCGGCCTTGCGAGCGCGCCTGCTGTTCCGAGCGAAGGCGTGGCTATTTGAGGTCGGCGTAGCCGCTGCCGCTCACTCGATAACTCAGCCCCACCCTGAGGGTGCTGGCCGTTACGTCGAGCTTCTTGGAGCTTTCGAGTTCCGTATATCCACCATAACCATTGTTCATAAGATTTTTTGAGTAGTATAAATCCGACAAATCGCCGAAGTCGAAATACTGGTATTCCCCCCGCAAAGCCCAATTCTGCGTGAGAGCATATTCGATGCCAGCTCCAATGGTCCAGCCAACAAGCGTATCACTTCCGCCATTGTAAAATGTGCCGTTTGGAAAAGGCCAGTCGCTTGAACTCTTCGCCACGTAAGTTGAATCAAACTCTGCATTGAGAAAGGCGACGCCCCCTTTGAAGTAAAGCAGCCAACGATCCGCCGCATAGCCGACCTTACCCGTGACAGCACCGTAAAGATCACCGGATACGGAATAATCGGCGTAGAGATTATCCGTGTTTCCGGTTACCAATTGCGCGGACTGAGATCCGTCGAAGCCCAAATAACCGATTTCACCTTCGACGCCGAAAACGACGTTTCCACGCTGCACGTTGTATCCGATTTGACCGCCACCAGTGAACTTTGTTTCCTCGAAGGACTTTCCATAATGGGGGTCGTAGCGGTTATAGGCATAGGTATCGGAAAGTTTTGCCTTGCTCCAGCCCGCGCCGACATGGCCGCCGATGTAAAAGCCCTGCCACAGCGCAGGCGCTTCGTAGACGGGGCCGTCCTTGAGCCCGCCACGGCTGTAAAGATCAGCGCCAAGCGCCGGATTTGCAGCAAGCAGAACGCCACCAACAACACACGCAAGGCGTGCGGACTCACGAACAGAAGACATCGTTCCCACCCCAATCCACTCAGATACCGGTTCGAAACTGCCCTTTTACAAACCGGTGAGTCAGTCGATCCGCGACCGTCTTTCTATTCATTAACGGCGCGCGGATTTTCTGGCTAGCGCAACGGCTTGTGATCCGGCGTTGCTTTGTGGGTAAGTGACTATTTCGCCACGATCAAATAACGGCTAAATTCTGAAAATGATTTGAAGAATAATGGTTTAATATATCGGCATGCTGTCCTGCATCGCGAAATGACGCGGCGAGGCCGCTTCCTGCTTCGGCCTCGCCGATTCACGCCCGCGCGCTCATCGGCTCCCGCGAGCGCTCATCGGCGGACCAGTCGCAACACAACGAGCAGCAAAATCGCGCCCACCGTCGCGGTAATGATCGATGCAACGGTCGGATCGCCCGTCACGCGCGCGCCCAGCGCCGGAAAGAGATAGAAGCCGATTGCCGCGCCGATGATGCCGACGACGATCGCGCCGAGAAGGTCGAGACCGGTGGGCACGACGAGGCTTGCAAGCACGCCCGCTGCGAGACCGATCAGAACGATATAAAGAATTGAATAAGCGTCGGCCATGGTGTCCTCCGTTGATGAGCCGGACCCGCTCCTCGCGGGCAGGCGGAGCAATTCCGCTACCCCGTTAACGACGCGCTTCACAAAATCGTTCCGCTCCGCATAAAAGTGATTTTATTAAAAGGCGACGCACCTTCATTGCGAGTTGAGAGCGCGTGCGGGCGCAAACAAAGGCCACATCATGAAGCTGCTCCAGTCGCTTTTGCTTTTTACGTTCACGATGATCGCGTCGCTGATCGCGTTTACCTATACGGCGATCCATTTCCCGACGACGATGCGCGATCTTCTCTCGGGCGCGCAAAACGTGCGCGATCAGATGCAGTCCCTTTATCTGCCCGATAACTTCATGGTTTGGGTCGATATCTTCCTTCAGCCGAACCAGATCGTGCTTGTGGGGATCTCGATTGCGATGAGGCTCCTGATCGGAATCCTGGCAAGCTTCGTGTCGCGCAACCGCAAGCCTGCGCGAACGCCTCGAAGCGGCCCCCCGCCGAGCGGGGCGGCCAGTTCACCGTTCAGCCGGTGGGACTGAGGCTCGCGCATCGACAGCCCCAAATGATGAGGACACGGACGCGTAAGGTTCCATCGAGAATAAGGAGCGCGCCCCTCACCGCAAAACGAGATGTCGGCTGGGGCGCCGCGCCTCACGCCTGCGCGGGTGTGCTCGCTTCGAGCGCCACGGCCACGGACTGCACGATTGCCGCGAAACGAACCGCCGTCTGGATCGTCTCCGACGACACGCCCCCCTCGCGCAGCACTTTCTCATGCGCGTCGATGCACATGCCGCAGCCGTTGATCGCGGAGACGGCGAGCGACCACAGTTCGAAGTCGTTCTTGTCGACGCCCGGATTGGCGATGACGTTCATGCGAAGCCGCGCAGGCTTCGTGCCGTATTCCTTGTTCGAAGCGAGATGCACGAAGCGATAATAGACGTTGTTCATCGCCATGATGGACGCGGCGGCCTTGGCGGCTTCGAACGCGGCGGGCGAAAGGTGCTTCGCGGCCTCGGCCTCGAACGCGGCGGCAACTTGCGCGTTGCGCGTAGAAATCGCCGAGGCGAGCAGCAGCCCGTATTTCGTCTGTTCCGAAAGCGTCTGGTCGTTGAGCGCGGAGGAAAGATTGAGCTTCACGTCCTTGGCGAAATTGCCGAGGCGGTCTTTGATGGCGTCTATCGACATCGCGTGGTCCTGTTGGAAAGTTGACATGCCAAAGCCCGGACTGTCGCATTCGCGACATCCGGGCCGGTGTTCTTCGGAAGATGGTCGCCGTTACGCGGCCTTGAGCGTATCCCCGCCGACGGCGCGATTGCAGGGGCAAAGCTCGTCGGTCTGCAACGCATCGAGCACGCGCAGCGTATCGGACGGATTGCGGCCCACATTCAGGTTGTTGGCGTAAACGTGCTGGATGACGTTGTCGGGATCGACAACGAATGTGTAGCGATAGGCGACGCCGGCACCCGAGCGCACGCCGAGGCCATCGATCAGCGAACCCGTCGTGTCGGCGAATTGCCAAAGGTTGAGGTTGTGCAGATCCTTGTGATCGCGGCGCCAGGCGAGCTTGCAGAATTCGTTGTCGCTCGATCCGCCGAGCACGATGGCGTCGCGGTCGGCGAATTCGCTGGAGAGGCGGCCGAATTCCGCGATCTCGGTCGGGCAAACGAACGTGAAGTCCTTCGGATAGAAGAAGATGACTTTCCACTTGCCCGCAAAGCTGGTCTCGGTCAGCGTCTCGAACGCGCTCACACCATTCTCTTCGTGGTAGTTGAAGCCCGGCTTCACACCCACGACCTCGAAAGACGGCAGCTTGTCACCAATTCCCAACATAGCGAATTTCCCTTCCGGTTTTTGAACTGTCGATTTTGATTTAACGCAAGCCACGTGCCATGGGCATCACGTTGCGGTGCAACATGGCTGCTATGACTTAACCGCAGGACTGTCAGTTGTCAGGATTTTTCGCTTCTTGCATGGGAACGAAGGAAGGTCGGAGGCGGGGGATTTGCGTCAGTATCCGTCGATCACATGATAACAGCGGCAAAGGCGTCTCTGTCAGCATCTGGATGGCGAGAAGCTTCTCGTGACATGTCTTCTGGCATGGGCCGCCTCCCGGCGAAGGAAGCGAAAAATGGTGCGGTCGAGAAGACTCGAACTTCCACGGGTTGCCCCACTAGCACCTCAAGCTAGCGCGTCTACCGTTCCGCCACGACCGCAGCGCCCCGTGATGTAATCGCCGGGGAGCCGCTTGTCTAACAAAAGATTCCCCCCCGCACAAGCCGCGACATGACATTCCAATTACGAATTTGCGGCAGCCCGTCTTCAGCGCTAGTGTGAGCCATTCGCAAGCATGCTTCCAGCCCGCATACCGGAAAAACCATGAAAGAAATCATCGCCGAACTCGAACGCCGCCGCGCAGTCGCACGCCAGGGCGGTGGCGCAAAACGCATCGAAGCCCAACACAAGCGCGGCAAGCTGACCGCCCGCGAGCGTATCGAGTTGCTCCTCGACGATGGCTCCTTCGAAGAATACGACATGTTCATGGAGCACCGCTGTACCGACTTCGGCATGGGCTCCACCAAAATTCCCGGCGACGGCGTCGTTACCGGCTGGGGAACGATCAACGGCCGCGTCACTTACGTGTTCGCGAAAGACTTCACGGTGTTCGGCGGCTCGCTTTCGGAAGCGCACGCGCAGAAGATCATGAAAGTTCAGGACATGGCGCTCAAGAACCGCGCCCCGATCATCGGCCTGTTCGACGCGGGCGGCGCGCGCATTCAGGAAGGCGTCGCGGCGCTCGGCGGCTATGGCGAGGTGTTCCTTCGCAACGTCCAGGCCTCGGGCGTTATCCCGCAGATTTCCGTCATCATGGGCCCCTGCGCGGGCGGCGACGTCTATTCGCCCGCCATGACCGACTTCATCTTCATGGTCCGCGACACCTCCTATCTGTTCGTGACCGGCCCCGACGTGGTGAAGACCGTCACGAACGAGGAAGTGACGGCCGAGGAACTCGGCGGCGCGAGCGTGCATACGACCCGCTCATCCATCGCCGACCGCGCGTTCGACAACGACGTGGAATGTCTGCTCCAGATGCGGCGGCTCATGGACTTCCTGCCGCAGAACAACCAGTCGCCCGTCCCGCATCTGCCGACCCATGACGACATCCGCCGTCAGGAGCCGTCGCTCGCGACGCTCGTGCCCCCGGACGCGACGAAGCCTTATGACATGAAGGAGCTGATCAGGAAAATCGCCGACGAGGGCGACTTTTTCGAGATTCAGGAGACCTTCGCGCGGAACATCATTACGGGGTTCGCGCGCCTCGGCGGCTATCCCATCGGCGTCGTGGCGAACCAGCCCATCGTGCTGGCGGGCGTGCTCGACTCGGACGCCAGCCGCAAGGCCGCGCGCTTCGTTCGCTTCTGCGACTGCTTCAATATCCCGCTCATCACGTTTGTCGACGTGCCGGGCTTCCTGCCGGGCACGGCACAGGAATATGGCGGCCTCATCAAGCACGGCGCGAAGCTGCTGTTTGCCTATGCCGAGGCGACCGTGCCGAAGATCACCGTCATCACGCGCAAGGCCTATGGCGGCGCTTACGACGTCATGAGTTCGAAGCATATCGGCGGCGACGTGAACTATGCATGGCCGACCGCCGAAATCGCCGTCATGGGCTCGAAGGGCGCGGTGGAAATCCTCTATCGCGCGGAGCTTGGAGACAAGGACAAGATCGCCGCCCGCATCGCCGAATATAAAGAGCGCTTCGAAAACCCGTTCATCGCGGCGGAACGCGGTTATATCGACGACGTGATCATGCCGTTCAACACGCGCTACCGGCTTGCGCGCGCCCTCAACATGTTGCGCCACAAGAAGGAAGAGCTTCCCTGGAAGAAGCACGATAACATCCCGCTTTGAGCGGCGATCGGGCGCGGCCATTCGGCGGCGCATCCCGGGAGATCACGAGGGGCAGTCATCGCGACTGCCCTTTTTTCATCGCCTTGGCGTGGGCTGCGCTTCCGGAGCCGGATCATCCTCTCTTCACCGGCTCGGTAGAGAAACCCCGCCCGGCATGCTCCGCTACAGGCCGGGTGGATAGAGTGGCGGCCGACACTCTCCCGCTGTGGGGAGTTCAATGAACGGCGTCACCATCGTTACCGGCCTGTTCGACATAGGCCCAAACAGGGGCGCCTGCGAGCATCGGAAGCGCTGCACTTCCGACAGTCCGCTCAGGACTGTGGCGGCACCGCCTTCGCGGCCTTCTCCATCGCGGGCTTGAGCTTCTGCGCGATGACTTCCTCGGTGAGCGGCCCCGCGTGACGGAACGCGATACGTCCCGCGCCGTCGATCACGAAGGTCTCGGGAACGCCATACACGCCGAAATCGATGGCCACGCGGCCGGTATCGTCCACGCCCACGGCCTTGTACGGGTTGCCGAGGCGCGCCAGAAACCGTTTCGCGCCTGCCGGCGTATCGCCCTTGTAGTTGATGCCGTAAACCGGAATGCCCTGCCGCGCGAGGTCCGTGATGAGCGGATGCTCGACCTGGCACGGCGCGCACCACGACGCCCACACATTGATGAGCGAAACGCGGCCCTTCTTCAGGTCGTCGGACGAAAAGCCCGGCACGACCAACCCCGAGGGGCTCGGCGCGCCGGGAAGCGCGGCAAGCTGGAAATCCGGTACGGGCTTGCCGATCAGCACGGACGGCAGGTTCTGCGGATCGCCGGTGCGAAGCTGGTAGTAAAGCAGCGACAGCACTGCCACGACGATGACGACAGGCAGCACGAGACGGCGCGGTTTGGTCTGTTTATCGGGTGTGTCGGTCATGACTTGTCCTGCCCCTGGCCGGAGCGCCGCTTGAGCCCGCGCCGTTCGAGATCGGCGAGGCGCTTCGCCTGACCGCGCTCATCGCCCCACGCCCAAATCGCAAGCGCCAGAACGCAGAACGCCGCTGCGCCGTAGGATATCCAGATGAATGCCGCGTGAGGTCCGAGATCAAGCATTGGCCGCCTCCTCCGTGCCCGCGCGCGCCGCATCGCCGCGCACATGCCGCGCGATCAGCGCATCGCATCGCCGCCGCAGGATTTCCGCCCGCATCGCCTTGAAGTGCAACACGACGAAAAGCAGCGTGAACGCAATCGCCATCACGAGCAGCGGCCACAGAAGCGACGAATGAATCGTCGGGCCGTCGGCGCGGATCACGCTCGCGGGCTGATGCAGCGTATTCCACCAGTTCACCGAGTATTTGATGATCGGGATGTTCACCGCGCCGATCAGTGCGAGGATCGCGGCGGCGCGACCCGCCCGGCCGGGCTCGTCGATGGCCTGGCGAAGCGCGATAAGGCCGAGATAGAGGAAAAACAGGATCAGCACGCTCGTCAGCCGGGCGTCCCAAACCCAGTAGGCGCCCCACATGGGCTTGCCCCAGAGCGAGCCGGTAATGAGCGCAACCAGCGTGAACGTCGCGCCGATGGGTGCCGCCGCCTTCGCCGACACGTCAGCCAGCGGGTGCCGCCAGATGAGATATCCCGCCGACGAGATGGCGATGATCGTGTACGACATCATGGCCAGCCAAGCGGACGGCACATGGATGAACATGATGCGAACCGTCTCGCCCTGCTGGTAGTCCGGCGGCGCCAGAAACGCGCCCGTGAGACCCACTGCGAACAGCACAAGCGTCGCGACAGCGAGCCATGGCAGCACCTTGCCCGACAGCCGCATGAAGGTTGTCGGATTGGCGAGCGTGGAAAACCACCCCGGCCGTATCGTTTCGGTGTTCGTCAGGTCTGCCATAAGCGTCTCGTCCCCCACTTTGTATCTTATATAACTCACTCCAAACTCAGGCGAAGGGCAAGGGCAGCGGCAAATGGCATCGCCGCCACCGAAAACAGCGACAGCGCGCCAAGCAGCAGGATGCTCTGCGAAAATGCCCCGGCCGCGCCGGACAAGGCTCCGACGCCGAAGATCAGGAAAGGAGCGAAAAGCGGCAGGATCAAGAGCGGCAGCAGCAGGGCGCCGCGCCGAAGCCCGAGCGTCAGCGCCGCGCCTGCGCCCGCGACGAAGCTGATGCCGAGCGTGCCGACCGCTAGCGTGGCGAGCAGTTTCGGCACCGCGTTAAGCTCCATGTTGAGGAGCAGCCCTGCGAGCGGCGTCACCACGATGAGCGGCACGCAGGTGGTGAGCCAATGCGCGAGGCTTTTCGACGCGGCGATGAGTTCAGACGGCAGCGGGCCGATGGCGAGCGCATCGAGCGAGCCGTCGTCGCGGTCTTCCTGAAACAGCGCGTCGACCGACAGCACGGCCGAAAGCAGGAACGAAATCCACAGAATACCGGGCGCGATGCGCGACAGAAGCGCGAGGTCCGGGCCAAGGCCAAGCGGAATGATCGACACAGCGATGAGATAGAAGCCGAGCGCGGTCCCGATGGCCGAGCCTTGGCGCAGCGCAAGCGTCAGGTCGCGGGTGAGAAGCGCGAGGAAGGCATTCATGCCGCAAACGCCCGCCCATGCTGGAGTTCGAGAACCGTCGCGGCGTCACCGAGCGCGAGGTCGAGATGCGTCGAGACAAGCGCGATGCCGCCTTGCGCGAGATGATGCCGGATGGCGGTTTCGAGCCGCCGCGTGGAAGCCGCGTCAAGCGAGACGGACGGCTCGTCGAGGAGCCACACCGAGCGCTTCGACGCGAGCAGGCGTGCGAGGCCGAGGCGACGCGCCTGCCCCTGGCTGAGATGGCCCGCGCGATATTCCGCGAGGTCGAGAAGGGCGAACGCGTCGAGCGCGTTCTCGGCCGCGTCCGCATCGTCCGCGCCGGAATAGAAGCGCTGCCAGAAGCTCACATTCTCGATGACGCTCAGGCGCGGCTTGATGCCGTTCGTGTGGCCGATGTAGTGAA
This sequence comes from Rhodomicrobium sp. Az07, assembly GCF_018619475.1. Lineage (GTDB taxonomy): Bacteria > Pseudomonadota > Alphaproteobacteria > Rhizobiales > Rhodomicrobiaceae > Rhodomicrobium. Next base: position 200,248 of record NZ_JAHFZG010000002.1, read on the forward strand.
AGTGGCCTTCGCCGGTGCCCTCGCCCTTGTCGTCCGAAACAATCACGCGCCCCGAGTCCGCCGGGAGATAGCCCGCGATGGTGCGAAGAAGCGTCGTCTTGCCCGCGCCGTTCGGTCCGCGGAGGATCAGCGCGCGTCCGGCCTCAACCTTGAACGACAGTGCGGGCACCACGATGCGCCCGCCGCGCTGACAGGCGAGCTTCAACGCCGCGAGGCTGGAAACCGGCATGGCGCGAGCAGAAGCGGAACCAGAACGGGTGAGCGGGGTAATATTCACAAATGAAATTCTCGTGTCGAAGGGAGGCCGAACCTCTCTTTATGGTACTCTGGCGCATACCCACAAGAAGCATTTTCGCACAGATGGAGAATCGCTGTGGCTTCCTTAACTCCGCGCTCCCTCGACAGCTTCCGCAGCCGCAAAACGCTCGCCGTCGACGGGAAGCCTTATGAGTTTTTCTCGCTCACCGATGCGGAAACGAATGGCCTTTCCGGCGTCTCGAAGCTTCCATTTTCGCTGAAGGTGCTGCTCGAAAACCTGCTTCGCTTCGAGGACGGGCAGACCGTCACCGCCGACGACATCCGCGCCGTCGCCGCGTGGCTCACCGAGCGCCGCTCGACGCGAGAGATCGCGTTTCGCCCGGCGCGCGTGCTGATGCAGGACTTCACCGGCGTGCCCGCCGTCGTAGACCTCGCGGCTATGCGCGACGCGATGGCAAAACTCGGCGGCGACACCGCGAAGATCAATCCGCTCGTGCCCGTCGATCTCGTCATCGACCATTCCGTGATGGTGGACAGTTTCGGCAATGCCCGCGCCTTCGAGATCAATGTCGATTTCGAATATGAGCGCAACCGCGAGCGCTACGAGTTTCTGCGCTGGGGCGCGATGGCTTTCGACAATTTCCGCGTGGTGCCGCCGGGCACCGGCATCTGCCATCAGGTGAACCTCGAATATCTGGGGCAAACCGTATGGACGAAGGACGCGGCCGGCATCGCCCAAGCCTTCCCCGACACGCTCGTCGGCACGGACAGCCACACGACCATGATCAACGCGCTCTCGGTGCTCGGCTGGGGCGTCGGCGGCATCGAGGCGGAAGCGGCGATGCTCGGCCAGCCGATTTCGATGCTCATCCCCGAGGTGATCGGCTTCCGCTTCACGGGCAAGCTCTACGAGGGCGTGACCGCCACCGATCTCGTGCTGACCGTGACGCAGACCCTGCGCAAGAAGGGCGTCGTCGGCAAGTTCGTCGAATATTTCGGCCACGGCCTCGATACGCTCTCGGTCGAGGATCGCGCGACGATGGCGAACATGGCGCCCGAATATGGTGCCACCTGCGGTTTTTTCCCGACCGACAAGGACACGCTCGCCTATCTCCGCGCGACGGGCCGCGATCCGCACCGCGTGGCGCTGGTCGAAGCTTACGCGAAGGCGCAAGGGCTTTGGCGCGAGACGGAAACGCCCGATCCCGTTTTCACCGATATACTCGAACTCGACCTTTCGACCGTGGAGCCGAGCCTTGCCGGGCCGCGCCGCCCGCAGGATCGCGTGCCGCTGGGCCTTGCGGCGGCAGGCTTCTTCGACACCGTGGCGGAGATGCGCGCGCCGCAGCCCGGCAGCGAGGCGGCGGAGATGATCGCGGAAGGTGGGCCGAACGGCGGGTTGCTCGATCGCGTGATAAGCGTCGAGGGTGTGGATTATTCCATGGCGGACGGCCACGTTGTCATCGCGGCAATCACATCCTGTACCAACACCTCGAACCCGAGCGTGCTGATCGCGGCGGGCCTCCTCGCCCGGAAGGCGCGCGAAAAGGGCCTCAAGCCGAAGCCGTGGGTGAAGACTTCGCTCGCGCCCGGCAGCCAGGTCGTGACCGACTACCTCACCATATCCGGCCTGCAAGCGGACCTCGACGCGCTCGGCTTCGGCCTCGTCGGCTATGGCTGCACCACCTGCATCGGCAATTCCGGGCCGCTGCCGGAACCGATCTCGAAGGCCATCGCGGAGAAGGATCTCATCGCCGCCGCCGTCCTTTCCGGCAATCGCAATTTCGAGGGCCGCGTGAACCCGGACGTGCGCGCGAACTACCTCGCCTCGCCGCCGCTCGTCGTCGCCTATGCGTTGGCCGGTTCGATGAAGATCGACCTCACCACCGATCCGCTTGGCACGGATCGCGACGGCAAGCCCGTCCATCTGGCGGACATCTGGCCGAATTCGGCGGAGATCGCGGAGATCGTGCGCACGGCCATCACGCCGGAGCTGTTCAAGACGCGCTATGCCCACGTCTTCCAGGGTGACGAGCGCTGGCAGGCCATCGGCGGCGATCAGACCGGCAAGACCTACGACTGGGACGACGCCTCGACCTACGTCCGCAACCCGCCCTATTTCGAGCACCTGACCGGCGACGCGCCCGCGCCCATCGCCGACATCGAGAACGCGCGCGTGCTGGGCCTCTTCCTCGATTCGATCACGACCGACCATATAAGCCCGGCCGGGTCCATCGCGCGCACGAGTCCCGCTGGCCGCTACCTCATGGAGCACGGCGTCGAGCCTCGCGACTTCAATTCCTACGGCTCGCGGCGCGGCAATCATGAGGTCATGATGCGCGGAACCTTCGCCAACATTCGCATCAAGAACCAGATGGTGCCGGGTGTGGAAGGCGGCGTTACCCTGCATCAGCCCGACGGCGAGCGCATGGCGATCTACGATTCCGCGATGGCGTACAAGGCGGACGGCGTGCCGCTCGTCGTCTTCGCGGGCCGCGAATACGGCACAGGCTCCAGCCGCGACTGGGCGGCGAAGGGCACGCGGCTTCTCGGCATACGCGCCGTCATCGCGCAGAGCTTCGAGCGCATCCACCGCTCGAACCTTGTCGGCATGGGCGTGCTGCCGCTCCTCTTCGATGAGGGTATGTCGTGGCAGGCGCTGGGGCTGACCGGCTCGGAGACGGTGATAATCCGCGGGCTTGGCGAGCTTGCGCCGCAGAAGCGCATGGCGGCGGAAATCGTCTTCGCGGATGGCTCGCTGAAGAACGTGCCGCTGTTGTGCCGGATCGACACCGTCGACGAACTCGCCTATTTCCGCGCGGGCGGCATCCTGCCCTATGTGCTGCGGAGACTTGCAGCGGCCTGATCGATTCCGATCACGTTTGCGCGACAAGCCTCGCGCCCTTGCGGGGCTTCTTCGTGCAATCACGGCAAGATTGTGCGCAATGATCCGTCCACGGCACGAAAAACGCGTCCGACTGCGACAGAAAGCCAAGCGTTTCGAGTGTGTTAACAAAGTCGTGGGGAGCGACAAAGAAACGCTTGCGACTCCGAAATCCCCCTGCAACACTTGTCATATATCAAAGAAACACAGGCTGGCCGGTGCTCGCAGCTTCAAGATTCGCGGGCGCAGGCGAAGCATTTTCAAAAAAAAAGCCGCCAAGAAACCGGGAACCGGGAGTGAGCGCCATGGCGCAGAGCACGAAAGCCCCCTTCAATCAATGGGTCGAGACCGCGAACAGCCTCGGCCGCCAGTCCGCCTCCAGCGTCGCCTGCCCCTGCTGCGGTTCAACTTCCCTCAGCGTGCGCGATGTCGAATACGGCTTCGGCCATGATCGCGGCGTGCAGCGTTATATCTCCTGCGGCCATTGCGGCGCGTTCACGGGCATCGCTGTGCGCCACGCGGGCGAGGTCGAGAGCCCGACGCTCCGCGCGGCGGAATAGGCGTTAACGCCGCGGATCGGGCCGGGGATTTCCCCGGCCTTTTTGTATCACCGCTATTGATCCGATTTCTCACAAGCTGCAAAACCCGCGCCTGCGGTCCGCCCGCTGCTGATGGGTCTGTCATGTTGCCACTCCTTTTACAGGGGAAGGAATGGCGCCGCCGGGTGTTCCTTGAAGCTATCTCGCGGGACTTTTTGCTTCAATATGATAGCTTCCGTCCGTTACTGGTATTCTCGAATTTTGACAATGTAGGCTGAATGGTCTGAAGTCATGCTCAACGCTTCGGAAAGCGAAATTTTGGTAGCCAACTGGCAAGGGCCACATAGTTGGCCCGGATTTGAAATAGATAACAATCTACCGCCTCTACCCGACATATGTGGAGTTTACCTACAGACATTCGAATATAATGGCGGCTATATAATTTACTGTGCCGGTCACGCAAAGAACGTCAAACTTCGGTTTGCCACGCACGAAAGAAAGCGACGCGTCGGGGATGAGATAAACGTCTTTGACGTCGATAAAATAAAGGAGGGTATCCGCTCCCGCGTCTGGAATGGTTATTCAGACTGGTGGAAAACAAACGCCAGCGCGGTCGCACTGGCTGAACGTCAACGTGCCATCGGCTATTCATTCGATTGGGGAAACGAGATTCCGTCCTATCAAACAAGAAAAGCAATCGCCTTTGCAGAGCACTGGCGAATGGTATCGATAGCGTCGAGCGCGCAATGCCGCGCGATGCGCCTTTTCATCGCTGAGTTCGGTCCAGGGGACCGCCTGCGTAAGCGGCTAGAGGCGGGCGTTATGAACGCTCTCTATTCAGCTTCACCGCCATTCTGCGACATTCCAGATAGGGGAATGGCCTTGTCGCGCATCGATTCCAAAAGGGGCGAAAAGGCGGTTGTGGTCGACAACCGATCAACGGCGAATATTCATGCCCTGCCGATACGCCTCGTGATCTAGCCGTTGCGGTGGGAGCGTCGTCTGGCAAGCGCCCCAACCCCGAGGCTGACAAGCACGCGCAACCGCGCTACATAAGGAGCAAGATTCCCCATTCATCGACGCACACAAGAAGAGAAGCCCATGGCCGCGCCGCAATACGTTTACGTGATGCAGAAGCTTTCCAAGACTTATCCCGGCGGAAAGCAGGTGCTGAACAACATCTCGCTGTCCTTCCTGCCCGATGCGAAGATCGGCGTGGTGGGCGTGAACGGCTCGGGTAAATCGACGCTGCTCAAGATCATGGCGGGCGTCGAGACGGAGCATCAGGGCGAGGCGTGGGCGGCGGAAGGCGTGCGCATCGGCTATCTGCCGCAGGAACCGCATCTCGACGCATCGAAGGACGTGCTCGGCAATGCGATGGACGGCGTGGCCGACAAGAAGGCGATGCTCGACCGCTACAACGAGCTTGCGATGAACTATTCCGACGAGACCGCCGACGAGATGGCGACGCTTCAGGACGTCATCGACGGGCATAACCTCTGGGATCTCGACGCGCAGGTCGAGCAGGCGCTCGCCGCGCTGAACTGCCCGCCGCCGCATGCGAGCGTGGAGAACCTCTCGGGCGGCGAAAAGCGCCGCGTGGCGCTGACGAAGCTTCTGCTGTCGAAGCCCGACATTCTGCTGCTCGACGAACCGACCAACCACCTCGACGCCGAGACGGTGGACTGGCTCCAGCACTTCCTCGAAGACTATCCGGGCTGCGTGATCCTCGTCACCCACGATCGTTACTTCCTCGACTCGATCACCACATGGACGCTCGAACTCGACCGCGGCCAGGGCGTGCCGTACAAGGGCAATTATTCGAGCTGGCTCGAACAGAAGGCGAAGCGCGCGGCGCAAGAATCGCGCGAAGACGAAGCGAAGCAGCGCACCATGGCGCGCGAACTCGAATGGATCAGGGCGAGCCCGAAGGCGCGGCAGGCCAAGAGCAAGGCGCGTATCACCGCCTATGAGAAGCTGGCGGAGGAAGCGGGGCGCGATCAGGTCGGCAAGGCGCAGATCCAGATCCCGACCGGCCCGCGTCTCGGCGGCGTCGTGCTCGAAGCGGAGGGGCTGAAGAAGGGCTTCAACGGGCGCACGCTGATCGACGAACTTGACTTCAAGCTTCCGCCCGGCGGCATCGTCGGTGTGATCGGCCCGAACGGCGCGGGCAAGACGACGCTGTTCAAGATGATCATCGGCAACGAGAAGCCGGACGCCGGCTCCTTCCGCGTGGGCGAGACGGTGAAGCTCGGCTATGTCGACCAGAGCCGCGATGCACTGGATCCGAAGAAGTCCGTGTGGGAGGAAATCTCCGGCGGCCTCGACCAGATCAAGCTCGGCACGAAGGAGGTGAACTCCCGCGCCTATTGCGGATGGTTCAACTTCAAGGGCGCGGACCAGCAGAAGAAGGTGGGGCTGCTATCGGGCGGCGAGCGCAACCGCGTGCATCTCGCCAAGATGCTGAAGGAGGGCGGCAACCTCATCCTGCTCGACGAACCGACCAACGACCTCGACGTGGAAACCCTGTCGAGCCTCGAAGCCGCGCTAGAGGATTTCCCGGGCTGCGCCGTGGTCATCAGCCATGATCGCTTCTTCCTCGACCGCCTCGCGACGCACATCCTCTCCTTCGAGGGCGACGGCCATGTCGAGTGGTTCGAGGGCAACTTCCAGGCTTACGAAGAAGACAAGTTGCGCCGCCTCGGCGCCGCCGCAGCCGACACACCGAAGGCGAAGTTCGCGCGGTTTGCGCGGGGTTAAGCAGGCATCAAAACTCCAGCAGTCGCTCAGGGACTGCTGGAGTTCACGTATCACTCTATGCTCCCTGTGGGTCCAGAAAGCTTTTGCTGGTTGATGACAGCGCGGCCCCAAGGCAGGCAACGGCTCGCAGGCGAGATGGGCCGCATCGCGTGATCAGGTGATCGAACGTGTCGCCTATACTTGGTTTAACCGCTTCACCGCGCTGCGTTTCATGAACGCCGATGGCTACATCGGCGAGCGGCCCCGATGCAAAACAGCGGATTATGCTCGCGACAATGTGCGATTGCACGCAAAGTGTGCAGCGCAAAATATGCTGGCCAATTAGGCGATGGCATGTCAACCTCAAGACATCCTACGCGCCTCCCGCGCGCGGCATAACGTCACCAGGAGGCGAGCATGAGCTCGACCGATACTTCCGCCCATCACAAGGGTGACGCCAGGCCCAACGGCTCGGCCACTCTTACCCTCCAGAACAAGCAGTTCGAACTGCCGGTCTATTCCGGTTCCGTCGGCCCCGACGTGGTCGACATCTCCAAACTCTATGGGCAATCCGGCGCCTTCACCTACGACCCGGGCTTCACCTCGACCGCGTCTTGCAAATCCGACATCACCTTCATCGACGGCGACAAGGGCGTCCTTCTCTATCGCGGCTACCCGATCGATCAGCTTGCCGAGAACGGCAACTTTCTCGAAACCTGCCATCTTCTTCTGTACGGGGAACTGCCGAACAAGCAGGAATACCTGCAATTCCGCAATCGTGTGACGTATCACACGATGATCCACGAGCAGATGAACAAGTTCTTCTCCGGCTTCCGCCGCGACGCGCATCCGATGGCCGTCATGGTGGGCACGGTGGGAGCGCTCGCCGCGTTCTATCACGACTCCATCGACATCAACGATCCGGTGCAGCGCGACCTCGCTTCCATACGCATGATCGCGAAGATGCCGACCATTGCGGCGACGGCGTTCAAATACTCCATCGGCCAGCCGTTCATCTACCCGAACAACAATCTCGATTACGCATCCAACTTCCTCTACATGATGTTCGCGGTGCCGTGCGAGGAGTACAAGGTCAATCCCGTACTCAGCCGCGCGATGGATCGTATCTTCGTGCTCCACGCGGATCATGAGCAAAACGCGTCCACTTCCACGGTGCGGCTCGCGGGCTCGTCCGGCGCAAACCCCTTCGCATGTATCGCCGCCGGCATCGCTTGCCTGTGGGGGCCGGCGCATGGCGGCGCGAACGAGGCGGCGCTGAAGATGCTGATGGAAATTGGCACGGTCGACCGTATTCCCGAATTCATCAAGCGCGCCAAGGACAAGAACGATAATTTCCGGCTGTCGGGCTTCGGCCACCGCGTCTACAAGAACTACGACCCGCGCGCCCGCGTGATGCAGAAGACCTGCAAGGAAGTGCTCGACATCGTCGGCGTCAGGAACGATCCGCTGCTTCAGGTGGCGCTTGAGCTGGAACGTATCGCGCTCGAAGACGAATACTTCGTCGAGAAGAAGCTATATCCGAATATCGACTTCTATTCCGGCATTACACTGAAGGCGCTCGGCTTCCCGACCTCGATGTTCACCGTGCTGTTCGCTGTGGCGCGCACGGTGGGCTGGATCGCGCAGTGGAAGGAGATGATTGCCGATCCGGAGCAGAAGATCGGCCGCCCGCGTCAGCTTTACATCGGCGAACCGCATCGCGATTACGTGCCGCTGGACCTGCGCACATAATTGGAGAGGTGCGTCTCTTGTGGTCCGATTCCGACATTTGCTCCTTTGCATCGCGCCCGGCGAGCAAATGGCGGAATCGCAAGGACCACCAGCGAACATTCGATTCGAGTGGAGCTTTTAACTTTGACATTTGAGCGAAACCTCGCAGCAACCGGGACTCGCGGCGGCGCGTTTTTCAGCAAGGCGGCGGCATGGCGCGGCTGAAGCGTGCCGCGGCTGGTTTGAGCATTTTTCGCGGTCTTCGGAAATGGTGGGCACGACAGGGATCGAACCTGTGACCCTTCGCGTGTGAAGCGAATGCTCTACCGCTGAGCTACGTGCCCGCGCCGCCATAAGCGAGCGAGCCACCTTTATTACCGTTGCGGGCCGCGCAATCAAGAGGGTTCGGCGCGCTTTTCCGGTTTTTCCTGTTCGACGGATCCCCGACCGACGCTTTCTGTCAGGCGTGGAGGGCGATTTTGCCCAAATCGCTTTCAAAATGGCATCTCGTTCTCGACGAACCCATATCGACAATATTATTTTATCATTCGCCGCGAAAGCGGCCTTCCTGCGCACTTATTTTCCAGAAAGCGCGCGTTTTTTCTTGAGAAGTTTCCAAAGATCGCCAAACTCTGGCCCAAGGCGAGCGAGGTCCGCGAGCCGCGCGGCGGGCTGCGCCGCGCACTTTGTTATTTCGGGGAACAGATGGCACATCCTCATCAGCAGAAGCTCAGGATCAACGGGCCGGTGGTGATCACCGCGAACCGCCTTGCCGATGGCGTTGTAATCCACCGCACAGGCGAAGGCCGTTGGTCGGAAAGCCTCGACGACGCACAGGTTGTGCGGGCTGCGGACGAAGCCCTCGCCGCGCTGAAGGCCGCCCAGGCGGATGGCCTTATCGCGGTCGGCCCCTATGTCGCGCCCGTCGAAGCGGCTGCTTCCGCCAGGCCCGGCAATCTCCGCGAGAAAATTCGCAGCGACGGCCCCACATTCCCGCTTCCCTCCGATGCACCCGCTGCCTACCTTCCAAAGGAAGCCGGCAAGGTCGCAGCCTGAAAACCCGGAGACCATTCCGCGATGTATGTTTATGACGAATTCGACCGCACGTTCATCGCGGAGCGGGCCGAGCAGTTCCGCGATCAGGTGGCGCGCCGCCTCTCTGGGGAATTGACCGAAGACGAGTTCAAGCCGCTTCGGCTGATGAACGGCGTCTATCTCCAGCTTCACGCGTACATGCTGCGCGTCGCCATCCCTTACGGCACGCTGTCCTCGACCCAGCTTCGCAAGATCGCCGAGGTCGGCCGCGTCTACGACAAGGGCTACGGTCACTTCACGACGCGCCAGAACATCCAGTTCAACTGGATCAAGCTTTCCGACATGCCGGACGTGCTCGAAAGCCTCGCCGAAGCGGGGTTGCACGCCATCCAGACGTCGGGCAATTGCATTCGCAACATCACGACCGACCAATGGGCGGGCGTCGCGCCGGACGAAATCGAAGACCCGCGCTTCTGGGCAGAGGTGCTGCGGCAATGGTCCTCGCTGCACCCCGAATTCACGTTCCTGCCGCGCAAGTTCAAGATCGCGATTGCGGCCACCCCACACGACCGCGCGGCGATCAAGGTGCACGATATCGGCCTGCGCCTCGTCCGCAACGACGCTGGCGAAGTCGGCTTCGAAGTGCTGGTCGGCGGCGGTCTCGGCCGCTCGCCCTTCCTCGGCAAGTTTCTGCGCGACTTCGTGCCGAGGGAGCACCTCATCAGCTATCTTGAGGCGATCCTTCGCACCTACAATGCGCACGGCCGCCGCGACAACATCTACAAGGCGCGCATCAAGATCCTCGTCCATGAGATCGGCGTCGAGAAGCTGAAGGCCGATGTCGAAAAGGAATGGGAGCGCATCCGCGACGGCTATCTGAAGCTCGACGATGCGTTCCTCGCCGACATCAGGTCGCGCTTCGTCTATCCGGAATACGAGCCGCTCGAAGACGCGCCCGAAGAACTGAAGCGGGCGCTCGCCGCCGACGCCCGCTTTGCGACATGGCACGCAAACTCCGTCGCCCGCCACCGGGAGCCGGGATACGGCATCGTCACCGTGTCGCTGAAGCCCATCGGCAAGCCGCCGGGAGACGCGACCTCGGGCCAACTCGACGCGCTCGCCGACCTCGCCGACACCTATAGCGCGGGCGAGATCCGCGTCGGCCACGAGCAGAACCTTGCGCTGCCGCATGTCCGCCAGAAAGACCTCTACGCGCTCTGGCGGAAGCTCGACGCGGCGGGTCTCGCGACGCCGAACGTGAACCTTATCTCGGACATGATCACCTGCCCCGGCCTCGACTATTGCAGCCTTGCGAACGCGCGCTCGATCCCGATCGCGACCGCCATCGCCGAGCGGTTCGCCGACCTCGACAAGGCGCGCTCGGTCGGCCGCCTGCATGTGAACATTTCGGGCTGCATCAACGCCTGCGGCCATCACCATGTCGGCCATATCGGCATTCTCGGCGTGGAAAAGAACGACCGCGAATTCTACCAGATCACGCTTGGCGGCAAGGCGGACGAGGACGCCCGCTTCGGCGATCTGCTCGGCCCGGCCATTCCCTATGACGAGGTGACGGACACCATCGAGCGCATCGTGAACCGCTACCTCGACCTTCGGCAGAGCGAGAGCGAACTTTTCATCGACACGGTGAAACGGCTTGGCGTCGAGCCATTCAAGGAAGCGCTTCATGCCGTACATTAAGAAAGGCGAGGTCGCGGACGATCCTTATGTCCGCCTCGGCGGCGACGAGCCGGTCCCGACGGACGTACCCGCTATCGTTTCGCTCGAATGGCTGCTCGCGCAAGCGCCGCAATCGCTTGACAGCCGCAACGTGCCGCTCGGCGTGGCGCTGCCGAACGACAAGGCGGAGAGTCTGCTTGAACCGTATCTGCCGCGCCTCTCGCTTGTGGCACTCGACTTCCCCATTTACCGCGACGGCCGCGCCTTCACGCAAGCGCGGAGGCTGCGCGAGGCCTACGGCTTCACGGGCGAAATCCGCGCCTCGGGCGATGTGTTGCGCGATCAGTTCCTTTTCATGGTGCGTTCCGGCTTCGACGCGTTCGAAGTCAGGAAAGATCACGATGCAAAGGCCTTTGCGAAGGCGCTTCGGGAGTTTTCGGGCTTCTACCAGCCTTCCCTTGCACGCGATGGCGGGTTCCGGTTCCGCTTCTCCCCGCCGTTCTCTACGGCGAGCAAAGAAGGCGAAAGCGATGGGTGAGACAGCTTGCTTTTGCCTCAGGCCCTTCATGGAGAAGAAGGGCGTCTGCCCGCTTCGCGGTCCCTTATGTGGATGCCCCTGCTGAGGCGCAAATGCGCGCAGTCAGGGGCGAAGACCAGTGTAAGCTGGCACCGTCGCAGACCCATTTGCATTCAAAAGAAGAACCTTTGGAGATTTTCATGCTCAGACGCACAGTGCTGGCACTGGCGGCGGCTACTCTGATCGGCGCCCCCGCCTACGCTCTCGATTCATTGCTCAATGTTTCCTACGATCCGACGCGCGAGTTCTACTCCGAGTTCAACAAGGCCTTCGTCGCGAAATGGAAGGCGGAGAAGGGCGAGACGCTCAACATCAGGGCGAGCCATGGCGGTTCCGGCAAGCAGGCCCGCGCCGTGATCGACGGCATCGCGGCCGACGTCGTGACGCTCGCGCTCGCCTACGACATCGACGCCATCGCCGAGAAGGGCCTTCTCGACAAGGACTGGCAGAAAAAATTCCCGGACAATTCCGCGCCTTACACATCGACGATCGTCTTCCTCGTCCGCAAGGGCAACCCGAAGGGCATCAAGGACTGGGACGACCTCGCCAAGCCCGGCGTGTCGATCATCACCCCGAACCCGAAGACCTCCGGCGGCGCGCGCTGGAACTACCTCGCTGCATGGGGTTACGCACTGAAGAAATACGGCTCCGAAGACAAGGCGAAGGAATTCGTCACGAAGATCTTCAGGCAGGTGCCGGTGCTCGACACGGGCGCGCGCGGTTCGACGGTGACCTTCGTTCAGCGCAATCTTGGCGACGTGCTCCTCGCCTGGGAGAACGAGGCGTATCTTTCGGTGAAGGAGTTCGGCGACGACAAGTTCGAAATCGTGACGCCGTCCGTCTCGATCCTCGCGGAACCGCCCGTCGCCATCGTGGATTCAGTCGTCGACAGGCGCGGATCGCGTGCAGCCGCCGAAGCCTATCTGAAGGCGCTCTACACTCCGGAAAACCAGGAACTCGCCGCGAAGAATTTCTATCGCCCGCGCTCCAAGGAAGTCGCCGACAAATATGCGGACAAGTTCTCGACGGTGGCGCTCTTCACCGTCGATGACGTGTTCGGCGGCTGGCAGAAAGCCCAGAAGGAACATTTTGGCGATGGAGGCGTCTTCGATCAGATTTACGGCAGGTAAAAGCGGGAGGCGAGGACTTCACCTCGGGCTATAATCCAAATCATCGTAACGAAGAGAGTGACCTGCCTTGGCCTCCTTATCGAACACATTGCGCTTTCGGGAACCGAGCGTCATCCCCGGCTTCGGGCTGACGTTCGGCCTGACCCTCACCTGGCTTTCTGTGATCGTGCTGATCCCGCTCGCGGCCTTGATCCTCTATGCGTCGCGTGTGGGCTTCGACCAGTTCATCGCCATCCTCACGGCCACGCGCACGCTGAACGCGCTCAAGCTTTCGTTCGGCATCGCCTTCGCGGCGGCAATCTTCAACGTGATCTTCGGCCTGATCGTCGCGTGGGCGTTGACCCGCTATGAGTTTCCCGGCCGGCGCATCGCCGACGCCATCGTGGACATCCCCTTTGCCTTGCCCACCGCCGTCGCCGGCATCGCGCTCGCCACGCTCTATTCCCCGCAAGGCTGGATCGGCCAGTTTCTCGCGCCGCTCGGCATCCAGGTCACGTTCACGCCGCTCGGCATTCTGGTGGCGTTGATCTTCGTCGGCATTCCCTTCGTGGTGCGAACGGTTCAGCCCGTGCTGAAGGATCTCGACCCTGAGCTTGAGTTCGCCGCCGCGACCCTCGGGGCGACCCGCTGGCAGGTGATACGGAAGGTTATTGCGCCGACGCTGCTGCCCGCGATTCTGACCGGCTTCGCCCTCGCCTTCGCCCGCGCGGTCGGCGAATACGGCTCGGTCATCTTCATCGCGGGCAATTTGCCGAACATCTCGGAAATCGCGCCGCTCCTCATCGTCATTCGCCTTGAGGAATTCCGCTATGCCGATGCAACCGCGATCGCGGTCATCATGCTGTTCGTGGCCTTCATCATGCTGCTCATAATCAATCGGCTTCAGCGCTGGACGGAGGCGAGGGGCTAGGATGGTACTCGTTGATGCGATTACAGACCGACAAACCGGTTTCGGCGGCGCGGAGGAAAGCTCCGGTCCGGCGCGGCGAAGCGATTTCGCCGCGCCCGCACCGAAAGGCGCTTCGGCGAACACCGAGACGCCGCTGATCCGCGTTCTTCTCGTCCTCGTGGCGCTGGGTTTCCTCACGCTGTTCATCGTCATACCGCTGGTCGCGGTGTTCGTGCAGGCTTTTTCGAAGGGTTGGGCCGCCTATTTCTCGGCGCTCACCGACCCCGACGCCATCTCCGCAATACGCCTTACCATCATCGTGGCGGCCTGTTCCGTCGCGGTGAACCTCTTCTTCGGCATCATAGCGGCATGGACGATCACGAAATACCGCTTCCCCGGCAAAACCCTTCTCGTGACGCTGATCGACCTGCCCTTTTCGATCTCGCCCGTGGTTTCCGGCCTCGTTTTCGTGCTGCTGTTCGGCTTGCAGGGCTTTTTCGGCCACTGGCTTCAGGCGCACGATATCAAGATCCTGTTCGCTTTCCCGGCGATCCTGCTCGCGACGATCTTCGTGACCTTCCCCTTCGTCGCGCGCGAACTCATCCCGCTGATGCAGGAACAAGGCACGAGCGAGGAGGAAGCCGCGCTGTCGCTCGGCGCTTCGGGGTTCACAACCTTCCTCAGGGTGACGCTGCCGAACATCAAGTGGGGGCTGCTTTACGGCGTGCTGCTTTGCAACGCGCGAGCCATGGGCGAATTCGGCGCGGTGTCGGTCGTCTCGGGCCATATTCGCGGCGAGACCAATACCATGCCGCTGCACATCGAAATCCTGTATAATGAATACCAGCTCACGGCGGCTTTCGCGGTGGCGTCGTTGCTCGCGCTTCTCGCGCTTGTCACGCTCGTTCTGAAAGCCGTCCTCGAACGCAAACTGGAGCGCAAGAGATGAAAATCGATGTCCGTAACCTTTCGAAGCGTTTCGGAAGTTTCGTCGCGCTCAAAAATGTCAATCTCGATATCGCAAGCGGGGAGTTGCTTGCGCTTCTCGGTCCTTCGGGTTCCGGCAAGACCACCCTTCTGCGCATTATCGCGGGGCTGGACTGGGCGGATACCGGCGATGTGCTGTTCGCTGGCGAAAGCGCGGCAAGGCTCGATGTCAGAAAGCGGCACGTCGGCTTCGTCTTTCAGCACTATGCCCTGTTTCGCCACATGACCGTGTTCGAGAACGTGGCTTTCGGCCTTCGCGTCAAGCCGCGACGGGAGCGCAAGCCCGAACACGAAATCGTCAAGAGGGTCAAGAAGCTCCTCGAATTCGTTCATATCGAAGGGTTTGCCGACCGCTATCCCGATCAGCTCTCGGGCGGTCAGCGCCAGCGTGTCGCGCTCGCGAGGGCGCTTGCGATCGAACCGAACGTGCTGCTTCTCGACGAGCCTTTCGGCGCGCTCGATGCCAAGGTCAGGAAATCGCTGCGCCGCTGGCTGCGCGACCTGCATGGCGAACTGAACGTCACATCCGTGCTCGTCACGCACGACCAGGAGGAGGCGCTGGAGGTGGCCGACCGCGTGGTCGTCATGGGCAACGGCAAGATCGAGCAGGTCGGGTCGCCCGAGGAAATCTACAACGAGCCCGCCAACTCCTTCGTGTTCGACTTCATCGGCGAGTCCGTCAAACTGCCGGTGCGCATCGAAAACGGCGGCATCTGGATCGGCTCCCGACGCCTCGCCACGAACGATGAACTTCCGAGCACAGGCCCGGCCCGTCTTTTCGTCCGCCCGCACGATCTCACCTTCGGCGAAGTCTCCGAGGCACCGCTTCAGGGCTCGGTGCGTTCGGTTCGCCGCATCGGGGCATTGTCCTTCGCGGACGTGCGTCTCGACTGCGGCGGCGGCGACGACTTTCTGGTGGAAGCGAGTTTGCCGCCGGAGACGTCGGTCAGCCCCGGCGACCTTGTGGGGCTGACACCACGGCGCTATCGCATCTACGAGGACGGCGCCGCGGAATCCCTGACCTCGGCCTCGTTGTAGCTCTGGACGGCGAGCGGCTCGTTCCCGCCCGCCGATGCCGCCTTTCGCTATTCGGCTGCGTATCGGCCCTGCTCCGCGATGGGTTCGGCGGACTCGCGCTCCTCCAGCAGGAAGCCGCCCGACTGCCGCGCCCAAAGGCTCGCATAAAGGCCGCCGTGACCGAGCAACTCCTTGTGGGTGCCGTCCTCCACGATATGGCCCTTGTCCATCACGATCAGCCGGTCCATGGCCGAAATCGTCGACAGCCGGTGCGCGATGGCGATCACGGTCTTGCCCTCCATGAGGTTATAGAGCTGATCCTGGATCGCCGCTTCCACCTCCGAATCGAGCGCTGCCGTCGCCTCGTCGAGGATCAGGATCGGCGCATTCTTCAGCAGCACGCGGGCAATCGCAATGCGCTGGCGCTGACCGCCCGACAGCTTGACACCGCGTTCGCCCACCTGGGCGTCGTAACCTTTGTTGCCGTGGGAGTCCTGAAGATCGACGATAAAATCATGCGCGTGCGCCTTCCTGGCCGCCGCCACGATCTCTTCCATCGTCGCGGCCGGTTTTCCGTAACGGATATTGTCGGCAACCGAACGGTGCAGCAGCGAGGTGTCCTGCGTGACGAGGCCGATATTCTCGCGCAAGCTTTCCTGCCTGACGTGGGAGATATCTTGTCCGTCGACCAGGATGCGGCCCGCCTCAAGGTCGTGGAACCGAAGGAGGATGTTGATGAGCGTGGACTTGCCCGCCCCCGAACGGCCCACCAGCCCGACCTTCTGCCCTGGCCGAATATCGAGCGTCAGATCCTGGATCAGCCCCTCGCCATGACCGTAATGGAAGCGAACGTTCTCATAGGCGATCGCGCCATTCGTGACTTCGAGCGACTTTGCCTCCGCTGCATCGACAACGGTCCACGGCTTGGAGAGCGCCTCCATACCGTCCTGAACCGCGCCGACATTGTCGAAAATTCCGGCGATCACCCACATGATCCACGAGGACATGTTGTTGATGCGAAGTGCAAGGCCGGTCGTCACGGCGATGGCGCCGAGGGTGATTGCACCCACGCTCCACAGCCAAAGCGCCAAGCCCGTCGTGCCAACGATCAGAAGGCCCGTGAGGACCAGCTGCGCCGTTTCGAACAGCGTAATCAGGCGAAGCTGCGCCTGAAACTTATGCAGGTGATCCGAGATGGCATCCTTCGCGAAAGTCTCTTCGGCCTCGGTATGCGCAAAGAGCTTGACCGTGAGGATGTTGGTGTAGCTGTCCGTGATGCGACCGATCAACGTTGAGCGGGCATCGGCTCCCGCCTTTGCGAGCAGAATGAGGCGTGGCACGAAGAACCACACCATCGCCGCATAGCCAAGAAGCCATAGCAGCAGCGGAATCAGAAGGCGGACGTCGAGATCGATGAAGATGACGGCGGCCGTGAGCCAGTAGATCGCGAAGAACCACAGCGCGTCCACGACATCGACAACCGTCTGGCGCAGGGCCTGCCCGGTCTGAACGACGCGGTTGGCGATGCGGCCCGCGAAGTCGTTTTGAAAGAAGGAGAGGCTCTGGCGAAGCGTGTAGCGGTGTTGTCTCCAGCGCACCAGCGCCTGCGCGTTCGCGTTGACGGTCTGATGGATGAGCAGCGAATGGATCGCGAACACAATCGGGCGGAAGACGAGCGCCACGATCGCCATGAAAATCAGCGTCGTGCCGTGCTCCTGGAAGAACGCGGACGGGTTTTCCGCCGACTTCGCCAGGTCGACGATCTCCCCCAAAAAGGTGAACAGGGCGACTTCGATAAGGGCGCCGACCACGCCGGCGACAAGCACGAAGACGAAAACCCAGGACATGCCACGGAGATAATGCCAGTAGAAGGCAAGAAGCGTCTGCGGCGGCTGCACAATTGGGGCCGCCCTGAATGGGTCAATAAGCTTTTCAAACCAGGAAAACATGGCTTTGCTCGCGCTATGAGTTGAATTTTGCGCGGCAAAGCGAAGTCAGGTGTTCGCGGACGCTCGCGCTCGATCAGAAAATTTCTTCTGTCGCATTGTTTGGGAGATTTCTTTGCTCTCGCTGCAACGATTGGAGCGGAGCTTTTAGCACAGAAAGATGAATTTGGGAAGCGGCTGCCCTTCGCGATTACCGACGTGTGCATCCACTCGTCGACTGGTCGCTCCGCCTCGACCCATCGCCCTGGCGCTCGCGGAACCCGCGCCGCTGACGGCCTGGGCAGGCAAGGCGCTTTCCAGACAGCCCTTTATCCCATTCAAAACGCAAACCAACAAAAAACCCCGCCAAAAAGACGGGGTTTGTCAGCAGTCTGAGGGCGCGCCTTCCGGCGGCTTCTTGCATCCGTATCGGCGTTACTCCGCCGCGAAAAACACCGCCTTCGCCTCATGAAGCGAGCGGTCGCGGCGCAGGCGCTCCGCGACGAGGAACGCGAGTTCAAGCGCCTGATCGGCGTTGAGGCGCGGATCGCAATAGGTGTGGTAGCGGTTCGACAGATCGGCGTCCGAGATCGAATGCGCGCCGCCGGTGCACTCGGTCACGTCCTTGCCGGTCATCTCTACATGCAGGCCGCCCGGATAGACGCCCTCCGCCTGGCAGATGTCGAAGAAGTTTTCCACCTCGGCCAGAACCTGATTGAACGGGCGCGTCTTGTAGCCGCTCGCCGACTTGATCGTATTGCCGTGCATCGGATCGCAGGACCAGATCACGATCTTGCCCTCGCTCTTCACGGCGCGGATCAGCTCCGGCAGATATTTGCCGACCTTGTCCGCGCCGAAACGCGCGATGAGGGTGAGGCGGCCCGGCTCGTTCGTCGGGTTCAGGATGTCGATCAGGTCGATGAGTTCGTCCGGCTTCATGCTCGGGCCGATCTTGACGCCGATGGGGTTCCGGATGCCGCGCAGGAATTCGACATGCGCGTGGTCGAGTTGGCGCGTGCGGTCGCCGATCCACAGGAAGTGGCCCGACGTGGCATACCAGTTGCCGCTCGTCGAATCGATGCGCGCGAACGCCTGTTCGTAGCCGAGAAGCAGCGCCTCGTGGCTCGTGTAGAAATCGGTCGTCCGCAGCCGCTCGGAATTGTCCGACGTGACGCCGCAGGCGCGCATGAATTGCAGCGTGTCGGAGATGCGGTTCGCAAGCTCCTCGTAGCGCTCGCCCGCCGGGCTGTCCTTCACGAAGCCGAGCGTCCACTGATGCACGCGTTCGAGATCGGCGTAGCCCCCTTGCGCGAAGGCGCGCAGCAGGTTCAGCGTCGCCGCCGACTGGCGATAGGCCTTGAGCAGGCGGCGCGGATCGGGAATTCGCGATTCAGGCGAGAAAGCGATGTCGTTGATGATGTCGCCGCGATAGCTCGGCAGCTCGACGTCGCCATGCTTCTCCGTCGGCGCGGAACGCGGCTTCGCGAACTGGCCCGCGATGCGCCCGACCTTCACCACCGGGCGGCTGCCGGCATAGGTCAGCACCACGGCCATTTGCAGGAACACGCGGAAGAAGTCGCGGATGGAATCCCCGCCATGCTCGGAGAAGCTTTCCGCGCAGTCGCCGCCCTGAAGCAGGAAGCCGCGCCCGTGCGCCACTTCTGCGAGACCCTTTTGCAGTCCGCGCGCCTCGCCCGCAAACACGAGCGGCGGAAAGGTGGAAAGCTCCTTCTCGACCGCGGCAAGTTCTGCTTCGTCGGGATACACCGGAACCTGCTCGACAGGTTTTGATCTCCAGCTTTCCGGCGTCCAACGCGGCGATGACATAATCAAGCTCCTTCGCGCGAGCATGCGCTTGCGCCCTACAGTCCCATTTCCCAAGCCGTGTTATAAGGATTGTGAAGCGTTCCGACAACTTTTACGATTTCGGTTTGCAAATGCGCCATTCCAGAATCCAGTCCGGCAATAGACTGTTGCGGAGCGAAGCTGAACCGGCGTACAAAAAGTTCGACTATTTTCAGCCTAATCGTCGGCAAAAATCCCAAAATGGCAAAAACTGAAATCGATGAAGCGACGGTGCGGCGGATCGCGCATCTCGCCCGTGTCAAGGTTACTGCGGAAGAGGCGACGAGCCTTCAGCGCGAACTGAACGGCATCCTCTCCTGGGTAGAAGAATTGAACGCGATCCCCACGGACGGCGTCGAGCCGCTGACGAGTGTGGGCGGCGCGAAGCTTCACATGCGCGAGGATGCGGTGACGGACGGCAACAAGCCCGCCGCCGTGCTCAAGAACGCGCCGAAGTCCGAAGACGGATTTTTCCTCGTTCCGAAGGTCATCGAATAGCCCCATGTCGAACACCATGTCGTTGAACGAACTGACGCTTTCCGAAGCGCGCGACAAGCTCCGCGCCAAGGAAATCACCGCCACCGAACTTACCGAAGCGTGCCTGTCCGCCATCGAGGCGGGCAACGACGCGCTGAAGGCCTATCTCGTCGTCACCGCCGACAAGGCGCTGGAACAGGCGAAGAGGAGCGACGAGCGCCTCGCCAAGACGTCGAAAGACGCGCGCGCGCTCGAAGGCATACCGCTCGGCATCAAGGATCTGTTCTGCACGGACGGCATACGCACCACGGCCGGTTCACACATCCTCGGCAATTTCGAACCGCCCTACGAGTCGACGGTCACGCAGAATTTATGGGACGCGGGCGCGGTGATGCTCGGCAAGCTCAACATGGACGAGTTCGCCATGGGCTCATCCACGGAGACGAGCTACTACGGGCAAACGGTGAACCCGTGGCGCGCGAAAGGCTCGACGGAGAACCTAGTGCCGGGCGGATCGTCCGGCGGATCGTCGTCGGCGGTGGCGGCGGGCCTGTGCATGGCCGCGACCGCTTCGGATACGGGCGGTTCGATCCGCCAGCCCGCAGCCTTCACCGGCACCGTCGGCATCAAGCCGACCTATGGCCGCTGCTCGCGCTACGGCATGGTGGCGTTCGCCTCCTCGCTCGATCAGGCAGGGCCGATCACGCGCTCCATCAAGGACGCGGCGCTGATGCTTCAGGCGATGGCGAGCTACGATCTGAAGGATTCGACCAGCGTCGACCGTCCGCTGCCCGACCTCGAAAAGGCGCTGACGCAGAAGTTCAAGGGCCTCAGGATCGGCGTGCCGAAGGAATATCGCGTCGACGGCATGTCGAAGGAGATCGAGGCGCTTTGGGAAAAGGGCATCGACATCTATCGTCAGGCGGGCGCCGAGATCGTGGACATCAGCCTGCCGCACACGCACGCGGCACTGCCCGCGTATTATATCGTCGCGCCCGCCGAGGCGTCGTCGAACCTCGCGCGCTATGACGGCGTGCGCTATGGGCTTCGCGAGAACGGCCGCGATATCGTGGACATGTATGAGGAGACGCGCAGCCACGGCTTCGGCGCGGAAGTGAAGCGGCGCATCCTCATCGGCACCTACGTCCTTTCGGCGGGCTATTACGACGCCTATTATCTCAAGGCGCAGAAGGTACGCTCGCTCATCAAGCGCGACTTCGATGACGCCTTCGAGACGGTGGACGTGGTGCTGACGCCGACGACGCCGACGCCCGCCTTTGGCCTCGGTTCGAAGAAGGACGCCGATCCGGTAGAGATGTATCTGAACGACATCTTCACTGTGACCGTGAACATGGCGGGGCTTCCGGGTCTTTCGGTGCCGGGTGGCCTGTCCGCCGAAGGGTTGCCGCTCGGCCTCCAGCTCATCGGCAAGCCGTTCGACGAGGCGACGGTGCTTCGTGCCGGTCAGGTGATCGAGGACGCGGTGGGCCGCATGCCCATCCCGGATGCATGGTGGGCCGGTGCGGCATCGAAGCCCGCAGGCAAGGCGAAGAAGAAGGTTGAAGCCGCCGACGCGCCAGAGAAGAAAGCGAAAAGGAAGAAATGAGCACGCCCCGTAAAGCCGCCGATTGCGAGAACATGGATCAGGTTCGCGTGGAAATCGACCGCGTGGACGACGCGATTCTCGACCTTGTCGCCGAGCGCTTCTCCTATGTGGACCGCGCGTGGCAACTGAAGAAGAACACGCACGAAGCGACGGTGCCGTGGCGCATCCGGCAGGTGATCGACAGGGTCGAGGCCCGCGCGAAGGATCGCGGCCTGCCGCCGGAACTCGCCGTTGCGCTCTGGCGTCAGATGATCGGCTGGTTTATTCAGTACGAGGAAGAGAAGCTCGCGAAACGCGGAGAGCCGAAGGACTGACGCGATGGCTCGCCCTGACCGCATACTCCGGCGCTTGCCGTTGCCCTTCGCTGTTCCGCAGCGGGATCGGGGCGAAGGGCGCGCGCGCGGTTCGGCGGCCATTCCCGAAACCTTTCACGCGGGCGTTGGCGCGACCCGCCTCGGCGTTCGTGTCGGTATCGCGCTTGCGGCTTTGGCCGGAGCGGCGCCCGCGCTTGCGGACGATTTCGCGGATCTGCGCGTCGATGTTTCGGGCCTGCGCAGCTACAAGGGCCGTGTCGTCCTCGCGCTCTGGGCCGACACTGCCGACTCGTCGAAATATCCGAAACACACCAAGATCCAGTTCCGCGACGAGCGCCCCGACGATCCGCCCTGCGACTTCGCGAATTTCCCGGTCTGCATCCGCTCGCTCGGCAGCTTGCAGAACCTCACCGTGTCCTACACCTTTCCGCATATCCCCGAGGGCGACTACGCGGTGTTTGTGTTCCACGACGAAAACAGCAATGGCATTTTCGATACCGGCCTTTTCAAACGGCCCATCGAGGGGCGCGGCTTCAGCCAGATGCTTCCCGAAGACGTGAATCCACTCGCGGCGCGGATCGGATTCTACAAGGCGCGCTTCGCGCTTGCCGCGCCGAGAACGCTTGTCATCGGGCTTCGCTATCCGCCGCGCTTCTAGCGCGCGACAAGCGAGGCCGCTCAATCAAACGGACCACCTGGACGAAACCCATGGCAGACACCAGAAAAGAAAACCTCATCGACGGCGCGACAGGCCCCTGGGAAGTGATCGTGGGCATGGAGGTGCATGCGCAGGTGCTGTCCAACGCGAAGCTTTTCTCCGGCGCGTCGGCGGCTTTCGGCGGCGAACCGAACAGCCATGTGAGCCTCGTGGACGCGGCCATGCCCGGCATGCTGCCCGTCATCAACGTGGAATGCGTGAAACAGGCGATCCGCACCGGCCTCGGGCTCAAGGCGCAGATCAACCGCCGCTCGGTGTTCGACCGCAAGAACTACTTCTACCCCGACCTGCCGCAAGGCTATCAGATTTCGCAGTTCAAGTTTCCCATCGTCGGCGAGGGCATCGTCACGGTCGACCTGAAGGACTATTCCTTCGATGTCGGCATCGAGCGCCTGCACCTTGAGCAGGACGCGGGCAAGAGCCTGCACGATCAGGATCCGGACCATTCCTATGTGGACCTGAACCGCTCCGGTGTTGCGCTGATGGAAATCGTCTCGAAACCGGACATCCGCTCGTCGGAGGAGGCGAAGGCCTACATCACCAAGCTTCGCACCATCCTGCGCTATCTCGGCACCTGCGACGGCAACATGGAGGAAGGCTCGCTCCGTGCGGACGTGAACGTGTCCGTGAGGAAGCAGGGCGCGCCGCTCGGCACGCGCTGCGAGATCAAGAACGTGAACTCCATCCGCTTCATCGGGCAGGCCATCGAATACGAGGCGCGCCGCCAGATCGACGTGATCGAAGACGGCGGCACCATCAAGCAGGAGACGCGGCTGTTCGATGCGAAATCGGGCAAGACTCGCTCCATGCGCTCGAAGGAAGAGGCGCACGACTACCGTTATTTCCCCGACCCGGACCTGCTGCCGCTCGAAGTCTCGGAAGCGTTCGTCGAGGATCTGAAGACGGTATTGCCGGAATTGCCGGACGAAAAGCGGGCGCGCTTCATGAGCGACTACGCGCTTTCGGCCTATGACGCGGGTGTGCTCATCTCGGACCGCGCCTCGGCGGACTTTTACGAGGCCGTCGCCAGGGGCCGCGACCCGAAGCTCGCCGCGAACTGGATGATGGGCGACTTCTTCGCCGCGCTGAACAAGACGGGCAAGGACATCACCGAAAGCCCGATTTCGGCGGCGCAACTCGGGGAGTTGATCGACCTTATCTCGTCCGACGTCGTCTCCGGCCGCATCGCGAAGGAAGTGTTCGAGATCATGCTCGAAAAAGGCGGCATGCCGGGCGAGATCGTCGAGGAACGCGGCCTGAAGCAGGTGACGGATACCGGCGCCATCGAAAAGGTGGTGGACGAGATCATCGCGGCGAACCCGAAGCAGGTCGAGCAGGTGCAGACGAAGCCGAAGACGCTCGGCTGGTTCGTCGGGCAGGTGATGCGCGCCACGGGCGGCAAGGCGAACCCCGACGCGGTCAACGCTCTCCTGCGCCAGAAGCTTCAGGTGCCGGAGGAGGTCTGATCCTTCCGGCGCGACTGCGGCAAGTTCGGTCGACTTTTCGGCAAAAATGGCGCATAAACGCGACAAATAGGCCAGACGGCGCGCCTGGGGGAATGCCTGGTGCGCTTTTGCACAAGAGGTGAGGCATGCCGCGTCCAACCCACGCTATCCGCATCCACGCCTATGGCGGCCCCGAAGTTCTCCAATGGGAGGAAGTGGAGGTCGGCGCGCCCGGTCCCGGTGAGGTGAAGATCCGCCAGCACGCCGTGGGTGTCAACTACCTCGACGTGTATCACCGCACGGGGCTCTATCCGCAGCCGTCCTTTCCGTTCACGCCGGGCAGCGAAGGCGCGGGCAAGGTGATCGAGGTCGGCGAGGGCGTGACCGATCTGGCGGTGGGCGACCACGTGGCTTATGCATGGCCGCTCGGCGGCTACGCCGAACAACGGCTGATACCGGCCGACCGGCTCGTGAAGATCCCGAGCGAATTTCCCTATGAGACGGCGGCGATGATGATGCTGCAAGGCATGACTGTGCGCTATCTCCTGAAGGAGACCTTCCCCGTCACGAAGGACACGGTGCTGCTGTGGCACGCGGCGGCGGGCGGCGTGGGCCTCATCGCCTGCCAGTGGGCGCACCACATCGGCGCGACGATCATCGGCACGGCGGGCACGGACGAGAAGGCGCAACTCGCTCGCGTGCATGGTTGCACGCATGTCATCAACTACCGCACCGAGAATTTCGTCGAGCGCGTGAAGGAAATCACCGGCGGGCGCGGCGTCGACGTGGTCTACGACTCCGTCGGCAAGGACACCTTCGCCGGTTCGCTCGATTGCCTGCGTCCGCGCGGCTTGTTCGTGAACTTCGGCAATGCGTCCGGCCCGGTGCCGCCGTTCGACCTCGGCGTTCTCGCGAAGAAGGGCTCGCTCTACGTCACGCGGCCCACGCTGTTCACGCACATCGCCACGCGCGCCGCGCTGCTCGAAGCCGCGACCGATGTCATCGATATGGTGCAACTCGGCCGCGTGAGGATCAACGCCGGGAAGGTCTATCGCATGTCGGAAGCCGCCGAGGCGCACCGTGCGCTCGAAGCGCGCGAGACGACGAGTTCCATCGTGCTGCTGGCGGATTATGCCGCGCGGCGCGTGCCGTCGGCGCATCGGGGCAGCGGCATGATCTGAAGCGTGGCCGCATTCGGCCGGATCGACGGCGCCCCGTCTTTACGCCCGCGCGCGAGCCTTCTATAGCTGACGCAAACCATTCGATGGCCGGGGCATTCCCGGCCATGCTTCTTTGGGAGACGTTCCGTGCTCGACCTCAAATGGATCCGTGAGAACCCCGCCGACTTCGATCAGGGCCTCGCACGCCGGGGCGCGGAGCCGCTTTCGTCCACCGTGCTCGCGCTCGACGAGGAGCTTCGCGCGCACAAGAAGGCGTTGCAGGACAGCCAAGCGCGGCGCAACGCGGCGTCGAAGGAGATCGGCAAGGCGAAGGGCAAGGGCGGCGATCCGGCGAAGGCCGAGGCGCTGATGGCCGAGGTGGCCGACCTCAAGGGCGCGATTGCGGCGGGCGAAGCGAAGGAGCGCGAGCTTGACGCTGGCGTCACGGCGCTGCTTGCGGGCATCCCGAACATGCTGTTGCCCGCGCCCGAAGTGCCGGACGGCAAGGACGAGAGCGAGAATGTCGAGCTTCGCCGCGTCGGCAGCCCGCGCGATTTCGCCGCCGAGGGCTTCGCGCCGAAGCAGCATTTCGAGTTGGGCGAGGCGCTCGGCCTCATGGATTTCGAGGCGGCGGCCAAGATTTCCGGCGCGCGCTTCACGGTGCTGAAGGGGAGCCTCGCGCGGCTTGAGCGCGCGCTCGGCCAGTTCATGCTCGACGTGCAGACGGGCGAGCACGGCTACACCGAGGTGAACCCGCCGTTGCTTGTGAAGGACGATGCGCTTTATGGAACGGCGCAGTTGCCGAAGTTTGCGGAAGATTTGTTCAAGACTGATGTTTCGTTGAACAGCATCGCCAACTTCATTATTGGGGAGCGGGACGAGGAATTGTCAGCCGAACTCCGTAAGATTTTGAACACAAAAAACGCATTCTTCATGTCAGCTGCTGCTGATGGGAAGTTTGAAGACTACTTTAATACGACCTTTAACGCGATCAAAGACAAGGTCTGGCCGGAGATTGTAAAAAGGGCTCAATCTAGGTTTCTTGCGGAGACGACTAGCACGAACCGTTGGCTCATCCCGACCGCCGAAGTGCCACTGACGAACCTCGTGCGCGAAAGCATCCTCGCCGAAGCCGACCTGCCGCTGCGCTTCACCGCGCTGACGCCGTGCTTCCGCGCGGAGGCGGGCGCGGCGGGGCGCGACACGCGCGGCATGATCCGCCAGCACCAGTTCTACAAGGTCGAGATGGTGTCGATCACGACGCCCGAAGCCTCCCCCGCCGAGCATGAGCGCATGACGGGTTGCGCCGAGGAGATCCTGAAGCGGCTCGGCCTGGCGTATCGCGTCGTCGTGCTGTGCGCGGGCGACACGGGCTTCGGCGCGCGCAAGACGCACGACATCGAGGTGTGGCTGCCGGGACAGGGCGCTTATCGCGAGATTTCGAGCGTGTCGAACTGCGGCGACTTCCAGGCGCGGCGCATGCAGGCGCGCTTCCGCCCCAAGGACGCGAAGGATGTGCAGTTCGTCCATACGCTGAACGGCTCCGGCCTCGCGGTCGGCCGCGCGCTCATCGCCGTCATCGAGAATTATCAGGAGGCGGACGGCTCCATCCGCGTGCCGGATGCGCTCCTGCCTTATATGGGCGGCGTCACGCGCATCGGGGCATGAAGGTCCGCGACGCGATCAGGCTCATCGAAGGCGATGGTTGGCGATTGGTTGCGACCAGAGGCAGCCATCGCCAATTTAAGCACACGCAAAAACCGGGACGTGTGACAATCGCCGGGAAGCCTTCCGACGACTTGGCTCCAAAGACGCTCGGGAGTATATTAAAACAAGCGGGCTTGAGGCCGGAAGAACAATGAAATACGCGGTTGTCATCGAAAAAGCGGACGGCAATTTTTCCGCCTATGTGCCGGATCTCCCCGGCTGTGTGGCGACCGGCGCAACGACGGAAGAGGCAAAGACCGAAATCGCTGTTGCGATAGGCTTTCACATCGAAGGCTTGCTTGAGGACGGTTTGCCAGTTCCCGAGCCAAAAAGCGCCGTCGCTTATGTTGAGGCGCGAGCCGCTTGACCGCTACTTGCCCACAATGCGCGTGAGAAAGCGCGTGAGGTCGTCCGTCTCGTAGTGGATATAGGGCGGCAGCGCCGTCGCGGCGGCGAGCGCGTGCTGCGACGGGTGGTCGATATAGTCGGAGCGGACGAGCACGGTCTTGATGCCGAGCGCGTGCGCCGCTTCGAGGTTGTGCGGCAGATCCTCGAACATGGCCGCCTTGCAGTCGCCGCCCTCGCAGTAGCGCATGAAGGCGCTGAAGCTTTCGGGCTTCGGCTTCGGCACATAGTCGCCCGCCGCGATGTCGAAGATGCCGTCGAACCGTTCGAGCACCCCGAGCTTCGCCGCGACGCGCTCCGCATGGCGCGCCGAGCCGTTCGTGAAGATGAACTTGCGGCCTTCGAGGCGCGCGATGGCGGCGTCAAGCTCCGGCATCGGCGAGACAGGCGCGAGGTCGATGTCGTGGACATAGTCCATGAACGCTTCCGGCTTCACGCCATATTCGGCCATCAGCCCGGCGAGCGTCGTGCCGTAGTGGTAATAGAGATCCTTCTGCACCTTCCGCGCCGCTGCGTGGTCCAGCCCGAGCAGCTTCTGGATGAACCCCGACATGCGCTGATCGATCTGCGCGAAAAGGTTGCACTCGGCCGGGTAGAGCGTGTTGTCGAGGTCGAAGATCCACAGCCGCGTGTCGGCGAAGGCGCGCGCGAGCTGCGCCGCTTCGGCGGCGGCTTCCATGAGCGTGGCCGCGGCCGCAGCGGCGTTATCCGCCTCCGTGAGCCGTTGTAAGTCGGCGGTGTGAGCGCTTGCGCTCGCTCGAATGAGTGACTTGTCGGACAATTTTTACACTCGGTTTCGCGCGGCGCCAGCGCGCCCCGCACGCCACATATGGTGCGCCTGTTTCGATCCGGCTACTTGTCAAGCTTCGGGTTGGAGCCCCCCCTCGAAAAAGAGAAAGCCGGGTTGATCCGACGGGTTGCCCCGGCTGCCCCCTAATCCCGCTCGATCAGCGTGCCGACGCCGTGTTCGGTGAACAGCTCCAGCAGCACGGCGTGCGGCACGCGGCCGTCGAGGATCACGACGCCTTCGACGCCCTGCTTGATGACGCTGATGCAGCCTTCCACCTTCGGAATCATGCCGCCGGTGATGGTGCCGTCCGCGATCATCGCGCGCGCCTGGCTGACGGTGAGGCGGTGGATGAGCTTCTTGTTCTGATCGAGCACGCCCGCCACGTCGGTGAGGAGAAGCAGGCGCTTCGCCTTCAGCGCCCCCGCAAGCGCGCTCGCGAATGTGTCGGCGTTGATGTTGTAGGTCGTGCCGTCGCGCGCGAGGCCGAGCGGCGCAACCACGGGAATGATCTCGTTTTCGGCGAGCACCTGCACGATGCGCGGGTTCACCTCTTCCGGGTCGCCGACGAAGCCGAGATCCACCACGCGCTCGATGGCCGAATCGGGGTCGATCTCGGTGCGCGTCAGCTTCTTCGCAATCATCAGATTGCCGTCCTTGCCGGAGATGCCGCAGGCATGACCGCCAAGGGCGTTGATCTCCGCCACGATGCCTTTGTTGATGGAGCCCGCGAGCACCATCTCCACCACCTCGACGGTGGCTGCATCGGTCACGCGAAGGCCGCCGGAAAACTCGCTCTTGATGCCGAGCCGGGTCAGCAGCTTCGCGATCTGCGGGCCGCCGCCATGCACCACCACCGGCTTCACGCTCGCCTGTTCGAGCATGACGATGTCGCGCGCGAAACTCTCAGCGAGCTTGGCGTCGCCCATCGCGTGCCCGCCATATTTGATCACGACCGTCGCCCGATCGTAGCGCTGCATGTAGGGAAGCGCTTCCGAAAGGATCTCGGCCGCGATGCTGGGCTTTCTGAGGCCCCGGTAGAATTCTTCGTTCGGATCGGGTTCGGCGGCGGACATGCGGTCTCCAGGTCGGATTTCAAAGTCGGACTTTACGAAGTCGGCTTTGCGCTTGCACAAAATTACGGCGCGCGCGCGAAGATGCAAGGGCGTTCGCGCCGATGGCGTCACGCCGGGAGCGGGCGGCGAGACACCTGCGGCGTTTTCGTCGGTACCCGGTCACGTTGCAGTGTGCGTCATCGAAAACGCATGGCTGTCACACGGTTGCAATGCGTTTCCCGTTTCTTCTCTAGCGTAAGCCAAGGGGATGAGGGACACGCTTATGCATGGCTTCTTTCGGAACGTGCCGGTGATCCGGTTCGGCAAAAAGCGTTATCGCACGCTCTTCCTTTCGGACCTGCACCTCGGCACCCGCGCGGCGAAGACGGACGCGCTTATCGAGTTCCTGAGAGCCCACGACGCAGAGACGATCTACCTCGTCGGCGACATCATCGATTTCTGGCGTCTGAAACGCGGCGTGCTCTGGCCCGCAGGCAACGACGAAATTCTGCAAATCCTGCTGGAGCGCATGCAATCCGGCTCGCGCATCGTCTATGTGCCCGGCAATCACGACGAGGCGCTGCGCGCCTATTGCGGGATGAACTTCAGCGGCATCGAGATCGCGCGCGATTGCGTTCACACGACAGCCAACGGCCGCAAGCTGTTCGTGCTTCATGGCGACGAGTTCGACGTGGTGGTGCGTTACGCGAAGTGGCTGCGCTTCCTCGGCGATCGCTCCTACGAATTCGTGCTTTGGTGCGACGGGCCGCTGAACTGGGCGCGGCGAAAGCTCGGCTTCGGGCACTGGTCGCTTTCCGTCTATGTGAAGACGCGGGTCAAGGCGGCGGCGGCGTTTATCGACGAGTTCGAGACGGCGCTTGCGCATGAGGCAAAACGTCGCGGTTATGACGGCGTCGTGTGCGGCCACATCCACCACCCCGCCGACCGCCTGATCGATGGCGTGCGTTATCTGAATTGCGGCGACTGGACCGAAAACTGCACCGCCATAGCCGAACACACGGACGGGCGGATCGAAATCCTGCGCTGGCTTCAGGGCGACCGCGAAAGCGAACCCGTCGCAGCCAGGGAACCCATATTCAAGGCGGCATAGCGGTTTCTACCGCTTGACGGCGCGGCAGCGAAATCCGATCTTGGGTCGGATCACACTGTGACGAGCAATACTCAAGTGAATTACCGGCTAAACCTGTTCGAGCCGTTGAGCCAGTCGGTTCCCGCAGTCGGCTGCGAACAACTGGACGCCGCGCTTGAGCGGCTCATGACCGCCGACCATGACGAGACCGCCGTCCATGCGGCGCGTCGACATTTCAAACGAACGCGCGCGCTCCTCGATCTTGTGAAACCGGTCGATAGAGGCGGTGCGGCACGAGCTTCGCAGAAGCTTCTGTCAGGTGCCGGAAAGCTGCTTTCCGCGAGCCGTGACGCGCAGGTGGCCGTTGGCGCGGCTGAAACGCTGCGTGTCGAGTTCGCCGACGCCTCCCACGAACGGCTTTTTTCCGATCTCGCGTCGTGGCTACAGGCGCGGCACGAGCAAGTGCAGGAACGGGCGGCTTCCGAAAACATCGGAAGCGCCATCGGCGAAGTCGCCAAGGCGAAGGCGATCCTTTCCCGGCTCGATTTCGGCGATGCACCCGTGAAGGATTTGCTCGGCTCCGCCGCGCAGACCTACAAGCGCGGCCGGCGTGAGATGAAGAAGGCGCTCGCCTCCGAACACGCCGAAGATATGCACGAGTGGCGCAAGCAGGTGCAGCGCCACTGGCGGCAGACGCTGCTTCTGCAAAGTGCGTGGCCAAGGGAAGCGAAAGCCCGCACGAAACTTGCCAAGAAACTTTCGGATGCGCTCGGCCTCCATCACGACCTCGCCGTTCTGTGCGCCATGATCGAACAAAATCGCGCTGTGTTTCGCTCGCCCAGCGACGTCAATACGATCTGCCGTTTCATCTACGAGAAGCAGGCGGCGCTTCTGGTCGACGCGAAGGAGCGCGGCGAATGCCTCTATGGGGAGAAGCCGAAGGCTTTCCATGCGCGGCTGAACGCCCATTGGAAGAGCGTCAGCCGCACCGACGACAAGGGCCGTGGGCGCCGGAAAAAGCAGAAATGCACGAAGAAGCCGCCATGCGGGCCGGGCTGCAAATGCGAAAAGAAGCTGGCGGCCAGAGCGTAACGCAAAGCCCTCTTGCCAGAAACGCGCGAAACGGCGATATAAAGGGCGGGAGGTTGGCGCAGGCGTATCGCTCGCCAACCGGGTCAGGTCCGGAAGGAAGCAGCCCTAACGAATCCGATGCGGGTTGCTGTCCAGCCTCTCACTGCCGCTTTGCGCGGCTTCAATTTTCTACCCCTGCTCGCTGCCTTCGCGGCACCAGTTTTCGATGCTGCCTTCGCGGCACCAGTTTTCGATGCCGCCTTCGCGGCTCCAGCCTTCGATGCCGCCTTCGCGGCTCCATGCTCGGGCGCATGACGGTCCGCCTGCCGGATCTGTGACATGAGCAACAGCGATAACGCCCCGGCGCTCCCCATCTCGGAAACTGCGGAAAAAGCGCAGTCCTATCTCGTTCTTGCGCGCAAATATCGCCCGCAGACGCTCGACGACCTCATCGGCCAGGACATCCTCGTCCGAACGCTCCGAAACGCGTTCGCCATGGACCGCATCGCGCAAGCCTATATGCTGACCGGCGTGCGCGGCGTCGGAAAGACCACCACGGCCCGCATTCTCGCCCGCGCGCTGAATTACGAGCGCGACGCCCTGCCCGACCGCCCGACGCTGGACATCGCCGAACTCGGCGTCCACTGCCAGGCGATCATGGATAGCCGCCATGTCGATGTGCTCGAAATGGACGCGGCCTCCAACACCGGCATCGACGACATCCGCGAAATCATCGAGGCGGTGCGCTACAAGCCGGCGTCGGCGCGCTACCGCGTGTTCATCATCGACGAAGTTCACATGCTGTCGAAGTCGGCCTTTAACGGGCTTCTGAAGACGCTCGAAGAGCCGCCGCCGCATGTGAAGTTCATCTTCGCGACCACCGAAATCCGCAAGGTGCCCGTCACGATCCTGTCGCGCTGCCAGCGCTTCGATCTGCGCCGCGTCGAACCGGAGCTTCTGTCCGCCCATTTCGCCCGCATCCTCGAAAAGGAAGGCTATGCCGCCGACGAGTCGGCGCTGGCGCTCATCGCGCGCGCGGCGGAAGGTTCGGTGCGCGACGGGCTGTCGTTGCTCGATCAGGCGCTGACCATGGCGGAAGGCCGCCTTACCGCCGCCGCCGTCCTCGACATGCTGGGCCTTTCTGGCCGCGCCGCGATCTTCGATCTGCTGGAGCGCATTTTCGATGGCGACGCGGCGGGCGCGCTCGCGGCGCTCGGCGCGCTGAACGAACGCGGCGCGGACCCCTCGCTTATCCTCTCGGACGCGGCCGACGCCGTGCATGCTCTGTCGCGGCTCAAGGTTCTGCCGGGCGCCTATCCACCGGACCTGTCCGCCGAGGACAGCGCCCGCGCCGACCGGCTCGCCGCGTCGCTTCCGGTTCCCCGCCTCGCCCTCGCCTGGCAGATGCTTCTGAAGGGTATCGACGAGGCCGCGCGTGCGCCGCGCCCCTTCGCCGCCGCCGAGATGCTCATTATTCGCATGTGCTATACGGCGCAGTTGCCGTCCCCGGCGGATGTCATCGGCGAGTTGAAGCGCGGCGGCGGCGAACGCGCTCCGATTCGCGATTCGGCGTCGGGCGCTCCCTCACCGAGCGCCGGACTCGAAGCAGTGCGTCCCCGCGCCGTCTCGTCGCGCGGCAGCGCAGGCGGACAGGGTGTGGCGAGCGCGCACGAGGAAACCGCGCCACGCTTCGGGTGTTTCGAGGATATCGTCGCCGAGGCGGCGGCCACCCGCGACATCAAGCTCAAGATTGCGCTTGAAGAACAGGTCGAACTGGTGAAATTCGGGCCGGGCTTTCTTGAACTGCGCCTTCTCGAAGGGGCGCCCCAGTCTCTCGCACCCGACCTCGCGAAGAAGCTGCAAGGCTGGACGGGCGAACGCTGGATTGTTTCTCTTTCGGAAGAGCGGGGGATTGCCCCGCTCGGCGCGCGCTTGCGAGATGAAAAGGCGCAGGCCAAGGAAGAAATCCGCAGGCACCCGGCGGTGAAGAGCATTCTTCATCACTTCCCGGACGCCGAGATAACGGATGTGCGAAAGCTCGACTGAATGGCGGCCTGACAAATCGTCCGGCGCGGATTGGTCGATGTGCTGAAACGGGTTCCGGGCTTCGGCCGAGGCTTCGGGATCAAATCAAGGAGAGACTTTTAATGAAGAACATCATGTCGATGATGAAGCAGGCGCAAGAACTGCAAACGAAAATGGCCGAGATACAGACCGAGCTTGAGACCATGCAGGTCGAAGGCACCTCCGGCGGCGGGCTGGTCAAGGTGCGGCTCACCGGGAAGGGCGTGATGGCTGGCCTGTCCATCGACCCGAGCCTCATCAAACCGGAAGAGGCCGAGATCCTCGAAGATCTTATCGTCGCCGCGCACAACGACGCCAAACAGAAATCGGAGCAGGTCATGGCTGAGAAGATGCAGGCGCTGACCGCGGGTCTGCCTTTGCCTCCGGGCCTGAAGCTGTTCTAGCAGGCCGTTCCGATCTGATTGAACCGCCATCGGTGATTGCTGCACGCGGAGTCGGTGGGTCGATCGAGCGCTGCGTTTCTCGCTTCGCCGGTCCGCTTGTCGCGGCTGCTTCAATGGCGCGCTGCCTTGTCGCGACCGGAAACAGCCGTTTTTCAAGAAGGCTCGGTGATGCCAGCCGTCCAAAGGGGGGAAGAATCGGTGATCGGAAATCGATGCATTGCTCCTTCTTGCGACAGCGGTCGCGATTGCCTTGGAAACGGGGCGTGCGGCTCCATTTTACAGAACGTCGCGGGAATGCTAAACCGCAGGAAATTCCACGCAAAACAATAGCGCCCGGATCCTCGGTGTCCCGGCGCTCAAGGATTCATGAATGGCCATTATCCGGCAAAAGACGGGGCTTACCTTCGACGACGTGCTTTTGCGGCCCGGACACTCCGAGGTTCTGCCATCCGAGACGGACGTCACCACTTTCCTTACGCCCACGATCAAGCTCACCATCCCGATCATCTCTTCCGCGATGGACACGGTGACCGAGGGACCGCTTGCCATCGCCATGGCGCAGGCCGGCGGCATCGGTGTTATCCACCGGAATCTCAAACCGGAGGAGCAGGCGCAGCATATCCGCCAGGTCAAGAAGTTCGAGAGCGGCATGGTGGTGAATCCGGTCACCATCTCGCCCACGGCGACGCTGAAGGACGCGCTCGACCTGATGAAGGCGCACGGCATATCCGGCATCCCGGTAGTCGAGGGCGTCGCGAACGGCAATGGCGCGCCGGAAGGCAAGCTCGTCGGCATCCTGACCAACCGCGACGTGCGCTTCGCGAGCAACCCCTCGCAGCCCATCCACGAGCTGATGACGAAGGAAGATCTCATCACGGTAAAGGACGGCATCCCGCGCGACGAAGCGAAGCTGCTGCTTCATAAATATCGCATCGAAAAGCTGATCGTGGTCGACGATAAATTCCGCTGCATCGGCCTCATAACCGTGAAGGACATCGAGAAGGCCGAGCGCCATCCATACGCCAGCAAGGACGATCAGGGACGCCTTCGCGTGGCGGCGGCGTCATCGGTCGGCGAAGACGGCTTCGCGCGGAGCGAAATCCTCATCGACGCGGGCGTCGACGTGCTGGTGATCGATACGGCGCACGGCCACTCGCAGCGCGTGCTCGACGCGGTGGCGCGCATCAAGAAGCAGACGAACTCGGTGCAGATCATCGCGGGCAATGTCGCAACAGCGGACGGCACCAAGGCGCTGATCGACGCGGGCGCGGACGCGGTGAAGATCGGCATCGGGCCCGGCTCCATCTGCACGACGCGCATCGTGGCGGGCGTCGGCGTGCCGCAACTCACCGCGCTGATGGAAGCCGCCGAGGCGGCCGACAAGCACGGCATCCCGGTGATCGCGGACGGCGGCATCAAATATTCGGGCGATATCGCCAAGGCGCTCGCAAGCGGCGCGTCGTCGGTGATGATCGGTTCGCTGCTCGCGGGCACGGATGAAAGCCCAGGCGAAGTCTATCTCTATCAGGGCCGCTCCTACAAGGCGTATCGCGGAATGGGCTCGCTCGGTGCGATGGCGCGCGGCTCGGCCGACCGCTACTTCCAGGCCGAAGTGAGCGACACGCTGAAGCTCGTGCCGGAAGGCATCGAGGGGCAGGTGCCCTACAAGGGGCCGGTCGCGAGCGTGCTGCATCAGCTTGTCGGCGGCCTTCGCGCGGCGATGGGCTACACGGGCACGCGAACGATCAAGGATCTCCACGAAAAGGCGGAGTTCATTCCGATCACCAACGCGGGCCTGCGCGAGAGCCACACGCACGACGTGACGATCACGCGGGAGTCGCCGAATTATCCGATCGGGAACAACTAGCCCAAGTAGACTACAGCGTCGTGCGGCAAGTCAGACGCGGCACGACGCTGTAGGTTCTGTTGTCGATCAGCTTTTCTGGTCAAATCGAGCCCAATTAAACGCAGGCTGATCTAGACGGCTTACCCCGTTCGCAATTCTTGCCAGGAATGCGAGCCGCCGCTGCTCGATCTGCTCACCTGACAGGTAGCCGAGATCGGCAGTTACCCGGCGTCCACGCCAGAACTCGGCAAACGCGGCAATCGCTTCGAGGTTGTCTGTAACGTTTTGCTCGTGGTTGCCGATCAGAAGCGCGTAGTCTGCATTGTTCAGTCGCTCTTCAGTCTCGCGATAGCCGAGGATAACGGGAAGGCCATACATCAGGTATTCAAGCGGCTTTAGCGCCGAATTCGTGTCCATGAAGCGTCGGTGCAGGGCGAGCGTACCTATGCCGACGTCGCTATTCCGATAGATCGCTTCAAGCTGTTCACCAAAGAGCGGCCCGTGGAAGAACACGTTTGGCGGAGGCGAAAGATCCGGCGTGTCGGCGCGCGTAAGGCCGACAATGTTGAAACGGGAGGCGGGCATCGCACGGGCGAGTCGCATGATTTTATCTACGCCATGCCATGCGCCATTATCGGCGAGCTGGGAGCCGACAAACACGAAGGCGGGCGCCATGTTGGCGCTCGCCTTAGTTAGCTGCGGTGGTCCCCACATGCTGTTCGGAATGACGGCGATCGGCTTCCCGAATTGACGGTACTCCGATGCGATATCGTACGAGACCGAAACGAAGCCGTGAACGTGTCGCCACAGTCTGCCTTGCGTCCACGAGCGATAGAGCGCATTGGCCCGTCCCCAAACAACCTCCTGGGCGATGTTCCCGTTCAGCTCCGCTACTGTCGGGGCGAGACGCAAGACCGCGCCGATCCCCGGATACCAGGGTCCGTTCTGGCGGTAATAGATCACATCCGGCCGGTAAGCGCCGACAGCGCCGGCGAGCGTAGGGGCACTGAGCAGCTTGTTTACGAAGCCAAGTCGCGCGTGGCGGAAACGCTCCAGATGATCCTGCCGGATGCAGCCGATAATCTCGCCATGCCTGTCGAATTCGAATGCGCCAGGTTTGCGATGGAGGGGGGTGAGAGAGAAAATGTGCGCCTCATGGCCGGCGGCCTTCCATGAAGATATCTGGCCGAGCATTTTTCGGAGGACGCCTGTGGGCGCGAACGGCGACCATTCTGTGACATACGCGATTTTCATATCAGTTCAGGGGCGCA
This sequence comes from Rhodomicrobium sp. Az07, assembly GCF_018619475.1. GTDB lineage: Bacteria > Pseudomonadota > Alphaproteobacteria > Rhizobiales > Rhodomicrobiaceae > Rhodomicrobium. Next base: position 236,904 of record NZ_JAHFZG010000002.1, read on the forward strand.
TTGACTTGGATCAGGTTGCATGCGAGCGGAGGGTGGGCGCATAATATTGATCGGCGATACGTCTCTGTTCGCCGACAGCGGGGCTCCAGTCCCAGAGTTCTGGCCGAGCCGTAAACAAGACGACTTTTCAGGCATGGCGCTTCCCCTCAGGCAATAACGACTATGATTGCAGCGACCGCAATGTGGGCATATCCGGGGACCTTGGGCTTATGACCGGCGGGTTTGCCGCGCGGATACTTTCCAGCGCGCCCGCGATCAGATTGCCTACCGCGAAACCTTCGCCTTTACTCAACGCTTGCACTTGAGCTGCTGCGCCCATACGCTTCTGGCGGTCGGGATCGCCGGCCAGCGCTTTCATTGCGGCGGCGTATTCGTCGAGGGCGCCCACACGGATCACGAAGCCATCGACGCCGTCCTCGACAATTTCCAGAGCGGCGCCGACCTGATCTGAGGCGATGACCGGAATCCCCGCAGCCATCGCTTCGTTGACGACTGCCCCCCAGGGCTCGTGCTCGGAAGGGAGTATCAGCGCGGTCGATATTGCCATCAGGGATGCCAGTTTCTTCGGCTCGCTCAACCATCCCGTGAACATGATCCGCGGATCGCCCGCAGCCAGAGATCGGCAGGCCTCCATCAAAGGCCCGTCCCCGACAAGGACGAGATTGGACCGATCATCCAGGCCGCTTCGCTGGAAGGACCGGATTGCGTCGAGAGGCCGCTTGGCTTCGATCAGCCGCCCCACCATGAGAAAGAGCTTCGTCCCCTGAGGAATGCCCAGTTGCGCCCGCAGTGCAAGGTCGGCGCCGGGCTCCTTCATTCGCTCACTCTCTTCGAGATGCAAGGTCGTGTCGGGCGTATTTGGAAAGAAATACATCGGAGCGCCAGTAGGACCGAGCTTTCGCAGGTAATCGGCCGCCTCTTTTCCGACGGGGAGGCCAAAAGACATATTCCGTACGATCCATGAAACGGCCAAGCGCTTTGCGTGCCATCGCCAGCCGGAGCTTGTCGAACTCCGGCAACTCGTCTCGCAAGTAACGGCATAGGGAATATTTCGAGCAATGCACCACCGCGCGGCTCTCATCATGGTCGGATGCACATAACCGCAAAGCACAACTGCATCCGGACGAAAGGCCGAGAGCGATCGAACCACGCCCGGGTTCCATTTGAACGAAAACGGATTGATCTGCCCGCTCGGCCGCCACTGACGCCCCTGAAGAATTTCCCAATCGAGGCCGGAAAAATCGAACGACCAGGAACGCCCGGGTTCGCTCTCTGCGGAGAAGGCGATCTTGAATGGTCCGGGCCAATCCTGTGCGATACGGCGATGCAGTCCGAGCCGATAAGGCGTCGGAATATCGTCAAGGTAATAAAGCCGAGGGTGCGAAGTAGTCATGGGCTCGTTATTGGAATTCATGGGCACGGGCGGGCTCGATCTGATTTTGAATTAGCTCCAGAAAACATGCACGGACCCGATCCGGTCCGAATTCGTCGCGTGCAAGCCGCAATGCATATGCCGACATGGCGGAGTATTGCTCGCGGGTCATGGCGCAGGCTTGCATCATGACTTCGGCAAGCGCCTTGTGATCGCCGGGCGCCGACAGAAAGCCGCTCTTTCCCGGACGAACAAGTTCCGCGACTGCACCGACATCGGTCGCGATTACCGGCAAGCCCGCGCCGAAAGCTTCGAGGATGACCGTCGGCATGCCCTCGGCGTAACTCGGTACGACGAGAAAATCCGCTTTATCAAAGCATTCGCGGAGCTTGTCGCGTTCCTTGATCACCCCGTGAAAACGTACTCTCGGCTGTTGCGTGCTCCGGTTAACGCCGACGACATCAAGAGTGGCATCGGGGCAGGCAGCAACGGCCCTGAGCAGGACCGGAAGCCCTTTGCGCCCTGCATCCCTCCCGACGAACAGAAACCGCCCGCGCGGCAGGGCTCGGGGCTCGCCGGCAAGCAGAAAGCCAGCCGGAACGCAATTTGGCTGAAAAACGATATGCGATGAGTCAGGCCGGATACGCTCGAGAATATCGTTGATCCGCCCGCCTTGGCTGATTGTGACATCCGCCCCGAAGATATGACGGCGCATGAGCGGTCGAAGCGCCCTGAGACGAGCGTTCATCACGAACGATCCCGTGTTTTGAAACATCTCAAGTCCATGAGGGTGGAAAATGATAGGCGCGCGGATTCCACGCTCACGCCGCAAGTAATCCTCCACCAGTGGACCTTCCGAATAAACGAGATCTGGCCGGATATCATCGGCCACGTCGGAAACGGCTCTGCTGAACGCCTGAAGCTGCTTCGCATAATTCCAAGGGCTAAACTTGCCGACCGCCGATCCCACGGGCCACTCCATGTGGACAATTTGCGCGGGAACGTCCGCATCCGCAGGCGGTCGAGCATGGCTCACAACGGCGATGACCTCGAAGCCGGCTGTGCCGAGCCATTCGATCTGTCGGCGTGCGACGGTTTGCATGCCACCAACGACCCATGGCGCGATACCATCAGTAACGTACAATATTCGTGAAGATGGCTTCACCATCCCGGCGCCCCTATCGGCTACTGTCTCGGCTTAAGGCATGTTCACACTTTGGCAGACGCCACCACTGGTGTCGTTACTTGACGCTCTTCAATAAAATTGCAATTATCTGTTGAACGATGGGTCGCAAGTCCCTCCAGAAAATGCAGCAGTTTAGGAAAAGATATTTCGTTGGCGTATATATCGTCAAACGCCATCCTGGCCTCCCTCGAAAACGCAACCCGATTTTCTATGATATCAGATGCGACTGTAGCTATTTCATCAAAGCTCGATATGAGACGAGAAAGCGGTCAGCCTTTCATTCACCGTTGTGTTCTTGTAAATGCAGATTCCGACATCCGCGCTGGCGACCAATTCCCGGATCTGTTCCTCCGGCACCACGTCTGCGGAAACGAACACATTGCGAAGCCGGCGCTGTTCGCAAAATTCCCTTATTTCCGCTGGATCGCCGACGCCGTGCAGAACAAGAACGTAAGCGGCTGGGCATCCGGCCCATGCGTCGATCAAGGCGTCGAGACATCTCGGTCGCAAGGCAAGGGTTCCGAAATACAGGAAAATTCGGCTATCTTCTGGTAGGTCGAATTTTCGATGCCAGTAAGAACTGGACTCAGCCTTCGGAAGCGTCGGCACACCTATCGGAATGAATATTTTCGGTTGAGAAGAGACAATGTTGTGCTTGAACAGAGCCTCGCCGCGAAACTCGTCTTGAATGAGTGTTGCGATAGCACCTTTATGATACATGCACTCGAAAGCAACCTGCTGCTGAAAGATGCTCGCATCTGAAAGTTCTCTAAAATATAGTTCAAGGCTATAATAAATGTAAGGAACGCTATATTTATCCGCGATTGCGCCCGCAAAAATCAGGCCGAGCTTTTCAATTCCGATAATGGCGATTGTTTCGTCTCTGTGCGTTTGCATCCATAGCGAGACAAATTCGAAATCCGAGCCATCGAGGAGGCTTAATGGGTTGGAAAGGCGGGCCAATACCTCCCTCTTCGCTCTTGACTTCAAGCGATCCCAAAGGGTTACGTTCTGCGAGCTTTGATCGCATAATTCAATAATATCAACGTTGGAGTTTCTTAATTTTTCACTATTGATGACCCCGTGTTCCAAGGATGCTTTATCTATGAAAAGCGTAACGAGGTAACCGTGGTCGGAGAGATAATATATAAGATCGCGTGTGTAACTCTGGATACACCAACGATACTGTATTACGACGACGCGTTTTGGCGTAGTTGGAACTTCAAGCATTGAATACAGCCCTGACTCGTTCGGCGACTTCCGCAGCTTGGGATGGTGTGAGAGCCAAGCCACTGGGAATATAGAAGCCTTGGCGAGCTATACGGGAGGCTGTTGGATGGTCGTCTTTCGCGAACAGGCCCATTCGGCTAAATACAGGCTGCTCATGCATGGGCCAGAAGAAAGGACGCGTGCCGACGCGTTTTTGTGCCAACGCCTTCATCGCCGCTGCCGCGCTCAGTTGTCTGGATGTCTCGATCACCAAGCCAAAGACCCAATAAATGTTATCGGCGTAGTCTGTTGCGTCCAAAGGAAGCTGAATTCCGCGTATGTCGGCGAGAAGTTCCGTGTACAACCGCCCCATCGAGCGCTTGCGGGCGACGAATCCATCCAGCCTTTCGAGTTGGGCGAGGCCGATCGCGGCCTGCAGGTTGGTCATTCTCAGATTCCACCCCAAACGTTCGTGCACGAAACGCGCATGGGGCTGAAAGCAAAGGTTCCTGAGGCTGCGGCATATCTCGGCAAGCTCATCGTCATCGGTCAGGATCATCCCGCCTTCGCCCGTCGTCACGTGCTTGTTGGGGTAGAAACTGAAAACGCTGAGGTCGCCGAAGCTGCCGCAGGGCTTGCCGCGATAGGTCTGTCCGTGTGCCTCGGCTGCATCTTCAATGACACGCAGATTATGCCGGCGCGCCAAAGCCAGCACCGGGTCCATGTCGACCGGCAACCCATAGGTATGGACGACCATGATCGCTTTTGTGTGCTGCGTGATACGGCTCTCGATTTGAGAGACGTCCATGTTCCATGTAATGGGATCGGCATCGACGAGAACCGGTTTTGCGCCGGACCGGACGATCTGAGCGATGCACGAAATGATCGTAAAGGCGGGAAGGATGACCTCATCGCCGGGTCCAATTCCCAAAGCCTCGACAGCCGCATCGAGGGCGGCCGTTCCATTAGCCACGGCGATTCCGTGTTTTCTGCCGCACCGCGCCGCAAATTTATCCTCGAACTCTCGAACGAAAGGCCCCTCGGATGAAATCCAGCCAGTCTCGATGCACTGGTTGAGATAGGCTTTCTCATTGCCATCGAGCAGTGGCTCATTGACCGGAATGAAGTCCATCTAGCGTACCTTCTTCATCACGATACAAACGCCCCAGGTATTCTCGCCCGGCTTCTGCCCGGTCAGAAATTCTTCAGCCGCCACTCTTTCAAAGCCGCTGTGCTCGGCGATAAGGTCAAGTTCAGGCAGGGAAAAATGACGCATGGGATGTGTCTCATCGACCTTCTGAACGCCTCCCGATTTGACGTCTTCGACAAACACCAGATAGTTCACGTCCACGACATTCTCGTTCGGGCGCGGGTATGGCTCTGCGATGCGGGTTATCTCGGTCGTCGCGTCTGATATCCGCTTGACCCGCACGGCTGGCTTCTGAGAGTAAACGGCCGGACTGTACCAGACATCGAAGATAAAGATCCCGCCTTGCTTCAAGTGTAAAGCCGCTCGGTCGAACAAGGCGCAAACAGCCGAGTTCGAGGTCTGGTAGCAAACAACATGAAACAACGCCAAAACTGCATCGAATCGATAGCCGAGATCGAGAGTGCAGACATCTCCTTGCCGACAGGAAAAGCCCTCTGTTTCGGTGGACGCCGCGATCATCTCGGGGCTCCGCTCGATCCCCAGGACTCGATAACCCCGTTCAGCGAAGAGCCGACCATGGCGCCCGGTCCCCGAGCCGAATTCCAGCAGTTCTCTTCCACTGCCGTATGCCTTGAGCAGCCGTGCGATATAGTCTGCCTCCGAGACGTAGTCCTTGTCTCGGTAGAGGAGATCGTAGTAACGACTGTATGCATCAAAAACGTCGGCCATCGGCGAGCGCTCCTCAGCGGTATTTCAGCTCGGTGGGAAGGTTCGGCTCGAACCGGCTCTTGTCGGCATCGCCCGCATATGGGCCCTGCTTGACCTCGATGATCTCGGTCGGCTCCAGCATTTCAAAGCCGTGGCCGCCACGAGCGAGCAGGATGACATCGCCGGCTTCCAGGATCGTGCTCTCAAGGTATTGCTGGTCTTCGCCATAGAAATCGACACGCAAACGGCCGCTCCTGATAAACAAGACTTCTGTGGTGTACTCCACCTGTCGTGAAACTGGATTGTGAACGTGCGGGGGGATGACGTGGCCGGCGGCGCGATTCATATAGCCGAGCTGCTGCGAGCAGGTGTCCGGTGTAAAGAAACCGATGCCCTGAGCGGTAAAGGATCGCCGAACGACGATAGCGAGTTCGAGCGTATTATATACTATTCTTTCAATCATCGGTCGAACCGCTTCGATAATGGAATTCCCATGTGCAGCTATTGTCTATTCGCCGAGAACATCATTCCGTAATGACGAAATGGCCCGGCCATGCTTTGTGGAAACTCGGCTATCAGGGCGTAGCCGCGAGATGACATCTCTTCCGCAAATCTCTTGCGCGATATCGCCCAGACCGGGTAGGAGGCAGAATAGTACTTTTCTGGATCCGGGCGTTGAACGAAAATTTCATGCTCCGGCTGTTCCGACATGAGCAACCTGTCGATCCCGATGATGCGAACATCGGATGCGACAAGCCGGTCGATTATGCTCATGGGCGCGTCTAGATATTGAAGGGAACCGCTGAACAGCACGGAAGCAGGGAGCCGTCCCAATGTGGCAGACGCCTCGTCCAGAGTTTCGAAAAAGCGCACGCCGTCCCGTTCAAACTCGTCCCGCCCGATCCGGACAATATCGGGTCTCTCCACAATGACCCAGTTGCATCGATGCTCCGAGACAGCGTTGGCTATGATAGCCCTGTTTTGAATGTAGTTCGTTCCGAGCGATCCGCCGAAATCCAGGATGTCCACCGCCCCATTGCTCTCCTGGATCGCCATGACAAGGAACGCAAGTATTGCACTTGAATAGACGACGGAGTTGCGAGCGATGGTATCCTGCTGGAACCTGATGTTTCCATCCCGGACGGCCCGCGAGATGTCACGGGTCTTTTCGGTTATGACCGGCGCATCCCAGCCAGTTGAATTAGCAACCGCCGCGTTCCAATCCCCGAATGGCCCTTCAAACCCGCCGGCACCCGCAGGAGCGCGCCGCCAGTCCCTCGCAATATCGACAAGAATAGGTGGGGTTATGCTTTTGAAGAACTGCTTGCCCGCTGCCGTGATCATTGATGGCACTCCTCATTCTTGACCATCCACGAGGTGGGTAGGAAGACGATCCCATGGTCGGCCGTTACGGTCGTCCCGCCATAGGATGGATGCCCCGCAAGAACTTCGAACTCAGCCGCGCTTTCAACCCAATCGAAATTGCTAAGACATGCCGCGTCGGTTACCCATGGGTCGACAAAGTACAGTCGTGGATAGAGCAGGACGTTTTCCATCCTCATTTTCACCGTGACGACACCCTCGACAACGCCGAATTTGAGATCGTAATGCGATGTACGGCAGTCGGCGACTCTCACGCCGGTCGCGGTGACCACATTCACGCCGAAAATTGGATTCGTTACTCGTTCGAGAAACTCGACGCTGAATTCAATTTCCAAAGTGCCACCCATTCCGATCGTAGACGTGTCGTTACCATCGCCGTCACGGATGGCGATGCTGCGGACGCGCGCCTGACCCGAACCGGTTCGCCGCCAATGCGTATCGTTCGTCGAGGCACGGTTCGCCGCCATATTCAAATACATCGATATTGCTTCGCTCGTTGAGCCGCGGAACTCCATACGCCCCTCGCGAAGCAAGGCTGCGCTGGAGCAGAGGGACTTTATGGCCCCGATATTGTGGCTGACGAAAAGCACGGTACGCCCGACAGCGGCCACCGACTGCATCTTGCCGAGGCATTTCTTCTGAAACTCGACATCGCCAACCGCGAGTACCTCGTCGACGACCAGGATCTCGGGTTCGAGATGCGCCGCGACGGCGAAGGCAAGCCGGACATACATGCCCGAGGAATAGCGCTTTACTGGAGTGTCGAGGAATTTTTCTACCTCGGCGAAGGCGACGATCTCATCGAACTTGCGTTTGATCTCGGAGCGGCTCATGCCGAGGATGGCACCGTTGAGGAAGATGTTTTCGCGCCCGGTCAATTCGGGATGAAAGCCGGTGCCGACTTCGAGCAAGCTCGCGACGCGCCCCTTGATCTCGACACGCCCCGCGCTCGGCTCGGTGATACGTGAAAGGATCTTTAGCAACGTCGACTTGCCGGCGCCGTTCCGCCCGATAATCCCGACGACTTCGCCGCGCCGGACCTCGAAGTTGACGTCTTGCAGCGCCCAGAACTCTTCGACTTCGTCGCCGGTTATGAGCTGACTACCACGCAGCATATCCTTGGCCGAGCGAACCATGCCCTTTACGGAGCGGCCGACAACATCGCGAAGCGCAGTGTAGCGCTCACGGTCGGTCTCATGGCCGATCAGATAGTGCTTGCCGAGATTTTCTGCTCGAATGACAATATCGCTCATAGACTATACCATATCCGCGAATGTCTTTTCGGTTTTCCGGAAATATCGGATGCCGAACCACAAGAAGAAGGCGACGACAGCCAGGCTCATCACGAAGCCGGGCATGTAGAGCGGGCTTTCTCCGCCGAGCAGGCACCAGCGGAAGCCGTCGATGACGCCGACCATCGGATTGAGGCTGTACAGGAAGCGCCACTCATCGGGAACAACCGCGCTGGTAAAGCCGACAGGCGATACGTAAAGGCCGAATTGTACGATAAACGGAATGATGTAGCGAAAATCGCGGTACTTGACGTTGAGGGCTGTGATCCAGAGCGCCGGCCCGAGACTGGCGACGATGGCTAGAAGAACGAAAGCCGGCAGGAAGATGATTTGCCACCCGGGCAAGAAGCCGTACCAGGCCATGATCAGCGCCAGCAGGGCAAGGTTTATCAGGAAATCGACGAGCGCGACGACGGCGGATGCACACGGAATAACGAGGCGGGGGAAATAGACTTTCGAGATCAGGTTGGCGTTGCCGATCAGGCTGTTGGAGGCTTCCGAGAGAACGCTTGAAAATAGAAACCAGGGTAACATGCCGGCAAAGACCATCACCGCGTAGGGCGCCGCGCCCGCACTCGGCAGGCCGGCGACCTTGCTGAAAATGACCGTGAACACCACCATGGTCAGGAACGGTCGTATGACCGCCCATAGCACACCGATCGCCGTCTGCTTGTAGCGCACCGCGACGTCGCGCCATGCGAGAATGGCGAACAACTCCCGATAGTGCCAGAGATCGGACCAGTAATTCCGCTCGGCGCGCCCCGCCTCCAGAATGACAAGGCGTTCCGAGTGAGACCTTCCGGCGTCACGCGGCTCTGCCCCATGCATCGATCGGGTCGAATGCTGTTCCGCAAGGCTCATACGGTTGCCCCCGCCAGTACGATTCTTGACCATGTGCGCGAACCGGCGCCACTCGGGCCGACTGACCGGCTGTTGGCCGGAGAGATAGTATCGAGGCTCGAAATCCAGTGGCTCGCAGGTGTCGAGAAACCGGTCTTTCGACGCCGTGTTATCGATGACGGCAACGCAGTCGAGGGGCTGTGCGCCAAGGCTTCCTTGAATGCAACGCCATCGGAAGGCAGCGCAATCAGGTGCTGTGCCAGTCTGGCCAGCAGGACGCTGTCGACCAAGGGGACGCGCACTTCGAGAGAGTGCGCCATGCTCGCCCAGTCGGTATCGCGCAACAGTTGGTTGCGCATGTAAAGCGACGACTCGAGAATCGCCACTCTTGCATGGGGTGATCGGGGGCAGGGAGTAAGCTCACCTTCGACACGCATCAGCGGTGCGAGGCGGCGTAGACCTTCGCCGGCGAGATCGCGGCCCAATATGTTCTGGAGTTCCCATGGCATGAAGAGACCGCGCCGCAAGAGATATGCTCCCGCGTAAGTTCCACCCAATTCGGCAAGCCCGGCCAGTTTAGGGTTCAGGCCAAGCAGTCCTGCGAACCCCTCGCCGACCTTGCGGGCAAGTCTGCCAAACCGCGGCAAACGTGACGGCGCTCCGATCAGTTGCACAGCCCTCGGCACGTCGCGGAACGATGGATAACCTCCGAACAGTTCGTCACCGCCCAAACCGGACAACGCGACTTTGAGTCCGAGTTCGTGAGCTGCCTTCGAAACGAACCACGTGTTGACGCCATCGATCGACGGCTGATCCATGACGTCGAGAATACGAGGAAGGTCTGCCTTGAATTCGGCTTCGGAAACCCTTCGGGTTGTGTGGCGGGTACCGTAAAGCCGGGCAACTGTTTCGGCGAGCGGCGCCTCGTCGTTCGGGCTCTCCCTGAACTCGTCGAAAGCCAGGGTCACGGTCTGAATGTCTTCCTGACCGGCATCCCGCATGAGACCGACAAGGGCCCCGGAATCCACACCGGCGGAAAGAAATGCGCCGACGGGGACATCGGCCACGAGATGATGACGCACGCTGTCAAGCAGCGCCTCGCGAAAATCTTCCCGCCAGTCGGACGCGCCCGGACACTGCGATCTTTCGGCATCGGCATAGATTCGGGCGATCGAATAATAACTTTCGGGACCTGCTACACCCTTTCCGCTGACGGTAAGTGTGGTCCCGGCGGGGAGCGCGCGTATAGCTTTATATAAGGTCAACGGCTCCGGGATATTACCCCAGAGAAAAAAGCCCGCCTGACCCGCCGGATCGTGCTCCCTCGAAATATTGTTGCCTGCAAGGAGCGCCTTGACCTGACTCGCAAACCGGAACGTCGAACCGTCATCGGCATAATATAGCGGCTTGATGCCATAGGGATCACGCGCAAGAAAGAGATTCTGACGCTCGGCATCCCATATCGCAAAGGCGAACATACCGCGCAGGTCATGCACCATCGCGGCCCCCTTCTCCGCGTAGAGGTGCAGCAGAACCTCCGTATCCGAGTTGCTTTGGAAGCGGTGTCCTTGTCGCTCCAGCCGCTGGCGTAAATCTCGATAATTGTATATCTCACCGTTGAAGGTCACGACACGCCGCCCGTCGGCACCGACCATGGGCTGGGCGCCTGCTTCCGTGAGATCGATGATCGACAACCTGCGGTGGCCCAGCCCGACGCGGCAATCGTCTCTCAGCCAAAACCCTTCCGCGTCGGGACCGCGCTTCGCCATGTGGTCGCGGGTGCGGATCAACTCGCTTCGATCAACGGGATCAGCCGAGTCGCCGTAAGAAAAAATACCATTAATGCCGCACATTTCGGGTCACGAGAGGTGTTTCGGTTGATATTCGACTGGCGCTGTCGGTTTCATGTCGGCCGGTGCCAAGCCACTGGGTTTGTCCTGCGATCTTCCAATGCAGCCGCCTCGCTGTGCAGTGTTGTTTTGGATCAGGTGGTGGCTGGATACCCGCCAAGTGTCCCGAGACCGAAACCGCACTTCGGGTCAGATACGATCACCCGAAGTAATCATGTTTCCGCATATATGCAAAATGCGAATATAAGGTAATATCTCAACTCCACACTCCGATCTAGACTACTTGGCTGAGATACTACATAATAAACAATGTTGGACATAAGCGTTTAATGTACCACGCTATCTGTCTCCGATGCGACACGAGAGAAGGATAGCTATGCAGCACTGAAACACATCACGAACGATACTGTCTTTTGCTCGTCGATCACCGAAATCACCGAAGAATTTCCGAACTTCTAGACGATTATATCAAGATAGGCAATGCTCGTATCGGCTTTTTCAACGTCCTGTTGATAATTCGGCTATGCCCTTCCAATCCGACGCTTCGGCTTTACGTCGCGGTTCCACGGGACGACGCCGCGCGGAGCGGGTCCGAGCGCCGACAAGGTCCCTGCTCCCTGTCCGTTCGCGCGGCCGTTTATTTCTCGCTGGCACCACGCCTCTCCCGTGGCATAAGAGTGGCGAAGCGCGCGCAGGCAGCGCCGAGCGCGACAGCGCATCCGAGGATTTCTCAGCATCGCCGGTGGTCATGGTTCGTCTCGAAAACATCAGCAAGCAGCACGGCAATCACCTGCTGTTCATCGAGGCTTCGGCGTCGCTCCTGAAAGGCGAAAAGGCTGGCCTCGTCGGTCCCAACGGGGCGGGCAAGTCGTCCCTGTTCCGAATGATCACCGGACAGGATGAGCCGGACGAAGGTCAGGTGGCGATCGATCGCGGCACCACCATCGGCTATTTCAATCAGGATGTCGGCGAGATGTCCGGCCATAGCGCCGTGATCGAGGTCATGAACGGCGCGGGCCCCGTCAGCGCGGTTGCGGAAGAACTCAGGGAGCTTGAGGCCGCCATGGCGGACCCCGACCGCGCCGACGAGATGGACGCGATCATCGAGCGCTACGGCGAAGTCCTTCACCATTTCGAGGAACTCGACGGCTACGCCCTCGAAGCCCGCGCGCGCGAAGTGCTCGCCGGACTCTCCTTCAGCCAGGAGATGATGGACGGCGATGTCGGCAAGCTTTCCGGCGGCTGGAAGATGCGCGTCGCTCTCGCGCGGATCCTCCTGATGCGCCCCGACGCGATGCTTCTGGACGAGCCGAGCAACCATCTCGACCTCGAAAGCCTGATCTGGCTCGAACAGTTCCTCAAGAACTACGACGGCGCGCTCTTGATGACCTCGCACGACCGCGAGTTCATGAACCGCATCGTCAACAAGATCGTCGAAATCGACGGCGGCTCGCTCACAAGCTACTCCGGCGACTACGAGTTCTACGCGCAGCAGCGCGAACTCGCCGAGAAGCAGCAACAGGCGCAATTCGAACGCCAGCAGGCGATGCTGGCCAAGGAAATCAAGTTCATCGAACGCTTCAAGGCGCGCGCCAGCCACGCCTCGCAGGTGCAGAGCCGCGTCAAGAAGCTCGAAAAGATCGACCGCGTCGAGCCGCCCCGGCGGCGCCAGAGCGTGCAATTCGATTTCCCGCCCGCGCCGCGCTCCGGCAACGACGTCGTGGCGCTCAAGGCCATTCACAAGCGCTACGGCAGCAAGATCATCTACGAGGGCCTCGATTTCGCGATCCGGCGCAAGGAGCGGTGGTGCGTGATGGGCGTCAACGGCGCTGGCAAGTCGACGCTGCTGAAACTGGTCGCTGGCGCGAGCGAGCCCGATCAGGGCTCGGTGACCATCGGCGCCAGTGTGAAGATGGGTTATTTCGCCCAGCACGCGATGGAAACGCTCGACGGCGACGCGACGATTTTCCAGTCTCTCGAACATGCGTTCCCGCAGGCGGGACAGGGGACGCTGCGCACGCTCGCGGGATGCTTCGGCTTCTCCGGCGACGATGTCGAAAAGAAATGCCGCGTGCTGTCGGGCGGTGAGAAGGCGCGACTCGCGATGGCTATCATGCTGTTCGATCCGCCGAACTTCCTCGTGCTCGACGAACCCACCAACCATCTCGACATGGCAACGAAGGAAATGCTCATCAAGGCGCTCGCGCAATATGAGGGCACGATGCTGTTCGTCTCGCATGACCGCCATTTTCTCGCTGGCCTGTCAAACCGCGTGCTCGAACTGACACCCGAGGGCGTGCATATTTATAATGGCGGCTACACGGAATATGTCGCGCGCACGGGCCATGAGGCGCCCGGCCTGCATAGCTGACGGCGAACGCGCCCGCTCGATACGACGCCATGAAGTTCGCAACACCGCTGCCGATTGACGACGTTCTCGACGCGTTGCAGGGCGCGCTCGCCGCGCGCGCGTCGGCTGTGCTCGTCGCGCCGCCGGGAGCCGGCAAGACGACGCGCGTACCGCTCGCGCTCATCGACGAAGGCTGGCTTCAGGGCGGCAAGATCCTCGTGCTGGAGCCGCGCCGCATCGCCGCGCGGGCAGCGGCCGAGCGCATGGCGCATACGCTATCGGAGGCCGTCGGCGAGCGGATCGGGCTTCGCGCGCGCATGGTCTCGAAATCGGGGCCGAAGACGCGCATCGAGGTCGTCACCGAAGGCGTGTTCACCCGCATGATCCTCGACGATCCCGAGCTTTCCGGCGTCGGCGCGGTGCTGTTCGACGAGTTCCATGAGCGCTCGCTCGACGCGGACCTCGGCCTTGCCCTGGCGCTCGACTGTCAGCGCGGCCTTCGCGAAGATCTGCGTGTCCTGCCGATGTCGGCGACGCTAGACGGCGCCCGGGTTGCGAAGCTTCTCGGCGACGCCCCCGTGATCGAGAGCGAAGGCCGCGCATTCCCGGTCGAGACGCGCCATCTCGGCCGCGACGCCAATGCGCGCATCGAGGACCAGATGGCGGACGCAGTGATGCGTGCGCTGCGAGCCGAGACGGGCTCCATCCTCGCATTCCTGCCGGGGCAAGGCGAAATCCGCCGTGTCGAGGAGCGGCTGAAGGAGCGCATCGCCGATCCGGTGGTCGTGGTGGCGCCACTTTACGGCGCGATGGATGCGAAGGCGCAGGATCTCGCGCTCGAACCGGCGCGCGCGGACTCGCGCAAGGTCGTGCTCGCGACCTCCATCGCCGAAACGTCGATCACCATCGAGGGCGTGCGCGTGGTCATCGACTGCGGTCTTGCGCGCGTGCCGCGTTTCGAGCCGGATGTCGGCGTGACGCGCCTCGAAACCGTGCGTGTGTCTCGCGCCGCCGCCGATCAGCGCCGAGGTCGCGCGGGCCGCACCGAACCCGGCGTTTGCTATCGCCTGTGGGACGAGGCGCAGACCCAGAGCCTGCCCGCTTACGCCGAGCCGGAAATTCGTTCCGCCGACCTTTCCGGCCTGCTGCTTGATTGCGCCGAATGGGGCGCGACCGACCCGCTTTCGCTGTCGTGGATCGATCCGCCGCCCGCAGCCGCCATCGACGCCGCGCGCGAAGAACTGACGGAGTTGGAAGCGCTCGACGCCAAAGGCCGCATCACCGACATGGGCAAGCGGCTCCGGTCGTTGCCCTTGCCGCCTCGGCTCGCCCGCATGGTGATCGCTGCCGCCGAACTCGGCCACGCGGAGGATGCGGCCGAAATCGCCGCGCTCATGGTGGAACGCGGGCTTGGCGGCACCGACGCCGATCTTGCGCATCGGCTGGAAGCATTCCGCCGCGACCGCTCGCGGCGCGCGGGCGATATGCGCAAGCTGGCGGCGGGCTGGGGGCGGATGGCAAGCGCGGGCCGTCCAACTCAGCCTCGCGAGAATTTGTCGCTCGCGCGGCTGCTGGCGCTCGCCTTTCCGGAGCGGATCGCCAAGGCGCGCGGCGCTCCCGGCCAGTTCATCCTCGCCAACGGACGCGGCGCCAACTTGGACGCCGCGCATCCTCTGGCGCGCTCACCCTACATCGTCGCGGCCGAGCTGTCGGGATCGGCTGCAACGACGCGCGTCCTGCTCGCGGCGACGGCCGATGAAGCGGACGTGATCGCAGCCGCAGGACACCGCATCCGCGAGGCAGATGAGGTCGACTTCGATCCGGCTGCGGCGGCGCTCCGGGCGCGGCGGGTTCGGCGGCTCGACGCCATCACGCTGACAAGCGAGCCGCGCGCGGTAGCGGTGAGCGAGGCGACCGCGCGGTTGCTCGCTGAAGGCGTCGCAAAACTCGGACTGGACCGCCTGCCGTGGAGCAAGGCGCAACTTCAGCTCCGCCATCGCGTCGGCTTCCTGCGCGCCGCCGAGGGCGAAGAATGGCCCGACCTCTCCGACGCCCCCCTCGGCGAAACCGCTGCGGCGTGGCTCGCGCCTTTCCTCGCCGGCAAGACGAAGCTTTCCGAAATCGGCGCGGATGATTTGGGCACGGCGCTCGCCGCGCTTTTGCCGTGGCACCTGAACCGGCGCATGGACGACGAAGCGCCGACGCATTTCGAGGCGCCCACCGGCAACCGCCACGCCATCGATTACGAGACGGCTGGCGCGCCCGCGCTCCATATCCGCGTGCAGGAATTGTTCGGCCTGACGCAGCATCCATGCATCGCGGGCGGCAGGTTGCCGCTTACGCTGCACCTGCTGTCGCCCGCGCATCGGCCGATCCAGATCACGCGCGACCTGCCGGGCTTCTGGAAGGGATCGTGGGCGGCGGTCAAGGCCGAGATGAAAGGCCGCTATCCGCGGCACCCGTGGCCCGACGATCCCGCTTCCGCCGCTCCGACAGCGCGGGCCAAGCCGCGCGGGACGTGAAGCGTCAGCGCTCCGAAGGGCTGAAATTGCTGAGATGGCCTGCGCGCTCGGCCGCAGCGCGCGCCGCCTTGAGCTTGGCCTTTGTCTTGCCATGGATGACGATGCGCGACATCAGGCGCGACATGGTGTCGTTGCCGCAGTTCGGGCAGGCAGGCTTGGCGGACGCGCTGACGAGCAGTTCGACGTCGCTGTCGCATTTGTCACAATGAAAGCCGTAAAGCGGCATTGGAGGCTCCTCGGTCCACGTCACGCGACCTGAATATTTGATTTTTGTACAGGTTTGGAGCGAAAAGCGCTCCGCAACCCACATTCAAGCGCCTTGCTTGCATGAAACGGGCCAGCCGAAACTGCGGCCGATGGGCGTCCGCCGATGCTCCGCTCCCTCGCCCGCGCAGCCCACAGGACGCCAATCGCTCACGCCATTTACGATTTCTTCTGAATTTCGGCAGGCGCAAGGCAACGCTGCCAAGATTTGACCGTCTTTCGCAGGCTAACGCTCTAGCGAAGCAATTCGGCCGTAACCTCCGAGGATCGAATCGATGAACGCACGGATTATGCCACGCCCCGCGCTATTCGGGATCGCATGCGCCATGGTCTTCGCCACTTCGCTGGCGGTAGCTCAGGAACCTGACGAGGCGAAGGCGCCGACGGTTTCGGCGGCGGCCGAAAGCGCCGACCCCGCCGCGCCGAAGCCCGCCGCCGCTGAAAAGCCCGCCGCCGAGCCCGCGAAGGAAGCTGTGAAGGCCGATGAGGCGAAGAAGCCCGCTCCGGTCGAGGCCGCCAAGGCGGACGAGCCTGCGAAGGTTGTTCAGCCCGTCGCCGCTGAGAAGCCCGCCGCCGAGCCCGCGAAGGAAGCTGTGAAGGCCGACGAGGCGAAGAAGCCCGCTCCGGTCGAGGCCGTCAAGGCGGACGAGCCTGCGAAGGTTGTTCAGCCCGCCGCCGCCGAGAAGCCCGCCGCCGAGCCCGCGAAGGAAGCTGTGAAGGCCGACGAGGCGAAGAAGCCCGCTCCGGTCGAGGCCGCCAAGGCGGACGAGCCTGCGAAGGTTGTTCAGCCCGTCGCCGCTGAGAAGCCCGCCGCCGAGCCCGCGAAGGAAGCTGTG
>NZ_JAHFZG010000003.1 GCF_018619475.1 Rhodomicrobium sp. Az07
AGACCACTCGAACTCCGTCAGATCGAAGCGCGCCATGAGAAACTCCCTCGTTTGGGAGTTTGAATCACGACACGCCCGATTCGGGAATCCCCTTTATGGGTTTATCACCTAAACTGCTTGACGCGCTTTTTCGCCCAGTCTCTTGTCGAATTGTCCGGCTCGGTCACCATGATTGACCCCGACGCGGTGCGGCGAGAGCTTGCCGCCAAGCTCGAAAGGATCCCAAGCACCCTTCTTTCATCGAGTGCAAAATCATGATCAATCATTATCGAACGCAGCTTGATGCGCACGATAACGATGCGTTCGCGGCCGCCTGCGATTGGCTCGACTTGGGGCCAGAGGACGCATTTGAGGGGCGCCTCACAGGAACGCGCCTGCTTTCCATGACGACGGCAGCCTACCGAAAGTCGTCGGGGACGCTTTTGCTGGCTTAAACATTCACCAGCGAGAACCGAACGCAAACGCGTGCTGCCGGTCCTCTTCCGCTACGCCGATGTCAAGCCAACCGTTCCCGTCAATCGACAGACGAAGGCGGCCTGCAGATGGTCATTCGGTCAACCAAGCTTGAGCTTGGGTGACAGCAGCTGAATTGTTTGCGACAACCCGATAAGGATAAGGAAGAAACGCCTTGTTGAGAAGGCTTATTGCTTTGACAGTTAGCGACGCTCGGCGACGGTCGTCAGGCTCGACCCGTACCGCCCCGGCACAAAGACGCTGCTGCGCTGCCCGGTTCCGCTTGAACCATTCGCGATAGAGCCTCAGGAATAACTTCGAATTCTGTGGCATGTCGGGGCCGTGCATGATCAGCACAAAACGTTCGTTGCGCGCAAGAAGCGCATCGAACTCGGCGATGCTCTCTTGGGCCAGATCGTCGGGCACCCGATCAGGCATGCGATAGCGTGCAATGGGCCATGAGGAATGGTCGAAATTTGGTGGTGAAGTCATGATCGTAGCCCCGGCCATTGGAAACATGATTACTCAATCGCTTCACCTACGTACGGCACGGCGCACGGCGCACGGACACGAGGGCGAAGGCGACGCGGATTTGTTTGGGGATGCATCGCTCCAGAGGTAACATGGAGCGATGCATCTGCTGGAGCGGCCCCGCCGTTAGAAGCGCTTGCTTATCGAAATTCCCACCAAGCGGCCCTCGCCAACAGTCGAGATGACGGCAGGGCTATAATCGAAGCTTGAGGTCCGATAAGCGGTATCCGCGATGTTGTCGACGAAGACCCGGAATTTGGGCCCGTTTTCCGGGACGAATTCAATGCCCGCATCGAAAGTGGCGTAGCCTGCTTGCGACAGTGTATTCGCAGGGTCAAAATAGACCTTGCTGGTGAGATGAGCCGCTCCCGTCACGGCCACTTCACCGGGAAGCAGCGACTGGTTCAGAACGTAACGCGCGGACAGGTTGGCCGTCGCGTTAGGCGCGTAAGGAACGGCCTTGCCGCTATAGGTAATTCCACTTAGCGGGTCGGTCATATCAACAAACGTCGATCGTCCGAGGTGTCCGCTTAACGTCAGGGTCAGGTTGTCAGTCGGCAGAAAGGTAGCTTCACTTTCGATGCCGTAGCTTTCTCCTTTCCCCGCATTGCGGATAACCTGATTGGCGACGGCTCCGACGTAAATCTGCTTGTCCGAAGACTCGATATAGTAAACCGCCGACGATATTTTCAGGATGCCGCCGAACAGCTCGGCTTTGCCGCCAACTTCATAATTGAGCGCGGTTTCCGGTTGGTAGGAGACGGCGTCCAGCGGGGTTGAGACGGCGTGGTTGAAGCCGCCCGCCTTGTAGCCTTGCGAGACGAGCGCGTAGACCCGCGTGGCGTCAGACACCTGATAGCCGAGAGAGACCTTCGGCTGGATGCCGGTGAAGTCGGCCGTGTTGTCGAATGAGAAGCCATAGCCGTTGGCGAACACGTCAGGGCGGTTGTAATCGATAGACGCCCAATCGTAGTTGGCACGAGCGCCCGCAGTAATATCGAGCGCGCTCGTCAGCGAGTAGGTCAGTTCCCCAAAGGCAGCAGAACTCCGACTTTCGACCTTGTTTTTTGATGATCCGTAGAAGCCGGGATAACCGTCCGCATCGCGAGTGAACCAGTCGTTCGAATAGGAGAGCCCTGCCACACCCTTCAATGAGGCGCTGACGTATGCCAGCTTCAATTCCTGATTAAAAAGGCTGTCCGTCTCCGGAAAATGTGATCCGAACAGAAGACGCTTCAGAGTAATGTGCTGATAAGACGACGTGTTGGAAATAGTGAAATCGCCGAAACGGTAGTTCCAGGAGAGCGCGCCGGTTGTGGTTTCGCGATTGAGGAGATTGTAACCGCCGAAAAGCGAACTTCGATATTTGCGCGCCTTGACGTCCTGATCGAGGATGAAAGTTTCCTCGCGCGATCGCAGGTAGTCATGCGAAACCCAGGCACTGGCATCGAACGGGCCCGCGGCGGGTGCATAGCGCAAACCGAGGCGGCCTCTCAGATCGTTCCACCCGTCGATATTCTCGTTATCGCGATCCACGTCGGTAATCTGCCCGAGCCTGTGAGTTTCCTTGATCGCGACATCGACGAAAAGGGTGTCAGGCACCACTACGCCGGTGGCGACCGCTCCGATCCCGAACAACCGATTGGAAGCTGTAGCGTCGACAGTCACCGTCTGTTCCCTGGGCGCTTTTGAAATGATGTTGATGACGCCGCCGAGGGCGCCGCGTCCGTACAACGTTCCCTGCGGACCTCGCAAAAACTCGACGCGTTCGACGTCGCCGAGAGTCTGCGACAGCACTGAAGCGGCTTGCGGCACTCCGTCGACATAAACCTGAACTGCGGGGTTGTAGTAATCCGGCGACGAGAGCCCGCGACTGGTTATGTTGGCGTAGGCGCTGTTACCCCGGTTATCGATCGTCAGTCCGGGAAAGACCTTTTTCAGATCCTCCACCGTTCGCACATCGTTCTCGCGAAGCTGTTGCGAGGTTACAACCGAAATGCCACCGTCGACCTTTTCAAGTGACTGCGGCCGCTTGTTAGCTGTAACGGTGATCTCCTCTAATGTAACGGTATTTGTTACCTCTTGCGCTAGAACATTAGAATTATAATACGTAGCAAAATAGCCAAACAAAACGGTGACGGCGAACCTTCGTGACAACATGTTAGACCCCATTCCCAAACTCAAAGTGCCCATGGAGTCGTAGACTATATTCTGGTTCTGTTGTCTAACGTGAACGGGTCTGCTATTGACAGAAGCGGAACAGAGTCTGAAGCTTACTCGTCATCGGAGCCGAGCGTGTCTTTTTATCAACAATCGGGTTTGCATCGGACGTGGCGGGAAGCCGTCGAATGCAGCATCGATGACGTGGGTTGGAGGCGCTTCACCCGTGTCGACCAGCCCGACAGGGATGTCACGATTTACACGGTTGACGTCGCCGCCCCCCGCGCTTCCAAGTTTCGAGCCGAAGGGCCGCCGACATTTTCCTTAAGTGTATGTCTCTGCGGCTCGGGGACATTCGCGATAGACGGTGCGCTCCCGTTGGCGGTAAAACCGGGCCTGGGGGTGCTTTTTGCGAGCAACCGCTATACGCTGGGCGAAAACACGGTCAAAGCGACCGAGCGGTTTCACGTCATCGATGTGCGTTTCGAAAAGCGGTTTCTGGTCAAGGCAGGCGGGGCTCCGCTCGCGCAACTCGGCTGCGATCTGTTGAGCGATCACAGCCTACCCGATAGAGGGCTTTTTCTCGTCGGATTTCCGGCACCCCCTCCGCTTCTGCAGGCCGCGCGCTGCATCGCCGGATGCCGAATTGCGGAAGGCACCGCTCGAAAGCTCTACCTCTACAGCAAGGCGATCGAGTGCTTAAGTCTCGTCATCCACTCGTTCTCGCTCCCCTCGCCACAAAGACCTGCGTTACGCGGCGAAGATTATCGGCGCGTCCAGCATGCGCGGGAGATTGTCGAAACGCAATATGACGTGGACTGGACCATCGCGCGTCTCGCGCGCGAGGTGGGGGTCAACGAACGCAAGCTCAAGGAAGGATTTCGTGAGATCGTTGGCAACTCGGTGCACGCCCATCTTCGCGACATTCGTATCGAAGCCGCAGCCGCGCTTCTAGATGAAGGAAAAACCGTAACCGAAGCCGCCCTCGCCGTGGGCTTCAGCAACCTGAGCCATTTCAGCAAGACATTTTCCGCAAAGAAAGGGATGCTGCCAAGCCGTTATCGCAGGTAGTCCCATGATCGCGCAGCAATGACTCAGTCATTGAGATTAATAAATCCGGTCGGCGCAAACGCGTAGTGCGCAGATTTATCGGGCCTTATTGACAATGCGCCGATGGCCCGGCCTTTTTCCGCTTTCGCAAGATAAAGCCTTGTCGTCAGCCTATCCGCCACTGCGCCGCTTCGGTCCAATGATGCCAGAGACCTTGATAAAGGCCACCCGCATCGACGAGCGTTTCGTGGCGGCCATGTTCGACGATCCGACCGCGATCCATGACAAGGATCTGGTCGGCGACGCGGATGGTCGATAGTCGATGAGCAACGACGATGAGCGTCTTGTCTGCGACGAGCGACTGAAGCGCCGCCTGGATGGCGCGCTCGTTGGTCGGATCGATCGCCGCCGTCGCTTCGTCGAGCAGCACAATGGGGGCATCCTTGAGGATCGCACGCGCGATAGAAACGCGCTGGCGTTCGCCGCCCGACAGCGCAGCCCCGCCTTCTCCAACCCGCGTTGCATAGCCATCCGGCAACGCCATGATGAAATCGTGCGCCCGAGCGGCGCGGGCCGCTGCCTCTATTTCTTCGAAGCTCGCGTCTTTTCGGCCAAAAGCGATGTTGTCGAGGATCGTGCCCGAGAAAAGGTAGACGTCCTGAAACACGACAGTGATGAGCCGGTTCAGGCTTTCTGCCTCAAGGTCGCGGATATCGACGCCGCCGACGGAGATTGACCCGCGATCGACATCCCAGAACCGAGGAATAAGATTGAGGATCGTGCTTTTTCCGGCACCGGAAGGGCCCACGATGGCCGTCATGGAGCGTTCCGGGATCTCGAAAGACACACCGTCGAGCACCGGGCTTGCTGCCGTATAGCCAAAGCCGACAGCGTCGAAAGATACGGCGAACCCCTTCGGCTCGCGGGCGGCTTGCGGTAGCGGCAAAGGCTTGGCGGTGAGAATGCGGTCCATGCGCGTCAGCGATGCATCGGCCATACGCGTCAGCTCCATCACGGCAACGAGACCGACGAGTGGGCCGTAGAGCGCAAACACCAGCATCAGGGCCGCGAGAGCAGTTTGCGTATCGATAGCCCCGCCAATAAGCCTTGTTCCGGCAACGCAAATCAGGAGCGGCACGCCGAGCATGATGGTGAGACCGAAGCCGATGAGCGGCACGGTGAGTTTCATCACCATGTTGACGGACATGTCGCGGAACGCCTTGAGAGCGGCGCGGAAATCTTCCTGTCCTTTGGCGATGCGGTTGAAGGCGCGAATGACGGCGATGCCCTGCGCATATTCGATCATGCGCGCGGCCGCTTCGGCTTGCATGTCTTGCCGGTGAATTCCGAGCGCTGCAAGGCGACGGCTCGACCACAAATAGATCGGCACTCCGGCGGCGATGGACGCTGTAGCAGCGAGTGCCACGGCCCAGTCGAGCCATGCAAGGTAGAGAAGCACCGCCAGTGGAAGCCCGAACGCTTGCGCGATGCGCGGCAAGGCGTCGGACATGAAGCTTTCCAACATCTGCATGTCGGAGGTCAGCACCGTGACCGTATCGCCCTTGTCGCGCGCAAGATGGAAGCCGAGCGGCAGAAGGCGCAGCCGGTCCAGCATCGAAAGTCGCAACTCGCCCGCAAGCTCAAAGCTCGCAAACCAGCTTCGCGTGGCGGAAAGATAGCCGAACAGCAACTGACCGGCGAGCGACAGCGCAACCAGCCCCGTGACCTGCCACGCCCAAGCGTAAGTTATGGTCGCCCCATCGGCCAGCGCCCCGACGACGGAGATCGCGGTGGCGAAGGCAAGCCCGAGGCAGAAGGACTGCGCGAAACGAAAGACGATGCCCGCAAGCACGCGCCCGCGCAATGGTCCCGCCAACGCCCAGAGCCGTTTGAAGCTTTCGAGATCGGAGCGGACCTCTGTTCCTGTGGGATCGGTCATAGCCGCGACTGTGTCAGTCATGATCTTGTCTCCCGCCTCTAGCGCAGCGCTTGCGAGCGCGCGGCCGTGTGATCGGCCCAAAGGCGCGCGTAAAGGCCGTCCTGCGCGACAAGGTTTTCGTGCCGGCCGGTTTCGGCGATACGTCCATGGTCGATCACGACGATAGTATCGGCGGCGGAGATGGTGTGAAGTCGATGGGCGACGATGATCAGGGTGCGCCCAGCGGTCAGTGCCTCAATCGCCTCCTGTATCGCTGCTTCGTTATCGGGGTCGGCGAAGGCCGTGGCCTCGTCGAGAACGATAATGGGAGCGTCCTTCAGAATGGCCCGGGCAATGGCAATGCGCTGACGCTCGCCACCCGAAAGCGTGGTTCCTTTCGCGCCGAGGCGTGTTGCGTAGCCATCCGGCAGCGCCATGATGAACTCATGCGCGCGCGCTACCTTGGCGGCGGCTTCAACCTCTTCGTCGGTCGCGTCGGGATTTCCGAACCGGATATTGGCGGCGATGGTGTCCGAGAACAGAAAGGTGTTCTGAAACACGAAGGCGACCGTATCCATGAGGTCGTCGAGGCTCATGTCGCGGACATCGACGCCACCGACGGTCACGCGGCCCGACCGCACATCCCAGAAGCGCGGGACAAGGCTTGCGATTGTGCTCTTGCCGCCTCCGGACGGCCCGACGAGGGCTGTCACAGCCCCCGCGCGCGCCGTGAAGCTGACGCCGTGCAACACGTCTTGCTCGCCATAGCCGAAGCGCACATTCTCGAAGGCGACATCGTTTCCCTTAGGCTTCGGCCCGTCCCGCCGGTCTGCCTGCGGGGCCGTATCGAGAACCTCCGCGATAAGCATCGACCCCATGCTGATATGGGCGAGGTCATGGAACTGGTTGAACAGCTTCAGCAGCGGCTGGCTGTAATTAGCGCCGAGGATGATGAAGAAGACGAGCGTGGGCAGGTCGAGGCTACCAGCCGCCATAAGGAACAGGCCGACGGGCAAGATGAAAACGATGTTGGTGAGAACCAGGCTGAAGAAGGTGCCGCCAAGCGGAAGATAGTCGCGCGCCCATTCCGTTTCGATCTTCGCGTAGTTTCGCACCGCCTCGCTGGTCGCGGCAAAGCTCTCGCCGGTGCGGTTGAAGATCTTCACAACCCCCATGCCCGCAAGATACTCGACAATCGCGGCGTTCATGCGTTGTTGAGCCGCCTGATAGGCGCCGGCGCGTCGGCCCCCCCGCGCCATCGCCGTGATGAGGAGTGCGAATGAAACGGGTGTCACGATGATCGCCGCAAGCGCCATGCGCCAGTCGACCACGAACAGCCAGACGGAAACCGCTAGCCACGTCGCCAGCGCGCTGACGCCTTCCGGCACACCGTGAGCAACGATGAGTTCGAGCTTTTCGGGCTCGTCGATGACAAGTTTCTTGGCGTCGCCGCTTGGACGGTCGGCGAAATAGCCGAGCGGCAGCCGCGCCATGTGTCGGGCCACGCCAAGACGCATGCGGTAGATGGCGTCGAAAGCAACGATATGTGACAGCGCCAGGGCGAAGCCCATCGCCGCAAATCCCATGAGGACCGCCAGCAGCGAAACTCCCGCATAAGCCAGGACCGAGGACCACGCCAGCGAACCCGCAATGATCTCGCAAACGAGCCGATAAACCGCCCAGACGGGGACCAACTCGCAGGTAACGGCGAAAGTCGCGATGACGACAGTCGCGCCGAGCTTGAGCCGCGCGCCCTCCATGAAGCGCCCGACAAGCCGCAGGCTCGCGAAATAGTCGGGGCTCGACGTTTCGCCGCTCGATGCCTTGGGATCTCTCGGGTCTGCGTCTACTTCGAAGCCGACACTTGTCGTTGTCATGGCTCACGCACCCCCGACGCCTGTTTCTTCCCGACTGAACGAAGCTCTTTTCGGATGGCGATGTCTAACGCGATCGGGACTTTTATTGATCGAAACGGACGACAAGGCCGAGCAGCCTATAGCCTTCAGTTCTTCGCCGACGCTCTTCTTGAGACACTTTTTACGTCTTTTCTTTTCGGACGCTACAAAGGAATGGTCTGGAACCTAATCGGACATTCCGCCATGATACGCAAAGCTCCACAGCCCAGAACCTTTGGTTACGCCCGCGTCAGCACAGCCGACCAGGATCTCACGATACAGCAAGCCGCCCTCGAAGGAGCGGGCTGCTTGAAAATCTTCTCGGAGAAGAAGAGCGGGACGCGCCGCGATGGCCGCACGGAGTTATCGAAAGACAACGCGCCATCGATCGTTGATGCGCCCGCCTGCGAGATGATGTCGTCACGCTGTCGCAGCATAAAACGGGCGTTCCGTTGCGCATTCCACTCCTACCAGAGCTTCGGGCGACGCTTGCAGCCGCGCCCATGATCGGAACCGAAACAATTCTTGTTACGGCGCTTGGACACCCCTTTTCTCAAAAAGGGTTTGGCAATTTTGTAAAGGATTCCTGCGTTGCCGCAGGTCTCCCTCATTGTTCAGCACATGGCCTGCGCAAGGGCGCTGCCGTACGACTTGCCGATGCAGGCTGCACCGCGCACCAGATCGCGGCGATTACCGGCCATCAAACTCTCAAAGAGGTGGAACGATACACCTGCGAGGCGAACCAGCTTCGCCTTGCCAAGGCGGCTTATGCGATCCTCGGTGAGAACGGTTGACGAACAAAGGGTGTGAAACCACGGCTCGATGGTTTCAAAAATGGAGAAGCAAGCCGTTGATAGCACGTATCTTTTTGGGATGGATGGCGGAGAGGGTGGGATTCGAACCCACGGTACGGTTGCCCGTACTCCGGTTTTCGAGACCGGCCTATTCAACCACTCTAGCACCTCTCCGCACCGAAAAAACTAGTGATTTCAAATACGTAACGCGTTCACGCTTCGCTATCATGCTTCAGTTTGCATTTCGGTTCGCGTTTCCTATCAGCGAAGCCGGATTTGCGCAACCCGTCACTGTCTCATTTTTCGCCTCGCGGCGTCGCTAAACGCGCGTCCATGCCAGGCCTTCCATTGCGATCCACATCCGGCATGGCGTGGCCGGTGGTGCCGATGATCTCGGGACGATGGAACCGTTCTCGCGAGTCACGACCTTGCCACCCCATTCGATACTTGTGCAAATCGGGAAGCTTTCGTTCCGGATTTGTGGATAGCTGCCATACGCGGAGTCTTGACGTCAGCGAATCGCGCTAGGCAACTTAGACATCGCTATGCCCTAATCTTGTGGTTGCGTGGTCGTCCGGGTGCGTTAGCGCATGTCTTATCATGATAGAACGGGCATTGCTTTCCCATGGGGCTTGGCTGCATCAGATTGTTTGTTGTCGTTTTCGGCTTGTCCTTCGGTCTTTCCGCAGGGTTGCCCTTGGGCTCGTTTAGCGGAGCCTTCGCGCAGAGCGGCGACAGTCGCGGTCTGTATCTCCTGAGCCGCGCAACCAGATCCTTCGACGCCGGAGCCTATTCGGACGCTTCGTCCCTCATCGACGCCGCCTTTCGCGCCGGTCTCAATGGAGAACTCGCGGCGCGTGCGATCCTGCTTCGCGCCCGCATCAACGAAAGAAGCCGCTCCTATGCCCGCGCGCTCCAGGATTATTCCAACGCGCTCTGGATGGAGAGCCTGCCCGCCGCCGACCGCAAGACGGCAACGGAGGGCAAGGAACGCGTCATGGCGGCAATGGGTTTGGCCCCGCAGCAGCAGCAGCAAGCGTCGGCGTTGCCGCAATCGCAGGCAGTTCAAGAGCGCTCCAGGCAGGCGGGGGCACCGCAGCCCTCTCCTTATTATGCGCAACAGCAGGCCCCGGCCTCCTCGGGCGGCATAGGCGGCTTCTTCGACAGTATTTTCGGCGGAGGATCGTCAGGCGGTCAGCAGGCCGCTCAGGCGCAGCCCCAGCAGCGGGGGTGGCAGGCATCCGCCGCGTCACAATCGGCTGCCTCCGCGGTTGTCATGAGCCCCGCGGCGACGCGCCGCGCCGCGCCAATTCGCGTCGATCCCTCGCTTCAGGCAGATGCTCCGGTGAGGCCCCCGCGGGTTGCGAAATCACCCCCCGCACCGACCGTCCGCACGTCCGCCGTGACCCCGGTTTCGACCTCGGCGTCGGCGGTCGTGGCACCGGCCGACGGGTTCCTGATCGTTTTCGGCTCTTCGCCGAGTCAGCAGTCCGGGCTTGCCACCGCTCGCCAGATCAAGGCGCAGCTTTCAGACATCCTCGTGAACCGCAATCTCGATGTCGAGAGGGGTTCGGGGGGCTACCGCATTCAGGCCGGGCCATACAAGGCGAAGACCGCGGCGACAGCGTTATGCCGGGCGATCACGCAGCGCGGCATCTCCTGCACTGTCACACCGTAAATCTGTTGACGTCGCGTAACGATTTCGGCGTGCGCGCACAGGCCATTAAGCTGATCGACAACAAAAATTTACAGCGTTGTGCCGCATCCGATCTGCGGCACGACGCTGTAGCCACTTCGCTAACGCGTCGCACGCGCTACATTATGTTCGTACTCTTTCACGGGAGCGGACCGCGTGCGCAATCTCATCACCGATGTGGAGGGGCTGAACGTCGGCAACGCCGAGGACGCCCGCATCGCTAGCGGCACAACGGTCATTCTGGCCGATGCGCCGGTGGTTGCGGCGGCGACGGTGATGGGCGGCGGCCCCGGCACGCGGGAGCGCGATGCGATCAGCCTCGAAGGGACGGTCGGCGCGGCGGACGCAATCGTGCTTTCCGGCGGCAGCGCCTTCGGCCTCGACGCGGCGAGCGGCGTGCAGATCTGGCTTCGAGAAAACGGACGCGGCTTTCAGATCGGCCCTGTGCGCGTGCCCATCGTCCCGCAAGCGATCCTGTTCGACCTCATCAATGGTGGAAACAAGGATTGGGGACGCGCAGCGCCCTATCGCGAGCTTGGTTTCAAGGCGGCGGAGGCAGCAGCGGGCGATTTCGCGCTCGGTTCGGCGGGCGCGGGCTACGGCGCGACGGTCGCGCGGGGGGCAGGGCTTTCCATGCGCGGCGGCCTCGGAAGCGCGTCGGAGCACCTGACGTTCGACGGCGGATCGGTGGTCGTCGGCGCGCTCGCGGCCGTGAACGCGGCAGGCGCCGTGACGGTCGCGGACACGCCGCATTTCTGGGCCGCTCCATATGAGCGCGGCGGCGAATTCGGCGGCCTCGGCCTGCCTCATCCGCTCCCGGCAGAAGCCGCGCGGCCCGTGCTTAAATATGGGGCGCTCGCTGGCGCAAACACGACGCTCTGTGTCGTCGCGACCGACGCGCCGCTGACGCAAATGCAGGCGAAACGCGTCGCGACGATGGCGGCGGCTGGCATGGCGCGCGCGATCCATCCGGTTTTCTCGCCGCTCGATGGCGACATCGTTTTCGCGCTGGCCACGGGCAGGGCAGGGCTTTCTGATCGCGACACGGCGCTGCCCTTCATCGGTGCTGCCGCCGCGAATTGCCTCGCACGGGCCATCGCGCGGGGCGTCCATGAGGCTTCCGCATCGCTGCCGGACGGCACGCAGAGCTATCGCAACCTTTTCGCAAGCGCATGAATGCAGTATGACTCGCGCGGATTTCGCGTGACCGCGCGGGGCTATCCCTGCGCGCGAAGGGCCGAGAGGCGACGGGCGACAGCATGAGCGACAGCAAACGCGCCGCGAGGCTTCTTTTCCTCGACTCGGGCCTTGGCGGTCTCACCGTGCTGAAGGCCGCACGCGCGGCCATTCCTGAGGCAGAAGTGCTGTTCATCGCCGATGACGCCGCCTTTCCCTACGGCTCGAAGCCCGAGGGCGAACTGGTCGAGCGGCTTCTCCATCTCGTCGGCGAAGCGCTTGCCGCGTTCGAGCCGGATTGCGTCGTCCTCGCCTGCAACACCGCCTCGACGGTCGCGCTTTCGGCGCTCAGGGCGGCCTTCGCCGTGCCCTTCGTCGGCACCGTGCCCGCGATCAAGCCCGCTGCCGCCATCACCCGAAGCGGCCTTGTTTCGGTGCTCGCCACGCCCGGCACGGTCGCGCGGGAATACACCCATACGCTGATCGAGACCTATGCCTCGGGCGTGCGCGTGACGCTCGTCGGCGCGGCGAACCTCGCGGAGCTTGCCGAAAGCTTTGCCAGCGGCGAGCCGGTTTCCGATGCCGCCATCGCGCGGGAGATTGCGCCGTGCTTCGTGGAAGACGGCGGGGCGCGCACCGATGTCGTGGTGCTCGGCTGCACGCATTACCCGCTTCTGCTCGAACGCGTCGACGCGCTTTCGCCGTGGCCCGTGATATGGCTCGACCCCGCGCCCGCCATCGCGCGCCGCATCGCGAACGTCCTTTCTGAGCGCGGCCACGTCGTCGGCGTCGGCGCGAAACGCGGTCACGGCACCATCGCGTTCACTTCGGGACGCACACCCTTGCCATCGCTGCTTGCACTTTTGCAGGCTCATCAGTTAAGCATCGCTGCAAAGATCGATGCAGAAGACGGCGCAGCCGCCGCAGCCTGAGAGTTTTTCCATGATCCCGCGCTATTCCCGCCCGCAGATGGCCGCCATCTGGTCCGACCAGTCACGCTATGAAATCTGGCTCGAAATCGAGACGCTCGCCGCCGAAGCGATGGAGCAGCTCGGCACGATCCCGGCGGGCACGTCCAAGGTTTTGCGCGACAAGGGCGCGTTCGACATCGCCCGCATCGACGAGATCGAGCGCGAGGTGAAGCACGATGTCATCGCCTTCCTGACGAGCGTCAGCGAACATACAGGCCCCGAGGCGCGCTTCATGCACCAGGGCATGACCTCGTCCGACGTGCTCGACACCTGCCTCGCCGTGCAACTGACCCGCGCCGCCGACATTCTGCTTGCCGACATCGACGCGGTGCTTGCCGCGCTGAAGCGCCGTGCGCTCGAACATAAATACACCGTCACCGTGGGCCGCAGCCACGGCATCCACGCCGAGCCGACGACGTTCGGCCTCAAGATGGCGCTGGGCTATGCGGAGTTCACCCGCGCGAAAGAGCGTCTCCTGCGCGCGAAGGAGGATATCGGCACGGCGGCGATTTCCGGTGCGGTCGGCACCTTCGCGCATCTCGATCCGCGCGTTGAGGCTTACGTCGCCGAAAAGCTCGGCCTGAAGCCGGAGCCTGTCTCGACGCAGGTCATCCCGCGCGACCGCCACGCCATGTTCTTCGCGACGCTCGGCGTCATCGCGTCGTCGGTGGAGCGGCTCGCGACCGAGATCCGCCACCTTCAGCGAACCGAAGTAGGCGAGGCGGAAGAGTTCTTCTCGGAAGGGCAGAAGGGCTCGTCGGCGATGCCGCACAAGCGCAATCCGGTGCTGACCGAAAACCTCACCGGCCTTGCGCGCCTCGTGCGCGGCTATGCGATCCCGGCGATGGAAAACGTGGCGCTGTGGCACGAACGCGACATCTCGCATTCGTCGGTCGAGCGGCTGATCGGCCCGGACGCGACCGTGACGCTCGATTTCGCGCTGGCACGGCTCGCGGGCGTGATCGACAAGCTCGTGGTTTACCCCGATAAGATGAAAGCGAACCTCGAACGCGGCGGCGGGCTCGTGCATTCGCAGCAGGTGCTGCTTGCGCTGACCCAGGCGGGCGTCAGCCGCGAGGACGCCTATCGCCTCGTGCAGCGCAACGCCATGCTCGCGTTTCGTGGTGAGGGCGAGTTCCTCGCCTTCCTCAAGGCCGACGCGGACGTGACGGCGGCGCTCCCGCCGGAGAAGATCGAGGCGCTGTTCGATCCGCAGCATCACATGCGCAATGTGGATGCGATCTTCGCTCGGGTTTTTGGTAACTGACGACGGGGGCCGCATTTACTCATGCGGCTCGTCGTACGGGATGCTAGAGGTTTCGCTTCGACATGGAAGCTAGGCGGAGTACCAAGCATGAACCGACATTCGTTGCATGTGGCGGGGCGCTCATTGCGTCAAAAGCTCCGCAGCGCGCCGGTGGCGGAAAACGTCATCGTTTCTCTGACGAGTTTCCCAAACCGATTCGGCAATTTGCATCTGTGTATCAAATCGCTTCTCACTCAGAACCTGATGCCCGAAAAGGTCATATTGTTTCTGGCGAAGAGCGAAGTTGAATCCGCGCAGATTCCCCGCTCTCTCCGAGCGCTTGAGGGCGAACGCTTCGAAATCGTCATCTGCGAGGAAAATTTTCGGCCATATAACAAGCTCGTACATGCGCTTGTGGCTGAACCCGACAAAACGATCATCACCGTAGACGACGATCTCGTATATCCGCCCTATCTCGTTCAACGTCTTGTTGAGGCTGGCGCCCGCCATCCGGGTTGCGCCGTGAGCCTCGGTGCAAAACTGATGGTGGCAAAAAACTACGAAGAATTCGTTCCGTACGACTGCTGGTCAGATGCCAGGAATATTGTCGGAATGCAGGTGTTCGGCAGAGGCGTGGACGGCGTTCTTTATCCGCCGCGTTGTCTTCACTCCGATGTTAGCCATGGCGAGTTGTTCATGGCGCTGGCTCCCACAACGGACGACTTGTGGTTCAAGGTGATGCTTATGATGGCGGGAACCAAAGTTGTGTCCATTGCTCGAAAAAAACGAGAGAAGCGTAAGTCGCTGCGCTACAGGCGACACAACGCTCTTAAGGATATAAACGGATTAGGAGCTAACGACAAAAATTTGGCGGCGATCATGCAGCACTACGACCTCGCCGCTCGCGACTTCCTATTCGCCGAAGAGCTTAACATCCAAACCCTTGTCCCGCCGCCGCCGAAACAGTTGCGTCTTTGACAACGTCGGCATATTCTCCCCGGACCGAGCCGCCCGGCGCATTTCAGGGCATGCCGTGGCGGCTTTTTCGTGCTTCTCCAAAAGCGAGACGCGCAAGCGGCTTCTTCAGCCGCAAAAGCTGTTTCGTGAGAGCGAACTAATAAGAAAGGAAGCAAAATGCCCAAGATGAAGACCAAGAGTGGCGTGAAAAAGCGCTTCAAGATCACCGGCACCGGCAAGGTTCTCGCCGGGCAGGCCGGCAAGCGACACGGCATGATCAAGCGGACACCGAAGTTCATTCGCAACTCGCGCGGCAGCGTCGTCCTCGAACCGGGCGATGCGAACCATGTGAAGAAGTGGGCCCCCTACGGGCTTGACTGATCACTCGAAAAACGCAACGATTGAGCTTGGAGACGACGAACAATGTCACGTGTGAAGCGCGGTGTAACCGCACACGCCCGTCATAAAAAGGTTCTTGAGCAGGCGAAGGGCTTTTACGGCCGCCGCAAGAACACGATCCGTATCGCGAAGCAGGCGGTCGAAAAGAGCCTGCAATACGCTTATCGCGACCGCCGGACGAAGAAGCGCAATTTCCGCTCGCTGTGGATCCAGCGTATCAACGCCGCCACGCGCGAGCATGGCCTCACCTATGGCCGCTTCATCGACGGCCTCAACAAGGCGGGCATCGTGATCGACCGCAAGGTTCTGTCGGATCTTGCCATCACCGATCCGGCTGGCTTCGCGGCGCTTGTCGGCAAGGCGCGCGAGGCTCTGCCCGCGGAGCTTAGGTCTGCATGAAACTTGACGAACTGACAGTGCCCGAGTTGCTTGCGCTGGCAAACATCCTCCTTCGGATTGCCGACGAAATTCCGAGGGAGGACGCCCGCGCCACGCGGGATGCGCGCGACGAGATCACTTATGTTCTGAAGCTGATTTCGGAGAAGGAGGGCAGGAAAGAGCCCTCCTCCCACGCGCGGCTGAATTAACGCTTTCGACTAAGCCCGCCTCAAAGAGTGCGCCTTCACCCCCCTTCCTGTTGCATCGATAAGGCCGCTTCCGGCGGAATAGCCGCGCGGGTTAGCGATTGGTCGTTGCCAAGAAAGACCGGGCTCGCTAGAGCTAAGCCGTTTTTATGACGCAGGCTCGCGTCTGGTTCGGTTTTTCAAACGTAGGGAAGCAACGATGCCCACTTCCGAGCAGCCCAAAGTACCTTTTGCGGTGGTTGTCTGCACCGACAAGAACATGCTGCAGCTTGCATGCGCGACCCTTTATTCGGCGCACCTCGCTTCTCCGGACATTGCGTTCGACAAGATCATCGTAGGCCTCGATATTCCGCCCGAACAGGAAGCCCAGGTTCTTGAATTTGCGGAGAAGAAAAATATTCCCATAAAGCTTATAAACCTCAAGAGAGACGAATTAGGCGAAGCTGCAAGGAAGTATGGGGGTACTGCTCTCCGCTTGCGGATCGATCAATATATACAAAATTCATACGAGAGAATTCTTTACCTCGATTGCGATGTGATTGTTGTCAAGTCTCTGTCCAATCTTTTTAAAGTTAATCTGAACGGCTATGCGGCGGCGGCCGCCGCCGATTTGATGAAACCGTGGAAGGGGAACTACGAGCGTTTAAACGCTTTAGGTCTCTCTTATGGCAATTACTTCAATGCTGGCGTAATAATGTTCGATATGGCGCGGTCTCGCGCCGAAGGAATATGGGAACGATCCGAGAGTGAACTGGAGCAGTTTCCCTGGAGACGGCGGGACCAGGATGTCCTCAACAAGGTTCTGGCCGGTCGATGGCTTCGGCTTCCCGTGATCTGGAATTTCACCAGCCCCTTTCATTATCGGCGCTCGATCAAGCCGGCGATCGTTCACTTCGCCGGGTTGGGCGAGCGTCCCTGGCACCCCGGCTCTTTGTGGCTTCACAGGGAGTACAGGAATTTTTACCGCGATGCATTCAAGGATACGGCTTGGAGCGACTACATCCCCGACTTGAGCTTTCGAGCGCAGCTTCGTGGGGAGTATCGCTATTGGCTGTCCACCCTTAGAAGGCATGGCCCCGTATCCTCCCACCTCAAGAGGAACTATTCCGGCAAGGAAGTCACGCCAGCCTGAACGCTTGCGCGAAAATCGAGGCCGCGAGGAATATTCGCCCTTAGCGCTTTGCGCCGCTGAAGCGACAGCCTTGACCCCTCCGGCCAAAAGTGGCACGCCATCGCACATCGCCTCACCATTCCCGAACGAGAAGCACCCATGGAAACGCTTGCGGAGTCCGCACCCGACCTTGACGCCCTGTCGAACCGGCTGCTTGAGGCGGTGGGGGGCGCGGGCGACCTCGCGGCGCTCGATGCCATCCGCGTGTCAGCGCTTGGCAAGAAGGGCGAAATCTCGGAGCTTATGAAAAAGCTCGGCGGGCTCCCGGCGGAAGAGCGCAAGAGCTTCGGGCAGGCGGTCAATGTCGTGAAAGACGCGGTCGCCGCCGCGCTCGATGCGCGCAAGGCCGAACTCGAAGCCGCAGCGCTTGCCGAAAAGCTCGCGACCGACCGCGTGGACGTGACGCTGCCCGTGCGCGCGAACCCCGCCGCCGAAGGCCGCATCCATCCCATCTCCCGCGTCTGGGAAGAACTGATGGTGATCTTCGCCGACATGGGCTTTTCGGTTGCGGAAGGCCCGGACATCGAGACCGACGACAACAATTTCACGCGGCTGAATTTCCCGGTCGGCCATCCGGCGCGCGAGGCTCACGACACGTTCTTCTTCAATCCGGACGAGCAGGGCGAACGCCTCCTGCTTCGCACGCACACCTCGCCCGTGCAGGTGCGCACCATGATGGCGAGCCAGCCGCCGATCCGCATCATCGCGCCGGGCCGCGTCTATCGCATGGATTCGGACCAGACGCACACGCCGATGTTCCATCAGGTCGAGGGCCTCGTCATCGACCGCGCCACGCATATGGGCCACCTGAAATGGGTGCTTGAGGAGTTCTGCAAGGCGTTCTTCGAGGTGTCGGACGTGAACATGCGCTTCCGCATGTCGCATTTCCCGTTCACGGAGCCGTCCGCCGAGGTGGACATCCAGTGCGACCGATCCGGGCCGGAGTTGAAGATAGGGCAGGGGAACGATTGGCTCGAAATCCTCGGCTGCGGCATGGTGCATCCGAACGTGCTGGGCTCCTGCGGGATCGACCCGGACGAGTGGCAGGGCTTCGCCTTCGGCATGGGCATCGACCGAATCGCCATGCTGAAATACGGCATGCCCGACCTGCGCGCGTTCTTCTCCGGCGATCTGCGCTGGCTCAAGCATTACGGCTTCTCGCCCTTGGCCGTGCCGTCGCTCGCCGGCGGCCTTTCTAACTAAGGAAAACCTTCCAGCAAGCGGCGAACAGGCGTATATGACTGTCTCTCGACCGGGAGGACAGCTGATGTACGATATTTCAATCAAGACAATCCAACCGAAGCATCTCGTCGGACTTAGCCATCGGGGACGTTATCAGGACATCGGAGCTACCTTCGGCCGTCTTGCCGAGATCGCGGGTGCCCGCGGAATCGACGCCGTTATGACTGGATGCGTGGGCGTCTATTACGACGATCCGGGCGCAGTTCCGGCTGAAGAGCTTCGCTCGCTGGCGGCGTTCGTCGTCGGTGCTCCCATGGCGGTCGAGCCTCCACTCGAGTCCGCGATGATCGAAGGCGGCCATTATGCCGTGCTGCGCTTTGTCGGGCCTTATGAAGGTTTGGGCGACGCTTGGGCCTGGCTTTATAGCGACGGGTTGTCGAAACTCGGCCGCCCTATGCGAGAGGGGCCCGCCTTCGAGGATTATGTCAACGATCCGATGAACACGAAGCCGACCGATCTTGTAACGGACCTTTACGTCCCGTTGGCTTGAAAACAGGCATCCAACGCTATCATCCCGCCTGCAACAGCCGCATGGCCTCGTCGCGCTCGAACAGCGCGAGGCAGGTGCGCGCGGCCAATCCCTGGTCCGACTTGAGGTTCGGATCGCGGCCCAGCAAGTAACGGACGGCGGTCGCCGCGCGTTCGATCAGCGGCGCGGCCTCGGGCCAGCCCGCGATGCGGAAGCCGGGATCGCCGCTCTGCTTCGCGCCCAGCACCTCGCCGCCGCCGCGAAGTCGCAAATCCTCCTCCGCGATCACGAAGCCGTCGTCCACCTGCCGCAAGATGTCGAGCCGCGATTTCGCCGTCTCGGATAGCGGCCCCTTGTAAAGCAGGATGCACGACGATTGTGCCGAGCCGCGCCCCACGCGCCCGCGTAGCTGGTGCAATTGCGCGAGGCCGAACATCTCCGCGTTCTCGACGATCATCACGGTCGCGTTCGGCACGTTCACGCCCACCTCGATGACGGTGGTGGCAACAAGGATCGACGTTTCGCGCGCGGTGAAAGCGGCAATCGCGGCGTCCTTCTCCGCGCCGGAGAGCTTGCCATGCACGAGGCCGACGCGCTCGCCGAAGATCTGGCGCAGATGCGCGGCGCGCTCGGTCACGGCGGTCATGTCGCGGGCGGTTTCGCTTTCGACGGCGGGACACACCCAATAGACCTGCGCGCCTTCGCCGAGCGCGCGATGCAGGCCCTCGATCACATCCTCCATGCGATCCTGCGGCACGGCGCGGGTGATGACGGGTTTGCGGCCCGCGGGCTTTTCGGCGAGTTGCGACACGTCGAGGTCGCCGTGCAGCGACAATTGGAGCGTGCGCGGGATCGGCGTCGCGGTCATCACGAGAATATCGGCGTCGCCCGCGCGCGCCTTTTCCTGCAACGCAAGCCGCTGCGCCACGCCGAAGCGGTGCTGTTCGTCCACGATCGCGAGGCCGAAATCGCGGAAAACCACATCGGGTTGAAACAGCGCATGAGTGCCGCAGATCGCGCGGATTTCGCCGCTCGCGAGCTTGCCGAGAAGCCGCCCGCGCGTGCGGCCTTGTTCGCGGCCCGAGAGATAGCCGAGCGGAATGCCTGCCGCCTCGCAGAGCGGCGTCAGCGTTTCGAGATGCTG
This sequence comes from Rhodomicrobium sp. Az07, assembly GCF_018619475.1. GTDB lineage: Bacteria > Pseudomonadota > Alphaproteobacteria > Rhizobiales > Rhodomicrobiaceae > Rhodomicrobium. The sequence goes on from NZ_JAHFZG010000003.1 coordinate 19,857, forward strand.
ACGGGCGAGAACGTCGGTCGGCGCCATCAGTGCAACCTGCGCCCCCGCTTCCACGGCGTTCGCCATCGCCAGCGCCGCGACGACCGTCTTGCCCGAGCCGACATCGCCTTGCAGCAGCCGCAGCATGCGCCGCGACGACGCCATGTCGGCCTTGATTTCGGCGAGCGCGGTTTCCTGCGACCGCGTCAGCGCGAAGGGCAGGGATGCGCGCATCTTCGCTGCGAGACTGCCGTCGCCGACGAGCGAGCGCCCGGCGAGCTGGCGGTGGCTACGGCGCACCAGCGCGATGGCGAGTTGCGCGCTCGACACCTCGTCACAGGCGAGCCGTTCGCGCGCCTTGTGCCACAGCGCGAGGTCGGCGTGGCTTTGCGGGCGGTGCAACGTTATGAGCGCGTCGCGGAAACCCGGCCAGCCCTGCGCCTCGACAAGGGCGGGGTCGAGCCATTCCGGGAAGTCGGGCAGTTTCGCGAGCGCGTCGCCGATGACGCGATAGAGAAATTTCTGCGTGAGGCCGAGCGTCAGCGGGTAGACCGGCTCGATGGCGGGCAACCGATGGCGCTCGTTCGGCGCGAGCACGTAATCCGGGTGCGTCATTTGCAGGCGCGCGCCGTGGCGTTCGACGCGACCTGAAACGAGGCGCGGCTCGCCGAGCGGAAGCAGGCGCTTGATCGCCGCGCGGTCGCCGTGGAAATAGACGATGTCGAGCGCGCCGCTTTCGTCCTCGCACACGATGCGCACGGGCGCGCGCGGTGCCGAGCGCGGCGGCGCGCTGTGCTTCACCGGCGTCACGACGAGCGTGACGATGCCGCCGGGGAGCGTTTCACCGACCGATGGCGTGAGCCTGCGGTCGAGCGTGCCGGTGGGCAGATGCCAAAGGAGATCGATCACGCGCGGCGGCGTCAGCGGCTTCGCGAGCAGCTTCGTCAAAAGCTCCGCGCCGCGCGGGCCGAGTCCCTTGAGGCTCGTCAGCGGCGCCTGCAGCGCGGCCGCATCGGTGCCATCTCGCGGGCGGTCTGTGTCCGGGGAAGCCATGCGTTCCAGAAATGTGGGCTTGGGCGCGCCCTGCCAAGGAACCGGGGCTTCAAACAACGCCATTTGCGACTGCGATTCGCTCATGCTCGCGAGTTTGGGCGCAGCGCGCCGCCCGCGCAATCCGGGCGGCGATTTTTGCACCGCGCCTTGCAGGTGCGGATCTTTTTGTCTCCCGGTGTTGCGGTAGCAACCTTGACCTTGTCCGGCTTTGTCGGTTGGGTGCGGGCTTGGGAGCGCTTTAGGGGATTGTCATGACCGAATTGCCTTTTGGGACGTATGTAAAAGATACACATTGGAAAATGCATTTTCAAAAAATCGCGGGGAATAAATCTCTACCTGGCTGGCTTCGGCGGTACCTCAAGTCCTATCCAGCCTCAATTGTGGCAGACGTCGAACTCGATGGAGTGAAATTTCGCTGCTTCCCCGGCCAGAACCATCACGACAAGCTCATATTTCTTGGAACCTTGTTTTCGTTAGAACGAGAAGAATTCGAGTTCATGACGACTAAGGTAAAAAGCGCGGAATATGTTGTCGACATCGGAGCCAATACAGGTACGATTTGTATCCCGCTTTCGTTCAAGATGCCATCGCTGAAGCGTATCCTCGCCATCGAGCCAGATCCGCTGACTTTGCAGAGGCTTCGATTTAACCTAGCAATCAATGGAATTTCGAATATTTCGGTCGTTCCGTGCGCCGTGGCGGATCGCGAAGGAGTTACGCGCCTTTGGAGGAGCAGGAAGGAAAATCTCGGGCAAAATTCTCTCCTCGATCCCAAACGTGACTCCAAGCATTACGTCGATATAGAAACAAAGACGCTGACGAGCATTCTCGCGGAGCATGACGTTCCGCGGATCGATATTCTGAAAATTGATGTCGAAGGATTCGAAGATCGGGCGCTTATGCCCTTTTTTAGGTCCAGCACGCGTGCTGTGTGGCCGAAGGCAGTCGTTATCGAGCATAAATCACAAGGTGAGTGGGCGGAAGATTGCATGGCCTTCATGATCGAGAATGGCTATTCGTTAGACGGGAAGAACGGGCAAAATTCGTTCCTGTCTCTTTCTGATGCCTGAGATCCCCGGTGATGAACCGGATGAAATAGCCGTTGGCTTTGTTGGCGGAAAGTGTGAAAGCCGGGGTATGAATGCGCCCGCTTGGCGACTATATTGCGAGCAACGGCGCGCCCGCGCGCCATCGCGTATTATACAGGGTTTTTCATGGACGGGCTTGAGCTGAGGCGCAAGCGCGCGGTTTATCGCGCGCTTCATCGCGGCACGAAGGAACTGGATCTCATTCTCGGGCGCTATGCGGAGGCGCGTGTGCCGGTCATGGACGAGGTGCAACTTGCGTCCTTCGAGACGGTGCTCGCCGCTCAAGACCCGGATGTGGACCTCTGGATCAGGAAGGGCGACGCGCCGGGCGAACTCTCGGCCATCGTCGCCGAAATTCGCGATTTCTACAGGCTCTGACGCTTCGCAATGATCCGCAAAAGGGAACGCCGGTTTGCGATAAGGATCATGCTCAAATAAATACGGCGCTCGCTCGATTCCCTCGACGGCGAAAACGCTCAACATCTCCAACGCGGCGGCCCGGGGCCGCACACATCATGCCAGGCGAAACCGATATATTGGACAAGAAGGCGGCGGGAAAGCCCACCGCGCTCGACAGGCTCGCGGGCGGAGAGGGCGCGATCCTCGCCTCCGGTGTGCCCGAGGGGCACGACGCGTTCCTGATCGCGGCGATCGCGCGCCGCCTTCCCGCCGACACGGCCTATCAGCAGGCCGTTCTGCACGTCGCGCGCGACGATCACCGCCTTGCCGAGATCAGGAGCCAACTCGAATTCTTCGCGCCCGGCGCGGATGTGCTCTCTTTTCCGGCGTGGGACTGCGTGCCTTACGACCGCGTTTCGCCCGACAGCGACATCGAAGCCCGCCGCATCGCGACGCTGGCGCGTCTTGCGCATGCGAAGGGCGGCAAGCCCGCGATCATCGTGCTGACAACGGTCAACGCGGTGCTTCAGCGCGTGCCGCCGCTCGCCGCGATGAAGAAGTCCGCCGCGCGGCTCACTGCCGGCGGGCGCGTCTCCATGGAACAGGTGATCGCCCGGCTCGAAGGCTCGGGCTTCATGCGCACCGGCACCGTGATGGAGCCGGGCGAATACGCCGTGCGCGGCGGCATCCTCGACCTCTACGTGCCGGGGCATGCGCGGCCCGCACGTCTCGACTTCTTCGGCGATACGCTGGAGACGATCCGCACCTTCGATCCCGTCACGCAGCGCACGCAAGCCGCGCGCGATGGGTTGACGCTGCTGCCCATCAGCGAAATTCCCTCGGGCGACGCAGCGGTGAAGATGTTCCGCCAGCGCTATGTCGAGCTGTTCGGGCCGAGCAAGGGCGACGACGCGCTTTACGAGGCCGTCTCGGCGGGCACGCGCTATCCGGGCGTCGAGCACTGGCTGCCGCTGTTCTACGACAACATGGACACGCTATTCGATTATCTGCCGAACGCTGTCGTGACGCTCGATCATCTGGCGCACGATGCAGCCCAGCGCCGCCTCGAAACCATCGCCGATCATTATGAGGCTCGCCGCGAGGGGCTGGAACAGCGCTCCTTCGGTGCCCCGCCCTACAAACCGCTGAAGCCGGAAGCACTCTATCTCACGGCAGAGGAATGGGACGCGAAGCTTGGCGAACGCAAGGTGCGCCGTTTCGAGCCGTTCCCGCAGCCGGACGCGAAGGCGCTCGTGCAGATCGACTTCAAGGGCAAGCAGGGACGCAGCTTCGCGCTGGAGCGCGCCGAATCTTCCGACAAGCTCATCCCGGCAGTCGCCGATCACATCCGCACGATGCAGAGCCTCGGCAAACGCGCCGTCATCGCCTGCTGGACGAACGGCGCGCGCGAACGCCTCGGCAACATGCTCTCGCCCCACGTCTCGCGTATCGAGAAGGTGGCGAGCATCGCGGACGTGCGGAAGGCCGACAAGAGCGCGGTCAGTTTCGCGCTGCTCGGCCTCGAGTCGGGCTATGAGACGCCCGACCTCGCCATCATCGCCGAACAGGACATCCTCGGCGACCGCCTCATTCGCCGCCGCAAGACCAGGAAGGCGAGCGACGTGCTGGTCGAGGCGTCGAGCCTTACGCCGGGCGACCTCATGGTGCATGCCGACCACGGCATCGGGCGGTTCATCGGGCTCAAGACCATCGACGCGGCAGGCGCGCCGCACGACTGCGTGGAACTCGAATATGCGGGCGGCGACAAGCTGTTCCTGCCCATCGAGAACATGGAACTGCTCACCCGCTATGGCTCGGACGAGGGGACGGCCCAGCTCGACAAGCTCGGCGGCGCGTCCTGGCAGGGCCGCAAGGCAAAGCTCAAGAAACGCATCCGCGCGATGGCGGAGGAACTCATCAAGGTGGCGGCGCTGCGCGAGATGAAGCCCGCGCCCGTGCTTCAGGTTTCAGACGGAGCCTATAATGAGTTCGTCACGCGCTTTCCCTATGAAGAGACAGACGACCAGCTCGCAAGCATCGAGGCGGTGGCGGACGATCTCGCCAAGGGTCGCCCGATGGATCGGCTTGTGTGCGGCGATGTCGGCTTCGGCAAGACCGAAGTGGCGCTCCGCGCGGCCTTCATCGCGGTGATGGAGGGCAAGCAGGTGGCGGTCGTGGTGCCGACGACGCTGCTCGCCCGCCAGCATTATCAGACCTTCGTCAATCGCTTCCACGGCTTCCCGGTGAAGATCGCGCAGGCTTCGCGGCTCGTCACAGCGAAAGAGATGGCGCTGATGCGCGAGGGGCTGAAAAGCGGGCAGGTCGACATTGTCGTCGGCACGCATGCGCTCCTCGCGAAATCCATCGGCTTCAAGGATCTCGGCCTCCTGATCGTCGACGAGGAGCAGCATTTCGGCGTGGCGCACAAGGAGCGGCTGAAGAATTTGCGCGAAGAGGTGCATGTGCTGACCCTCACCGCGACGCCGATCCCGCGCACGCTGCAACTCGCGCTGACGGGCGTGCGCGAAATGTCGGTGATCGCGACGCCGCCGGTGGATCGCCTCGCGGTGCGCACCTTCATCACGCCGTTCGATCCGGTCACGCTGCGGGAGGCGCTGCTGCGCGAGCGCTATCGCGGCGGCCAGTGCTTCTATGTCGTGCCGCGCATTTCCGATCTCGACGAGGTGGCCACGTTCCTGCGCGAGCACGTCCCCGAAATCCGTTACATGCAGGCGCACGGTCAGATGGCGCCGACGCAACTGGAAGACATCATGTCGGCTTTCTACGACAAGGAATTCGACGTGCTGCTTTCCACGACCATCGTGGAGTCCGGCCTCGACATTCCGAACGCGAACACGCTGATCGTGCATCGCGCGGACATGTTCGGCCTCGCACAGCTTTACCAGCTTCGCGGGCGCGTCGGCCGCTCCAAGACGCGCGCCTATGCCATGTTCACCATTCCGCCGAACGGCAAGATCACACCGCAGGCCGAGAAGCGGCTCAAGGTGCTGCATTCGCTCGACAGCCTCGGCGCGGGCTTCACGCTGGCGAGCCACGACCTCGACCTTCGCGGCGCGGGCAATCTGCTCGGCGATGAGCAATCCGGCCACATCAAGGAAGTCGGCTACGAACTTTACCAGTCGATGCTGGAAGAGGCAGTCGCCGCGCTGAAGGCGAATGGCGGCGAGGAGCGCGAGGAAGAAGAGCAGTGGTCGCCGACCATCAATGTCGGTCTGCCGGTGCTGATCCCGGAAGCCTACGTGCCCGATCTTCAGGTGCGGCTCGGCCTTTATCGCCGCCTTTCGGGGCTCCATGAGAGCGCCGACCTCGAAAATTTCGCCGCCGAGCTTGCCGACCGTTTCGGCCCGCCGCCGGATGAGGTGAAGCACCTTCTGACCGTGGTGCAGATCAAGAATTACTGCCGCAAGGCGGGCATCGCGCAGGTGGACGCCGGGCCGAAGGGCGCGGTGATCAGCTTCCGCAACAAGAAATTCGCGAACCCGCAAGGGCTGGTGAAATTCATGTACGAGCACGGTGCGCAGGTGAAGCTGCAAGTCGATCAGAAGCTCGTCTACAAGGAAGAATGGGACGACGGCGTGGAGCGGCTGCGCGGCGCGCGAGCGCTGGTGCGGGAGCTAGCGGCCATCGCGAAAGGCGAAGTCGAAACCGCATCCGGCGGAGCGGCAGGCGAGGGGAAAGCCGTCCACGAGATGCGCCTCGCGCTGCCGAAGAAGCCTGTAACGCCGCCCGCTCCGCCGAAGCATCAGCCGAGGCCGGGCGCGGGCGCGGCGCAGTTCCGCCACGCGGCGGCGGGGAAGGGCGCGCAGCCGAAGCCGCCATCGAAGGGCGGCAAGCCGCGCTATAATTAGATCGGCTATTCAACGCCAGCCATTGCCTGCTCTCGCAATGCGGCTTACCGCCCCAGAGCGCGGGCAAAATCGTTAGACTACGTCTGGCATCCCTTGCTCTTCATCTTTGTGAATTTGACCCAAAGGCTGCTGCCCAATTCATCGGAACTCGCTGCTGCTTTTCGCCAAATATTGACACGACGTGGAGCGGAAAGCGCGGCAAAGACTGCTCCGATGAGTTTGCCATAACTTGCCGACCTCAGTCTGCGTGACCAGTTCTCCATTGTCCCCTTTCGTTGGCTGCGGCGAAGGTAAGAGTAGGCGATATCTTCCTTAATGAAGCCACTAAGCGAGAAAGGCTCAGTTTCATGCAGATCTAGCCTGAGGCGATGCCTAGCCCCAAGCATTTGAAAGGCCACGGGGGACCAGAGACCTATATGGTTAGGTGGAACGTCAAGCAGACTACCATTCTGCTCGTTGAACTTAATACGTTTTGGATTTGGGACAGCGATGAACAGTAAACCGCCTTCTCGCAGTAAATACGAAATGCGATCGAAAAGCTCATCTAGGCCGTCCATGTGCTCTACGACTTGGAACAAAAAAATTGCGTCAAAACCTTCAACAAGATCGGCATTACGTAAGTCTTCTTGACGGGCGATGTATCCCTTGCTGCGAAGCGTCCTGATTGCCTCGTTACTGTAATCCAGTGCAGTGATTCCTGTTCTACGAACGTAGGTGTCGACAATCTTGTCGATGAAATAGCCAAATCCAGCACCCGCTTCCAACACGCGCTCCGCGTGGAATTCTATGGATGACAGCTCTTTGATCGTGCGTTCAAATTCCCATTTTTCGCCAGGATAGCTTGAACGCTCATAAGCGAGATTATAAAAGGTTGCGTCGCCAGAAACGTATGGGTCCGCGAAGCCGAACCCGCAATCTTCGCATTCACGAACGGCACAATCTCGACCGCCCCAAAGATTGCGAATGTGGGTTGCCAGCTCCAAATTACGTTTCGAATTACCCTCACTTAGAATGAAGTGTTGTGCCGCCTGTTCTGCGGACAAACTGAATCGCGTCGACGTATGCTGGGAAGAGCAAACAGGACACTTCGCCAAGGCAACCACGTTATGATTATCGTTCAAACAATCTACGTCCACCAGATGTCCTCCCATCGAGATCAATAAATTGCTTTTCTTTATGAATCGTATCGCCTTGGTAATTATATGGAAATCCCCGCCAAGCCAAGAGAAAGTTCCACAACTTGTGGCCATCCCCAGTAAGTGCAACGACATGAATCTCAGCAACAACGCGCAAGTAACTGCCTCAAAGCGTGTGCCTGGCTCCTGTCTTGGGCCGCCCGATGTCCCGCCAGCACAAAAAAAAGGCGCCTCGCCGAAGCGAAGCGCCTAATTGTCGTGGCGGCCGTTGACCGCGACGTTTGAAGCTCGAAATCTTACTGGATCTGCTCGTAGTTCTTCTTGCCCCAGCGATAGAACACATAGGACGGCAGGTTCGGGTCGCCCTTCGCGTCGAACTTGAACTTGCCGAGCGCGGTGTCGAACTCAAGATCCTTCATCGCGGCCACGACCTTGTCGCCGTCGATGGAACCGGCCTTTTCGGCGGCCTGCGCCCAAGTCTGGATCGCGGCGTATGTGTAGACGACATAGCCTTCCGCGTTCAAACCCTTCTTCGCAAGCGCTTCCACCACTTCTTTCGCGGCGGGGTTCTTGCGCGGATCGGGCGAGAAGGTCATCATCGTGCCTTCCACGTCCTCGCCCGCGATGGAGCCGAGTTCCGTCGAGACGAGCGCATCGCCGCCGACGAGGATCGTCTTCATGCCCTGCGCGCGCATCTGGCGGATGATGAGCCCGGCTTCGGTGTGGTAGCCGCCGAGATAGACGACATCGACGCCGTTCTGCTTCAGCTTGGTGACGACGGCGGTATAGTCCTTCTCGCCGGGCGTGATTGCCTCGTAGAAGACTTCCTGCTTGCCGGCGGCGTTCAGCGCCTTCTTGGTTTCGTCGGCGAGGCCCTGACCGTAAGCCGTCTTGTCGTGGAGGATTGCAATCTTCTTGTCGGCGAATTCCTTCGCGAGGTAGGCACCCGCGACGCCGCCCTGCTGGTCGTCACGGCCGCACATGCGATAGGTGAAATCGCCGGGCCGCTCGTCCGTCAGCTTCGGGTTTGTGGAGCCGGGCGAGATCTGCACGATGCCCTGTTCGTTATAGACGCTCGAAGCGGGGATCGACGAACTCGAACAGAAGTGGCCCGCGACGAAAGCCACGTCGGAGGACGAGAGCTGTTCCGCGACCGCGCGAGCCTGCTTCGGGTCGCACTGGTCGTCGCCCATTTCGAGTTTGAGCTGCTTGCCGAGGACGCCGCCCTTTGCGTTGATGTCGGCCACGGCTGCCTCGCCGCCCGCCTTGAACTGCGCGCCGAAGGTCGCCTCCTTGCCGGTCATCGGGCCTGCGATGGCGATTGTGATCTCATCATCGGCCCAGGCCGGAGCGGCTGCCGCCCCCAGACCGAGAAGGGCCAAACCTGCCAGAACTTTGCGCATATATCGTCCTCTCCAAGTGCTTTTGCTACGGAATGCGGTATGTCAGTCTCGCCGGGATTGCGGCAGGCTCTTGGCATCGGGCAACGGCCGCCAGGTGAGCGGACTCGTTTCCACAGCGAGCCAGCCATATTGGCGAAGCATTTGCACCGTGCGTTGCCGGGAAAACCCGATTGCCGCGAAAACGAGCAGTACGGCTGCATCGACGAGATAGTAATGCAGCGATAGTAGCGAGCCCTGCGACTGACGCCAGCTTTCAAGCGTCGCACCCGCGAACAGTCCCCAATGCAGGAAGCGCACGGCAGCCGACAGCAGCATCACTTGAAGGGCCGCTTGCCAGAACGGGTTCCAGCCGCGTGCCGCCGCGCGCCCGATCATGAAGGCCGCGCCACCGCCCGCGAATACGGTCACGAACAGGAACGCCCAGAACGAGGTTTCCCATATCACGCCCATGACGCGGCCTCCCTTGGCGGGGGGCTTACCGGCAGTCCCTCACGCATGAACGCCCCCTTCGAGATAGGCGGCCTTGATGTCGTCGCGCGCGAGAAGCTCGGCGGCGGGGCCGGACATCGTGATCTGGCCGTTGACCATCACATAGCCGCGATGGGCGAGCTTCAGCGCGTGGAAGGCGTTCTGCTCGACGAGGAACACGGTGAGACCCCGCCTGCGGTTCAGGTCGCGGATGACCGAGAAGATTTGCCGCACGATGAGCGGCGCGAGGCCGAGCGACGGCTCATCCAGAAGGAGAAGTTTCGGCCGCCCCATGAGCGCGCGGCCAATCGCGAGCATCTGCTGTTCGCCGCCCGACAGCGTGCCGCCGCGCTGGCCCTGCCTGCGTTCGAGCACCGGAAACAGGCTGAATACGGTGGCGAGGTCTTCCTTGACCGACGCATCGCCGCCGGGGCCGAGGAGCGCGCCCATCTGCAAATTCTCGTAAACCGTCATGCGCGGGAATATGCGGCGGCCTTCCGGCGACTGCGCGATGGACAGGCGCATGATCTCGTGCGTCGGCATGGCGGTGATGTCGCGGCCGTCGAACACGATGCGGCCGGAGCGCGCGCGCGGGTCGCCGCAGACGGTGTTCATGAGCGTGGTCTTGCCCGCGCCGTTCGAGCCGATCATCGTGACGATTTCACCCTCGAACACGTCGATGTCCACGCCCTTCAGCGCGCGGATTGCGCCGTAGTACGTCTCTACGCCGCGCACGGTGAGAAGCGGTTTCATAGGCCCACCTCCGCCTCAACGTCTTCCACTTCGTCGTCGGGCACGCCGAGATAGGCTGCGATCACGCGCGGATCGGCGCGGATTTCCTCGGGCGTGCCTCCCGCTATCTTCTGCCCGTAGTCGAGCACGGCGATGCGGTCGGAAATCTGCATGACGACGCCCATGTCGTGCTCGATGAGAAGGATGGACAGCGCATGTTCCTCGCGGATCTTGAGAAGGAGCGCGTTCAACTCGGCGCTTTCGCGCGGGTTGAGCCCGGCGGCCGGTTCGTCGAGGCAGAGCAACACGGGATCGGTACACATGGCGCGGGCGATTTCGAGCCGCCGCTGCGCACCATAGGGGAGGTCGCCCGCCGGGTCGTCGGCGCGGTCGATGAGACCGATTTCGCGGAGCCAGTAGGCGGCCTTGTCGATGGCTTCGGCTTCGGCGCGTTTGAAGCTCGCAAGGCCGAGCAAGCCGCCGATGGTGTAGCCCGATGCGGCGTTCAGCACCGTGTGTTGTGCGACGAGCAGGTTTTCGAGCAGCGTCATGCCCGCGAACAGTCGGATGTTCTGGAATGTGCGCGCCACGCGGGCGAGCCGCGCGATTTCGAAGCCCGGCATGCGTTCGAGGAGAAACACGGCACCCGCCCCCTCCGCCTTCGACCATTGCTTGCCGCCGAATGTGGCTGCGGGGAGCGCCTCGAAGGCGGCTTGCGAACCGTGAGCAAGCGCGACGCGCCCTTCGGTCGGCTTGTAGAAGCCGGTAATGCAATTGAAGAAGGTGGTTTTGCCCGCGCCGTTGGGGCCGATGATGGCGGTGATGTCGCCGCGCCTCGCGGTGAAGGACAGCTTGTCGACGGCGACGAGTCCGCCGAAGCGCATGGTGAGGTTCTCCACGCGCAGGAGATCGTCGCGGGTTGCGTCGCTTGCGCCGTCTGCCATCAGCCGCGCCCTTCCTTGACGAAGCTGCCCGATATGTTTTTCCTCGCCTTGAGAAAGGCCGACGGCGTGCGCCCGGACATGAGCCCGCGCGGACGCCAGATCATGACGAGCACCATCGAAAGCCCGAAGATGAGCATGCGGTAATCTTCGAGGTCGCGGAAGCGCTCGGCGCTGCCGATGAGGATCACGGCCGCGATCACGACGCCGAGTTGCGAGCCGAGGCCGCCCAGCACCACGATGGCGAGCACCAGCGCCGATTCCATGAAGGTGAAGGATTCAGGGCTGATGAAGCCTTGGCGCGCGGCGAAGAACGAGCCCGCGAAGCCGCCGAACATGGCGCCGATGGCGAACGCGGTGAGCTTCGTCGTCACCGTGTTGATGCCGACAGAACGGCAAGCGATTTCGTCCTCGCGAAGCGCTTCCCAGGCGCGGCCGATGGGAAGACGGCGCAGGCGCAAGGTGATGAAGTTGGTGAGGAGAGCGAGTGCGAGGATCACGTAATACAGGAACACCATGCGGTGGAGCGGGTCGAATTTCAGCCCGAACACGCTCGCGAAGGTGCCCTCGCCGGTACGATCGAAAGGCAGACCGAAGAAGGTGAGCTTCGGGATCCGATTGATGCCGTTCGGCCCGCCCGTCAGGCTCTGCCAGTTCAACAGCACGATGCGGATGATCTCGCCGAAGGCCATCGTCACGATGGCGAGGTAGTCTCCGCGAAGCCGCAGCACGGGGAAGCCGAGCGTGATGCCCCACAGCGCCGCGAAAAACCCCGCGAGCGGCAGGCAGACCCAGAAGGACCAGCCGAACTGCGTCGAAATCAGCGCATAGGTGTAGGCCCCCACCGCGTAGAACGCGACATAGCCGAGGTCGAGCAGCCCCGCGAGGCCGACGACGATGTTCAGCCCCCAGCCGAGCATCACGTAAATCAGGATTTGCGTCGCCGTGTCGATGGCGTAGCGCTGCGACGGCCCCGCCGTCAGCGCGGGCAGCACGAGCGCGATGAGGAGCAGCGCAATCGGGAACTCGCGCCCGAAATCGGCCGTGAAACGCCGCAGCATCCCTTGCCCGACCGCTTCCTCCGGCGTCTGCCCGATAATCAGGCGGGCTGCGCGAACGATGGCCATGGCGGCCATAACGAGGAACGTGCTTTCGCATGCGAAGGTGAGTAGATCGGCTACGGCACCGAGCGCGCCATGAACCGTACCGGCCCCGGCCACCAGCGACGCGCGGAAGCCCGGGATGCTGTAAAGTGCCAGACCGAATACCACGGCCAGCGCGCCCGCGCCCTTCAGGATCGGCAAGGCCGACGGGATGAGCGAGGTGAAGGTCCGCCCGTCCTTCATCCGCCGCCAGATGAAGACGTCGAGCAGGAGGCGGCCCACGGCGACGGCGGCTGCAAGCGCCAGCGCCTTGCCGAACTGCGGCATGAGAACCAGCACCCCGTTCACCGTCTCGGTTCTGAGACCCACGATGGAGCCGAACAGCAAGAGCGCGATGAGAAATGTGATGCCGGCGTCCTTGATGACGTCGGCGGTGATGGCGGCCCGGGGAAGAGTTCGGGTGACGGGCGACGTTTCGGGCTGAAGCGTGTCCGTCATCGCCTAGACCTTCTCTACTTCGGGACGACCGAGAAGGCCCGACGGCATGAAAATGAGCACGATTGCGAGAATGGAGAAGGCCGCCACGTCCTTGTATTGCGCGGTGAAATATCCGGCCCAGAACACCTCGATCAGACCGATGAGGAGGCCGCCCAGCATGGCGCCCGGCAGCGATCCGATGCCGCCGAGCACGGCGGCGGTGAACGCCTTGATGCCCGCCACGAAGCCCACGAAAAAGTCGATCACGCCGTAATAGGCGAGGAACATCAGCCCGGCGACAGAGGCCAGCGCCGCGCCGATCACGAAGGTCAGCGAGATCGTGCGATCCACGTTCACCCCGCACAGCGCCGCCATCTTGCGATCCTGTTCGCAGGCGCGCTGGGCGCGACCGAGCGACGTGCTGTTGATCAGGTAGGAGAACGCCGCCATGACCGCCACCGTCGTTACGATGATGATGATCTGCATGTAGGACAGGCTCACCGCGAAGCCGCTATCGCCTTCCGACAGGGTGAAGCCGCCGCGGATGACGGGCGGAAGCGGCTTCGAGCGCGCGCCCTGCGTCAACGCCACGAAGGTTTGCAGCGCGATCGACATGCCGATGGCGGTGATGAGCGGGGCGAGGCGGAAGGAGTTGCGCAACGGTCGGTATGCGAGGCGCTCGATGGCCCATCCCCAAAGGCCGGTGAGCGCCATGGCGATGACGAGCGCGAGAAGCAGCGCGAGCGGAACGGCCGTGATGCCGAGCGCGAACAGCGACAGGATTGCGATCAGCGCAATGAAGGCACCGATCATGAACACTTCGCCATGCGCGAAGTTGATCATGCCGACGATGCCGTAAACCATCGTATAGCCGATCGCTATGAGGCCGTAGATCGAGCCCAGCGTAAGGCCGTTGATTAATTGTTGGGCGAAATAATCCATCGAGAGTTCCGCTCAGGTGCGGCCGGTCTATAAACCGGCTCGAACCCACGATGTAGTCTATTCCGGGGGGCTGCGACAACAATTACCGGCAGTGGGTTGCGTATCACTATGCAGGATTCGGACCGACTTGCACCAGACCGGACGCCGCGTTTCACGCGCGGGTGTCGAGCGCCTCCGCAACGCCGGTGCGGCCCGCCTTGCGCGATGAAGCGGGCCGGTCGACATCGAGAATGTCGAGGATCGCGCGCGCCCGTGCGTTGCTGAACGAATAGATGACGTGATGGCCCTGCCGCTCGGCCGCGACGATCCCGTCGAGGCGCAGCCGCGCGAGATGCTGCGAGGCGAGGCTCTGGCGCAGGCTCAGACGCTCGCAAAGGTCCATCACCGTGTGCGGGGCCTGATCGAGAAGCCGCAGGATCTGAAGCCGGTGCGGGTTGGCAAGCGCACGCAACATGTTGGCGGCCTGCACCGGGCCGCGTATAACCGCTGCACCGTCCGCTTTTGCGTCGCCCGTCCTGTCGAGTTTTCCCATGTCCGTACCCCGTAAATCCTGAACGTTGTTCGTGTTAAGCTTTTAACGAACAATGATAGGGGGTTTCGAACATCGCCGGTTTCAGATGTTTGGCAGAAATGTTCAAATAAACGAGAGGTGGACTCTCAAACGTTCAGATCCTCATCGAAGGAACCGGGGAGGTTGAAGCGTCGTTGCACGATTTGCGAGGGGCGGCCGTGGAGGTGCATTTCGACGCCGTCATCGAGCGCGCGGGCATACACCGCAAGCGATGCATCCACCGCATCAAGCGTCCGCGCAATATCGTGCTCAGTGTGGGAATAGCAGACGGCGAGCGAGGGGCAGATGACGCCGCGACGGATCATCTCCTGAAGGAAAAGCGAACGGAATCCTTGCGAGGGTTTGCGGTCCCGGTCGAGCGTCGCGAAGACGAGGCAGCAATCGCGGCCAACGACAGAGACATATTCGCCGAGCCCGTGACGGCGGATGGCCTGTTCGAAGCCGTCGCGGAGCGCGGCGCCAAGCCGGTGCAGCGTTTCGACGACCGGCTGTTCCTTATAGGTCTCGATGGTGGCGATGGCTGCCGCGAGCGGCCCGGTTTCGCCGCCATGGGTGGTGGAAAGCAGGAAGACGCGCGGCTTGTCGTGGTGATGGAAGCCGCCGAGCCGCATGAACTCGCGTTTGCCGCACAGCGCCGACACGGAAAAGCCGTTGCCGAGCGCCTTGCCGAAGGTGCTCAGGTCCGGTTCTATGCCGTAATACGCCTGCCCGCCGCCGTTCGCCCACCTGAAGCCGGTGATCATCTCGTCGAGGACGAACAGCGCGCCATTGCGATGGCATAGCTCCTTCAGCCGATGCAGAAAGCCGTCCTTCGGATCCGCGCCGCGCGAAGGTTCGAGGATCATCGCCGCGATCTTGCCGGGATAACGGTCGAAAAGCGCCGCCGCGCTGTCGAGGTCGTCATAGCGGAACGTCAGCGTCAGGTCTTTCGTCGCCTGCGGCACGCCCGCACCCATCGGCGTTGTGCCCATGAACCAGTCGTCCACGGAGAAGAAGGGGTGATCCGAGCAGCAGGCGACGTAATCGCGCCCGGTATAGGCCCGAGCAAGTTTCATCGCGCCGGAAGTCGCGTCCGAACCGTCCTTGCAGAATTTCACCATGTCCGCGCCGATAAGGCTCAGGAATTGCTCGGCGCATTCGACTTCGATCTGGCT
This sequence comes from Rhodomicrobium sp. Az07, assembly GCF_018619475.1. GTDB lineage: Bacteria > Pseudomonadota > Alphaproteobacteria > Rhizobiales > Rhodomicrobiaceae > Rhodomicrobium. Next base: position 35,172 of record NZ_JAHFZG010000003.1, read on the forward strand.
CGGCCGGGTGAAATTGCAGCCTTTCGCGATCTCTTTTTGCACCGCTTCGACAACCGCGGGAAACGCATGCCCGAGCGTGACGGCGCGGTTGCCCATACCGAATTCGATGAACTCGTTGCCGTCGACGTCCCAGACGTGGGCGCCGAGTCCGCGTGCAATGAAGCCCGGCGCGAGGATGGGATATTGATCGAGGCCCTTCGCATAAGTGTGGCAACCGCCCGGAATGAGATGATGGGCTTTCGCCTGGAGCGCCTTCGATCTGGAAAAGGATTGACCCGTCATATCCTGCCTCAACAATGACCCGTATTCGGATGGCTGCGAAAGATGAGTATTGACACAGTATTTATTAAAAATAATAGAGACACAGAAGGAATTCGACGTATCGGTCGCATCCACAGAACGACCGCATAATCCATCAGAGCCAAATGTAATAATCATCATGGCTACGCAACTGGTTCTCCACAAATTGGTTAAATCGCTGCTTTGTGATCTTTGACTTGAAGTAGCGCATGATTTGTGCCTACTGGTGCACGAGCGTTCATATGGCGATCAGCCAGTTGAACGGTAGCAAACAATTGTGCTCGCCCTCGGGTATTCACTTGGCTCACACTGAACTCTGATACATCTGACATTTGCTGATGGCTGTGGAGCGGCGAAAATCGGATGCAGGAATCAAATGAATGCTGGGTCGGGAATGATTTTGCGAGAGTTTGCGCTGGTTTTTGAGTTTGTCGATGCATAACGGTGTTGCCGCGCCCGACGATCGCGAGATCGGCTTCGGGAAAATTCTGGCCGCGCTTTCCCGCAACGCGCGTCTTCTCCTGGCCGCCGCCGGGACAGGCGTTGCGCTGGCCGTCCTTCTGATCCTGGTTTCGAACCCGGTCTACAAGGCGACGGCGAAAGTCCTGATCGACACGCGGCAACAAAACATCCTTTCGAGCGAGGAACTGGTCAAGAGCGCCATCTTCGACACCTCCGCGATCGACACGCAGGTAGAACTACTCACCTCGGGGAGCGTCGCGCGACGCGCGCTGGCCGAACTCTCGGACAAATCGTCGACCGGCGAGGTGAAGCGGGAAGCCTTCACGGATAAGGAGATTCGCGCCTTTCTGGCCAATCTTACGGTCGCGCGCAAAGGGCTCACCTACGTTCTCGATGTCACCTTTTCGGATCGCAATGCTGCCGATGCAGCCAATGCCGCAAACGTGATCGTGAAAGCCTACATCGACGAGGCGGCGAACGCCGACATGAACACCGCGCAAAAGGCCAACGCCTGGCTTCAGGAGCGGATCAAGAACCTCGAACCCGAAGTCATCAAGCTCGAAAAACAGATCCAGGACTACAAGGCGGTAAACGGCCTCGTCAGCCTTGGCGAGCAGACCGTCGAGGAAAGAAATCTCATCGAGTATATCGGCCAGCTCGGCCTTGCGCGGGCGGCCCTTGCCGAGGCGCAGGCAAAGCGCGACCTCGATCAGTCGAAAAGCGCCATGTCGCTTCAGTCGCAGGATGCCTATTCGGTGGCAAAAACCAAGGTCTCGCTGATGGAACGCGGCCTCGAAACGCTGCGCGGCGAAGTTGTCAACCGCCGGCAAAAGGAACTCCAGCTTCAGGAAATGGAACGCGAATCGACCGCCGCGAAGGAGCTTTACGCATCGCTTCTGAAGCGGCAGCGCGAGATCGAAGCGCAGGAAAGCCGCAGCGCCGCCTATGCGCGCGTGGTGCAGGAGGCTCTGCCGCCAGCCTGGCCGTCCTGGCCACCGAAAGCGCTGCTTCTTCTCGCTGGCGCGTTCATCGGCTTCGTGGCGGGCGTTCTGATCGTGGTGGCAAGGCTCGTGGCGGATGCGAGAGGGATCACCCTGCGGTCGCTTCGCCTCGCCCTCGACGGGGGCACCGGTCATGCCCGGCCCGCAGGACACGATGCGTAAGTCGATTTTTTACTCCGTCGTCGATCAGGCCGCGCTCAGTGCCTTCAACTTCGCGCTTGCCTTCGCGCTCATCCGTGTCTGGAGCGATAATCCGGAGGTGTTCGGGGTCTATTCGATGGTGTTCGCGGGCGCGCTTGCGCTGACATCGGTACAGAACGCGCTGATCAACGCGCAATTCACCATCCTCCGCCCCAAGGCGACCAGCGAAAGCGACGAGGCCACCCTTCTCTCGATGTTCTGGACGGTGAACGTCGCCGTTGTGCTCGGCGCGATGCTGCTGATGTTTGCCGCGATTCTCGCCACGGGCGGCCACCTCGCGCTGGCAGCCTCGGCCGCGGCCTATGTCAGCGCGACGCTCTTGCGCGAATACACCCGCAGCCTTCATTTCTCCAACATGAACGTGCGAGCCGTGCTCGCGCTCGACTGCATTTCGCTCGGCATAAGCATCGTTCTCATGGCGGCCGCCTATGCGTTCGGGCCGCCGCTCGGCCTGCCGATCCTGTTCGCGATCCTGGCAACGGGTCTCGTCGTCGCTTCCGCGCTCGCGGTCGGCGGTCAGCGCGCGCACTATCGAATCCTTGCGAACAGGGAGACCGCGACCTTCTATCGCGATGTGTGGCGCAAGCATTCCTTCTGGGCGCTGATGGGCGTGCTTACGTCGGAGTTTCAGCAGCGCGGGTATGTCTTCGTGGTGGCGGCGGCTTTCGGCGCGGGAAGCGTGGCGCTGATTCAGGCTGCGGCGCTCCTGTTCCGCCCGATCCAGCTCGTGACGCATGCATGGGGCAAGCTCGCGCGCGCGGTGCTCGCCGATCATCTGGCGAAGGGAGATGTCGCCCGCGCCCGCGCCTTCACGCTCGCAAGCTTCGCGGTACTCGGCGTTCTCTTCCTCGCCTTCAGTGCGGCATTGGCGCTTGGCTGGCCCTTCATCAGCGAGACCCTCTTTCGTGGGCGCTACACCGACCTCGGCGGGATCGTCGTGCTGTGGGGGATGGCAGCGGCCGTCATTATGGCCACGGGGATTTTCAGCCTCGAAGCGCAGACCCTCATGCGGTTCAAGGAACTGAGTTTCGGCGCGGTGCTGGGCGCGCTCGTTTGCGCGGCGGTGCTGGCCGTCGTGGTGGTGGTCGGCGATTTTCGCGCCTCGGTTCTTGCCGTGATCGCGGGGCAGCTGGCGTTCTTCGTCGTGGTGTTGCGCCTTCTGCCGAGAACGGCGTCAGTGCCAGCGGCTCCGTCGCAAAGCGCCCCTGACGCGGCCTTTGTCGCGCCGGTCGAAAAGGACGCAGCCAGACCATGACGTTAACCCGCCGCGAAATCCTCGGTGGTCTTGCCTCGCTCGCGGTCTTGAACGCGGCGCTCGATGGCGCAAAGGCCGAGGAAGGCGCTCCGGCGCTGAGGCGGCTCGGTGTGGAAAAGGGCCTCGTGATCGGCTCCGCGTTCTCGACGAACGAACTCAACCCCGCCGACGAAAGCTTTTTCCGGCGAGAAGTCGCGCGGATCACGCCCGAAAATGAGCTGAAGATGACCGCCATCAGGCCGGTGCGCGAGACATTCGACTTCGCGCGCGCCGATGTCATCGCCGATTTTGCCGCGCGGGGCGGACTCGAAATGCGCGGCCATACGCTCATCTGGAATAACGAGAAGCAGCCGGGGTGGCTTGCGACGCTCTCCGCAGCCGAAACGCGTGCGACCATCGAGGAGCACATCGAACGCACCATGGGCCGCTACGAGGGCCGCATCGAGGTGTGGGACGTGATCAACGAGCCCATCGGCGGCGTCGCGTTCGGGCCTTACATGTTGCGGGATGGGCCGTTCGTCCAGCGCCTCGGCCCGGACTACATCGCGCTTGTCTTTCGCACCGCGCGCGCCGCGGCTCCCCGCGCGAAGCTCGTCCTCAACGAGACGCACACCGAGCGCGACGACCGCTTCGGCCGCGACTATCGCAAGCGCCTCCTTTATGTGATCGACCGTCTTCAGGACGCCGGCGTGCCGCTCGACGGGATCGGTCTGCAAGGCCATCTCCAACCCGACAAGCCCTTCGATCCGGACGGATTCGGCGCCTTTCTCGACGAGATCGCACGGCGGAAGCTCTTCATCGAGATCACCGAACTCGACGTCAACGATGCGAGCTTCCCCGACGACATCGCCCAGCGGGATCAGGCCGTCGCCGCAACATATCGGCGCTTTCTTCGCACCGCGCTCGCCAATCCAGCGGTGAGGAGCCTCGGCTTCTGGCAACTCGGCGACGCCGCAAGCTGGTATGTCGCGGAGTCGGTCGAGGCAGATCCGTCAAGCCGGCGGCGCCCGCGCCCGCTTCTTTACGATGTCGACATGCGGCCGAAAACAGCCTTCGACGCGGTTGCGGATGAATTGCGGCGGATGCCCGCGCGTCCTCTCCGTTAGCCGCCAGACGGCCCGCCGCTTTCGCGCGGGGTCAATCGTCGCGCGGTCATGAAACACAGGGCGACCGTGATAATCCACGGCATTGCGAGGCCGCGCGCGAGCGACGATTCGGTGACGTTTTGCACGAGCAGGAAGATCAGCAGCGAAACGGCGAACAGGAAGAAAGCCTTGTCTTTGATCCGCAGCCGGTCGACGGCAAGCAGCACTTGCCAGAGAAAGGCGAGCATGAGCGCGAGCCCCGCCGCGCCGACGGTCAGCGCAAGGTCGAGATATCCATTATGCGATTGCGTCAGCAGGTGGATGAAGGGGGGGCTCGCCTGAAGGTTCGGCGCATCGAAGCCCACGCCCCAGAAGGAACCGTAGCCGAAGCCGAAAAGCCATCGCGTCTCCCACTGTTCGACGGAGAACGCCCAGATTTCGTCGCGCCCGGTAAAGGAAGCGTCCGGCAGGATTGTCCCGAGCGCTTCGGCCACGGTCATGTCGAGCACGACGGTCACGATGAGGAGCAGACACGCCGCTAGCGAGCCCGCGAGCGCCAGAAGCACGGGCATCCCGAGCCGTGTCTCCCTGGTCGCAAGGAGGATCAGCCAGGCGGCGGCGGGCGCGGCGATGGCGAGGGCGGCTGCGGTCTTGTTGCCCGACAGGATCAGCAACCCGACCCACGCTGCGAGATAGGCCGCGTTCATGGCGCGCGAGAACGATCCTGAAAGGCGTGTCCGCCACATTGCGCCGATGAAAAGCCCCGTCGCCGCGATCACGCCGAGGAAGTTCTTGTCGCCCGATACGCCGCGAAGAAGACCGCGATAATCGAAGGAGAACGGAAAGGCCATGCTCGCGATATTGGCGACGAGGGTGATCGCAAAGGCGATATAGGCCACACGGAGCACTTCGTCCTCCGACCGGCAATAAGCGGTGGCGCCCGCCGCGCAGTAAACGCCGATGATCAGCAGAAGAGTGCGCCGGAAGGAAATGTCGGGATGCGTCGCCCACGCCGCCGACATGAGGCAGAATGCGAGAAAGATCGGCAGGATCGAAAGCGGCGGCAGGAGGCGAAGCAGCCGCCCCGGCCCCTGCATCAGGATGACGAGCGTCACAAGGGCGGCGATCGACAGCCAGAACAGCTGGTTGGCGAGATCGCTGGTTGCCGTCGTGACGGTGAAGGCTCCTTTCTGGAGGTCAGTGAAATCGACAGGTGAGATGTCGGGCGGAAGCATCTCGGCGACACGAAGCAGAATGACGAGCCAGAGGAAGGCGGGCAGCCACGCAAGCGGCGCGGAGCGGGCGGTCGTTTCGCTCATGGCCTGCGGGCCTTCGCGACACGGGCGAGACAGTTTCGGTAGGCGGCGAGCGTTCGAGCGGAAAGGCTTTCCGGATCGTAAGCCCCGAGCGGGGCGGACGTGCCCCGGCGGGGGCGTTCCGCGCGGGCGACATCCAGTGTCTCGCGCAAGCCCTTGGGCGAAAGCGGTTGCGGCAGGGGGACGAACCAGCGGCGGCCAAGCTCCTCGGAAAGCGCCTTGAGCGAGCCGAGTTCCGGCGCGCACACCGGCACATCGTAGGACAACGAAAGAAGCACGCTGCCTGAGTTCAGGATCTGCTTGAAGTTGAAGGCGCCGAGGTCCGCAGCGGAGTAGATCGCCGCCATTTCGTCGTCCGAAAGGCGATGCGGGCGCACGATCAGGCGCCCCGCGCTTCCGCCCGCGAGATCAACGAGCGCCGAAAGATAGGCGGTATCGTCGCACGCACCGGCGATCACGAGCCGTTCGTCTTCGCGCGCAACCTGAAGAAACGCTTGCGCCAGTTCCAGAACGCCCTTGCCCGGCCGGATTGCCCCGACTGCGGCGAGAATGAAATCCGACGCCCCGATGCCGAGCGCATCGCGAGCGCGGGCTGTGTCGACGCGCGCGGGATAAGCGGTGCGATAATGCGGGTGCGGGATAACGACGCTTTCGGCACCCGCGAGTTCTGGATACGCGTCGTGGCAGCGCCGCTCCGCTTCGGCCGTCAGATTGATGACGAGGTCCACCTTCGCGCAGAACGCGGCCATATACGCGCGCCAGATGCGTTCGCGACTTTCGCCAAGCGGCTCGTGCGGTGCGATGTTGTGCGCCGTCCAGACGACGATGCCGCCGTGGCTTCTCACGCGGTCTATCTGCCGCAACATGCGCCCGGCGTAGAGGCGCGACAGCCGGGGATGGGCGCGCGAGACGCGGCCCCAGAAGATGCGCTCGGGCCAGTGGATGTGAAGGACGTCCGTATCGGCGGGGCAGGCGCGATAGAACGAAAATTCCGAGACGGCGCAGCCCCGTCTCGTCATGGGCTCATGGACAAGCCACGTATAGGGATTGACGGCGCGGTCGGCGAGGCCGGGGCAGGCGACGACGCGCAACCCGCAGACGCCCCCCACTTTGGAGCGTTCCGGCGGCGGCGCGGACAGTCTGGAAGCAAGATCCGGGGCGATCGACACGATTTCTCAAATATAATGAATGGATGTCCGACGAACCTTAGCATTTCAGCGCGCGTAGATCAGATCGCTTGCTCATTTCGGTTAAAGATTTAAATTTCGACAATTAACCACCTGCACAATACAACCGCCATCGGCCAGTCGCGACCATTGCGATGACCTTTGTATTTGACTAGACCGGACGAAGACGGAGTATGTGACATGAAAATATTCTTGACCGGACATTTGGGATACATCGGCACCGTCATGGCGCCGGTGCTTGCCGCCAACCGCCACAGCTTGACGGGTTGCGACGCCGATCTTTACGAGCGCTGCACCTACGCCGCGGGCGGCCGCATCGGCGATTTCCCCACACTGCGGAAGGATGTGCGCGATGTGCAGGTGGAAGACCTCAAAGGCTTCGATGCCGTCATTCACCTCGCCGCGCTGTCCAACGATCCGTTGAGCGACCTCAATCCCGACATTACCTATGCGATCAATCACAAGGCGAGCGTGCGCCTCGCGGAACTGGCAAAGCGGGCAGGCGTGAAGCGCTTTCTCATGGCGTCTTCTTGCAGCAACTATGGTCGCGCGGGCGAGGCTCTCATCGATGAGAGCGGCGATCTCAATCCCGTCACCGCCTACGGACAATCCAAGGTCCGCTCCGAGCGCGATATCGGCGCCCTCGCCGACGACAGCTTTTGCCCCGTCTTTCTCCGCCCCGCGACGGCCTACGGTGTGTCGCCGCGCATGCGCTTCGACATTGTGCTGAACAATCTCGTCGCCTGGGCGGTGACGAAGGGCGTCATCTACATGAAGTCGGACGGAACGCCATGGCGGCCGGTGGTCCACATCCGCGATATTTCGCAGGCGTTCATGCGCGCGCTCGAAGCCCCGCGCGACGCGGTCTGCAATCAAGCGTTCAACGTCGGCAGCACGGGGCACAATTACCGCATCCGCGACCTTGCCGAGGTGGTGGCTCAGGTCGTGCCCAACTGCCGAGTCGAGTATGCGGCCGATGCAGGCCCCGACACGCGGTCCTATCGCGTGAATTTCGGCAAGATCGAACGCGAACTTGGCTTCAAGGCGGAATGGGACGCGAAAATGGGCGCGGAAGAACTTTACAAGTCCTATCGCGAGGCGGGGCTGACGCTCGAAGACTTCGAGGGACCGCGCTATCAGCGCATCGGCCACATCAAGTCGCTGCTCGCGTCGGGGATCCTCGCGTCCGATCTCAGGCATGTGCCACAGGCGGCGGCCTGACCGTGCGCGAGGCGTCGAAACCGGCGGCCAACACATTCGCAGGCTTTGACGCGGACGCGGGCACGTCGATCCATGCGATTGCCGCCGAAATCTTTCCGCTTTGCCGCAGCATTACGGGCGAAGGCGTAAGGGAGACCTTGCGCCGCCTCGGCCGCCATGTTCCGCTCGATGTGGTCGAGGTGGGGAGCGGCTCGCCCGCCTGCGACTGGACGGTTCCGAACGAATGGACCCTCCGCGCGGCCCATATAGAAAACGCAGCCGGTGAGCGGATCGTCGATTTCCGCGCGAACCCGCTGCATGTGATGAGCTACAGCGTCGCCGTCGACGAACTCATGCCGCTCGGCGAACTCAAGCGCCACATCCACACGCTTCCCGAACAGCCGGATCTCATCCCCTATCGCACGTCCTATTACGAGCCGCGCTGGGGCTTCTGCATGGCGCATCGTCAAATGGAGGCGCTGCCGGACGGCCTTTACCGCGCTGTCATCGATGCCGATCTCGCGCCCGGCCATCTCACCTACGGCGAGTGCTATCTGCCGGGCGAAACGCCCGAGGAAGTGCTGCTCTCGGCGCATATCTGCCATCCCGGCATGGCGAACGACAATTGTTCCGGCCTTGCGCTGCTCACGTTCCTGGCGAGCCAGCTTGCGGGTGAGAGAAGGCGCTACAGCTACCGCTTCCTGTTTGCGCCTGGGACCATCGGCGCCTTGACATGGCTCGCTCGCAACGAGGAAGCCGTTTCGCGCATCCGCCACGGGCTTGTGCTGTCCTGCGTCGGCGACGGCGGCGGCCCGTATTACAAGCGCAGCCGCCGGGGCGATGCTGCCATCGACCGCGCCATGGCCCATGTGCTGACTCTCAACAGCGCCGCCCCGGAAATCGTGGACTTTTTCCCCTACGGCTATGATGAGCGCCAGTTCTGCTCGCCGGGCTTCAATCTCCCGGTGGGGCTGTTCCAGCGGAGCCGCTATGCGAGTTTCCCCGAATATCACACTTCCGCCGATACGCTGGATTTCATCACGCCCGCGCATCTCGCCGAGAGCTATGCGCTGGTGCGCGAAGCGCTTTTCGTGATCGAAAACGACCGGCCCTATCGCAATCTGTTTCCGAAGGGCGAGCCGCAGCTTGGTCGGCGCGGGCTCTACGATGCGCTCGGCGGCGATCCGAAGGGGGGCGAAAAGAACCTCGCTATGCTTTGGGTGCTCAACCTTTCGGACGGAGCGCATTCGCTACTCGACATCGCCGAGCGCGCGAACATGCCCTTCGCGACGGTCCTCGCCACCGCACAGCTTCTGGAACAGCACAGTCTGATTGCGCCCATCGCCTGAAGCGCGCCGAGGAAGCTCAGGCGGCCTTCCTTTGCTCGACATCGTCATGTTGCGCGACGACCATCGGCTCGACGCGTTCAAGCCATGCCTCTCGCCACCAGCTGAAGATTTCGCGCGGGCAGAACATGCGCTGGCCGCTGTATTTGGACTGACACACCACACCGTCGAGGATCACGGCAGGGGTCTTCAGAGTGCGCATCTCGCCACAGGTTTCGTCGACGAAACGTTCGACGCGCGTCCTCACCCGGAAAACCTTGCCGCAATAGGGGACGAGTTCGGCATCGAACATGAGGCCACGGTGGGAGCCGTCCTTGCCAAGCGTCGCGAGAATTTCCTCGAAAGGCTTGATACGGACGAACTCGCCGGGCTTGAGATTCAGGACGGGCACCGATGCCCCGGATTTCTTTTGCGGAAACAGATCGGGACGGCGAGGGAAGGGGATACCGCCCCACAGAAAGCGCGCCTTGTTGTACAGCCAGCGCGCGGGCGCGCCGATCTTGCGGCGATGCGCCCTCGTGCCGTAGGTGTAGCCGAGATAGGTCAGCCCTCGCAGAACCTGCGCGATGCTCCAGTTGCCCGAGCGGTAGGCGTTCGCATATTGGCGGACATCCCACCACGCCATGGGCCGGGTGAATTCGAGAAGGCTCGTCGCCTGACAGCGATAGAGTGTGCGGCCGTCCACTTCGTGCGAAGTGGCGGCGAGGACGTCGGCTTCGGTGCACCCGCGCGAGACGGGCGCAGGCGAGGGCAGGCAGGCGTCGCCCGCCTCGGACACCGGCTTCAACCAGGCCGTCCGCCAGAAGAGCAAACAGGCCGCCTGACAGCCGTCGAAGGCCTTACCGTCGCAACGGATGGGCAGATGCACGGTATCGTCGAGGTGGAGGCCGATATATTTGCCGCTCACTGTGTCGCAGGTTTTATACGCATTCTTGTAAATATGGAAACGCTGTCCGCAGTATTCGAACATCTGCGGCATGAATGGCATACCATCCAGCGCGCCATTCGTGTCGAGCGTCGCGAGGATTTCCGACTTGCTTCTGACTTCGAACTGCTCACCGGCTTTAATCATTTCACTATCCACTTCATGAATTCTCTTCGTTACTTATAACGGATATGTCTGTGTTATACAAAGAAATGTGAGTCGTCGGCCCGAAGCGGGCGATGAGTTCGTCGCGATTGCGGAGAAGCCAGTCGCGGTATGCGCGCTGATGCGCTGCAAGACGGACAATCCCGTCGCTGATGCTCGCGACCGAGCGCGGGTCGACCGGAACCGCCGCGTCGATCCCGTCGACAAAGCCATCGACGCCGCATCCCCTGGAATAGACGATCGGCACTCCGGCAAGCAGCGCCTCGATGAAGGACATGCCGAAAGTCTCGTTGCGGCTGGGGAGGACGAACCCGGAATACCCGCCGAGGCGTCCGAGAAGCTCCGTGTGCTCGACCGGACCGACAAGACGAACGCTGCCGCCGAGGTCCGCCTTGTCGATGAGGCTCTGAATGTGGGCCAGCCGCTCGGGAGTGCCCCGCCCGACGAGATCGAGCGTGATATCGGGGTGGGTTTTCAGCGCTCGTTTGAACGCGGGCAGAAGGCGGTCCAACCCCTTGCGCTTGTAAACCTCGAAACAGAGCACCGAAACAAAGGCGTTCGGGCGGCTTTCCACGTGCGGCTCGATGCTTTCGAGATGCACGAAATTGGGCAGCAGCCGCTGTTTTGCCGGGGAAGGCCGGAAGGCTTTATGCAGCGCCGGGCGATACCACGCGGACACGTAATAGAGGCGCGAGCAGCGCTCCACGACGCGCCGGTAAAGAAAGCGGTAGTGCGGCTTGACTGCGAGAACCTTGCTTTCCACCTCGCCGCGCAGGGAGCAGACGAGCGGCTTCTCGAACCAGAGGGAGAGCCAGTAGCCCGCGAGTCCTTCGAAAGTGAGCTTGTGCGCGTGGATGGCGTCGAAATCCCCGCCCCTCATTTGCAGGATGCGCCGGATCTGCCGGGCGACGAGATACATTGAGGCGGCCAGTTGGACGCCGAGCGGCAGGCCCCAGTAGCGGATGGACACCACGCGGGCGTCGCCATTGCCTCCGCCGGGCGTGACGCGCGCGCGCCATGGCAGCGACGTTCTGTCGAGCGTGACGATGATATGATCCGCGTCAGGATTGGCGTCGATGAAGTTCTTGACGGCCAGCGTGGTCAACGGCTTGTTGATGTTCGGGTAATCGCCCGTCACGTGAAGAATGCGGTGTCGTCGGCGAGGGGGCGCCGTTTCGAGCTTCGTGTCGTCGCCGGCGTTGGAAGAAGCCGGGCTTTCCTTCAAGTCCATGATTCAAACTCCGGTGGGGGCTGAAGGAGCGGCCGACGCGCTCACCCGGTCCCTGGCGACACGATGCAGGAATTTCCAGTTGCCGACGATGTAGCGGCGCCCGAGGCGGCGCGGCTCGCGTGCGAGACGATAGAGCCATTCGACACGGCCCGCCCGCGCCCAACCCGGCGCACGCGGAACCCGCCCCGAAACGAAGTCGAACAACGCGCCCACTCCGATCAAGACCGGGGCGGACGTCCCTTCGGCGTGGCGGTCGATCCAGAGTTCCTGCAAGGGATTTCCCATCGCGACGAGCACGAGATCGGCCCGCGAGGCGCGGATGCTCGCGCAAACCCCATCCGCCGAACCGGCCTCGAAATAGCCGTGGCGACAGCCCGCGATATCGTGGCGCGAGCCCGGGGGAACGAGCGCTCTTGCCGCCGCCTCGGCGACTCCGGGCGCACTGCCGAGAAAGAAGATACGGAGGGAGTGGCGCGTCGCGCCGAGATAATGCGGCACGAAGTCCGTGCCGTTGAGGTTAGCCGGAAACGGGGAGCCGAACTTGACCCGGCTCGCAATATCGACGCCAAGACCGTCGTTGAATACGAGAAACCTTGAAAGGGCGCGGCGGAAATCCTGCCGCTCGCTCGCGAGATTGAGCGTGTGCGCATTGGCGAACGCAATCTTCAGTTGTTCGCGGTCGTCGAAGGCGCGGTCGATGCGAGCCACCGCCTCGTTGCGCTCGCAAACCGTAAAGTCTACCCCGAGCAGGGTGCGGCGCTGGCTCATCCGGCCCGCCAAAGCACGTTCTTCATCTGTTTGAGGAGCGGACCGGCGGGTGAAGCGGCAACGCGTCTCTTCAGCAAGCCGAACGTGCCAACTCGGCTTACTCCCATGATGCTCACGGGGGAGCCGAAAAGCTCCGCCTCCTTCTCGTGATAAAGGCGGAGACGATCGCGCAGGGTTGTGCGGTAGAACGCGTTGTAGGCCGGATCGCACAGCAAGATCTTGTTAGGCGTCACGGCGAAAGGCTTGAGACGGCCGCCGTTGATAAAATACTCAACGGCGCCAACACAGACTTCGGGCCAGACCTCGTTGAAGAAATCGTCGAGGACGACCACGCCGCCGGGGTGAAGCGTGGCCTCGGCGAGTTTCAGATCGTTCAGCGCGCATTCCGCGGTGTGTCCCCCATCCACGGAGAAAACGGAAATCGGGCCGGCTAACGAAAGGATCTCTTCCGGAGCCACTTCGAGCGAGGATTTCTGGAGGATCGCAACCCTCGACGGGTCGCCGCCCCAACGGACAAGATTATCGAGAAATCTCTTCCTGTCGCCGCGACCGGACCTGTCGGTGTTCAGGTGCTGGTTGCCGAAAACGTCGATCGCCACAGAACGATCTTCGCTCGCGAGGTGCAACAGGATGAAAAGGCGACCGTGATGAACGCCGATTTCGGCGCAAGGGCCGAATCGTCCGCTTTCTCGCAGCAGGAAGATGAGTTCCGTTATGTATCGCGCGCTGAAGGGGTCGAGCCAACCTTCGACACGTCTTTGGCCCACACGCAAATAGCGGTTGAGCTGAGGCGACCGACGTTGCATCCGGCCTGAATAAACGAGTGAAGACTTGAGCGCCACATTTTGGATCGCGAATACTTAATTGCGGGTCGAACATTCGCGAACGGTGACGCATGACAGGTCGGCGCGGCGATCACCAGACGAGAGAAGCCACGAAGAGCCAGAACGCTACGCCGCCCGCCGCGCAAAGTGTCCACGCCAGCCACGCCGCTATACGGCTCGCCCCGCTTTCGCGCGGGTCGGCGGCCTCGGCCATGTCGAGCGGGTGAAAGGCGTCAGCCTCGAACCAAGCCATAGTGTCGCTGGTGTCCCTTTTCACAGCGGTCTCATCCGGCCGTTCAGGCGAGAAATGCGTCGTCTCTCCAGAATGAATCATGGGCTGCGATTTCGCCAATATTAGCGGGCTTTTTGGCGCGCTGAGTTCGACCGACCGGAACGCATCTTAACAGACTTTGTCAAAAAAAGAAAAAGAACATTCTCGGATCACGTGATGTGGTTGCGAATTAGTGAGTTGACTGTTTCGCATCTGAATTGTAGCAATACAAGTTCTGATACGCGTGTTAACCTTGTGTATATGTTGCTACGAAAGGGTTAACATATGACAAGTTTTATTTAAGGATCAGTACAAATGTATCGAAAATTGGCATTGTTAGTTGCCGCTTTCGTCGTTGTCCACTGCCTTGGGGGCAATGCATTTGCAGCTGATGGCAGCGAAGCCGCAATTCAGTTGTCGAAGGCTGGTGCTCGCGATGAACTCGGTATCGGTGACAAGCTTAAAATCAGCTTTTTCGGCAATATCGATCTTTCCGGCGAAGTGAACATCCAGCCGGACGGCACCATTACCTTGCCTGTGCTTGGTACTTTTCAATCTGCTGGAAAAACCGTCGGCGAACTGACGAAAAATATCTCCGAGCGCTTTTCGCAGGATGCAGCAAAGGCCGCGGGCAACGTTGTCGTGAGCGTCATCGAGTGGCGCCCCGTTTTCGTCACCGGCGACGTGACGACATCGGGTTCCTATCCTTACACGCCCGGCATGACTGTGCTCCATGCAGTTTCAGTGGCGGGCGGCCTCTTCAGACTGGGGATTTCCGACCCTGCAACGTTCGTCAATGTCGCGCAGAACACGTCGCGGTTGCGCGAGATACAGGAGCAGACCAAGCATCAGATTGTCCGCCGCGCGTCGCTTCTCGCCGAGAAAGCCGGCGAAACGTCGATCAAGCTTGCGCCGGACGTCTCCGGCATGGTCGACGAGCAGGCCGCGCGGAAGCTTGTCGAGGAAGAGACGCGAAGCCTGAGCCTCCGGCGGCAAGCCCAGCGGGACGAAATCGAGATGCGCCGGCGCCAGGTCGCCCTGACGCGTCAGGAAATCGCCGATCACACCGCCCAGTTGAAGCGTTTCGACGACGAATTGAAGGTGAAGAAATCGCATCTTGTGGAGTTGAACGGTCTTCTTGCCAAAGGCGTGTCAAAGCGGCCCGACATATTGAGCGTGGAAAGCTACATCGCGACGCTCGAAAGCAATCGGCGCGAGCTTGCCGCGTTGATATCGCGCGCCCAACGCGATCTCGTACAACTCGAGCAGACCATCACGGACGTTCCACTGCGCCGGCAAATCCAGATCGACGAAGAACTGACCGCCCTCGATGAGAGAATCCAGTCGAATATGGCGCTTTACGAAGCGGCTCGACAGATCGTCGAGCAGTTCAAAGGCCCGGAGAACGAGTTTCGAACGATATCGGCCGAGCCGCCGAAGCGCTCGCTTCAGATCATGCGCAAGACCGAAGGCGGGCAGATATTCATCGCGGCCGATTACGAAACAAGTGTGAGGCCGGGCGATGTGGTCGTCGTCGGAGGTCAGGTCAAGCAGGCGCCCGAGTTGTTGGCCTCATGGCGGCCAGGCGATGGGTCTGGTCGAAAGAAATGAAATAATGAATTCTTTCTGTAATGGAATAACTGCCTTGCGATCAAAATTGCAAAATGAAAGTATTAATAATACTGATCATTTCCGGCGCATGATCGACAGAACAGATCGCTTTTATGAAGCCTTGTGATAAAACGATATTGAGAACACTAACGTTTCATTAAGAAGGCGACAACAAGAGTTATGCATACCAATTCGTTCGATGCGTCGGAAATCGTCGCATCTGCCAGGCGGCAGGACCAGGCGATCACGCCAAGGATGTTTGAAGACATCGCAATGGTGGTCGATATTACTCTGGTAGTGATGTCCGGCATTTTAATCAAGTATATTTATATCTCATTATATCTCGATGCAGAAGCCTCTTCCTCCTACGCGAGTTGCATACTGATCGTTGCCGTCTCTCTTCTCGCAGGGCTCCGGCGGCAGAACTATTACGAGGACATCCTGAAGCCGGGCGTCTGGCGCGGCTATTTCAGCCTCTTCCTGATCGTCGCCTTCGCTTTCGGGCTCTCGCTTTTCGTCCTTTTCGCGATCAAGGTAAGCGCGCTGTTCTCGCGTGGCTGGTTCGCAAGCTGGCTGATCGCCACTTATGCAATCCTGCTCGTAACGCATGTCTGCTGGCGCACGGCCTACCGGCGCCTGATGCAAAACGGCTATCTTCGCACCGCCGTCATCGTGATCGGTTCAGGCGAGGCGCTTCAAAATACGATTGCCAGACTGAAGGACGAGGAGCGCCGGGGGCCCGTCAGCATAGCGGGCGTTTATACGCTCTGCTCCAATGACCGGATCGTTTCCGGAAGCAAGGCGCTCGATCTCAAATCGCAATTCGATTGCTGTCTCCAGCAAATCGTCATGCAATGCCAGACCGGCTCGGTCAGCGATGTGATCGTGGCACTCCCCGCATCCGAAAACGACACGCTGCGCAAGGCTGTCGAGCACCTGCGGCTCCTCCCGGTGAACGTGAACATCGTCCCCGACTTCGGCGAACTCGACCTGTCTTCGGGAACGATGCGTCGTTACGAGAATTTCGGCGCCATCGGGGTGCAGCGAATCCCGATTTCGGAATGGGGCGTCTTCGTCAAGAAGATCGAGGACATCCTCATCGCGACGATCGCGCTTTTCGTTTTTGCGCCCGCAATGGTTCTGATCGCCATTGCAATCAAACTGGACTCGCCCGGTCCCGTTTTCTTCCGCCAGCGTCGGCACGGCTTCAACAACAAGATCATCCACGTGCTGAAATTTCGCTCGATGACAGTGCAGGAGGACGGGCAGCGGGTCGTGCAGGCCTCGAAATCCGACAGTCGCGTGACGCGGGTCGGCCGCATCCTTCGCCGCACGAGCCTCGACGAACTGCCTCAGTTTCTGAACGTGCTCAAGGGCGACATGTCCGTCGTGGGGCCAAGGCCGCATGCGCTGGCCCACAATGATTACTATTCCCGCCTTCTTGCGAATTACGCCACGCGCCACCGCGTCAAGCCCGGCATCACCGGCTGGGCGCAGATCAACGGTTTCCGTGGCGAAGTGCTGGAGCCGTCCCAGATGGAACAGCGGGTCCGGCTCGATCTCGAATACATCGATAATTGGGCAATCTGGCTCGATATCAAGATCATTCTCATGACGCCGATCTTCGGCTTCATTTCCCGCAAGGCGTATTGATCTTGCCGAGTCTCGGAGGTTTGTGATGCGTTCATTGCCGAAAATCTCGATCGGCGTTCCCGTCTATAATGGGCTGCCCTATGTCGGCGAACTGATGGACAGCCTGTTGGGCCAGACGTTCGGCGACTTCGATATCGTCGTCTCGGACAACGCGTCCGATGACGGCACTGAAGAGTTGCTCCGCGCCTACGCCGCCGCCGATGCGCGCGTAAAATACTTCCGCAACGAGACGAATATCGGGCTGATCCCGAATTACAACCGCGTCTTCGAGCTTTCGACCGCGCCTTACTTCAAATGGTCCGCCGCCGACGATCTTTACGAGCCCGAATACCTCGCGGCGTGCTTTCCCGCGATCCGCGACGACACCTCCGTCTCGGTCAGCCACAGCGAAACCGCACTCGTCGGCGGAGACGGCCGCGCGCTACCCTACGACCGCGACCTTCACGCCTGCATCGACGCGGCGAACGGCAGAGCCTGGCTACTTGATCGCGACGATTGCGCATGTTCCGGGAGCCGCACGCGGCGTTTCCGTTCCGTGCTCGCGAAGCAGATCATGTGCGCGCCGATCTATGGGCTGATGCGCCGCGAGACGCTGCTGAAGACGGTGCTTCACCAGAGCTTCTTCGGCTCCGACAAGCTTCTTCTCGCCGAACTCGCGCTGCACGGGCGTTACGCCATCGCGCCGGGCAAGCTTTTCAAGAAGCGCATGCACGCTGAAATGACGAGCGTCATGGGCAAGACATCGGTGCAGTCGCGCATCGATCCGTCGATCCGCTTCAAGTCGGCCCAGCTCGTGAAGCTCGGGCACTACATGTCGATGCTGAGGAAAACCGATCTGAGCGCGGCCGAAAAGAGCCTGTGCCTCGCCTATCTCGCCGTCCATTCCGCCTCGTCGGTGATCCCCGAGACATTCCGCTACCGCCCCGAGCTTATGCTCGACCGCATTCCGTTCGCGCGCGCGCCCCGCGTCGAGGTGCAGAGCCGTTAGCGACGTCGCGGCTCAGGCGATGGCGAGTACGGATTTTCGAGCCATGAAGCCTTCCGCGAAACCCTCCGCGGCGCGGCATTCCATGCCGCGCAGGCGCGCAAGGCCCCGGAAGGTGGCGGCGTTGAACCAGTCTTTCGAACGCTGAGAGCCGAAATGACGGTCGAGAAGCTGGATCTTGCGCTCGACCGTCGCCGCCGGAAGCGGCACGAACATGTTGAGCGGGCGCAGATCGCCGTCCCACTTCGGGATTTCGTATTCGAGGATGGTGTGATCGCGAAAGCTGTTCCAGGTGAGCCCGGACACCGCGCGATGATCCTGATGCGCATCCTCGCGGGCATGCGTGAAGATGATGTCAGGCGAGACGCGCCGCTTCAACCCCTCGAACCAGTCTTTCAGGTCGGCGCCTTGGTAGTCGAAATAGCCGTCGCGAAACGCGTGCACCTCGACCGTGGTCTTCTTCGCGCCGGTGAGGAAGTCCGCAGCCGACGCTTTCGCCTCACGGGCGCGCTCACCGTTTGCAGCCAGAACCGCCCAGTGTACATGAAGATCCGCGCCGCTCGCGATCCAGTGAAGCAGCGTTCCGCCGACGCCGATCTCGATATCGTCGGAATGCGCACCGAGGCAGAGCACGTCGAGCCGTCGCTTCGGAAGCGCAAGCTCAAGCACGCGAGACCTCCGACAACGATTGCGACAGCTTGCCGGGGCCCTTGCGCTCCACGCACCACGGCATCTGCCCCTTTTCGACCATGTCTTCCAGCGTCTGCCGGTCGCGCAGCGTGTCCATCGACCGCCAGAAGCCGTCATACCGGTACGCCATCAACTGTCCGTCGTCGATGAGGCGCTGGAAGGGCTCCAGCACCAGTTCCTCACCCGGCTGCATGTAGTCGAAGATCTTCGGCGTCATGATGAAGAAGCCTCCGTTGATCCACATTTCGGACCTGTTCGACGACCGAAACTCGCGCACGTTTCCGGCGCCGTCCATGTCGACGAGATGGTAGGTCAGGGGAGGGCGCGTCGCGAGGAAGCAGGCGACCTTGCCGCTCCGCTTGAACTTGTCGATCATGTCGTCGAGATCGACGTCCGAGAGACCGTCGCTGTAATTGGCGAGGAACATGTCCTCGTGCATGAGATGCGGCCGCACCTCCATGAGGCGTTCGCCGATGTTCCGCCAGATGCCCGTGTCGATCAACGACACCGACCAGTCGGCGGGCATAGCAGTGAGAAATTCGACCTTCTCGCCATGATTGGACACGACGCAATCCGTAAAGAGCTGCGGTTTGTAGTTCAGGAAGAATTCCTTGATGATATTCGCCTTGTAACCGAGGCACAGAATGAAGTCCCTATGCCCGTACGTGCTGTAATACTGCATGATGTGCATCATGATGGGCTGAGAGCCGACCGGTATCATCGGCTTAGGCACTTTTTCCGAGTATTCGCGGATGCGCGTGCCAAGTCCGCCGCAGAACAGAACAACTTTCATCAATGGACGTCCTTCGGATCGACGATTTGCGGGTTCGGAATGGGCACGATGAACTTTCCGCCCCAGTCGGCGATGTGGCTCATCTGGTGCATGATTTCCGTCTTGAGGTTCCACGGGAGGATAAAGAGATAGTCGGGCTTCGCGGCTTCGATCTTCTCGACGGGGAAGATCGGAATGCGCATGCCCGGCGTGTAGCGGCCATGCTTGTAAGGGTTCCTGTCGACGGTGAAGTCGAGGAAGTCAGGGCCGATGCCGCAATAGTTGAGAAGCGTGTTGCCCTTGCCCGGCGCCCCGTAACCGCAGATGCGGCCACCCGCGTCCTTGATGTCGCTCAGGCAGCGCAGAATGCCGCGCTTCGTCTTCTGCACCTTGTCGCCGAAGCCCGTATAGAAGCCGATGTCCGAGAAGCCCGCGGCGTTCTCGCGCGCCCGAAGCGCCGCGACCGCGTTCGTCGCCGTGCGCCTCGATGTCTCGCGCGCGAAGTGAACGCGAAGCGATCCGCCGTGCGTCGGCAGTTGCTCGACATCGACGACCTTCAGACCATGCAGCCGGGCCAGGATCTGGATGGTCGTGAACGAGAAATAGGAGAAATGTTCGTGGTAGATCGTGTCGAACTGGTTTTCGTCGATCAGCCGTTCGAGATGCGGAAATTCGAGGGTTGCGACGCCCTCCGGCTTCAGCACGATGGGGATGCCGGCGACAAAGTCGCTCAAGTCCGGCACCTGGGCGAGAACGTTGTTCCCGACGACAAGATCGGCTGCCTTCCCCTCCGCGACGAGCTTTCGGGCGAGCGCCACACCGAAAAACTCGGTGATCGTCGGGATGCCCTTGTCGATGGCAACCTTGGCCACGTTGATCGCGGGCTCGATGCCAAGACAAGGAATGCCGAGCGGTGGGAAGTGTTGCAGCAAGTAACCGTCGTTGCTCGCCAACTCGATGACGAGGCTGTCACGCCCAAGCGAAAGTCGTTTCGCGATCGTTTCGCAATAGGCTTTCGCGTGCGCCACCCACGACGACGAATATGACGAGAAATATGCGTATTCTCGAAAGATATCATCGGGCGTAACATACTCACGAAGCTGGACCAGAAAGCACTCGCGACAGACAAGCGCATGAAGCGGATAATATGGCTCCATCGCGTCGACTGCGTCTTTCGCAATGAAGCTTTCGCAGAGAGGAGACATGCCAAGGTTTACGAAGGTCTCTCTGACAGGCGCGCCACACAGACGGCACGTAAATTCCTGACATGAGTCCGAACCGGATTCCCTCATTTGTGGAGCTATCCTTCATCATTCAAATTTTAATCATCTAGCTAACTCGGCAAAAGTAACAAAAACAACGGCACCGTGGCCGTTCTCTTGTCCTCATGGTAAACCTGCGCACCCGCCGCCCAAATCCCGAGATTTAAGACATGCTTTTTCAGCAGGCCCTGCTTGGGGGCGCTTTCATTATCGACCCGGAGCTCCACCACGACGAACGGGGCTTTTTCGCCCGCTCTTTCTGCACGCGCGAATTCGGAGCGAAGGGCCTCGAATCCCATTTCGTGCAGCACTCGATATCTTCGACAGCTCGCAAGGGCACGGTGCGCGGCATGCATTTCCAGAAGCCGCCACACGCCGAAGTGAAAGTGGTGACATGCACGCGCGGCGCGATTTTCGACGCGGTCGTCGACCTGCGCCCATCATCGCAGACCTATCTCAAATGGCAGGGCTTCGAGTTGACCGCCGATAACCGCAGGCGCCTCTATATCCCCGAGGGTTTCGCGCACGGCTTTCAGACGCTCACCGACGATGTCGAGGTTTCCTATCTGATTTCCGCGTTCTATGCGCCCGAAAGCGCAAGCGGCGTCCGTCACGACGATCCGCTGATCGGCATCGAATGGCCGCTGTCCATCGGTCTGATCTCGGAGAAGGACAGGCAATGGCCACCTTTCGAGGGGGCGCCATCAGCCGGATAGCGTGCCACCGCGGCTACGGGCCGGATTCGATTGCGTCCATATCGTCGTCGGAGAAGCCGAAATGGTGGCCGATCTCGTGGATGAGGACGTGGCGGATCACGCGACGCACCGGCTCGCCGTTTCGGCGGGCGTAATCCAGAATGGGCAGGCGGTAGAGAAAGATCCTGTCCGGGAACGGCGCGGGATCCCACACGCTTTTCGACGGCAGTCCGACGCCATGATACAGGCCGAGCAGGTCGTAAGGATCGCGAATGTCCATGGCGGCGAGCGTTTCCGCATCGGCGAAATCGGCCACTTCGACCGTCACGTCGCCCAAAGCCGCGCGGAACTCTTCGGGCAGGCCGATCCAGATTGTCTGAGCGGCCGCTTCGAAATCTTCGTGCGTCCTTGGCCCGCTCCACGGCATTGGCAGCCTCCCTTTCCGACATAGCCCTCGCAAGCCGAATCTGGGCTGGCCTCCCTGAAAGCCCAAGAGAGCGCGCCCGATTTTCCGCGCGGAGGGGAAGTCTGGCGCAATCTTTCCCCAATAACCTTGCCGCTGCGACGGACCCCTCCCGTCGTTCCCGCCGTTATCGGATCTGTCAGCGAAAGCAGAATCGTCCGGCCACGCCGAAAGGAGCCAGCATGATCGCCGTGAACCGCAGGGCCTTGCTCACAGGAGCAGCCGCCTTTTCCATGATGATGATGATCGACCGTTCCCTCGCCCAAAGCTCGGGGCCGTTCAAACTTCCCCCGCTGCCTTACGCATTCGATGCGCTTGAGCCGACCATCGATGCCAGGACGATGGAATTGCACCACGACAAGCATCATGCTGCCTACGTGAACAATCTGAACGCCGCGCTCAAGGATCATCCGAGGATCGCCGAGTGGCCGCTTTCGCGCATCCTCGCGAAACTCGACGAGATTCCCGACTCGATCCGCACCACCGTGCGCAACAACGCGGGCGGCCATGCCAACCACTCGATGTTCTGGGAGGTGATGGGGAAGGATGGCGGCGAGCCACAGGGCGATTTGAAGGCCGCCATCGACCGCGATTTCGGCGGGCTCGACAAGCTGAAGGAGGCCTTCAATGGCGCGGGCGCGAAGGTTTTCGGCTCCGGCTGGGTGTTTGTCACAGTCGACAAGGACGGGAAGCTGGCTCTTGCCTCCGCTCCCAATCAGGACACGCCGCTGATGAAGGAGACGCGCGTCCTGTTCGGCAACGATGTGTGGGAACACGCCTATTACCTGAAATATCAGAATCGGCGTCCCGATTACCTGAAAGCGTGGTGGGACGTGGTGAACTGGAAGGCGGTCGGCGACCGTTACGCCGCCGCGAGGGCAGGGGATCTGGATATATAGATCCGGGGTTAGCCCCTCGATCGGGATCGCCGAAATTGGGAAGTTAATGAGCTTTCAACCAATTTTCTACAATGCTCCGTTGCCTGAGAATTTGACGCGGCGGCGCGGGATGCGGCTCATTGCGATACCATCGGTCGGCGACTACCTCTTTTTGAAGTGAACGCGTTCAAACCAAGCGAAACGGGGCCGCTCCATGCGGCTCAAGCCGCGGCCGGAAAGGAAAATCTGCCATGATCGGCTTTCTGTTCATCGTCCTCGCGGTCGCGGCGGCCTTCGCGCTTGCCATTCTGCGAAAGCCGCTCTGGATGTGGGCGGCGTGGTTCGCGCTGGTGACGCTGTTCTGGAAGGTCGGTCTGTTTGGCGGAGAGTTGCATGGGCTCTCCTTCTCGACCTGGGCGCTGCTTGGCTGGCTTCCCGCCGTGGCCCTCGGGCTTCTCGCGTGGCGGCCGGTGCGCCGTGCCGTGGTGACGCGCCCCGCGTTCAAGACGGTCAAGCGCGTGCTTCCGCCCGTGTCGAAAACCGAGCAGGAGGCGCTCGACGCGGGCACTGTCGGCTTCGACGCCGAAATCTTTTCGGGCCGCCCCGACTGGAACAAGCTTCGCGCCGTCGATCCCGTGGTGCTCACGCCCGAAGAACAGCATTTTCTCGATCACGAAACCGAGGAGCTTTGCAAGAAGCTCAACGATTGGGACATTCGCCACAATCGCCACGGCATCCCCGACGACATCCTGACCTTCATCCGCGAGAAGGGCTTTCTCGGCATGCTCATCTCGAAGGAGCATGGCGGGCTTGGCTTTTCGCCACAGGCGCAATCGCTCATCCTCGGCAAGGTGTCGTCGCGCAACCCGGACGCGTCCATCGTCGTCATGGTGCCGAATTCCCTCGGGCCCGGCGAACTGATCGAAGAATTCGGCACGGACGAGCAGAAGAAGCGCTGGCTCGAACCGCTGGCGAAGGGCAAGGAAATCCCGTGCTTCGCGCTGACGAGCCCCTCGGCCGGGTCCGACGCCGCCGCCATGCGCGACGTGGGGTATGTCACAAAGGGCAAACATCAGGGCAAGGAGACGCTCGGCATCCGCGTCACCTTCGACAAGCGCTACATCACGCTCGCGCCCAGGGCGACGCTCGTCGGCCTCGCCTTCCACCTGCTCGACCCCGAGAATATCCTCGGCAAGGGCGACGACATCGGTATCACGCTGGCGTTGATCCCCGCCGACCATCCCGGCGTCGAAATAGGCAACCGGCACCTTCCGGCGGGTTCGTCCTTCCCGAACGGGCCGGTGCGCGGCACGGATGTATTCATCCCCATCGACTGGGTCGTCGGCGGCAAGGACCGCGTGGGCCAGGGCTGGCGCATGCTGATGTCGTGTCTCGCGGCGGGGCGCGCGATCTCGCTTCCGGCATCGGCCACGGCGGGCGCGAAGCAGCTTCTGCGCGTGACGAGTGCCTATGCCCGCGTGCGCAAGCAGTTCTCGATCCCGATCGGGCGCATGGAGGGGATTCAGGAGAAGCTCGCCGATATCGTGGAAACGGCCTATACGCTCGAAGCGGCGCGCGCTGTGACGTCTGCCATGATCTCGGCCGGAGCGAAACCCGCCGTCATCTCCGCCATCATGAAATATCAATCGACGGAGCGCATGCGCCACGCGCTCGACGCCGCGCTCGACATCCACGGCGGCAAGGGCATCTGCGACGGGCCTAAGAACTATCTTCAGGCCGCGTTCCAGATCTCGCCGGTGTCGATCACGGTGGAAGGCGCGAACATCCTCTCGCGCAGCCTCATCGTGTTCGCGCAAGGAGCGCTGCGCTCGCATCCTTACCTTTATTCCGAAATCGAGGCCGCGCAAAATCCGGATCAGGCGCAAGGTTTTGCCGCGTTCGAGGATGCGTTCGAGAAGCACGCGGCGTTTTCCGTTTCGAACGTCTTCGGCGCGGTCTTCCATAACCTCACGGCGGGTATTTTCGCCCAGTCCCCCATCAACGCGCCGGTGCCTTACTATTATGCACAGCTTGAGCGCGCCGCGACCAACTTCGCGCTCGTGGCCGACTTCTCGGTGATGACGCTCGGCGGCGGCCTCAAGGTGAAGCAGCGCCTCACGGGGCGGCTCGCCGATGCGCTCTCCGAACTTTACTTCATCGCGTGCCTGTTGAAGCGCTACGAGGACGACGGCGCGCTGCCGAGCGAGCGGCCCGTGTTCGACTACGCCGTCAAGTCTGCCTTCCATCGCTTCTATGCCGCGCTTTCGGACGCCTTCGACAATTACCCGTCGAAGGCGGGCGGCTTCTTCCTGCGCGCAATCGTCTTCCCCGTCGGCAACCACTGGGCGAAGCCGTCCGATGCGCTCGCGAAAGAGATTGTGCAGGCCGTGCTGGAGCCGGGCGAGCTTCGCGACCGTCTTACGCGCTACATCTATGTGTCGAAAGATGAGAACGACCCGACCGGCGTTCTCGAAGCGGCGTTCCTCAAGACATTCGTCAGCGAGGACGCGGACAAGAAGCTCGACAAGGCCGTGCGTGCGGGTCTCGTGAAGCGCTATCTCGGCAACGACTGGTTCAAGGAAGCGGTCGACAAGGCGATCCTGACGCCGACCGAAGCCGATGCGTTGCGCGAGGCGGAGCGACTCGTGGCGAAGGTGATCGCGGTGGACGATTTCGAGCCCGCCGAGCTTGAGCCGCATTATACGAGTGCGACCCGGAAAGGCGCGCAAAAGGGGCAGGACAAGCGCGCGCCCGACCGTGCAAAGGCGGATGCACCCGCCGCCGAATAACACCGAGGCGGGCGCGGGGGCCGCTCGCAGCCCGCGCTTCGCGCGGAGAGAGACGAACGAGGGAGTAGGAACGGACATGTCAGCCGATATCGCGAACCTCAAGCATTGGCAGTACACGATCGATCTCGAAAAGATCGCCTGGGCCGTCTTCGACGTGAAGGGTCAGTCGCACAATACGCTCGGTCGCGAACAGTTCGAGGAACTCGACCGGATCGTGACAGCGGTGGCGCATGGCGCGCAGGATCGCACCGTGCGCGGCCTCGTCATCATGTCCGGCAAGGACAAGAGCTTCATCGCGGGCGCGAACATCAAGGAATTCGACGACCTCAAGACCGAAGAGGACGTGATCGAGGCGGTGCGCGCGGGAACCGCGGTGTTCGACCGCATCGAGGCGCTGCCCGTGCCGGTGGTCGCCGCGATCAACGGCGCGTGTCTTGGCGGCGGCCTCGAATTCGCGCTCGCCTGCCATTATCGCATCGCGACGCGCGAGGACGCCACACGCATCGGCCTGCCCGAGGTGAAGCTCGGCATCATTCCGGGGCTGAACGGCTCGGCGCGGTGGCTGCGCCAGGCGGGGCCGATGAGCGCAATGCCGCCCATGCTCGCGGGCAAGCTGCTCCGGCCAGGGCAGGCGAGGGCTGCGGGTGTCGTCGATCAACTCGTGCCGACGCGCCATGAATTGAAATGGGCGGCGCGCAAGGCCGTGCTGAAGAACGCACACTCGCAGCCGTATCGCGCATGGCAGCCGCTTCTCTTGTTCGAGCCGGGGCGCGCCTTCCTCGCAAACCGCATGCGCAAGGAGACGGCCGCCAAGGTGCGCGCCGATCATTATCCCGCGCCGTTCAGGCTCATCGAGCTGTTCGAGAAGCACGGCGGCAGCTTCGACGACATGAAGCGCGCCGAGACGAAATTCTTCGCGCCGCTGATGATCTCGGACCAATCGCGCAATCTGCGCCGCGTGTTCCGCCTCTCGGAGATGCTGAAGGCCGAAGCGCCGAAGGATGGCTGGCGTCCGGCGCGCGTGCATGTGATCGGCGCGGGCATCATGGGCGCCGATGTTGCGATGGTCTGCGTGCGGGAGGGGCTGGAAGTTTCGCTTCAGGACACTTCCACCGAGGCGGTGGAAAAGGCTTTGAAGCGGGCCGACGCGTTCTTCAGGAAGCGCATGCGCTCGCCGCTCGAAGCCGAGAAGGCGAAGGCGCGGCTGCTGGCCGACCCGCAGGGCGCGCAGATCCACCGCGCCGACGTGGTGATCGAGGCGATTTACGAGAACCTCGATGCGAAACGCGCGGTCTTCGCCGAGGTCGAGCCGAAGCTGAAACCGGGTGCGCTGCTTGCCACCAACACCTCGTCGCTCCAGATCGAGGACATCGCGAGCGCGCTGCGGGATCCGTCGCGCCTCATCGGACTGCATTTCTTCAACCCGGTCGCCGTGCTGCCGCTCGTCGAGGTGGTGAAGGGCGCCGACAGCCGCGAGGATGAAATCGGGCGCGGCGCGGCCTTCGTGACGCGCATCGGCAAGCTGCCGCTCATCGTGAAATCGTCGCCGGGCTTTCTCGTGAACCGCACGCTCGCCCCTTATATGTTCGGCGCGATGCAGAAGCTCGCCGAGGGCACGCCGAAGGAAGAGATCGACGCGGCGGCGGAAGAATTCGGCATGCCGGTCGGCCCGATTGAGCTTGTCGATATTGTCGGCCTCGACGTGGCGTTGAGCGTGGCGAAAATCCTGAAACTGCCGACGCCGGACGACCACCCGCTGATGCAACTCGTCGCCGAGAAGAAGCTCGGCAAGAAGACAGGCGAAGGCTTCTACAAATGGGTGGACGGCAAGCGCGAGAAACCGGCCGCCGCGCCGAATTTCGCCAAGGCCGATCTTTCGGTGCTCGGCCGCGAGTTGATCGCGCCGCTGATCGACGAAAGCGAAAAGGCGCTGGCCGATGGCGTGGTCGCGGATGCGGATCACGTCGACGCGGGCGCTGTGTTCGGCGCGGGCTTCGCGCCGTTCCGGGGCGGGCCGCTGCATTATCGCGCGTCGCTCAAAGCGAAGGAAAACGGCGCGGCGAAGACCGGCGGCGAGCCGGTTCACGCGGCGGGATGACGTGCGACAAGACTTGCGGGCGCGGGCGCGCCGAAACCACAACACGCGCCAAGACCACAACAGATGTGCGGGGAGACTTCCATGGGTGAGACATTGCGCAAGGTGGCCGTGATCGGCGGCGTCCGCACGCCCTTCTGCCGGGGCAACACGGGCTTTGACGATCTGACCAACCTCGACCTGCTCACGGCGGCGCTGAACGGGCTCGTCGAGAAATATCGTCTTCAGGGCGAGCATATCGACGAGGTGGTTGGCGGCGCGGTCGTCACCCATGCGCGCGACTTCAACCTCACGCGCGAGGCGGTGATCGGCACGAAGCTCAACGAAGATACGCCCGGCGTCACGTTGAGCCAGGCCTGCGGCACAAGCCTTCAGGCGGCGCTCGGTTCGGCGGCGAAGATCGCCATCGGTGCCATCGACAGCGCCATCGCCTGCGGCACGGACACGGTTTCCGATCCGCCCATCGAGCTGAAGCGCGCGCTTGCGAAGCGGCTCGCCAAGGTGTCGAGCGAGAAGACCGTGAAGGGCAAGGCGACGTCGCTTCTCTCCGGCTTTTCGCTCGGCGACATCTCGGTCAGCCCGCCCGCCAACGCGGAGCCGCGCACGGGCCTTTCCATGGGCCAGCATTGCGAACTCATGGCGAAGGAATGGCAGATCGCGCGCGAGGATCAGGACAAGCTTGCCCACGAGAGCCACAGGAACGCGGCGGCCGCCTACGATTCGGGCTTCCTCGACGATCTGCTGGTGCCGACGGCGGGCGTCTACCGCGACAACAATTTGCGCCCCGAGATCAGCCTCGAAAAGCTCGCCACACTGAAACCCGCCTTCGACAAGGAAAACGGCACGCTGACAGCGGCGAATTCCACGCCGCTCACGGATGGCGCGTCCGCCGTGCTGCTGGCGTCGGAAGACTGGGCGAAGGCGCACGGGCTGAAGCCGCAAGCCTATCTCACCTTCGGCCAGCATTGGGGCATCGACTTCGTGGACGCCCGGCGCGGCCTTCTCATGGCGCCGACCGTCGCCGTGTCGAAGATGCTCGACCGCGCGGGGCTGACCTTGCAGGACTTCGACTTCTACGAGATCCACGAGGCGTTCGCCGCGCAGGTGCTGTGTACGCTGAAGGCGTGGGAAGACGCCGACTATTGCAAGACGATGCTCGGCAAGGACAAGCCGCTCGGCTCCATCGACCGCTCGAAGCTGAACGTGAAGGGATCGAGCCTCGCCTACGGGCACCCCTTCGCGGCCACGGGCGCGCGCATCGTCGCGCAGCTTGCGAAAATCCTCGAAGAAAATGGCGGCGGGCGCGGGCTGATTTCGATCTGCACAGCGGGCGGCATGGGGGTCTGCGCGATCCTCGAACGCCCGAAGGGCGACATCCGCGCCGAACAGACGAAGCCCGCGCATGAGGACGAACCGGCCGAGCCGAAGGCGACGGCGGGCGAAGCGGCCCGCGCCGAGGTCGCGCCCGTTCCGCCGCCGGTGCCCGATGAGCAGCCCGCGCCGCCGGAGGTGCCCGGCGATCCGACGAGCGAGGCTGTGCGCAAGCAGCTTTATTGACAGGGGAGGGCGGCACGGCCGCTCTTTTTCTCGATTGGAGCAAGTGCATCGAGTTCGCTCGCCTTTGCTGCGGTGTCGCGCATCGCCCCGCAAAATGCGCGCCTGAATAAGGGCATCAACGTTCTTTACGCGCTTTTGCGTTCGCTCTAATGCTAGGAACAATTTTCCATGACCTGCGGCGCACGCGCCGCGTTAGGCTATTCGATGACGAAGAAAGACGAGGCCGCCCGGCCGACGAAAAACGGCCCGGCGAAGGACGGCGTTTCCGCCAAGGCGAAGAACGCCGATGCCGGAGCGCAAGGTGGGCGCGACTGGTCGAAGACGCTGTTTCTGCCGAAGACCGATTTCGGCATGAAGGCGGGGTTGCCGAACCTCGAACCGAAGCTTCTCGACCGCTGGGAAAAGATGGGCCTCTACAAGCGCCTGCGCGAGGACTCGGCGGGCCGCGAAAAATTCGTGCTGCATGACGGCCCGCCCTACGCCAACGGCAACATCCACATCGGCACGGGCCTTAACAAGATCCTGAAGGACGCCATCGTCCGCTCGCAGCAGATGCAGGGCAAGGACGCGAACTATGTGCCGGGCTGGGACTGCCACGGCCTCCCCATCGAATGGAAGGTTGAGGAGCAGTACCGCGCCAAAGGCAAGAACAAGGACGAGGTGCCCGTCAACTCATTCCGCCGCCAGTGCCGCGAGTTCGCCGCGAAGTGGATCGGCGTGCAGATGGCCGAATTCAAGCGGCTCGGCGTCGAGGGCGACTGGCCGAACCATTACTCCACCATGGCCTTCGAGGCCGAGGCGACCATCGCGGGCGAGTTGATGAAATTCGCCATGAACGGGCTGCTGTATCGCGGCTCGAAGCCTGTGATGTGGTCGGTGGTCGAGCGGACCGCGCTCGCCGAGGCCGAGGTCGAATATCACGAGCATGCGAGCGCGGCGATCTATGTGAAGTTTCCTGTCACGAGGGGTGAAGGGGCGGAAGGCGCGTCCATCGTCATCTGGACCACGACCCCGTGGACGATCCCGGCCAACCGCGCGATCTCCTATTCGCGCCGAATCGCCTACGGCCTTTATGAGGTGACGGCAGCGCCCGAGGACAATTGGACGAAGGTTGGCGAGCGCTTCATCCTCGCGAAGTCGCTTTCGGAGAATTTCTTCAAGGCGGCGCGCGTCGATGAATGGACGCTTGTCGACGAGGTCGATCCGGCCGCCCTTGTCGCGGCGCATCCGTTCCACGCGAGCGAGGGCTACAAATTCCGCGTGCCGCTGCTCGAAGGCGATCACGTCACCGAGGACGCGGGGACAGGCTTCGTGCATACCGCCCCCGGCCACGGCGCGGACGACTTTGAAATCTGGATGGCGAAGGGCCGCGAAATCGCGGCGGCGGGCATCGACACCACGGTTCCCGATACGGTCGGCCCCGACGGCTTTTATCGCGCGCATGTCGGCCTGTTCGGCGGCGCGGATCCGAAGCGCGTGGTCGACGACAAGGGCAGCTTCGGCAAGCTCGACGATACGAGTTACGCGAATGCCGCCGTGGTCGAGGCGCTGAAAGCGGCCGGCGCGCTCGCGTCCATGAACCCGCGCCACAAGCACGATTACCCGCATTCCTGGCGGTCGAAGGCGCCGGTCATCTTCCGCAACACGCCGCAATGGTTCATCGCGATGGACAAGCCGTTGTCCGTGCCGGGCGAAGTCGCCGCCGGAGAGGACGCAACTTTGCGCGCGCTGGCGCTCGCAGCCATCGACGACACGCGCTTCGTGCCGCCGCAGGGCCGCAACCGCATCGGCGGCATGGTCGCCGACCGCCCTGACTGGGTCATCTCCCGCCAGCGTGCGTGGGGCGTGCCGATCACCGTTTTCGTCCACAAGGAAACGGGCGAGGTCATTCCGAACGCGGGCTTCAACGGCGCGGCGGAGCTTCAGGCGCGGATCGTGGACTCGTTCGCGGCCGAGGGCGCGGATGCGTGGTTCGCGGACGGCGCCGCGACGCGCTTCCTCGACGGCCTCGTCGCCAACCCGGACGAGTGGGAGCAGGTGCGCGACATCCTCGACGTCTGGTTCGATTCAGGCTCCACGCACGCCTTCGTCCTCGAAAAGCGGCCCGATCTCAAATGGCCCGCCGATCTCTATCTCGAAGGCTCGGACCAGCATCGCGGCTGGTTCCACACCTCGCTGCTGGAAGCATGCGGCACGCGCGGCCGCGCGCCCTTCGACGCGGTGCTCACTCACGGCTTCGTCAATGACGAGCAGGGCCGCAAGATGTCGAAGTCGCTCGGCAACACGGTCGCGCCGCAGGACATCATCAAGCAGTCGGGCGCGGATATCCTGCGTCTTTGGGCGCTGTCGTCGGACTATACCGAGGATCTGCGCATCGGCCCGCAGATCATCCAGTCGGCGGTCGATGCCTATCGCAAGCTGCGCAACACGCTGCGTTATGTGCTCGGCAATCTCGCGCATTACGAGCCGGGGCACGACATCGCCGTCGCCGACATGCCGGAGCTTGAGCGCTACATCCTCCATCGCGTGGCTGAGATCGACGCGGAGCTTCGCGCGGCCTACAACGCTTTCGACTTCCGCAAGGCATATCGCGTGCTCGCCGAGTTCTGCTCGAACGACCTTTCCGCGATCTATTTCGACATCCGCAAGGACACGCTTTATTGCGAGGCGCATTCGAGCGAGAAGCGGCGCGCGGCGCTGTCGGTACTGAACACGCTGTTCGACGCGCTGACCGCGTGGCTCGCGCCGATCCTACCGTTCACGGCGGAAGAGGCGTGGCTTGCACGGCACGGCGCGGAGGCTGAAGGCTCGGTGCATCTGAGCCGCTTCCCCGCCATCCCGGCGGACTGGCGCGACGAGACGCTGGGCGACAAGTGGGAGAAGATCTTCGCCGTCCGCCGCGTCATCACGGGCGCGCTTGAGATCGAGCGGCGCGAGAAGCGCATCGGGTCGAGCCTCGAAGCCGCGCCCGACATCTACATCGGCAACAAGGAGCTTGCGGCGGTGGCGAAGGCCGCCGACTGGGCCGAGATCGCTATCACGAGCGGCTTTGCGATCAAGTCGGGCGACGCACCCGAGGGCGCGTTCACGCTCGATGAGATTGAGGGCGTGGCGGTGGTGCCGAAGCGCGCCGAGGGGCGGAAATGCGCACGCTCCTGGCGCATCACCGACGATATCGGCAGCGATCCGGCCTATCCCGAGCTGTCGGCGCGCGACGCGGCGGCGGTGCGCGAACTCGACGCGCGGGCATAGCGCCTTTGGCTGGACGCGTGTGGCGACAGCGTCCGGGATGACGCGCTAGCCGCACGCTCCGGCGATTTACATATCATGAGCAGCGCGGGATGCCCGAAGCTACCGCATTCGGCGTCGCTACGCCGTGTCTTTCGCGCGGAGGGCTTCAAGCGCCTCGACCAGAAGGGCGCGAGGGATGACAACCGCCGCTTCGCCCGCGCCGATCCGCTCCCGCACCGAGGCAGCCTCGATCAGCCGCGAGGCCGCGTCTCCGACGATCACCACATCGTCGCCGCTCTGCATGATGGTTGGGCAGCCGCACCCGCAACCGCCATCGCCGCAACGACCGGCAAGAATCTCAAAGGTCTTTTCCCGCATGTTACCTCTCCCATTCAACAAACTAACTTTACCTTAACGAAGGCGTCGCGGAAAGCGGGAAAGACGAATCAACTCGCGCAATGGGCGAGCGGAACACGGGCTCCACGTTGAAAAAAAGGCCGGGACATGCCCGGCCTTCGACGCGTCTGGCTGTGATGCGGCCTGGTCAGCCGACGATTTCGCTTTCCTGGAAGACGAGGCCGATTTCCTGCGCCGCGTTGTCCGCGCTGTCGGAGCCGTGCACGGAGTTGCGCTCGATGTTCTCGGCGAACAGCTTGCGGATCGTGCCTTCGGCAGCGTTGGCGGGGTTCGTCGCGCCCATGATCTCGCGATACTTCGCGACCGCGTTTTCACCTTCGAGGATCTGAACCACGATCGGCGCGGACGTCATGTAGGAAACGAGGTCGGTGTAGAACGGGCGCTCCTTGTGGACGGCATAGAAGGAAGCCGCGTCGCCCGCATCCCACTTCACGCGCTTCTGCGCGATGATGCGAAGGCCCGCGTCCTCGATGACGGCGTTGATCTTGCCGGTGATGTTACGCTCGGTGGCATCGGGTTTCAGAATGGAAAGGGTGCGCTCGACGGCCATGTGCTCGCTCTTTTTTCGGGTTGGTCGGGATGTTGGCTTTCGTCGGATGTAGTGCCGACGGTGCGAATCTTACAGGGCGGTGTATAGCGGAGCGGATCGTGGCGGGCAAGCCGGCGCATGCCAATGCCATAAAACCCCCGCCTGGTTCTGCGATCCTGTCCGCAGGCGGCGCTTTATTTGGCTTTAACGCAGGCTGAACTAGCGGAACGCGGCGGCCTCTGGCGACAGATCCCCGATCGAGCTCGGCGTCGTCTGCTGGCCGAAGCCCTTGATGCCGATGCGGACCATCACGGACGTGTCGGGCTTCAGGTCGGCGTATTCCACGAAGGTTCGCTGATAGGTGACCGAGTAGATGAAGCACTCGTCCGCATACTGGACGCCCACACTGTTGCGAACGAATTGCGACAGTTCGAGGTTGTAGCGCGCATCGCCGAAAACGGTCCATTCGTCGGTAAGCTTGACAGCTCCGAAGCCGGCGACCTCCTCGCGAGGCGAGTCGAAGCCGAGGAGCGGCTGCGACGACACGGCCACGTAGCTCAGGGCGCCTTCAAAGATACCGAGCTTCACCTGCGCGCTGTAATCTTGGCGCGCGACGGCGAAGTCGCTCTCGTCGAGGCGGAACTGCGTCACGAAGCGGAACATGTTGAGGTAATCGACATAGCCGCCGACCACATAATCCGACCGCGTAGTAGAGAGGCCGGTCGATGGGTCGTAGGAGTTTTTCCCGGCGACCTGGAAGCTTTCACCGCCAACGGCGCGCACGCTCACGCCGTTATAGGTCTGCATGGTGTACTGCACGCCCACATTGGCGCGTGTGCCCGTTTCGATCCGGTCGTAGCCGGAAAACTTGTTGATGTCGAACAGCAGCGTGTCGTCGAAAACGAGGCTCTGCGAGTCGATGTTCGGCATTCTGTCGTTGTTCGCCACATGGGTGCGCGTGACGATCTGACCCACAGGTTCGATGACGTGCGAGGCCGTGTCGGTATGCGCCACGAAGGGATACCGATAGTCGAGGCCGCCGCCGACCATCTGGCGGGTGAAGGTGTCGCTGTCGCCGGCGTCGCCGCTCACGTCCTTGAAGCTTGATACGTTGTAGATGTCTCCGCGCCCAAAGACGAAGGGCGTGAAGCGCTGGCCGAGGTCGTCAGTCAGCGTCCGCCGCCACTCCGCCGAGGTCACGATGTGGTCGGTGCGGTCGAAATAGGGATTGACGACACTGCCCGTAAAGGTTCGCCTTTCATCGGACGACAGCGCAACCACATTCGCATCGAACTTCAGTTCACCGCCGAACACCGGTTTGTCGTGGACATAGTTGTAGTCGATGCTCGGATACGCCCACGACGCTCCGGTGTTGCTCAAATAATCCCCGGTCGAGTAATCATAAGGCTGGCCGCCGAGATTACCGTAGCGGCTCACGGACATGTTGAAGTAATTTCTCTCGCCCATCCCGGTGAGATAGACGCTGGAAACGCGCTCTGTGGAGTAAATGCTATCGATGTGGTAGAAGCGGCGGAATGTGTCGTCGCTTTCGAGGATCGCGTTCCAGCCTACTTTCCAGAACTTGTTCAGCTCGAACTCGCCCTTCGTCTCGAAGCTGCCGCGCCAGTCGCGCTGGCGAGCAAAATCGTTCGCATTATCGTTATAGACACCGGCGAACTTCACTTCGTATGCGCCGTTCCACAGGCGCTGCCGCCAGTCGGCCTGCATGAGATAGCCGGCCTTTGTGGTAAAGGTAGGCGACAGCGTCAGGTCGTAATTCGGCGAAATCGCGTAATAATAGGGCACCGTCAGCGCGTAACCCGTCGTCGTGTCGTGCCGATATTGAGGCGCGAGAACGCCGGAGCGCTGCTTCACGCTCGGATCGGGGACGTAGAAATACGGCAGCCACGCAATCGGGACGCCGAAAAGCTCGAAGCGGGTGTCTTCGAAATAGATGTTCTGATCCTGCTTGTCCTGGATGACGCGCGTCGCCTTGATGCGCCAGATCGGCGGACGCTCGGGATTGGCCTCGCAGGGCTTGCAGGACGTCACCACGCCGTTCTCATAGACGGTCTTTCCGTCCTTGCGGTATGCGTTCGATGCCGCGATGCGACTGTCGTCCTGCGTCAACGCCTTCATCGATCGGATGAAACCGTCGCGGAAATTCGAACTGAGTGTCAGACGTTCGGCGTTCACGACCGCGCCGTCTGCCTCCTTGAGCCGGACGTTGCCGATGGCCGTCAGCGTATTCGAGGACTTGTCGTAGATGACCTCGTCGGCGAGCAGGATGTTTTCGTCGTAATAGATTTCGACGCTCCCGCGGGCGATCACGCGGTTGTTGCGGTGATCGTAAACGAGGTCGTCCGCCTGAAGCAGCAACGGCGACGCCTTGTCGGGCGACACCTTCTTGGCCACGGTGGTTTCACCACCGCGCGTCTGATTGCTTGGCGTCTGCGCATGCGCGATGCTGCCCAAGCATATCGGGCACGCCAATACCGCCGCCAGCAGTTTGCTAGGCATCGCTCGCCGCTCTCTTACTGAAAACCGCCACTCTCAAGCCCCCCGGCCATTCCACACCTCTGCCGTGCCTATCCATCCTCCTGATAAAGAAGGACGGTCGCAGAAAGGAGAAGGGCGACAAGCGCCGGTCCCCAAGCCGCCACCGTAACAGGAACAAGACCCGACGCGCCCACCTTTCGCGAAAGTTCAGAGAATATGAAAAAACCGAACCCCCCGGTTAATCCCGTCAGAACCATAGTTTGGATTTTGCCAAAACGAAAGGCTTTCAGCGAACAGGTTGCAGCGATTAACACCATCGCGGCCATAAGAAGAGGGCGAACGAGGAACAGCTCATATTGCAGTTCATATTGGGTCGTCGGCAGACCGGCCTTCCGCGCAAATGCAATGAATCCGGGAAGCTCCCAAAACGACAAGGTTTCAAGGGATCCAAGGCTATTCATGATCTGGGCAGCACCCAGATATGTACTGATAAAATATTCATTATAGTGCTGCACAGCCTCGCCGGAGCTTTGCACTGTTACGTCTTCAAGCCGCCAGTAACCTTGCCGCAGTTCGGCCTTGCTCGCTTGAATCTGTTCATAAAATCTGTTGGCGGGATCAAATTGCAACAGCGTCACGCCAGCCAGCGTCAGCCCTCTGTCGGCGGACGTTTTGGCGTGCAGGATCGTCGCCCCGTCGACGCTTTCCTGACGCAGCCAGGAGCCGGTTCCGCGCGAGGTCGCGAAAGACTTCTCGGACTGAAAAATCTCGGCCTGAATCTTCTCGGACTTGGCCTTCATGGCGGACGCCACGGGATTGTAAACCGTCACCGCGAAGACACCGAAAACGATCGCGACGATGAGCGCGGGCTGAACGAACTGCCAAACGGATAGACCGGCGGCCCGCATGATCGTCAGTTCCGAGGTGCGGCTGAGACTGAGAAACGCGGCAATCGTACCGATCAGGATCGCAAAGGGCAGCGTAAGTTCCGCGAAAATGGGGATGCGCAGCAGCGTCACCAGCGCGAGCGCGCCCGCGCTCGCGTCCTTTCGCGCGCCGGCCCTGAGCACCTCGACGAAGTCCACGAAAAAGATCAGCAGCAGCGTCACGAAGAAGACGCCGAGGATGGTGATGGCGAACCTTTTCGCCATGTAGCGCCCGACTGTGGTGAAGATCATCATCGCGCAAGTGTCCTCATGACGCCGACGTCGCGGAAGCGGAACCGCCGCGTTTCAGGAATGACGGCAGACGCAGGCTCGGCAGCGAAATGACGGGCGCGCGGATATCGAACCGCAGCATCACGAGCCCCGCCACGATAACAGCGAGGGGTATGCCATAGATCAGGCCGAGCGCCCACGCCTTCTTGCCGACGATATTCACGCCCGCGATCCCCGCGATACGGATCGCGGCGCCAAGCGTGAACGCCGTGAACAGATTGCCGGCACGGCCCTCGCGCGTGGTTTTCGGGCGTCCGAGATACAGGACGGCGATGATGGCGAAGGCGATCGGATAAAGCGCCCCGGAGAAGCGCTCGTGGATTTCGGAGCGGAAAGACACCTTGTTATTCTTGTAGGCGACGGTTTCCGCGCTGGGAAACAGTAGCTCGCCGATATCGCGCTCGCGGGGTTTCCTTTCGCGCGGCCCCTTCTTTTCTGAAAAATCGCCGATGTCGAAAGCGTAGCTCGTAAAGTCCACAACCTGCGCGGACGTCTTCTCGGCCTGCTGGCGAATGATCTTGCCTTCGTGAAGGATCATGGAGGCGCGCCCGCCATCCTGAATGATCTGCCCCCGCTCCGCGATGACGGTGGTCACCGACTTCGGATCGCGCTCGTCGCGCACGACGACGCCAAGAAGCTCGCCGTCGTCGCTCTTCGCGCGCATATGGAAGGTGAGGCCCGGCTCGAAGTCGGAAAACTCGCCCGGCTGGAGCACCTGCGAAAGCACGTCCGCGCGAACCTGCGAGACGGTATCGCCGAGGAGCCGCGCGGCTTTCGGCAATACGAACAGGTTCGCGGTCAAAACGCACATCGAGACGACCACGGCGAGGAACAGATAGGGCGAGAGCAGCCGCCACACCGAAGAGCCCGCGGCCGAAAGGACGATGAGTTCGCTGTCGCCGGAGAGGCGGTTGAGGCTGTGAAGCGCGGCGATCAGGAAGGCGACGGGCGCCACGGTAACGATCAGGCTTGGGATCGCGAGCGCGGTGATCTGGAGGAACAGAAGGAACGTCTGGCCTTGCGCGGTGAGAAGCTTGATCTCGCGCAGGAGCGACGTCAGCCAGACGATGAGCGTCAGCGAAACCAGGATCATGATGAGCGCCGACGCCGTCTGACGAAAGATATACCGGCTAATCAGCATTCACGATCACTCCACGGGCGGATCACGCTCCGGCTTCGCTCGACACACGCGCACGGTGTTGCGGCACTTGCCGGTGGCAACGAGTTCGAGCCAGCATCAGACCCTTCACTACGCACGGGTTCATGGCGCATTTTCGGCGCGATTTCGAGCGATGTTTCGTATCGAGCCGGACTTTGCAAGTCCGCGCGTTTCCTGTACACTTTTCAATCTCGATTTCCCGCCATCACGGTCCCGCTCACTCGATGACAGAACTTCCAGCCGTTTCGTTCGCCTCGCTGCAACCGGAGCCGAAGGCCTCGACCGCGGTCTATTTCGTGACGGCGGGAGAGGATCTGCCGCCTCCGATCAAGCGGCTCGACAAGGCAAGCGCGGGCGCGATCTCGCGCGCGATCGAGGTGGCGGAATTCAAGCCTAAGCGACGGAATTTGCTGGAGATTCTCGCCCCGCACGGCCTCAAGGCGTCGCGCCTCCTCCTCGTCGGCATCGGCGACGCGAAGACGCTGACACATCGCGACTGGATGGACCTCGGCGGCTTGGTGCGCGGAAAGCTGCCGAAGAAGGCCGCCGAAGTCGACGTTGTTTTCGCGGGCGTCGATCACCTGCCGGAAGACGCACCGCTCGGCTTTGCGGAAGGTTTCGGCCTCAGGAGCTACACCTTCAGGAAAT
The DNA here is from genome assembly GCF_018619475.1 of Rhodomicrobium sp. Az07. Classification (GTDB taxonomy): domain Bacteria; phylum Pseudomonadota; class Alphaproteobacteria; order Rhizobiales; family Rhodomicrobiaceae; genus Rhodomicrobium. The sequence goes on from NZ_JAHFZG010000003.1 coordinate 73,859, forward strand.
ACAAGTCGAAAGCCGCCAAGAGCACGGAAGGCGGCGAAGACGAGCACGACGAAGACCCCGCGCCGCCGAAGCTTGCGATCTTTTCCTGCTGGGGAAGCAAGCTTACGGCAAAGCTCGAACACACCGAGGCGCAGCTTTCCGGCGTGTATCTCGCGCGCGATCTGGTGAATGAACCGGCGAATATTCTGACGCCGCCCGAATTCACGGCGCGGCTGCGCGCGCTCGAAGCGCTCGGACTGACGGTCGAGGTGCTGGACGAACCGAAGCTCAAGTCGCTCGGCATGAACGCATTGCTGGCGGTGGGGCAGGGGAGTGCGCAGCCGACATCGGTGGTGGTGCTGAGGTGGAACGGCGCCGCCGGTCGCTCCGCGGACGCGGGCAATATCGTGTTTGTCGGCAAGGGCGTCTGCTTCGACTCGGGCGGCATCTCCATCAAGCCCGGCCCCGGCATGGAAGACATGAAGGGCGACATGGCTGGCGCGGCCGCGGTTGCGGGCGCGATGAGCGCCCTTGCGCTGCGCAAGGCGCCCGTGAACGCGGTCGGCATCGTCGGTCTCGTGGAGAACATGCCCAGCGGCACGGCCATGCGCCCCGGCGACATCGTTACCTCGGCCTCGGGCCAGACCATCGAGATCCTCAACACCGACGCCGAAGGCCGCCTCGTGCTGGCGGATCTCCTGTGGTACGCACAGGAGCACCTCGAACCGAAGCTCATGATCACGCTTGCCACGCTGACGGGCGCAATCCTCGTCGCGCTCGGCAAGGAATATGCGGGGCTATTCTCGAACGACGACAAGCTCGCAAGCGAGATTACCGACGCCGGTGCAGACTCAGGCGAACTCGCGTGGCGCATGCCGCTTTCCAAGAAATACAACAAGCTGATCGACGGGAAGTTTGCCGATATCAGGAACCTCGGCGGCCGCGACGCAGGTTCCATCACCGCCGCGCAGTTCTTGCAGCGTTTCGTCCGGAACGGCACGCCCTGGGCGCACCTCGATATTGCCGGCACCGGAATGGCATCGCCGTCCACGGACATCAACCAAAGCTGGGGATCGGGCTATGGCGTGCGGCTGCTGGATCGGTTTTCGGAGAAATTCCACGAGACGTCGTCTGCCGAGAGCTAGTGCATCGAATCTAACGCTTGGCGCCCGCGCCTGACGGCGGCGATGATTTTGTCGGGATCGGCGACCCATTGGAAGGGCTTGGGCTTGGCCTGAGCGGCGGGGTCGTCGAGGCAGCGATTGATTGCGGCCTGGAGGTCAGGGGGTGACGCCGGTTTGCATGCCGCTGACTCGCACGCCGTCTGCGGCCAGGGAATGCCTCGAGAATCAAAGGTCAGGGGCGAACCACAAGAAGCGACTACTCGCGCGCGTTCATGACCCGATATCGGCCTACTAACCTTTCATGATCTTCTCGAAACGGAATCCCTCGTCAGCGCCCGGGAATTCGCTCGAATTCGGCCCGTGTGGATCTAGGTGGCGGTCGTTGAAGAATTCGACAATCTTGAAACCACACTTGTTCACGTAGAAGTGGATGTTCCTTTTTTCGAAATATGGCGTGTGCGTATGCCAGACGAGCGTCTCCGGGTAGCGGCGCTCGATGGCCTCCCAAGCCAAGTACCCAAGACCACGCCCGTGTTTCTCTGGGCAAAGGAAGAAGAGCCCGAGCGAATTGTGCTTAGTCTCTTCATTGATCGACAGGACGGCCCCTCCTATCGGCCGATGATCGAATTGGATGCGGAGCACCACGGCGTCTGGCGCGCCCATGGCGGCGTCGAGATCGGCGTCAGACGGAATAGGGCCATCCGGCAGTTGGCCGTATTCATCAACCACGGCCACAGCGAATGCTGTCTGAAGCTCGCTTTTGAAGCTCGGAAAGTCGCCGACTTCGGTTTCGACGAGAGTGATGCGTTTGTGAATCATTCCCCATTCGTAGCTAAACAATGCGGCGGTCATTATGGCGGTCAGATGTCGGAGTCGGGCCGATGGCGGCTGACGGTCGGCTTATGGAAACTGTCTATCCGACCCGCTCCGTGTGATTCGCATAAGATGCATTATGGAAAGTTTAGCGGCGCGGCCCCGGCGGGCCTGTTCGTCGACCGGGCGGCAAATTCGCCGTGACAGCCTCAGCGGCTGCGGGGTCACCCTCGCGGCGTCTGTGGCGTGCATGTTTAGGCTGAGTTGGGACGCGACTCGAAACGGCGCGTGACGAGGCGCCCAAGTTCGCCATCTGTTCCAGCCCGCGATCTCGATAGTCTCCACGAGCGTCAGCGAAACTTTTGCTCCGATTGACTTTTCCCGGCGACCGCGCTGCGAAATAGGGTGTCAATAGAACGGCGCGAAGTTCATTAAAATGCGCCCGAAGAACTCCGCAGACAGAACTTTTCGAGAACTCCGCCACACCACGGGGACAAACGCCACCATCCGCGTTTCGGCAATCCGAAAAACGGGCGCAAAACCTCCCTTATCGTTCGAACCATCTCTGGCGACGATTGCCGGGACGAAATCAATTGTTTGGCGTGGGCTCCGCAAGCCGGACCTTCGCGGTCAAAAACCCGGCGCTGACGCGGCTCGGGCGGCGGGCAAGGAACGAACGGCGAACGCGAGAAAGCGGGCGGTCCATTTCCTTTGCCGCCAAGGGGGGCCGATGGCGAAAGGACCGAAGAAAAAGCGGGCTGGAGAGGTTTGCGGCCCGGCTATCCGTAAGGATACGGGAGCGCGCAAGGCGGCGTTCAGGCGCCGGGGATGGCGACGCGTTCGGATGAGCGCCACGATATGCGCCGCGTCGACAATCAATATGACCGCAACCTGATCGTCCAGGGCGCCTGTCGGCGACGGGACGACAGGGCTTGGCGATACAAGTCGCAAGGAAGCCGTCGGCGCGGCAAAAAGCGCCCGCCAGCGCGTGACCGCCCGGTAAAAAAAGCGGAAGATGGTTGCGACGAGCCGCATGACGCGTCCTTGCACGGCCTTTGCCGAAGGATATAAACCCTAGGGTGATTTGGTCTTGACCGTCAATCGCTCTTGAGCGCGGAGGAAGCGTGACGAACGAATCGGAAACGCAGGCGAATGAGGACGCGCAGGACGCGTTTTCTGCCGAAGCGCAGCTTTTGCGGCTCATTGCGATCATGGCGCGCCTTCGCGATCCCGAGAGCGGCTGCCCGTGGGACGTGAAGCAGTGCTTCGCCACGATCGCGCCTTACACGATCGAGGAAGCCTATGAGGTGGCGGACGCCATCGAGCGCGGCGACATGGACGACCTCAAGGACGAACTGGGCGACCTCTTGTTGCAGGTGGTCTTTCATGCGCGCATGGCCGAGGAGGCCGGGCATTTCGCCTTCGCCGATGTTGCACGCTCGATCAGCGAGAAGCTCATCCGCCGTCATCCGCATGTTTTCGAAGGCACCGGCGGCGACGCGAAGGCGACTTTGAACGCGAAGGCGACTTTAAACGCAAAGGCGACTTGGGACGCCATCAAGGCCGAGGAACGCAAGGCGAAGGCCGTTCGGCGGGGAACGGCCGACGCAGCGGCGGCGGAGTCGGCGACGCGCGATCTGTTCGACGGTATCGGCGCGGGCCTTCCCGCACTCCTTCGCAGCTTGAAGTTGCAGGACCGCGCGGCCCGCGTCGGCTTCGACTGGCCGACTGTCGCGCCCGTGCTCGACAAGGTCGACGAAGAGCTAGCGGAGCTTCGCGCGGAAGTCGCGGCAGCCCCCGGCCCCGAAACCGACAAGCGTCGCTTCGAGGAATTCGGCGACCTCATGTTCGTCGTCGTCAATCTCGGGCGCCGGCTCGATATCGACCCCGAGGCGGCGCTGCGCTCGGCCAACACGAAGTTCGTTCGGCGCATGGGCGAGGTCGTGAAGGGCGCGGCGGAGGAAGGCCGCAAGCTCGAAGACATGCGCCTCGACGAAATGGGCGTTTACTGGGATCGGGCCAAGGCGATCGAGCGCGAACAAGGCGGGAAATAACCGGCTCGCCCTGAGTATCTGGCGGACACCCGTCGGCCGAACAAGCTTGATTATGAGGCTCAGGCAATCATCCGGACTGATCAGGGTGATCGTCTGAGGCTTGCGCTGATAGTCCCGTCGCTCTCAAGAATAAGGGTCTCCACATCGGAGATTTGTCTTCCGCCCGAGGAGCGGACCGCGCTCAACGCTTCATCCTCGGTTATTCGCGCCTGCCTCATTGCGGCTTCGCAGAAAGCGCCGTGTCTTGCCAACAGCGTCGGTTCGGACCGGACGAGCCTTGCAAATCGTGGCGACCGCACCGAGAGGGAGGCGACCAAAAATTGCAGGAAGATCAATAAGGCCAATGCAGTCGCACCTTCAGCCAAGGCAACCGATTTCTGCAAGAGTACGGTGGCAAGCGTGGAGCCAAGAGCGACGGTGACAACCAGATCGAATGCGTTCAGCTTCGCGAGGGTGCGCTTGCCCGATATCCGCAGAAAGAGAACGAGAGCGGCGTAGGCCAATGCGCCGACGATTATCGTGCGGGCGATCCCCTCCCAGTCCCGAAAAAACATCTCTCCCCAGTTCATGCCTTTGTTCGCTCGTTTGCGCAAGTGCAGCGCCGGTGGCGCGCCTGCCGCTCATTATCAGGGAAACCTTCTGAACCCAGGTTAAGATCGCGGTACGAGATCACGAGAAAATGGCAGGCAGCCAGAAACGGCGGACGAGGGCTTCAGCCCCCTCCACCGGTTGAAATAGGCCGGCTCTGTATTCGTTCCCAGGATGCGGAACCATGCGTGAGCCGGAGCGGGCAAACTCCGCCGCGCCTTGCCTCAATGCGGCTTCGCGCCCTCCTCCGCCTTCAGTTCCTTCTTCGAGAGCTTGCCGATCAGCGTCTTCGGCAGTTCGGCGCGGAACTCGATATCGGCGGGCAGTTCGATCTTCGAGATGCGCTCCTTGAGGTAGGCGAGCATTTCTTCCTTCGTCACCTTCTCGCCTTCGCGCAGCTTGACGAAAGCCTTCGGCGCCTCGCCGCGATATTTGTCAGCGACGCCGATCACCGTGACCTCATCCACCGCCGGGTGCTCGTAGATCGCCTCCTCGATGCGCCTCGGATAGACATTGAAACCGGAGCAGATGATCAGATCCTTGATGCGGTCGACGATGTAGGTGAAGCCGTCCTCGTCCATATAAGCCACGTCGCCGGTGCGGAAGAAGTCGCCGACGAATGTGTCGGCCGTTTCCTTCGGCTTGTTCCAGTAGCCTTTCATCACCTGCGGGCCACGGATACAGATCTCGCCCTTCTCACCGAGCGGCACTTCTTCTTTCGGATCGCCCAGCTTTCTGAGCGACATTTCCGTGCCCGGCACCGGCAGGCCGATGGAGCACTCCTTTTTCGGGCCCGCAAGCGGGTTGATGTGCGAGACCGGCGACGTTTCCGAAAGGCCATAGCCTTCGACAAGACCGCATCCGGAGACGCGCTCGAAGTCGCGGCGCACTTCAAGCGGAAGCGCCGCGCCGCCCGAGATGCAGAACTTAAGCGACGACAGGTTGTGAGTCTTGATGTCCGGCACCTTCGCCATGGCGTTGAAAAGCGTCGGCACGCCCGCCATGATGGTCGGCTTCGTCTGGTCGATGGTCTTCAGCGCGAGCTTCAACTCGAAGCGCGGCAGCATGATCATCTGCGCGCCCTTGAGGATCGCGAAATTCATCAGGCCCGTCATCGCAAACGAATGGAAGAACGGGATCACGCAGAAAAAGCGCTCCTCGCCGGGGATCGCGAGCCCCGGGAACCAGGCCGCCGCCTGCTGCACGTTGATGGACAGGTTCGCATGCGTGAGCATCGCGCCTTTCGGTGTGCCCGTCGTGCCGCCCGTGTATTGCAGCGCGGCCACAGCGTTCACATCGATGGCGCGGCGGTCGTAATGGCCGTCGTTGTTCAATAAATCCTGCGCGCTGACGAGGCCCTTTCCGGGCGTCCACTTCGCGAGATCCTTGCCCTTGAACAGGCCGAAGAGGAACCCCTTCAGCCCCGGCAGCATCTTCTTGAACGGCGCCACGACGACGGTTTCGAGCGTGCCATTATCGACGAGCGCTTTCGCCTTCGGAAGCGTGGCCGCGAGATCCGCCGTCACAACGATTTTCGCGCCCGCGTCCTTCACCTGATAGGCGAGTTCCGGCACGGTATAGAGCGGGTTGAGGCTCACGACGGTGCCGCCCGCCTTGAGCGTCGCATAATAGAAGATGACGAAAGCCGGGCAGTTCGGAAACAGAAGCCCGACGCGGGTGCCTTCGCGCACGCCGAGGCTTTGCAGCCCTTTCGTCGCGCGATCCACGGCCGCGCCGAGTTCGGCATAGGTCATCGTCTTGCCGAAGAACCACGAAGCGGGCTTGTCGGGAAAGCGCGCCACCGTCTCTTCGAGCGTCACCGGCAGCGGTTTCGGCTCGAAAGCCTGAAACCAGTCGATCCCAGGCGGATAGGACCTCAGCCACGGACGGGACGCCGCCGCCGTACCCGCTTGAGCTTCCTTGCCGTTCGTCTCCAAGACATGCGGTTGATCGTGCCCGTCCATTCCCGTTTCCATCCCTGACAACATGCGTTTTTCTTGTTTTTTCGACGAGTACGGTATCATCTAAGTAAACAGGCCGAAATGCCTACCAACGGCGAAGGTTCACCTCTGCGACAACGAGGACGCGCCCCGACCGCTGCGCGGGAATTGCTCACATTTCCCCAGCCCGGGCGGCGTCCTTGGCGAGTTCGCTGGACTTGGCACCGGATTGCCGCTAATCGTTCCCGACGCGCCATAAGGAATCGAAACCGCAGCATGAATTGCGGTTCCGCCAGGGAGCCTCGAATGGACGACGTCGCCGAAAAGATCATTGCGATCCTGCGCAAGAACATGCGCCATCCTGAGAAAGAGATAGCCCTCGATACCAAGCTGGCCGATCTTGAAATCGAGTCGCTGGATCTCGCGGTTATCGTTTTCGATATCGAGGATACCTTCGGCATTCAGATCCCCTACAACGCCAACGAAGAAATGGCCGATTTCGCCACCGTCGGCTCCGTAGTCGACAAGGTCACGACCGTGCTCGTATCGCAAAATGCGTCAGGCGCGGCGGCTTGACGGCCCGCGCGGCCGATCGTGACCGCGCTCCCGCCCATCTGTCGGTACTGGGGAGTCCTGAATGAGCGAGAGGAATTGCGGTCGCCGCGTGGCGATCACAGGGACAGGCGTCGTCTCGGCTCTCGGCACGGGCGTCGAGAAATTCTGGAGCGCCATCAAGGCGGGCGAGAACGGCATCGCGCCAATCGCCGGTTTCCCGCTGCAAGACCTCTACATCACCATCGGCGGCGAGGTGCGCGACTTCGATGCGCGCGATCTTTGCAAGAGCCGTGGCGCGCAGCTTTCCGATCCCTTTACTCAATACGCCGTTGCGGCTGCATGGGAAGCCGTGCGCCAATCCGGGCTTGAAGGCCCGCTCGGGGAGCGCGCGGCGTGCATCGTCGGGTCCGGCGCAGGCGGTGTGACGACGCAGGAAAAGGCATACGAGGATATTTTCGTCCACAAGAAGAAGGCGACGCACCCGCTTACGCTACTGAAAACCATCATCAGTTCTTCGCCAGCGCATATCAGCATCGAGCACGGCATCAAGGGGCCGGTTTTCGGCACTGTCAGCGCTTGCTCCACAGCGGCGCATGCCATCGGTCTCGCCTTCCAGATGATCCGCTCCGGTATGATGGACGTAGCGGTCGCGGGCGCTTCGGAAGCTCCGCTGAATTACGGTTGCATGCGCGCATGGCAGGCAATGCGGGTGCTTTCGCCGGAAGGGTGCTATCCGTTCGCCAAACGGCGCAACGGCACGGTGATCGCCGAGGGCGCGGGAATCCTCCTGCTCGAAGATCTGGAGCATGCGAGGGCACGCGGCGCGACCGTGCTCGGCGAGGTGCTGGGTTTCGGCATGACCTCCGACGCGGCCGATATGGTCAACCCCGACATCGAAGGCCCGACGCGCGCGATGCAGATCGCGCTCGACGACGCGAAGCTCTCACCCGCCGATATCGACTATCTCAACGCCCACGGCACCGCCACAGCCGCGAACGACATCAACGAGACGCGCGCCATCCGCAAGGTCTTCGGCGCGCATGCGGACAGTCTCGCCGTTTCATCGACCAAATCGATGCACGGGCATTGTCTCGGCGCGGGCGGCGGCGTGGAAGCGGTTGTCTGCGTGCAGGCGATGCGCGACGGCTTCATTCCGGCGACCATCGGGCTGGACGAGCCGGGCGAAGGCTGCGACCTCGACTATGTGCCGCGCGAAGGCCGCTATCGCGCCCTCGGTTACACGATGTCGAATTCCTTCGCGTTTGGGGGCCTCAACGCCGTTCTGGTTTTTGGTTCCGCCATAAACTGACCATAATTCAGCTGATTTCCGGCCCGATTTCTCCCATCGTCTGAAGTCTGTCGCGGTGGAACTGGAAGGTCACCATCGCGGCACCCAATTCCGGGAGCGACAGAAACGAACCGGCGTGGTGGTCTGGTGTATCGCTGGATTTGTTTCCCCTTGGCCTCGTTTACCCGCTTCGATGGCGAGCTGGAGGCGGCAGGCGTCGCCAGAGCCGGTCCGGCCGGACTGCATCGCAACCGGATCGGACAAGCAGCAGGTCCGACCTCTCGAATTCGGCTCTTGTAAATTCTGTCGGTTTTCGGATAAGGCGAACCTGAAGCAACTGTGAACGCGTGCGTTCCGAAGGACTCTCATTTCGATGTTTGAAGAGCATTCCATCTGGGCGTGGCTTGGATTCACCGCCCTCATTCTCGCGATCCTCACCGCGGATCTCGGCCTGTTCCACAGGAAGGCGCGCGCCATTCCCGTGCGGGAAGCGTTGATCATGACAGCGTGCTACATCACGCTCGCCCTCTGCTTCAATGTCTGGATCTACTTCGAGTTCGGCAACCAGAAAGCGGTCGAGTTCCTGACAGGCTATTTCATAGAATACGCCCTGTCGATGGACAACATTCTGGTGTTCGTTATCATATTCACCTATTTTCAGGTGCCATCGCATTTGCAGATGCGGGTGCTTCTGTGGGGTATTCTTGCCGCGCTCGTACTGCGCGCGGCGTTTATTCTCGCAGGCTATGCGCTGATCGAGAACTTCCACTTCACCGTGCTCTTCCTCGGCGCGTTCCTCATCTATACCGGCATCAAGACGATGGCATCCGGCGAGGAAGCGGTGGACCTCGAAAACAGTCGCATCGTCAAATGGACGCGGCGCGTGCTGCCGATGACGACGGAATATCACGGCGAGCGGTTCTTTGTGCGGCTCGCCGGCACCGGCAAGCGTGTCGCGACGCCGCTGTTTCTCGTGCTGATCGTGCTGAACATCACCGATATCGTCTTCGCGCTCGACTCGATCCCGGCCATCTTCGCGATCACGCGCGACCCGTTCATCGTCTACACTTCGAATGTGTTCGCGATCCTCGGCCTTCGCGCCCTGTTTTTCGCGCTGCGAGGCATGGTCGACAAGTTTCGCTATCTCAAATACGGCCTGTCGCTCACGCTGGTCTTCATCGGCATCAAGATGATCTTCAACTATCCCGAAGACTGGCCGGATATCCCGACGGAATGGGCGCTTGGCATGACTGCGCTCCTGATCTTCGGATCGATCGCGCTGTCGCTCCTGAAGAACCGCGCCGAGGAAAAGGCGGCCTCTCAATAGGCTGCGGCGCAGCAACAAAAGCCGCGCGGGATCTCCGCGCGGTCCTTTGTTCATCGCGTCGAACGGAGCCAACCGCCGTTCAGAAGAAATATTTCGCCGTAATCGCGATGCGCGTGTTGCCCGCGATCTCGAAAGCGCTTTTCGCGAATTCAGGCTTGCCGAAAAGCGTCGGATTGTTTGAAACGCCGATGCCCTCGGTCGGGATCCCGACCAGATTGGTGCCGAGCTTGCCGTCGCCATTCTCGTCGTGAATGGAGGCCACGGCGTAAATGCCTGGCTTCAGGCCGCTATAGGTCACGATCGCCTTGCCGCCGCGAATGATGGCGCTGCCCTGCTTCACCGGGCGCCCGGTGAAGCAATCGGGGAAAGCGGCCCTGTTGGAAACCTCGGCCGAAAAGACGCACAGCTTGATCTCGCCCTTGTCGGAGCGAAGCCCGTCGATGGCGATGGTCAGGTCGGCGGCGGCGGCGGCGCTCGCCAGACCGATGCCGAGAAACGCAGCCGCGGCCGCCGGAAGAATACGCAGTGACATTGGAGACCTTGGGTTGAGGTGGGATCGCCGCAGCCAAGCCGGAATAGCCCGCGAAGTCAAGTTCGTCGCCTGGCGTTCGGTCGGGCTCCGGGCGGCGCCGCGAACCGATCAAGTTCGGGTGCCCTTGCGCTCGACCAGCCCAGGCCACGGCACCGTGCATCGCCGTTGCCGACGCCAGCATGAACAGCCGTTCAGGGCGCGATATATCCTGTTACAGACCGCCACCCCGCCGCGACCCAACCGACGCGATTAGCCTTCGTTACGGCGAAATGCAGCCGGAATTGTCTGGCTTCATAGGCTCAGTTCCGCACGCGCCGGTAGAGGCGCGCGCCCCCGGAGACTCCAATGTTCAACCCCGCAAAATACGTGTTCCTTGCCGGCCTGATTGCCGGTTCCTCTGCCGCCGCCGCAGCCGACCTGCCGCCGGAGATCCTCGACAGCGTCATGAAGTCCTGTCGGCCCGATTACCACAGGCTCTGTTCCGATGTCTTGCCGGGAGAGGGTCGCGTCTGACGCTGCCTGCTCGACAACGAGGCGCAGCTCAATCCCGGCTGCCTCAAGGCGATCAAGTTCGCCTATGCCATCGAAGTGTGCATGCCGGACTACCGCCAATTCTGCAACGGCGTGCGGCCCGGTGGCGGTCAGATCGTCGAGTGTCTGGGCGAGCGCATCGAGAGCCTCAATTCCGAATGCCGCCGCGTCGTGATGGCGAACCTGCCTTATGCTTCGCCGCGCCGCGACTTCAGCTATTACAATGATAATCAGCGCTATTCCCGTGAGGAGCGCTTCGACGGCGAGCGCTATCGCGACGTTCCGCCCCCTCCCCCGCCGCCCTACGATTCGGATAGCGACGACGACGGGCCAGACGACGACCGCGATCCGATCAAATAGATTACGAGATCAGCCGGCTGGGCTGCCGCCCTTCTCTCCCCCGCGAGAGGGGGGCGGATTTCGTTTCGAGGCAGATGGGCGCGGCGAACGCTTCTATTCCATGCGCGGCCCAGCCTCGCCGCCGCCGCTTGCGTGCAGCCGCTCCACCCTGAAGCCCCGCGCGCGAAGCGTCACGACGATCTCCTCGGCGTGGCGGGCGTCCTTCGTTTCGATGACGACATCCACGAGTGTCGATTTCGCGGGCACATAGAGATGGAAGCGGCGGTGATGCACTTCGAGGATGTTCGCGCCGCAGCGACCAAGCTCGCTCGTAAGCTCCCCGAGCATGCCCGGCCGGTCGTCGACCTGGATGCGCAGCGACAGGATCTTCGATTCGCGTTCGAGACCGCGGATGATGATCGCGGCCAGCACGCGGCTGTCGATGTTCGCCCCCGACTGGAAGAGGCCGACACGCCTCCCGGAGAACCGGCGCGGGTCGGACAGGACGGCCGCGAGGCCCGCGGCACTTGCACCTTCGGCCACCGTCTTTTGCAGGCTGGCGAGCAGAAACACCGCGCGTTCGATCATGGATTCGCTGACGAGCACCACATCGCTCACGAGGTCGCGCATGACAGGCAGCGTATTCGCGCCCGGTGCCTTCACCGCGATGCCTTCTGCCAACGTCGCGCCCCCGCATTCGGCGATGCGCCCGCGCAGCGCCGCGTAGGTTGAGGGATAACTCTCAACCTCGACGCCGACGATCTCGATTTCGGGCTTCAGCGCCTTCGCCGCGATGGCGACGCCCGAGATGAAGCCGCCGCCGCCGACAGGCACGACCAGACAATCGAGGTCCGGGCAGTCTTCAAGGAATTCGAGCGCGGCGGTCCCCTGCCCCGCGATCACGGCCGGGTCGTCATAGGGGTGAACGAGGGTGAAGCCGTGCTCGACAATGAGCCGGTCGGCCGCTACGCGCGATTCGGCGACGCTCTCGCCGTGAAGGATCACCTTTGCGCCCAAGGCTTCCGTGTTGCCAACCTTGGTGAAGGGCGTCCCCTCCGGCATGACGATAATTGCCGGGATGCCGAGCCGAGCCGCGTGATGGGCGACGGCCTGCGCGTGATTGCCTGCCGAAATCGCGATCACGCCACGCTCGCGCTGCGCCGCGTCGAGCGACAAAAGCTTGTTCAGCGCGCCACGCTCCTTGAAGGAACCGGTCGCCTGCATGTTCTCGTATTTGATGAAGATCTGCGCGCTCGAAAGCGCCGAGAGCTTCGGTGCCTCGACGGCGGGCGTGCGGATGATCGCGCCGCGCAAACGCTGCCGCGCCGCCCGGATGTCGTCGAGGCTGATGCGCGGTTCATCTGATTCCCGTGCGGCGGGAGCGGTCATCCGCGCATCTCCTCCGGCGGCGAAGTGCCGCCACGTAAGTGCGTGAAAAGATGACCTTCCCCGGTTACGCCTTCAAGAGACGGGCGGCTTCCGGCGCGAAATAAGTGAGGATACCGGACGCGCCCGCGCGGCGGAACGCCATCAGGCTTTCGAGAACGACCTTATCGCGGGTCAGCCAGCCATTCTGACAGGCCGCGAGCAGCATCGCGTATTCGCCAGACACCTGATAGACGAAGGTCGGCACCTTGAATTCATCATGCACGCGGCGCACGATGTCGAGATACGGCATGCCGGGCTTCACCATCACCATGTCCGCACCTTCGGCGATGTCGAGCGCAACCTCGCGAATCGCCTCGTCCGAGTTCGCAGGGTCCATCTGATAGGTGCGCTTGTCGCCCTTGAGCGTGCCGGACGATCCTACAGCGTCGCGGAACGGGCCGTAGAACGCGCTGGCGTACTTCGCCGAATAAGCCATGATCAAGGTATTGTGGAAGCCGCGTTGCTCAAGCGCGGAGCGGATCACACCGATGCGACCGTCCATCATGTCGGATGGCGCGAGCACATCGCAGCCCGCTTCCGCCTGGTTGATCGCCTGACGCGTCAGCGCTTCGAGCGACAGGTCGTTGACGATCTCATTGCCGACCATCAGGCCGTCCTGGCCGTGGCTCGTATAGGGATCGAGCGCCACGTCGCAGATCACGCCCATGTTCGGCACGCGGGCCTTGATGGCGCGCACCGCACGGCAGACGATATTTTCCGGGTTGAAGGCTTCCGCCGCCGTCTCGTCGCGAAGATCGGGGCGCGTATAGGGAAAGAGCGCGACGGCGGGGATGCCGAGTTCGGCGGCCTGTTCGGCGGCTTCGGCGGCGAGATCCACCGACATGCGGTCGACGCCCGGAAGCGACGGAACGGGCTGCTTGGCGCGCATGCCGTCCATCACGAAGATCGGCCAGATCAGGTTCGACGCGGTCAGCGTCTTTTCGGCGACGAGCGCGCGCGACCAGGGGGCCTGTCGCGTCCGGCGCAATCGCGTGAGAGGAAAGCCGCCCGCCGGGGCGTTCTGAAGCGCTGCACCTGCATCGTAACAAGCGGCTGGTTTTTCTTTTTTCACGGCTGACACCTCCCGAAAAATTGGCTGTTCTGTACGCCCGAAATTTGCTTGACACAAGCCTGAACCGCCTTTAGAACAAAAACAGAACATCGGTGGTGGCCGCAAACTCCGTCCGATGGTTGCAGCAAGCAGGCGAGCCAGCACCGGCGCCCCCAATCGAAGCCGGCATCGTGTCTTCTTCGCCCCCGCGGGAGAGACGATAGCGTCCCCACTGGCCGCCTGCTTGCTTTTTTTCCCGGAGTCATCCAAACCTCGCGCATGGCAAAAATCGACATCATCGGCGCTGGCGCCGCCGGAATGTGGCAGGCTTTTATCCTGTCGCGCCGTGGACACAAGGTCACGCTTTACGACCCGGCGGGCACCCCGTCGCAGAACTGCGCGAGCGGGTGCGCGGGCGGCATGCTGGGCTCCTATTGCGAGGGCGAACCGGGGCACGAAGAGGCGCGCGACCTCGGCCTCGAAGCGATGGAGATCTGGAAGGAGCATTATCCGCATCTCAAGCTGAACGGCACGCTCGTCGTCGCGTCGCCGCGCGATGTGGCCGACCTCCAGCGCTTCGCCGCCGTCACGCAGGGCCACACCCGCGTCGGAGTGGACGAGATTTCCGCACTCGAACCAGCCCTCGAAGACCGCTTCCGCGACGGCCTTTTCTACAAGGACGAGGGCCATATCGAGCCGTTCGTCGCGCTCGAATATTTCATCCGGGAAGCCGCAGCGGCGGGCGCGAAGCTCGTCGCGGAGGCGTGGGAAGAGACCGACGCCGATGTCGTGGTCGACTGCCGGGGCCTCGCCGCGCGCGATCACCTGAAGACGCTGCGCGGCGTGCGTGGCGAGCGCGTCGTGGTGGATTGCCCCGGCGTCACCCTTTCGCGGCCGGTGCGCATGACGCATCCGCGCATTCCGTTCTACATCGTGCCGTGGTCGAACAACCAATTCATGATCGGCACCACCGCCATCGAGAGCGACGACCGAGGCCCCGCGACGCTTCGTTCTGTCACCGAGATCATGGCGGCGGCTTATGCGCTGATTCCGGCGCTCGGCGAGGCGCGCATCGCCTTCATGGATGCGGACGTCCGCCCCTCTTTCCCGGACAACGCGCCGAGAATCATTATCGGCAAAACGCAGTCCGGTCGGCCGCGCCTTTACGTGAACGGCCTTTTCCGTCACGGTTTTCTGCTTTCGCCTATCCTCGCGAAGATCACGGCCGACTATATAGAGTCGGGTGTAAAGGCTCCGGGAGTTCTGCTTGAAGATCACGGTGAATGGTGAGGCGCTGGCGACCGACGCGGCGACGCTCGAAGAGCTTTGCCGCGAGCTGGGTTTCGCCGACGCGAAGATTGCAACGGCTTTGAACGGGGCGTTCGTGCCGAAAAGCGAACGGACCGGCGCGGCGCTCGCCGATGGCGCCGCCGTTGAAATCCTGTCGCCCCGACAGGGAGGCTGAACGAATGACATTCGCTGAAACCAAAATCGCCGATGCGTTTTCGATCTATGGCGAGACCATCGGCTCGCGGCTCTTGCTCGGCACGTCGCAATATCCGTCGCCCGACACCCTCCGGCGGTCTGTGGAGGTAAGCGGCGCCGAGATCGTAACCGTATCGCTCCGGCGCGAATCGAGTGGCGACGGGAAGACCGGCCAGCGCTTTTTCGACCTTCTGAAAAGCTTCGGCGCGCGTGTCCTGCCGAACACGGCGGGCTGCCACACCGCGCGCGAGGCGATCACGACGGCCCACATGGCGCGCGAAGTGTTCGAGACGGACTGGATCAAGCTCGAAGTCATCGCCAATGACGACACGCTCCAGCCGGACGTTTTCGGCCTCGTCGACGCGGCGGAGAAGCTCACGCGCGACGGCTTCAAGGTGCTCCCTTATTGCACCGAGGATCTGAGCGTGGCGCAGCGGCTCGTCGGCGCGGGCTGCCAGGTGCTCATGCCGTGGGCCGCGCCCATCGGCTCGGCGCGCGGGCTGATGAACCCCTACGGCCTCAAGACGCTGCGCGCGTTCTATCCCGACATGCCGCTCATCGTGGACGCGGGGCTCGGCGCGCCGTCCCACGCCGCGCTCGCGCTCGAAATGGGCTATGACGGGGTGCTCATCAACACGGCCGTCGCGAAAGCCGCCGATTCGGTGGCGATGGCGGTCGCCTTCGCAAAGGCCGTGGAGGCTGGGCGCATGGCGTATTGGTCGGGCATCATGCCGCCGCGCGACATGGCGAGTCCGTCGTCGCCCGTGGCGGGGCTCGCGCTTCTGTAGCGCGACACCAGATGCATGTTTGGTCCGGCTGCGCATGCCCTCAGGACCATTGGCGTTGGCACGCAACTTATTAGATCAGCCTGCGTCAAATCGGACTCGATTTGACGCAGAGAAGTTGATCGACAACAACGATTCAGCGTTGTGCCGCGTCCGATTTGCGCGCACGACGCTGTAGATCCAAAATCGGTTCAGGAATGGGAGCCCACAACGGGCGTGAGCCAATCTTTGCTGTAAATCAGACGTGGGGCGGTTTGGTTCGGTGTGATCAGCTTCTTGGCAGCCATCGAGTTCGATTAACGCAGCCGAACTGCGAGGCCAATCTTTTCGTGCGAGGTTCCCGATGACCAACGCCCTGCCCCGCTTTTATCCGGTCGTGCCCGACGTTGCTTTCGTCGAGCGTCTCGCGCGCGTCGGCGTGAAGCTGATCCAGCTTCGCATGAAGGATGCGGAGGCCGCCGACATCGCGCCCGCGATTACGCAGGCGCTTGAAGCTTGCCGCTCGCACGGCGCAGCGCTCGTCGTCAACGACCACTGGCGCGAGGCCATCGCGTGCGGCGCACCGTGGGTGCATCTCGGCCAGGGCGATCTCGACACGGCGGACATTCCCGCCATCCGCCGCGCCGGGCTCAAGCTTGGCCTTTCGACGCACAGCCACGAGGAACTCGACCGCGCCCTGTCGTTCGATCCCGATTATGTCGCGCTCGGCCCCGTCTATCAGACGACGCTGAAGGTCATGCCGTGGGCGCCGCAAGGGCTCGCGCGCGTCGGCGAGTGGAAAGCGCTGGCGAAGCGCCCGCTCGTCGCCATCGGCGGCATAACGCTGGAGCGCGCGCCCGATGTCTACGCGGCGGGGGCTGACAGCATCGCGGTCGTCTCGGACGTGGTGTTCGCGCCCGATCCCGAGGCGCGCGCGAGGGATTGGCTCGCGCTCGTGGAATCGCGGAGCCGCTAAGGTTCGGCACGAGGGCCACATCGGCCGCCCTGTTTGGCAATCAGGCCATGGGAAGAAGCGCAACACGAGACCCGTTTCCATCTCCTCGCGAGGATGTGCATAGCACTCGCTTGCGAAAAGCAGAAAGCTTCCTTTCTATGACAAAGCGACTGGGCCACCCATGCGCCGGAGCATCATGCGCCCCGGCCGATGCGCAGGAGGCCGAGTCGCGACATTGCTTCGGGAGATAGAATGGCTTTGCAATTTCTTGGCCTGACGGCGGCGCTCACCGCGATCATCGCAGCGCGCTATCTCATGCTCTCCGGCCTGTTTTACTGGCTGTTGTGGCAGCGCGGCGGCGAAAAGTTGCGCGCGAAGCGGCTCAACCGCGACCGCCCCATGCGGCCCATCGTCATGAAGGAAATTCGCCTCTCGCTGCTCTCGTCGGCGGTTTACGCGGCTCCCGCCGCTTTCGCCCTCACCGTTTTCCTGAACGGCGGCACGGCGATCTACACCGACTGGCGCGCTTACGGCGGCGTGCCCTATCTCTTCCTCAGCTTCTTCATCTATCTCGTCGTGCAGGACACCTATTATTATTTCGCGCATCGGCTGATGCATCATCCGAGGCTGTTCCGCTGGATGCATGCGGGGCACCACCGCTCGCGCCAGCCGACGCCGTTCGCGTCCTTCGCTTTCGATCCGGCCGAGGCGGCGCTGACGGCGTGGCTCATGCCCGCGATGGTGTTCGTGGTGCCGATCCATGTCGGCGTGCTCATCGGGATTCTGATGTTCATGAGCTTCGTGGCGGTTTGGAATCACTCGGGCTGGGAGGTGCTGCCGCGCTTTCTCGTGCGCGGGCCAGTCGGCGGCCAGCTCATCTCGGCCACGCACCACTCCTATCATCACATCCGCTTCGACCGGAATTACGGGCTCTATTTCCGGTTTTGGGACAAGGTCATGGGCACGGACACGATGCCGGACGAGGCGCGCGACGGCTCGCGGCTTTCGATGCGGCCCGAGCGGGCGTGACCCGCAGAGACGCTGGCAGGCAGGTTGACCCGGTGGTCAGCTTCCCGTTTGCACAGGCCGCAGGCGCGCCAGCCACCGGTCAGTTTCATCAGGGGCGGCGCTCGATGACGCCGTTCGGATAAAGGTTGAAGCTGAAATAGCCGGGAGAGCTTTGGTCGCCATCGCCGCCCGCGCCCTGTCCCTGCCAGAAATCGAGGCTCTGGCGCTTCAGCGTATATTCGCACGAATAGGAGCAATAGACCCACGAGCCGCCGGGCAGCCGCACCTGATCGCCATGTGCGGCGCGGCGCACGGGCGCGATAACGCGTTCGAAGCCGTACCAGCTTTCGGCGTAGATGACGCGGTAGGCGCCGCAGCAGTCCTTGCATTCGCCGCAGAATTTCTGCGAGCGGGGCGACGTTGCGCGGACCTTCTTGATGTGCGGGACGGCGGCCCCGTCGGAGCGCGGCGTCAGGGATGCTCCGGCTTCGGCCGAAGCGGCGAGGCCGAGAAGGGCGGCGCCGGTTAACAGTGCGCGAAAGATCATGTCCATTCCCCCGAAAAGACGTCGAATGTCGCTATCCTACTGTAGGCTGGTTAACCAACTTAGCCAACTGCCGAAGAGTAACGTTTCGCAACGCGGCGCTGGCGACGGCCCCCGAAATGCTATTTCTCCGCTTGGGAAAACCGGCGCGCGCCCTGGCTTTTCGTTTGTCTTTTCGTGAAAATCCGCCTCCCCTGTATCGGTGCGCCGCGAATGAGGCAAACCGGGAGCAAGCCATGCAGGGAGCGACGATCTTCGCCTATTGCGAGCGGGGCATGAGCCCGGCCTTCTGGGCGGAGCCGTTGAACGCGATCACGAATGCGGCGTTCGTCGCGGCGGGGATCGCGGGCGCGGTCATGATCGCGCGACAAGGCCCCGGCGAGCGCTCGGCCTGGAGTATCTTCTTTGCGCTGAACTTCGTCGCCATCGGCATCGGCAGTTTTCTGTTCCACACCGTGCCCAATCCGACGACGGGCGCGGCGGACACGATCCCGATCGGCATCTTCATGCTGACCTATCTCGTCTTCGCGCTGAGGCGCTTTGCGGGCGCGGGCGCGGCGCTCACCGCCGGACTGATCGCGCTGTTCGTCGCGGCGATGGCGCTTTCCGGGCAGGTGCAATGCTACGGCGGGCGCATCGGCTTCGCGCTCGACGTGCCCGAAGGCGCGCGCGCCGCGTGCCTCAATGGCGGCCTCGCCTATGGCCCGGCGGTGATCGCCCTGTTCCTGATGGCGGGCTGGCTCGCGATCCGGCGGCATCGCGCGGCAGCGCTCGTCTTCGCGGCGGCCGTCACCTTCGCCGTGTCGCTCACATTCCGCACGCTCGACCCGACGCTCTGCAACAGCGTCACGCTCTTCGGCTATCGCCTCGGCACGCATTTCCTCTGGCATCTTTTGAACGCGACGACGCTGTGGCTGCTGCTCCTCGCCGCGATCCGCTACGGCAAACCCGCCGCGCCGAGAGCGGAAATCATCCCGCCTCGCCCGGCGGCGTTGCGCGGGCCGCGCTGAAGGGTGGCAACCCGGATCGGTGACATTCCCTCGGCGCGAGCATGAAACGGCTGCGGGAAATATCGGCGGCACGTGCAAGACAAGTCGGCTTGTTTGCTCATCGCGCATCGGCAGTTGCGAGTCGGTCGTGCTTCGCATACTCCTTTGATGCATGCGGGCGTGGCGAAATGGTAGCCGCAAGGGACTTAAAATCCCTCGGCCGTAAGGCCATGCCGGTTCGAGTCCGGCCGCCCGCACCACCGCTTGCCCGCCGCCGCCGCGCGGGAATCGGCGGATGATGCGCGGCGCGCTGCTCCGTCCATGTACATTACGCCGAGGTACATCGCGGTCGTGGCCCTGAAGCGTCTTGATGGGAGGAAATAGCCCGAGCGCGGGGCTCGCCTCAAACCGGAAGCGCGGCGGCGATATCGGTTTTCGCGAAGTCGTCGCCCTTGAACAGCAGCGGCACGCCACGCGAGCGGGCGAGCGCATAAGCGGCGCAATCGCCGAAATTCAGCGCGGCCGGATGGCGGCCCTTGCCGTAGCGCAGGAAGGCGGCGCGCGCGGCGGCGGCCTGGCCCGCGTCGAAGGAAACGATTTCGATTCCAGCTTCGGCGATAAAAGCATCGAGCGGGGCGAAAACCGATCCGTCGCCCTCCCGGCCCGCCAGCACCAGCGAGGTTTCGAGCACATTCAGCGCGGAGATGACGCGCCCCCGCGCCGCGACGAGCGCGCCAAGCAGCGCCTTCGCGTCGGGCTCAAGCCGAAGGATCGCGACCAGCGCCGACGAATCGACCGCGATCACGCGGGCAACCCGTCATCGCCATAAAGGTCGGCATCGGTGAGCGGCTGTCTCGCGCGAAGCGCCTCGGCGCTCGCCTCGGCGATGGCGTAAAGCTTCGCGAACAGCGCATCCGCGTCATGCGCGGGCTTCAACCTGACACCGTCATGAATGAATTCCACGCCCGCCTCCTCCAGCGCAGCCCGCACTCCGCCTGCGGTCTCCTCCGCCACGGCGTAATCGCCCGCAGCTTCGAGACGCCGGACGGTCGTCACGGAAATGCCCGCCCGTTTCGCAAGCTCGTCCTGCTCCATGCGCAGGAGCGCGCGCGCCGCCTTGATCTGTTCCGCTGTTGCCATGACATAAAGCTATCACGCAAGATCGCTTTACGTCAAGCATCCTTCTTCTGCAAATTCAGCCGGATGTGGAGATCGCGCAATTGCTTCGCGCCCGCTTCGGACGGCGCGCCCATGAGCAGGTCTTCGGCCTGCTGGTTCATGGGGAAGAGCGAGATTTCGCGCAGGTTCTTCGCGCCGGTGATGAGCATCACGATGCGGTCGATGCCGAACGCCATGCCGCCATGCGGCGGCGCGCCGAACTGGAACGCCCGGTAGAGACCGCCGAATCGCTCTTCCACATCCGCCTTGGTGAGGCCGACCTTCTCGAAAGCCGTCACCATGGTTTCGGGCGACTGGTTGCGAATCGAGCCGGAGGCGATCTCGAAGCCGTTGCAGACGAGGTCGTACTGATACGCCTTGAGTTCCAGCGGGTCGCGCGTTTCGAGCGCTTCAAGCCCGCCCTGCGGCATGGAAAACGGATTGTGCGCGAAGTCGACCTTCTTCTCGTCCTCGTTCCACTCGTAGAACGGGAAATCCACGATCCACGCGAGTTCGAAGCGCTCGCGGTCCACGAGGTTCAGGTCCTCGCCGACGCGGGTGCGCGCCTCGCCCGCGAATTTGTAGAACTTCGCAGGGTCGCCGCCGACGAAGAACACCGCGTCGCCATGTTCTAGGGCTAGGTGCTTTAGCAGTTCTTCCGTCTTATCTTCGCCGAGGTTCTTAGCAACCGGTCCTTTACCAATCCAATACCACTCTGGCTTACTAACTAGATCCGGATTCTTTTCGGCCATCTTAGCCGATGCGCGTTCGAATGCGCCGGCTATACCTTTCTCTGGGTCCTTCGTCTTTTCGACCGAAATCCAAGCCAAGCCTGGCTGTCCCTGCTGTTGCGCCCAGGAATTCATGCGGTCGCAAAACGCTCGGGAACCCCCGCCGCGAGCGGGGATGGCCCAGACGCGGGCTTTCTTGTCCTTCTCCAGCATGCCCGCGAATACCTTGAAGCCGGAGCCGCGGAAATGCTCGCTCACATCCTCCATCTCGATGGGGTTGCGCAAGTCGGGCTTGTCGGTGCCGTATTTCGCGATGGCGTCGTCATAGGCGATGCGCGGGAAAACGTCCGTCACGGGCTTGCCGCCCGCGAAACCGTCGAACACCGCGCGGATAACGGGCTCCATCGTGTCCCACACGTCTTCCTGCGTGACGAAGCTCATTTCGAGGTCGAGCTGGTAGAATTCGCCCGGCAGCCGGTCGGCGCGCGGGTCTTCGTCGCGGAAACACGGCGCGATCTGGAAATAGCGGTCGAAGCCCGCCACCATGAGAAGCTGCTTGTATTGCTGCGGCGCCTGCGGCAGCGCGTAGAACTTGCCCGCGTGGATGCGCGACGGCACGAGGAAGTCGCGCGCGCCTTCGGGCGAGGACGCGGTAAGGATCGGCGTCGAAAATTCGGTGAAGCCCGCGTCCACCATGCGCTTGCGCATGTCGGCAATGATCTTCGTCCGCTGGATGATGTTGCGATGCAGCGTCTCGCGGCGCAGGTCGAGGAAGCGATAGCGCAGACGCACGTCTTCAGGGTATTCCGGCTCGCCGAACACGGGGAGCGGCAGTTCCTCGGCCTTCGACAGCACGTCGAGCGTGCCGATGCGCACCTCGACCTCGCCCGTCGGCAGGTTCGGATTCACGGTGTCGCCCTCGCGGATCACGACATCGCCGTCGATGCGGATCACCCATTCGGCGCGCACCGCTTCCGCCGATTTGAACGCGGGCGCGGACGGGTCGACCACGCATTGCGTCAGGCCGTAATGGTCGCGCAGGTCGATGAACAGAAGCCCGCCATGGTCGCGCACGCGATGGACCCAGCCCGAAAGCCGCACGGTCTTGCCCGCGTCGGCTCTGCGCAGCGCCCCACAGGTCGTCGAACGATAGGCATGCAGCTTCGCCGCGCCAGAGTTCGCCTCCGCCCCTTTCGCGTCCACCGCCTCAAGTTCGGGTTCCTGCTTTATTTTCTTGCCGGAAGCGGCGGACTTCGCCCGCCCGCCAGACGCGGTTTTTTCCACAGAAGTCATCCTTCAGGATCGGAGCCGGCGCCGTTCAGCAATTCTTGACCGAACGGCGGCAAAGCGGCTTAAAAGAGACACAGTTCTGGTCGCCCACTGTTTCAGAGCGCTTGAATCGCGGGACAAACCAGCGCATGGACCGCGATGTTTGTCAAGAATGCGAGCCAGTCATGAGAGCCGCCCCACAGCCCGAGCTACAATAATAGAATGATTGATCTGCCGCCCGTCATTACCTCCATCAAAGACCTCAAGACGCTTTGCGATGCGCTGGCGAAGCAACCCTTCGTCACCGTCGACACCGAGTTCATGCGGCAGACGACCTACCGCCCGAAGCTCTGTCTCATCCAGATGGCCGCGCCCGGCATCGAGGCCGTCGTCGATCCGCTGCCGAACCTCGACCTGACGCCGTTTTACGCGCTGATGGCCGACACCGCCGTCGTGAAGGTCTTCCACGCCGCTCGTCAGGACATCGAAATCGTCTGGCAGGAAGCGGGTGTGATCCCGATGCCGCTGTTCGATACGCAGATCGCGGCGATGGCGCTCGGCCATGGCGATGCGATCTCCTACGGCGCGCTCGTCAAGAAGCTGCTCAAGAAGAACCACGACAAGACCTATCAGGCCATCGACTGGTGCCAGCGCCCGCTGGGGCCGAAGCAGCTCGAATATGCGCTCGGCGACGTCACCTATCTGCGCGATGTCTACGCCAAGCTGAAGCAACGGCTCGAACAGACCGGCCGCGAACCCTGGCTTGAGGAAGAAGTCGCCGTTCTCACCGATCCCAAGACCTACGCCTTCGATCCGGCCGACGCGTGGAAGCGCCTCAAGCTCGGCGGCAAGTCGCGCACCGCGCGCGCCATTATCATGGAGCTTGCCGCCTGGCGCGAACGGGCCGCGCAGGACGAGAACGTGCCACGCGGCCGTGTGCTGAAGGACGAGGCGATCTACGAGGTGGCGAAGCACGCGCCGCGCACGCTCGAAACCCTGTCGCGGCTCCGTTCGGTGCGCGACAGCGTGCGGTCGCGCGGCGACGCGATCCTTCGCGCCGTCGAGGCGGCGCTTGTCCGCGATCCGGGCGACGTGGTGAACGCGGCGGCGCATATCGATCTTTCCGCCGGCGCATCCGCCACCGTCGAGCTTCTGCGCGTGCTGCTCAAGGCCGTATCCGCCGAACTCGACATCGCGCCGAAACTCCTCGCCAGCGCCGAGGATCTCGAAAAGCTCGCGCAGTACGACGCCCCCGACGTGCCCGCGCTGAAGGGCTGGCGACGTCCGCTGTTCGGCGACAAGGCGATCGCGCTGAAGGAAGGCCGCCTCGCGCTCGGCATCAGGAAAAACGAGGTCGCCGTCTTTCCGCTTTGAGGCACACTCTTAGCTGCCCTTCGACGCGAAGCGCGCGCTTCAACTCAGCCGAGGAGCGCGCGCAATTTGGGTCCGCTTCGTCACAACCAGGAGATGCCGAATGAGAATTTTTCCACTTTAGGGGGGTCTAAGCCGCAACCGCCGGGGATTATGGCAGAAGCAGGCACACTGTTGCCGCAAATGAAATCCAAGTTTACTGCATGAGAATCGCAAAGCTTCATCGCGCCGCCACGCTTGCGGTCGCCGCCGTTCTGACGGTGCTGGCCTCGGCAGCCCCGGACTCCAGAGCGCAGAGCATCGTCGTCCTCGTCAATGACGAGCCGATCACGTCAGGCGACATCGCGCAGCGGACGCGATGGATGGCGCGAACGAGCGGCTTCGGCGATCGCATGAAGGCGCTGCTGACGGGGAATGCGGTCAAGGAGCGCTTCCGGCAGCTCATGGTCAAGGCGAATCCGCGCTCCCAGGCAGAGGCGGAACAAGCGGCCGAGCGCATCAAGGGGCAACTTATCGAGGAAGCGAAAGCCCGCGTCCTTTCCGAAGGCGGGGGCACCTCGCGCAAGCAGGTGATCGAGACGCTCATCGAAGACAAATTGAAACTTCAGGCCGCGAAGACTCTTAAGATCACGATCTCCGACAAGGAGGTCGAGGAAGTTCTCGGGCAGCGGGCGGGAGGCGGCAGTGGCAAGAAGCCACTCCTCAACGAATTCTACCAGCAGTTTGAGGCAGACGGCATCAGCCGCAAGACGGTGAAGAACATCATTCGCGCGCAACTCGCCTGGCGTGACGTGATTCGCCGCCAGTATGGCCCCCGCATCGCGGCGATGATCGCCTCGGCGCCGTCCGATGACAGTAAAACCGCCGATGGCGATATTCAGTTCGACGTTCGCGTTCTAAGGCTGGCCGTCGCTGGCTCGGACCAGCGCGCGGTGAGCCAGCGCATGATGGAGGCCGAAAATCTCCGTGCGAAGTTCACCTCATGCGCCGACCTGCCCAAGCGGGCGAAACTCGTGGCCGACGCATCTGTCAAGGCGGTTCATAAGGCGAAGCTCGCTTCGTTCAACAAGGACGCGCAACCCTTGATCCTCAAGGCCGCCGAAGGGCAGATGACGCCACCGATCCTCGTTTCCGGCGCGGTCGAGTCCTACGCCATCTGCAAGAAGGGTGTGGTGGCGAAGAAAACCGTCGCGGAAGAGAAGCCGGATGCGCGCCAGCAGGAGTTCGAACGGTTCTCGCGGCGCTATCTTTATGAGTTGAGGAAGTCGGCTTCGATCGATTACCGGACAAAGGTGGACTGAGCGATGTCCGCGCATCGAGCGGGCCTTGAGCGTTGAGTCGGCAACCAGGCAATCGAGGCTTTCCGTACCTGCCGCTTCGATGGCGCTCGCGCGGCGTGATTTTCCGAGGCGTTTTGCGGTCCGTCATTTCGTGACGCAGCCGAAGACGCTATAATCTCGCGTCCGCGCTGCCGAATTGCGCCTTTTCCTTATAGCCTGGAGCCAGTCCTTGGCGATGTCGCCTGCGCTTTCCGATTTGCCGCTCGCCGTCACCATGGGCGATCCCGCCGGGATCGGTCCCGATGTCACGCTCGCGGCATGGGCGCGGCGGAGAGACTGCGCGCTCGCTCCGTCCTTCGTCATCGCCGACCCTGCCCTTTTCGAGGCCCGCGCCGCACTGCTCGGCATCGCCGCGCGCGTCACAAGAATTGCCCGCCCTGAAGACGCCGCCGCTGTGTTTGATGACGCGCTGCCGGTTCTGCCCCTTCGCGCACAACTGCCGCCCGTCGCGCCCGGAAAGCCGTCCGTGGCTCACGCCGCCGCTGTCATCGAATCGATCGAAGAGGCCGTCACACTCGTGCTTTCCGGCCGCGCCGCCGCCGTCGTCACCGCGCCCATCGCGAAGTTCGTGCTCATGCAAACGGGCTTCGCCCACGCGGGCCATACCGAATTTCTCGCCGAACTCGCGGTGCGCCATGGGCATCGGCCGCGACCGCCGATCATGCTGATGGCTTCGCCGCGCCTGATAGCGGTTCCCGTCACGGTGCATATTCCGCTGAAAGAGGTTGTCGCGGCGCTCACACAGGACGTCATCATCGGCACCGCGCGGACCACAGCGGAAGGGCTGACGCGCTTCTTCGGCATCGCGCGCCCGCGCCTCGCCATCTGCGGCCTGAACCCCCATGCGGGCGAAAACGGCGCGCTCGGCCACGAGGAGACCGACATCATCGCGCCCGCCATCGAGCATCTCAAGGCGGACGGCATCGACGCGACCGGCCCGCACCCCGCCGACACGCTGTTTCACGACGCCGCGCGCGAAACCTACGACGCGGTGCTCGCCATGTATCACGACCAGGCGCTGATCCCGTTCAAGACGCTCGCCTTCGACGACGGCGTGAACGTGACGCTCGGCCTGCCCTTTATCCGCACATCGCCAGATCACGGAACCGCCTTCGCGCTTGCCGGCACCGGCAAAGCCAACCCGACAAGCTTTATCGAAGCGCTTCGTCTCGCCCGGCGCATGGCCGCGAGTGCGGCGGAAACCGGCGCGGTACGCGCCTCATGAGCGTAGCCGCCATCGAATCGCTGCCGCCGCTGCGCGAGGTGATCAAGGACGCGTCGCTATCCGCGCGGAAGTCCCTCGGCCAGAATTTCATTCTCGACCTCAATGTGACGCGCCGGATCGCCCGCGCGGCCGGGCCGCTCGATAATGCAACCGTGCTCGAAATCGGCCCCGGCCCCGGCGGCCTGACGCGCGCGCTCTTCATTGAAGGCGCAAGCCGCGCCATCGCCATCGAGCGCGACGAACGCTTTCGCCCTGCCCTCGACGAGATTGCGGAGGCGAGCGGCGGCCGTTTCAGCGTGACCTTCGCGGATGCGATAAGCATCGATTATCCCGCCTTCGCCGCCGAGACGGGCGCGAATCGCGTCGTCGCCAACCTTCCTTACAACATCGCAACGCCGCTCATCGTCGGCTGGCTGACGGAGACGCGCTGGCCGCCGTGGTTCGACCGAATCGTCGTCATGGTGCAGAAGGAAGTGGCCGAGCGGCTGGCGGCGGAAGTCGGGAGCGAGCATTACGGGCGGCTTGCGGTGATCGCGCAGTTTCGCGCGCGGCCGCGCATCCTGTTCACCTTGCCGCCGTCCGTATTCACGCCGCCGCCGAAGGTTGCGTCCGCGCTGGTTGAGATCGTGCCGCGCCCGCAAGCGCCCGACGCGGTGCCTACGGCGTGGCTCGAAAAGGTGACGGCGGCGGCTTTCGGCCAGCGTCGGAAGATGCTCCGGTCGAGCCTCGCCTCGCTCGGAGCCGACACGGCGCGCCTCTTGGGCGACGCGGGGATCGATCCGGTCGAACGCGCGGAGCGGCTTACAGTGGAGGATTTCGTCCGCCTCGCGAGCGCGCTTCAACGCCAGCGTGGCGGGTGAGGAAACAGGGCGCGCGCCCCTGAAAGCAGGAACGCAACCGCCAAACGCAAGAGCCCCTTTTCAGACACGGCCGAAAAGATGAGACATGCGAAAGACAATGAGCAAAATAGACTTCGATCCCTGTGCTTTTATCCGGAAAAATAGATCTGTTTTTTAATCCACCCTCTTTATTACTTCATCTTGTCGTCATAAATATAAACGATATTGAAGCGCCGTGAGACACACCTCGCTGCGGAATCGCGCGGTATTACTTTCTTATGTCTCTGCGCGCTTCCCGCTTTACAACAAAAACAGCCCAAATTATATCAAAAGCCCGCCACCGACGCGGAACCGAAACCGGGATGAACCATCTCCCTCCTGCCCCCAGGAAAAACGGACAGAAACACCCATGAACAACGTTCTCATCATCGGCGCCGGCGCGGCCGGCGCGGTAGTGACCAAGAAATGCGCGATGAATCGGGACATTTTCGACGGGACCATTCATCTTGCGTCGCGGACCTTGTCGAAGTGCGAAGAAATCAAGAAGCAATGCGTCAGTGAAATCGAGATTTCGCAGATCGATGCCGACGACACCGCCGCTGTCGTGAAGCTGATCGAACACGTGAAGCCGCGCCTCGTCATCAACATGGCGCTGCCCTACCAGGATCTGACGATCATGGAAGCGTGTCTTCAGACCGGCGTCGATTACATCGATACGGCGAATTACGAGCCGAAGGACGAGGCCAAGTTCACCTACGAATGGCAGTGGCCGTTCGACGAGAAATACAAGGCTAAGGGCAATCTCGCCGTGCTCGGTTGCGGCTTCGACCCCGGCGTGACGAACGTTTTCTGCGCCTATGCTCAGGAAAACCTGTTCGACGAGATCCACGAGATCGACATCATCGATTGCAACGACGGCAGCCACGGCAAGAGCTTCGCGACCAACTTCAACCCGGAAATCAACATCCGCGAAGTGACCCAGCGCGGCAAGTATTGGGAAAACGGCGAATGGGTCGACATCGACCCGCTCAGCATTTCATGCATGATCGATTACCCGGAAGTCGGCCCGCGCAAGTCCTACCTTATCTATCACGAAGAAGAGGAATCGCTCGTCAAGAACATCCGCGGGCTGAAGCGGATACGCTTCTGGATGACGTTTTCCGACAACTACATCAACCATCTCGACGTGCTGCAAAGCATCGGCATGACGCGCATCGATCCGGTGAAGTTCAAGGGAATGGACATCATCCCGATCGAATTCCTGAAGGCGCTGCTGCCGGAGCCTTCATCGCTCGCACCGGACTACACGGGAAAGACCTCCATCGGAACCGTGATCAAGGGCGTGAAAGACGGCAAGCCCCTGACGAAGATCATCTATAATGTCTGCGATCACGCCGAGAGCAACCGCGAAGTCGGCGCGCAGGCCGTCTCCTACACCACGGGCGTCCCGGCGGTGACGGCGGCGATCATGATCCTGAAGGGTATCTGGAGCGGCAAGGGCGTGTTCAACATCGAGCAGATGCCGCCGAAGCCGTTCCTCGAAGAGCTGGCGAAGCAGGGGCTGCCCTGGCACGTGAAGGACGCACCCGAGTTCCCCTGCTGACGGAGGTAGAATGACGCTTCTGGACCTGCTGGCCGACATTCCGACGCCAGCTTACGTCGCCGACATCGCGCGCCTCAAGGCCAATCTGGCGACGGCCGCGAAGGTGCGCCGCGAAACCGGCACGACCGTGCTTCTCGCCACGAAGGCGTTTGCGATGCCCGCGCTGTTCCCGCTGTTCCGGGAAACGCTCGACGGCAACACCGCAAGCGGCCTGTTCGAGGCGCGCATGGGCCGCGAGGAATTCGGCAAGCAGGTCCACGTCTATTCGCCTGCGTACAAGGACAGCGAGTTTGACGAGATTCTCGGTCTCGCCGACGATGTCTATTTCAACTCGGCCGATCAGGTCGAGCGCTATCTGCCCCGCGTGAAAGCGGCGGGTCGGAAAGCGGGCGTGCGGATCAATCCGGGCTTCTCGAATTCGACCGTCGGCGGCGACCTCTACAACCCCTGTTCATCGGGCTCGCGCTTCGGCGCGCCGGAGCCTACGCTTGGCGATATCCCGTGGGGCGAAATCGACATCCTGCACGCGCATGCTCTGTGCCAGTCGGGGCACGCAGCATCGGTCGGGCTCATAGAGCGGATCGCGGGCGCGTTCGGGCATCTCGTCAACAAGGTGAGCGCGGTGAATTTCGGCGGCGGCCATTATCTGAACGATCCCGCCTACGATGTAGATGCGCTCATCGCCGCGCTGAACCGGTTCCGCGCGACGTTCCCGCATGTCGAAACCATCGTGGAGCCCGGCGGCGCGCTTGTCATGGATGCGGGTTATCTCGTGGCGACCGTCCTCGACGTGTACCGTAACGACAAGACCATCGCCATTCTCGACGCCTCCGCGCCGTGCCACATGCCGGACGTGCTCATCGCGGGCTGGCATGCGCCCGTCATCGGCGCGGGCGGACCGGGCGAGAAGCCGCACACCTGCACGCTTGCGGGCAACACCTGCATGACCGGCGACATCATCGGCGAATATTCCTTCGACGCACCGCTTAAGCCCGGCGACCGCGTGCTCTTCGGCGATCAGCTCCAATACAGCTTCGTTCAGACGAGCACGTTCAACGGTGTGCCGCTGCCCGATTTCTATGCGCTGCACGAGGACGGGCGCACCGAGCGCCTCAGCCGCTTCTCTTACGACGATTTCCGCTCGCGGCTCGGCAGCCGGGCGGAATAGGCGATCCGGCGGCTCGGCTGGCGCTCGTGTGCATATCTCCGCTTCGTTAAGCCCGAAACAACGCCGACGGCGATATTGTTATTCGCGATGTCACCGAGTATACGCATCTTTCATTCATGGTCGTTACGCGATATCGATCTCTCAAGGCACGCGCCGCTCCCTTTTTTGAGGATGGAAAATGTCTGGCATTACGCGCAACACCAACGTGGTCATCCTTGTGCTTCTGGCTGTGGGCGCGGGCATCCTTCTGCTTGCTGGCCGTCAGGATGGCATTCGGCCCTGGGACAGGGATGTCGCCTTCGTGGCGGGCGCGGGCGGCTTTTCGGCCGAGGGCAGCGTCAGGGATTACAAGAGCGTCGTGCGCTTCAATCCCGAATCGCCCGAGCAAGCCTTGATCGACCTCACGCTCAACATGCGCAGCACCACCACCGGTTTCAGAGCTGCGGACGAAGTGGCCCTGTCGGAAGAATTTCTCGACGTGGAACGTCATCCCGTAGCCAAGCTGACGGCAAGCGGCGCAAAGCCCATCGGCAACGGCAAGTATGTCATGGATGCGGAACTGACCCTGAAGGGCATCACGAAGTCCGTGCGGCTGCCGCTCGTGGTTCAGATCAAGGAAGGCTCCCCCGTTCTTAAGGGCGCGGCGTCCGTCAATCGTCTGGAATTCGGCGTGGGGGCGGAAACCTACCGGGGATATGCCCTCGACAAGGAAGTGAAACTGGCGTTCGCCCTGGTCGGCGATAAGCTCGTCGAGGTGATTACCCCGCCGAAACCTTGAATTAATCAGACCGAGCAGCGCCCAGCGCGGAGTTCGTGTCGGCAAGAGCGACGCCGATACGCCTGCCACTTTGTTCGTAACCCCTTGATCGAAGGATCAGCGACCGAGCCGGCCAACCCGGCGCGGTTCTGGAGCCCGTTTCGATCCGATTGAATCGCAATCAGATCGGTGATCCGTCTCTTCCTTGAAATCTAGAACGGATTCACCGATCTGGTTGGGTCCACCTGGTCGGTGAATCCGTCTCTGAAAACATCACGCGCCCGAGCCGAAGGGCTGCATGAGAACGGGGTCACGGCCGGAGAGTTCAAGAAACAGTCGGCGCCACGCCCTCATTGCCGAAGCCTGCTGCTTCGCAAGGCGCGGACGCGGAATCAGTACCACGGTCATTCGCGCCGCGCTCAACGCGGGTCGCACCTCGGCGAGCAAGCGCTCGCCCAGCGCGTCCGGGGTGAGCGTGCCGTTATAGGCCGAAGCGCCGGGGCCGTGTTCCATCATGTCCGACACGAGGATGATTTTGAGAGGCCCGTCCGGCTTCGCATCGAGACCGTGCACACCGAGCGCCAACGCCTCCGCAATCGGCGAAGCCGTCGCGTTGCCTTCGCGCCCGAGCGCGGCCAGCGCTTCCTCCACCGGCTGAAGAAAGGCGTTGTCATAGCGTGCAACGATCCGCTTCGGATTCTCGAAGAACGGGTTCGCCTCCGCCCCCGGATTGCAGAGATCGACCAGCGTTTCGAGGGTCACGCCGGAACCGTTCTCCCGCAAAACCTTGACGGCAAGCCGTTCTCCGCGCGCCGCCGCATCGCGCTGCGCCGCAATCAGATCCCTCGCGAAAATTTGCTCGATCGGCGTCAGCGGATCGGTCCGGTCTATCAGGATCAGTGTGGCACTTGTCGCCCCGTTGCGCGGACAGAGCGTGACCTGATCGATCATATCCGCCTTGATGCTTGCTGCTGCGTAAAAGCCGCCCCCCGCGAGCGCCGCAGTGCACGCGATGAGAAGAACTCCGAGGACCGATCTCAGCATGAGGCTTCCCCCGCGACCGCGGCGCTTCGAACCGGAGCCCGCGCACTTTCGAAGCTTGCTCGAACTGCCTCGGCAAGGAGCGCCTCAAATCCGTCGGCTGCGGAGTCGAGAAAGCGGCAGGACTCGTCCTTCTCCTTCTGGACGGCTTTTTGCAGCGCCTTCAGCTTACGCTCCTGCGTATCGAGGAACTTGCCGCGCTCCGCGTCGATCGAGGGAAGCGGCTTCGTTGCGAGCGCATATACGAAAGCCCCTCGTGGACCTTTTCGGGAAAATCGTTCCAGGCTTTCGATCTCGGCCTCGGCACGGCGGGCGGCTGCGTCGAGACCGGCCTGCATGCGCCGACGCTCGGCGTCAAAGGCGTCATGCCGCGAAGACAACTCGGCAACCGCCGTCGCGTAACGGTCAAACTTTCGGTCGATGGCCTGAAATGCAGCCGTCGCGCCCCCCCCGGCCCGATGCATCGCCCGGCGCAGGGTTGCCGCCGTCGCCGCGCGCGCTTGCCGATAGCTTCGATGCCGCCGCCCATAACCGGGGATCGGATCGTCGAACCTGTAGCCGTCGGCCGCCGCGATCAAGGCGGCGCAGAGGCCAATGATCAGGAGGAACAGGCTGGAAAAGCCTCCGATTCGGAACGGGTTCTCGGAGAGCTTGCGAAGCGCGTCGGCTTCCGCGCTCTTCGCATTGGCAGAGGAAAGCGGCACCTCTCTTGTCTCGCTCGCCGATTTCGCCGGCAACGACACAAGCCCTTGCCGCGTCGCGCCAAGCGGCGCCGTCGCCTTTGGAAGCGGGCGCCTCGCCTCCTGTCGCGCGATGGAGTCGTTGAAGGCGCGTTCCCGGTAATCTCGATAATGCGCGCCGAACAGGTTGATCGCGAAAATCGCGGCGACGGCGGCCAGCACGAAAAGACTTGCACCTACCTTCGCAACAAGTGACCGGCGGTTGAGTTGCGGCAGCACGAAATAGCCGATGAGGAAAGCCGCGCCTGCATTTGCGATGGCGAGCACAAGCGCTTCGAGCCAGCCGCCGAAAAGCCCCTGCTCGCTCGTCCCCGCGAACAGCACGCCGTTGACGACGGCTTCGGCAAGGATAAGCGCGCAGAGCACGCCGAGCCCCAGAACCGACGAAGCGGCATAATGCGGTTCGCGCGTGATGCGGCGTTCGGCCTTGAATGCCTCCAGGTCCGCGAGGCGGCTTTTCTCCTCGCGCACACGCTCGGCGATTGCGGGCCCGTTTTCAATGAGCATGGATTGCCGCGCAAGGCGCGCCTCACGCATCTCGGCGTCGAGGCTCGGGGCGACGCATTTTCTCTCCTGCGCCACGATCGAATCCGAGAGCGTGGAAAGACGGTCGGCGGCCTTGGTGTAAACTACGTCGATCTCGGCCTGGAGACGCTGCACAGTCGCTTCGAGTGGCGCAAGTGACGCCTGCTCGCGCGCTTCGCGCAAATGGACCACACCGCCGCGCTGCGCCTCAGCCGCAGTTGTCGCCGGCGCTCCGCCGCGGAAGGGCACGATGGCGGAGGCCGAAAGGCCGATTTCGTCCGGCGGCCGCTGGTCGATGTCGCCGGACCTGTCGATGACGCGCTCGCCGTTCAACTCATCCATACACATAAAAACGCTCGGTCACTTTTGCCTAATATGAAACAGTTTTATGCATTAACTGACGCAAAAGGAAGCGCGACTCGTCGGGATTGATTTTTTTCGGCGGCCTGATGCGTGCCTGCAACGACGCGGGAGCGGTCGAACAATTGGGACCGAACATGAAACTCTGGCTCGCAACGGCAGCCGCGCTGATGATCGTGACCGCGCCGGAGATTTCGACCCAGGCGGCCTCGCTCCGCGAAGGCGGCAGCCATGCCCCGTGGCTCGCACGATTCTCCGTTCCCGGCGGTCGTTGCCCGAAACTGTGCGTCGAATGGTTCGACGGCTGCAACAATTGCAGCTGCGGGCGTGGGCGGATCGACGTCTGCACACAGCATATATGCCTCGGGCGAAAGCGGGCGCGATGCCTGCGCTGGGGGTTCTGACCGCCGCGCCCGCGAGGGCGGCGAACGATGCGCTTGCGCCTTCCCCTCTCATCCGCGCCGTGGTCGTGTCGGTCGACCGCTCGAAGGCGCGCCTTGCCGATTGCAGTCCACTGAAATTGACCTAAATTGCGATTGGGACGTGCGTCATGTTCGCGCGCCCGGCCTCACGGTCCAGCCTTGGAAGGAGAACCATATGTTTGTTGCCATGAACCGGTTTCGCGTGAAAAAAGGAAGCGAGCAGGATTTCGAGGCTGTCTGGCTCAAGCGCGATGTCCATATCAATCGTGAACCGGGCTTCGTCGCGTTCCACCTTCTCAAGGGACCGGAGGCGGAGGACCACACGCTCTATGTCTCGCACACAATCTGGGCGAGCAAGGAGGCTTTCGAGGACTGGACACGTTCGGAAAGCTTCCGCGCGGCGCATCAGGGGGCCGGAGAGCGCAAGGTGTTCTATCTCGAAGGACCGCATTTCGAAGGCTTCGAGTCGATTCAGGAAGTGAAGCCCGCCTGATTGGGCGATTGGACACCGCATCTCGGCCGGGACATCGATAAAGCCCGATCCGCCCGGCCGGTTCGCTTCTCCGTAAACGTATAATGCCACACCGATAACGCGCCGCCTGACTGACAAGGGCTCGCGCGCCGCGCTTTCGGAAGGCTTCGCCGCTTACTTCTTGGCGGCGGATTTCGCAGGCTTTGCCTCGGCCGCGGGCTTTGCCTCTGCCTTGGCCCCCTTCGGCGCGGCGGCCGGTTTCACAAGCCCTTCCAGCTTCTTGAAGTGCTCGGCGAGCAGATAATAGACCGTGACGCGCTCCTTCGAGCGGTCGCCCTTCATCTTTTCCATGACCGTCTGGATAGCAGCGTCGAGCGCTTCGTCGTTCTCGGTGAGCGCCAGCTTCTTCTTGAGCCAGCTTTCACGGACGCGCTTCAATTCCTCGGGATCGGTCCCGGAAACGAGCGCCGAATCGCGGTTGCGCAGCGCGATACCACAATGGCGAACAATCGCCGCGACGGCGTCCTCATTAGGATTGCTCACGTACTTCTTCACATGTTCAAGATATTTTTCTGCGTCGGCCATGTTGCGAATCCTTTTTGGCTGTCACGACGTGCAGAAGATGGCGCGCGGTCTTGAGCGCTACAAGAGTCTTCGCTGAATCGGGCGCGGTTATTCAACGACTTTGCAACCAAGAGCCAAACGCTGCGAATCGTTCTGCCCCCGAATTGTCAGGAATCGGCGCATGAACGCGGTTTTCCGCGGCGCGCAGTGTGGAACGCTCTAGCCGTGAACGCGTTCACAGATTGACGACGGGCGCGGATTTGCCCGGCAGTAGATCAGCCCCGCAACCAATGGATCATTCGGGCGCGGAAATCGATCGAAATAGATACGGACAAGTCGAAAGGACTATCAGCATGGCCAAGGAAAGCATCCACGAGATCAACTCCACGACGGACTATGCCGCGGACAAGAGCAAGAACGAAGTCGACGATCTTCGCGCGCAAGTGAAGGAACTCACCGACAAATATGGCGCTCAAGCTCAGAACAAGCTTTCAGAAGTGAAGGATTCGGTGCAGCAGAACATCGGCGATGTCGAAAAGCAGATTCGCGACAAGCCGGTTCAGGCAACCCTCATCGCGGCTGGCGTCGGCTTCCTCGTCGGCGCGCTTTTAACCCGCTGAAGGAGTAACGCCCATGTTTGGAGCAGCTCTGAGGCTAATGGCCGTCGGCGAAGCGGGTCGGCGCGTGGGCGATTACGCAAAAACGATGGTCACGAGGTATCTCGTGCTGTCAGTGGCGGGGACGGCGTTTCTTGGGGCGATCGTCTTCGCGCTGTTGGCGGGTTTTTGGGAGTTGACCTCCCGGAACAACGATCCCGTGACGTCGGCGGCGATCATGGCGGCAGTCCTGACCGGAGTTGGATTGCTGATAGCATTCGTAGCTTATGGAACTACCAGGGAGACACCAAGCGTAACTGAAGCGTTCGATCGTCCCGTTCAGGCTTTCAAGGAGCAGGTGCCGGCGACCGTGAACGACATCGGTCGGCAGATCGAATATGCCGTGCGGACTTATGGCCCGGTGAAGGTCGCGACAGCGGCTGCGGCAGGCGGTCTCGTGGCCGGATTGCTCGCCAGGAAATTCCGTCAGATTTGAAAACCACCCGCCGCGTTGAATTATCGACGCGGCGGCTCTTTCCCCTCTCCGAAAGGCAAGCCCATGTGGCCCGATTGATCGCAAACCGCGAGGGAAACCTCGCGGTTTCCTTTTGCGCTCGTGGTTGCACCGTAACGCCCTATCCGCCGATGGTGCCGCTTTCGCGCAGCGCCGCGATAGCATCTGCGTCGACGCCGATATCGAGAAGCGTTTGATTCGTGTCGGCGCCCAGAAGCGGCGGAGCGCGCTCATAGGCAACGGGCGTCCCGGAAAATTGCAGCGGATTGCCGACCAGATCGACGCTGCCCGCCGGATGTTCCATACGGACCGCCATGCCGCGATGACGAATCTGCTCGTTCGCGAAGACCTGCGCGACATCGTTGATCGGGCCGCACGGCACACCCGCCGCATCGAGCGCGCCGATCCAGTCCGCGCTGTCACGACCCGCGAGGATCGGCTTCAGGAGCGCGACGAGTTCCTCGCGATGGCACACGCGCGCGGCGTTGGTCGCGAATTTCGCATCGCCCGCCAGCGCTTCGCAGCCTGCGGCCGCACAGAACCTTGCGAATTGAGCGTCATTGCCGACGGCGACGATCACATGGCCGTCGCGCGTTTCGAAAACCTGATACGGCACGATATTCGGGTGCGCGTTGCCAAGCCGCTTCGGAACGACACCACCGACGAGCCAGTTCGTCGCCTGATTGGCTAGCACGGCGGCCTGCACATCGAGGAGCGCGAGGTCGATATATTGCCCCTCGCCGGTGCGATCCCGATGCGCGAGCGCGGCGAGTATACCCACGCTCGCATACATGCCGGTGAAAATGTCCGCGAAGGCGACGCCGACTTTCATCGGTTCGCCGCCTGGATCGCCGGTCAGGCTCATAAGCCCGCCCATGCCCTGGATCATGAAATCGTAGCCCGCGCGCGGCGCATAAGGCCCGGTCTGGCCGAACCCCGTGATCGAGCAATAGACGACGTCAGGCTTCACGGCTCGGATTGCCGGATAGTCGAGGCCGTATTTCGCCAGGCCGCCGACCTTGAAGTTTTCGAGGAACACGTCGCAGGTGGCGGCGAGGCGGCGAACGAGCGCGCTTCCCTCCGGCGTCGCGATGTCGATGGCAACGGAGCGCTTGCCTCGATTGGCGCAGAGGTAATAGGCGCTCTCGTTCGTGTCCGCGGCGCTCGCGTCCTTCAGGAACGGCGGGCCCCAGCGGCGTGTATCGTCGCCATCGCCCGGCTTTTCGATCTTGAAGACGGTTGCGCCGAGATCCGCCAGCAACTGGCTCGCCCACGGCCCCGCGAGCACGCGGCTGAGGTCGAGCACGCGCAAATGCGCGAGCGGCCCCGGTTTCGTATGCGCTTCCGCTTCATCCCCGCTCATATCATCTTCGCCGCATCCGCTGATGCCGCCTTCACCGCCTCCGCTCATGCCGTGAACGCCTGGATGCCGGTCTGCGCGCGGCCGAGGATCAGCGCGTGCACATCCTGCGTGCCCTCATAGGTGTTCACCGTTTCGAGATTCGCCATGTGCCGCATCACGTGGAAGCTGTCGGCGATGCCATTGCCGCCGTGCATGTCGCGGGCTTGGCGCGCGATGTCGAGCGCCTTGATGCAATTGTTGCGCTTGATGAGCGAGATTGCCTCGGGCGCGGCGGTTCCTTCGTCGAGCATGCGCCCGACGCGAAGCGCGGCTTGCAGGGAGAGCGCGATTTCCGTCTGCATGCCCGCGAGCTTGAACTGGATGAGCTGGTTCGCGGCGAGCGGGCGGCCGAATTGCTTGCGGGCGAGCGTATAATCGCGCGCGGCGTGCCAGCAGAATTCCGCCGCGCCGACGACGCCCCATGCGATGCCGTAGCGCGCCTTGTTGAGACAACCGAACGGACCGGCGAGACCACTCGCGCCCGGCAACAGGTTCTCTTCGGGCACGAACGCCTCGTCGAGCACGATTTCGCCGGTGATCGACGCGCGAAGGCTGAGTTTGCCCTCGATCTTCGGCGTGGAGAAGCCCTTCGCGCCGCGCTCGACGATGAAGCCCTTGATCTTGCCGTCATGCGCGTCGGACTTCGCCCAGACGACGGCGATATCGGCGATGGGGCTGTTCGTGATCCACATCTTCTGGCCGGAAAGCAGATAGCCGCCGTCGACCTTCACGGCGCGCGTGCGCATGCTTGCCGGGTCGGACCCGCTGTCCGGTTCGGTGAGGCCGAAACAGCCGACGATTTCGCCCTTCGCGAGCCCCGGCAACCAGCGCTTCTTCTGCGCGTCGGTGCCATAGGCGTGGATGGGATGCATCACGAGCGAGGATTGCACGCTCATCGCCGAGCGATAGCCGGAATCGACGCGCTCCACCTCGCGCGCGATCAGCCCATAGGCGACATGGCCCACGCCCGAACCGCCAAAGTCTTCCGGGATCGTCGGGCCGAGAAAGCCGAGTTCGCCCATCTCGTCCATGATTTCGCGGTCGAAGCGCTCTTCGCGATAGGCCGAGAGCACGCGCGGCTGCAATCGCTCCTGACAGTAGGCGCGCGCGCTGTCGCGGATCAGCCGCTCGTCCTCCGAGAGTTGGTCTTCAAGCAGGAACGGGTCTTCCCAGCTGAATGATTGCATGGCGCGTCTCCTCGCTTGTTCCCGCGCTGGATATTGGCAGAGCCAATCGCAACGGAAGATTATCATGAAAGGCGCCCCGGAAGAGCCCGCACCCATATCATGATGAAGGCGTCGGCTTACCGCGAGCGCGGCAGTGCCCTGCCCTTGCCCAGCGCCTCGAAAGCGAACCGCGCGGCCTCGACGATCGCGGCGCGATCGACGCCCGTCTCGAAACCTAGGCCATCAAGAAGATAAACCACATCCTCCGTCGCCACGTTCCCCGAAGCGCCGGGCGCATAGGGGCATCCGCCGAGGCCGCCCGCCGCGCTGTCCACCACGCGGACGCCCTCTTCGAGGCAGGCGTAGATGTTCGCGACCGCCTGCCCTTTCGTGTCGTGGAAATGGATGGCGAGGCTTTTCATCGGCACGCGCTCCGCCACTGTCCGCAGCATGGCGCGCGCGGCGTTCGGCGTGCCCGCGCCGATCGTGTCGCCGAGCGAAATCTCGTAGCAGCCGAGTGTCGCGAGCCTTTCGGCAACGTCAACCACGCGCGCGAGTGGCACCGCGCCTTCATATGGGCAGCCGAGGACGCATGACAAATAGCCGCGCACGCTTACGCCTTCCGCGCGCGCGCGCTCCACGACAGGCGCGAACCGCTCGAAAGACTCGGCAATCGAGCAATTGATGTTCTTTCGCGAGAAGCTTTCCGATGCCGCCGCGAAGATCGCGATTTCGCGCGCGCCCGCCGCAAGCGCGGCCTCAAGCCCGGTCATGTTGGGCACGAGCACGGGCAACGAAACGCCGCCCTGCCCTTCGAAGGCTTTCAGCACCGCCGCCGTGTCTCCCATTTGCGGCACCTTGCGCGGCGAGACGAAGCTGCCCGCCTCGATTGTCGTCAGCCCGGCGGCGATCAGCTTCTCGATGAAGGCGACGCGCTTGGCCACGGCAAGCGTCACCGCCTCGTTTTGCAGGCCGTCGCGCGGAGCCACCTCGACAATGCGAACGCGTTCAGCCATCGCGCGCCTCGTCGGCCTCGAACTCCATCAGCGCCGCGCCCTCGCATACGAAATCGCCCACGGCTACCGCATAGCGTGCAACCCGCCCGCGCGTCGGCGCGCGCACCGTGTGCTCCATCTTCATGGCTTCGAGGATGATGATAGGCGCGCCCGCTTCGAGGCTGGCGCCGGGTTCGGCGAGGAGCGCAAGCACCGTTCCCGGCATCGGCGCCAGCGTGCCCGCCCCGTAGTGGTGCGTGGCCGCTTCCGCCGCGAAAGGATCGACGAGCGCGAGGCGGATCGGCTGTGGACCGTCGAAAACGGTCACCGCGCCGTCGCGAGCAACCGCGCCGATGCTGTGCCGCGCACCGCCGAGCGTCACCGCAAAGCGATGCGGATCGCCCACGTCGCGCTCGAAGGCGAAGGGCACCGGCGCGGCTTCGATGGTGAGAGTCATGCCGCCGCGCCCCTGTTCGAGGCGGACGCTGAACGCATCGTCTTCCCGGCCGCGAAATTCGAAAACGCGGGCGCGCGCGCCGAACAGCGCCCAGCCCGCGCCCGCCACCCATGGCGACCAGGGGTCGGCGGCGTCGCGGCGCGCCTCGTCCGCCTCGCGCGCGAGGATCGCGGCCACCGCCGCAGCAAGGTGCAGCAACCCCGGCGTGTGGTGCGCGTTGAGGCCAGCCCGTTCGCGCTCTATATATCCTGTATCGACCGCATTCGCCGCCACCGCATCCTCGCCGAGCAGCCGCGCGAGGAAAGCCACATTCGTGGCAACGCCCGCGATCTCGAAACCGGACAGCGCGCCACGAAGGCGGGCGAGCGCGGCGGCGCGGGTCGGTGCGTGCGCGATCACCTTCGCGAGCATCGGATCGTAATGCGGCGTCACCTCATCGCCCGCGCCGAAGCCGGTATCGATGCGAAGGCCCTGCCCCTCTTTCGGCGCGCGCCAATGCGTGATAGTGCCGGTGGACGGCAGGAAGCCGGAATCGGCATCCTCGGCATAGATGCGCGCCTCGACCGCATGCCCGGCGCGTGCGATTTCCTGCTGACGCAGCGGCAGCGTCTCGCCCATGGCGACGCGGATTTGCCATTCCACGAGGTCGAGGCCGGTGATCGCCTCCGTAACGGCGTGCTCCACCTGAAGGCGCGTGTTCATTTCGATGAAAAAGGCGCTCGCGTCGTCGGCGACGAATTCCACCGTGCCCGCGCCGACATAGCCGATGGCCGCGGCCGCCTTTCGCGCCGCATCGCAGAGTGCCACGCGGCGCGCATCGTCGAGCGAGGGCGACGGCGCTTCCTCGACAACCTTTTGATGGCGGCGCTGAAGCGTGCATTCGCGCTCGAACAGCGAGACGACATTGCCATGCGCGTCCGCGAAGATCTGCACCTCGATATGGCGCGGCCGCTCGACGAAACGCTCCATCATCAACGTGTCGTCGCCGAACGCCGCCGCCGCCTCGCGCTTCGCGGCCGTGAGCGCGGCTTCGAGTCCATCCGCCGCGCGAACGATGCGCATCCCCTTGCCGCCGCCGCCCGCGACCGCTTTCAGCAGCACCGGGAAGCCGAGCCGCTCCGCCTCGCGCGCGAAAGTCGCCGCGTCCTGCGCCGCGCCACCATAGCCGGGCACGACCGGCACACCCGCCGCCTCCATCAGCGCTTTCGCGGTGGCCTTCGACCCCATCGCGCGGATCGCCGATGCGGGCGGTCCCACGAAAACAAGCCCCGCTTCCGCGCAGGCTTCCGCGAACGCTGCTTTTTCCGAGAGGAAACCGTAGCCCGGATGCACCGCGTCCGCGCCGCTGGCCTTCGCCGCCTCGACGATGCGGCCGATGTCGAGATAGCTGTCGCGCGCGGGTGCGGGCCCGATCAGCCGCGCCTCGTCGGCGGCCCTCACATGGCGCGCGCGGGCGTCCGCCTCCGAGTATACGGCGACGGTGCGAAGCCCCATGCGGCGCGCGGTGCGGGCGATGCGGCAGGCGATTTCGCCCCGATTGGCGATGAGAAGCGATGTGAAGGGCCGGAGCGTCATGTCTGCCTCACATCCTGAACACGCCGAAGCGGCCGCGCTCGGGCGGCGCATTGAGCCCCGCCGATATCGCGAGCGCGAGCACCATGCGCGTGTCGGCGGGATCGATGATGCCGTCGTCCCACAGCCGCGCCGTCGCGTAATACGGGTCGGCCTGCTCCTCGAACTGCGCGCGGATCGGCGCTTTCAACGCCTCTTCTTCCGCCTCGTCGAGCGTCGCGCCCTTCGCTTCGAGCGCTTGCCGCCGAACGATGGCAAGCACGGTCGCCGCCTGCTCGCCGCCCATGACCGAAATCTTCGCGTTCGGCCACATCCACAGGAAGCGCGGGCTGTAAGCACGGCCGCACATGCCGTAATTACCCGCCCCATACGAACCACCGATGACGACGGTATATTTCGGCACGCTCGCCGTCGAAACGGCCGTGACAAGTTTCGCGCCATCCTTCGCGATGCCGCCCGCCTCATATTTTCGGCCCACCATGAACCCCGTGATATTTTGCAGGAAGACGAGCGGAATGCCGCGCTGATCCATGAGTTCGATGAAATGGGCACCTTTCAGCGCGCTTTCGGAGAACAGGATGCCGTTATTGGCGAGGATGCCCACCGGATAGCCGTGAATGCGCGCCGTGCCGCAGACGAGTGTCGCGCCATAGAGCGCCTTGAACTCGTCGAAGTCGGATGCATCCACGAGGCGGGCGATGATTTCGCGCACGTCATAGGGCTTCCGCGCGTCCGCTTCGACGATGCCGTAAAGCTCATCGGCGGCGAAGGCCGGATCGCGGGGCGGCGCGACGTCGAGCGACGCAGGCTTCGTGCGGTTAAGGCGCGCCACGATGCGCCGCGCGATGCCGATGGCGTGCGCATCGCTCTCCGCATAGTGATCGACGACGCCGGACTGGCGCGCATGCACATCCGCGCCGCCAAGCTCCTCCGCCGTGACGATTTCGCCGGTAGCGGCGCGCACGAGCGGCGGACCGCCGAGAAAGATCGTGCCGTTGCCCTTCACGATGACGCTTTCGTCGCACATCGCGGGCACATAGGCGCCACCCGCCGTGCATGGCCCAAGCACGAGCGCGATCTGCGGGATGCGCTGCGCCGACATCTGCGCCTGATTATAGAAGATGCGGCCGAAATGGCGCTCGTCGGGGAAGATTTCATCCTGCATCGGCAGGTACGCGCCGCCCGAATCGACCAGATAAAGGCAAGGCAGCCGGTTTTCGCGGGCGATATCTTGCGCGCGAAGGTGCTTCTTCACCGTCAGCGGGTAATAGGTGCCGCCCTTCACGGTCGCGTCGTTGGCGACGATCATGCATTCGACGCCCGAGACGCGGCCGATGCCGGCAACCACGCCCGCCGCGTGCGCGTCGCCGCCATAGAGGCCGTGGGCTGCCAGCGCGCCGATTTCGAGAAAGGGCGAGGCGGGATCGAGGAGGAGCGCGATACGGTCCCGCGCGAGCAGCTTGCCGCGCGCGAGGTGCCGTGCGCGCGCTTCAGCGCCACCGCCGCCTTGCGCGAGCGCGGCCTTTTCGCGAAGCCTCGCGACGAGAGCCGCCATCGCATCGGCATTCGCCTTGAAGGCAACAGACCGCCGGTCGAGCGCGCTTTTCAGGACTGCCATGCCCGCTCCTTCATGCCCTGGTTTCGTCCCGCAAAAGCGGAACGCGACCTCACCGCAAGACGAACAGAATAGAGCCGGATCCGATCGCGTTGACCCAACCTGATCGGTGAGTCCGTCTCTAAACTTCAGAAAAGAGACCATTTTACCGATCTGATTTGCGATTCAATCAGTCGGAACGGGCTCTGGTGTCGAGGAACCGTTTAGAGAACGGCCGCCCTAACGCAAGACGTGCACCTCGACCGAAAGGGCGATGTCGCGCCATGTCCGGTCGGCGGTCAGCACCGGCAGGCGCAATTTTTCTGCGAGCGCAAGGCAAGCACGGTCCCCGAGCGAAAGTCCGAAGGCCTTCGTCGCGACACGCAGCGCGCCCGCGCGAAAGGCGAGGTCTTCGTCGAACGGAACAATGTCGAGGCCGTAGCGGGAAAGCGCCGCGCGAACGAGCGGCATGCCGGCGCCGCGCTCCTGAAGTTTGGCAACCACCTCGGACAGGTTCACCGATGACATCGCCGCGTTTCCGAAAAAAGCCTCCGCCCGTTCGGCACCCGGCTCGCCGCCGAGATGGGCGAGGATGGCCGACGCGTCGAGTACGATCGCGGCGCACATCAGCGGTCATTCACGCGCGATCGGCCTGCGCGCCTGCGCGAAAGCGAAGAAGCTTCAGCCACGCGCTTCGGCCTCCGCCTCGCGCCGCCGGTCCGCGATGAGATCGTCGGCGAGACCGCTTCCGAGCAGATCTCTCATCATCGCCTGCGCCTGTCTTGCGCCGACGCGCGGACTGAGCAGATGAAGCTCTCCATCGTCAAGCCATGCGAGAAGCGCGTCGCCCTCCTCCACCTGCATCGCCTCGCGCAGCGCCGCTGGGATCACCACGCGTCCGCCGGGGCCGAGTGTCAGGCGAAGCCGGTTCGCGACGCCGAAACCCGGCCTGTCGCTCTCGTCGGCAACGAAAGGAGCCTGCGGCGCTTCCTCGAAGCCAGCCCGATGCCACGGCGCGGCATCCGGCCGCTCGTCCTTTTTTCTGCGCGCCATTTGATCCTCCATTTTGCCAGACATTATCACAGCCCTATTGTATGGCAAGGACTATTATTTTGGCGCAGTATCATTTAGTGCCATATTTTCACGTTTTGTCAAAAAGCTCGCGGCCAATGAGCATGCGGCGGATTTCGCTCGTCCCCGCGCCGATTTCGTAGAGTTTTGCGTCGCGAAGCAGCCGCCCGGTCGCCGTGTCGTTGATATAACCGGTGCCGCCGAGAAGCTGGATGGCGTCGAGCGCCACGCGCGTCGCCGCCTCGGCCGCATAGAGGATCGCGCCCGCCGCGTCCTCGCGCGTCGTCTGCCCCCGGTCGCAGGCCCGCGCGACCGCGTAGACGTAAGCCCGCGCCGAGTTTAGCGCGACCGCCATGTCGGCGACCTTGCCCTGCACGAGTTGGAACGTGCCGATGGGCTTTCCGAACTGTTTTCGCTCGTGGATGTAGGGCAGCACGATGTCGAGGGCCGCCTGCATGATGCCGAGCGGTCCGGCGGCGAGCACGGCGCGCTCATAGTCGAGGCCCGACATCAGCACGGCGACGCCGCGCCCTTCACCGCCCATGACGTTCTCCTCGGGCACCTCGCAATCCTCGAAGACGAGTTCGGCGGTGTCGGAGCCGCGCATGCCAAGCTTGTCGAGCTTCGGCGAGACGCTGAAGCCCGGCATGCCCTTTTCGATGAGTAACGCG
Source organism: Rhodomicrobium sp. Az07 (assembly GCF_018619475.1). Classification (GTDB taxonomy): domain Bacteria; phylum Pseudomonadota; class Alphaproteobacteria; order Rhizobiales; family Rhodomicrobiaceae; genus Rhodomicrobium. The sequence continues at coordinate 118,776 of NZ_JAHFZG010000003.1, forward strand.
GTGATGCCGCGCGCGCCTGCGGCAGGATCGGTCTTCGCGTAAACCACGAGCACGTCTGCGTGCGGGGCGTTGGTGATCCACATCTTCGTGCCGTTCAGCACGTAGCGGTCGCCGCGCTTGTCGGCGCGCGTGCGCATCGACACGACATCCGAACCGGCTTCGGCTTCCGACATGGCGAGCGCGCCGACATGTTCGCCGGAGATGAGCTTCGGCAGATAGCGGCGCTTTTGCTCGGGCGTGCCGTTTCGCCGGATCTGGTTCACACAGAGATTCGAATGCGCGCCGTAGGAGAGCCCGACGCTCGCGCTCGCGCGGCTCACTTCCTCGACGGCGATGCAATGATGCAGATAGCCGAGCCCGGCGCCGCCCCATTCCTCCTCGACCGTGATGCCGTGGAGGCCGAGCGCGCCCATGGGTTCCCATAAATCGCGCGGGAAAGCGTTCAAGCGGTCGATCTCGGCGGCGCGCGGCGCGATATGGTCGTCGGCGAAGGCGCGCACGCTATCGCGCAGCATGTCGGCTTCCTCGCCGAGCCCGAAATCGAGACCGCGATAGCTGGCCATGACGTCCTCCCTCTCTTGTTTTCTGGAATGAGGCGCTTGAGGGAGGCTTGCTGTCAACATGGCGGAAGGGCTATTCGGCCGCCTTCCGCGCCTGTCCGTCCGCTGCGAGCGCGGTCTCAAGCTCGGCGTAACGGGCGTTCGCTTTCGCGATGTTGGCTTCCTTCACATGGCCGAAACCGCGGATGATGTCCGGCACGGCGGCGTAGGCGGTGGCGAGGCTCAGATTGGCGCGGGTCAGCGTGGGCAGGAGCCGCTCGATCCGCGTTTCGTAGTCCGCGAGAAGCGCGCGCTCGGCCTTGCGTTCGGACGTCCGCGCGAATGGGTCGAACCACGTGCCCCGCAAGCGCTTTCCCCTCGCGAGAAGCCGCAGCACCGGCAGCATCCACGCCCCGAAGGTCATCTTTCTGAGGTGCCCGGTATCGGGATCGCGGCGGCCGAAGATCGGCGGCGCCAGATGAAACTTGAGCGTAACGTCGCCATCGAACTCTGCTGCGATCTGCTCGGCAAAGGCGCCATCCGTGTAGAGCCGCGCGACTTCGTACTCGTCCTTGATCGCCATGAGCCGAAACAGGTTCTGCGCGACCGCGCGCGTCAGCACCTCGCTTCCCGGCGCAACAGCGATTTCGCGCTGTCGAACGCGGTCGATGAACGCGAGGTAGCGCGCGGCATAAGCCACGTCCTGATAGGCCGCCAGTTCGCTCGCGCGAAGGCCGACGATGTCGTCGAGCGTCTGCGCGAGCTTCGGCGCGGGATCGAGAAGCGCCGCGATGCGTTCGGGCCAGAGCGCCGCCTCGCGGCCCAGCGCAAAGGCCCGCTTGTTCGCCTCCACGCTCGCCCCGTTCAATTCGATGGCGCGCAAGATCGCGCCGCGCTCCAGCGGTACAAGTCCCTTCTGCCAGGCAAAACCCGTCAGCACCATGTTGGCGAAGATCGCGTCGCCGATGAGCGCGACCGCGATGGCCTGCGCCGGGCATTCGTCGAGCGCGCGGGCGCGCTTCTTGAGCCGCGCGGTCATGGCGGGGGCATCGAAGGTGATGGCGTTATCACGCACGAATTCAGCCGTGGGGATCACGCACGGATCGGCGACGACGGCGGTGCGCGTGTCGCCCATCATCGGGAGGCCGTTCTTGCCATGCGCAACGACGATATCCGCCGCCAGCACAAGATCGGCCTGCCCAGCACCTATCCGCGGGCAGAAAAGCTCCGTCTGCGGCTCGCCGATGCGAAGATGCGAATAGACGCCCCCCCCTTTCTGCGCGAGGCCGATCTGATCCACGATGCGTACTTGCCGATTGTGGAGATGAGCGGCCATGCCGACGATGGCGGCGAGCGAGGTAATGCCGAGCCCGCCGATGCCCGTCATCAAGATGTTGTAGCCGTCCTCGGGGATCGCGGGCAGCGCGGGATCGGGCATGTCGGGTGCATCGTGGGTGAGTCTCGCGCGCTTGCGCGTTCCGCCATAAACCGACACGAAACTCGGGCAGAAGCCGTCGACGCAGGTCGCGTCCTGATTGCACGTGGATTGGTTGATCCTGCGCTTCCGGCCGAACTCGGTCTCGACCGGTTCGACCGAAAGGCAGTTGGAGGCGCGGGAGCAATCGCCGCAACCCTCGCAGACGCTCGTATTGATAAGCAGCCGCCTATCCGATTGTTCCATAAGGCCGCGTTTGCGACGACGGCGCTTTTCGGTGGCGCAGACCTGATCGTAGATCAGCACGCTCACGCCCGGCACGGAACGGAGTTCCTGCTGCACCGCGTCGAGCCGCGAACGGTGGTCAAAACTCGTGCCCGCAGGGATCACGGGGTCGCGGCGGTGGCGGTCCGGATCGTCGCTCACGATGGCGATGCGAGCCACGCCCTCGGCGCGCATCTGGGCCGCGATCTGCGGCACGGTCAGTTGCCCGTCGACCGGCTGGCCGCCCGTCATCGCTACGGCGTCATTATACAAGATCTTGTAGGTGACGTTCGCGCCTGCCGCGATGGCCTGCCGGCTCGCGAGGCTGCCCGAGTGGAAATAGGTGCCGTCGCCGAGATTGGCGAAGACATGGGTTTCGTCGGTGAAAGGCGCCTGTCCCACCCACAGCACGCCCTCGCCGCCCATCTGGGTATAGACGTCGCTGTTGCGGTCCATCATCGTCGCCAGATAGTGGCAGCCGATGCCGGCCATGCCGCGGCTTCCATTCGGCACCTTCGTCGAGGTGGAATGCGGGCAGCCCGAACAGAAATACGGTGTGCGCAGATGGATCGGCGCGGCGGCGGCGTGCTGCGCGGCTTCCGCGAGGCGCGCCTCGGCGGCCTTCATGAGCGGCGTCTTCATCGTTTCCGGCAGAACACGAAGGATCGCGCGCGTCACATGCGCGGTGTCGATGTCGAGCACGTCGCTTATGAGCGGGCGGTCGTCGAGGTCGCGCTTGCCGAGGATGCGCGGGCGGCGACCATCCGGCAGACCGTACAGCGCCGCGCGAAGCTGGTGCTCGATCATGTCGCGGCGTTCTTCCACCACGAGCACGGTTTCGAGGCCGTTGGCGAAGGCGCGGGCGCTGTGATCCTCAAGCGGCCAGACGAGACCGATCTTGTAGACGCGAAGGCCGAGCGCAGCCGCCTCGGCGTCGGAGAGGCCGAGGTCGCGGAGCGCCTGTCGCACATGCAGGTAAGCCTTGCCAGACGCCGCTATGCCGAAGCGGGCGGCGGGGCTGTCAATGGCAAGGCGGTCGAAGCCGTTCTCACGCGCGAAGGCCATCGCGGCCGGGAGGCGGAAATGACGGTGGATTTCCTCCTGCTCGGGCGGCGTGCGGCCGAGCCTCGCATTGCGGCCACCCAGCGGTTCGGCCACGCCGTAAGGCGCGTAGGAGCGGTAACGCAGCGGATCGATGCGCACCGTGGCGCTTGCGTCCATCGTGTCGGAGATGGCTTTCAGGCCCACCCACAAACCGGCGAAACGCGAGAGGTCGAAGCCCTTCAGGCCGAATTCGATGATTTCGGCGATGTCGGCGGGGCTGAGGACGGGGATTTCGGCGTCGGCGAGCGCGAAATCGCTCTGGTTCGGCAGCGTCGAGGATTTGCACGAATGGTCGTCGCCCGCGATCGCCAGCACGCCGCCGTGTTTCGCGGTCCCGAAGAAATTCGCGTGCTTGAAGGCGTCGCCGGAGCGGTCGACGCCCGGTCCCTTGCCGTACCAGATGCCGAACACGCCATCATGGCGCGCGCCGGGAAACAGCGTCGCCTGCTGGCTGCCCCATACGGCCGTCGCCGCGAGTTCCTCGTTCACGCCCGGCTGGAAGACGATGTGGCTTTCGGCGAGGCGCTTTTTTTCCTGCCAAAGCTGCTTGTCGTAGATGCCGAGCGGAGAACCGCGATAGCCGGAGATGAAACCGGCGGTGTCGAGGCCATTCGCAGCGTCGATCTGGCGGCGGAGAAGCGGAAGCCTGACAAGAGCCTGTACGCCCGTGACAAAGACCTGGCCTTGATCGACGCGATACTTGTCGTCGAGGCTGATGGAGGGCGCAGACGCGAGTGTGTCCATTGGCTTCTCCCATGGTCGGACTATAGTATCCCACGGGAGAACTGAAAAGACTTTGCAAAGTTCTGAGAGGTGCTGCGAGCGTCGGATTAAGGCTTTCACAAAGCGCGATTGAGAGCATAATTTTATGCGCAATCGCACGGAGCCGGATCAGGTCGCATCCGTGCAGTTCACGAACTCGTGCATGGCGATTTCGGAAGTGAAAAGCACGACGGAGCTGCCGCTGTCTCTTTTGTGGTGAGGCAGCGGCAGCAAGCGCTTACGGGAAAAGCTTGAGGTCGTAGGTGTGGGCGGACTGGCGCGTGGCGTCCTTCGTCTTGTACTTCACGCGAAAGGTGAGCGGGCCTTCGAACGGCTTCTCCACCTTGCCGACCTTGGCCACGACCACGCCGCCGTCGACCTTCTCCTTGCACTTCCCGCCGGGCGGCAGGATCTTGTCCGCGCGCACCGAAAGCGTGAGGTCCGGCGCGCCCTGAAGGACTTCGATTTCTGGGACAGCGGTCAGCAGCGACTTGCAGTCCTTCACGCCGTAGAGCGGCATGATGTCGGAAGTCTCGTTGCTCTTGAGCGCGAGCATCTTCTCGGCGGCGGAAGCGGCGATCGGGGCGGCGGCAAACAGGGCCAGCGCGGCGGCGGCCATGGAAATTCTGAGCATGGTCTTCCTTCTTTATATTCGATGGACGAGACTAAGAGCGACCCCGCATCGTTCAACGCGTGGCGGCTCTTGAGGCGGCTTAATTCTTGTTGAATCCCAGCGTGTCCGTAAGCGGACGAAAACACGCCGGAATTACGGCACGACGCCGAGTGCTCAACCGGGCGTTTCGTCAGCAGCGGTTGTGGATGTGCGTCGCGGCGCGCGCGGCCTGTCCCATGCCGACCACGATCTGATTGAGCCCCTCCGTCACATCGCCTGCTGCGTAAAGCCCCGGAACGGTGGTTTCCGCATGAGCGGCCACCTTCAGCGCGCCCGCTTCATCCGCCTCGGCGCCGAGCGCTGTAGCCAGGCCGGAGCGATAATCGCATCCGATGGCGGAGTAAACGATGTCGAACCGACGGACCGCGCCATCGTACCCCAACGCCTCGATGCCGTCGCCCCGGCGCGCCAGCGAACGAATCGGCACCGGCACAAACTCGATGTCGTGTTCGGCGAGGGCGTTGCTTTCCCCGCCCTTCGGCGCCAACGGCTCGTCGAGTGAAAGCAGCGTGACATCCGCGCCCCAGGTGCGAGCGATGAACTTCGCTTCACCCAGTCCGCACACTCCGCGCCCGATCACGCCGACGCGCTTGCCCTTCGCCTCATAGCCATCGCAGATCGGGCAATAGCGCACGAGGCCCGCGAGAACCGCGTCGTCCACGTCGGCAAGCCTCGGCGGAATGTCCACGACGCCGCTCGCGAGCAGCACAAAACGCGCGCGAAGCGTCCGCTCGCCGCCGTTCGCGTCGCGAAAATCGACAGCAAAACCGTCGCCCTCGCTCGCAAGCGCCGTCGCCTCGCCGGAGAGGATGCGCGCGCCGTAGGTCTCCGCATGCTCTCGTGCGCGGCGCAACATCTCATCCCCGCCGATGCCTTGCGCGAAAAAGGGCACATTGTGGCTTTCCGGGATCAGCGCCGCGCGCGGCTCGCCCTTGTCGATCACGATGAACCGGCGGTTGAAGCGCGCGAGATACAGCGCCGCCGCAAGCCCTGCGGGTCCGCCGCCGATCACGATGCAATCGAGTTTTTCCGCGTGCTCCATATAACGGAGAAGCGCCGACGCCTTCGCGGGTTCCCGTCGCCTCTCAAGGATCGAGCGTCTGCCCGAGCCGCCCCGCCAGATCCTGCACGAACTGCCATGCCACGCGGCCCGAGCGCGACCCGCGCGTCATCGCCCATTCGAGCGCCTGCGCCTTGAGATCCTCCGGCGCGATGGCGAGCCCGTGATGCGCCACATAGCCTTCCACCATCGCGAGATAATCGGCCTGCGAGCAATTGTGAAAGCCGAGCCACAGCCCGAATCGATCCGACAGGGAAACCTTTTCCTCCACCGCCTCGCCCTGATGGATGGCGGTCGAGCGCTCGTTCTCCACCATCTCGCGCGCCATCAGATGGCGGCGGTTCGACGTTGCATAGAACAGCACGTTCTGAGGCCGCCCTTCGACGCCGCCTTCGAGCACCGCCTTCAACGATTTGTAGGCCGTGTCGTCAGCGTCGAACGAAAGGTCGTCGCAGAACACGATGAAGCGATGCGGGCTTTCGCGCATGTGCGACAGGCAGCGTGGCAGGCTCTCGATGTCTTCGCGGTGGATTTCCACAAGCTTCAGCGTGGATGCATGGACCGCGTGATTCGCCGCCACCTCCGCATGCACGGCCTTCACGAGCGAGCTTTTGCCCATGCCGCGCGCGCCCCAGAGCAGCGCATTGTTGGCGGGAAGCCCGCGCGCGAAATTCTCGGTGTTGTCGAGAAGCTTGTCGCGCACGCGGTCGACACTCTTGAGAAGCCCGATCGGCGTGCGATTCACGCGCGGGACGGCGAGGAAACGGCCGCCCTCCGCCTGCCAGACGAAGGCATCCGCCGCGGCGAAGGTCTCCTTGCGTGCTTCGGGGGGCGCAAGGCGCTCCAGCGCCTCGGCGATGCGGGTGATGAGCGGTTCCAGGCGATGCGATGTGTCGGGCATTGTAAAAAGTCGCGGTTGTGGATGAAAAAGGCGCAAGGTCGGCGCGCCGAGGTGGAAGAACGCCAAACTATGCGCTATTAAGCCACGGACGCAACGGCGCGGAAGTTGCCATATCAGGGCAAGCCATTATAAGAAAGCCACGTTCTTCCGCGCGAAAAGGCTCGCGCCCGTTCTTTCCGCACATTACGGAGTCTCTCGATGATCTCTCCCGCATACGCCCAAGCGCCTGGCGCCGGAGCCGGCGATATTTTCGGCATGCTGTTCCCGCTGATCCTCGTCTTCGTCATCTTCTATCTGCTCGTGTTCCGCCCGCAGCAAAAGCGCATGAGGGAGCATCAGGCGATGCTCGATGCGGTCAAGCGCGGCGATACGGTGGTGACGGCGGGTGGCATCATCGGCAAGGTCATGCGGATTGGAACCGACGGCGAGTTGAAGATCGAAATCGCCGATGGCGTGCAGGTGCGGGTGCTGAAATCCACGATCACGGACGTTCGGGGCAAGGGTGAGCCTTTGAAGGGCGACACGTCCAAAGACAAGGACGAAACGCCCGCCGAGTCCGGGGCGAGCAGCGACAAGAACGCCGCGTAAACTCCACGCAGCGCATCAAGGGGAACAGGGTCGATGAGCGGATTCACGTTGCATTTTTCGCGCTGGGGCGCGGTCGCGACGATTGTCATATCGGTGGCGTCGGTGATCTTCGCGCTCCCGAACGTGATCCCGCTCAAGACCTATGAGAGCCTGCCGTCGTGGGCGCAGCTTCCACGCATGCCGCTCGGCCTCGACCTTCGCGGCGGGACGCACCTTCTCTATCAGATCGACACCGCGCAACTCAAGAAGGACTGGCTGCAATCCATCCAGACCGAGTCGCGCCGCTCGTTGAGCGAAGCGCGGATCGCGCATGCGGGCGTCGTCATCGCGGGCAATCAGGTGCGCGTGAATCTGCGCGACCCGGCGAATACCGAGACCGCGCTGACGAAGCTCAAGACGCTGGCGCAGCCGCTTTCCTCGTCGCTGCTGACGGGGTCGGGCGGCGATTCCGGGATGGACCTCGCCGTGCAGTCGACGCAGCCGGGCGTCATCACGCTTGAGCCGACGCAGGCGGGCATCCAGCGCCGCATAGAAAACGCGATCTCGCGCTCCATCGAGGTCATCCGCCGCCGCGTCGACCCGCAGGGAACGACCGAAGCGACCATTCAGGCGCAGGGCGGCTCAACCGGCAAGGACCGCATCCTCATTCAGGTGCCGGGACTAGCACCCGACGAGGTGAAGTCCCGCGTCGGCACGACCGCGAAGCTCACCTTCCAGCTTGTCGATTCGTCGATATCGGCGGAAGAGGCCAGGGAAAGCGGCGTGCCGCCGGATTCGCAGCTTCTGCCTGATCAGGAGCGGCCGGGCCAGTTCGTGCTCGTGCATAAGGAAGTGATCGTTTCGGGCGACGACCTCGTGAACGCCTATGCGGGCTACGACAACCGCGCGGGCGGGATCGGCGAGCGTGCCGTCGATTTCGAGTTCAACAGCCGTGGCGCATCGGCTTTCGCGCGCGTGACCCGCGAAAATATCGGCCGCCCCTTCGCGATCATTCTGGACGGCAAGGTGATTTCCGCCCCGGTGATCCGCTCCGAAATTCCGGGCGGACGCGGCCAGATCACCGGCAATTTCGGCGTCGAGGAAACGAACCGCCTCGCGCTGCTGCTGCGCTCCGGAGCGCTTCCGGCCGCGCTGTCGATCATCGAGGAGCGCTCTGTCGGCCCGACCCTCGGCGCCGACTCGATCGAAGCGGGCTCCATCGCCGCCGCCGTCGGCTTCGTGGCGGTGTCGCTGTTCATGATCGCCGGCTACGGACTGTTCGGGGTTTTCTCCGTGATCGCGCTAGGCGTTAACATCGCCATCATCATGGCCTGCCTTTCGCTCTTCCATGCGACGCTCACCATGCCGGGCATAGCCGGTATCGTGCTGACAATGGGCGTCGCGGTGGATGCGAACGTGCTCATCTACGAGCGCATACGCGAGGAGCTGCGAACCGGGCGAGGCATGATATCGGCCATCGAGGCGGGCTTCGACCGCGCTTACGCAACCATTATCGACTCGCATCTGACCGCCCTTCTCGCCGCGTTGATCCTCTACGCGTTCGGTTCAGGCACCGTGAAGGGCTTCGCGGTCACGCTGTCCTTCGGCATCGTGAGTTCGCTGTTCACCGCGATCACGCTGACGCGTCTGATGGTGTCGACATGGCTGCGCCAGACGCGCCCGACCGCCCTTCACATCTAGAGTGTCGCACATGACACTCTGGTTTCTCAATGTCGAGCAACGCCGCGTGAACGCGGCTTTCTCAAGCGCCGAACGAGCCAAGCCATGCTGCTGAAACCGCTGTTCCGCCTGCCACAGAAGACGAACTTCCACTTCGTCAGATACTTCCGGCTCTGCCTCGCGGCGTCGATCATCGGCGTCGTCGGCACGGTCGCGCTGCTGTTCGTTCAGGGGCTGAACTTCGGCATCGACTTCAAGGGCGGCACGCTGATGCAGGTGCAGACGCCCACAGCCGCCGAAGCCGCCAAACTGCGCACCACGCTGACGCAGATCGGCATCGGCGAAATCCAGATCCAGAATTTCGGCAAGGACGACGAGCTGCTGATCCGCTTCCCCGAGCAGGACGGTGGCCCCGCGGCGCAGAAGGCGGCTGCCGACAAGGTTCTTGCCGCGCTTCCGCAAGGAACGAAGGAACTCCGCCGCGAGCAGGTCGGCAGCACCGTCTCGAAGGAGTTGATCAACTCGGCGATCTGGGCGCTGGTTCTCGCCAATTTCGGCATCTTCGCCTATGTGTGGCTCCGCTTCGAGTGGCAGTTCGCGCTCGGCGCCATCGTCGCGCTCGTGCATGACGTGATGATCACCGTCGGGCTGTGGTCCTTGTTAGGACTTGACTTCGACCTCACCATCGTCGCGGCGCTGCTCACAATTCTCGGCTACTCGATCAACGACACCGTCGTCATCTACGACCGTATCCGCGAGAATTTGCGCCGCTACAAGAGGATGCCGCTCCCGCAGTTGCTCGACCTCTCGGTGAACGAGACGATGTCGCGCACGATCATGACCGTGGCCACCGTGCTCATGGCGCTGATCCCGCTCTACATCTTCGGCGGCGAGGTGATCCGCGGCTTCACCTTCGCGATGATCTTCGGCACGCTGATCGGCACCTACTCCTCGGTTTACATCGCCGCGCCGTTCCTGATCCTGATCGGCGTCAAACGCGACTGGAGCGGCGTCGAGAAAGCGGCAAAGCCGGGCGTTCCGGGCGCTAGGCCAGCCAAGCCCGCTCCGACCCGCCCCGCCGTCGAGGCGAGCGCAGCCGAAGCGTTCGAGCCGACGGACACACCTGAAGCCGAAACGCCAGCCCCGGCGCGGATCGCTACAAAGCCATCCGGTTACCGTCCGCCGGCAGGGCGCAAGGCCGGGCGCGGAAAACGCCGATAAAGGAGCGCGGCCCATGAGCGGTTCCCTGACACGCCTTGGCCCGCGCGCACCCGTCTCGTTGACGCCGGGGGGCGCGCTCCAATTCGCGGGCACGATCCGCGACGCGGCGCTCCTCATCTCGACCGCCGAAGTCTTCGCGTGGGGTGCAACCGAAGATGCGCGGGAGGCGGACATCCTCCGCTTTCTCGATACACGCGAAACGCCGGGCGACTTTCTCCTCTACGGCACCGGCGCGAGCCTTCGCTTCGCCTCGCCCGCCTTCGCGCGGCAGATCGAAAAGCGCGGTCTCGGCCTCGAAACGATGGACACCGCCGCAGCCTGCCGCACCTATAATGTCCTCATCGCCGAGCGCCGCCGCTTCACCGCCGCGCTGCTTCCGATCCCGAGAGTCTGAGCGCATGGCGTCCACTGCCGCCACGGGCGCCGACGATGTGAGCGCGGCGAACCTCGTCCGCGCGCGCGACCGCGACCGCTACTGGACAGCACTGTTCGCTGCCGATGCCACGCGCCCTGCCCTTTTTGCCCTCTATGCCTTCAACGCCGAGCTTGATCACGTGCTTTCGGTCGCGCGCGAACCGCTGGCCGGGCAGATCCGCCTCAAATGGTGGCGCGATGCGATCGAGTCCGGCGACGCGGGCGATAAGACCGGCAATCCGGTCGCCGACGCGCTCAGAACCGCCATCGCGGCGCATGACCTCCCCCGCGAGCGCCTCCTCGCCATGGTCGACGCGCGCGTGCCCGAGCTTTTCGGCGACAGCCCCGCCGACATGACGGAATTCGCGGGCCTCGTCGATGATTCACATGGCGGGCTGTTCGAACTCGCCGCCGCAGCCATCGGCGACCGAAGCGACGCCGCGAAAGCCGCAGCCCGCGAGGCGGGCCTCGCCCTCGGCCTCGTCGAAACGCTTCGTGCCCTGCCTGCATCCGTCGCGCGCGGACGCCTGCCCCTGCCGCTTGCGGTCCTCGACGCAAAGGGCGTCGATCTCGAAGCCATGGGACGCGGCGAGGACAGTCCGGCGCTCCGCGCGGCACTCGCCGAGTTGCGCGGCGAGGCGGCGGCAGCGCTTCAGCGGTTTCGCGAGAGACAAGAGCACATCGCGCCGCACGCACGCGCGGCCTTCCTTCCTCTGGCGCTTGTCGAACCCTATCTTGAGGCGATGGCCGCGCCGAGTTGTCACCCCTTGCGGGACCGCGTAACGCTCAATCCGCTGGGCCGGTTCTGGCGTATCTGGCGCGCGGCGCGCCGCAACAAGATCTGACGGACGACCGATGACCGCATCCGAACAGAAGACCCTCAAGCGCTTCTACAAGACCGCCACCGTCGCCGAACAGGACGGCGCGTTCCAGATCCACCTCGATGGGCGCGCCATCAAGACGCCCGCCGGGCACCCGCTCGCCGTGCCGACGCGCGGCCTTGCCGACGCCATCGCCGAGGAATGGAATTCCCAAGGCGAGACGATCTTCCCGCACAGCCTGTTCTTCACGCGGCTGGCCAACAGCGCCGTCGACGCCGTCGCGCCGCGCGAAGCCGAAGTCGTGGACGAAATCGCGTCCTTCGCCGCGAGCGACCTCCTGTGCTATCGCGCGGCTTTTCCCGCGGCGCTCGCCGCGCGGCAGGCCGAGTGCTGGAACCCGGTGCTCGCCTTCATCCGCGAGAGATATGGCGCGACGTTCGAGATAACCGAGGGCGTCGGCCACGTCGCGCAGCTACCCGCCTCGCTCGACGCCATTCGCAACGCCGTCGCCGCCTGGGGCCCGTTCCGGCTCGCGGCGCTTCACATGATGACGACGCTCACCGGTTCGGCGCTCCTCGCGCTCGCCCATGTCGACGGCTTCCTCGACGTCGCTGCGACGTGGTCTGCGGCGCATGTCGACGAGGCGTGGCAGGCCGTGCAATGGGGCGAGGATTTCGAAGCCGCCGAGCGCCTGCGTCGGCGCTTCGAGGATTTCGGGAAGGCATCGCGCTTCTTCGCACTGGGGTAGGACGCGCGAACGCGAACCACCTGATCGTCACCGCGATGGCACCAAGTCGGCCCGGCGGGTTTATTCCAGCCGAGCGCCGCTGCGGGCGGCGGCGGAGGCTCTCGGGGAGGTCCGACAGTGGCATTGACCGGCATGGCACCTGAACCATGAGCGCGGCGGACATCATCGCGGAAAGCGCGACCGCGCCCGATCTCGACACGACGGTTCCAGCCGACGGATTATCGCCGGAGGGGCTCGAAGCGCTGCTGCGCGAAATCGGCGCGCGCCGCTATCACAATCTGCATCCGTTTCACAAGCTGCTGCATGGCGGCGAGCTGTCGAAGCAGCAGGTGCGGGCGTGGGCGCTGAACCGCTATTATTATCAGGCGACGATCCCGCGCAAGGATACGGCGCTGATGTCGAAAATGCCGGATCGCGCGATGCGCCTCGAATGGCGGCAGCGCTATTTCGATCACGACGGCATCGGCGACGACGAGGGCGGCATCGCGCGCTGGCTTCGCCTGACCGACGCCCTCGGCCTGCCTCGCGCTTATGTCGAGTCCGCACGCGGCATCCTTCCGGGCACGCGCTTCGCCTGCGACGCCTATCTCAATTTCGTGCGCGAAAAGACGCTCATCGAAGGGATTGCGTCCTCGCTGACCGAACTTTTCGCGCCGGGCATCCACTCGGAGCGCATCTCCGGCATGCTCGCGCATTACGATTTCATCGACGACGCGATGATGGGCTATTTTACGCGCCGCCTCGCACAAGCCCCGCGCGATGTCGAATTCGCGCTGACCTATGTGAAGGAACATGCGCGCACGCCGGAAGCGCAGCAGGCGGTGGTGGATGCGCTGCTGTTCAAGACGCAGGTGCTCTGGGCGCAACTCGATGCGCTGCACTTCGCCTATGTCGAGCCGGGGCTGATCGCGCCGGGAGCGTTTCGGCCATGATGTGCGAGCGGCGCAAGCGGGCTCTCGTAGCGGCAAATAGCGCGCCAAGAATGCCGAGTCATGTGCGCTTGCAGTTCGACCCTGTGCGCGGACGCTACGCGGTCCTCGCGCCGGAGCGGGTCTACTGGCCGGACGACATCGCCTTCGACATCCTGAAGCTCTGCGACGGGGAGCGGACGATTGCGGCCATGTCGGCAACGCTCGCCGCCGAATACGCCGCGCCGGTCGAAACCATCGAAGCCGATGTGATGGAGTTCATACAGCAATGGATGGATTTGCGCCTGCTGACGCCGTGACCGCCGATGGAGCCGCGCGCGCCGGGCCGCCGCTCGGCCTCCTCGCGGAGTTGACGCATCGCTGCCCGCTGCAATGCCCCTATTGCTCGAACCCGCTGAACCTGTTGAAGGCGGCGGACGAACTCGACGCGCGCGAATGGCTGTCCGCGTTTGAGCAGGCGGCGGATCTCGGCGTGCTTCAGGTGCATCTCTCAGGCGGCGAGCCGACGCTGAGGACGGATCTCGAAGACCTCGTCTCGGCGCTCTCGGCGCGCGGCGTCTATACGAACCTCATCACGGCGGGCGTGACGCTGACGCGCGAACGCGTGGCGCGGCTCGCCGGTCGCGGCCTCGATCATGTACAACTCAGCCTTCAGGCGCTCGACGCGGAGATTGCCGACCGAATCGGTAATACGAGGGGAAGCCTCGCCAAGAAGCTTGATGTGGCGCGATGGGTGCGCGAGGCGGGCCTGCCGCTCACGCTCAACGCGCCGACGCACCGTCACAATATCGGGCAGGCGGCCGCGCTGATCGAGCTTGCTCTCGAACTCGACGCCGACCGGCTCGAAATCGCGCATGTGCAATATTATGGCTGGGCGGCGAAAAACCGCGCGGCGCTGACGCCGGATTACGACGCCGTTCTCGAAGAAGCGGCCATTGTCGGCGAGACGCGGGAGCGGCTCAAGGGCGTGCTCAACATCGACTACGTGACGCCCGACACCTACGCGCAATTCCCAAAGCCCTGCATGGGCGGCTGGGCGAAGGACGTCATCACGATTACGCCTTCCGGCAAGGTTCTGCCGTGCCACGCCGCCGAGATGCTTCCCCTGCCCTTTGACACCATCGCGGAGAAGGCGCTCGCCGAAATCTGGTATGACGGCGCCGCGTTCAACCGCTTTCGCGGTTACGATTGGATGAAGGAGCCCTGCCGCTCCTGCCCGCGCAAGGAGGTCGATTTCGGCGGGTGCCGGTGTCAGGCTTTCGCGCTGACGGGCGATGCGGAAGCGACCGACCCGGCTTGCAGTCTTTCGCCTCATCACGGGCTGATGGGGGACCTCGCGGAGACGAGCGCCGCCGCGCCGCCGCCCTTCGTCTACCGTCGGATCGGGCAAGGCTGATTGCCCGCTAAGGCAGTCCGCGCGCCCATCGCTCAGTTGTCTTCGGTTTCCGCCGAAAGCACGCACGTGCTGGCAAGATCGTCGACCGCGCGATTCCATCCCGCGTCCGTGTCCTCGCGAATATCGACGCTCCTGCTTGCGATGAGCTTTCCCGTCTCCACGTCGCGGACGAAAACGGCCATGGCGCGGGGAACCTCCTGCACTTTCTGCACTGTCCCGGTGATGGAAATCACGGCATCCACTTTGCGGGCAAGCGCGCCGTCGCACCCGCTGCACACGCTGAGATTAAAGGCGCGCGCCGATGGCTCGACCGGGGTCAAATCCGCCATCTCGAACTTGCCGGACTTGACAAGCGCGTCCCGCATGCGCGCGGCGGCCGACTTCAGCCGCTCCGCCTCCGCTGGGCGGCTGCCCAGGCTCGCGGCGTCGGACCCCGCATCGACGATTTCGAAATCGAAAACCGCGACGCGTTGCGCCGCAAGGCTCGCGGCTGAAAAGCAAAGAGACAAGGCGAGAGCTATGGCGAACACCGGCATGAGGCGAGCTTCGGCGGCGCGCCTGGATGCGCCAAAGGTGCGCCGTATCATGATCGCCTCATGGTTGCCGGTGTGAGCATTGCGCAAGCGCGCTGACAGGGCACGCGCGTTCCCATGCTCAGTACACGACGACAGAGCGGATGCTCTCGCCCTTGTGCATCAGATCGAACGCGTCGTTGATATGTTCCAGCGGCATCCTGTGCGTTATCATCGGATCGATTTCGATCTTCTTTTCCATGTACCAGTCGACGATCTTCGGCACGTCGGTACGGCCGCGCGCGCCGCCGAAAGCCGAGCCCTTCCACACGCGGCCCGTAACGAGTTGAAACGGACGCGTCGAGATTTCCTTGCCCGCTTCCGCCACGCCGATGACGATGCTTGTGCCCCAGCCGCGATGACAGCATTCGAGCGCCTGCCGCATCACCGTGGTGTTGCCGGTACAGTCGAAGCTGTAGTCCGCTCCGCCGCCCGTGAGGTTCACGAGATGGGCCACGATGTCGCCCACGTCCTTCGGATTGACGAAATGCGTCATGCCGAAGCGGCGGCCCCATTCCTCTTTCATCGGGTTGATGTCGACGCCCACGATCTTGTCCGCGCCGACCATGCGCAGGCCCTGGATCACGTTCAGGCCGATGCCGCCAAGGCCGAACACCACGCAATTCGCGCCCGGCTCCACCTTCGCGGAGAAGATCACCGAGCCGACGCCCGTCGTGACGCCGCAGCCGATATAGCAGGACGTGTCGAACGGCGCGTCCTCGCGGATCTTCGCCACCGCGATTTCGGGCAGAACGGTGAAGTTCGAGAACGTCGAGCAGCCCATATAGTGAAAGATCGTCTGCCCCTTGTACGAGAAGCGGCTCGTGCCGTCCGGCATCAGCCCCTTGCCTTGTGTCGCGCGGATGTGCGTGCAGAGGTTGGTTTTGCGGCTGAGGCAGGATTTGCACTGCCGGCATTCCGGCGTGTAGAGCGGGATCACGTGGTCGCCGGGTTTGACGCTCGCAACACCCGCGCCGACCTCGCGCACGATCCCGGCCCCCTCATGGCCGAGGATCGACGGGAAGATGCCCTCGCTGTCGAAGCCGTCGAGCGTGTAGGCGTCGGTGTGGCAGATGCCGGTCGCCATGATCTCGACGAGCACTTCGCCCGCCTTCGGGCCTTCGAGGTCCACCTCAACGATTTCGAGCGGCTTCTTCGGCTCGAATGCGACGGCGGCGCGCGTTTTCAATCCCGTATCCTCCCCTTTTGCGATCACCCGCTTGGGCAGGATGCGAGTCTACGCCGCGCACCGACCCTTTCAAGCCGCGCACCGGCCCTCTTAAACTAAAGACTCTTGAGGCGCATACGTTTGTCTACGCGCCCCCCGATCAGGCCTCAGAGGGGACAGGCGCGATGTCGGCCCTCGGCCGGTTCTCGACGATCTGCTCGCCCGTGATGATATAGGCCGCGACTTCCGAGATGTTCGTGCAGTGATCGCCGATCCGCTCGATGTTCTTGGCGCAGAACAGCAGATGCGCCGAGAAGGTGATCGTGCGCGGGTCTTCCATCATGTAGGTGAGAAGCTCACGGAACAGCGCGTTATACTGACGGTCGATTTCCTCATCGCGGTTCCAGACGAGAAGCGCCTGATCGAGATTGCGCTGTGAATAGGCGTCGAGCACCGTCTTGAGTTGCAGGAGGGCAAGATCGCCGATGGCGGTGAGGCTCTTCGTCATCGGCGACAGCCATGCCTTTTCATCGAACTGGGCGAGGCGCTTCGCGATGCTCTTCGCGAGATCGCCGATGCGTTCGAGGTCCCCGGCGATCCGAAGCGCGCCAAGCACCACGCGAAGGTCAACCGCGACCGGCTGGCGGCGCGCGATTAGCTGAACCGCCATTTCCTCGACTTCGCGCTCTACCGCGTCGATGACCTGATCGCCCGCGACAACCTTGATCGCCTTTTCCGGATCGGCCGTGATGATGGCGGAAAGCACCAGCCGCAATTGCTGCTCGGCGAGCCCTCCCATGCGGGCGATGGCGTTTTCGAGGGCCTGAAGCTCCTGATCGTAGGCGGTGACGGTATGAGCGGTCATATCCCTATTCCTTCTTGAGGGGCGGCTCGACTGAGAAAATGCGTTGGATATTCGGACCAGGAACGGGAAGAGCGCCATGCGCCTGAAACCCCTCTTTGGACGAAGCCGAGTCCGCCGATGACATTATTGCGTTTTATTAAGACAGAAACGTAACACCATTTTAACGCCGAAACCGTCAACGAAGGCGCCGGTTCAGCACTTCCATCAGTTCGGCAACCTTTGTACGCTGTTCTTCCGCATTGCCGCTCTGGATGGCATGCTCGACGCAATGGCTGACATGGTTTTCCAGGATTTCGCTTTCCACCTTGCGAAGCGCGGCCTGCACCGCGGCGATCTGGGTGATGATGTCGATGCAATAGCGATCCTCGGCAACCATGCGCGAGATGCCGCGAACCTGCCCCTCGATTCGCGCCAGTCGTCCCAGCCTCTTGTCCTTGCAGTCCGTCATGCGCCTTTATACCAGCGCGGGGTATGACAGACAATGTGCCGCGGAACCGCCGGAGCGCGTGACCGCGCATGTTCAGGCGGGCAATGACGTTGACGCCCGAGATGCGCGCGGCTTGCATGACGCAAAAGCGCGACGCAAATCTTGTGCTCGCGCGCGAAAATTGCGACAAAGCATCCAATCAGCGGACAAATTTCGAGACGAACACAAAGGCTACCGATGGCAGGGCATTCGCAATTCAAGAACATCATGTATCGCAAGGGCGCTCAGGACGCGAAGCGCTCGAAGATGTTTTCAAAGTTTGCGCGCGAAATCACCGCCGCCGCGAAGGTCGGCATGCCTGACCCCGCCATGAACCCTCGCCTTCGCACGGCCATTCTCGCGGCCCGCGCTCAGAACATGCCGAAAGACAACATCGAGCGCGCCATCAAGAAGAGCCAGGAAGCGGGGGGCGCGGATTATGTCGAGGTGCGCTATGAAGGCTTCGCGCCGGGCGGCGTCGGCATCATCGTGGAAGCGCTGACCGACAACCGCAACCGCACTGCGGGCGAAGTGCGCTCGCTGTTCACGAAATACGGCGGAAATCTCGGCGAAACGGGTGCCGTCTCGTTCAGCTTCGACCGCGTCGGAGAGATCGAATATCCACTGTCGGCGGGCAGCGCCGAGGAGATGCTGGAAGCCGCCATCGAGGCGGGCGCGGACGACTGCGAGACCGGCGCCGAGACGCATTGGCTGACGACCAGCATCGACGCTTTCAGCGAAGTTCAGGCCGCGCTCGAAAAGAAGTTCGGCCCCGCGAAGTCGGCGTCGATCGGCTGGCGGCCGCAAAACACGGTCGAAGTCGACGAGGAAAAGGGCGAAAAACTTCTGAAGCTCATCGATTCGCTCGAAGATTCCGACGACGTGCAGAAGGTCTACGCGAACTTCGAGATGAACGACAAGGTCATGGAGAAACTCAGCGCATAACGCGCCGCTGGCAACGGCGTTCGTGCGCAAAAGCTCGGGACGCGCGCTCGCGCTGGAAACGCAGCCTCGGCGTGGCGCGGTCCGTCTACATCCCCGCGAAGATGAATTCGTCCACTTTCTTGCAGTCTTCCGGAGTGAGAACCACGATGGTCGGAATTTCGATTCGCTTGAAAACCGCCTCGACCTTCGACGCGCCCCAGCCGTTGTTGTTCGTCGTCTTGTCGAAGATCGGCTTCACATCCTTCACGATGCAAGTGCCGCGCGTATAGGACGCGGTCAGGCCCATCGCGCGTCTGGCCGAACCGTCAAGGCCGGGGATCGTGCCTTCGAGCCATCCGGTCGTCGACAATGCATAGGTCTTCGGGTCGGTTTCGGTGGCAAAAAAGCTCTCGACCTCGAATTCGCAGGAGAAGGCGCGGCAGTATATGCCGGTCTTGATATCTTCGATCTTCTCCTCGAAGACCTTCTTGACGAAAGATCTGATTTCTCGCGGTTCGCCGCCGGATGCCTGAGTTGCAATCCCGAACGTCATGGCCAGAGCGAAAGCGGATAATCGAAGCGTGGACATCGGGAAAACCGGCTCAAGTTGCATAAAAAGCATCCCCCCACTGTGTTCGCTTCTAAAGAAGTAACCTCACGGCGCAAAGGCTTATCTGCGCCCGATCGCCGCAAAAAGATGGAAAACGGGCTCCGACTGCGCTACGACACGCTCAAATTATCACAAGGGCAAACGAATGCGCATCGACTCCATCCCGATCGGCAACAACCCGCCTTTCGACATCAACGTGCTCGTCGAGGTTCCCATTGGCGGCGAACCGATCAAGTACGAGCTCGACAAGCCGTCGGGAACCCTGTTCGTCGACCGCATGCTTTACACCGCGATGCACTATCCGGGCAATTACGGCTTTGTGCCGCACACGCTGTCCGAAGACGGCGATCCGCTCGACGTGCTGATCGCGAACAACCGGCCGATCGTTCCGGGCGCGATCTGCAATTGCCGCCCCATCGGCGTCCTTTTCATGCGCGATGAAGCTGGCGGCGACGAAAAGATCATCGCGGTGCCTTCGGACAAGATTTCGCCGACCTATCGCGGTATCCGCGACTACACCGACCTGCCGGACATGCTTCGCAACCGCATCGCCCATTTCTACGAGCACTACAAGGATCTCGAACTGGGCAAGTGGGTGAAGATCGACCGTTGGGGCGGCGAGGCGGAAGCGCGCGACCTTATCTTGAAGGCAATCGAGGACGGCCGGAAAAAGGGCTGAGTTCCCGCTTCCGGACGCCAAGGTATTTCAAGGGCACCGGTACAATTGCCGCGCCCCGTAAAAATTCCGACATCTGATCTTGCACGGATCGGTGTCGGGTGACACCTGAACGCCATGGGCGGCCTTGCCGGCGTCGGCGGGGCTTTCCGGTCCTTCAGGGGCTGGCTTTGCCTTGCGCATCGGGCCGGTTCGGGCCATTCCGATGCGGGTACGAATTTCGGCGTCGCGACAGCCGCGAGGGCGGCGCGACACGACGCGGTGAGCTTTCACGCAATACAGTCGAAAGGGATAGTCATGTCATTTGAAGACGATCGGCGGCGTCGCGCAAGCACGAACCCCGAAGAGTGGTTCAGCATTCTTCTGGCCTTGTTCGCCACTATCGGCGGCGCTTTTTTCATCGGTTACTACCCGGACTACAAGCCGAGCGAAACCGGCGGCGTGGCCTGGGCCGTGCCCGTCTGGATCGGGTTTTTCTACCTTATCATCCAGATGATGTTCCTGCTGTTCTCCGCGAGCCAGATCCGCGCGCTCGGCGTGCTCGATTCGGTGCTCGCCATTGCGCCTGTCGTGGCAGGCCTCGTAATCCTCGTCCAGATCATCATCAGCCCGACGTTCAATCAACAGATTTCGGCCTATCAGCTGAATTCGCTTGCTGTGTTGATCGTGGCGGGCGCGTCTGAGTTCCTGCTGACGATCTGGATCCGGTTCGTTCTCAACCGCCGCACCGTCGCTTTCGGTGGCAGCGAGATGTAAGCGAAGGCTTCCCTTCCATTTCGCTGGGGGCGCGTGCCGCAAGGCCGCGTCCTTTTTGCTTTGCGGAGTTCCGGTTCCGCCGGGACTCGTAATTCCATCTGCCTTATGATATGCGCCGAAACAAAACAGGCGAGGTACAAGCCATGCGCTTGGCAATCATGGGCGCCGGCGGTCGGATGGGGCGCGCGCTGATCCGCACCGTTCACGAAACAACGAATTGCGATGTCGCGGGCGCGGTCGAGCGCGCGGGATCGCCCTCTATCGGCAAGGACGCGGGCGAAGTCGCAGGCGTCGGGCCGCTCGGCATCGAGATCACAAGCGACGCGCTTTCGCTGTTTACCCATGTCGATGGCGTGCTCGATTTTACGACGCCCGCCGCGAGCGTCGAGACCGCCGCTCTCGCCGCGCAAGCGCGGATCGTCCATGTGATCGGCACGACGGGTTTTTCAGCCGATGACGAAGCAAGGATCGAGGCCGCCGCCCGGCACGCCACGATCATCAAATCCGGCAATATGAGCCTCGGCGTGAACCTGCTCGCGGCGCTCGTCGAGAAAGCCGCCGCCGCCTTCGATGAGCGATTCGACATCGAAATCGTCGAGATGCACCACAAGCACAAGGTCGACGCGCCATCCGGCACCGCGCTGCTTCTCGGCGAAGCCGCCGCCGCCGGCCGTCATATCCAGCTTGCCGAGCACGCCGTCACCGCGCGGGAAGGCCATACCGGCGAACGCCCCCTTGGCGCCATCGGCTTCGCGGCGCTGCGCGGCGGCTCCGTCGTCGGCGACCACAGCGTGATCTTCGCCGGTACCGGCGAGCGCATCGAGCTGTCGCACCGCGCCGAAGACCGGCAGATTTTCGCGCGGGGCGCCGTCGCCGCCGCGCTCTGGGGCCAGGGCAAAGGCCCAGGGCTCTTTTCAATGCGCCAGGTGCTTGGGCTTTGACGCCCCTTTTTCGCGAAACTCGAAGGATACCCCAATGAACAACGTGCTCGTGCTCGTTCGCCACGGCGAGAGCGAATGGAACAAGCTCAACCTTTTCACCGGTTGGCGCGACCCGGACCTCACCGAAAAAGGCATCGATGAGGCGCGCCAGGCGGGCGAACTCCTGAAGAAAGACGGCTACGCCTTCGACATCGCCTTCACGAGCGCGCTCACGCGCGCGCAGCACACGCTGTCGCTGATCCTCGACGAACTCGGCCAGCGCACCATTCCCATCGTGGAGAATCAGGCGCTGAACGAGCGCGACTATGGCGACCTGTCCGGCCTTAACAAGGACGATGCCCGCGCGAAATGGGGCGAGGAGCAGGTGCATATCTGGCGTCGCTCCTACGACATCCCACCTCCCGGCGGCGAAAGCCTGAAGGACACCGCCGCGCGTGTGCTGCCCTATTACGAGGCGGAAATCTTGCCACAGGTGAAGGCGGGCCGGAATGTGATCGTCGCCGCGCACGGCAATTCGCTGCGCGCGCTGATCATGAAGCTCGACGGGCTTTCGACAGAGGAAATCCTGAAGCTCAACCTCGCCACGGGCGAGCCTTACGTCTATCGCCTGAACCCCGATGGCTCGGCCGCGTCGAAGAAGACGCTGACCGCGTAGGCTCCCCGTCGGATTCGAATCGGGCAGCCCCTGATTCGGATCCCCGCCTCGTTTTCCGCCGCTGCATTCTTGAACGCGGTGCCGATGGGTCCTTTGTGGCAAAAACAGGGCATCGGCACCGGTAGCCGCGCTCAAGAATGCCTCGCTTTTGCCTTTCGGCCGACAAAGCCCTTGCGCCTGCGCTCACGATGAGGCAGCAAGACACGGGAAAGTGAGAACTCCGGCTTTGCTTTCCGACGCTCGACCCGCCGCCGGAGTGTGACCAAAGCATCGAACCCGGTTCACCGGCGCAACATGGAAAAGCCCTGCGTTGC
This sequence comes from Rhodomicrobium sp. Az07, assembly GCF_018619475.1. Taxonomy (GTDB): domain Bacteria; phylum Pseudomonadota; class Alphaproteobacteria; order Rhizobiales; family Rhodomicrobiaceae; genus Rhodomicrobium. The sequence goes on from NZ_JAHFZG010000003.1 coordinate 141,237, forward strand.
GGAAAGCCGAAAGGCGAAGGCCAGGCTGGAACCCGCGACGAACGAGAAACGGACGGGCGACACCTCCTCACTTCTTTCGGCTGAGGAGATCGGGGAGCTTTTTTCACGGTTCGCGGCCGCGATGCCGGATCCGCGCACCGAACTCGACTACGTGAACCCGTTCACGCTCCTTGTCGCGGTGGTGCTCTCGGCGCAGGCGACGGATGCGGGCGTCAACAAGGCGACCAAGGCGCTGTTCCGACAAGCGGACACGCCGGAAAAAATGCTGGCGCTCGGGGAAGAGAAGGTCCGCGACGCCATCAAGACCATCGGGCTTTTCAATACGAAGGCCAAGAACGTGGTCGCGCTTTCGAAGGCGCTCGTCGAAACCCATGGCGGCGCCGTCCCGAAAGACCGCAACGCGCTCGAAAGCCTGCCGGGCGTCGGGCGCAAGACGGCGAATGTCGTGCTGAACGTCGCCTTCGGCGAGCCGACCATCGCCGTCGACACACACATCTTCCGCGTCGCGAACCGCACCGGGCTCGCGCCGGGGAAAACGCCGCTCGCGGTGGAGCTGGCCCTCGAACGGATCGTGCCCACCCGCTTCGCGCTCAACGCGCATCACTGGCTCATCCTGCATGGGCGCTACGTCTGCAAGGCCAGAAGGCCCGAATGCTGGCGATGTCTCATCGCCGACCTGTGCCGGTTCGAGCCGAAAACCCCGAGCCCCGCGACAAGCGGCGGCGCCAGTGTCAACTGAAACGGAACACGAAAACCATGACAAAATCGCTTCACGTGCTCGGGATCGGCCATGCGCTTGTCGATATCATCGCCTCCTGCGAGGAAACGCTCCTCGAAGAGTTTTCGCTGGTGAAAGGCACGATGAGGCTTACTTCGCCGGAAGAAGCGACGGCACTTTATGCCCGGATGGGACCGGCGGTCGAGGCGAGCGGCGGCTCGGCGGCGAACACCTGCGCGGGGATCGCGTCGCTCGGCGGCAAGGCCGGCTTCGCGGGCAAGGTCGGCAAGGATCAGTTCGCGGACGCTTTCGCGCACGACATCAAGGCGACGGGCGTCAGCTTCTTCGGCGCGAATGACGACAGCGGCACGCCCACCGGGCGCTGTCTGATCCTCGTCACGCCCGACGGCGAGCGCACGATGAACACCAATCTCGGCGCGGCGGCGGAATATTCCGAGGCCAACCTCGACGTCGACGCCATCGCATCGGCGGGGATCGTCTATCTCGAAGGCTACCTCTTCGATCCCGTGCCAGCCCGGCAGGCATTTTTCGCGGCGGGCGAAGTCGCGCATGCGCGCGGCACGAAGCTCGCCTTCACGCTGTCCGATCCATTCTGCGTGGACCGTCACCGCGAAGGCTTCCGCAAATTCATCCGTGAGAGCGTCGACGTCGTCTTCGCGAACGAGAAGGAATTGCTGGCGCTTTATCCGGGCGCGTCGTTCGACGAAGCCTGCGCCTCGATCCGGACGGAGTGCGCGCTTGCCGCCATCACCCGCAGCGAAAAGGGATCCCTAATCCTCGAAGGCGAGACGACGATCGCCGTGCCTGCGGTGAAGATCGACAAGCTCGTCGACGCGACCGGCGCGGGCGACCTCTATGCAGCGGGCTTTCTGTTCGGCGTGTCGACCGGCCGCGACCTTGAAACCTGCGCGAAGATCGGCAGCCTGTGCGCGTCGGAAGTCATCGCGCAAGTCGGACCGCGCCCGCAGCGCCCGCTGGCGGGCCTCGCGCAATCGCACGGCCTCATCTGACCTCCGTCGCGCGACTTCGCTCGATTTCGGCGGACATCCAGTCGAACGCCGCATCCCTGAGCCGCGCCCATTCGCTCCAGTCCATGGGGCTTACGCCTTCGGCTACGGGCACGGCGTAGGAGATGTGCGGGCCGACAGGCGACCGCCTCCGGCGGGATTGATACGCGCCGAGCACGGTTTCTATGCGCAATCGCTTGTCGAGCGGCCCCGGCGACTGAAACGGCGCCAGCCGGAACTGGGAACCGCCCACGGCCTGCCGGTAGGACATCGGCGAAGCGCCAAGTCCGGGCACGGCCGGATGCAGAAACACAGGCCGCGCGGGCGAAAGCCGATCCGCTGCTTCGAGCAGGGCTTCGGTTTCGCATTCGCCGCTGACAAGGATCGCGCCGTCTTCCAGGATCAGCGGCGGCAGATGGCCCGGCGGCAGAAGCCCCGCCCGCACGGCGGCGTGGAGCCCCCCGCCGCAATGGACGGCGGGCGCGTCCTTCGACAGCGAGAGAGAGAGCGCCGCGAACGGCCGCGACGCGAGCGCGATATCGAGCCCTGCCAGCGCGGAGCCAAGCACCGCATCGACCGCCGCGACTTCGTACAAGCCGGCCTCGGCGCGGCCCGCGCGCTTCCACAGAAGCGGGTTCGAAAGTTCGCGGAACAGGTCTTCGGCCTCGGCCAGCGTCACGCCGCAGGCGAGCATTCCGGCGGGCAGCACGGCGCTTCCGGCCGCCGCGAGTGCGGTCGGGGGCGCGCCGCTTGCCTCGAACGCCTGGAGGGCGCCGAGGATGGCGGCCGCGTAGACGCCCGTGCTCGTGGCGGCGACGGTATTTCCCCTTCCGAGGAGAGCGCTTGCAAGCTGCGCCGTGGCGCGCGGGGCGGAAAAATCGATGAAAAGCGAGGTTCGATATGGGCGGGGCGGCAACCATCCCGCAGCCTTCTTCATCTCGACGCCGTCGTTGGCGATGACGAGGCTGCACCGCTCCGGCCCGCGCCGCTCGACGGCATGCCTTTCGATGGCGGACAGCTCCGACGCTTCACCCTGCGCAAGAAAAACGATTTCGTCTGCTTCGTCCACGGCATCCGCCGCGAAGGCGGCGTCGGAACCGTCGGCGATCACCACCGTGACGTCGAATTCCAGCTCCTGTTCCTGAAGCCAGTGCGCCATCGCCGGGTCGTCGAAGGAAAGCGCGCCCGGAAGGTTGCCGCCGAATGTCTCGCGCCGGAGGATACGGACCTCGGCCGTCTCTTCGAGCGCCAGCATGAGAGCATCGAGCGTGACCTTGTCGAGATGCGCATTCACGCCCGCAGGACAGACGAGAAGGCGCGGCGAAGGCCTGACGCGATGCGCCGGGACCGCGAGGCCGTCCAGTGCGTGCGAAAGGCAGGAGCCGACAAGCGAAGGCGTTGCCGCGAATGCGGTCGCGAGATCGTCCCAGGCGATGAGGAGCAGGGCCGTTTCGCGGAGCGCCTCAAAGGTCGCCGAAGCCTGACCCCGGCGGAAGAAGGCGGGAGTCTCGACCGCCTCGCCCTGCCCCGCCTCATATCCGGACGATCCACCTTCCCGCGCCTTCAGGCGACCCGATACGACGATCGCCAGATCTTCGACCGGTGCCCCCGCCATCGTTGCGGCCTCGCCCTTGGCAAGCACGCGCAAGGAGGTGCAGGCATAGACCCGCTCAAGCTCCGCTTCATCCAGCCCGGCAAAAGCCGGGACGGCCTGCAAGAACCGGGCTGTTCGCGATGCCTGTTTCATGCCCTCCCCTTAGCGCGCTTTGCCTCCACAGTGTATGCGATTTTCCGAAAGTCGTACCGGGCGGGAAACGCGGACGAAACGCGCCAGACCCCGGAAAGTGTCGTTCCGACGCCTGCTTGCTTTTTCGTCGCGAAAGCCTTTGGTAGCCTTTCACCCGGATGCCGATACTGTTAAGACGATGCAGATGAAGGCAATGCGCGCCGGACCGGCAGACCGGCCGCTGCTCCGTGGATGTAATCTTGGGCACCAGACCTTGCCATAACCGGCTGTTGTTGACGCGTGCGCTTATCTTTTGCGCGGGTGTGCTCGCTTTTGCGCTCCCCGGCGTTCCGGCCTTCGCCGGCAGCCTCGCGCCGGATGTCGTCCCGCGCGCGGCATGGGCTGCGAAGCCGCCGAATTTTGCTCTGATGAGCGCGCAGAAGCCCGCCGAGATCATCATTCACCATACGGCGCATCGCGTGCAGCCGAGGGTCAGCCTCGAAGCCAAGATGCGGGGCCTGCAAGAGTTCGCATTCAAGCCCGGCCGCGTTGGTCTCCTGCCGAAGCCTGCCTGGGGCGATGTTCCCTATCACTATTACATCGATGTTTCGGGCCGCATCGGCGAGGGTCGCGACCTGTCATTCGCCGGAAACAGTGTGACTGCCTTCGACAACGAGGATCGCATCCAGATCGCCGTCGAGGGCCATTTCGAACGCGAGCAGCCGTCGCAGGCCGAAGTCGAATCGCTGACCCGGCTCGTCACCTGGCTCGCCGCATCCTACGGCATCCCCGCGAGCGCGATTTCAGGGCACGGCGATTTCGACCAGACGACCTGTCCGGGGAAAAATCTGCGCCCGATTCTCGAGGAAATCCGCGAGGCCGTGCGCGCGGTGCAGGCGCGTTAGCCGGAAATCGAGGTCGGCCAGAGAGTTGGCCAGAAAGCCGCCTCATCCCGGTGCGGGCCGCGCACACTGCGCACAGGAGGCTTGACCCGCGTTGCCTCAGGCGTTACATGAACCGAAGCTAGGCGAGCACGCCATTACTTCCAATTCCAATATTAGGTCCGATCATGTCGCGCCAGTGCGAACTCACAGGCAAGGGTGGCCTCGTCGGTCATCTCGTTAGCCACTCCAATATCAAGACGAAGCGGCGCTACCTGCCGAACCTCTGCAATGTCACGCTGATCAGCGATTCGCTCGGTCGCGGCGTGCGTCTGCGCATCAGCGCGAACGCCCTGCGTTCCGTCGAGCATCGCGGCGGCCTCGACGCCTTCCTGCTGAAGGCTCGCGACGAAGAACTTTCGCTGAAGGCTCGCCGCCTGAAGAAGGAAGTTTCGAAGGCACGCGCGGCCGCTTCGGCCGAGACCGCCGCTTGAGACGACGCGGATCGGTCCCGCGCCAACGCGGACACGTCGAATCGGTGCGGCAGTAGCCCTTTCATTCAATCCACGCAGTAAAAAGCGCGTCTTTATCGGCGCGCTTTTTCGCTTACGCGAGACCTTTTCACGCACTCCGCGTCCGCCGTTCTCGCAACCCCTGTCGGCAGCGCGTTGCATTGCGCGAGAATCAAAACAAGCGGTATTGCCCGTAGTGTCCGGTTCATTGCACCGTTCGCGGCCGCGTCCGAAACCCGACACGGAAAATCGAACGCTCGCGCCGAAGAAAACGCCGCGAGCGCTTGCTAAATTGACGCATATCTTCAATATTCAAGGATATTAACCGTATCTGCCCATCGCTGAATACGGCAATTATCCCGTTTCGACTTCGCCGGGCAAATCAAAGGGAGAACGAACATGACCAATACACCCAATTTCGGCGAACTTCCCGATTCCGTTCGCAACATCCTCAAGACGAGCATCGAGCAGGCGCAGAGGGCTTTCGACTCGTTCGCCTCGTCGAGCGAGAAGCTCATCCAGGGCGTCGACACATCTTCCGTACCCGCCGGCGACAGCCTTAAGCAGCTCAACGAAAAGATGGCGGCCTTTACCCGTCAGAACGCCGACGCGAATTTCAACCTCGCGCTCAAGCTGACCGAGGCAAAGCACCTCAGCGAGATCGTGGAGCTGCAAAACGCGCATCTCCGCGACCAGATGGAAGCTTTCAGCCGCCAGTTGGAAGAACTTCGCGAGCTGACCGTCAAGACGGTGAAGGAAGGATCGCGCGCAGCCACGCAAACCGTGCAGCAAGCCGCCAATTCGGCTCCGTCGAATCCCTTCTACAGCGGCAACTGATTCGGCTAACTAACGGAAGCCGCGCGAGAATTTTGCGATGCGGCTTTCCGCTCGCTCAGGCGACGAAGGCGACGCGAAAATGAAGCATCGGTTAACGCTTTGACGTGGAATCGGCACATTCTTTGCTTACTTTTGCGTGTAGCTGGCATCGGGCTGGCCGGCACAGGTACTCGTAAAGGGAAGCAGACATGACAAAGGATCACTCGAAGCGCGAACCGGCGGTCATTCGGGCTTGGGCGGAGGATGCCGACAAGAAGATCACGATCCAGATCGAGGATCGCGACGGTGAAGCGCTCGCCTTCATTCAGCTTTCGCCGGAAAAGGCGTCCGAGTTTTCCGATTGCCTCGCTATCTACGCGGCCAAGCTCAAGATGGCCGCTCGCGAAAAGAACACGTCCCGGCTCGCATCGATGGCGCGTCCCGCGCTGCTCTGCTAGAGCTATGGCGCATACGTTTACTCTACAAGAAGCGGAACGCTCTCGGCAAACACGCACATTCAAGAGACTGAGCCGTTTCCGGTGAGGGTGCGCCGCCCGCGATGTGAATAAACGTAAATTCGCGCATCAGGCCACCAAGAAATAAAGGCTGTTCCAGGCCTTGCGGATCCCCGGAGCCCGTTCTGATCAGACTGATCTGAACGGGCTCCGGCGTTAGGCCACCCATCCCGTTCGCCTCAGCCCAAAGCGCGAGTTCGAACACAACACGGCGCTGGGAAAATCTTCCCGTTCTTTGAGAGGTTCCCTGCAATGATGCGCAGGATCGCGGAGCACGTCTCGGATATGCGTTTGAATCGGCTTCTCCCAATTCGAGCGGGAACGCGGTCGCCCGCCGGCGGGCCGCCGCCTCAATAATGCGGCGGCTTTGTAGTGGGCGGCGCGCCGAGCGTCTGCTCTTCCACCGCCTGAAAGCGCACCATCAGACGTTCGAGCTTCCCCGTCAGCGAATCGATGACGCACCATTGCCGCGCCACCTGATCCGACAATTCGTCGAGCGAGCGGGCCTGATGCGCCACGGTTTCCTCAAGCGCTGTCAGACGCGCATCTCTATCGGCGGCCATGCCTCTACTCGTTCAGGAAGTGCTGCAGGTTTTCGATCCTGACCTTCGCCGTCTGCACCGCGCCGCCATCCATCGCCTTGCGATACCAATCGAAAGCCTTTGCCGCGTCGGGCTCCGCGTTCTTCTTTTCGATGCGCGCAAAGTAAATCGGGTCGTAAGAGCGGCCCATCGCGAGCGCCGCCTCGGGGTCGCCGGAGACCACGGCCTTCTGATAGAACTGCCGCGCCTGAAGGATGTCGCCTTCGCGCATCCGCTTGTTCCCCTCGCGAATCAGATCCTCGATCTCTGTGACCGAAGTTGAATTTCGCGAGACAAAGCGTTCCGGCTGAGGCGCGAGCGCCGCCTGCCTGATGGGCGCCGACGACTGCGGGATCGAAGTCTGCGCCTCCGGTTCGGGGGTGGCTGGAAGTGAAGCCTGTGCGGAAAGAGAGGACGCAGCGGGCTTTGCGGGCTCCGTGGACGGCGCGCCGCGCGGAGGCGACGGCGGCGGAGCCGAGACGGTCTGTGTGCTGAAAGAAGCTGCCGGTGCTTGCTGCTTCTGCGACTCCGGGCCCGCCGTGATCTCTGACATCGCCATGCTGCTGGTCACCGCGGCGGAGAAGCTGTCGGCAGCCGGCGCGGCGGCGAACTTCGCCCCTCCTGCGAGTACGTTGAACTCCTGCCGGTCGGAAAGCGGCGTGCGACCCTTTGCGTCGACGATCTCGACCGCAAGCGCCACCGTCTCCGGAGCGTTCTGCGGCAGATTGATGGTGAGACCGTTCAGACGATTCGGCGGGAGGAGCCAGTTTCCATCGCCCGCGTCCACGCCCGCATTGAGACGTGCGCCTGATGGCATTCCCGTGATGCTGACAAGGGCCTGATCGCGTAACCGTTCGGGGCGCACCGATATGGCAAGCGGAGCAGGCTGCCCCGGTGTCGCGACTGCATCTGTGGCCGTTATGCGGACCCGTTCCGCTTGAACGTTCACCGCACGGTCTCGCCGGTCTTCGGTTTCGAAGTTGATCGGTGGCCCGTATCCCGGTTCCGCGACATCGGGCGCACGGGTCGCTGTCGCGGTCTTGGCAAGCTGCGGTCCGTAGGCGTTGATCACGAACACAGCGAGAGACGCAGCGATGGCGATGCCTCCGACAAGTCCGATCGCCGCCGCTCCGAGAACCCGGGAACTGCCCTGTGTGGCGAGCGGCGCAGTCGGCGCTACGACACCGGCGGGAACGGGATAGGATGGATCGCCCTGATAGAGCGAGCCTTGCGGCGGCGCCCATTGCGGCGCGACGTAAGGTTCCGGCTCGGCATTATATGTTCGTGGCTCAGGCTTGTAGGCGTCGGGTATGGAACGGGAGGGTGCGGGGGCGGGGGCGAAAGCCGCTTCGGCACTCGACCGCGTTGCCTGCTTTGTTTTCGCTTCGTAGTCGAAATAACCGAGGATGACGTCCTGCGGCGAGAGCGACTCAGCCGTCGCGGCCTTGGGAGACGTCGCCTCCGGCTTGCCTGTGCCGACGCTTTCCACCACGCTGTCGAATCCGAACGCTCCTCCGCTTGATGGAGCAAGGCCGGAAGAGATTTCGCCGTAGATGCTTTCCAACGCCGACTGAACCGCGTCGGCAAGTTCGTCCTGCTTCTCGGAAATGCTGGCCGGCTGGCTGCTCGGAAGCCTGTCCGACGCGAGCGCCGCCGCTGAGGCAACCCCGATTTCGGAAAGCGACTGAAATCCCTGTTCCGAGTCGTCGGTCGCTTCGTCCGGCTCGGCCGTCGCCTCGGCAAACGGCGATTCGCCATCCTGCTGGGCGGCGTTTGCATCGCCCGCATGGAGGCCCCACCCGGCGAAAAAGGCTTCGTCAGCTTCGGGAAGAGAGGGCGCATCGGCTACCGGCGCGCCGTGCAGCGTTGCCGGAGCCTCCGGCTCAATGGCGATCCCGGCCTGTTCCAGACCGGTGACCACGCTGTCGGCGAAATCGTCGATGCCATCCCAGTCGGCAGGATCCGGTGGGAAATCGCCTGCTTCCTCTTCGACTTCATGGTCTGGCGCGGCTATTGCCGTGTCGCTGGCGGGCTCATCGGACGCATCGGCTTCGACCGTCGGCGCGATAACGATCGCCTCATCCGATGCCGTCACCTCTTCCGTCGCAATCGTTTCAGTGTCGGCCGCGGTCATATCCGGCGTATCGACTGCGAGTGTGCTCTCTCCGAAGGGGTTCGTCACCGCCGCCGGAACGTCTGACGGCATGGAAGCCTCGGGCTTGGCCTGCTCGCCCGCCGGAGTTTCCGGCGACTCGTTCAGCAGCGCGATAACCGGCTGCATATCGAGCGTCTTTGTCACCTTATCGGCCGGGTCCTGTGCGGCGGCTTCGACCTGGACTTCAAGCGCCTCGGCCGCCGGCGGCGCGTCGGCGACCTCTGTCACGGTCTCGTCCGTCGCTTCCACAAGAGGCCCAAGCGTCTCGGGAGCCGTCTCGTTGTGCTCTTCGAGCTTGCCTGTCTCCGGCATGATCTGCTCCTGTCGGGAAATCCCGCCTAGTGCTCTGGCGCATACGTTTGATCCACCTGCTGCACGCTCTCAGCCAAATGTGTGCGCTTCAAGAGCACTAGCAAGCAATTGATTCCAGTGCAGTTCAAATTTTACATTTGATGACGGCGCCACCAGCGGGTGTGAACCAAATGTAAAATTCAGTGCACTAGCGCCCGGTCCGGGCCGCCATCACCGCTGACGCGGCGGTGGCTGCGTGCCCTGCTGCTGATACCACCGAACGAATTGGTTAAATAGCTCTTCTTCGTCCGCCCCGCTGCCGCGCTGGCTCTCCACGAAATTTTGCAGCATCGTTTTCAGCTGCGACACCGCCTGCGGAGAAGCCACCGTTTGTGCCTTCGCCGCTGCATTGGCAGCCAGCCAGCGCTCGGCCGGCTGGAACCTGGTCCAGCCCTTCAGCGGCGCGCGAATATTGACCTCGCGCCATTTCGGGTTGAACGTGCCCCCCTTCAACGTTTCGAAGTTCGTCAGAAACTTCTCGGCGAAGCGGGAAACATTGCGGAAGCGTTCCGACTGCGGATGCCAGTTGTGAACGAACAAGACCGTCGAAACACCGATGGTCCCAACGCTTTCATTCGGTGCCACGAGTTCCGGATAGTCTTCCTTCGTAATAATGGCAGGAAGATAGCTCTGCTGAAGGCTTGGCAAATATTCCACATCGAGGAAATGAACGCGGTCGCGGTGGGTGATTCGATCGAACGCCCGCGAGGGTTTGCCGCCCACCGACACAAGCGCGTCGATTTCGCCCTTCTTCAGTTTGTCGATTGCGTCTTCATGCTCGAGATAGAGAACGTCCGGTCGAATGCCCGCCCCTTCGAACACCGCCTCGGCTGTTATCGCGCTGCCGCTTTCGCGCGGACCGAAGCTGACCCGGCGCTCGTTCAAATCCTGAAGGCAAGTGAATTGCATCCGCGCGAGGACGTGAAACTCCTCCGAATGGAGCTTCGCGATGTAGAGCATGCGCGTCTGCACGTTGGGCTGTCTGCCGGTCTTCAGGAAGTACGCCAGCACGTCCGACTGGACGATGGCGGCGTCGATCGCGCGGAGCGAAAGAAGGTCGCTGATATTCAGCAACGAACTCTTGCCGGCGATCGGAATGACCCGCAAATCATTGTCGCTGTCGAGCAGGCGAGCGAGGTCGCTCGCCATCCTGATGCCCGTGCCCTCGACATCGCCGGTCACGATGCCGACCGCGCCCGCGGATGCCGACCTCTGGGTCTGGGGCGCGGCGGCTGCCTGAGCCGCAGAATTGGGACGCGCCGGAGCCTGCGCCAAAAGGGTGCCGCTCTCAAAAAACAAGATGAGAAGGCTTGTCGCTAAAAGCCTGAGCACCATCCCGGATCCTCTTGTACGTGATGGGAGCCATCGAAACCTGGAGGCTCCGACGGACAACCTGAACGGGAACAATAAACACCTGCCGGCGGCATGAAAACCTTACCGCTCGTCACCAAGATGACTGAGTGAGAAAAGCGGCGAAACTGTGCCACAATGCTGACGGTTTTGCCTTGCCTGGGCGAAGGAGTATCGCGCTTTGGCTTGGCATTGCAAGGAGACTTCACTTGCGATCAACAGATAGCCCCACCAGCTTGACCGCGAGCGTACCGCGCGCAATGCGCGTTTACGCCGTCGGCGATATCCACGGCCGCCTCGACCTCACCGAGATCATCCTCGATCTCATCAACGCGGACCAGCGCGAACGCGGCATCCTGCCTGCCATGATTGTCTTTCTGGGCGATTACGTGGATCGCGGCCCCTCCTCGAAAGAGGTCGTGGACAGGCTGCTCGGCGATCTGGGCGAGTGCCTGTCGCCCGTCTTCATCAAGGGCAATCACGAGTCGCTGCTGCTATCCTTCCTTCGCGATGCCCAGGACAATTTCTGGCTCAAGAACGGAGGCGATTCGGCGCTGCTGTCCTATGGCGTCGACGCCGACCTCGTGAAATTCGCAACCCGCGGCACGCCCACCGGGCTTCAGGAAGCTTCCGCCCGCTTCCGCGACGCCCTGCCTGAGAGCCATCTTTCGTTCTATCGCAACCTCAGGCCATGCTTTCGCGTCGGCGGCTATTTCTTCGTCCATGGCGGTGTGAGGCCGGGCGTGCCGCTCGAAGAGCAGTGCGAGGAAGATTTGTTGTGGATTCGCGACCCGTTTCTCACCTCGAACAAGGATTTCGGCGCCGTCGTGGTTCACGGCCATACGCCCGCGCGCGAGCCGCAGCTTCTGCCGAATCGCATCGGGCTCGATACCTATGCGTTCAAGTCGAACAGGCTCACGGCTGTCGGACTTGAGGGGACGCGGCGCTGGATTCTGTCGACGGCGAGTTGAGCTTCGGCGGAGCGGGCTACCTTGGCACTCGTTCGCTGGCGCACGATTTCGCATTTGATGAGAGTGTCGTCACCTAGTCCTTCGCTTCGGCGGGTTCTTCCGAAGCGACGCGCATGCGCTCGACAAGGGTCCGCGCGCCCGTCTTGAGATAGGGAGGCCCGACAAACTCGGCGTCGTCTTCCGGCGATGCGACGACGTCCGCCGTGGCGACCGGAGCATGCACTCCGCCATTGACGGCGTTGATCGCCGCAAGCGTCAGCGCCGCGTCGTCGAATTCGATGCCCGCCAGAGCCTTGCCATGCTTCTCGGCCTTCGCCGGAGTTTCCGCATCCGCATCCGCATCCGCAAGCATGGCCGGAGCCTCGGCGCGATTCGCGTCTGGCGACCTGCCGGGAGGCTCGTCCGCCGTGCCCCCTTTGATGGGCGCCGGTTGCGAGGCCGTTTCGAAGACAGGTTCGCCCGGAGCCGCCGGCGCTGCCGCCGCGCGCGGTCCCGCGCCATTCAGGATGCGCTCGGGCGGTTCCCCCGCGATAAGCGGCTTCGCGCCCTTGGCGAGTTCCGCCCTGTCTCCGCCCGGTATTGCAACAGCGGCGGACGCTGGCTCGTTGAAGGATGGACCCGGTTGCGCGGCGTTCGCCGCCTCGCTGTTGAGCCTCATTCTCGCCGTCAGCGAAGCCGGTTGGCCCTGCGGTAGAGCCTGAGGCCGGGCTTGCGTACCCTGGCGGCGGTGCTCGGAAACGATCGCGGCGCGCCTGACCTTCAACTCCGGCTGCGGCGACTGGACCGACGGGCGGGGCTGCGCCGAATTCATGATCAGCTCTGCGAGTTTCTGCAACTCGCCCCTTATCACGCCGACCTGCTGCCCGTCGCGGTCCTGAAGCTGCGCGAGTTGCTGGCGAAGCTTCGAGAGTTCGAGATTGAGCCGGTCGTATTCGGCCTTGTAGTCGTCGAGCGTCCATTGAGAGGCGCGCCTGAGTCTGCGTCCGCCCTTGTCAGCCGCGCTGCTCCGTTCGAGAACCTCGCGCAGGCGGCCGAGTTCTTCCTGATAGGAGGCGGCTTCGCGTTCGGCAGCGTCAAGTTCTTCTTCGCGGCGCGCAAGCCGGTTCGTCAGGTCTTGCAGCTCAAATCCGCGCTCATGCAATTCGGCCTTGGCCCGCGTTATTTCGCCGTCGAGTTCGGGGAAGCGCTTCGTGATCTGCTGTTCGAGAACCGTCGCCGCATTTCGGCGTTCGGAAAGCTGGAGGTCGAGTTCGGCAATGCGGTCCTTGAGGCCCGCAATCTCCATCTGCAACCGGCTATTGTCGACAAGCTGGTTCGCGGCCTTCTGCTTCGCGCTGGCGAGCGCTGTTTCGAGCCTGCGCATGCGGACCGCATAGGACGCGCGCAACTGATCCTGCGCGGCTTCGATTTCCGAGAGGGTAAGCGGAAGCGAACTTTCGAGTTTCTTGCGCGACAGACGCGCGGCGCGCGCCCAAAGGGACGGTGCGAGCAATACCCCGAGGAGGCTCGCGATAAGGAATCCCAGCGCGATCAGCATGACAGCCTGGATCATGAAACTGGGCTCCCCTCCTTGCAGCCTTCAACGGCGCGCGGCGACGAACGGAGCGCAGCCTCGCCGACCTGCCCCTGACCCGCCTGCATCCCGCGCGAAGACCGAAAAGGCTGCCGAAGCGCCCGGACCGAGCTTCATTCGTCCGGACGCGGGGCTGCTTCGCCTAGAACGGATTCCAGGTCGGCGACGGCGTATATTTGAGATAACCGACATTAGCCCCAAAGCGCAACCCCAGGCCGGCGCGAATAGGCGCGAGAATGACATCGTCGTGTTGCTGAAAAGTTATGCCGATACCGCCGACGAGATAGGCGGAACCGTCGACGCCTGCGAAGCGCTCGAAAATTTGTCCGGGATATGTAAGGTTGTAAACAAGCGTCAGCGTCTTCGAGCCTGCCGCGCCGAAATCGTAGCCGATCGACGGACCCTGCCAATACACTTTCTGTGTCGGGTACATTTTTGTGTGAAGCGTGCCTTCCCCGTACCGCAGCCCCGCGACGAACGCCCCGCCCGCGTCTTCACCGAGGATATAGCCGGTCGGGCGCCCGTAGCGCTGGAAGGCGTGCTCGATCACTTTCGCCAGTCCTTCCGACACGCCGCCGAAGAAGCGATGACCCGCGTCGAGGATCTCGCCGGAGGAATAGGTGGCGCGCTCGCGCGGCGGGGGGCCGCCGGGACCGTCGACCTGTTCTCCCCCTTGCGCGGGCGGCGCGCTGTAGGGCTGGCCGTAGCCGGGATTGTCGTTCGACGGCGGCACATAGGTATTCTGCGCCGTGTTGTTGCTGTCGGCCTGCTGCGGCGCGCCGATCGTCTGCTGCTGGGACTGCGGTGGATGCAGCGAGCGCGGCGGCTCGCCCTGATGGTGCCGCGGCGGAAGGTAGTCCTGAGCCTCGGCGCTGGTCGCGTGAGCCGCCGCGAGACCCAGAAGGGCTACGGTGCCGAGGGCGAGAAGCGAAATCCTGCTGTGGCGCGTCATGGTGGAAATCCGGTTGCATCGCCAGTTCTGCCGCTGGCGGTCTCTATCGGCGGCGCTTGCCGCGGCGGACCGCAACCCGCGGCGAAACAGGGCGCGACCGAAGGAAAGCGCGAAAGGCAGAATCGCCCCTACGCAGCACATCGTCGCTGGTGTCGCTTATTTGAGGCCGAATTTTGGCCCTCTCCCGACGCCTCCGGCTACTCCGCCGCGCGCATCGCTTCGGCCACGTCGCGCCGCCGCCAGGCGACAAAGGAGGGGTTCGCGAAATGGCGGTCGACCTTGCCATAACCGAGAGGATCGCCCGCTTCGGTGAGCACACACCCGCCAGCGGCGTTCACCAATGCATGGCCCGCCGCGATGTCCCATTCGGACGTCGGCGCGAAGCGCGGATAGACGTCGGCGTCTCCGCGCGCGACGACCCCGAACTTGAGCGACGACCCCATGCGCGCGCAGGGTGGATCGCCGATGCGACGGAGAAAGCGCTCGGCTTCCGGCGTCTGGTTCGACCGGCTCACGATGGCCGTGAAGCCGCGCGAATGCGGTCGCTCGCCGGAGATGGGCGCGAACTCGTGAGCGGTGCGCGGCGCGGGATTGTGGTCGGGCACGAGCTTCAGCCTCACGGCGCGCTCATGCCCCAGCGTCACATAGCAGTCGGAGAACGCCGGCGCGTAAACGAGGCCGAAGACCGGTGCATGGTTCTCGATCATTGCGATATTGACCGTGAACTCGCCGTTCGCCCGGATAAACTCCTTCGTACCGTCGACCGGATCGACCAGAAAGAAGCGGTCCCGCATCTTCGGAACCGCGCCGCACGACAGCGCCTCCTCGGCGACCACGGGAATATCGGTGGCCAGCCTGGAAAGAGCCTCAAGGATTATATGTTCGCATGCAACGTCGGCATCGGTGACGGGGGAGCGGTCGGCCTTGAAGCGAACCTCGGGACTCGTCTTGTAGATGTCCATGATGACGGCGCCCGCCCGCTGTGCGAGAGGGAGCGCCCAAAGTCCGAGTTCACGTATGTCGGACGCGTCGAAGCTCACTGTGTTGTCTTTCGTGATTAAGGGTAAGAGAGAGTCTCACCCGATCTACTCGTAACTTTGTGCCGTATGGCGCATTTTTTTAGTATGAGAGGTTGAAGAGCAAGGCCAAATCATGGTGCCTGAACGGCATGGCATGGCGGCTTGCTTCCGCAGGAGGAATGATCGTGACCGACGCGAGACTCGAAGATACAGCCCTTGCCGCGCTGATATCGAGCAAGATTTGCCACGACCTCGCGGGCCAGATCGGCGCGATCAACAACGGGCTCGAACTCCTCGAAGAGGAAAACGACGAGGACACGCGTTTCTACGCGCTGGAGCTGATCCAGAACAGCGCGAAGGCCGCATGGGCGCAGCTCGATTTCAACCGCCTCGCCTTTGGCGTGTCGTCGAGCCTCGGCGCGCTCGTGCCGGTCCAGCATATCGAGCAAGTCGCAAGGCGATACCTCGAAAACGGCAAGCGTCGCCTTCACTGGCAGGCGAATGTGTCCGAGATCGAGAAGGAGCACGCGCGGCTTCTGATGGCCCTGCTCGGCGTGTCGATCAACGCATTGCCCGCCGGCGGCGACTATTATGTGGGGCTTTCCGCGTCGAAGACGAAAGCCGGGCGCAGCCGCTTCAAGCTGATCATCCTCTGCCGCGGCCGTGCCGCGCGCGTGCCGGAAGGTGTCGCGGAAGTGTTCGCGGGAGACACCACGCGAACCATCGACAACCGCATCGTGATCGCCTATTACGCCACGCGACTCGCGACGGAAGCTTCGCTCAAGCTTTCTGCGTTGAAGGAAGGCGAGGATATCCTGTTCACGCTCGAACCCCGTTAGGGCGCGCGAAGGTTTCGAACCTTCCTGGTGTGAAGAGAGGGCTTTGCGAAGCAGCCCAACGCTATCGACGCACCACAGTAGCGGACGCGGACTCCGTAGCTTGGCGCTGCACGCGCCTGGCCGGCGTCATTCCACCCCGGCACGATCAGACGCACACGCGCTCGAACGCCACCGACACAGGCCGAATCGGGCGCAACACCATCAACTTTTGTGAGGGATTCGCGCGGGGGGATTGCGGGTTCCCCCCTGCGAAATACGACGCGAGTTACGCGGCGGCCTGCTCTTCCTTCGGGTCGCGAAGCACATAGCCACGGCCCCAAACGGTTTCGATGTAATGCTGCCCGGTGTTCGCCGTCGCGAGCTTCTTGCGGAGCTTGCAGATGAACACGTCGATGATCTTCAGCTCGGGCTCGTCGATGCCGCCGTAGAGATGGTTGAGGAACATCTCCTTCGTGAGCGTCGTGCCCTTGCGGAGCGACAGCAGCTCAAGCATCTGATATTCCTTGCTCGTCAGATGCACGCGAGCGCCATCGACCTCGACCGTCTTGGTATCGAGGTTGACGATAAGGCTGCCGGTCTGGATGACGGACTGCGCGTGGCCCTTGGAACGGCGCACGATGGCGTGGATCCGCGCCACGAGTTCGTCTTTATGGAAGGGCTTCGTCAGGTAATCGTCGGCCCCGAAACCAAGGCCGCGAACCTTGTCGTCCACACCGCCCGAACCCGACAGGATCAGGATCGGCGTCTTGATCTTGCTGACGCGCAGCGCGCGCAGAACTTCGTACCCGCTGATATCAGGCAGGCCGAGATCAAGTAAAATTATATCATAATCGTAGATTTTTCCGAGGTCGACGCCTTCCTCTCCAAGATCTGTCTGGAAGACGTTAAAACCCTCAGACAGCAGCATCAGCTCAATGCTCTGAGCCGTTGCGCTGTCGTCTTCGATGAGAAGCACCCGCATAAGGAATCCCTCGCTAGCAACACGTGTATACCGCAATGACGCGAGACTCAAGGTTTTTTCCGCGCCGTGAAGCTTAACTTCAGAACCGACATTAACGCATGAAAGGTTAAGAAAACTTAAGCTTACTACGCAGACGAGTGTCCCGCGCTTCATTTCGCGCGCAGGCTTAAGGATATGACCGAGATCGTGAATAAATCAGAAACTTTTCGGCAGAAACGCTGCCGGAGGTTGCGCCCTCTCTTCGCCGCAAACAAAAATGCCCCCAACGACGAATCGACGACACCGATAATGTGACCCAATTCGCCGGGTGATCCAACCGCCAATTCCTTGAGGAATTACTAAGACGAGCGCTGTTGCAAACAGGCGACGTTTCACGGTTGGTTAATGGTTTTGCGGGAAACTGGCCTGGAACTGGAAGTTACCGCCCATTGAGTGAAGCGTAACCGGAGTCGGGGCCTCGTACGAGTATGATGGAAACAGTTAATTCCAATCAAATCCAGCGGTTTGAGTACGAGGAGAAGCGACAGCAGGTCAGCGACCTGGAGTTGATGATCGCGGACTTTGCACGCATGGCAAACGATCTTGAACAGCAGATCAAGATCGAGCAGCAGACGTCGGGGATATCCGACGTGAACCACTTCGCCTACCCCACTTTCGCCCGCGCTGCCATGACGCGGCGCGACAACCTCAGGTCGTCCATCGCCGAGCTTGAAAAGCGGCTCGACCGGGCGCGACAGGAGGCGCTCGAGGCGTTCGAGCAGTTGAAGCTGTCGGAATCGGCGGGCGATCTCGAAGCACAGCGGCAGGTCAAGCCCGGCAGCCGTCGAAAGCCGCCGAAGCATCTCGGCAGCCACGCAAGCAACCGATAAATCCGACCGGTCACTTGCGTCAGAGACCTATCGGCCGTTCGTCAGCACGATCCGCCGCTTCAGAAATCGTGCGCGATCCCCTTGTTTTCCCAGTCGCCGAACCGCGTGGGCTCGGGCCCCTTGCGTGAGCCGATCTCGCGAGGCCTCTCCACCTCGGCCGCCGCGAGTCGGCGCGCTTCGGCTTCGGCCAGCGCGCGTTTCGCCGCGTCTTTGCGTCGGCGCTCGATCTCTATTTCGTCAGGCTCGGCTTTAGCTGTGTTTTCCGCTGTCATGCCGCGAGAATGCGCAATTTGGCGCGCGACCGCAACCCCCCGAGCAGGCCGCAAGGTTGTGCCCGCATGCCACCAGGGCGAAAGCGCTGCTAATCCATCGCGAGGATGGTGTTTTTCACCTGCGGGTAGACCTGACTCTCCCATCGCCGCCCGCTGAAAACGCCGTAATGCCCGACGCCCGCCTGAAGATGATGGCGCTTCATGTGCGGGCGAAGGCCCCTGCAGAGGTCGTGCGCGGCGGTCGTCTGGCCGATGGCGCAGATGTCGTCGCGCTCGCCTTCCACCGTGAGGAGCATTGTCCGACTGATAGCGCCGGGATCGACCTTCTCGCCGCGAAAGGTGAGTTCGCCCCTCGCGAGGCGCGCTTCCTGAAACACCCACGCCACGGTTTCGAGATAGAACTCGGCCGTCAGATCGAGCACCGCGAAATATTCGTCGTAAAACGTCTTGATCGCCTGCGCTTTTTCGTCTTCGCCTTCCGCGAGATGCTTGTACAGATCGAGATGCGCCTTCCTGTGCCGCTCGATATTCATCGACATGAACGCCGTAAGCTGCACGAAGCCCGGATAGACGCGCCGCCCCGCGCCCGGATGCGGAAAGGGCACGCGCGAAATGAGCTTGCTTTCAAACCACGACATCGGCTTTTCCGTCGCGAGTTCGTTCACCTTGGTCGGATTGATGCGCGTGTCGATTGGCCCCGCCATCAGCGTCATGCTGCGCGGCTTCGCGGGATCGCCCGACTGCGCCATGATCGCGACGGCGGCGAGCACCTGCACGCAAGGCTGGCACACTGCCACCACATGACCGCCGGGGCCGATGACGCGCAGCCACTGGATCAGGTGATCGATATAGTCCTCGAAGCCGAACCGGCCCGCCGAAACCGGAACATCGCGGGCGTTGTGCCAGTCCGTGATGCACACGTCGTGATCCTGAAGCAGCGTTTCGACCGTATTGCGAAGGAGCGTCGCGAAGTGTCCGGACAGCGGTGCGACCACGAGCACGCGCGGCTGCGCGATATCGATATCCTTCCTGAAGCGCAGCAGCGTGCCGAACGGCGTCTTCGCCAGCGGCTCCTCGGTCACGGCCACGTCGCGATTGTCGACGCGCACGCTCTTGATGCCGTAGGGCGGCCGCGTGTGCGTGAGCGTCGAGCGGGAGATCAATTCGCACGCCGCCGCATATTGCCTGATCGTGTCGCCCTTGCCGTTCATCTGTGCGGCGAAAGGAGCGATCGCGTTGAGACCGAATTGCGCGAAACTGCGCGCGGGCGCCGTCGCATTCGTGTAGAATTGATAGGCCTGATACAGCATTTCTGACCTGGCGCAGGAATTACGGGCAACACAGACGTCGCAAATGGCGATGCAAGGTTCGAACCACAAGCGAAGGTTATGGTCCATGGCGGAGGCGCAGCTTACAATTAGCAACAAGAACTACTCCTCCTGGTCGCTTCGGGGCTGGCTCCTCTGCAAGCTCGCCGGACTCGATTTCGAGGAAGTGTCCGTGCCGATCGATGACCCTTCGATGAGGGCGGAACTCCTGCTGCTTTCGCCGTCGTTTCTTGTGCCCTGTCTCTCCCATAACGGCATCAACATTTGGGACACGCTGTCGATCGCGGAATATCTCGCGGAACTGAAGCCAGACTGCCCGATCCTGCCGAAAGATGTGAAGAAGCGCGCGCATTGCCGCTCGGTGGCGGGCGAGATGCATTCCGGCTTCTTCAATCTGCGCTCGGCGCTGCCGATGAACCTCAAGGCGCATTATCCGGGCTTCAAGGTGTTTCACGGCGCGCAAGCCGACATCGACCGCGTCGCCGCGATCTGGCGCGCATGTCTGGCGGCCTATGGCGGCCCGTATCTGTTCGGAGAGCTATCGCTTGCGGATGCGATGTATGCGCCCGTGGCAACGCGCTTTCTGACCTACGACGTGAAGCTCGATCCCGTGTCCGCGGATTATTGCCGCTCGGTCATGGTCTGGCCCGCGATGGAAGAATGGGTCGCGGCGGCGAAGGCGGAGCCGGAAGAATTCGAGGAACTCGACGTCGAGTTTTGAGCTTGTGAGCGCGTGTCGCGAGGAAACTCTGCGGCACGCAGATCTACAGCGTCGTGCCGCAAATCAGACGCGGCACGACGCTGTGGGTTTCTTTTTTCGATCAGCTTTTCTGCGTCAAATCGAGTTCGATTAAACGCAGGCTGATCTAAACGCGCGGCCGTCCGCTCAGGCGTCGTAAGCGCTAGAGCCCGTTCCGATCTGATTGAATCGCAATCAGATCGGTAAAAACGGTCTCTTTTCAGGTTCGGTCAACCTGATCGGATCCGGCTCTAGCTTGCGCAGTCGCTTCCCTGAAGCGCCCAGAGCTGGATGTCGCGCTTTACCTTCGTGCTGAGTTCGGTCGACATCGCATAGTTGCGCGTCACGATCAGCGTGTTTTCGTTATACTTGTGGAACTGTATCTCGAAGAGAGGCGGCCCGCCGCCCGGCTGGAACAGCATGACGTTCGGATACCCTTCCGGGCTTTGCACGTCTTCGCCGGGGTAGCGCTCGCCCGCCTCGTAGCGATAGCCGTCAAGCGTCTCGCCGGGGCTGAACCAGCACATCTTCATCTTCTCGACGAAGGTTTGCAGAACCTGCGGAGGCGGGCCGAATGAAAGCCGCTGCGGCTCCGATCCGATCAGGCTGTCAACGGCGGGATCTTTCCGCGCGCAACCCTGAGGGACGAAGGCCAAAGCAACCAGAAGCGTAAGACGAAGCCACAAACGAGCCCCCTGACAACAAAGCACCTGTGCCATTGGGCTTGTTCATGGCGAAACTTTGGCTCCCGCCGGGTTTACCGCTCTGCCACACAGATTTGTGGATGAAGCGGCCGCGGCGGCGGGGATCGCCGATCTCTCAGCGGATGCGCGACGGCGGCGCGAGTTGCGCGATCAGCTTCTTCAGCCCAACCTGCCGATGCCGCCTGTGGCGCTCGGCGGCGACGATTCCCTTGAGGACGGCGAGGCTCTCCTCGACATCGCGATTGACGAGCACATAGTCGTAATCGCCCCAATGCGAGATTTCCGCTTCCGCGCCTCCAAGCCGCGCCTCGATGACATCCTGGGAGTCGCTGCCGCGCGAATGGATGCGCCGGGAAAGCTCCTCGCCTGACGGCGGCAGGATGAAAACACGCACCGCGTCTTCCGGCAGAAGCGCCGCGATGGATGCCGCGCCTTGCCAATCGACATCGAAGAGCATGTCCCGCCCTTCCGTGAGCGCGGCCTTGACCGGCTCGGCGGGCGTTCCGTAGAAATTGCCGAAGACCTCGGCCCATTCGAGCAGTTCGCCCGCATCGCGCATGGTCTCGAAGCGGTCGCGGGTGACGAAGGAGTAATCGACGCCATCGGTCTCCTGCGAGCGCGCCGGTCGCGTCGTCACGGACACAGAATGCCCGAGCGATGCATCGGCGGCGAGAAGAAGCCGCGCAAGCGTGGTCTTGCCCGCGCCGGACGGCGAAGAGAGGATGAGACAAAGGCCGCGCCGGTCAGGCGTCGCAATCGGATCGCTGCTCACGTCGAACTTTCCAAAGAAACACAAGACGGATTTAGAGCGACTTCGGCCTTTTTGGAAGCGGAACGTTCGAGTTTGTGGAAGAAAGCCGACTGCCGCCGTCGCCCGATGACGGGCATGACCCGACTCGCATGCCTCGAGGTCGGGCCGGGCGTCGCGAAAACGCCGCGCTCACCGACGCGGCTCTCCGATCACCGATGCGGATTGCGCTGTGGCAACGGGATGTCCACGGATTGCAGCTTGTCGAGCGCGACCGCTTCGGCTGCCTGGTCGGCCGCCTTTTCCTCGCGCTGGCTCCGCTCTATGGCACGCCAACGCGCGACGTTCTTCTGGTGATCGGCGTAAGTCTCCGCGAAGATATGCGCGCCCGTCCCATCGGCGACGAAGAACAGATCGGCTGTCTTGGAGGGCTTCAGCACGGCCTCGATCGCGGCTCGGCCGGGGTTGGCAATCGGTGTCGGCGGCAGGCCGGGGTTGCGGTAGGTGTTGTAAGGGTTCGTCCCGTCTTCGAGTTCGCTCCTCAGGATCGGGCGGCCGAGCGTCCCCTTGCCGCCGCTGGCACCATAGATGATGGTCGGGTCTGCATCGAGCCGCATGCGCTTCTTCAGCCGGTTGAGGTAGACAGCGGCCACGCGCGGGCGCTCGTCGGCCCGGCTCGCTTCCTTCTCGACGATGGCCGCGAGGTTGATCACCTGCTCGGGTGTCGTGAGCGCGAGATCTCGCGAGCGCGTCGCCCAAAGCCCATCCATGAACTTTTTCTGCTCGCCCTGCATGCGCCGAATCAGCTCGTCGCGCGATGTGCCGCGCGCGAATCGGTAGGTGTCCGGCAGCAGGCTGCCTTCGGGCGGAAGCTCCTGAATATCGCCGACGAGATCCGGGCTGGCCTTCAGCCGCTCGACCACCTGCCAACTCGTCAGCCCTTCGGGAATCGTGACGCTGTAGAGAATGGACTTGCCCTCGACGAGCGTGTCGAGCACGTCCCGGAGGCTCGCCCCGGCTTTGATGTTGTATTCGCCCGCCTTGATCTTGTCGTGCACCTTGAAGTAGCGCGCGGCGATGAAAAAGGTCCAGCGGTCGTTGATGATGCCGTCCTGTTCGAGGCGGCGTGCAATGGCGCTGACGCCTTCGCCTCGCGGCACCACAAAAACGGTCGGATAAGCAAGCGGGCCGGGCTTGTCGAACTGGAGCCGCACCACATAGGAGGCCGCGCCGACGGCGATCAGCACAACGATGAGGAACGTCAGAAAGCGGTTCAGGAAAACGACGATGGGGCTTTGCCTGCGTCCCCGGCTTCCTCCGGGCGGCTCGGGTGCCCGCTCCGGCTCAAGCGCTTCGGACGGGCTTCGCGGCAATACGGAATAGTCCCGCTGCCCGCGATAAGCGGTATTGTGCTTCGAGTAGCGGCTCTTCCCATTCGCGTTGTAAAAGTCGCCCGGCATGTGATCAGACTACTCAGTGACCCCAACGATTCATTCAGCAACGTATTATGGCGAAAGAGTGTAGAGCGTTCCTCAAAGACGGTAAGCAGCGCCGATAACACGGGAAAACCATTCCGCAACAGGCGACGCGCTTCTGCGTCCCGGCCGCACTCAGGCGACCCGGCGCAGGATAAGGCTTGCGTTCGTGCCGCCGAACCCGAAGGAGTTCGACAACACCGTGTCGATGCGCTTTTCCTTCGCCTTGTGCGGCACGAGATCGATAGCCGTTTCGACCGACGGATTGTCGAGGTTGATCGTGGGCGGGCAAACCTGATCGCGGATGGCCAGCGCCGAGAAGATCGCCTCGACCGCCCCGGCCGCGCCAAGCAGATGGCCCGTCATCGATTTCGTCGAGGACATGGCGACATTGGCGGCGTGGTTGCCGAGCAGGCGTTCCACCGCGCCGAGTTCGATCCCGTCCGCCATCGTGGAGGTGCCATGGGCGTTGATGTAGTCGATGTCGGACGCGGTCATGCCGGCGCGCTTGATCGCCGCCGCCATACAGCGATAGGCGCCGTCGCCGTCTTCCGACGGCGCGGTGATATGATAGGCGTCACCCGACAAGCCATAGCCGACGATTTCGGCATAGATCTTTGCGCCGCGCGCCTTCGCGTGCTCATAGTCCTCAAGCACCACGATGCCCGCGCCCTCGCCCATCACGAAGCCGTCGCGATCCTTGTCGTAGGGGCGCGACGCGCGTTCCGGGTCGTTGTTGAAATCCGTGGCGAGCGCCTTGCAGGCCGCGAAGCCCGCGAGCGCGAGACGGCAAAGGGGGCTTTCGGTTCCGCCAGCAACCATGACGTCGGCATCGCCGAATGCGATGAGACGGGATGCGTCGCCGATGGCGTGGGCGCCGGTCGAGCAGGCCGTGACAACCGCGTGGTTCGGGCCCTTGAGGCCGTGCTTGATGGAAACGTAACCGGACGCCAGATTGATCAGGCGGCCCGGAATGAAGAACGGACTGACGCGCCGCGGACCCTTGTCGCGAATGACGTTCGCCGCGATTTCGATGCCCTGAAGGCCGCCGATGCCGGAGCCGATGAGGACGCCTGTTCGCGCCTGATCTTCTTCGGACTTCGGCGTCCAGCCCGCGTCGGCGAGCGCCTGATCGGCCGCTGCGATGGCGAAGATGATAAAATCGTCAACCTTGCGCTGTTCCTTCGGCTCCATCCAGTCGTCGGGGTTGAACTCCCCGGCGCCCGTGCCGCGCGGAATGAAGCAGCCGATCTGACATGCGAGGTCGGAAACTTCGAAATCGGTGACGCGACGTGCCCCGCTCCTGCCGGCGAGGATGTTCGACCAAACATGGTCGGTTCCCGTGCCCACCGGCGTGACCAGCCCGACGCCAGTGATAACGACTCGCCGCATCCTGCCCTCCCAGTTTTACTTACCAAGGCCGCAAGTGCCGCCTTCACCGTCGAACGGTCGGAGGCAAGAACCTCCGCCGCGACGGTGGGACGCCATGCGTCGCTCTCGCGAGCCCTCTAGGCCTTCGTGGAATGGCTTTCGAGGAAGCGGATCGCATCGCCGACTGTCTGAATCGTTTCGGCGGCGTCGTCCGGGATTTCCACGCCGAACTCTTCCTCGAACGCCATCACCAGTTCGACCGTGTCCAAGCTGTCCGCGCCCAGATCGTCGATGAAGCTGGCATTTTCAGTGACCTTGTCGGCTTCGACGCCAAGATGTTCGATGACGATTTTTTTAACGCGGTCCGAGATATCGCTCATTTTTTCCTCACGGTTCCCCAAGTGATAAAGCGCCTGACTTTACTTCGATTAAGCACAGTAGCTTTCTATTCCGCAACACATCGACTTTCGACTGCACCCGGGCGCGAGGTGGCTGGTAGCATTGAAGCTTTGGAGGGGGAAGCCCTTTTTTCGGGCATCGTCACCCTCTTTCCACCTTATCTTCAGCTTGCGCGCCTGGAGGTTTTGTGTCCGGTGACGGGCACGGCCTCAGACCATGACCATTCCACCGTTTATGTGGAGCGTTTCTCCGGTAATATAGCGGGCTTCCCCGCTTGCCAGAAAGACAACAGCGGCGGCGATGTCCTCCGGCTTGCCAAACACGCCGGCAGGGATCGTGGCAGCAATCGCCTCCGTCTGTTTTTCATTCAGCGCATGCGTCATCGGGGTTTCGATGAAGCCCGGCGCGATGCAATTGGCGGTAATGTTGCGCGACGCCACCTCGCGCGCCAGCGACTTCGTCATGCCGACGAGGCCCGCCTTCGAAGCCGCGTAATTCCCCTGCCCCGGATTTCCGATCACGCCCGAGATCGACGCGATGTTGACGATGCGGCCGTAGCGCTTCTTCATCATGTTGCGCAGCGCCGCCCGGCAGAGAATGAAGGACGACGTGAGGTTGACGGCGATGACGTCGTCCCACTCCTCATCCTTCATGCGCATGAACAAATTGTCCTTCGTGATGCCCGCGTTGTTCACCAGAATGTCGAGCTGGCCCATGGCGGTTTCCGCCTGGCCGACAAGCGCCGACACCTGCGCGCGGTCCTTCAGATCGCACGGGAGCACATGCACGCGGCTGCCGATCCGGCCCGCAACTTCGTCGAGTTTCTCGCGGCGTGTGCCCGACAGCGCCACCGTTGCGCCCTGCGCATGCAGCGCCACCGCTACGGCTTCGCCGATCCCGCCCGATGCGCCGGTGACGAGCGCGAATTTTCCTGTCAAATCGAACATAGGGGTCATTCCCGCTTTGCCGTCAGCCTTCGCCGCGCGCCTTCAACCAGTCGCCGAAGGACTTGATGTCGTCCGCAGTTCCCACCGAGCGGGCGTCCGCCTCGCTGCGGATACGCTTCGCCAGTCCGGTCAGAACCTTCCCGGCGCCGATTTCGAACAGCGTGGCAACGCCATGGTCGACCATGTAGGCAACCGATTCGCGCCAGCGCACAACGCCCGTGACCTGTTCGACCAGGAGCGATCTTATCAGAGATGGATCGGAAACGGGAGACGCCGTGACGTTCGTCACAACGGGCACTTCAGGAACCTTGAGGTCGAGCGCGGCGAGCGCGATTGCCATGCGTTCGGCGGCGGGGCTCATCAGCGCGCAATGGAAAGGCGCGCTCACCGGCAGCGGCACGGCGCGGCGGATCCCGTATTCAGGCGCGAGCTTCGCCGCGCGATCCATGGCGGCCCTGGTGCCGGAAATGACGATCTGGCCCGGCGCGTTGTCGTTCGCGACCTGCGAAACCTCGCCTTCGGCGGCGGCGGCGGCGAGTTTCTTCGCGGGTTCGATCTCGGCGCCGAGAAGCGCCAGCATAGCGCCCTGCCCTTGCGGCACGGCTTCCTGCATCGCTTGCCCGCGCAACCTCAGAAGCCGCGCGGCTTCTGACACGGAAAACACGCCGACGGCCGCGAGCGCCGAATATTCGCCGAGCGAATGCCCCGCGACGTAGACCGGCTTGATCGCGTCCCAGCCATATTCGCTTTTGAGGACGGCGAAGGCAGCAAGCGAAACGGCCATCAGCGCAGGCTGCGCATTGAAGGTGAGCGTCAGCGTCGCCTCGGGGCCTTCCCACATGACTGCGGAAAGCCTTTCTCCCAGCGCGTCGTCGACTTCATCGAAGACGGCGCGAGCGACAGCGTAGTTCTGCGCCAGATTCTGCCCCATGCCGACAGACTGACTGCCCTGGCCGGGAAATGTAAATGCGAAGGTCATGCGGTTTTCGCGTCGTCAATCGCGGATAAAATTGTTCGTGATCGGGGTTAGTTCGCTCACGTCTCGTGGCGCCAGAGACACGTTTCCACGCAGGCTGTCAAGGGCGCACGATCAAACCGCCTCCGCGCCATTTCGCGCCCTCCTTAATCCGGACAGGCGCGAAATGTCGATGACAACCGCCCGGCCAGCAAAGGTGTTGCACGGCGCGCGCTTTCTCTTATAGTGCGCCCACCGTCCGGTTTGAGGCTGAACGGAACCGGGAGGCTATTCCCTGAAGAAACGCGCGCTTGTCTTGCCGTTTCCAAGGTGTCGTCTCACGAAGGTGGCTTCGCCGCTGGTTCCCGTGTCTCTGCTCTGCTTAAGATCCTTCTGGCCTTTCCAAGGCTTGACGGGGGCTCTGCGCCGGACATTCGTTCAACCAGGGAAAGGCCGTTATGCCATTTTACGAGCATACCTTTCTTGCGCGTCAGGATGTCACGGCGCAGCAAGTGACAGGTCTCATGAACACCTACAAGGCCGTGATCGAAGAACACGGCGGCAAGGTGTCGAAGACCGAATATTGGGGTCTGAAATCGACCGCCTACAAGATCAAGAAGAATCGTCGCGCGCATTACGCGTTCTTCAATATCGACGCGCCCCATCAGGCGGTGCTCGAAATGGAGCGCCAGATGGGCATTTCCACCGACGTCCTGCGCTTCCTTACGGTGCGCGTCGAGGAACTCGACGAGAAGCCGTCCATCCAGATGCGCAAGCAGGACGAGCGCGACCGTGAACGCGGCGACCGCGATCGCGGCGGCGACCGGGGCCCGCGCGGCCCGCGTCGCGACTTCGGCGGCGGCGGCGGCGGCGGCGGGTTCTCCCGTGACGGCGACCGTGGCGGATTTTCGCGCGATGGCGAAGGTGGCGGCCAGCGTTTCGGTTCGCGGCCCCCTCGGACAGAAACCGCTCCGGCGGGAGGTGAAGAATGAGCATGCAAGGAACGAGCGGCGGAGCGCGTCGCCCCTTTTACCGCCGTCGCAAGACCTGCCCCTTCTCGGGCGAGAACGCGCCGGTCATCGATTACAAGGACGTGCGTCTTCTTCAGCGCTTCGTGTCGGAGCGCGGCAAGATCGTCCCCAGCCGCATCACGGCGGTGTCCGCGAAGAAGCAGCGCGAACTGGCCAAGGCCATCAAGCGTGCGCGCTTCCTCGGCCTTCTGCCCTACGTGCTGAGATAGGAGCGAGGCGAAATGCAAGTAGTTCTTCTCCAGCGCGTCGGCCGCCTCGGTCAGATGGGCGATGTGGTCAAGGTGCGTCCGGGTTTCGCGCGCAACTTCCTGCTCCCGCAGGGCAAGGCGCTCCGTGCCACGAAAGAAAATCTCGTTCGCTTCGAGAAGGAGCGCGCGCAGCTTGAGGCTCACAACCTCGAACGCAAGCAGGAAGCTGAAGCCGTCTCGAAAAAGCTCGACGGTCAGCGCGTCATCGTGATCCGGCAGGCCGGCGATTCAGGCCAGCTCTACGGTTCGGTGTCGACGCGCGACATCGCGGACGCGGTTACAGCCAGCGGCTTCACGGTCGAGCGGGGCCAGGTGCTTCTCGACCATCCGATCAAGACGCTCGGCATTCACGAAGTGCGCGTCGGCCTCCACCCGGAAGTGTCGGTGCGGGTCTCCGTCAACGTGGCGCGCACGGAAGAAGAAGCCCTGCGTCAAGCCAAGGGCGAGGACGTGCTGCAGGAGCGCGACGAATATGCCGCAGACTACGCCGCCGAGCAGGCTGCGATTGCGGCTGAGACGTTGTTCGAAGGCGAAGAGGCCGTCGAGCAGTAGGCTCGCAACAAGCATTGCATTATCCAAGGGCGCGAGATGTTTTCTTGCGCCCTTTTTCGTTTCCCTTGCGCTTTGTTGCCGGTTGCGTTTCTGACATGGCAGCATCCCGAAAACGCGAATTCTCCAGAAGTATAGTTGATCCGACTTTTGTCTAAGCCTAGCGTTCCTGCGCTGGCCCCGCTTCATTCGACGCCCGGCCTGAAGCTACCACGAAAAGAACAGCAAGAAGGTGCAGCCGTGACAGGATCGCGCGTGCTCAACCGTGCGCTTCGGAGCAAGATTATGTCTGCTGCCGAAGCCGCGGCTCTCATACCGGCAGGATCGAACGTAGGCATGAGCGGGTTCACCGGCTCCGGCTACCCGAAGGAAGTGCCGGCGGCCCTCGCCGCACGGATCACCGCGCTTCACGCGGACGGCTTCGATTTCAAGATCGGCGTCTGGACCGGCGCTTCGACCGCTCCCGAACTCGACGGTGCGCTCGCCGCGGTCGACGGCATCGAGATGCGGCTGCCTTACCAGTCCGACCCCGCCTGTCGCGCCCGCATCAACGCGGGGCAGATGGACTATATCGACATCCACCTCTCCCACGTGGCGCAGTTCGTGTGGTTCGGCTTCTACGGCAAGCTCGATGTCGCGGTGGTGGAAGTCGCGGGCGTTCTCGAAGACGGACGGCTTATTCCGGCTACGTCGATCGGCAACAACAAGACGTGGCTCGATCAGGCCGACAAGATCATCCTCGAAGTGAATAACCGCATCAACCCTGCCATGGAGGGGATGCACGATATCTATTACGGCACCGCCCTTCCCCCGCACCGGAAGCCCATCCCGCTCGTGACGCCGAGCGACCGCATCGGCGAGCCCTACTTCCGCTGCGATCCCTCGAAGGTCATCGCCGTCATCGAGACGCACGCCTACGACCGCAACTCGGCTTTCACGCCGCCCGACGAAACGTCGCGCCTCATCGCCGGTCACATTCTGGAGTTCCTCGCACACGAGGTCAAAAAGGGCCGCATGCCGGAAAACCTGCTGCCGCTGCAATCGGGCGTCGGCAACACGGCGAATGCCGTCATGGCTGGCCTCGAACAGGGCCAGTTCGAAAACCTCACGGCCTATACCGAGGTGCTTCAGGACGGCATGCTGCACCTCCTGAAGCGTGGCAAGATGAGCTTCGCCTCCGCGACGGCGTTTTCGTTGAGCCCTGAAGCCGTGGACGACTTCAACCGCGACGTCGATTTCTACCGCGAGCGCGTGCTGCTGCGCCCGCAGGAGATCTCGAACCATCCCGAAGTGATTCGCCGCCTCGGCGTCATCGCCATGAACGGCATGATCGAGGCCGACATCTACGGCAACGTGAACTCCACGCACATTCGCGGCTCGTCAATCATGAACGGCATCGGCGGGTCGGGCGACTTCGCGCGCAACGCCTATCTGTCGTTCTTCATGACGCCGTCGACCGCGAAGAACGGCCAGCTTTCCTGCATCGTGCCCATGGTCAGCCATGTCGACCACACCGAGCACGATGTGCAGGTGATCGTGACCGAGCAGGGCCTGGCCGATCTGCGCGGGCTGACGCCCAAGCAACGCGCGACGATCATCATAGAGAATTGCTCGCACCCAAGCTATCGCCCGGCGCTCCAGGCGTATTACGAGCGCTCGCTGCGTGAGTCGCCCGGACGCCATACGCCGCACCTTCTCAACGAGGCGTTCTCCTTCCTGCAAAACTGGAAGGCCGAAAAGGCCGCGATGGAGGTGGAAAAGGCGATCCACTCCGGGCTTGCAGCCGTGAAAATTCCGGCCTGACGCCATTCGCCGACAGCGGTCAGCGGGCGCGGCGCTGTTGTCCTTTCCCATGCCTCAATCGCTCTCCATAAAACGCCGTATGCGGCGTTTTATGGAGTATTTATGCGTAACGTCATCGATCTCATCGTCTTCACGCCCAGCATCGCGGTCGAATACGGGCAGAAGATCAAGACGCTCGTCGAACAGGCCGCAAACGCCGAAAATCTTCCCATCAGAGTCACGACATGGGACAAGTACGGCGACTTCTTCGACCCCGCAAATCGATATCCGCTCAACGAGTCTTGGCGCTCGAACGCTTCGAAGACCTCACGCTGGAACGGCTTGAAGCGGCGGCAGGATAAAGCCTAACCGGGGCTGATCACGGTCGAGAGGTCCGTGCGTGGCGCCGCTTCGGGTGAACACACGGCCTCACTTCCCCAACGATTCTCCGCGACACGCAAAACGGCAACCGAGCCCTTTCGCATCGCGAAATGCGAAGGCGCTCGGCCGTGCTCATTCAGGCGCGGACTGCGATCCAGCCTAGAGCCGGATCCGATCAGGTTGACTCAACCTGATTGGTGAATCCGTCTCTTCAGAAAAAAGACCGGATAACCGATCTGATTGCGATTCAATCAGATCGGAACGGGCTTTAGTGCGCCGGTGCGAAAACCCGCGCGGCTTTGATGCGCTTCGCCAGAATCTCGGCAAGGCCCAGCACGGCGACGCCTGTCAGGATGTGGACGATATGCGCGAGCTTCGCCATCTCCGCCTCGGCGATCCCCTGCTGATAAATCCCGATCGCAGGCGTCGCGGAAGCGACGATTGCGGCAAGGATCGCGATCACGGTGGCGCGCGAGAAGCCCTGAATCGCGAGCAGGAGCAGCGACAAGGCCGCAATGCCGCCCGCAACCTTGTGCGCGAGCAGCGGCACGCCCTCGACCGGCAGATATTTCGCGAAAAACGCGGCTCCAAGGCCGAGCGCGATGAGGCCGCCGAGGCGGACCAGCATGATGAGAACCGTTGTCATGTCACTTTCCCTCGAAAGAGCGCGCCGCTTGGTGCGGCGGTCGCGGATGCTGCGTCGACGATTAGGCGCAAATCGTGGCGAAGACGAGCGGCAGCGGCGTCGCAGCCGACAGGTAGCGTGCAGCGGCTGCGGCCTGTCGAGATCGACGAGGCCCAGCGCGCTCCAAGGCAGACGCGTTTCGTAAAATCGGACGGAAATTGGAAGCCGTCCCGAAAGCTGTCGCGCGGCATGCTTGCAAGGAGGCCGTCGCCGGATAGGCATGCCATGCGGAAACGCTGCGAACCGGTCCGCGCGCGAGACGCTCCCTCAATCGAGCGCAAAACGGCCGCGCCCTCGCAACCAGCTTTGCCGGATACGCACGCATGAAACTCCGCCTGAAACGCACTTCGCTCGTCCTTTGCGCAGTATTTGCGATTGCTTTCCATGCGTCGGGCGAGGCCGTTGCTCAAGGCCCCGACGGTCGCATCGGCGGAGGCGCTCCGATTCCCGTCGAACCACCGCCGAGCGTGCGCGGACCGCTCCCCGCCAGTCCGGCGCCGCCGTTGCAGGTCGAGCGGCCCCCGAACCGGCTCGGCGCTCCGCCCAGCGCGGTAGAGCGCCCACGCCCCGGCTTGTCGGCGCGAGGCACGCCCCGTTCCCGGAAGGGCCGCGCTCGCCCTTAGCGGATCGAACGGACGACGCGCACCGACCCACGTCAGACAGCTATCGAATCGCGGCGATGGCCGCGCGTGGCTTCGGCGCATTTCCCGGCAATGGCACGGACGACATCCAGGGGCTGACCGACCGCGCCTTGTCGTAGCCGTAGCGAAACAGCGTCTGCATGTAGGGCGCATTGAAACCAGGCCGGAGGCCGGGAATAGATTTCACCAGTTCGTCGAAGCCCTTGTCGATAAAAGTCAGGTGGAAGTTTCCAGGCCCCACATAGGTGGTGGCCGCATAAAGCGTGCCCTTGGCGCTTGCCTTGATGAGGGTCGAGAACGCGCGGGGCACTTCGGTCAGGATCCCGGATTCCACCACCTCGAACTCGGGCGAAAGGCGGTTGTTGATCACCACCCACAATTTAGCAGGCATGCCCTTGGGCGTTGAAAGCCCGCGCCCCGTCGCAAAGACCACATCCGGCAGGATGAAGACCTGCGTTGTCGCGCCCCCGTCGATGTGCATTTCGCGGAAGCGGCGGCCGTTCGCCTGAACCTCGATATAGGTCGGGCCGAAAATGCCGGGAATGCTTGCCGAGGCGACGAGCACATCGCGGAACAGGTCGCGGTATTGCGGCCCGGCGGCGGCGATGGCGCCCATGTCCCAGACCACGCCACGCTGCGCGTCGAGATTGG
Source organism: Rhodomicrobium sp. Az07 (assembly GCF_018619475.1). Classification (GTDB taxonomy): domain Bacteria; phylum Pseudomonadota; class Alphaproteobacteria; order Rhizobiales; family Rhodomicrobiaceae; genus Rhodomicrobium. The sequence goes on from NZ_JAHFZG010000003.1 coordinate 173,960, forward strand.
TTGTGACGACGAAAAGGCGGCGGCCCTTCGCATGCTCGGCGGCGACGGCGCGCAGAAGATCGTAATCGACGAAGGCGTCCACGAGTTCGACGAGCGACTGACGGCGCACCTCCGCTGTGCCGAGCAGCGAGAACACACCGCCAAGGTCGCCGAGAAACTGCGCCGCGGTGCCCGAAAACGCCTCCTGTAGCCGCGCATCGTAGGCCGGGCCGAGAAAGGCGAGCGGTGCGATGAGTGCGCCCGCGCTGACACCCGTAGCGATGGCGAATTTCGGCCGCGTGCCCGTCGCGGTCCAGCCGTTGATGACGCCCGCGCCATAAGCGCCGTCATAGGCGCCGCCGGAAAGCGCGAGCACGTCGAAACTCCCCGTCGCGGAAATGGCTCCGGACAAGGCGGTTCCGCGCACGAATTCGCGCAGCTCCGCGTCGCTGCCGTCTACCCAGAAGCGCGCGTTCGGAATGCCTGGAATTTCGGCGATGGCCTGTTCCTGCGCGGTGAACGGCACGCGCGGAATATAGGCGCAGGCGGCAAGCAGAAACGCGGCCACGATCAGCGCGAACGACTGTCGCGCCGCGACCGCAAGGCGGCCCCGACGGTGCGCATCCCGGTCAAAGCCCATCCCGCTCCCTCTTCCACGTCACAGCATTCGAGCACGTTTCCACCCGCTGGCTCGAAGCGTCAACAAGGCAGGCGCCGCTGCGCGGAGTTTCGGCCGTCACCGTTGCGCGACTGCAACCATAACGGGTTGATCACGGCCGTGTGTGCAATCGCCAGTGGTCAATGAGGGGCACGTCACCCGCCGGAAGCGGTGCGAAGAAGCTCTCCACGAGGCCCGCGTCAACCGCGCCGATGGTGGCGTGCGTCCATTTCGGGGAGCGGTCCTTGTCGATGACGGCGGCGCGAACGCCCTCCGCAAAATCGGCGTGGCGAATGAGCCGCGTGGCCACACGGTATTCCAGAGTCAGGGCCTCCTTGAGGCTCGCGAAGGCGTTGGCGCGGCGGTGCAGTTCGAACGTGAGATGCAGCGCGAGCGGCGAGCGCTTCGAGAGCGTTTCGAGCGTTGCATGCGCGAAATTTCGCCATCGACCGTTCTCGCGCTCAAGCCCGCGGAACAGGGCTTCGAGCGAAGGCGCGGCGAACAGACGATCGATGGGCTCGCGCATGGCTTCGAGCGCGCTTTCGCCGGGCGGCTCATGCAACCCGTCGAGCACAGTGTCGATGAGTTCTCCTTCGACCATGGCCGCCCGGATCGCGGCGAACCCCTCGCTAGGCACGCAATGCGTCGCAAGCCCGAGCGCATAGGCATCGTCGCGGTCGCAGGCGGCGCCCGTCAGCGCGAGATAGAGGCCGGTCCTGCCGGGCAGGCGCGGCAGGAACCACGAACCGCCGATATCGGGCACGAAGCCGATACCCGTTTCGGGCATGGCGAAGCGGAAATTTTCGCCCGCGACGCGATGGCTGCCGTAAAGGCTCACGCCCACGCCGCCGCCCATCACCGCGCCGTCGATCAGCGCAACATGAGGCTTGGGGAAGCATGCGAGCGACCAGTTGTGCTGATACTCGGCGGCGTAGAAGCGGTTCGCTTCTTCGGGCGCGTCAGCCGCCAGGTCGCGGATGGCGCGAATGTCGCCGCCAGCGCAAAACGCCTTGCCCTCGGCCTCCAGCATGACGCCACGAACGCGCCGATTTGCGGCGCAGGAATGAAGGAAGGCTTCGAGCCGTTCGATCATCGCGAAGGTCAACGCGTTCAGCGCCTTTGGTCGATTGAGCCGGGCGATCCCCGCGCTTCCCTCTTCCACACAGACGACGCCCTCTTCCGCATCCTTCATGATCGCTCCGGGCTAGACGTCCTCTTCCTTGTCGGTCTTCGTGCGGTACACGGCAACCCGCACCGGCGAGAACAGGCGCATCTTCGCCTTGGCCGCGAAAGGCAGCGGCACCCTCCCGAAAAGCTCCATCTGTTCGCGGCCTTTCTCCCGGCCTGTGTTCTCGAAAACGAGCCAGATTTCGCGCGGGTCGAGCCTGAGCGACGCCGAAACATAACTGAGGACGATGTCGATGTGACCCGCCGGAAGCGCGTCGGGAAAGAAAAGCACGGAGGGTTGCGGAGGGATCAGGAGGCCGTCGCGGTCGCCGCGCAGCGCGCGAACGTCGCGGCAATCGAGCCAGGAACGCGGGTATTGCGCGAGATTCATTTCGAGGATTTCGCAGCCCTCGGTGTCGAAGGCATAGCCCGCCGCATATTCGAAATTCCGCCGCGCCGCGAGAAGAAGCGTGCGGCCGTTACCCGCGCGGAAATCGACAAACGCATGGCGCTTCAGATCGCGGGGCAGGACCGACAACGCCCAGTCGAGCACCTTCTTGGGCATCGGCCCGCGATAGACGAACTCCTTTTCGACGCCCTTTTCGCCCTCGCTGACAGCGTACACTTCGAGCGGGGGCGTCTTGCTGAACAGTAGCCGCTCGGTGTGCCTGTCGAAGACGTGCCGATGCACGAGGCTGAGAAGGGCGAGGCGCCTGCGCCGCCAGTCCTTGAGGCGCATGCGCCGGAACAGCGCGGTGCCGATGTCGGCGGCGGTGCGTCTGCCGCTCGCGGCGAGATGCGATGCAACGCGGCCTGACCCGTGCAGCCGCTCCGCCGCCGATACCTTGAGCCCGCGAAGAGTCTCACTTGCCCGGCCAAGCAAAGAGGAGCCCGGCTCCGGCGTCGCTTCGACCGGGTCCGACACGGCAAGCGAAAGGGCGCGTAGCGGCGGCAAGATCTCGACATCCGCGACCGAAGGCGCCGCGCTTTCGCTGGCGGGGATCTGGCGGATCTGCTCGCGCGCGCTGTGCAATTCCTCGATCAGCCGCGCATGGGTCGCTTCGGGCGTCGGGCGAGACGGGGGCTGTTCCGGGGCACGCATCGGGGCGCGATCGGCAGGCAGCGCACCGCTCCGGATCGCTTGTTCAAGCGCCTCCGCGAGTGCATCGGGACTGGCGGCGACGGGGGCGCCGAAGCTGTACGCGCCACGGTCAGCCCTTGAAAATTTGCTCAGACGCTGATTCTCGGAGTCGTCGTCCGTCATGCCGCCCTGCCGAAATGTGCCCGCGAACGGCAGCGCGCCGCCGTAAACGCATGGATCACTGTTTTTTCACAACTTCACCAGTAAAGGCAATTGCCGTCACCAAGAAAACGACCGAAACCCAAGGCGCGGCCGCGTTGCCGATGTCGTGTTGTCATTTTACCGCGCGTCAACCTTTCAGTGCCATTATCGAAAAGAGTAACGGTTCTTTCAATTTGTAGAGGAGGCCGCGTATCATGGCGAACTTCGGGCAGAGTCAGAGCCGCGCGCGCGACGGGCTTCTCGCGGCAGCGCCGCGTCTTTACAAGTTCGCACTGGCGATCACCGCCAATGCCGACCTCGCCCAAGCCCTCCTGCGCGGCGCGCTCAAGAGCTTGCAAAATCGAAAGGATTGGCGGCAAAATGATCGCGATCATCTGACGGAGGCCTTTCGCCGAATCTACGCGCTTTGGGACGCGAAGCTCGCCGAAGATCCGAACCTCCAGAAGAAATACGTGCCCGATGCCCGCCTCTTCAGCGCGAGCCTGCTTAAGGGATCGCTTGCCGGCAATGCCCATTTCGCAAAATTCATCTCAAGTCTTCCGTCGCAGCAAAGAGCGGCTCTTTACCTCGTTTACGGCGAGGGCGCGTCCTATGACGAAGCGGCCGATGCGGTCGGCCTCGAAATGCTGGCGCTGATGAAGTGCCTTGCGCGGGGTCATGTCGCGCTTTCGCATTGGCTCGATACGCGCGGGCTCTCCGAGGGCTCCCGTCAGGGCGGCCTTGACATCGATCCGTCGATCATCAGGGAGCGTGCCGCATGACGCACCTCTCCGACGAATTCCTTCTTGCCTATCTCGATGGGCAACTCGAAAAGACCCAGGCTGCCGAGGTCACGCAGCTCTCGGCGGTCAATGCCGAAGTGTCGCGGCGGATCGCCCGGCTGAAACGCACGCAGGCGCAGCTTATCGAGACGTTCGGCGCGTTCGCACGCGACGACGTTACCGTACCGAAAGCCGCGCTTCAGATGGGCGACCCCGACGCGCAGGCGCGGCCGCAGCGCGCGGCATCGCAAGCCGTTTCCCGGCCATCGGCGGAGGTCTCGTCGTCGGGTCGGTCGCCCGCGGCTGCGCGGCAGATGCTGTTTGTCGCGGCCGTCTTCCTCGGCGGACTTCTCGGCGGATACGGAGCGACGCTGCTCGCGGGCGATCCCGCGCCGCTTCCCCCGAAGGACACCGACCGACCGGCTTCCGCCGTGATCGCGCCCACCGCATGGCCGACCGACATCGCGCGGTTCCACAGCTATTTCCCGCGCGAGACGCTGACGCCCTACCCCGACGCCATCGCGAACCCGGAGCTTATCCGCTTCCAGCTTTCCAAGATCACCGGGCGGGCGCTGACGCCGCCCGATTTCACCCGGCAGGGCTACACGCTCTATCGCGGCCAGACGTTCAACTACCGTCAGGACCGCATGATGCAGCTCACCTATTCTTCGAAGAACGAGCCGCCGGTAACCTTTTACGCGCTGCCCGGAGCGGAGAGCGGCGACAGCGCCGTCGCGGTTCAGACAATCGGCTCGCTCAAGGGCGTGAACTGGGTCTTCGATCGCGTGCGCTTCTTCATTACGTCCGACAGGAGCGAGGAAGATCTGAAAGTGCTGGCCGCCGTCGCGCAAAGCCAGATGACGCCGAAGCGGTAAGATTTAGTGAAGACCGTCGCGCGGGCCGCCAGCACTGCGGCGTTAAGCTGCGCGGACGCTGCTTCTTTCGCTTTTGTCGCGGGCGGAGTATGAAGGAGGTGTTAACCGGCCACACCTCCAAGAGCGATTCATGTCCTTTCAAAAGCCTGCGTTCGTCCTGACCCTGTCCTGCGCCGATCAATCGGGCATCGTTGCTTCCATCGCCGGGATATTGGCCGAGCACGGCTGCAACATCACGGACAGCGCGCAGTTTGGGGATGTGAAGTCGAACCGTTTTTTCATGCGCGTCTCGTTCTCCGCGCCGGACACGATGGACGAGGCCGGCGCGGAACGCATGCTGAAGCCCGTGGTCGACCGCTTCAGGATGACCACGCGGCTCCATCCCGTCGCCGAACGTATGCGGATGTTGATCCTCGTTTCGAAATTCGGCCATTGTCTGAACGACCTGCTTTACCGCCACCGGGTCGGCGCCCTCCCGGTCGAAATCCCCGCCATCGTATCGAACCACCGCGATTTCTACCGGCTCGCCGCCAGCCACGACATTCCCTTCCATCATCTGCCTGTGACGCCCGACACAAAGGAGAAACAGGAGAACAAGCTTGCCGAAATCATTGAAGAGGAGAGGATCGATCTCGTCGTCCTGGCCCGCTACATGCAGGTGCTGTCCGAAGACCTGTGCCGAAAGCTCCAGGGGCGCGCGATCAACATCCATCACTCATTCCTGCCGAGCTTCAAGGGCGCAAAGCCCTATCATCAGGCCCATATGCGCGGCGTGAAACTGATCGGCGCAACGGCGCATTACGTCACGCCCGCGCTCGACGAGGGCCCGATCATCGAGCAGGAAGTGGCACGCGTCGATCATTCGATGTCGATCGAGGATCTCGTGAACATGGGGCGAGACGTCGAGAGTCTCGTTCTTTCGCGCGCAGTAAAGTGGCATGTGGAACACCGTATCCTGGTTAACGGCAATCGGACTGTCGTTTTCCGGTAAGAAACGAAAAGAATAAGTCCTCGCTCGATCATTGTCCTTTCGCGTGTGCTTCGATGGACCAACTCCGTTACCAGCGCGAGAATGAATCAAGACGGCCACACCCCATAAGTTCTTTATGTTTTTAGATGTTAAGAACGAATGGGTTTTTTGTTCCCGCGCAACGACAACGACTCTATATTGCGTTGATCGTATTGCGAACGGTGATGCAATGAAAAAAATTGACAGCCTTATTGTCGACATCCAGTCGGTCATAGAAAAACTCTCTGGAATAAACGCGCGCTTACAGGAAATAAAGGAAGAGAACGAAGCAATCGAAAGAGCAAGAGACAAGTTACGAAGCCAGAAAAACGTCAAGAAAAACGGCAGCTGACCTGTATAATTACTTGTATTTATTCTCTGGCAAAGCGGCGCTTCCAACTTCCGCCATCCTCGTCGTCCGCGCAAAACTTGCCTGACTGACAGCCAAGCTTTCTCGCATCCAGGACGCCTTGGCATGGGGCTTTTTCACTTGTAACACCCCCGCCGAACCTGCTCTTTGTGGACCACGAACGCGCGCCTCACGCGCAAACACGTCACGAGGTCTGCTTCCCATGAATGCCCTCAGCCGCTATGCGCTCCAGAGCGTCGGTGTAGCGGCGTTCGTTCTCGCGCTGAAATGGCTCGCTGCCGCGCTGACAGGCTCCGTCGCGCTCTGGTCGGACGCGCTGGAGAGCATCATCAATGTCGTGGTGGCGGCGGTGGCCTATTTCGCGCTGCGTCTCAGCGCGAAAGGAGCCGATGCCAATCATCAGTTCGGTCATTACAAGGTCGAGTATTTCTCCGCCGTGCTGGAAGGCGCGCTCATTGCCGTGGCCGCGCTGGCCATTTTCCGCGAGGCGACCGCGAGCTTCTTCGATCCGAAGCCGCTCGATGCCCCGATCCTCGGCCTTGCGATCAATGGCGTGGCGACTGTCATCAACGCGGGTTGGGGCTGGCACCTGACGCGCATCGGGCGCCGCGAACGCTCGCCCGCCCTTTATGCAGACGGCCAGCACGTCCTGTCCGACGTGATTTCGTCCCTCGGCGTCATCCTCGGGCTCATCGCCGCTGTCCTGACCGGCTGGCTCTGGCTCGACGCGGTCATCGCGGCTTTTGTCGGCGCGTACATCCTCACCACGGGCTGGCGGCTGGTCAAGCACAGCATCGGCGGTTTGATGGACGCAGCGGCCGATTCTGAAACGCTCGCCGCGATCAAGACAACCATCGGCACAGAGGCAAACGGCGCGCTCGAAGCCCATGATCTGCGCACACGCGCCGCCGGCCCCGTCACCTTCATCGAATTTCATCTCGTGGTGCCCGCATCCATGACGGTGAGCACCGCGCACGACATCTGCGACCGCATCGAAAGCGCCCTGATGCGGGTCGTTCCCGGCGCCCGCGTCACGATCCATGTCGAACCGGAGGACAAGGCGAAGCATGCGGGCGTGTCGATGCGCTCGTCGCATGCGTAAAGGCTGCGCGCTCGGGTTTCGCAAGTTCGCCGCCGCTCAAGCCTCGGCGCGTCGTTGTTGCGCGCGTTCATAAGCGGCGGCCATATCGCGCGCGATGGCCACACCCTCGGGCAGCGCAAAGCGGTATTGCGCCGACAATTCCAGCAGGAAGAGAGCGTCCGGCGGGAGGTCCACGTCACCCATCAGGTCGAGCCACGGAAGCTTTCCCCAGCCGAGCGGCAAATGCAGGTCGCCCAGGCCATAGGCCACGCGCTCGGACGGCACGAAGACGGCCATATCGGCGGGATCGGCGAAGCAGTCGTGCAAATGCAGATGCGGAGACACGCGGGCCAACGCCCTGGCCTCCGCCATGAAATCCGCCCCCTCCGCGGCGCAGGCGAGCGCAGCATGCGCGAAGTCGAGGCAGCCCGTCACATTCGGATGCGAGATGGCCGCAATCTCGCGTGCGATGCGCGAAGGAAGCGGCGCGATCCGGCCCCTGTCGGGCACGTAGATGTTCTCGATGGCAAGGCTCATGCCGCCCTGCGCCGCCACGTCGGCAAGCGCGCGAAACACGTCGCGCTGGCGCGAATGGGCCGTCTCGATCTGCCCTTCGTCGGCGCGCGCGATATGCCCGGTGTGCAGAACGATGCGGAAGACGCCAAGCTCCGCCGCCGCGGCGATGGCCGCTTCCGCCACGATCCGATGACGCGGAAGGAGGCCGGGCGCGTCCATCGCGTTGACGCCGACGGGACCATGCGCCGTAAACGCAAACGGCCTCGTCCCGATCGCTCGCGCCAATCGCTTCATCTGGTCGGGCAAGACCCGGCCGCCCGCGATGATGTCGAGCGCGAACAGCGGCAATTCCACCACATCCACGCCGATTTCCTCGGCGAGGTCCAGATTGCGCCGGAGCGCCTCGAAATCGGAATCTTCGCATGCCGCGCTCGCGAACCCAACCCCGCCTACGATTGCCATCGTGCGCCCTCCCCTCGAAGAAAGCCGCACGATAGCACGAGGGCGCGACCGGTTCAGGCGTTCGAGCGGACTGCCTTGTAAACTTCGATCATCTCCTGCATCTCGCGCACGCTCTCGTCGAGCGCGTACCAGTAGCGCGGCGGCAGTTCGAGGTTGAAGATGACGTCAGGGCGGAAGGTAAAGCGCTTCATCATCTCCTGCCACGGGAGATTGCCCCAGCCGATGGGCGCGTGCAGATCGCCAAGGCCGTAGGCGAGCCGTTCGGCATCGGCGTGGGTGCGGATCCGTGTCGGATCGCCAAAGGAATCGTGGATGTGGAGATGGATGGCGACGCGGGCGAGCGCCTCGGCCTCCGCCAGAAAGTCCGCTCCCTGCGCCGCGCTGGTAATCGCACCGTGCGAGAAATCGAGGCAGCCGAACACGTTCGGATGACCGATGGCCTCGATTTCGCGGGCAAGGCGCGAGGGAAGCGCGGTCACCTTGCCTTCGGTCTTCGTGAAGATATTCTCCACGGCCACGATGATACCGTGTTCGGCGGCGACGTCGCCGAGCCTTGCGAAGCAGTCGCGCTGATTGCCATAGGCCGCTTCGATTTCCCGCTCGTCGCTTGCCATCATGACGCCGGTATGGAAAACGACATGCACCGCGCCGATTTCGGCTGCGGCTTCCACGGTCGCCCGCGCCACGTCAAAATGTCGTTCCGAAAGCTCGCGCTGCATGAAGTTCACCGCGATCGGCCCATGCGCCGTGTAACCGAGCGCGCGCGGACGCAGCGCTTCCTTGAGGCGGCGCATCTGGCTCGGGATGACGTGGCCGCCCGCGATCAGGTCCATCGCAAAGATGGGGATTTCGACGAAATCGACGCCCAGTTCCTGAGCCTGATCGAGATTGCGTCGCAGGATTTCGAATTGGTAATCGTCTCGAACCGCACTCGAGAAACCGGCTCCACGAACAGCCGCCATGGCTCACCTCTTCCATTTTGCGCACAAGGCTAGGGTGCGCCTGCGAAGCGATGATGACACGGCGATGGGGCGGCGCGGTGACGCAACCTGCGTGCGCTCTGGCGCGATGGCCGACGCAAAAAAGGCCGGGGCGAACCCGGCCTTGCTGGCATTTCCTAAGCGAGCGGCGGCGCTACTTCAAGCTTGCGCAGAACCGCTGAATACGACGGCCCGCTTCCTCAAGCTCCTCTGCGGACGTCGCGTAGGAGATGCGGAAATAGGGCGAAAGCCCGAACGCCGCGCCGTGGACGACCGCCACGCCCTCGTCTTCGAGAAGCGCCGTCACCACGTCCTCGTCGTTCTCCAGCACCTTGCCGCCGGGCGTCTTCTTGCCGATCAGCCCGGCGCAGGACGGAAAGACATAAAACGCGCCTTCGGGGGTCGGGCAATCGATGCCATCGGCGTCGTTCAGCATGGACACGATGAGGTCGCGCCGCTGCTTGAAGCTGTCCGCGCGCACCGGCAGAAAATCCTGTGTGCCGTTCAGCGCCTCGACGCTCGCCCATTGCGAGATGCTCGTCGGGTTCGATGTCGTCTGCGACTGAAGCGTCGTCATCGCCTTGATGAGCGCCTCGGGGCCGCCGCAATAGCCGATCCGCCAGCCGGTCATCGCGTAAGCTTTCGACACGCCGTTCACGGTGAGCGTGCGGTCGTAGAGCGCGGGCTCGATTTCCGCGGGCGTCGTGAACTTGAAGCCGTCATAGACGAGGTGCTCGTACATGTCGTCCGACAGCACCCACACCTGCGGATGGCGCAGCAGCACGTCGGTCAGCGCCTTCAACTCGTCGCGCGTGTAGGCCGCGCCCGTCGGGTTCGAGGGATGGTTGAAGATGACCCACTTCGTCTTCGGCGTGATGGCCGCTTCGAGCGTTTCGGGCGACAGCTTGAACTTCGTGCCGATGCCCGCTTCCGCGAATACGCAGGTGCCGCCCGCCAGCAGCACGATGTCCGGATACGACACCCAGTAGGGCGCGGGAATGACCACCTCGTCGCCGGGGTTCAGCGTCGCGACCATGGCGTTGAAGATGACCTTCTTGCCGCCCGGCGCCGCCATGACCTGGCTCGGCTTGTAGTCGAGGTTGTTCTCGCGCTTGAACTTGGCGCAGATCGCCTGCTTCAGTTCAGGAATGCCGTCGACGTTCGTATACTTCGTCTTGCCGTCGCGGATGGCCTTGATGGCGGCTTCCTTGATGTTGTCCGGCGTGTCGAAATCGGGCTCGCCCGCGCCGAGGCTGATCACGTCCTTGCCCGCCGCTTTCAGCTCGCGCGCCTTGGACGACACGGCGATGGTGGGCGAGGGCTTAACGCGAGCAAGCGCGTCGGACAGGAAGGCCATTATCTTTCTCCAGAAATACGGGAATGCGCACGCAAACTATGCCTGTCCGGCAAGGCGCGCAAGAGCGGTTTCCTTTGATCAATCCCGTTCGCTACTTACGCCCGCAGTTCATGGCGAGACGGACACAATTTTCTGATGCAGGCCGCTCTTCTTTCGCTTTACATCCGAAAAGTTCGATGACACGCTTGCCCCATGAGCAATGCAACGAAAGGAGGTGATCCGATGTCGAGTGGGATTTCAGCGCTGAAGCCACAGCTTGTGCGTGTCCCGGCGTCGTTGGAGCAGCCTCCGGCGAATGCCTGATGCGTCATAGCGTTGCGCCATTGCATGGCGCAACGGGCTGTGTAACAGCCTGTCTCACGGCCGCGAGGGAGCGACACCTCGCGGCTTTTTTGTGTCCGCCTTCAACCTCATCGGGAAGTCGTTTTCGATCCGGTTTTTGCTTTTCTTCCCCGCCGTCAGCAGAAACACCGCCTGCTGCGCAACGATATTGTGCAGGAACGGCGGCACGCGGCTACCGAGCGGCCGCCCGTTCGGCGACAGCGCGAAGGAACGCTCGATCTTCGCGCCCGCGACGTGGCACAACTCGCGGAAGTCGGCGATTGTGCAGAAGTGAATGTTCGGCGTCTCGTACCACGCCTCAGGCAGGTTCCACGTCATCGGCATGCGTCCGTTGAACAGGATCTGCGCGCGAATGCGCCAGTGCCCGAAATTCGGGAACGAGACGATGACATGGCGCGCGATGCGCAGCAGTTCCTGAAGCACCTCTTTCGGGCGCGTGGTCGCCTGAAGAGTCTGCGACAGGATCGCGTAATCGAACGCCTGATCGGGATAGTTGATGAGGTCGTGGTCGGCGTCGCCCTGGATCACGGACAGGCCCTTCGCCACGCAGAAATTCACGCCGGATTGCGAAAGCTCGACGCCGCGCCCGTCCACCTTTTTCTTCTCTTCGAGAAGCTTCAGAAGCTCGCCCGTGCCGCATCCGACATCGAGCACGCGCGCGCCGTCCGCCACCATGCCTGCGATCAGAAGGAGGTCGATGCGGGGCTGCATCGCCTGCGCCGAGGCGAAAGCGGCCCGGTCTTCATGGGCAGTCATCAGTAGCCCTCCCCGGAAATCCCGTCCGCTAGCGCCGGCAGTCCGCGCTTGGCGCGCGCCGACTCGAGGAAGCCGCGCACCGTGTCGAACAACTCCGGTTCATGCAGCAGGAACGCGTCGTGGCCCTTGTCCGTCTCGATCTCGACGAAGCTCACATTCGCCGCAACCGCGTTCAGCGCCTGCACGATGGCGCGGCTTTCGCGCGTCGGATAGAGCCAGTCGCTCGTGAATGAGACGACACAGAAGCGCGTCTTCGTGCCGGTGAAGTTGTTCGCAAGCACGCCGCCACAGTCCGCGGCGAGGTCGAAATAATCCATCGCTCGCGTAATATAGAGGTAACTGTTGGCGTCGAAGCGGTCCACGAAGCTGATGCCCTGATGGCGCAGATAGCTCTCGACCTGAAAATCGGCGTCAAAACCGAAGGTGATCTTCTGCCGGTTCTGAAGGTTGCGGCCGAACTTGCGATGCAGCGCGTCATCGGAGAGGTAGGTTATGTGCGCGGCCATGCGCGCCACCGCGAGGCCCTTCGCGGGGTTCGTCCCCACTTCGAGATAGCGTCCGCCGCGCCATTCGGGATCGGCCATGACCGACTGGCGGCCGACCTCGTTGAACGCGATATTCTGCGACGATTGGCGCGCGGCGGTCGCGATCGGCATCGCGGAAAATACGCGGTCGCCGTAGCTCGCGCACCATTCGAGCGCCTGCATACCGCCCATCGAGCCGCCGAGCACGCAAAAAAGGTCGGAAATTTCAAGATGGTCGATCAGCCGCGCCTGCGCACGCACCATGTCATCGACGGTGATGACAGGAAAATCGATCCCCCATGGCTTGCCGGTCGCCCGGTTGATGGAGGCTGGGCCGGTCGACCCCATGCATCCGCCGATCACGTTGGAGCAGATCACGAAATAACGGTTTGTATCGACGGGTTTGCCGGGGCCGACGAGCGTCTCCCACCAGCCGGGCTTTCCCGTGACGGGGTGTCGGTCGAAAACATGCTGGTCGCCCGTCAGCGCGTGGCAGACGAGAATCGCGTTTGTCTTGTCCGCATTGAGTTCGCCATAGGTCTGGTATGCGATCTGGAAAGTTTCGAGCGAGCGCCCGCAATCGAGCGGTAGTGGCTCGCGGCTCTGGAAAAGCTGGCACGCTAACGGTATCGTCCGGTACTCGCTGCCGGTAACAAGCAACCTGCTCATTGGCGAAACGGCCCCTGCCCTCTCGACGGACGGCCGACCGTTAACGCGTCGGACCGGGGCGAGCCACGGCCTTTTAGCGAGTTTTTTAACGTGGCTGCAAGCCGGCCGGCCAAATCACCACGACCTGTAATTAAAGGATGCCAGGGGGCCTACGTCAAGGGCTGCCGAGCCTGCGGCATTGCGCGAATGTCTCTTATGCAGTCCGCGCTTCGCGGTCTTCCTGCGTTTCGGTGCTTCTGTCCTCGAAGCCGTTCCGATGGTGAAGGACTGTCAGAACCTCCAGCACGACGACGGCAAACTCGTTGAATTGCCAGCCGCGCTGTTCGGAATCGAGCCAGAGATGCTCGATCTTCTTTTCCATCGACGTCGCGAATTTCGGCCGGAGAGGAGGTGGTGTCAGTTCGATCTTCTTGTCCATCGGCAGCACGAGCCTTTTTTCGATATCAACTATCAGGCTTCTTTCTGTACGCATCACGTCCACCCCTATGCTTGTGAGTTGCCGCGTCATTCGCCTTTTCAATATGACAAGCAACTCTTCTTGTCAGTAGCCCAGCATCTGCTTGCAAGAATGTGATCGGAGAAAAAGCGGCTCGGTGGAATACCGTGTTCCGAGCTTTGCCCTCCCCGTATCACGGGAGCCTTCGCAAGGTTTTCGTTAGCGAAGGCGTTCAGACAAGCACCCCTGACGACAAAGGTCTGTGGCAAAAGTCAAGGCCAGTACGCCTTTCGGCGGAATCGCGTTTTGCTTGCGATTGACGTATACGTAAACTACTTAACGCATGCCGTAGCGCGTCCGTCGGCTTTCGTCGGCGGACCGGCGCTGAAGTCAAAAGAAGAGGGAGGAATAGGATGCCCAGCTACAAGGCGCCGCTCGACGATTACCGTTTCGTCCTGAACGAGGTGTGGGACGCGCGCGAATTGTCGGCCATGCCGGGGTTCGAGGATGCGACGCCGGACGTCATCGCGAGCGTGCTCGAAGAAGCCGCGAAATTCTGCGAGGAGGTTCTTCACCCGCTGAACCAGAGCGGCGACATGGAAGGCTGCATCTTCGAAAACGGCACCGTTCGCACGCCCAAGGGCTTCAAGGAAGCCTATGACAAATATGTCGAGGGCGGTTGGCCGTCGATGAACGCGTCGCCCGAGCATGGCGGTCAGGGCCTCCCGCATACTGTCGGCTTCGCCATCGAGGAATTCATCTGCTCCGCCAACCTCGCATTCGGCCCCTATCCCGGACTGACCGCAGGCGCCTATTCGGCGCTTGCAGCTCATGCGTCTGAAGACCTCAAGGCGCGCTATCTTCCGAAGATGGTGTCGGGCGAATGGTCTGGGACAATGTGTCTCACCGAACCGCATTGCGGCACCGATCTCGGCCTCATGAAAACGCGCGCGGTTCCCGCCGAGGACGGCAGCTACCGCATCACGGGCACGAAGATCTTCATCACCTCGGGAGAGCACGACCTCACGAGCAATATCATTCACCTCGTTCTCGCAAAGCTTCCCGATGCGCCCGCCGGATCGAAAGGCGTCTCGCTGTTCGTCGTGCCGAAGTTCCTGCCGAACGAAGACGGCGAGCCGGGCGCGCGCAATGCCGTGTCATGCGGCGCGGTCGAGCACAAGATGGGCATCAAGGCGTCAGCCACCTGCGTCATGAATTTCGACGGTGCCGTGGGGTGGCTCGTCGCGCAGCCGAATCAGGGCATGCGCGCGATGTTCACGATGATGAACGCGGCCCGCCTCGGCGTCGGCATTCAGGGCCTCGGCATCGCCGAAATCGCCCGCCAGAACGCCGTGATCTACACGAAGGAGCGCCTGCAAGGCCGCTCGCTCACCGGCGTCAAGGCGCCCGAAAAGCCCGCCGATCCGCTGATCGTGCACCCGGATGTGCGCAAGAATCTCCTCGAAGCGAAGGCGTTCACCGAAGGCGCGCGCGCGCTCGCCGTGATGATCGGCCTTGGCATCGACCGCGCCGCCCATCATCCCGATGCGGACATGCGCCAGCGGTCGAACGACCTCGTCGCGCTGCTCACACCCGTCATCAAGGCGTACTACACCGATATGGGCGTCGAGACCGCCATCAAGATGCAGCAGATGTTCGGCGGGCATGGCTATATCCGCGAGCAGGGCATGGAGCAGTTCGTCCGCGATGTGCGCATCTCGATGCTGTACGAAGGCGCGAACGCCATCCAGGCGCTCGACCTCGTGGGGCGGAAGCTGCCGCAGAACGGCGGCGCGGCGGTGCGCGCGTATTTCGCCACGATCCAGGCCGAGATCGAGGACACGCTCACCGACCACGACCTCGCGGACATTTCAGCCGCGCTCGAAGAAGCCTTCGCGAAGCTCCAGCAGGCGACCGCATGGCTCGCGCAGCATGCCTTCGCGAACCCCGACGAGGCGGGCGGCGCCGCGACGGACTATCTGCGCATCTTCGCGCTCGTCACCATGGGCTGGATGTGGCTGAAGACGGCCCGTGTCGCGCAGGCGAAGCTGAAGGACGGCGGCGAGTGCGCGCCCGAGATGTATGACGGCAAGCTCAAGACCGCGCGGTTCTTCGCGGCGAAGGTGCTGCCCGAAGTGGAGGGCCGCTTCCGTATCCTGACCGGCGGATGCAAGCCCATGATGGAGATGGCGGAGGAGCAGTTCTGACGCTCAACGCTTCGCGGCGACGGGGGGCGGACGAACGCCGCCCCTCCTGCCCTTCAGGATCCGGCGCGCCGGAAGACGAGAAAATACTGCCGCGGAAGAAAATCGTGCGTTTCGGCGAGTTCGTACCCGGCCGCCTTCAGTTCTTTCGTCGCCTTCTGCGCCGAAATGCGATGCTCGCGCGGCGGGCCACCGGGCGAGTCCGGCCTGAAATCGACGATTGCGAGCCGCCCGTTCGGCTTGAGCTTCGATGCAAGCGCCGCGAAATACGTCTCGCGGTTTCCGATGTGATGATACGTGTTGACGAGAAGCACCACGTCGACGGGTTCCGGCAAGTTGTCGGACGCCTCGCCCGCCTGAACGGGTACGATATTCGCGAGCTTCTCGGCCTTCGCCCGTTCGCCAAGATAGCGCACCATGTCCGGTTCGACATCGGCCGCGAACACCTTGCCCTCGGGAACGCGTTGCGCAATCCGCGTGGCGAAGTAGCCGGTTCCGGCGCCGATATCCGCCACGCTTTCGTTGCCCTTGAGCCCGAGAGCGCTCACCACCGCGTCAGGCATCTGCCATGCGGCGCGCTCAGGATTGTCGAACCGCTCGGCCCATTTGGCGGCGTCGTCGAATCTCCTGTGGAGGCTGCCGTCCGACTGCGCATGCCCTGCCTGCGGCTTGCTCGCCTGTGCTTGTGCCGTATCGGCGGTTCCACCCGCCGAAATGTTCGGCTCTGCCTGCGCTGCCTGAAACCCTCCCATAAGCCCGAGAAGGGTCATCGTTCGTGCGATCGTGCTTTTCACGCTATCCCCCTTTGCCTCGACTTTCGCCGACTAAGCTGCATCCGACTGGATATAGCATTCGCATTTTCGAATGAGAAGCGCGGCGCATCGTTCTCGCTGCGCCTTCGATGCTGGCGACACGCCGAGGATTGCGCTACTCCGGCTCGACGCATCGCCTGAAAGGCAGCGCCGCGGCCAGCGCCTCCTGATCCTGGGCCACGGCCTCGCGTTCCTGTTCGAGATAGCGCTCGACCGCGCGGGCAAGTCCGGGGCTGGCGAAATGATGCAGGCTGTAGGTCGTTTCCGGCGCATAGCCGCGCGCGAGCTTGTGCTCGCCCTGCGCGCCCGCCTCTACATGCGCGAGCTTGTGCGCAATGGCGAAATCGATGGCCTGATAATAGCAGGCCTCGAAATGCAGGAACGCCTGATTTTCGAGGCATCCCCAATAGCGGCCGTAGAGCGTGTCGCCGCCGATGAAATTCAGCGCGCCCGCGATCGGTTCGCCGTCGCGCATCGCCATGACGAGGAGGATGCGTTCGGCCATCGCCTCGCCGATGAGGCTGAAGAAAGCGCGCGTGAGATAGGGGCGGCCCCATTTGCGGCTGCCGGTATCCATGTAGAACGCGAAGAAGGCATCCCAGTGCGCCTCCTCGATGTCCGCGCCGGTAAGCCATTCGAAGGCCACGCCCGAAGCGCGCGCCTGCTCGCGCTCCTTGCGCACGGCCTTTCGCTTGCGCGAGGCGAGCGAGGCGAGGAAGTCGTCGAAGCTCGCATAGCCGCGATTGTGCCAGTGATATTGCGTGTCGGTGCGTTGCAGGAGGCCGAGGCCGCCGAGCGCTTCCCACTCGTCTCTCGTGGCGAAGGTGACGTGCCATGAAGACGCGTCGTTTGCCTTTTCAAGCTCGACGGCGGCGGCGGCGAGGAGCGCGCGCGCCTGCGCGGCATCGACGTCCGGCCGCACCAGAAAGCGGCGCCCTGTCACCGGCGTGAACGGCACAGCCGTCTGTAGCTTCGGATAATAGCGGCCGCCCGCGCGCTCGTAGGCATCCGCGAACGGATGGTCGAAGACGAATTCGCCGTAGGAATGCGATTTCATGTAGCAGGGCAAAACCGCCGCCACGCCGCCCTCGTCGTCCCTCAGCGCGAGATGGCACGGCGCCCATCCCTTTTTCGCCGTAGCCGAGCCGCTTTCTTCCAGCGCCGACAGAAACGCATGCGCGATAAAGGGATTGAAGGGCAGATCCGGCGGATTGGCGCAGGCGTCCCACGCCGCTGGAGGAATATCGCGAACGCGTCTGCAAACGCTGACGCTCCATGCGCCGTCTTCAGCGGTCAAAATTCGGCTCCCGCCCCATATGTCCCCTCGCGTTCCGCCGGTGGGCTCACGCGGCGTTCGCGCGCTTCATCCTTCGCCGCGCGGCCGACGAAGGGATGCGCAGCGCATCGCGGTATTTTGCCACCGTGCGACGCGCGATGTCGATGCCGTCGGCCTTGAGCATGGTCACGATCCGGTCATCGGAGAGAACCTCGCCCGGCGACTCGTTGAGGATGAATTCCTTGATGCGGTCGCGCACCGCTTCCGAGGAATGCGCCTCGCTCGACGCGCTCGCCGACGGGATGGACGACGTGAAGAAATATTTCATCTCGAAGATGCCGCGCGGCGTCTGGATCGCCTTGTTGGAGGTGACGCGACTGACCGTCGATTCATGCATGCCGATCTTCGCCGCGATCTGACGCAGGTTCAGCGGCTTCAGATGCCGCACCCCGTGATCGAAGAATGCGGACTGCTCCTCGACAACCGCGGTCGCGACCTTGAGGATGGTGGTGAGCCTTTGTTCGAGGCTCTTCACGAGCCAGTTCGCGGAAGACAGGCGGTCGGCGATGTAATTGCGCTCGCTGTCGGAGCGACATCGGTTCTTGAGGCTTGCGTAATAGGCGCGGTCGACGGCGAGCGATGGCGCGGCGGACGGGTTCAGTTCGGCGCGCCACTCGCCATCCGGACCGCGCCGCACGATGACGTCGGGCACCAGCGTCTCGACCTCGCCATGCTCGAAGGCAGCGCCGGGCTTGGGGTTCAGCGCGCGAAGCTCCTGCATCATCTCGCGGAGATCGTCCGCGTCGACCCCGCAGACGCGCCGGAGTTTCTGCATGTCGCAGGCCGCGATCAGATCGAGATTGTCGAGAAGCCGCTCCATGAAGGGGTCGCAGCGGTCCTTTTCGCGGAGCTGGATCGCGAGGCACTCGGCGAGGTCGCGCGCGCACACGCCAACCGGATCGAAGGTTTGCAGCACGCCGAGCACCCGCTCGATATCTTCGAGCGGCGACGAAAGAAGCGCGGCGGCGTCTTCGAGCGGCGTACGGATGTAGCCGTCCGAATCGACGAGGTCAATCAGATAGCGCGCGATGAAACGGTCCCGCGCGTCCGGAAACGCGAGTTGCGCCTGCTCGTTCAGGTGATCGGTGAGCGACTTCGCCATGGAAAGCGTGGCGAAAGGATCGTAATCGTCGCTTGGCGAGCCGGCCTTTCCGCTGGTCGAAAGCCACTCGGCCTCCGGCGAGGCGGCGGCGGGAGCGCCCTCATAGGCGCGGTCGCCGGGTGTTTCCGGTTCCCAGTCGGTTTCTGTTACGGTTTCGACGGCCGGGGCGGCGTCGCGCGCATCGAAAGCCGGGATATCGGCCTCCGCGCCCCCCGGAGCGCCATCGGCGGGACTCGCATCCGGCGACGGCGCATCCCCATCCGCGCGTTCCTCGGCCGCCAGCAGAGGATTGTCGCGAATCTCGTTTTCGATATAGGACTGGAGTTCAATGGCCGAGAACTGCAGAAGCTTGATCGCCTGCCGAAGCTGCGGCGTTATGACGATTTTCTGGGTTTGCCGTTGCTCAAGCCTGAGTTGGAGCACATCAACCACCAATGCGTAAGCGAGACCCTCTCAGCCGCTACCGCGAGAACATGTCGCCCAGGTAAACGCGCCGAACGTCCTCGTTGGCGACTACCTCGGCGGGCGTGCCCTCCGTGAGCACACGACCGTCATAGATGATATATGCACGGTCGATTAAGTCCAGAGTTTCGCGCACATTGTGATCTGTGATGAGGACACCGATGCCGCGGTCGGTAAGGTGCGTCACGAGTTGGCGAATGTCGCCGATCGCGATGGGGTCGATACCCGCGAACGGCTCATCGAGAAGAACGTAGGACGGATTGCTGGCGAGCGCACGCGCGATCTCGCAGCGCCGCCGTTCGCCGCCCGACAACGCGATGGACGGCGACTTCCTCAGGCGGCCGATCTTGAACTCATCGAGGAGTTCGTCGAGCCTGCGCTTGCGCTCTTTCCGGTTCGGCTCGGAAACTTCCAGCACCGCCATGATGTTGTCTTCGACCGACAGCCCCCGGAAGATGGACGCCTCCTGCGGCAGGTAGGCGATGCCGAGCCGCGCGCGGCGATACATGGAAAGCGACGTCACGTCGTAACCGTCGATGTGAACGCTGCCTTCGTCCGGCTTGATCAGCCCGGTGATCATGTAGAAAACGGTAGTCTTGCCCGCGCCGTTCGGACCGAGAAGACCGACGGATTCGCCGCGCTTCAGGTTGACGCTGACGCCCTTCACCACCATGCGCTTCTTGAAGCTCTTCTTCACGCCGTTCACGACGAGTTCCTCGCGAACCTGCGGAACGGCGCGGCGCTCGCGGAGTACCAGAGGCCCCTCGTTCCAGCCGGGTTCCGCCTGATGACGCGGCCCCATCCCGGGAAAGGGCTGATCCTTGTCGAGAACCACCATGAAAAACCCTACGCCTTCGCTTCAGAGAGTGTGGTCACTGCGGTTGCCAGCCGGACTGCGGCTGCGATTCCGCGGGTGCGTCCCTTCTCTTCCTGCCACCGAGGGGTGAATCGGCGGGCAGCACGCCGTTCGTTGCGCCCTGATCGAAAATCGCCTGCACGCGGCCCTTGTGAGGTAACACGGTCGCGCGGCCGCTTTCCAGATCGATTGTGAGCTGCTTGCCCTTCACCACGTTCGCCCGCTGGCTCAGGATCACTTCCTTGCCGGTCATTGTGATCGTCTGACCCTTCACGTCGTAGACCGCCTCGTCGCCGGTGACCTCCTGCTCGTCCTTCCTGTTCGTGACGACGACATGGCCGCCGAGCGCGCGGATGGTGCGGATCTGGCCGCTGGAGATCGGATCTGCGACAGCGGCCGTTTTCGACGCCCTTGTCGGCTCGGCTCCGCCCGCTTTCCGCCCCGCAGCGCCGTCGCCGCCCTGGCGTTCATAGCTGACTTCGAGGCGTGGAGCTTTGAGGTTGTAGTCGCCCTGGGTGGCCGAAACATTGCCGATGAAAATGGCAATGCGGCGCTTGTCGTCAACTTCGAGGCGATCGGATTCAATGTCGATCGGCTTCTTCGAGTTGTCGGCCGAGTTGAGGCCGCGAAAGCCGGAGCCGGGCGTCTGGGCATGAGACGGCGCGGACAGGACCGCAGCCGCCAGCATCAGGGCGAACGCAAGGGGCGCTTTCTCCGCGATCATCGATTGAGCCCTCCCTCGCTTGCCATCCCGTTCGTCGCGCCTTCCGGCAACCCGATTGCGGGAGCCGCCGACCATGCGTCGTTTCCATCGGGCTCAGGCTGGCGAGACCTTTCCGGCCGAACCTCAGCCGCCGCCGGCTCCTGCCGCACGACATGGGTGCGGACGTTGCCTTCGAAGATCGCACGGCTTTCGCCCCAATACAGCGTCACACCATCTGCATGAATCGTGCTCTCATGAAGGCGGACGACAACGGGCGTATTCGACACCGCGCTCTGCTCCTTCAAGGAAGCGGTCGCGGTCTGAAACCCGGCGGCGAGACCGGGCTCGCGTTTGATCGCGACACCGTTGCTGAACGTGATCTGCTCAGACTTGCTGTTGTAGGTGCCATCGGGCGCGGTGAGCGTCGTGAGCTTGCCGTCGAGCCCCGTCATGCGACCGCGCACGTTTACGAGATACATTTCATCGGCCTTTACCGAGGCCTGCGTCGCCGAGTCGGCGGTGAAATCGTAGGATTCGTTCTTCTCGCTCACGCCGCGCACATGCGGCTCGATCATCTTGAGCGCGCCCTTTTCAAGCTCGATCGCGCGAACGGTGGCCGTGCCGCGCCCCTTGTCGACAGAAACGCGCAAGAAAGACGGTAGTGCATAGAGGCTGAGAATGCCCATCGCCATGAGCGGAAGGACGATCCTCAGCACCCGCACGCGTCGCGAATGTCGGCGCGCGAGCCGGAACTCGCGGTCGCGGTCGATCACGCGCTCGCCCGCCCGCGCCTTGGCGGCGTTGCGGCCGATGGTCGGCGTGGACGCGACCGCCATCGCTCAACCTCCGTTCCGTCGAACGGGGCGGGAGGCGCAACGGCGGGGCAGACTAGTGATTGAAAACATCCGCGTCGTCATGCCAGCCTTTCAGGTCGAGTTCGGCACGGGAAGGCAGGAAGCCGAAGCAGGCCGCCGCCAGGTCCGTTCGCCCCTCGCGGGCGAGCAGCGCGTCGAGCTTTTCCTTCAACGCATGCAGGTGAAGCACGTCGGAGGCCGCATAGCTAAGTTGCTCCGGCGTGAGCTTCGCCTGCCCCCAGTCCGAGGTCTGCTGCTGCTTCGAAAGCTCGACGCCGAGCAGCTCCCGGCAGAGATCCTTGAGGCCGTGACGTTCGGTGAAGGTGCGCACCAGCTTTGCCGCGATCTTCGTGCAATAGACCGGCCCGGCTCTGACGCCGAGATGGTGCTGCATCACCGCGATGTCGAAGCGTCCGAAATGAAAGATCTTGAGAATCGCGGGATTCGTGAGCAGGCCCCGCAGATTAGGCGCGTCGTAATGGCCTTTCTCGAACTGCACGAGATGCGCGTTCCCGTCGCCCGCCGACAATTGAACGACGCAAAGCCGATCGCGGTAAGGCTTGAGGCCGAGCGTCTCCGTATCGATGGCGACGGACGCGCCGAAATCGATATCCGGAGGCAGATCGTTCAGATGCACGGTGATTGTCATGGCGTGAGCGTTTCTTCGGGCGCGAGCGGAAAACGGGAGGAGGGAGCCACAAACGCAAAGTCCGCGCAAGACATAGTTTTTCGCAAATTTCTCATGGCACTGAAACGGTCTTTGGAGACGCGGCGGGTATAGATGACCGGATACAACTCCGCCTTCTCAAACCATTTCCGAAAAGAGAGGCCGTTCCATGACTGCCCTTGCGTCCCTCAGGACGGCTCTACCGGCCGCCCTTCTGTTTTTCTCGACGGCCGGCGCAAGCCTCGCCGCGCCTGATCACGCTCTCATCGAACGGGGCAAGTATCTGGCCACCATCGGCGACTGCGCAGCCTGCCATACGAAGCAGGGCGGCGAGCCCTTCGCGGGCGGCCTTCAGATCCCGACGCCGTTCGGCAGCGTGACGACGCCGAACATCACGCCCGACAAGCGCACCGGCATCGGCGAGTGGACCGAGGACGAGTTTTACCGCGCGTTGCACGAGGGGATCGGCAAGCATGGCGAGTATCTCTATCCGGTGTTCCCCTTCACGTCCTTCACCAAGGTCAAGCGCGACGACGTGAACGCCATCCGCGCCTATCTCATGTCGCTGAAGCCGGTCCGTGCGCCGCGCCAGCCGGATCATCTGGCCTTCCCCTTCAACATCCGCGATACGCTGTCTGTCTGGCGCGGGCTGTTCTTCGCGCCGGGCGTGTTCGAACCCGATCCGGCGAAGACCGAGCAGGTGAACTGGGGCGCGTATCTTGTCGAAGGTCTCGGCCATTGCGGCCAGTGCCACACGTCGCGCAATCTGATGGGCGCCACCATTCCGGGCGACGCGCTTCAGGGCGCGGCCGTGCAAGGCTGGTTCGCGCCGAACATCACCGCCGACATGACGCGCGGGATCGGCTCATGGAGCGAGCAGCAGCTCGTGTCCTACCTCGCCTCGGGCGTGGCTCCCATGCGAAGCATCGCCGAGGGGCCGATGGCGACCGTCGTTCACGACAGCCTCTCGAAGCTCAAGGTGGACGATCTGCGTGCGATCGCGGCCTATCTGAAGCAGACGCCACCCCGCGCGGAAGTCTCGGGCGGCTCGGTCGTTCCGGTTCCGGCGGGCGCGGCGGGCGTCTATGTCAGCAATTGCGCGTCGTGCCACGGGCTTAACGGCGAAGGCGTCAAGGATCGAATTCCGCCTCTCTCGCAGAATGGCACGGTGAATGCCGAGCAACCGCAGGACATCATCAAGGCCGTCCTCGCCGGGCTCCCGGCGACGCAGCAATACGGGCCGATGCCCTCATTCGCGGCGTATCTGAGCGACGGCGACATCGCCGCTGTGGCGAATTACGTCCGGTCGCGCTGGGGCAACAACGCTCCGACCGACGCTGACGGCTTCCTCGTGCGCGAAATCAGGCAGTCGACGCCGATCATGCTGGCTGGCGGCGAAGGGAGCACTCAATGCCCGCCGCCTGTGAACGAAAAGGAGCGCGCGATCATGGAGCGAGCCAAGACGGATTTCGGCGAACTCCTTCGCACGACGCAATCGGCGAATATCGTCCTGCGCATCCAGGAGATCGTGCCGAAGATCAAGGCCAAAGCCCATCATGTGTCCGAGGCGGACATCGTGAATGGGCTGACAGCCGCCTTCTGCCCGGTGGTCGCCGAACGCGAGACGATGAGTGTCGCTCAAAAGCGGAACCTGCTCGACGTCTTCGCGCAAGTGACCTATGCGGAGGCGAGCGGAATGCTCGGGCGGCGCTATAGTCGGCGGTGATCGCCGGCATCAGTCGAGGCAGCAACCGGCGCTGCCTTGACCCGCGCCATTTCATCCGACACCCAATCGAGAATGTGAGCCAGCGCCTGCAAGGGCGGCACGCCAAGGTCGATGGCCTTTTCGAACCCCTCAATCAGGGACGAGCGAAGGACATCGACGGCTTCTTCGTCAGCTCTGGGTGCGGCGGAGGCGGAACACAAGGAGCCGAGCAGGTCAATCTCGATCTGCGAATTTTGACTCATAAGCATAGGTAAATCCCCATTTTTTCACGTATGCAGACTAGAGAAAACACCGCTGGTTGACTACTCCCGGATTTACACCCCGACAGGAAAACAAGCGTCTACCGATGCATTAGGAACACACCAAGCTTGCCCGACGCTGTAGCAACTCAACCGCCAGTCAAGGTGGCGCGTGAAAACCTTGTGTATTCGTTAGGGCGACGCCGCGCCGCCGAACTATAGGGGCGCCCGCAATCCTCCCCGAGACTGCGGACATCGACTTGCCACGACAGCTTCTGCCCTCCTCCGCACAAAAAAACGGGAGCCCAAGGGCCCCCGCTTGCGATTTTGAAGCGCCGCTGTTCCGCGCGCGTCAGTGCTTGACGTTGCGCCAGATCAGCTTCTTCGAAGCATAAAGCAGACCGGCGAGAATGATCAGATAGATCAGTACCCAGGCGCCAAGCTTCTTGCGCTCCACGAGGCTCGGCTCGGCCGCCCAGGCGAGGAACGCGGTCACGTCCTTCGCCTGCTGGTCGAGGGTGCTCGGTGTGCCGTCATCATATTCCACCATGCCGTCGCTGAGAGGCTGCGGCATGCCGATCTGATGGCCCGGGAATACACGATTATAGCTCAGGCCGGGCAGCAGGTTGAAGTCCGCCGGAGGGTCCGTGTATCCGGTCAGAAGCGCGTGCGTATAATCCGCGCCCTGTTCCTGATACTGCGTCAGGATATCCTTAAGCATAATAAACGGGAAGGCATACCACTCGATATTCCGCTCGATCGAACGCGCCTTCGTAATGAGCGACAAATCCGGCGGAACCGACCCGTTCAGAGCGGCGGCGGCCTCCTTGTCGTTCTTGAAGGGGCCAACGAACAGATCCGCCAGCTTGGCCGGGCGCATGTTCACTTCGCCCGCGTCGTTGAACCCGTCGGCCACCTGCTTCTGCGCGGCGTAGGCTTCCACCTCTTCCTTCGGCAGTTCGGGACCGCCCGGCTGCGTCAGGTTGCGGTAAGACAGGTGAGCCAGATTGTGACAGGCTTGGCAAACCGTCTGGTACACCTTGAAGCCGCGGCGAAGCTGCTGCTTGTCGAAGTAGCCGGACAGGCCGCCAAAGGTCCACTCCAGGCGCGGAACCTCGTAGTGTCCCGCCGTCTCGGAGGCTGACGCCGGCGCGCTAAACGCCGTCGCCGAGAGTACTGAGCCGATTACGAACGCTCCGAGCGAGCGGCGCACGAGGCTCGATGTCATCGTCGTCATTGTCTGGTCTCCTACTCGGCCGCCACGGGGCGCGCGCCGCGGCCAGACCCGTCGTCCGATTTATGCGTGAAGGTGTCTGCGATTGAGTCCGGCTGCGGTTTCGGTGTCTCGTAGATACCCACCACCGGCATGACGATCAGGAAGAAGGCGAAGTAGTAAAAGGTGAAGAACTGCGAGGCCATGGTCGATGTTTCGGTGACCGGCGCCGCGCCGAGATAGCCGAGCGCAAGGCAGCTGAAGACGAACGCCCAGAAGAACCAGCGGAACATCGGCCGATAGCTGGCCGAGCGAACGCGCGAAGTATCGAGCCACGGGACGAAGAACAGCACGACAATCGCGCCGAACATCGCGAGCACGCCGCCGAGTTTGGACGGAACCGCGCGCAAGATCGCGTAGAAGGGCAGGAAGTACCATTCCGGCACGATGTGCGGCGGCGTCAGAAGCGGGTTGGCGGGCACGTAATTGACCGCGTCGCCGAGATAGTTTGGCGTGAAGAAGACGAAATACGCGAAGATGACGCCGAACGCCGCGAGCGCGAACAGATCCTTGGTCGTGAAATACGCGTAGAAGGGCAGCGTTTCCTTCTCGACGTTCTTGACCTCGACCCCGGTCGGGTTGTTGGAGCCGACGACATGAAGCGCCCATACATGCAGCACGACAAGGCCGACGAGCACGAAGGGAAGAAGATAGTGCAGACTGAAAAGACGATTGAGGGTCGCGTTATCGACCGAGAACCCACCCCAGATCCACTGCACCAGAGTGGTGCCAAGGCCGGAATAGAGCGTGTCGAGCGATGAGAACAGGTTCGTGATCACCGTCACGGCCCAGAAGCTCATCTGGCCCCAGATCAGGGAGTAGCCCATGAACGCCGTCGCCATCATGACGAGGAAGATCGCCACACCGATCATCCACAGCACCTCGCGCGGCGCCTTGTAGGACCCGTAATAGATGCCGCGAAACATGTGGATGTAGACGGCGAGGAAGAACATCGACGCGCCGACCGCATGGGCATAGCGCATCAACCAGCCGTAGTTCACGTCGCGCATGATCTTTTCGACGGAGTCGAACGCGAGCGCCGTGTTCGGCGCGAAGTGCATCGCGAGGATGACGCCCGTGACGATCTGGGCGATGAGCATGAACGCGAGGATCGCGCCGAAGGTCCAGAGGTAGTTGAGATTGCGCGGCGTTGGGAAGACCATGAAATCCGCTATGAAGCGGACGATCGGCAACCGGGCGTCGAGCCAGCGCGTTACCGATGTTTTCGGTTCGTAAGAGGAAGCGTGGGACATTTCAGGAAAACCTTCTCGGGATGGCGGGAACTAGCCGATCAGAATCTTGGTGTCCGTCGCAAACGCGTACGGCGGGACGTCGAGATTGCGCGGCGCCGGTCCCTGGCGAATTCGCCCGGCCGTGTCGTAGGCAGAGCCGTGGCACGGGCAGAACCAGCCGCCATACGGGCCTCTTTCGTCGCCCGGAGCCTGGCCCTTCGGAACGCAGCCGAGATGGGTGCAGATGCCGATCAGCACGAGCCATTGTTCGTTGCCGGCCTTGGTGCGATTCGCATCCGTGGCGGGCAGGTCCGAGGGCGCGCCTTCAACCTGCGCATAGGGGTCTTTCAGGTCGGCGATCGGAACCTCCTGAGCCTTCTTGACCTCCTCCGCCGTGCGATGTCGGATGAAGACCGGCTTGCCGCGCCAGAGCACGGTGATCGCCGCCCCTTCCGGAACCGGCGTCAGGTCGACGTCGATCGACGCGAGCGAGAGCGCCGACGCATCTGGGTTCATCTGATCGATCAGCGGCCAGAGCGCGGCGGCCGCTCCGACAGCCGCGAATGCCGTGGTTGCGAGATAGATGAAATCACGGCGCGACACATCGCCTTGATCACCGTCGTATGTTGTGGCCATGGAAAATTTCAACCTTGTAGGACGTTTTGCGGGAGCGAAAAAATCGTGCTCTTATGCATGCTATCGATTTCCGTGTCCATGGCACAATTTAGCTCGACCATCTACGGAGACCGCTCCTGTTGCGTGTAGCTTTATATCAAC
Source organism: Rhodomicrobium sp. Az07 (assembly GCF_018619475.1). GTDB lineage: Bacteria > Pseudomonadota > Alphaproteobacteria > Rhizobiales > Rhodomicrobiaceae > Rhodomicrobium. The sequence continues at coordinate 201,448 of NZ_JAHFZG010000003.1, forward strand.
CGGACATTCCGCAAAATACAGGGACGATCTTGCGAATGGCGGCATGTCTAAACGTCGCAGTCGATATCATCGAGCCTTGCGGGTTCGATTTGTCCGACCGCGCGCTCCGGCGTGCGGCCCTTGACTATTACGACAAAGTGAGCCTGCGGCGCCATCCTTCTTTTGAAGAATTCTTAAGCGATATCAAAAGGGTCGACAGGCGGCTGATCCTTCTGACAACGAAGGGGGCTATCCCTTATCACGATGTGTTGTATCGCGATAACGACGTTATTTTGGCCGGGCGCGAAAGCGCGGGCGCGCCCGACAAGGTGCACGAATGCGCGCATTTGCGGGCCCGAATTCCCATGCAGGAGAGCCTGCGGTCGCTGAATGTTGCCCTTTCCGTGGCGATGGTGCTCGGTGAAGCCCTTGGCCAGACTGGCGGTTTTTCGCGTTTCCTGTAGAAGGGTACGATTCTTTTCCTTCAGGAACGCCCGAGCGGCGGAGGCGCCATGCCCAAACACAGTACGAATCGCATACCAGCAATGCATAAAACGCAGGCCTCGTCTTTGGATAATTGGGAGCCGTTTCACCCCGAAATGTCCAAAGCGCGGGTGTGGTTCGCCTCGCTGCGCAACGATATCTGCACCGAGTTCGAGCGGATCGAAGACGATCTGAAGTGCGGTCCGCATGCCGGATTGCCACCCGGGCGCTTCGAGAAGACGCCTTGGAGGCGCACCGACCACACCGGCGAGGACGGCGGCGGCGGAACCATGGCGATGATGCATGGCCGCGTTTTCGAGAAGGTCGGCGTGCATGTCTCGACCGTTCACGGCGAGTTCGCGCCCGAGTTCCGCGCGTCGATTCCGGGCTCGGAGCAAGACCCCCGCTTTCGCGCGTCGGGAATTTCGCTGATCGCGCACATGCGCAACCCGAACGTGCCGACCGTACATCTCAACACGCGCTTCATCGTGACGTCGAAATGGTGGTTCGGCGGCGGCTCCGATCTGACGCCGATGCTCGCGAAACGGCGGCGCGTCGAAGATCCGGACGTCCTCGACTTTCATGCCGCATTCCGTTCGGCCTGCCTCAAGCACCCCGTGGCCGATTACAGCCGCTACAAGGCATGGTGCGACGAGTATTTCTACCTGCCCCACCGGCAGGAGGCGCGCGGCCTCGGCGGTATCTTCTACGAGTATCACAATTCCGGCGACTGGGACGCCGATTTCGCATTCACGCAGGAGGTGGGGCGCACGTTCCTCGCCGTCGTGCCGAAGCTCATCCGGCGCAACATGAACGAGCCGTGGAGCGAGGCCGATCGCGACGAGCAGCTCGTCCGGCGCGGCCGCTATGTCGAATTCAACCTGCTTTACGACCGCGGCACGGTTTTCGGGCTGAAGACCGGCGGCAATGTCGATTCGATCCTGTCGTCAATGCCGCCCGTGGTGAAGTGGCCGTAAACTTTCAATCGGTCTGGCCGGTAGCCAGACCTCATGGCTAGCGCGCCCCTTGCGCTCAAGCACAGAGCAAGTCCAGACGAAAACGCCGGGCGCTGCGAGGGCGACCGGCGTCATATTTCCAGTCAGGCCGCGCCCTTCGGCAGCAGCGCCGGGCCTTCGCCCTCGCCCGCCTCGGCGTCTTCGGCCTTGATCGGCGGCTTCGCCTCGATGACCTCGAAGGAAAGCGTCTTGTTGCCGTCCTTCTCCTCGACGACCACCCGCACCGTTCCGCCGCCTTCGAGCTTGCCGAACAACAATTCCTCGGCCAGTGGCTTCTTGATGCTCTCCTGAATGACGCGGGCGAGCGGACGCGCGCCGTACATCTCGTCGTAGCCGTGGTCGGCGAGCCATTCCATCGCTTCCGGCGTCAGTTCGATGACCACGTTGCGGTCCGCGAGTTGCGCTTCGAGCTGGAAGATGAACTTCTCGACCACCCTGCCGATCATCTCGCGCGAGAGGCGGGCAAACGGGATCACGGCGTCGAGGCGGTTGCGGAACTCCGGCGAGAACATGCGCTTGATCGCCTCCTCGTCTTCGCCCACCCGCTGCTGGCTGCCGAAGCCGATAGCGGGCTTCGCCATGTCGGCCGCGCCCGCGTTCGTGGTCATGATGAGCACCACGTTGCGGAAATCGACCTGCTTGCCGTTATGATCGGTGAGCTTGCCGTGGTCCATGACCTGAAGCAGCACGTTGAACAGGTCCGGATGCGCCTTCTCGATCTCGTCGAGGAGAAGGACGCAGTGCGGGTTCTGGTCCACGCCGTCGGTCAACAGGCCGCCCTGATCGAAGCCGACATAGCCCGGAGGCGCGCCGATGAGCCGCGACACAGTGTGCCGCTCCATATACTCCGACATGTCGAAGCGCAGGATCTGCACGCCGAGCAGGCTCGCGAGCTGGCGGGCGACTTCCGTCTTGCCGACGCCGGTCGGGCCGGAGAACAGGTACGAACCGATGGGCTTCTCCGCATCGCGAAGGCCCGCGCGGGCGAGCTTGATCGCGGCGGAAAGCGCATGGATCGCCTGATCCTGGCCGAACACGACGCGCCTGAGATCGCCTTCGAGGTTGCGCAGAAGCTCCGTGTCGGTCTTGGAGACGGTCTTGGGCGGGATGCGCGCCATGGTGGCGACGGTCGCCTCGACCTCCTTCACGCCGATGGTGCGCTTCCGCTTCGAGGGCGCCAGCAACATCTGCGACGCGCCCGTTTCGTCGATCACGTCGATCGCCTTGTCGGGCAGCTTGCGGTCGTGGATGTACTTCGCCGACAGCTCCACCGCAGCCTTGATCGCCTGGTTCGTGTATTTGATGTTGTGGAAGTCCTCGAAGTAGGGCTTCAGCCCCTTCATGATTTCGATTGCATCCTCAACCGTCGGCTCGGCGACATCGATTTTCTGGAAGCGCCGCACAAGCGCGCGATCCTTCTCGAAGTGCTGGCGGTATTCCTTGTAGGTGGTCGAGCCGATACAGCGCAGCACGCCCGATTGCAGCGCGGGCTTCAAGAGGTTCGACGCGTCCATCGCGCCGCCCGAGGTAGCGCCCGCACCGATCACGGTGTGAATCTCGTCGATGAAGAGGATCGCGCCCGGATAGGCTTCGATTTCCTTCATCACCGCCTTGAGCCGCTCCTCGAAGTCGCCGCGATAGCGCGTGCCCGCGAGCAGCGTGCCCATGTCGAGCGAAAACACCGTCGCGTTGGCGAGCACCTGCGGCACCTCGCCGCGGACGATCTTGCGCGCCAGTCCTTCTGCGATGGCCGTCTTGCCGACGCCCGGATCGCCCACGTAAAGCGGGTTGTTCTTCGACCGGCGGCACAGCACCTGGATCGTGCGCTCGATTTCCTTGTCGCGGCCGATCAGCGGATCGATGCGGCCGTCCTTCGCCTTCTGATTGAGGTTGACGCAGTAGGCTTCGAGCGCGTCCGTCGAACGCTTCTTCTCATCGGCGCCGTCGACCGTGGTCGCATCGTCCTCGACGCCCCGCACACCGCGAGGCTCGGACATGCCGGCCCGCTTCGAAATGCCGTGGCTGATGAAATTCACCGCGTCGAATCGCGTCATGTCCTGCTCTTGCAGGAAGTAGGCGGCGTTGCTTTCGCGCTCGGCGAAGACCGCGACAAGCACATTCGCGCCCGTCACTTCCTCGCGGCCCGAAGACTGCACATGCACCACGGCGCGGTGAATCACGCGCTGAAAGCTCGCGGTCGGCTGCGCCTCGCCATCCTGGTCAAGGACGAGGTTGTTCAGCTCCTTGTCGAGAAACTCGGTCAGTTTGGCCCGAAGCCGCTCCACATCGACGTTGCAGGCTCTAAGGACAGAAGACGCGTCGCGGTCATCCAGCAGCGAAAGGAGCAGGTGTTCCAGCGTTGCGTATTCGTGATGCCGCTCGTTGGCGTATTCGATAGCGCGGTGGAGCGACTCTTCCAGGCTGTTTGAGAATGATGGCACTGCCGCACCTACTCCTTTTCCATAGTGCACTGAAGGGGATGCTGATGCTGGCGCGCGAAATTCATCACCTGGGTGACTTTCGTCTCAGCAACTTCGTAGGTATACACGCCGCAGATACCGACGCCTTTCTGGTGGACATGCAGCATTATGCGCGTTGCCTCCTCTCGCGGCTTGTTGAAGAACCGCTCAAGCACGTAGACGACGAATTCCATCGGCGTGTAGTCGTCGTTCAGGAGGAGAACCTTGTAGAGGCTCGGGCGTTTCGTTTTGGGACGAGTTTTTGTTACGACCCCTGTTTTCAGGCCGTTGTCGTCCTTGAAACCGTTATTGCCCGCCATCGCAGCAACCATTCGAGACCCTATCGGAAGCCTGAACGTTTCAAGCGTCTGCCACTCTGCCTGACGCCTCCGGATCGTGCGCGGAAAAGAGGCCATCACCTTGCATCATCCCGTTTATCGGTTTCGTCTGTCAAGGCCTCCTGACCGGCGCCTCATCGAATATATGTGCCCCTTCCTGCATTGAAAGGGTGCCGCCCCGTTCATCACGCAGCGGTGTTTCCAAACTCCCGCAATTCCATCGGCGAAATTGAAATCCTACGCCCGATCCAGGTCATGGGTAAGACCGAATTAATGCCCGTACAGGTATAGCAGCCTGAGCCGACAACCTTGCATTGAGGTTGACCGCCCACGCGACGCCTTGACGCGGCGCCTTGCTGACGACACGTTTTTGGGGTTTCAAACCGCCGTGATCCGACATCTGCGTTTTCAAATTCCGAGGCATAAGAAGGACTTGGCACCGAACGGTTCAGCTCGGGACCACATGGCTCGGGACCAACCGCCCCGGCATGACTTCGCTCGTGAAGGCATCGCTCGCCGGGTTTCGCCGGTCGCCGTGCTTCTCTGCGCGATGGCGGTCCTTCTCCTTGCCCTCTCCGGTTCCGCCGAGGCTCGCCGCAAGGCATCTCGGGCGCCGTCTTACTCCCCGGCGAGTTCCGCCATGGTGGTCGACTTCCACACCGGGCGCATCCTGATCGCGAGGAACGCCACCGACCCGCGGTTTCCCGCCTCCATCACCAAGGTGATGACCCTTTATCTGCTGTTCGACGCCCTTCGCGACGGCAAGCTCGGCATGAGCACGAAACTGCGTGTTTCGGCCTACGCCGCATCGCAGTCGCCGACGAAGCTCGGCCTGCGCCCCGGCGACACGATCGCGGTTTCCGACGCCATCGGCGCCATTGTGACGAAGTCGGCGAACGACGTGGCCGTCGTGGTTGCCGAAGCGCTGGCGGGCTCCGAGGAGGAATTCGCCCGCCGCATGACCCAGAGGGCGCGCACCATCGGCATGCTCAACACGACGTTCCGAAACGCGTCCGGCCTGCCGAATTCCGAACAGCGGACGACGGCGCAGGATCTCGTCATCATGGCGCGCGCGGTGCTGACCGACCATCCCGAGCGCGCAGGCGTCTTCAAGACGAAATATTTCCGGTATGGCGGCGACATCTATCGAAACCACAACACCTTGCTGTTCTCGTATCCGGGGATGGAAGGCATGAAGACCGGCTTCACCTCGGCGTCGGGTTTCAACTTGCTCGCCACCGCGCGGCGCGGCGAGAAGCGGCTCATCGCGGTGGTGCTGGGCGGATCTTCGGCCCGCGCCCGCAACGGCGCCATGCGCAACATTCTCGACGCCTCATGGTCGAAAGCCATGACACTCACCGCCGCGAAAAAAGCGGGCGCCCTGGTCGCGTCCTTGGCGCCGAAGCAATTTGCGGCCGCTGCGCCCGCGAAGCTTCCGTCCGCGCCGGAACCGCGACAGGTGGCATCCGCGGAGCAAACGGCGAAGGACGCTGCACCTGTGCAGACGACTCCCGGCGGCACGGCTCATCTGCGGCGCGTGTCTCGCCTCCCCGCCGGTGCATTGCAGCTCAAACGCAAGCCCGACAGCGCATCGAATGCGATCCTGTTCTCCTCGCTCGAAAACAGCCTTGCGGTGCGCGCCACCCGCGAGCCCGCCGAGACATCCGACACGTCGACGGACGAGCCCGAAGAGGCGACCGGGCGGGCCATGGTCGACCATGACGTGACTGCCTCCGGTTCGAAGCAGGCGGCCGTCACCGTGACATTTCCCGGTCCCGGCGAGGCGCAGCCGAAAAACATGTCGGTCCATAACAAGACTGTCCGGCTTCCCGAGGTCGCGCCTCTTGCCGCCGCCGCCGTCCAGGCGGAAGGAGAGGCGGCGGAAGCATTCGCCTCGGAAGCATCGCCCCGGCTATCCGAGGGAGCCACGCTCGCTTCGACCGTTGCGCCTGAACTCCGGACCATCGCCACGGCGGAAGCCGCAGCCTCACGCGAGACGGTGAATCTGCCCGGCCCGTATCACGTGCAGGTGGGCGCATTCCCCGAAAAGTCGCAGGCGCAACTCCGACTCGAAAGCGTCCGGCAGGCGCTCGGCCCGGCCTTTTGCAAGTCTCATCCGGACTTCATCATGCCGGTCTCGCTCGCGAGCGGCGCCACGATGTTCCGCGCCCGCTTCGCGCGCTTCGACGATGAGACCAAGGCGAAATCCGTGTGCCGTAAGCTCAAGCGATCCGGCATCGAGTGCATGAACGTCCGCGCGCCATAGAGCCGTTCCGATCCGATTGAATCGCAATCAGATCGGTAAAACGGTCTCTTTTCTGAAGTTTAGAGCCGGATTCACTCCAAAAACCCGCGCGGCGCCGATCAGCACCCCGGCTCGCAGCATTTCGGCTGCGATGGAGCCGGAACCCAGCGTGTGCCTTCGGGCTGCACCGCCACGCGCTCGCGCGAAAACGCGATATAGGGCCGCTGGAAATGGGCGTAATTCTTGTAGGGCTTCAGGAGCACGCGCCGCTCGGTCAGCGCAACCGCGTCGGGCGTCACCTGCTCGGCCCAGCGGCGGCCCGGACGGACGAGCACCCGCTTCTCGACGAGGATATCCTGCGGCGGAACGCGCACGCGGCAGATAGCCGCTTGCCCCCCGACGCATTGCTCGCTCCAGATGGAGCCGCCCGGCTTTCTGACACGCACCGTCACCGTCTTGTAAATGGCCGGTGTCTCGCGCCATACGACCCTGCCGGGCACGACCGCCCGCTGCTGGATCACACCGTGGAGGCTCGGTCGGCGGGTCACTTCGTAAACGCCCGGCTCGACGACGTCGCGGCGGATGAAGGTCCGGTGAACCGGACGGAGCGGCGCCTGCACATAGCACTCGGCGCGCGTCTCATCCGGCGCTGCGACCGTCAGCACCGACAGCCCGGCGAGCCCGAAGCAAAAACCCCGCGTCCAGTATTTCCTTGCCGCCGACCGCATGCTCGCCCCCGCGATAAATTCCAACAGGACTCTATAGACACTGTTTGGGTAAATATCACGTTCCGGCAGGCGATAATTTTCGAACTATGGCGGGGCCGCAACAGGACGTTGAGCGCCGCCGCCCCGGACACGCGGCATCCGGGGGGCAACGTTCATCCGACTTAGGGGTGGGAATGCGCATCCCCGTTTACCGCCGCCAGACCCGCGAACCAGCCCTGGAAGGAGGAGTCGAATTCATGGTAGTTGCAGGTGATCTCCTCGCCCGCCGCGATGTCGCGGATGGCGTAGCCCAGATCCGGATCGGTGAAATCGGTGTTGGGCGTCTCGCTGTGATTCATGAAACGGCCGTTGTCGGCTTCAAGAACCCATATGCCTTTTTTCTGCATATGCGGGTAGGAATAGCGCTGAATGAAGTCCTGCATGTGCGACGGCAGTTCTTCGATATCGGCTTCGGTGAAGAAAACGTCGAACTTCGGCTCCAGCCGCCAGATGACATCTCCTTTCTTGATAGGCTCGGCAGCATAAATGCCCACTCCCTCGATCGCGCTGTTCGAGAGATAGGTACGGACAAGCATCATGATTTGATTTCCCAAGAATTGTGTGAGGTTGGTTGCTTATCGAACCTGAACGGGTATGGGGTAATTACTTAGCGCTTCACGGCCTTCTGGCGACCTAGGCCACGAAGAGGCAGTCTAATCTCACATGTTCTTTTTCAACATCCTTCAGAGGATTGGAAATAGCGCTTTATCCGGTTGCCGAAGACAACACAGGGAGCTGATGATTGCGCTAAACATTGTCATTTGCAACAAGCTTGATGTCGATGTTTACAAGGCCACGGGACCGCATTTGAAACTCCGACTCGACCATCTTCTGGTTCGGCGCGCGCTGGCCGAAACCCGCTCGAAAGCGCGGGATATGATCCGTCGCGGGGGCGTGCGCGTGCGCGGTCGCACCGACGTGAAGCCGGGGCTCGAAGTCGCCGAGGACGAGCCCGTTGAAGTGATTGAAAAGATGCCGTATGTCGCGCGGAGTGCCCTCAAGCTCGCAGCGGCGCTCGATGCTTTTGGCCTGTCGCCGTGTGCGCGCGCCTGCCTCGATGTCGGCGCCTCGACCGGCGGCTTCACGGAGGTGCTGCTTGAGCGCGGTGCAACCCGCGTCTATGCCGTGGATGTAGGCCGCGACCAGCTTCACGCATCGCTGCGTCAAAATGTCCGAGTGGTGTCGCTGGAAGCGCAGGACGCGCGCGCGCTGACCCCGGCGCTCTTCGATGCGCCCATCGACGCGGTGACCTGCGACGTGAGCTTCATCTCGCTCGAAAAGGTGCTGCCCGCCGTGCTGCCGCTTGCTGCGCCCGGCGCCTGGCTCGTCGCGCTGGTGAAGCCGCAGTTCGAGGTCGGCCGCGACGGCGTCGGCAAGGGCGGCATCGTGAAGGACGAGAATTTGCGGCGCGCGGCGGTGGAGCGCGTCACGGCATGCATCGAGGCGGAAGGCTGGCGCGCGCTCGGCGCCGTCGCATCGCCGATCAAGGGACAGGACGGCAATGAAGAAACACTCGTCGCAGCTTCGCGCGAGCGATAGCGCGTCGCGCGACACGGAAACGCTGACGCTCGCAATCGAGGCGATGGGCGCGCAAGGCGACGGCGTCGCGCGCGTCTTTAGCGGCGCTGCGGTGCATCTTCCTTTCACGCTGCCGGGCGAGGTGGTGCGCGCCGAGGTGGCTGGCGCGAAAGGCCGTCTCATTGCGGTGGAGACGGCAAGCCAGGAGCGCGTCGAACCCGTGTGCAGGCATTTCGGCGTATGCGGGGGCTGCGCGCTCCAGCATTGGGCCGCACCGCCTTACGACGCGTGGAAGGCGGGCCTCGTGGAAACGGCTCTCGCTCAGGCCGGCGTCCGCGCGCCATCGATGGAGCCGCTGAAAACATATCCCGTGTCGAGTCGCCGCCGCGCCGTGTTCACCGCGCGGAAGGAGGAGGGCGCGCTTCATCTCGGCTTCATCGCGGCGCGCAGCCACGATCTCGTCGACATCGACGAATGCCCCATCCTCCTGCCACGGATCGCCGCGGCGCTCCCGCATCTTCGCGCCGCACTCAAGGGCGCGATGGCGGATCGGAGCGAAGCGAAGATTCACGTCACCGCCGCCGATAACGGCCTCGACATCGCCATCGCCGGGCCGCGCCTCGCGAGCAGCGCACGCCACGCCATCGAGTTGGCGCTTCAGGCGGCCGGTGCGATCCGCGCAACATGGAATGGCGAGGCGATCTTCATCAACGGCGCGCCGCAGATCACCGTTGGCGGTTCGCGGGTCGTGCTGCCCGAGGGCGCGTTCCTGCAAGCGGTGGAGGCGTGCGAGCGCGACATGGCGGCGTTCACCGTCGCCGCGCTCGACGCGGCGGGTTCTGGGAAGGGGCCGGTGTGCGACCTCTTCGCTGGGCTTGGCGCGTTCACCTTTCCGGCCGCCGCCCGCGCCTCTGTGACAGCCTACGAGGACAATGCCGCCGCCGTCGCCGCGCTGTCCGCCGCCGCGAGGGAGGCGAAGGGTCTCAAGCCCGTGAAGGCGGTGCGCCGCGATCTGTTTCGCAATCCGCTCGGGTTTCAGGAATTGAACGCCTTTGCCGCCGCCGTGCTCGACCCGCCGCGCGAAGGCGCTGAAGCGCAGGCGCGCGCGCTCGCGCAGTCGAAAATTTCGGCGGCCGTGATGCTGTCCTGCAATCCGGCCACCTTCGCGCGCGATGCCGCCATTCTTGCGGATGGCGGGTTCGAACTGACGCGCCTCGCGGCCTTCGATCAGTTCCGCTATTCGGCGCATGTGGAAGTCGCGGCGCTTTTCCGCCGTCCGCGCACGAAAAAGGGCAGGCTTTCGCCCGCCCTTCGCTGAGGCCGTGAATCCGAGGCGCGCGTTACGCGGCAGCCTCGACCTTGCGGGCCGCATCGCCCTCGATCACGCGCGGGTGGGGAGCGCCCTTCGTGATCTGGATCGTGCGCGGCTTCATGGCCTCGGGCAATTCGCGCTTCAGGTCGACGTGCAGAAGCCCGTTCTCCAGCGCGGCACCGGACACCTCGACGTAATCGGCCAGCCGGAAACGGCGCTCGAAATTACGCGCGGCGATGCCCTGATGGATGTAGGCCCGGTTGGCAGCTTCACCCTTCTTTTCACCGCGGATGGTAAGAGTACCCTCCTTCACGTCGATGGAAAGGTCATCCTCACCGAAACCGGCGACAGCCATGGTAACGCGATAGACATTCTCGCCAAGACGTTCGATATTATAGGGCGGGAAGCCGCTTTCGCTTTCAAGACCAGAGAGCTGGTCAAGCACATTGGCTAGGTGATCGAAGCCGATCGCGGACTTATACAGGGGAGAGAGATCAAGACGACGCATGTGTTGTCTCCTTATCAAGCGAGAAGTTTCCTCCGCCTTAAAGGCCGGAGCGTAAGTTTGCAGCCGATTGGCCTGCACCCATAAATTTATTTCGGACATCTTCGCTGTCAAGGGGTGCTTGAGCAGCGCCATGCGCATGCGATAGAGTTTTTCCACGAACAGCGAGGACGGCTCGGACATGAACGGCTCGGATACGGCGATTGAGGGGGCTTCACCGGCGGCCGAGTTGGTCGGCATCACTCGCAATCCTGTGCCGGGGGGCGCCATCTGCGGCACATTCGACACGCGCGACGGCTTCCACATTCGCTACGCGCGGTGGGATACCACGGCCGAGCGGCGCATCGGGACGGTCTGCCTCTTTCAGGGCCGCACGGAGTTCATCGAGAAATATTTCGAGACTATCGGCGACCTGCGCCGCAGAGGCTTCGCCGTCGCCACCATGGACTGGCGTGGTCAGGGCGGCTCTTCGCGCCTGCTGAGGAACCGCGCCAAGGGCCACGCCGAGAACTTCGCCCATTTCGACGACGACGTTCGCCGCTTCATGTCCGGCATCGTGTTGCCCGACTGCCCGCCGCCTTACTATTGTCTCGCGCATTCGATGGGCGGGCATCTCGTGCTGCGACTCGCGCAAACGAAGGTGTGCTGGTGGGATCGCATGGTGCTCAGTGCGCCGATGATCGATTTCGCAAACAGCGAAAAACGCGGCAGCGTGATCGGCGCGGCGGCGGAAGCGCTGACGCTGCTTGGCTTCGGCGACAGCTTCATTCCGGGCGGCAAGGCTCAACTCTGGGAGCGTGCGCCTTTCGACGGCAATCCGCTGACCTCGGATCGTCTTCGATATGAGCGGGCGCAGGATCTGCTTCGCGCCGCGCCGCACCTCAGCATCGGCGCGCCGACCATCGGCTGGGTCCAGGCGGCCTGCACCTCCATTGCGACGCTTGCCTCGACCGCATTCATGGACAGCATCCGTGTGCCGACACTGATGGTGGCGGCGAGCAACGATCAAATCGTGTCAAACGCAGCAATGGAGCGTTTCGCGAGCCGGGTGAAGAACTGCCGCCTTATCGTCATTTCGGGCGCGCGGCATGAAATCGTGATGGAACGCGACCAGCTTCGCGAGCAGTTCTGGGCTGCGTTCGACGCCTATGTTCCGGGCTCGACGCTGCTGCCGCGGCGGCTGGAGCAGCCTGAAATCGCGCTGTGACCGTTGAGGCTCCGATGGCGACGTTGAAGGCCGATTTCCGTGACCCGGCGCTCACTGCCGATGCGGCTCGCGCGGTGCTCGACCTGAAGCCGCACCCGGAGGGCGGCCATTACCGCGAGCTGTGGCGGGATGCGCCGTCGGATGGCGAACGAGGCGCGGCGAGCGCAATCCTGTTCCTGCTGGCGGCGGGCGAGCGTTCGCACTGGCATCGTGTCGACGCGGCGGAGATATGGATCTGGCAGGCGGGCGCGCCGCTGGCGCTCGGCATCGCCCATGCGGATGACAGGCGCGAGACCATCACCCTCGGTCCGGATGCGGGCGGCGGCGAAGCCTTTCAGGGCGTCGTACCGGCATTCGCGTGGCAGGAGGCTGTGAGCCTTGGCGCGTGGACGCTGGTGAGCTGTATCGTAGCGCCTGCGTTTCGCTTCGACGGCTTCGAACTCGCGCCGCCCGGCTGGTCGCCGACCGATCTTGCCTGACGCAAAAAGAAAAGGACGAGGCGGCGGCCTCGTCCTTCGCACTTCAAGCGGAACCGCCCTCAGTGCGGCAAGCCGCTGCCATCCGCAACCGTCGGCTGGCCGATCTCCTTGATCTGCGCGGCAGCGAGCGCGGCCGCCTCGTCCCACTCGATGGGATCGAGCTTGCGGGTGAGCGCGATGGCGAGCACCTCGTCCATGCGCGCCACGGGGATGATCTCCAGCGCGTTCTTCACATTGTCCGGGATCTCCGCGAGGTCTTTCGCGTTTTCCTCGGGAATGATCACGCGCTTGATGCCGCCGCGAAGCGCCGCGAGCAGCTTCTCCTTCAGGCCGCCGATGGGCAGCACGCGACCACGCAACGTAATCTCGCCCGTCATCGCCACGTCGCGGCGAACCGGAACGCTTGTCAGGATCGAAACGATGGCCGTGACCATCGCCACGCCCGCCGAGGGACCGTCCTTCGGCGTCGCGCCCTCCGGCACGTGGACATGGATGTCGCGCTTGTCGAACATCGGCGGCTCGATACCGAAGGCAACGCAGCGGCTGCGCACATATGCGTTCGCCGCCTGTATGGACTCCTTCATCACGTCGCGCAAATTGCCGGTGACTGTCATGCGGCCCTTGCCGGGCATCATGACGCCTTCAACCGTCAGCAACTCGCCGCCGACTTCCGTCCAGGCGAGCCCCGTCACGACGCCGACCTGATCCTCAAGCTCGGCCTCGCCGTAGCGGTATTTCTCGACGCCAAGGAAGTCGCGCAGATTGTCGAGCGTGACATCCACCTTGACCTGCTTGCCGCTTTCGATCTGCTTCACGGCCTTTCGCGCAAGCTTCGCTATTTCGCGCTCAAGGCTGCGCACGCCCGCTTCGCGGGTGTAACGACGGATGATTTCGACGATTGCTTCGTCATCGACCGTCCATTCGCCCGGCTGAAGGCCGTGAGCCTCCATCTGCCCGCGCAGAAGATGGCGCTTCGTGATTTCGAGCTTCTCGTCTTCCGTGTAGCCCGCGAGCCGGATGATCTCCATACGGTCGCGAAGCGCCGGCGGAATATCGAGCGTATTCGCCGTGGTCACGAACATCACGTTCGAAAGGTCGTAATCGACTTCGAGGTAATGATCGTTGAACTCGTGGTTCTGTTCCGGGTCGAGCACCTCAAGCAGCGCCGAAGCCGGATCGCCGCGGAAGTCCATGCCCATCTTGTCGATTTCGTCGAGCAGGAAGAGCGGATTGGTCTTCTTCGCCTTGCGCATCGACTGGATCACCTTGCCGGGCATCGAGCCGATATAGGTGCGCCGATGGCCGCGGATCTCCGCCTCGTCGCGGACGCCGCCGAGCGACATGCGCACGAATTCGCGGCCCGTCGCCTTCGCGATGGACTTGCCGAGCGAGGTCTTGCCGACGCCCGGAGGGCCGACAAGGCACAGGATCGGGCCTTTCAGCATGTTGGTGCGCTTCTGTACCGCGAGATATTCGACGATGCGCTCCTTGACGCGCTCCAGGCCGTAGTGATCCTCGTCGAGCACGGATTGCGCCTCGTCGAGATCCTTCTTGACCTTGCCCTTGACGCCCCACGGAATTGACAGCACCCAGTCGAGATAATTGCGCACCACCGTCGCTTCGGCAGACATCGGGCTCATCTGCTTGAGCTTCTTCAGCTCGGCGATAGCCTTGTCCTTGGCTTCCTTCGAAAGCTTGGTGTTCTCGATCTTCTCCTCGAACTCGGAGATATCGTCGCGCTCGTCGGAATCGCCGAGTTCCTTCTGAATGGCCTTCATCTGCTCATTCAGGTAATACTCGCGCTGGGTCTTCTCCATCTGGCGCTTGACGCGGCTGCGGATCTTCCGCTCGACCTGAAGCACGGAGATTTCGCTCTCCATGAGCGTGAAGACGCGTTCCAGCCGCTCCGACACGGACAGAAGCTCAAGGATTTCCTGCTTGTCGCCGATCTTGATGGCGAGGTGCGAGGCAATCGTGTCCGCAAGCTTCGAATAGTCATCGATCTGGTTGAGCGTGCTCAAGACCTCCGGCGAGATCTTCTTGTTGAGCTTGACGTAATTCTCGAACTGGCTGATCGCCGAGCGCGCGAATGCCTCGATCTCGTCCTGGTTGCCGAGCGATTCTTCGATGCGCTCGATTTCCGCTTCGAAATAATTCTCGTTCGGGACGAAATCCTTGATGCGGGCGCGTGTCGTGCCCTCAACGAGCACTTTCACCGTTCCATCGGGCAGCTTGAGCAATTGGAGCACGGTGGCGAGCATGCCCATCGTGTAGATGGCGTCGGGCTCCGGATCGTCGTCGCCCGCGTTCTTCTGCGCGGCGAGGAGGATCTGCCGATCGGTGCGCATCACCTCGTCCAGGGCATTGATCGATTTCTCACGCCCCACGAACAGGGGCACGATCATGTACGGAAAAACGACGATATCCCGAAGCGGAAGCACGGGAAAGATTTCGCCCTGTCCCGGCGCTTTGGGATTGTCCGAAGTTGGATTCGTCATGTCGTTCTCCTCAATCCGACAGCGCAAAGGCCCGCTGTCATCATCCTGTAGCAGCCGGAAAGACCGGCCTTATGGCCGCCATCCGCGTCATGGCGCCGCTCATACGACAGTACATGCCGGACAAGCCGTCAGTCCATAGCGCAGTTATCAAGACGTTAATCGCCGCGAGCAGGGGAGCGCCGAAAGCGGCGCCGCCTGTGCTTGGTGGGTCGATGAAATTTGCTGAGGCAGGGTTGCGGTTAACAAACCATGTCATCAGGCACTTGACGATTCATCTAGGCGCTCGGCGTAGATCCGCAAGGGCTTCGCGTTCCCTTCGATCACCTCCGGACTGATCACGACCTCTTCGACACCCTTGAGGCTGGGAAGCTCGAACATGCTGTCGAGCAGGATCGCCTCCATGATCGACCGGAGGCCGCGCGCGCCGGTCTTGCGCTCGATAGCCTTGCGGGCGACGGATTTGAGCGCTTCGTTGGACAGCGTGAGTTGCACGCCCTCCATGTCGAAGAGCCGCTGATACTGCTTCACGAGCGCGTTCTTGGGCTCGGAAAGGATTTTCACGAGCGCCACTTCGTCGAGGTCTTCGAGCGTTGCGAGAACAGGCAGACGGCCGATGAACTCGGGGATAAGGCCGAACCTCAGCAAGTCTTCCGGTTCGACGCCGCGCAGGATTTCACCGGTGCGCCGGTCGTCCTCGGAGGACACCTTCGCGCCGAAGCCGATCGAACTCGACCTGCCGCGCTGGGCGATGATCTTTTCGAGGCCGGAGAACGCACCGCCGCAGATGAACAGGATGTTCGTCGTGTCGACCTGCAGGAATTCCTGCTGCGGGTGCTTGCGACCGCCCTGCGGGGGGACGCTCGCAACCGTGCCTTCCATGATCTTGAGCAGCGCCTGCTGGACGCCCTCGCCCGACACGTCGCGCGTGATGGACGGGTTGTCCGACTTGCGGCTGATCTTGTCGACCTCGTCGATATAGACGATGCCCCGCTGCGCCCGGTCGACGTTGTAATCCGCCGCCTGAAGCAGTTTCAGGATGATGTTCTCGACATCCTCGCCGACATACCCCGCCTCGGTCAGAGTCGTGGCGTCGGCCATGGTGAACGGCACGTCGAGGATCCGCGCGAGCGTCTGAGCGAGCAGCGTCTTGCCGCAACCGGTCGGGCCGATCAGCAGGATGTTCGACTTCGCCAGCTCCACGTCGTTGTTCTTCGCGGAGTGGTTGATGCGCTTGTAATGATTATGGACAGCGACAGAAAGAACGCGCTTCGCATAGTCCTGGCCGATCACGTAGTCGTCGAGGACGGTGCAGATTTCCTGAGGTGTCGGTACGCCGTCGCGGGATTTCACGTAGGAGTTCTTGTTCTCCTCGCGGATGATATCCATGCAGAGTTCGACGCACTCGTCGCAAATGAACACAGTCGGCCCGGCAATCAGCTTGCGGACTTCGTGCTGGCTCTTGCCGCAGAACGAGCAGTAGAGCGTATTCTTGGAGTCGTGACCCCTGCTTTCTTTCGTCATTGACCTACCTTAGCACCCACATGCCAGAACGTGGCGATGGACTGTGCCTGACTGATGGCTGACAAACCGGAGTTCCCGATTTATTCCGCACCCGCAAAGCCCGACCCGCCGTCCTCCTCGCATGCTTCCCCTCAGTCTTACGGCTTCTGGGAAGATTGTCCATAGCTTCGATTCGCAACTCTGCCCGAAGGCCGTCCGGCACGTTGGACTGCTTATACTTTCCAGCCCGTTAATAGTCATACCCGGATTTCGAACGTGCCCGTGAAGCTCTAGGTCGGTCACGAACGTCCCGGATTTCCGGTCTCTTCCGCAGCCGCGCGCTTCGTCAGAACGTCGTCGATAATGCCGAACGCTTTCGCCTGCTCTGGAGACATGAAGTGGTCACGGTCCAGGGTGCGTTCAATGACTTCGTATGGCTGCCCTGTGTGCTTGACATAGATTTCATTAAGCCGCCGCTTCGTTTTCAGAATGTCCTCGGCATGCCGCTCGATGTCGCTCGCCTGCCCCTGAAAACCGGCCGACGGCTGATGCACCATCACGCGCGCATTCGGCAGGGCCCAGCGCATGCCGGGTTCGCCCGCCGCGAGAAGCAGAGACCCCATCGACGCCGCCTGCCCGACGCAAAGCGTGGAAACCGGCGGACGAATGAATTGCATCGTGTCGTACATCGCGAGGCCGGACGTCACGTGGCCGCCGGGCGAGTTGATGTAGATGTTGATCTCCTTCTTCGGGTTCTCGGATTCGAGAAACAGAAGCTGGGCAATCACCAGCGAAGCCATGTTGTCTTCGACGACGCCGGTCAGGAAGATGATGCGCTCCTTCAGAAGGCGCGAATAGATGTCGAAGGCGCGCTCGCCACGGTTGGTCTGTTCGACGACCATTGGAACGAGCTGGCTGGTATAAAAGTCAACGGGATCGCGCATGGGGTCACTCCAAGGCCGTGAAGAGCCGAGAAAGGCTTCGTTCTGAGGAAAGCCCGCAGCACGCGATGCGCGGGCGCGACCGAAACCGGTGGCTTGTGAATCGGGGGCGGCACTCGATGCCGCCCCCGAAGATGGGATGATTTGAGCGCGAGCGCAACCAGTCGATGGCGCTCGCGTCTAATCGAAAATCGATCCCGCGTGAATGCGATCGCGACCAAGGTCGCGGCGAAGCATCATCCGTGCCCAAGCTTGCGCGGCCCTGCCTCAACCGTGCTTGTGTCCGGCGTGGTCGTGATCATGGTCGTGATCGCAATCGGGACCGTGGACGTGCTCCGGTTCCTCGTCGATGCCGCCATCGAGCAGCGACTGTTCGCGCTCAAGCTCCGCCAGAGACTTCATCAAATCTTCGGGAGAAACCTTGTTCTCTTCCGTCTTGACGAGTTCCAGCACGAAGTTGATCACCTTGTCCTCGTAGACCGGCGCGCGCAGTTCGTTCAGCGCCTCCGGGTTCTTGCGATAGAACTCGATGACCTCGCGCTCCTGTCCGGGGAACTGGCGGGCGCGGTCTATGACGGCGCGGCGGATTTCCTCGTCGAGGATCTTGATCTCGTTCTGATTGCCGATCTCTGACAGCACGAGTCCGAGGCGGACGCGGCGCTCGGCCAGCTTCTGATAGTCGGCGCGTGCCTTCTCTTCGGTCGAGCCCTCGTCCTCGAAGGTCTTCTTCGCCTGTTCGAGCTGACGGGTGATGCCGCGCCAGATGCCGTCGAATTCGCTCGTCACGAGCGAGGGCGGCAACTCGACAGTATGGCGCTCGTCCAGCGCGTCGAGCAGCGACTTCTTGAGCTTCGCGCGGGAAGCGCCGTCGAGTTCCTTCTGAAGCTGGCCGCGAACCGCCTCTTCGAGTTTCGAGAAGGACTCGAGACCCAGCGTTTTCGCGAATTCATCGTCGGCCTTTGCCTCGACCGGCTTCGCAACCTCTTTCACGGTCACGTCGAAGACCGCGTCCTTGCCCGCGAGATGTTCCGCCTGATAATCCTCGGGGAACGTCACCTTGACGTCGCGCTGATCGCCTTTCTGCGCGCCGATCAGGCCGTCCTCGAAGCCCGGAATGAACCGGCCGGAGCCGAGCACGAGGAACGCATCCTCGGCCGCGCCGCCTTCGAAGGGTTCGCCGTCGATGCTGCCCTTGAAGTCGATGGTAAGGCGGTCGCCCGCTTCAGCCGCGCCGTCCTTCGACTCATAGGCGACGTTCGCCTTGAGGAGGCGCTCTATCGCGCCCGTAACATCCTCTTCCTTGGGATCGGCGACATCCTTCGTGAGCGTGATCGCCCTGAGGTCGGTGAGTTCGATCTTCGGCAGCACCTCGAACGACATCGTATATTCGAGGTCGGCGGAACCATCGATCATGCGGTCGACGGTTTCGCGGTCTTCCGGCAGCTTGATGTCCGGCTGGAAGGCGGGACGTTCTTTCCGCTCCAGAAGCGCTTGCGAACTCGACTCGCCGACCGTCTCTTCCAGCACCTCGGCCATGACCGACTTGCCGTACATCTGGCGCACATGGGCGAGCGGCACCTTGCCGGGGCGGAAGCCGTTGAGCTTCACCTTCGATTTGAGGTCTTCGAGCTTCGATTCAGCCTTCGCCTTCAGATCGGCGGCGGGCACGACGACCTTCAATTGGCGTTTCAGCCCGTCTGAAACAGTCTCTGTAACTTGCATTGTCCGGAATCTCGTTGGCCGTTGTTCGGCGAAGTTTTTCGAAGCAACGGGAATCGTTGCCGCGGGCGCATTCGCCCCCATCTAGTCGTGTGAAATTGCATATCGCAGCTCAATCCACAAGGGCTCCATAAAGCACCCGTGGAAAAAACCACAATGTTCGGTCACACTTGAACAGGCTCGGGAGCGCTGCCGCACGGCACCCTTTCAACCTCAGGATGTCATGCGGCGGGATTTTTCGAGCTGAAGCTCATGAGACGGGAGCATCCTTGTCGGGATCGGATACCATTACGGCGCAGACATTTTTTCGCGGCGCGCTGGCCAGACGCCTCGACCGGGCGAGCCGCGCGCTGCTGGAACCCGAGGACGGGCGCGCGGTGGATTTCCGCCGACCGGCGGGCGAGGCGGCGCTCGGACAGCCGACGCAGGTCTCGTGGCGCATTTTCAAGAACCCGCTCACTGTCTTCATCGGCGGGATGGCGGCCGTTATCCTCGAACTCGCGGAACCGCGCGTGCGGACCGGCGTGTGGGAGCACACGTCCTTTCGCAAACAGCCGCTGCGACGCCTGCGCCGCACCGGGCTCGCCGCGATGATGACGGTGTACGGTCCGGCGAGCGCCGCGCAAGCGATGATCGCGGGCGTTAGCCGCGTGCATGCCCGCGTTCAGGGCACGACGCCCGACGGCGAGCCGTATAGCGCCGACGACCCCGCGCTTCTGAACTGGGTGCAGGCAACAGCCGCCTACGGCTTTCTGCAAGCCTACCACACCTTCGCCGCGCCGCTTCCGCAGGCCGACCGCGACCGCTATTATCGCGAGGGCGAAACCGCCGCGAGGCTTTACGGCGCGACCGAACCGCCCGGATCCGAGGCGGAACTCGACGCCGCGTTCGCCGCCATGCTGCCGCGCCTCGAACCGTCGCCGATCATCTTCGAATTCCTCGACATCATGCGCACGACGCGGATCGTGCCGCCCGTTTCGCGGGTGCTGACGCCCGCCGCCTATCTGGCGCAGCCGATGTTCGTGCGGGCGGCGGTGAGCCTTACGCCGCCACAGGTCCGCGAGCGTCTCGGGCTCGGCGCATCATACGGGCTGCGGCCGTTCGAACGCGCGCTCATCAGGCAGGGAGGGGCGCTTGCGGATCGCATCGTGCTTCACTCCAGCCCCGCCGTGCAGTCGTGCCAACGCCTCGGTTTGCCTGCGGACTTTCTGCATAGACCGCGCTAACGGTCAGGCTGCTTCCAGGAAGGCGGGCAATTCGACATCCGGCAGCGGCTTCGCCATCACGTCGCGGATGGTCGCGTCCGGCACGCCAAGCACGGAAAGCGCCGTGCTGATGATCCGGTCGGCGTAATCGTCGCCCACCTCGCCCGAAACGAGCTTCAGCGTCGCCAGCAACAGGAGACCGGCGACGGTTTCGCGCGCCATGTCGATATCCGCATGCTTGAACACGCCCTCTTCGACGCCCGCCGCGACAGCCCGCCGGATGAGATCGGCGATCCCGAAGCGGAAGTCGTTGCCCGAGAGCACCGCGCGGATCATGAACCAGCCCCACATGCGATCGGTCTTCGCGACGCGTAGCCAGACGCGCACATCGTTCGCGAATGCTTCGACGCGGTCGCTTGTGAGACCGTCGAGGCTTTCATACATACCCTTCGTATGCAGGCGAAACGCTTCAATGGCCGCGCTCACGACGGCTTCCTTCGAGGGGAAATGATTGTAGAAGGAGCCATAGCCGACGTCCGCCCGCGCCGTGATGTCCTGAATGACAAGCCCTTCGAGGCCGCGCTCGGCGACGATTTCATAGGTCGCCCTGAGAAGCTTGCGGCGCGTGTCTTCTCGGCGCCGGTCGGTGCGGCTCTTGAGGAGGCGTTGCCCCGAAGCATTTTCTTCAAGGGCGGGCAGTGCAGACTTGACCAATATCAATGCTCCTTTAACTAAAGTTTATGGGACACGACTCTGAGACTTTTTTATGAACCGCGTGCGCACGCTTGGCCTGCGCTCCGCCGCGTGACATGATTCTGCGCAGCGAACGCCGATCCGGAGATTGAACGTGCTTAAAATCGTCGGTGTAACGGGAAGCGTGTCTTCCCCCTCGCGAACGCGCGCCGTCGTCGAGAGCACGCTCGCGCGCATCGGGGACGCACCCGATGTCGAGCGGACGCTTCTCGATATCGCGGAGCTTCTGCCCTGGCTCGCCGTCCGCTGCCGCGACGAAGCCTCGCCGCCCATCCTTCACGCGCTCGACGCCATCGAGGGCGCCGACCTGCTCATCGTCGGCACGCCCGTCTACAAGGGCTCGTATACGGGCATGCTGAAGCATCTATTCGACCTTCTCAACTACCCTGCCCTGTTCAAGACGCCCGTGGGTCTCATCGCGGTCGGGGGCAGCGACCGCCACGCGCTCGTCATCGAGCATGAGCTTCGCCCGCTGTTCGGGTTCTTCGGCGCAAAGACGCTGCCGACCGGCATCTTTCTGGCGGACAAGAGCATCGAAGGCGGGCGTGTCACCGACGAAGCCGCGAACGCGCGCCTCGATCATCTCGTGGGCGAGGCGGTGCATGAACTCGATCTCGTCCGCCTGAGAAAAGCCAAGGCGTCCACAAATTAGCGAATCGTCCCGAAATCGCCTCTAATGCTGTGGTTGGCAGATGTCCGAAGCCAGAAGGGCCACCGGCGAAAGCCTGCACGCTGGATCGCGTCGGCCTGATCTTCGTCGGCGCGGCGCTGGTGATGACACGCGCCTGACGCGGATCGCCGTTTCGGAAACCTTCGCTTTCAAGTGGCAAGCCACCCGGATTAAGCTGTCCGTTCTCTGACGGCGAAACAAAACGTCTGCCCGTCTGTCCTCCCTTGTAACAAACATCCGCCGGCACATCCTTCATTCCGGCGAAAGGGAGACTGCCAGATGAAAGCCCTTTGCTGGGAAGGCGTGAGCGATATCCGCTATCAAACCGTGCCCGACCCGAAGATCGAACACGGGCGCGATGCCATAGTGAAAGTGTCGAGCACCGCCATTTGTGGCTCCGACTTGCATCTGTTCAACGGCTTCATCCCCGGCATGGAAGCGGGCGACGTCATCGGCCACGAATTCATGGGCGAAGTGATGGAGGTCGGAAAGGACAACAAGAAACTCAAGGTCGGCGATCGCGTCGTCGTCCCGTTCACCATTTGCTGCGGCGAGTGCGAACAATGCCTCAGCAGCAATTTCTCTGTGTGCGAGCGCTCGAACCGCAACAAGGGTCTCGCGGAGAAGGTCTTCGGTCATAGTCCGGCGGGCCTTTTCGGGTACACCCATCTGACGGGCGGCTATCCCGGCGGGCAAGCCGAATATGTGCGCGTGCCCTATGCCGACGTGGCGCCGATCAAGGTGCCGTCGAGCCTGACCGACGATCAGGTTTTGTTTCTCAGCGACATTTTCCCGACCGGCTGGCAAGCAGCGGTGCAGTGCGACATCCAGCCGACCGATACCGTCGCGGTGTGGGGCGCGGGGCCTGTCGGGCAGTTCTGCATCCGCAGCGCGGTGTTGCTCGGTGCGAAAAAAATCGTCGCCATCGACCGCCTCGACGACCGCCTTTCGATGGCCAAAGCCGGTGGTGCGGATGAAATCATCAACTTCGAGAAGGAGGACGTTTTCGAGCGGCTCAAGGATCTTACCGATGGCAACGGCCCGGAAAAGTGCATCGACGCGGTCGGCCTTGAAGCGCATGCCACCGCGTCCTTCGATTCCGTTATCGATCGCGCGAAGCAGGCGCTGATGCTCGAAAGCGATCGTCCGCACGTTCTCCGGCAAATGATCATGGCTTGCCGCCCGGCGGGGGTGCTTTCGGTACCCGGCGTGTATGGCGGCTTCATCGACCACATGCCCATGGGCGCCTTCATGAACAAGGCTCTCACCATGCGCACCGGCCAAACGCATGTGAGTCGCTGGAGCGACGACCTTCTGCGCCGCATCGAGGAGGGGCAGATCGATCCGAGCTTCGTCATCACGCACAAGGTCTCGCTGGAGGAAGGCCCCGAGATGTACAAGACGTTCCGCGAAAAAAGCCATGGATGCGTCAAGGTTGTCATGCAGCCGGGAGGAGTGAACTGATGCTGATGATCAAGGCTGTTGCCCGTGCAATGGACTACATTCCGTCCTCCTCGGACAAGTCCGCCCGCAACCTTGCGCGTCGCCTCGGGTGGTTTTCCGTGGCGCTCGGCGCCTTGCAACTCGCGGCGCCGCATCGCTTCGCGCGAGCGCTGGACTTTCGCGGTGGCGAACCCGTTATTGCGGCCTTCGGCGTGCGGGAAATTGCGACGGGTGTCGGGCTTCTTGCCGCGCGCGATCCCGCGCCGTTTGTCTGGGGCCGGGTGGCTGGCGACGCGCTGGATCTGGTCGCCCTGGCCAACGGTTTCTTCGACAGCCGCAGACGCGGCGTCGTTTTGCTCGCGCTCGGCTCGGTCGCTGCCGTGACGGCGGTGGATCTCATCTGCGCGCAGACGCTCTCTGCGGACAACAAGCGAAGGGATGACACTCCGCCGGACTACGCCGACAGGACGGGCCTACCCAAAGCGGTGGACCAGATGAGGGGCGTCGCGGCCATGAACGGGCAAATGCCGCGCGGCATGCGCGCCGTGCCGTGGAACGCTCACGCCGGAGAGGCGCGAACATGACCTGGCATGCAACTTTGCCAAGCAATGCAATATCTGCATACAATACATGCGATCAAAAGCATGATTGCATGCATTTTGATCACGCTCCCTAACTGTCGATCTTGTAACGCTTTTTAAAGAGTTGGTTGTTTCCCCTCGGCAAGGCGTGTTTGCTAACCTGAAAACAGGCAGCAGGACGTCCACCATGCCAGAATCCAACCATCTTTTTTCCGAGTTGAGCGCGAATTGGGCCGATCTCGACAAGGTCGCGCTGGAGACCGACGACGGCCGCCGGTTCCGCTATCGCGACATCCTCGCGCTGACCGCTCGATTGGCGAACGCGCTCGTGGCGGCGGGCGTCGAGCCGGGCGACCGCGTGGCCGTGCAGGTCGAGAAATCGCCGGAAGCGCTGTTCCTCTATCTCGCTTGCGTTCGCGCGGGCGCGGCCTACCTCCCGCTGAACACCGCCTACACCGACGCGGAGCTTGAATATTTCCTCGGCGATGCCGAGCCGTCGCTGTTCGTCTGCCGTCCGCCTCATGCGGATGCGGCGCGCGCGCTTTGCGCGAAGACGGGTGTCGCCAATTGCGTCACGCTCGGTTCGAACGCCGACGGTACGCTGATCGACCTCGCCGCCGACAAGGCCGAAACCTTCGAGACCATCGCGCGCGGCCCGGACGACCTCGCGGCCATCCTCTACACCTCGGGCACCACCGGCCGCTCCAAGGGCGCGATGACGACGCACGAGAACCTCGCCTCCAATGCGCGCTCGCTCGCCGAATACTGGCGCTTCACCGACCGCGACGTGCTGCTCCACACGCTGCCGATCTTCCACACGCACGGCCTGTTCGTCGCCTCGAACGTGATCTTCCGATCCGGCGCGTCGATGCTGTTCCTGCCGAAGTTCGACCCGAACGAGGTGTTCCGCCTGATGCCGCGCGCGACAGCGATGATGGGCGTGCCGACCTTCTACACCCGCCTTCTCGAAGATGCGCGCCTCTCCCGCGAGACGACGAAGGGCATGCGCCTGTTCATTTCCGGCTCGGCGCCGCTTCTCGCCGACACGCATCGCGCCTTTGAGGAGAAGACCGGCCACCGCATCCTCGAACGCTACGGCATGACCGAGACGAACATGATCACCTCGAACCCGTATGACGGCGAGCGCGTGCCGGGCGCGGTCGGCTTTCCGCTGCCGGGCGTGTCGGTGCGCATCGCGAACCCCGAGACCGGCGAGCTTCTCGGCGCCGACGAAATCGGCATGATCGAGGTGCAGGGGCCGAATGTGTTCATCGGCTATTGGCGCATGCCGGAGAAGACCGCGTCCGAGTTCCGCGACGGCTGGTTCATCACCGGCGACCTCGGCAAGATCGATGCGTCGGGCTATGTGCATATCGTCGGGCGCGGCAAGGATCTCGTGATCACGGGCGGCTACAACGTCTACCCGAAGGAAGTGGAAAGCGAAATCGATGCGCTGCCGGGCGTGTTCGAGAGCGCCGTCATCGGCGTGCCGCACCCGGATTTCGGCGAAGGCGTGGTTGCGGTCGTCGTGAAGACGAAGGACGCGAGCCTCGACGAGAAGGCGATCCACGATGCGCTGAAGGTGAGGCTCGCGAACTACAAGCTGCCGAAGCGCGTGTTCTTCGTGGACGACCTGCCGCGCAACACCATGGCGAAGGTGCAGAAGAACGTGCTGCGCGACACGCACAAGGATCTGTTCACGAGCTGAC
The DNA here is from genome assembly GCF_018619475.1 of Rhodomicrobium sp. Az07. Classification (GTDB taxonomy): domain Bacteria; phylum Pseudomonadota; class Alphaproteobacteria; order Rhizobiales; family Rhodomicrobiaceae; genus Rhodomicrobium. The sequence goes on from NZ_JAHFZG010000003.1 coordinate 226,775, forward strand.
GGTCTGCGAAAGAAAAATCCCGTGCGCGCCGTACTGGAAGGGGACAGGGCGCGTCACGGGATTCAGGGCGAAGGGCTTCCCCCTTCGCGTTCGCGCCATCTCCCTGCCACGGGAACACGGCGGCGAAATATTTCGGATCGGAAGTCGGGAGACGGAAAGAGGAAGAGGCGGGGAGCGGATACCGGGTGCGCCGGTACCCGCGATTTCAGATTACGAGCCGAGGAGCGGAGCCGGATCGACGGGCTTCGCGTTCTTGCGGATCTCGAAGTGGAGCTGCGGCTGGCTCGCGTCGCCGGTCGAACCGGCCTTGGCAACCACCTGCCCGCGCTTCACCACATCGCACTTCCTGACCATGATCTCGTCCGTGTGGGCGTAAGCCGTGACGAACTCGTCGGCGTGGCGGATCAGGATCAGATTGCCGAAGCCCGGCAGTTCGTCGCCGACATAGGCCACGACGCCGTTTTCGGCGGCCTTGATCGGCGTGCCCTTGGGCACGGAGATCGTCACGCCCTCGTTCACGCTGCCGTCGTGCTGCGGACCGAACTGCCCGATGATCATCCCTTCCACCGGCTTGCGGAAGCTCTTGCCCATGCGCGGCAGCGGATTGGCAAGCGCGGCCTCGCAGGTCGGTTCCTGCCGCGCCGATGTCATCTTGACGTCGGGCGCGGGGGCGGCCTTCAGCGGATTGGTCGCGTCCGCCAGTTGCGGATGAGCGGGCTCCGGCGCGGGCTGGGCGTCGGCCTGCCGCTGGGGCTCCGCAATCGGCGCTTCCGGCTTCACGCGGTCGTTCGACGCGACTTCCTGACGTGGAGCTTCGCGACCGGGGATGGCAAGCGTCTGGCCTATCTTGAGAAGCCGCGCGTTCGGGATGTGGTTCGCTTCGAGAATCTGGCTGGCGGTCAGGCCGTACCCGCGGGCGATGGCGGCGACCGTCTCGCCCTTCTTCACGACATGGCATTCGTTGCCCTGGCAGCCGACAGGCTGCGCCTTCAGCGCGTTGTCCGTCGTCATCTTCGTCGGGTCGGCCCCCGGGATCAGCAAATCCATACCCGGCCGCACGCTGTTATGGCGGCCCAGGCCGTTGGCGCGGGCGATCATGTCGACGGTCACGCCATGCCGGATCGCAAGCGAATACAGCGTATCGCCCGGCCGCACCGTTATGGACTTGCCGGTTCCGCGCTCGGACGCCACCGTCGCGTTCGGGGACTTGATCTCTGTTCCATTGCCACCGGGATTACGCCCGAGTCGGCTGACGCGCTCACGCTCATAGAAGTCGCGGTCGCGGGGGTAAGCCGGAGGCGGCGGAGAATAATCGCGTGGCGGGGGCGAGTAGCTGCGCGGAGCCGGTTCGGCGTAGCGCGGCAACGGACGATCATGGGGCGGCGCAGCTTCGGAGCGGCGGTCGTCGTAGGCCGGCGGCGGCGGCGCGTCGCGCTCGTAACGCGGCGCATCCAGCGGCGGGGGCGGAGGCGGCGGCGGCGCATAATCGCGGGGACCGTCATTGTAAGGCGTATAGACGCGCGGCCCGGCATAGGTGCCATCCGGCAGCGGCGCCTGATTGTAGCGGCCATAGCCGTCGGCGGTCTTCACGCCTTTCGAGACGGTCGTCTGCTGCTGCCCCGCAAGCGGCGGCAGATCCACGCGCGAAACCTGAAGATAGCCGCCCTGCTGCTGGCCGGGCGTTGCGCTGGCAAGCTGGAAGCCGCCCTGCTGGTTCGGCCGATACGCGGCGGTCTGAGCGTAGCCCATCGGCGCGGGTTGCGTCTGATAATTGGCTTGTGTCTGGCTGGCCCTTTGCGCATATGCGCTCTGGGCGTAGCTCGCGGAGCCGGTTGGCTGACGCGAGGGTTCGGCAGCGCGGGACGGCGTTGCCGGAGTGGAAGGGCCGGACGCGGTTTCATAGCCGCTTCCGAACGACAGGGAACTGAACCGCTCGGTTCCGCCGGAACTGCATCCGCCCAGCAGGACGCAACCGACCCCGATCTTTAACACTGCGCGTACATATGAGGGCTCGCGCTTGCCCACCGCATTTACTTTACTCATCGCAGCACACCTCACTTTCCTTAGGTTATGCGTGCGAGTGCTTAAAATTAACTTAAGCGGATCGACAATTGTCGAATGAAACAGGGCAGCGACGATCAATGTGTCGCGCGCTTGACGAAGCAATCCGTCGTCTCAGAGAAGCGGCACGAAGCGAACGGGAATCAGGCTCTGGTATTCCGCTCCGCCCCCGTTGCGGGTGACGAGCACGATCCGCTGTGAGGCAGCGCGGCCGAGCGGGATCACCATCGCGCCGCAAGGGCCAAGCTGGCCGATGAGATCGGGCGGCGCGGCGCTGACCCCCGCCGTGACGAGAATCCGGTCGAAAAGCCGAGGCACCGGCCAGCCCTTCGACCCGTCGCCGCAAAGCGCCGTGATGTTGGTGAGACCGAGTTCCTTGAACCGCGCGACCGCGAGCCGGTGAAGCTCCTCGTGAATCTCGATCGTGTAGACATGACGCGCCAGCCGGGAGAGGATCGCCGTCTGATATCCCGAGCCTGTGCCGACTTCGAGCACGTCATGCTTGCGCTGAACGTTCAACCGCTCGGTCATGTAGGCTACGATGTAGGGCTGTGAAATGGTCTGCCCGCACTCGATGGGAAGCGCTTCGTCCGCATAGGCCAGCGGCTTCAGATCCGGCGCCTCGATGAACGCCTTGCGGGGAATGTCTTTCATGGTCGCGAGCACGCGCGGATCGGCGATGGCGTTACGCTCAAGGAGGTGGATCAGACTTTCCAGCCGCTCGTCCATCATCAGGTTTCCCCTCCGGACGCGGCTGGCAGCCCTTTATTTTTCGATAAAGGCCGACAGCTTCCGACAGGTTTCTCTGTGTGTCAGGTTGAGACAAAGCGGCGTGACGGAAATTGCGCCGGACTTCACTGCGTGAAGGTCCGTCCCCTCCCCCGTGATCATGGACATCGGCTTGAACCCCAGCCAGTAATAGGGGTTGTTGCGCGTATCCATCCGGTCTTCGATGCGGAGGTAGTCAGGGTCACGACGACCTTGCTCGGTAATCTTAATACATTCGACACGCCCGGGTTCCCTGTCCGGAAAATTTACATTTAACAAAACATCCTTCGGCCAGCCCGCATCAAGCATCTTTCGCACAAGGTCGGCTCCAAGTTGCATCGGTGTCTGCCAATAGATCCGGTCGAGGTCTTCCCAGTCGACGGCGAGGCTCATCGCGATGGACGGAATGCCGAGCAGCGTCCCTTCTATGGCGCCCGCGATGGTGCCGGAATAGGTCACGTCGTCGGCGACATTCGAGCCCCTGTTTACACCGGACAGGACGAGGTCCGGGGCCTTGTCGGCCAGCACATGGCGCACTCCCATGATCACGCAGTCGGTCGGCGTTCCCTTTACGGCGAAGGTCCGCTCCGAGAGTTTTCGCAGGCGCAGCGGCTCGTGCAGCGTGAGCGAATGCGCCGCGCCGCTCTGATCGGTTTCGGGCGCGACGACCCAGACATCGTCCGAGAGGTCGGTCGCGATTTTTTGCAGGGCGTCGAGGCCAGGCGCTTCGATGCCGTCGTCGTTCGTGATGAGGATCCGCATGGCCGCTTTCTACGCCAAGCCCGCGCCCGCGTCACCTTCAAACGGGTGGGACCGACATCGCCATCAGATTGCTTTCATCGCGGCGCTTGAAAGGGCGTGCGCGCAGTCGTTGGCGCGGCTTATCCACCCGAGGCGACCATGCGCGTTTTATCCCGGTCTCTTGCCGCGCTCGCGGTGCTTTTTCTCGCTGCGGCCACCGATCCCGCCGCAGCCCGGTTCCGCGCAACCGCGCAAATCGACGGCGGCGCGGTCGAGGGCGAAAGCGACTTCACCGGCCTCAAGATCTTCCGTGGCATCCCTTACGCCGCCCCACCGGTCGGCGCGCTTCGCTGGCGTGCTCCGCAGCCGCCCCGGCGGTGGAAGGGCGTTCGCCGCGCGACATCCTTCGGCGCCGCCTGCCCTCAGAAGGAGAGCCGCCAGGTCAGATCCGAAGACATGAGCGAGGATTGCCTGACGCTGAATGTCTGGTCCCCCGCTCGGACGGCGAACGAACGCCTGCCGGTGATGGTTTGGGTGCACGGCGGCGCGTTCACGACGGGATCGGCGCGCATGCCGATCTATGACGGTGCGGCGCTCGCAAATCGCGGCGTCGTGGTCGTGACGTTGAATTACCGGCTCGGTATGCTCGGCTTTTTCGGCCATCCGGATCTCACGCGCGAAGCCGACGCCGCCAGCGAACCGACCGCGAATTTCGGCCTTCTCGACCAGAAGGCCGCGCTTGAGTGGGTGCGGCTGAACATTGCGGCGTTCGGCGGCGATCCTGATAATGTGACGCTGTTCGGCGAGTCTGCGGGCGGTATCAGCGTGCTCGCGCTCATGACGGCGCCTTCAGCGCGCGGCCTGTTCCACAAGGCGATCATCCAATCCGGCGGCGGCCGCTGGGTTGCGCCGACGCTTACCGCCTCCACCTCGACCTACCTGTCGGCGCACGAAATCGGCGAAACGTCCGCCCGCGCTTTCCGCCTCCAGCCGGACCGCGCCCTTTCCGCGCTTCGGGCGATCAACTGGCGCGACCTCGTTGCCACGCTCGGCCGCAATCCGAAACTCGCGGACACATCGCCTTTCATCGACGGCGCCTTCTTCACGACGCAGATCGCGGCCGCGTTCGAGGCGGGGGAACAGGCACGGATGCCGCTGATCGTCGGGTCGAACAGCTATGAGGGCGTGCTGCTGCGCGCGGCATTCAAGGTGAAGGCCGACGATGTCTTCCGTGTCGTGTCCGACCGCATCGACGAAATGTCGGCGCTCTACCGCCCGCAGCTCATCATGACGCCGGACACGCTCGCCGATCACATCTGGGGCGACGCCAATTTCGTGGAGCCCGCCCGCATGATCGCGCGCTCCGCGAGCAATGGCGGGCAGCCCGTCTACCATTACAATTTCGATTTCCAGCCGCCTCTGCTGCGCATCCTCGGCGGCACGCCGCACGGCTTCGAGGTGGTTTACGTCTTCGGCACGCTGAAGAAACTTCTGCCGCTCATCGGCAATTTCGTGCATCCGCACAATCACGAGGTGAGCGAGGCCATGATGTCCTACTGGACCAATTTCGCGCGCACCGGCAATCCCAACGGCGCACGGGAGGCACGATGGCCCGCGTTCCGCGACGGCGATGAACAGACGCTCGTCTTCGGCAACGACCGTTCCCATGTCGAGCGCGACTATCTGAAGGAGCGGCTCGACCTGTTCCAGGGCGTCGTGTGGGGCGAGCGTTCGACGGTCCAGGCAAAGGTTGCGCGCTGAGGGCTGGCTGGCTCGTCATTGCTCGAACAGGTCGCAGGCGTTGAGCACTTCGAGGCTGCATTGGCGAAATAGCCACAGTCGCCGGGGGCAATGGAGCGCGAAAGTCCGGACGGACTTGTTGCCGCGAGCCAGGCTCGTGTATTGGATTTCGGCGTTTCGACGAAAAGGCTGGGCGGCGTGGGGACGAGGCACAGGGGATGCTTATGAGATGTTGGATCGCGTTTCTGCCGGCGCTTGCGGCCGGGCTTGTCGCAGGGCCGCTCTCGGCAGTCGGGCTGGAGAACTGGGCCGACGGCCGCCCGGTTTTTGAAAGCGACATCAGACAGAAGGCGGAACAGGAGGAGGCCCGGCGCGCCGAGCGGCGCAAGCAGGTTGTCTACCCAAAGTTCATGAATGGCGGCGCCCAGCCCGACATCACGCCTGCCGCACCGCCGATCGTTTACTTCAACAAGAACGAAGAAACCGGCTCCATCATCGTCGATACGCAGGGCCGCAAGCTCTATTTCGTGCTGCCCGGAAGGAGAGCCTATGAGTATCCGATCTCGGTCGGTCGCGACGGCTTTACCTGGTCCGGCACAGAGCGCATCACGCGCATCGCGGCGTGGCCGTCCTGGACACCGCCGCCGGAAATGCACAAGCGCCAACCCGGTCTGCCGATAACGGTGACGGGCGGCTTGCGCAACCCTCAAGGAGCGCGCGCGCTCTACCTCGGCAACACCATCTACCGCATCCACGGCACCAACAACGACCGCACAGTTGGACGGGCAAACTCGTCGGGCTGCTTCCGCCTGACGAACGAAAACGTCGTGCATCTGGCCTCGATCGCGAAAGTCGGAACGAAGGTGAAGGTGCTGCCGTCCTACACGGGCGGTGTCAGCCAGAGCGCGCCGCTGTCGTCGCTCTTCAGTTCGTGGGCGAGAGACGAGCAGCCTTCCGCACCCGCCAAGCAGAAACGGCCGAACGCGAAAAGCGCGGCTGCCGATGCGAAGAAGAAGGCGCCTCAGTAGGAAAGCCAGACCGGCCTGCGTTGAATCCTTCGTTTATCGCAAGGAAGCTGACGACACCAAGCCTGAAGCGTCGCGCCGCTTGTGATTTTCGGTGCCGGCGCTGCAATCGCTTGCGCTTCGCAAGGTCCGCCTGCCTTGGCTCCATGGGGGTGGATGGACGCCGTCGTCTTGCGTAAACACCCACAAGAAAAACGTTCGCGAAAATGACCGCAGAGCCACTCCGCAAAGGCTCGGGTCCGCCCAGCCCCGTTGCGAGCAACGCGATGCGCGCGACCGGACGGCGTGCGCTGCTCCTCCCCGCCCCCCTGCTCGGGTATTTGGGCCGAAGCAGGCCGGGTGTGCAGAAAAAACACCGGTCAAGCAACTTTCGCTTTGCGGCCTTATTTTCGTCCAACCCCTGCGGCATCAATATCACATCACAAGGCGACAACGGTTCAAGCCCCTCGGAAACGGGTCGTTTGTGAGACTTGAGTTGGAAGAAGTAGCGTCTGTTGCGTTTGTCGCGTCTGCATCCAGTAGCGTTTGTTTCAGTATCAGTAAGCGCGTGGCCGGTTTTGCGTAGCGCTCTTGTGCCCCCGGTGGACCGACGTAACACCTGGTTTACGAATTTGGTTTAGCGTTCTCGCAAACCAAGGGATGTCGATCCCGATTGAAGTTGACCCCTGAGAGGCGGAGCCGCCTGCATTGGCCCCCACCCCCCGCTAGCCAAACGGCTTCGTCTCTCTCTTTCCTCCCCTGACATCCTCTTCCCTGTAGCGCCGCTGCACTTCGCTGTGTTCTGCGTCGACGAACCTTTGCGCGCCCGCGAAGGGTCGATTTTCGTGCTGGATCAGCCTGCGTTTAATTGAACTCGATTTGACGCGGAAAAGCTGATCGACAACAGACGTGCCGCGTCTGATTTGCGGCACGACGCTGTATGGGGCAAAGCGATATCCAACCGGTGCGACCGCGTTTCGGGGCGAAGACGCGCAACAGGAGCTTTCTCGCGCCCAAATCCAGCGGCGCGCGTTCGGCCAGAACATCGCGACGCGCTCGGATCATACCCGGCGCGATCGTGCAGATCGCGCTCGCAACGATCCTTGGCCTCGGCCTCGCGCTGTCTGTGGCGAGCCCGTTGTCTGTTGCGAGCGATGCAGGACGCAAAGCATCGTCCCGTGTCTGATCAAGCGCGCGGCTCTGTAGATCAGAACATCGCGGCGTGTACGCGATCCGGCGGATTGTGGCCGTCGAGGAAGGTGCGGATGTTGATGATCACCTTCTCGCCCATGTCGAGACGCCCCTCGATGGTCGCCGAACCGAGATGCGGCAGGACCACGACCTTCGGATTGCGCAGAAGCTTCGGGTTGATCGCCGGTTCGTTTTCGAACACGTCGAGACCCGCGCCCGCAACCTCGCCCGCCTCGACCATGCGCGAAAGCGCGTTCTCGTCGATGACTTCGCCGCGCGCCGTGTTGACGATATAGGCCGTCGGCTTCAGCAGCTTGAGGCGGCGCGCCGACAAGAGATGGAACGTCGCCGGCGTGTGCGGACAGTTCACCGAGATGATGTCCATATGGGCGAGCATCTGATCGAGGCTTTCCCAGTAGGTTGCGCCGAGTTCGGCCTCGACGGCGGCGGGCACGCGGCGCCGGTTGTGATAGTTGATCGAGAGGCCGAACGCCTTGGCTCGGCGTGCGACCGCGCGACCGATCCGGCCCATGCCGATGATGCCGAGCTTCTTGCCCCAGATGCGGTGCCCGAGCATCCATGTCGGGGACCAGCCGTGCCACTGCTTGCCGTCCTGCAGGTAGTCGGCGCCCTCGACAAGGCGGCGCGGCACAGAGAGAATCAGCGCCATCGTCATGTCCGCTGTATCTTCGGTAAGGATACCCGGGGTATTGGTGACGATGATGCCACGATTGCGCGCCGTTTCGAGGTCTATGTTGTCGACGCCCGTACCGTAGTTGGCGATCAGCTTCAATTGAGGGCCAGCCATCGAAAGAAGCGCCTTGTCAATCCGGTCGGTTACGGTAGGAACGAGGACGGTCGCCGTTCGCATCGCCGCCGCGAGTTGGTCCCGCGTCATCGGTGCGTCGGATGCATTGAGCGTCACGTCGAAAAGCTCGCGCATGCGGGCCTCGACAAGCTCGGGGAGTTTGCGGGTGACGACGACTTTAACGTTTTGTGCGGTCATAGGGGGCTCGACATGGCCGGCTTGGCCTTGATGGACAGGTGCAACGCAATTTCGCTCCCGTTATCTATCAGATACGGCCCGCGATGACAAAGCTTCGGATCGTATGCGGCATAGTGGTCGCGTTCTCGTTTTTTTCCGGCGTATCGTTAGCGCAGGACATGACACAACGCAATGCCGGGCCGGTCACTGGCCTGCCGTTGCCGCGTTTCGTCAGCCTGAAGGCGAGCGAGGTGAACGCGCGCGTTGGTCCCGGTTGGGAATATCAGATCGCGTGGGTGTTCCGCCGCGCGGGGCTGCCCGTGGAGGTGATCGCCGAATTCGAGAACTGGCGACAGGTGCGCGATTCGGATGGCGGCACCGGCTGGGTGAATGCGGTGCTGACGAGCGCACGTCGGACAGCCGTCGTCGCGCCATGGGTGAAGGACCGCATGCTGTTCCGGCTGACGGCATCGCGGGGCGGCGGGACGCTCGTCGCTCAGATCGAGCCGGGCGCGATTGTCGATATCGCGCAATGCGACGGCGAAGATTGCGAGGTCTATGCGGGCAAGCAGAACGGATATCTACCGCAAAAGAGCCTTTGGGGTGTGTATCCTGGCGAGAAGGTGAAATAGCGGCACGCGCCGGTGGTACTGAATAGGAAGAGGGTGCGTCGCGGAGTGCGACGCGTCGGGCAAAGGGATGGCAATGGTCTACGAGATCTGCGAAATTCATGTCAAAGAGGGCGACGCAGCGGCGTTCGAGGCAGCGGTGAGGGAAGCCGCGCCGTTCTTTCAGCGCTCGAAGGGCTGTATCGGCCTTGAACTCCAGCGCACGGTCGAATCACCGTCAAAATATCGCCTCGTCATCCGGTGGGAAACGCTCGACGATCACATCGTGCATTTTCGCAACTCGGAAAACTTTCAGGAGTGGCGGAAACTCGCCGGACCGTTCTTCGCCCAGCCGCCGCATGTCGAGCACGCGACTGTTGCGCTGACCGCGTTCTGACAACGCCGCGCCTAAGTATCCCAGCCTGGTACCGCAAATCAGACGCGGCACGAGGCTGTAGGTTGCTGTTGTCGATCAGCTTTTCTGCGTCAAATCGAGGCCGATTAAACGCAGGCTGATCTAGACGCTCGCCGGCGTAAAAGGAGCGCGACAACCGGATGGCGCGCGAGAGCGCGGAGAAAAGCTCCAGGCGCCCTGCCAAGCGCAATCCGGTGTAGCGGCGGCGGCGGCGGCGCGGAACGCTAACTAAGCCAATGCTCGGCTTCGCCTTCACCGCCTTCATCGCTGGTTGAGAGGCGAACGGAGAGAAAGTCTTCTACGTCGCTGCTTTCGAGCGCATTTCTTTCCATGACCGGCGTCAGGAGTGTTGGGCGAAAGCCCAAGCTCGCCCTGACCTCGGTGTTGTCGATGTTTCGCTCAGGCATGGCTCTTTTCCAATGTAACCCATCGCATGCCTGTTAATTAGCCGGATTCGCGAGGAGATGCATGTCCTGGCAATACCGGGAGCGTTTCCCGCCGCCTGCCGTGGCTCTGAAGTAACAGCCCCACATAAGCTTCACGGTCGGATATCAAGGCGAGGTCCAGCTTTGCCGGACCCCGCCGGTTTCCATCAGGCTTCGGCCTTGTTCATGCGGTTCTCGATAAGATCCGACACAACGCCAGGTTCCGCAAGCGTCGATGTATCGCCCAGGTTGGAGAAGTCGTCCTCCGCGATCTTGCGCAGAATACGGCGCATGATCTTGCCGGAGCGCGTCTTCGGAAGGCCGGGAGCGAACTGAATAAGGTCCGGCGTGGCGATCGGCCCGATTTCCTGCCGAACCCAATTGCGCAGTTCCGTCCGGAGCGCCTCGGTCGACTCGATGCCTTCCATCAGGGTGACATAGACATAGATGCCCTGTCCCTTCAGGCTGTGCGGGTAGCCCACGCAGGCCGCTTCGGCCACCTTCGGGTGCGCAACAAGCGCCGACTCGACCTCCGCAGTGCCCATGCGGTGGCCCGCCACGTTGATCACGTCATCGACGCGGCCGGTGATCCAGTAGTAGCCGTCCTGATCGCGGCGGCAGCCGTCACCGGTGAAATAAGTGCCGGGATAGGCGGAGAAGTAGGTCTGGACGAAACGCGTGTCGTCCTTGTACACGGTGCGCATCTGGCCGGGCCACGAATCGGTGATGACGAGGTTGCCCTCGCCCGCGCCTTCGATCGGCTGGCCATCGGGCGTCACGAGTGCGGGCTTCACGCCGAAGAACGGCAGAGTGGCCGAGCCGGGCTTCAGGGCGATGGCGCCCGGGAGAGCGCTTATGAGAATGCCGCCGGTTTCCGTCTGCCACCAGGTGTCGACGATCGGGCAGCGTTCCTCGCCGACGACGTGGTAATACCATTCCCAAGCTTCCGGATTGATCGGCTCTCCGACGCTACCGAGCAATTTCAACGACTTGCGGCTTGTCTTCTTGACGAGTTCGTCGCCAGCACCCATCAGCGCGCGAATGGCCGTCGGCGCCGTGTAAAAAATGTTCACCTGATGCTTGTCGATGACGTCCCAGAAGCGCGAAGCTGTCGGATAATTCGGCACGCCCTCGAACATGACCGTCGTCGCGCCGTTGGCGAGCGGACCGTAGAGGATGTAGCTGTGTCCGGTGACCCAGCCGACGTCTGCCGTGCACCAGTAGATGTCGCCATCCTTGTAATCGAAGATGTATTGATGGGTCAGAGAGGCGTAGACGAGATAACCGCCGGATGTGTGAAGAACGCCCTTCGGCTGCCCCGTTGAACCGGATGTGTAGAGGATGAACAACGGGTCTTCTGCATTAACCTCTTCGGGAGGGCAATCGGCGGAGACGGTTTCCATTTCTTCCGCGAGCCAGTAATCGCGCCCCGGCGTCCAGCCGACCGTGCCATTTGTGCGTTTCACCACAAGTACGCGCTCGACGCTGGGGCATTTTTCGAGCGCCTTGTCCGCGTTCGCCTTGAGCGGAACCTTCCGGCCGCCACGCACGCCCTCGTCGGCCGTGATGACGACGCTCGAGTCGCAGTCGACGATGCGGCTCGCGAGGCTGTCCGGCGAAAAGCCGCCGAAAACCACCGAATGGATCGCGCCGATGCGCGCGCAAGCGAGCATTGCATAAGCGGCTTCGGGGATCATCGGGAGGTAGATCGTGATGCGGTCGCCCTTCTTGACGCCGTGCTTCTTGAGCACGTTCGCGAATCGGCTGACGCGCTCGTGAAGCTCGCGGTAGGTGACCTTGAGATCCAGGTCCGGCTCGTCGCCTTCCCATATGATGGCGACCTGGTCGCCACGCGTTTCGAGATGACGGTCGATGCAGTTCGCGGCTACGTTCAGGGAGCCGTCTTCGTACCATTTGATCGATAAATTATGCGGATCATAAGAAGTGTTCTTGACCTTCGTGAACGGCTTGATCCAGTCGATGCGGGCGGCCTGTTCACCCCAGAAACCTTCGGGATCGCTGACGCTTTGCTCGTAGAGCGCGCGATACTTGTTTTCATCGATGTAGGCCGAACTACTCCAGGCCTCGGAGACCGGATAAATTTTGCCCGTCATGTCGTCCTCCACAATCCGCTTTTTCAGCGTCATTTATGTTTGATTGCCAATCCTAGGGCAAGTTGCGCAAAGGTCGAACACCCGAAGAGCTGAAGCCTCGCTCAATTGCATGTGGAGAACCCGCAAACACGGCAGCTGCGGCATCCTTCCTGCGAAACCATCCCCGGCGCCCCGCATCTCGGGCAGTAATTCGCAAGAGACACCCTTCCCACCTGCTCGCCCTCGCCTCCAACCCGAGAGTGGACGCGGCGCGGCGCATGTTCGGAAGCCTCGCCTTGAAAGCCGATATGAATGAAGTGCCGCTCGACAATATCGCCGATCGCGGCGAGGAGGCTCGGAACGTACCGCCCCTCCATCCACGCGCCGCCCCGCGGATCGAAGACAGCCTTGAGTTCTTCAACGACGAAGCCGATGTCACCGCCGCGCCGGAAAATGGCGCTGATCATGCGCGTGAGGGCAACCGTCCACGCGTAGTGCTCCAGATTTTTGGAGTTGATGAATATTTCGAAGGGCCGCCGCTCGCCGTCCTCGATGCTGTCGTTGATGGTGACATAGATGGCATGATCCGAGCCGGGCCATTTCAGCTTGTAGGTAAAACCGGAAAGCACGGGCTCGCGCACGCGCGGGATCGGTTCGACAGCGTGTGCTTCGCGCGCCACGGCTGCCGTGAGGGGAAGCGCCGGTTGTGCTGGCGGTTGCTCCTCGCTGGACGCCGGCGTGAGAACTTCGCCCGTTACGGCGTTGGGGCGATACGCGGTGCAACCCTTGAGGCCCAGGCGATAGGCATCGGCGTACAACATTTCGAAATCCTCGAACGGGATGGAAGCCGGGCAATTGACGGTTTTGGATATTGAAGCGTCGACGTGGCGCTGAAGCGCGGCCTGCATTTCGAGATGTTGAGCCGGCGTCAGCTGGTGCGCCGCGACGAAAGCGGGCGGGAGTGGCGCATCGCCTCGCTTTTCGCGGAAAATGCGCACCGCGTAATCCTCAACGGTTTCGTGGCGCGTCGAGCCGTCAGGCTGAAGCACGCGCCGACTGAATTCGAAGTCGAAAACAGGTTCCACCCCGCTCGACACATTGCTGGCCAGAAGCGAGATGGTCCCCGTGGGTGCGATCGAGGTCAGGACGCCGTTGCGGATGCCGTGTTGTCGGATGGCCTGTTGCAGCGATGAGGGAAGCGAGGCGGGGAACGGCCGCGCGAGAAAGGCGTCGGCTTCGAAAAGCGGAAAGGCGGCGCCCTTCTCCCTCGCGAGCGCGGCGCTGGCCTCATACGCCAGTTGCGAGATGCGCGCCATCCATGACGCCGCGAGCGCGCGTCCGCTCTCCTCGCCGTAATGCGCGCCGCAGAAAATCAGCGCATCTGCGAGGCCGGTGACGCCGAGGCCGATCCGCCGCTTCGCCTTCGCTTCGCGTTCCTGCGATGGCAGCGGGTAACGCGACACGTCGATGATATTGTCGAGAAGGCGTACCGCGACCGGGACGAGCGTTTCCAGTCGCGCCTCGTCGAGCCGGGCTTGTGGTTCGAACGGGTTTTCGATCAGCGCGGCGAGGTTGATCGACCCGAGAAGGCAGGCGCCGTAAGGCGGCAGAGGCTGTTCGCCGCAAGGATTCGTGGCCGAGATCGTCTCACACCAGGCGAGATTGTTGGCGGCGTTGACGCGGTCGATGAAGATCACGCCCGGTTCCGCGTAGTCGTAGGCGCTGCGCATGATCTTCAGCCAGAGACCGCGCGCGCTCACCTCGCGAAAAACGGTGCCCTCGAATATGAGCGGCCAGCGCGCATCCGCCTTCACCGCCTCCATGAAAGCATCCGTGACAAGCACCGAAAGATTGAAGTTTCTCAGTCTGGCCGGGTCGGCCTTCGCCTCGATGAAGGCTTCGATATCCGGATGGTCGCAGCGAAGCGTCCCCATCATGGCGCCGCGTCTCGATCCGGCGGACATGATCGTCCGGCACATCGCGTCCCACACATCCATGAAGCTGACGGGGCCTGACGCATCGGCGCCCACGCCCTTAACGGGCGCGCCTTTTGGCCGCAGCGTAGAAAAATCGTGCCCGATGCCGCCGCCCTGCTGAAGCGTCAGCGCAGCCTCGCGGACATTCGCGAAGATCGAGCCCATGTCGTCGCCGATCTCGCCCATGACGAAGCAGTTGAACAAGGTGACGTCGCGACCGGTGCCTGCGCCCGCGAGAATACGCCCCGCCGGTATGAAGGCGAAATCCGCCATCGCATCGAGAAAGCGCTTCTCCCAGTCTTTTCGGCTGGCCTCATGCTCCGCCGACGCGGCTGCCTTGGCGACACGCGCGAACGTGTCTTTCACGGATCGCTCGGGCGCGGCGCCCGTCGGCGTGAAACGATATTTGGCTTCCCATATCTGCCGTGAAATCGGGGTCAGCATGAAAGCACCTTACTCATACACCCTCTTTGATCGGCATATGTTCCCTTTTTGTTCGAGTGTGTCAAGCAGAGTGTGTGGATAACCCGATAACAAATCCCGAAGAAAGGCACCAAACCGTGAAAATGCGGCACAGGGGTCCACGCGGATTGCGATAGACAATCGTCAGCCTTCGCCGTTTTCTCCCCATTGTCTCGATGTGCTAACATTTCGAAATGGCGACCTCATTCGCGCGGCCGCTTCTGCCTATATTTAAGTCCGCATGCGATGTTTCAACCGGAGGGCGCATCATGGCGTTTGCAACCAGCACCCGGCAGGGCGACGACGCCGATTCGGCGGGGGAACCGCGAACGCTGGCGCTTTCAGGTGGGCGCAAGCTCGCATGGGCCGAATATGGCGACGATGCGGGGCTGCCCGTCTTCGTCTTTCACGGCACGCCCGGTTCGCGCCTGATGTACCGCCTGGCCGACGCGCCTGCGCGGAAGCTCGGCCTGCGCCTCATATCCCCCGACCGGCCGGGCTTCGGCTCGTCGGACTTCCAGCCCGGGCGAAAGCTCGTCGACTGGCCGCGCGACGTTGCCGCGCTCGCGGATTGCCTCGGCATCGAGCGGTTCGCGGTTGCGGGCGTCTCGGGCGGTGGACCATATGCAGCGGCATGCGCAGCACTCCTGCCCCATCGCGTGACAGCCGCCGCGCTCGTCAGCCCGGTGGGGCCGATGTGTGCGCCCGAAGGTCCGGCAAATCTGCCGCGCGGCGAGGCGATCTTCTTCCGCTCCATGCCGCAGTACACGCTCGCGATGACGGGCGTCTTTTCAGTGAGCCGCGCCCTGTTCAACGCCGCGCCCGACGCCATGTTTCGCGGGCTGATGCGCCGCGCCGGGCCTGCCGATGCGCCGATCCTGTCGCGGCCCGATGTCAAGGCAAACGTGCTTGCGGGCGTGACCGAGGGCATGCGGCCCGGCATTCGCGGCGTCGTGCAGGAGTTCAGGATCTTTTCGGAGCGCTGGAATATTCCGTTCGAGGCTATCGAGGCGCCGTTCCTGCTATGGCAGGGACTGGCCGACCGGAATGTTCCGGTTTCAGCAGCCCTGCATCTCGGCGAGCTTGTGCCGCGCTGCAAGCCGGTGCGGGTTGTCGGCGCTGGCCATTACTGGATCTTCGACCACATGGAAGAGGTTCTCGGCTCGCTCAAGGACCGCATGTCGGCGGCGTCATAAGACAAGGGGCGCCGGATGTTTCCGATCAAAGATTCGATCCGCATCCCGTTCGCGCCGATCGTTACCTACGCGCTGATCCTCATCAATACACTTGTGTTCCTCTACCAGTCGAGCCTGAGCCAGAGCGAGGCGCAAGCCTTCGCGGCCGAATTCGCGCTCATCCCGCGCCGCTATTTCGATCCCGCCTGGGCCGGCTATGTCGGTCTTTCCGGCACCGACTACTTCCCTTTCGTGTCCGGCACCTTCATGCATGGCGGATGGTGGCACCTCATCCTCAACATGTGGACGCTGTTCATCTTCGGCTCGTCGCTCGAAGGACGCGTGGGGCGCTGGCAGTTTCTGTGCTTCTATCTTCTTTGCGGAGTCACGGCGAGCTATGTGCACGCCTGGTTCAACCAGCTCTCGGACGTGCCGACGCTTGGCGCTTCCGGAGCCATCGCGGGCGTACTCGGCGGCTACGCGACCACGTTTCCGCGCGCACGCCTCACGATCCTGATCCTGATCGTCGTCATTCCGCTGTTCTTCAAGGTGCCCGCGCTGTTTTACGCGCTCGTGTGGTTCGGCTTCCAGTTTGCGCAGGGGTTCATCGACCTCGGGTCGAACACGGGCGGCGGCATTGCGTGGTGGGCGCATATCGGCGGGTTCGCGGCGGGCGTCGCGTTGATTCCGCTCTGGCGTTTCGCCCCGGATCGAACCTATGATGAGGCGCAGCCGCGTTTTCTGCCGCCCGTCGCGAACGCCCCGCCCTGGAAGCCCGGTCCATGGGGATAGCCCTTTGTCTGTGTCGGCGCGGCGCATGGACGCCTTGCACATCTGTCCCCGTTTTGCCACAGTGGCGCAGAATTACCCTTTGTATACCAGCGTCATGCGAGCTTTCAGCAGGACGCCCCCGGTAACCCTCAAAGAGAGATGCGGTGGAGATGACCGAAGAACAATCGATCGACCAAGGCGAGCCCATCGCAGAGAATGCTGAACAGGCCGTTACCCCTGTAGACCCGCATGAGTTCAACGGCGTGAAATACTCGCCCATCACGTTCGCTGAATTTGCCGCTCACACGAAATATTCGTTGTTCGGCGTGCCACGCTACAAATGGTCCGGCAAGCAGGTCGTCATTCTCTCCACGTTCAGCAGCCGTAAACTGTCCTTCACGCGCCGCGATTTCGCCCGCCGCGACGATCAGATGGGCGAGTTCGCCTTTCTGAAACCGCCGACAGGGGGCGAGGCTGGGCCGTGCATGGCGCCCGCGCCCGGCTTCGACGACGCGTCATGGCTGAACGCTGGCAAGGAGTGGGACGCCTACGCTACCGCAAAGGGCTTGGCGGACGCCGTCCCGCGCCTCTACTTCTACGGAACAGTCATTTTCGACCGGAAGGTGTTCCGTTCGCATTATGTGGCGCTCGACGGCGTCCGCTTTGCCGGAGCCCACGCGGGCGAGCCTTTGGCGGAGTCCGCAAGCGCTGCGGCGTGAACGGCCCTTTTCGCCACGCGGCATGAAAAGCCTCCGGGTAAAAACCGGGGGCTTTTGCGCGCCTGATGCCGCGCTGTCATCTCTTGCCGTCCGCCTCGATACGATCCCGTTCGGACACTCCGCGGCGCCCCTGCCGCGCCCTGAGCCTCGGCGTCAGCCACCACGCAATCGGCGCGGCAAGGATGAAGCTCGCCGCAACGACGCTCCAGATTCCCGCGCTCGCCTGATCGTGCGGGCCGATCGACTCGCCGTTCAAAAAAAGCAGCATGCCCGCGCCGAACAGCACGGCGTTCACCATCATGTAAACCAGCGCCATCACGGCAAGGCGCGTCTTGGTTTCCCCTGTCATTCGCGATCCTTTCCCGAAAACCTTGCCGGTCCGCATCGAACGGATGCTGGGAACACAGAGCGATCTCCTGGCAGCTGGCCGTCTTGCTCGGTTCATCCCCGCGTGGGCGGGGAACACACCGTGCATCCGCCGCTCATCGAGGTGGCGGGCGGTTCATCCCCGCGTGGGCGGGGAACACGCTGCAATTCATGCGGGGCTCGCCCAAGGGGGCGGTTCATCCCCGCGTGGCCGGGGAACACGCAAGGGCGCCTTGCCGCATCGCGCGCCGGGCCGGTTCATCCCCGCGTGGGCGGGGAACACCGTACAGCGCTCACAGCGATACACAGGCCAAGCGGTTCATCCCCGCGTGGGCGGGGAACACCTGGCCAAGCGGCGGCACGTAATTTTCGATAACGGTTCATCCCCGCGTGGGCGGGGAACACATTATAAATCGGTTTCCCCTTTATTTTTCGGCCGGTTCATCCCCGCGTGGGCGGGGAACACCCTATCCGGTCCCGCCGCGACAACCGCCGCGGCGGTTCATCCCCGCGTGGGCGGGGAACACTTCGGAGATCAGGCCCTCATAGGGGTATTTGCCGGTTCATCCCCGCGTGGGCGGGGAACACTGCGTAACGGCTCCCGCCGCCGAGGGCTAACGCGGTTCATCCCCGCGTGGGCGGGGAACACCCGCCGACCACGAGTTTCGGCGCAGCCGTGTGCGGTTCATCCCCGCGTGGGCGGGGAACACTCGTCGGCGGTCTTTGTGGACTTTGCCAACACCGGTTCATCCCCGCGTGGGCGGGGAACACGAGAACATGGGCAACGCGCTCATCGCGCTCGACGGTTCATCCCCGCGTGGGCGGGGAACACTGTTTACCCTGCAGATTACCCCGTGGCGCAATCGGTTCATCCCCGCGTGGGCGGGGAACACATCGGCTCGGAAAGCGCCTCGGTAAGGTGACGCGGTTCATCCCCGCGTGGGCGGGGAACACCTCTATCGATGGATCAGAAGTGAGGGACTCGGCGGTTCATCCCCGCGTGGGCGGGGAACACATATCACCGCTGGCCTCGCGAGTTTTTCCAGGCGGTTCATCCCCGCGTGGGCGGGGAACACGGATGGAGCCAACGCCAGAACAGGCGGAGTGGCGGTTCATCCCCGCGTGGGCGGGGAACACCAGCCGGATCGAGGCCCGGTTCTCACGGGACGCGGTTCATCCCCGCGTGGGCGGGGAACACATCGGGCGGGGCCGCCAAGTCCCGCCCACCTCCGGTTCATCCCCGCGTGGGCGGGGAACACATGTTGCGGGTCACGCGCGTCCACTCGTTGCCCGGTTCATCCCCGCGTGGGCGGGGAACACGTCCGTAAATAAATCGACCGTCAGGCATGGACCGGTTCATCCCCGCGTGGGCGGGGAACACTAGTAGCGACTTACTGACTGGCCCTCAACTAACGGTTCATCCCCGCGTGGGCGGGGAACACACTGAATTATCAGACCACCTCGCTGCGTTTTCCGGTTCATCCCCGCGTGGGCGGGGAACACCTTCACGCGCCCCCACAACTGGCGCGACGCAACGGTTCATCCCCGCGTGGGCGGGGAACACGAACGCCTTGAATGCCGCGAGCATGTCATATGCGGTTCATCCCCGCGTGGGCGGGGAACACGTCGCGCTGCAAATCGGCTTCTGGATACTCGGCGGTTCATCCCCGCGTGGGCGGGGAACACGCGCCCATGAGATCAAAAAGCTCGGTCCGTTCCGGTTCATCCCCGCGTGGGCGGGGAACACACCTTAAACGTCGAGGCAGCCAAGGCGAACGGCGGTTCATCCCCGCGTGGGCGGGGAACACTCGCGGATGTAGAAGGAGTCCCGATACGCGCGCGGTTCATCCCCGCGTGGGCGGGGAACACTTTCTCTTGCTCGGAACCGCGAAATCCGAGGCCGGTTCATCCCCGCGTGGGCGGGGAACACAATCACTCCCCCCCACGCTGGCGCCGCGCGGCCGGTTCATCCCCGCGTGGGCGGGGAACACGCCGAATGCGGCGGCTACCACCCGGGCGAAGACGGTTCATCCCCGCGTGGGCGGGGAACACTCAGTGTCCAGAGCAAACGCGGTTTTGCCTGACGGTTCATCCCCGCGTGGGCGGGGAACACAGCCTGGAAAGCCCCGCCATAGCGCGGGGTTTCGGTTCATCCCCGCGTGGGCGGGGAACACGCGCTGGCGGGGCTCACGTCGGCGGCGGATCGCGGTTCATCCCCGCGTGGGCGGGGAACACTTGCTCCCACGGACGAGAACTGGTGAAATAATCGGTTCATCCCCGCGTGGGCGGGGAACACGTCGAGCGTATCCACCCCGACACGTGGGCCGCCGGTTCATCCCCGCGTGGGCGGGGAACACGTCTGGCGGGACAGCCACCGCCACAGCCAGGACGGTTCATCCCCGCGTGGGCGGGGAACACGGAGCGCGCGTCTCGCTGTCGCGCATCAACCCCGGTTCATCCCCGCGTGGGCGGGGAACACGCGCCCGATTTGAGCGCATACCAAAGAAGCCCCGGTTCATCCCCGCGTGGGCGGGGAACACCGCGCTCGCCGATGAGTTGGCCGGGCTGCTCCCGGTTCATCCCCGCGTGGGCGGGGAACACTTTTCTGAAGTAACGACGAGCGCGTCCGCAAGCGGTTCATCCCCGCGTGGGCGGGGAACACCAAAGCGAGACGGTGAGCGCGTTCCCGCGCGGCGGTTCATCCCCGCGTGGGCGGGGAACACCTAAATGTCGAGCCGCTTACTCTTGTGGGCAGCGGTTCATCCCCGCGTGGGCGGGGAACACATTTTGCTACACATTTGACAAAACCAATGTGTCGGTTCATCCCCGCGTGGGCGGGGAACACCTGCTTGATGTGCTTGCCCGCGCCCTTCAAACCGGTTCATCCCCGCGTGGGCGGGGAACACTGTACGTCAAGCTCACCGAGAGGCTGAAAGAGCGGTTCATCCCCGCGTGGGCGGGGAACACAGGTTGAAGTCAGCACGAGCCAGATCAGCGGTCGGTTCATCCCCGCGTGGGCGGGGAACACACATCACCAGTCGTTTTGACAGAGCGATAAGGCGGTTCATCCCCGCGTGGGCGGGGAACACATTTCCCCGCTTCTGGCGGGCGAAACCGCGATCGGTTCATCCCCGCGTGGGCGGGGAACACATCTGACAACCGCGCTTAAAGCGCTCGCAACGCGGTTCATCCCCGCGTGGGCGGGGAACACGTCGACGAGAACTATATTTATGTCTGCACCGTCGGTTCATCCCCGCGTGGGCGGGGAACACAAGCCCGGCAATCACGAACAGCTGACCCATGACGGTTCATCCCCGCGTGGGCGGGGAACACCGCCCCCGCGCGTCGGGGGCGCAATGCCGGCGCGGTTCATCCCCGCGTGGGCGGGGAACACGGCGGGAAAACGGACCTCGGCATCGGACTAGCCGGTTCATCCCCGCGTGGGCGGGGAACACTCTGCATCTTCGCTAAGTTTTGTTTGCTGTTGCGGTTCATCCCCGCGTGGGCGGGGAACACCGTGTGCGATGTTGTTCATGGGGAAACGGCGGCGGTTCATCCCCGCGTGGGCGGGGAACACAAGCCCGGCAATCACGAACAGCTGACCCATGACGGTTCATCCCCGCGTGGGCGGGGAACACCGCCCCCGCGCGTCGGGGGCG
>NZ_JAHFZG010000004.1 GCF_018619475.1 Rhodomicrobium sp. Az07
GCGTTCCATCAGGCCTCTGGCTCTGAACAGGAAAAACGCACTCTTCGCCGGCCACGACCGCGGAGCAGAGCATTGGGGAATCGTCGCCTCCCTGATCGAGAGCTGCAAACTGAACGGCGTCGATCCCCAGGCCTATCTCGCCAGCATTCTCTCACGCCTCGTCAACGGCTGGCCGATGCGCAAAATCGATGAACTCATGCCTTGGGCCTATGCCGCCAGCCAAAACGCTGATCCCATGGTCTGAGAACACCGCTAACGATATATCCGAAACAAGCTCGGCATATTTACGCAGGTCAGCGGCGGACAATCTTTCGCCTCGCCTCGCTCTGACCCAATTGGCATGAAGTTCTTCGCGACGCTTTTGCATCTCGGCGATCCGCGAAGGGTTACCTGGAGACGCCTGTTCCTTGTGAGCCACACAATCGATACTTGTGTCATCGATGCGCTTTGCGCCTGAGATGCTTAGGATTAGCGGCAGATGACCAAACCGCATGATCTCCCGAAGGCCGCGCCGGGGAATGCGGCCGTCCATCTCGGCGTCTTTCGGAAAGACTCGGTTAAATCCCGCCTCTGTCTTGAAAAGCTTCCGGAAGCCATCGCACCCTGTCAGAGCGAACCCACCCTCGAATTTCGCGTCATGCATGTCGAGATAGAGTGAAAACGTGCTGAGAAGGCGCTTCAAGCCGGGCTTGTCCTGCCAAGTGACATCTGACTCATCGGCTGTTTCATCCTCAGGCAGTCCTGCCGCGATGTTCCACCTCACAAGCTGATGGAGCAGTTGCGCAGCCGATTGAACCGGCAACAGATGCAAAATGAGATATAGCGCTGGTTGCCAATCGGTCCCGGGTTTGACTTCAGGACCAGCGACACTCTCCAGAGAGCACCTGGGAGAGGCTGGGGCGGGTTCGTCCGGCTGGATATTGAGCAGCCAATCGAGGCGCTTTGTCTGGAGATAGGCGCTGAACCCAAGAACTGTCACGTCGCAGAGCAGATCATCGATATATCCAGCCTGCTTGCGCGCTGCTTCGGGGTCACTTTCATATCCGCGCTGCACTCGCATTTCACTTGCGGTTTCTGCGGACAAGAGCTTGAAGAAACTGATGATATCTCCGTCCTGCGCCAGCTTCGGGAGACGCTCAAGCCTTGGCTGCGATGACGCGCTCGGCAACCTCATTCTTGTGCGCGTTCTGACGTTTCGCCGCCTTTGTGGCGCGATCGATCGCCTTGTCGATCCAGACGGATATCTTTTCCGCTTTCACCTCTTTCAGCCAGGCGCGGAAGGGTCGTTCATAGAGAAGCTTCAACAGCGTATACTGGCAGGCACGCGCGGGCTTCTGCTCCAGAGCACCCAGGTTGGCAGGGTCAGGCAGCCGTAAATGCCCCCAGGCGCCTTTCTTGCGCAGCAGTACCCGTGAAAAGCGCGGGAGCGGAACATCTTCGGCCGACACGCCAGCCAGAGCCGTGAAAACCTGTTTTACTTGGCTTTGTGTCAGATATTTCTGTACGTGAGCCGCCTTAAGGTCGGCCTTCAGGCGAGCGGAGAACCCTCGCGCATCTTCGCTCCACAGCTCCTGGGCAGAGGCCAGAGCCACCTCTCCAAGATGACCGGGCAATCGGCCCAACTCGTCGAGTAAACGCCCACGTCCGGTGAAGTGAAAAGCTGCGTTGCGCAGGTTCCTCGCCCCGTTAGTTAATCCGCGCAGGAATTGGCGTCGGCGGTCATCGGAGTCGAGCCCGAAAAGCTCTTTCCTGCTCCCGAAAAGCAGGAGCAACTTGCGGTCGAAGATTTCGGGATCGAAATTCTTTCTTCCCAGCGCCTCGTCAATTCGGTTCTCCCCGCCAAGTATGTCCTTCGTGAACGGACCGGCCTTCATCGACACCCAATCCGTCAGCGTCCAGCGCGCGAACACCAGCGCTTGCCGCCAGACGCGGACGAAAGCCTCGGCGCGCTTGATTTCCGCTTGTCCGGGGCTTTGCCAGAAGCGGCTCCCGGAAATGTCCTCGGGCCAGTGATTTTGGATCGTGACGGTTCGGTCGACACCGCCTTCGGAGGCCGAATAGTGGACGATCTTGCCAAGCCGCAGCAGGTTCGCAAGCTCGGCGTTGTTTCGATGCCGCGTGGAGAGCGCCAGCGCCGCATGGATGTCGAGCGGCAAAAGGCCCGGAAGCTTCCGCTGCCCGTTCTTCTTCAGGTTTTCCGGCGTGTCCTTTTTCGTGCGCTTCAGCAGATGCCGGTAGACCTGCCTGAGTTCATCGTGCAACGCGACCATGCCAGGATGATCGCCTTTCGCATCCTCCCTGCTCCGCACGGCGCCGCTGCGGTCGCGAAACACCGTGCCCCAATGCTCGAACAGAACCTTGCCAGCAAGGGACAGGTGAACGCGGCCTTGCGCCTTCGCGGCCTCGGCCCGGATTTTCCGAACGGGATCACCCGCCTTTATATAATCCTGAATGTCCGCGTCCGTCCATCCTGGCGCGGCTTTGCCCTTCGCGTCCTCGGGCTTCCGAAAGACATTGCGCTCGATGCTTTTCGCCCGCCGCGCAATCCTGCCCTCGGTCTTCAGCCGCGCGTTGGAGCCTCGGCGATACTCGCATGAATAGAGATCCTCCTCGATACCCTCGGCGATCTTCGCGGCATCGGCGCTTTCGGGGGCGCAGTTTCCGGCGAAGACTCCGTACCAACGGCCCTTGACGCGGGGTTCCGTCGGCTCGCTGCCGTCCTTATAGGGGTGGGTCTTGAACTGCCACAGGTCCACCAGACTCTGCTTCTCATCGTCGCTTGCCCAACTGAGACGTTCCCCAGCAAGCAACCGCTGCCAGCAGGCCTCGCCCAGTCGGTCGCGAAATTTCTGCTGAGCGGTGGTGGGCTTCTTGTCGCCAGTCGGCTTGCATGCGATCTTGTCGATCGTCGATATCCATTGAGCGATGACGAGTTCATTATGGCTTGCAGCAAATTCGGTGACTTCACGCTCAGCCCGTGGGGCCGAATTGGCGATCAATACCCTGCGCAGCTTTCCGTCGCGTTCCTTGCTGCGGCTCGTTCCATAGGGGTGAACAATTTTCATGAACAGGCTCCGACAAAATCGATCGGTAAAAATGCAGTCCGGATATTCAGGATACAGTCTATCACACTTTCTGGCGTTCCGGAACGAGGGGCTGCCGAGTCAGCAAGTCATTGCAGCAGCGAGGTATACCAGAAAAATATCGGGCGATTTCTTGCAGCAAACGCCGCCAAAAGCGGGGGGCTGGCGGAGAGTCGTCAAAACAGGCTTATTGCCCAAGGCCGATCAATGGGTTATAAGGGAGGGGTTACACAGCACGCCCAATGGAGGGTGACTGCGACCTCCTGGTTCTCGCATTTACCGCGAACATGCTGGTTACACAGCACGCCCAATGGAGGGTGACTGCGACCGTGTACAAGATGTGCACAGGCATGCGTACGACGTTACACAGCACGCCCAATGGAGGGTGACTGCGACCCACGCCGCCAGCAAACTCGTTTGGACCGAAGTTACAGAGTGCGCCCACTGGCGGTGCATCATCTCAGGGTTGGCGGGGCACGAGCGGGCACTATTGACGCCAGCGCGATTCAGGCGCGGCGGCCACAAAAGCCACAATTTTAATTATGTCTTGCCCGGGAGCATCGCGTGTGCTCGGTGCTCATTTTTCAGTCTAATGATTATTAGAGGTTGTCCGTGGAATACAATCTTCTTGTGCTTGGCCCGATGGAGAAACGCGAGGGAGACATCGTAACCGGCAGAAGTATTACCCGACGTCTGGGGGAGATACTCCAGCAGATGTCTCGAAGTCTTCAGTCAGCAGGGGCGGCTTTTCGCGTGATCACGCCGGACGCTCCAAGCCAGAATGTCATTGTACAGATGGTGCTCGATTATGTGGAGCAGGCTGATCTTGTCGTGATCGACCTGACGGGAGGACGGCCAAACGTCGCCTACGAGGCGGCGATCATCCACGCGCTTGGCATACCCCATATTTTCGTCTCTCAGGATGAGAAGGTTCCCTTCTATTTCAGCGGAACGCAGGTCATCACCCGATTCAATCTGGATGATGATTTTGTGGAAGGCTCCAAGAGCGCCACACAGCGTGATCTCTACGACAGGCTCGCCTTTTTCCTGTCAAGCGCGGATGCCCGAGGGGATATGTCGGCTAACATCCTCACATCTCATTTCGAGGGGCTGCCGCTCGTGGATATTTCCGGTCCGTCGGGCCTCGCGCTTGGATATTTCATCAACGCCGTGATGCGCTTCATCGCGCCCGGAGGCTTCTCGGGCAGCACGTGTACGCTGACGATCGAGCAGAAGAAGCGCATCGCGCGCCTGTTCAAGACACGAAGCAAGGCCGTCGAGTTGAAGACACTTGTCGTTGTCGAGCCACCCTCCCTTCTGAAGAAGGATTGGCATTCCGACTGGCAACAAATTCAGGCCGTGCTGAAGGCAGAAGGAATAAGCGTCGAGCGAGGTGCAATCGAGACGGAAGGCGCGCGCGGCAAGCGGGGCTGGTCCGGCTGGTTTTACAGCGGCGGCATTCGCAAGGGCGTCACCTTTTGCATCGACCTCCCGACCACCGTCTACCCTCTTGTCGATTCACCGAGGATGACGCGCCTCAAGAAGCGGCAGTTCGCTCTTGAGGGGAAGCAGGCAGAAATTCTGAAAGCTGTGCAGCACCGCTCGCTTGAACATATGCTGGCTGCTTTCCGGCGCAACCTGAAATATCACGTCGAAACCGTGAAGGATCGCAAGCTGGACGGAATGGTCTACTCGACGCTCGATACGCTCGTCGCCGACGTCCGGAATGTCATCTAGTTGGGAGCAATAAGAAAGGCCCTGAGCGGCGCGCGCATTCAGACGGCCCGGTAGCTCCCTTCGAACTCGGCGCGGGCGATGAGATAGGGCTCGCCCCCTCGCTCGCCGGTGGCCGGATCGAGCGCGTCCGCGACCATGCAATCCGCCTCGCCCGCCTGCTTCTTTCCCCACGGCGCGATGATCTCGATCGGACAGCCGAAGGGGTTCTGCACGGCAATCACCTCGCCTTGCGCGACATAGACGTTTTTCGCACCGGGCTTCGCTGAATAGTGCTGCGCGAAGGCGTCGGGCCTCACCACCCAGCGCTCGCCCGTGCCGGCCGTCACGATGTAGTCGCCCTTCTCGGCGCGGTTCGTGGTTTCGGTCTGGCCGTTCAAAAGCACCGTTTTCACCGGCTGCGGCCGCGAAACGCGGTCGGCGCGAACCTCGGCCACTTTCCTGTAGCGGCGGCCTTGTGTTTCCAGCGCTGCGGCGAACCGGGGCGATGCCCCATCGACGACAAGTCGACCATTCGACGGCATGCTTTATCGCGCCCCTCCTACTGCGGCATCTCGAAGGGCCGTGAATGGCGAAGCCAGACAAATTCGGCCTGTTCCTGCAAGGCTTCGTCGCCAAGACGCTCAAGGATCTGCTCGGCCGTCCACTCTGTGCCCGGCGTTCCTACCTCCCGCAACATAACATTCGCCGTCTCGAAAATCCGTCTTTGCGAGGCGTATTGTTTGGCCATGTCGGCATCGCCGCGACGCTGGCTGTAGCCTCTCGCCGCGAGACCGCTTGCAGCGAGAAAGGCCAGAACTGCTTGCCAAAGATCGCCGTTGTCGTCCGGTTTCACCAGTTCCTGCCACAAGGTCGCGCCTGCTTCTGGAGTATATCCGAAGAAACTGAAAAGAGGCGCGAAGGGTCGGGCGGGAAGAAATGTCATCAGGAAGAGCGCAATGGAAAGCGCGAACGATGCTCCGATCACGATCCGCCAGAAAAGGCGAAACCGTTTCCAGCGTCGTTCATGTTCAGGCAGCCGCTTTTCCGAGAACCAAGTCAGCTGATCCTGCACCCAGTCGCGCTTGACCGCCTCGATTGCATGCTCGGTCGTCTTCTGGGGAGGGCTGACGGAGTCCTGACAAAATTCCACGGTTCTCGTTGCGTGGCGTAGCCAGTGAACGACCCCGTCATGCCGGGCCAGATAGGACAGCCACACCGAACGGCTCACGCCTGTCTGCCGCCAGAAGCGGAAGACGCGCAAGGGCTCGGCAAGCGCCCTGTATTCAAGGAACCGATTGTCGACAGAACGGAACCTGACCCAGTAAAAGAGCGCGAGCATGACGACCGTGACGACGAGATAGATGCTGACCGCGATCGGGAATTTGTTGATGAAGTTGAAGGAGATGATAGCGATGATCGCAAGCCCGTAGATCACGGCATCGTTGAAACGGGCGATGCTCGCGAAATGTGACGACAACCGATCCGCTGCGTTGAAGACGCTTGCGGCGAGGCCGGACTTACATTCACCAGCGGGGTCTTTTCCCTCGCCCTCGATCACGCTGCGATGACCGAGCACATCCTTGTTGTAGCGGTCGGTGCGTTTCAGGATCGAAAGGATATTGCTGCGCCGAGCATCCGGCTTCGTCCTGTTAGCCGCTTGCGGGTTCACGATCTCTTCGACGTCGAGTGAAATCGGATCGATGGCGATGCGAAGACCGGGCTCCGGGGGGTCGAGCGGCGAAATCTGCGCACCGTAAAGGGAGTAGGCCGACGGAGCATAGCCGCGGTCGAACCACGCGACCTGGTCCGCAGTGCCGCCCGTGCCTTTCGCAGGGCGGCTGTCCCAGATCGCGAACAAGATCTGCGCGTGGTCGGCGATGATAGCGCCCGCGCGGGCATATAGGGCGTTCCGCTCGTCCCCCGGTTCTTTCCAGGAGATATCGTTCTCCGGCGTGGGCGCCACCTTCACGGCGGTCGCCTTGCCGATGAGCGCCGCAAATTCGGCCCGGGACTCCTCGCTCGCGAAGTCTTTCTCGTATTCGTTGCGCGGCATGGGGAGCACCGCAATCAGTTCGGCGTCCAAATGCTCTACCACGACCTTTGCGATGAGCCGGTCCGCACCTTCCGCGAGGGGGGAAAGAATAACGAAAGGAGAGTTCGGATAGCGCGCCTTCAACTTCTTGGACTCGGTTGCGATGATCTCGGCGATCCGCTCCTTGTTGGCGAATGTGCGATGGCCTATGCCGCCCAGCATGATCGGGATGCGACCATCAATGATGGAAAACTTCGCCGTGCCGCCGCTAGCCCGCTGGGGCGCGACTTCTTCGAGAACAGTCACCATGCTGAAATTCCGCAAATTTAATCAATGATGTAAACGATAGCCTTGGCGGATGGCAAATTTGCGTCCAACCCAGCGCGACGGGCTCCTCCTCGGGGGGAAGCCGATAATGGTCCCGCAAGCCAAGCTCGCGCCAAGACTGTTCCCCCTCCCCGACGCCAGTCGGATTATTTCCCCAAGGCATAGAAACTTGGCGTGTACTCCATATCGGGGCTGATAGCCTGTTTGAGGTCGTCGACGGTCGCACCGATCTCATCAAGCCACCAGCTCAGCGTATCGACATAGGGCGCGATGAAGCCGTCGATGTCCGAGCATTGGGAGAAGGCGGACTTCCATCCAGTCAGGATGGCGACGGACTTCGCGAGGGACTGGATCGCGGCCTTCTTGTCGACCTCGACGGTCTTGGATAGCTTGAGAAACACGATCTCGCCGAGTTTCACTTCGAGGTCGTCGAGCTTTCCTACAAGGTCCTCGTCGGCCGCAAGGGTCGGGGTGACCTGAAGCGAGCCGTCGACGAGTTGAATGTGGTGCCCCAGAAACTGAAATCCGTTGCTGGCCTCTGTCGCGGTCTTGAGCTTGAGTTTGAAAGTCCCGCCCGGGAGCTTCCCTATGGCCTCGGCGAGTGCATCGGTTTCCTCCGCGCAAAGCTCTGGGCTTTTTGCGAGAAGCAGGAAATCGTCAGCCAGATTGACGAGCTTCACATCCGGAGTGGGAGACCACTCCAGACCCGAAACCGTATAGGCGGCAACGACCGATGAACAAGCCGAGCCCTGGGGAATTCCCAGGCGGGCGGTGTCAAGCAACTGTGCAGAGGAAGCGAGGGGAGAATTCCAATAGGGATTCTTCCTGAGCTTCAAGCGCACAGCCATGTGTCGTCCTGTGACGACATGCTCCACCACTTCATGCGGGAGCGGCAGTCCTTTCCCTTTCCCCGATTGGGGCGGTAGCCCCCCATTGGAGGGCGCTCCTGCCGTTGCCTGCTTGAAGGGCAGCTCGGAAAGCAGCTTCTCGAGTTCGAAGCTGCCAAAGAAGTCGGTGATGTCCAGATGCGCGACATGGACATAACCTTGCGTGATGAAAGCCTTCGTCTGCTGGATCGCGGCCTGATAGCCGAGATGGGTATACTGGAAGGAGCGGGGCACAAAGAAGACGTCGAGCACGCGCTTGACGAGGTGCTGCGCCGTCCTGTGCCGCAAACCGTGATCGTGGATCATGCGATAGCCGCCGTTCGACTTCATGATCGGCCAGACCCGCACCGGTTCCGTGATGGGATGCCAAAGGTCGAGCGTGGTCGAGACCTCAAGGCATTCGTCGAGGGTCTTGCGTTTGGAGGCCGCGAGCTTCCGATTGGCGCTGAGGGCGGAGACGAGCTTTACGCCCTGATCGGTGAGAAGTGCGGTGACGGCTTCCTGCTTCGCCAGTTGGTCACAGCTCTGGATTGACTGAATGAGGTTCTGGGTCAGCTTTTTTGTGGTCCTGCGCGCGAGATCGATTTCCTTCCGCACCCGTTTTAAATAGGCGTCGGGAAGATTGTGTTCGAACGGAACGCCTTCGATCAGGGCAACTGGCACCGCGCTTCTCCTTTCCTTGGAGTGCGCTCAAAGGGAGGTCGCGCACTTCCGTGCGCCTGCCGCTTTTTACAGCGGATCGACCTCCTTGTCGCCACAGGCAGTGCGGTATCTACCCGGGTGGACTGCCGTGGTCAAGCTGGTTGATTGCTTGCCTTTGAAAAAAATGCACACTACGTTCCGCTCCAACAGACGCTGAGAAACGTCTCGGAATCCGCGCTTTGCGCTCCCGCAGGATCTCGATCAAGATCGGGCTTCTGATGTCTCCTCCCGCATGCTCGACCATTGAGCCAGATATGCGGGGTGAGGACGGATCATCCCGAGTTCTCAGATGTCTGGCCATAGCCAAGGAGGGCACCGACATGAAAACTGTTCGGGGGCTCTCTATGTCTTTCGACAGGCGTGTCGGTGCCTCTCCATTTTTCAGGAAAGGCCTCCACAGATGCCAGTCAATATCACCAGAAAGAAAATGCCCGCCGCGCCCGACAATGCCGTCGTCCCTATTGGTCACGATGCGCTTGTCGAAGCGGCGCTTCAAACTGAGGGGCCGCAGACGAGCCTTCCCGCGCCTGCCGGATGGACCGAGCCCTACAGCGAACTTGGCGACCTCGTTCATGAAATCGAGAACGCAGATCTCGACGAGACCCTCAGCGATATCGACTCCTCGGCAAATCTTTACGACAAGACGGCCTTCCGGCTGGGCGGTCGGCTATCGCTCGTGAAACGAAAAGGCTGGTTCGCTCCTCACTCGTCCTTCAATGAATGGCTCGAGAAGGGAAAGAGCATCAAGCGGGCGAGAGCGTACGCCTTGATGCGCATCTACGACGTCCTTTCGAATTGCAAGATTTCTGCCGCGCAGCTTGACGCCATCGGCTGGACCAAGCTGCGGGCGATCTCAGGCGTCCTTACCCCCGAAAACGCAGCGGAGTGGCTTGAGGCGGCAGAAGAGATGTCGAGGGGTGATCTCAACGAACTCGTCCGGAAGGCGAAAGCGAAAGGCAAGAGCCTGGAAGGCGGCGAGGAGCAAAAACAGGCCAAGACCTTCCGCCTTTATCAGGGACAGGCCGAAATTGTAGAGTTGGCTCTCGAAAGGGCTAAGGCTCAAAGCGGCACGAAGAACGACAACGCCGCCCTTGAGCTTGTTTGCGGCGACTTCATGGGCAGCATGACGATCGAGGAGCGGCTGAAGTACCAGGACCCCGATGTTCTCCTGCAGAAACTTGCGACCGCTGCTGCCTCCTGCGGCCCTGATGTAGCTATGGCCGCCATTGAAGTCCTCCAGGAACACCTTGCCATGCATCAGCAGACCGACCTGATAGTGAAATAGGGCTGGCAGAATCTACCCGGGTAGACGCAGGCGGCGCACCGTCGCCTGCGCTTATCGCTTCGGTTCGGGCGGTTGCCCCGCTGGGATGCCTTGGCCGAGCGTTGCAAGATCGCATTTGAGCGCCCGGCAGAGCCTGATCAACGCCAGAACCATGACCTTCGATGAGTTTGAGAAGGCCGTGTCGCGGGGACGGGGTGCGCCACGACAGCTTTATGACTTCAACCGCGAGCGCCCCGACGCTCTGGCGGAGGCTTCCTTCATCGACGCGGTGTCGCTCAATCTCCGTGGCGGGCGGATGCTCGCCATCGTGCTCGGCGACGGCATTCGCGGCGGCGCTCGGCGCGCTCCTGCAAAGTCATGCGGGCGTGCATTTCGCCTTCGCGCTGGTCGAGTTGGCGACGTGGAAAAGCGGCACCGGCGACATCCTTGTGGTTCCGGGCATCCTCGCGAAAACGCTGATAATCGAACGCGGCGTGGTCCGGATCGAGGGGAGCGCTGCCACAATCCATCCGGTGCCTACACCTGTCAAAGGCCCCCAGTCGATTAGCTCGGCGGATTTCTGGGAGAATATTCCGGCGCGCGATCCCGCCTTAGTGCCTGAATCTCTGGGAAATCGACAGCATGTTTTGCCGAAGGGCATCGTATGCGACGGTTGTAACAATTACTTTTCTAGAAAGGTCGAAAACCGTTTCTGGATCTGCCAGCCGTTCGACAGTTGCGTTTCCAGCAGGACCTTGAAAGCAAGCGCGGCAATATCCCATCGATAACCGGGTTAATAGCACCGGATATACCGGCACTGCTTACGCGATATCCGAAGTATGATTTCACGTCGGTTCAGGTGTCGGAGCCGGATCTCGCGAAAATTCTCCAGGCCAAGGAAGGAACGATGCTGTTTCCACTGGCCAGAGACCTCCCCGACACGCAAGTTGTCTCGCGATTCTTAGCGAAGATCGCTCTGGAAGCAATGGCCTTGCGCCTGGTCGATTTCCCACAAGGTATCACCTATCTCTGTGACGAGGCGCAGCTTGACGTTCTGCACGATCATGCCAGGAAGGGTTATATCAGCCCTTGGCCCGTTCACATCAGGACCATTTATCATCAAAACGGAAAGACTTTTGGGCTCGAGGGCAAAGCAGAACAGATCGTCCACGAGTTCGGTTTTCTTGTTACCGAGCAAAGCGAATGGTTCTTGTCTTGACGATATTCGGGGTGGAGTTTTCGATCAACATGGGCGGACCTGAATTTTCCGGCTATCGGCGTTGGCTTGAACAGACTGGCGGTCTTAGTCCACTGTACACCGACAGGCATGGCGGCCTAGCTACGATGCCCAAATAGCAACGCCACCTCCGTTGGTGAAACGAACTACCAATCGAGAAACATTACGATATCCGGATGTTCGTTCAAGGGGACAATGAACAGAGGGACACTGAGAGCCAGCGCCGCACGATAGGCCGCAAGTACGGACCGCTCTTGATGTTCAGCAAGCTCTTCATGTGATCGGGTCGGTCTCGTTCTCCGTGTGTCAGATAAACGTCGCAAGGCGATCTTTTCTACGTCATCGACCAGGACAACGAAGCGGGAAACATCGATCGCCGAAAAAACCGAAGGCGAAATTTCCACGAGGCCATCAGGGGTGTCTATGACGGTGTGACCGTCGAGAACGACCAATCCATCTTCCGGAGCGTATCTCATGAAGCCGGATATCAGAAGGGCCTGGTTGTCGTCGATATTTCCCTCGCGCAGAAGATCGTGGGCGACAGGTTTGCCTTGGCGCTCCCGCCTCTCCGCCTTGATGAGATCACTGGCCTGCAAGTGCTGGAAAACAAGCCTTCGTCGTGCATTCTCGTTGCCCGGCCGTCGCGGACCTCCCTCCACCCCAAGCGCTCCGAATAGATTCAACTGTTTCTGCTGCATGAGATCTGGGTAGAGGATATCGTGGTAGTCCTCTTTAATCGGGATACCGAACGCCGCGGTGTCCGGCACGATAGGAAAGCGCGGATAATTCAGCCGATGGACATCAAAGTGATTGTCGCCATCTATCGGCGTGGGAGCGCGCATACCCATGCGTTTTTCATAGACCCTCTCACCGTCCTTTTTTGTCGCGGTATGCCTGAACCCGAAATACTCAAGCAAATCGATTAGGGAGGTCTGCCCCTCATACGTGGTGACATAGACGAGGTCATATTTGTTCTTCTGAGCGAACCAGAAGACCTTCTTCAAAAGCAGCTCACCGAGCTTGAGGCCGCGTCTATCCGGCCGAACCTTGAACGTGCAGATCTTCAGTATCTTGTTGGCTTTTTCAGTCGCGTCGGTGTCCGAGCCGATCTCATCCTTTCTGACGAGAAGGCCGGCAATTCCGTCGTCTTCGATGATCCAGCAAAGACGACGCTGCTTTACACATTTTTCCGTCCACCATTTATCGAAACCCGGATAGTCCTCGCGCAGACTGTCAAAGATGATGTCCGTCAGAGGTATCGCATGAGCGGCGACCTCATCGATGAAACGCACCGGCGCTTCGATCGGCTCATAGGTCGTTCGAAGGAGGTAAACGGCGTCTGCTACATAGAGCACCCGGCGACCGAGTTCTCGAGAATGGCGCCTGGCCCGCTCGTGAAGGCCTCTGTCCTGGCTGACAAGAAAGTCCACGGCGCCGATATGAAGCGCATGTAGTAGGGTGGCATCAACTATGTCGTTGTGCTTCGGAAGGGGCCCGAATTCGTTCGAAAGATCCGCGGTGGTCAAGCCGCGGACTTTAGATAGAGTTTGAAATTTCTCGAGCTTACTCAGAGATATCGCCCGGCGGGCCGTATCCTTGTCGCGGCCAACATCGTCGCGCGCCGCCTCGTGCACGAAGATATCGACCTTGTGCTTGGCAGCGAGGCTTGTCAGTGCAGAAAAGGCCGGCTCTACGGTTTTATTGTCTTCAAGATGAATAATTACATTCGTATCAATCAGATA
The DNA here is from genome assembly GCF_018619475.1 of Rhodomicrobium sp. Az07. Lineage (GTDB taxonomy): Bacteria > Pseudomonadota > Alphaproteobacteria > Rhizobiales > Rhodomicrobiaceae > Rhodomicrobium. The sequence continues at coordinate 12,991 of NZ_JAHFZG010000004.1, forward strand.
TGTTTGTGTGCTCATTCCGGAGCGCCTTCTGAAGCTCGGGCTTCGCGTAGAGGAAAGACTGCGGAGCCTTAAATCCAAATCGCTCCTTCAATTCAGGCAATGTCAACGGCCTCGTAAATCGGCGTGGCATCGACAGTTTTAGTGCAAAGCCTTCTTCCAGGCCACTAAAGTACTCGTAAAAAGCGGCTTTCCTGATTGATGCAGATCGACCGTGCTTTTTCCAGAGGGCAGAGAGTTCAAGGCGTTCAACGCTCTCAATTTTAATTGCGCCCACCAAAGCCATTTCTGGCGACGTGGAATAAATATAAGCAGTAGCGCCGGGAGCCACTGACAAGGGGAAACGCCGTCGCAGCTCGATGGTCTTAACGCCATCAAATATCTTGCCCGAAAAGTTCGGCTTTATGCTGATAACGATGTCCCGGTTTGCAGGGTGGGCATCGTCGCGATTGCCAAAAATCGGAAGGACATACTGATCGTCGTCGGCAACGGTCCCGCCAAGCTCGGCCTGGATCCGTACTCCGAACTCCGAATGAACTGGAAATGCTGCATCGATGCGCAAGCTGGCACCGAGAGCCTCGACATAGCGCTGCAACGAGGAGATCTGGACATCGCCTCGCTGTTCTATCTTGGAGATCGCCGCTTGGCCGACACCTAAACGTTTGGCCATCTCAAGTTGGGTAAAGCCCGCAGCCTGCCTCAACGCCCTGAGAGATTGACCCACGACGCGTCCCGCGTCGCCATCGCCAACCCGGACGGCGTCAACAAATTCGCGCTCACCCGACATTATTGCTGCTCTCCGAATCATATTGCTATGATATTCCTTTAAAGGAATATCATAGTGCCTACAAGGTTGCGCAGGATACAAAGTGATCGCATTTTTGCCTGAGCCGGCAAGCCAAGAACCCGCCAACGGCTGAGGAAGAGATGGAGAAGGCCCGCGGCAGTGTAGATTTAAACCTACACTTGGTCGGGGTGCAGACTTGAGTACCGATTGGGTCTATTTCAAAGCATGATTTCGATAGTGAAGTTCTCATCTTCACTTTCTATGGTGCGCCAAATCTTAATGGGATCAATGCGTTAGCACTCCCAACCCTCGAAAATCCTCCCTTTGAAGCTCATCGGGTATTCTGGAGATCCCAAACCTTTCTGGACGGCGTTTCTCCGCCGTGCCGCGGGTTGCGAGCAGCGTGGCGATGGCATGGCCTAGGTGCCAACGAAGCAGGTTGCGTGGTGTCTGTCATCAAATGCCGCCGAACATGGACAGTCCACGCGCACCGCGCCGATCTTCCTCAACCCATGCGGCGCGCATTGCGGCAGTCCGGCCTCCCTGCACCACTCGCGAAAAATGTTGCCGAAGCCCGCCGCGCTGTGCGGCTTTCCGTAGGCCGCCAGGTCTCCGCCCCGAGCGCGCTCGCATCGAGGACGGCGCGAAGCTGCGGCAGGATCGGCAACGTCAGAACTTTCGCGCCGTTCAATGGCGATCATGCTTTATCTTGGCGTGCGCCGCTCGGATGCCGTGCGGATTGGCAAGAAGCACGAGAGCAGGGCAGCGTTACGAGAGCCTCATGCGTGACTACGGGATGGCGCCGACGCGCAACAATCGCGGCATTGCGCATGAGAACGGGTCCGTTGAAAGCCATGAAACGCGTCTTCGCGAGTCCGCGCGGCGGCGTGCTGCGCTACGATTCCGTTCTCGTCGACTCATCGGACGGCGATCACACGGCCAGTTTTTGGCGGTCTGGCGGAGGGGGTGGACCTGATATCCGACCTTCTCCATATCAAGTTATTGAACTTAAACAGTTTTTACGGAGATCTTATTCCGGTGGCCTGAACTTCACATGGCGGCTTTACGCCCATCAAGCGCAGATATCCAAAAGGAAACGGTATCTGGAGGTTTGATACATGGGCTTCGATCTCGTGCTCGGCGGCATCGTTGCCGCAGCGCTCCTTGTCTACCTGCTGGCTGTGCTCTTGCGGCCGGAACGGTTCTGAGGAGCGTGGCATGGCACAACATCAAAACACATCGATGTTTTCCGCCGACCTCGTCGGGCCAGCGATCCGGGACAGCTTCACCAAACTCGACCCGCGCCAGCTGATCTGCAACCCGGTGATGTTCACCACGGCGAGTGTCGCACTGCTTGCGACGGTTCTGCTGGTGCGCTCGATCATCTCGGGCGGCGACATAGCATTCGAGGCGCAGATCGTCTTCTGGCTCTGGCTGACGGTGCTGTTCGGCAACTTCGCAGAAGCGCTTGCGGAGGGCCGCGGCAAGGCGCAAGCGGCCTCGCTCCGGTCTACCAAGGCCGAACTGAAGGGCAAGCGGGTCAAGGGCGATACCGTCAAGGTCGTTCCGGCCAGCGAGTTGCGCGCGGGCGACATCGTGCTGGTCGAGACCGGCGATCAGATCCCGGCCGATGGCGAGGCCGTGGAGGGCGTGGCATCCGTCAACGAAGCGGCGATCACCGGGGAATCCGCACCTGTCATCCGCGAGTCGGGCGGTGACCGTTCCGCCGTCACGGCAGGCACGCGGGTCATTTCCGACTGGATCAAGGTCAGGGTGACCGCAGAGCCTGGCGAAGGGTTCCTCGACCGGATGATCAGCCTTGTCGAGGGCGCTAGCCGCGCGAAGACGCCGAACGAGGTTGCTCTGACGGTGCTTCTGACGGGGCTGACGCTGATCTTCCTGATCGCGGTCGGCACGCTGCCCGCTTTCGCCGCATACGCGGGCGGGTCCATTTCGGTGCCGATCCTCGTGGCGCTGATCCCGACGACCATTTCGGCGCTGCTGTCGGCGATCGGCATCGCAGGCATGGACCGGCTGATCCGCTTCAACGTTCTGGCCAAGTCGGGGCGCGCGGTCGAGGCGGCGGGCGACATCGACACGCTGCTGCTCGACAAGACCGGGACGATCACGCTCGGCGACCGGCAGGCGACCGACTTCCTGCCGCTGTCGGGCGTGCGCGAAGGTGAACTGGTCGAGGCGGCGCGCCTGTCCTCGCTGGGGGATGAGACCCCCGAAGGCCGCTCTATCGTCGAGTTGGCGGGGGCTGGCGAGACTGCACCTGCGGGTGCGGAAACGGTTTCCTTCACCGCGCAGACGCGCGTCAGCGGGATCGACATCGGGGAACGCAAGATCCGCAAGGGCGCGGTCGATGCGATCCTGAAGCTGCATGATTTCGATCAGGGTGCAGTCAGGCAGATCCGCACCCTCACCGAAAAGATCGCGCGCGCCGGTGGCACACCGCTGGCCGTAGCGGACGGCACCCGGCTTTTAGGGGCCATCGCTCTCAAGGACATCGTCAAGGCAGGCATCAAGGAACGCTTTGCCGAGTTGCGCCGGATGGGCATCCGGACGGTGATGATCACCGGGGACAATCCGCTGACGGCTGCGGCCATCGCGGCGGAATCCGGTGTCGACGACTTCCTTGCCGAGGCGACTCCGGAGGACAAGCTCGAGTTGATCCGCAAGGAGCAATCCGGCGGCAAGCTGGTCGCCATGTGCGGTGACGGAACGAACGACGCGCCAGCTCTGGCGCAGTCCGATGTCGGCGTCGCAATGAACACCGGCACCCAGGCCGCGCGCGAGGCAGGCAACATGGTCGACCTCGACAACAACCCCACCAAGCTCATCGAGATCGTGGGGATCGGCAAGCAGCTGCTGATGACGCGCGGCGCGCTGACCACTTTCTCGATCTCGAACGACGTGGCCAAGTATTTCGCCATCCTGCCGGCGATCTTCGTGGCCCTCTATCCGGGCCTCGACGCGCTGAAGGTCATGGGATTGTCGAGTCCTCAAAGCGCGATCCTGTCGGCGATCATCTTCAACGCCCTCATCATCCCGCTGCTGGTTCCACTGGCTCTGCGAGGGGTGACCTACCGCCCGCAGAGTGCGTCGCGCCAGCTTGTCCGCAACCTCTGCATTTACGGCCTCGGCGGCCTGATCGTCCCCTTCGTCGGCATCAAGCTGATCGACGTGTTCGTATCCGGCCTCGGCCTCGCGTGAAGGGAGACGAACATGATCATTCTAACCTATGCACTCGGGATTGCGATCTTCGCCGCGCTGATAGGCGTCGTGACCCGGCTTCTCGAGGACTGAAAAGATGGAACACGTCTTTATCGTCGCGCTGATCATCGGCGGAACGGCGCTCCTGTCGCTGCCGCTGGGTGCCTGGATGAAACTGGCCATGGACCCGGCGCCAGACCGGATGACGCGCTGGACCAGCCTCTTCGGGCGGATCGGCGGCGCTACCGAGGAGCAGGGCTGGAAGCGCTACCTGGTCACGATGCTGATCTTCAATGCCATCATGTTCACAGTGACCTTCACAATCCTCGCGTTGCAGCAATGGCTTCCGCTCAACCCCGACGGCATGGGGCCGCACGACCCTACGCTGGTGTTCAACACCGCGGCGTCCTTCACCACCAACACAAACCTGCAGCACTATTCGGGCGAGGCGTCGATGAGCTATCTCAGCCAGCTTGCAGGGCTGATGTGGCTGCAGTTCGTCTCGGCCGCCACGGGCATCGCGGCGCTGGCCGCGCTGGCGCGCGGCATTGCCGGGCGCGCGAGCTTGGGCAACTTCATGATCGACGTGCAGCGGGCGAGCTTTCTTGTGCTGCTGCCGCTGGCGCTGATCGTCGCGATGCTGATGGTGCTGATGGGCATGCCGATGACGCTGCAAGGCGCGGCGGTGGCTACGACGCTCGAGGGGGTGACGCAGACCATCGCGCGCGGCCCCGTCGCGGCGTTCCTGACCATCAAGCAGTTGGGCACCAATGGCGGCGGCTTCTTTGGCCCCAATGCCACGCATCCGCTGGAGAACCCCAGCTTCTGGACCAACGGGCTGGCGATGATCGCTATCATGCTGATCCCGATGGCCTGCGTCTGGATGTTCGGCGGCATCCTTGGCCGGATGAAACACGCCACCGTCATCTTTGCCGTGATGGCGCTGTTCATCCTGGTCAAGATAACCGGCTCGATAGCATTCGAGTCCGCCCCCACCCCGGCCTTTGCCGAACTGCCCGTGTCCACGGAAACCGGCAACCTCGAAGGCAAGGAGCTTCGCTTCGGCGCCACGGGCGGGCCGCTCTGGGCGGTGCTGACCACCTCGACCTCGAACGGATCGGTGGGAGCGATGCATGACAGCCTCAACCCGCTGACCGGACTGATGCCCATGGCGGGCATGTGGCTGAACGCGACCTTCGGCGGCGTCGGCGTGGGGATGATCAACATGTTCCTCTACATCATCGTCGCGGTTTTCGTCGCGGGCATGATGGTCGGGCGCACCCCGGAATACCTTGGCCACAGGATCGAGGCCAAGGAGGTGCGGCTCGCCATTCTGGCGCTGTTCTCTCACGCGTTCCTGATCCTTGGGCCTACGGCGCTGTTCGCCGCGACCTCGCTGGGCCAGGCCACTGTTCAGGACCCGGGCGCGCACGGCTTCTCCGAGATCCTTTACGAGTTCACGTCGGCTGCGGCCAACAACGGCTCGGGCTTCGAGGGCTTGGGCGACGGAACCTGGGCCTGGAACATCGCCACCGGCGTCGTGATGCTGCTCGGCCGTTACCTGCCCATCATCTTGCCGCTCGCCATCGTGGGCAGCCTGATGGCCAAGCGCCGCGCGGCGGAGAGCGCCGGCACCCTCGGCGTCGAGGATGCGACCTTCGGCACGATGCTTGGCCTGACAGTCGTCATCTTCGGCGCACTCACCTTCCTTCCGGCGGCGGCCCTTGGCCCGCTGGCCGAACACTTCTCGCTGCCTTGACCGGCGCTGAAAGGAGACAGACCCATGAATGACATCATCTCGGGGCTTCGCGTCACGGCCGCCACCATGGCGATCTGCGTCGCCGGCTATACCACGGTGATCCTCGGCTTCGCGCAGGCCGTGACACCAGCCACCGCCAACGGGTCCTTGATCACGAAAGGCGATGGCAGCGTGATCGGCAGCCGCCTGATCGCGCAGGGCTTCACCTCGCCGGAATACGTCTGGCCGCGCCCCTCGGCGGTGGACTACGACGCCGCGGGCGCGGGCGGATCGAACCTTTCGCCGGCCAATCCGGCGTTGGCAGAGCGCGCCGCGGCGCTTATCGCGGCCCATGGTCGGGACGGCACGCCGATCCCTGCCGATCTGGTGACCGCCTCGGGCGCAGGGCTTGACCCCCATATCTCGCTCGAGGGTGCGCTGTTCCAGGTGGATCGCGTGGCCGAGGCGCGCGGGGTCGAACCTGCAGCCGTCCGGGCGATCATCGACCGGCTGGCCGAGCGGCCCGGGGGGGTCTTCACCCCGGCGCCGATCGTCAACGTACTGGAACTGAACCTCGAACTCGATGCGGAATTGGTAAGTCCCGCGAGCACAGAGTAAAACAGTGCCATGACAGATGATGCCCGCCCCTCGCCCGATGCCCTGCTGCGCGAAGCGCAACGCGAGGGGCGTGGCACCCTCAAGATCTTTCTCGGCGCCGCCCCAGGTGTCGGGAAAACCTACGAGATGCTTCTCGAAGGCGCAGCAAAGCTTGAGGCTGGCGCGGATGTGGTGATTGGCATCGTCGAGACCCACGGCCGGAAAGAAACCGAGGCGCTGGTTTCGCCCCTGCAGGTGATCCCCCGCAAGTCCATCGATTACAAGGGCCAGACCCTGACCGAGATGGACCTCGACGCGGTTCTGGAGCGCCATCCGGAGATTGTCCTCGTCGACGAACTGGCGCACACCAATGCGCCCGGCAGCCGGCACCCCAAGCGCCGGCAGGATATCGAGGAGCTGCTGGCTGCGGGCATCGACGTGATGACCACGGTCAACATCCAGCATGTCGAAAGCCTGAACGACGTCGTGGGCAGCTTCACGCATGTCCGGGTGCGGGAGACCGTGCCCGACAAGGTGTTCGAGAACGCCGAGATCGAACTGATCGACCTGCCGCCCGAAGACCTGATCAAGCGTCTCGATGCCGGGAAGATTTATGTTCCCGACCAGGCCCGCCACGCGCTTGAACACTTCTTTTCCAAGGGCAACCTGTTGGCGCTGCGGGAACTCGCCCTGCGCCATGCCGCGCAATACGTCGATGCGCGCATTCAGGAACACAAGAACGTCACCGGCAAGGAGAACGGCTATGCCGGAGGGCAGCGCATCCTTGTCGCCATCTCCGAAGCGGCCGGTGGCGAGCAGGTCGTGCGGGCCGCCAAGAGGCTCGCAGATGCACTTAAGGCGCCGCTCATCGCGCTCTACGTCGAGACGCCGAGGGCCGAGCGGTTCGGCGACGCCGAAAAGACCCAGCTAGCCCGTAACCTGTCACTCGCGGCTTCTCTGGGAGCCACCTTGCAATCCGTACCGGCCACCTCGGTTCAGGAGGCCATGCTGGCCCAGTGCAAGGAGCTGCGCGCCACGCAGCTGGTCCTTGGCAGATCGCGTGGCAGGGGCGGCTGGTTCAGGCGGCGCGATGGAATCGTTCAGGACATCCTCGACGGGACGACCGGCATCGCCATCCATGTCATCCCCTTTCAGGACACACCGCGCGGGCGAGACTGGCGGCGGCTGTGGCCCCGAGGGAGTTGGACCGGGGATGTGGCGGCAATCGGGTCGGTGGGGGCATTGACGCTTGCCGCATTTCTGGCGCAGGGCTGGATCAGCCGCGGACCTATCGACCTTCTCTACCTGCTGCCCGTCATCTTCAGCGCAAGCCTCTACGGCTTCCGTGCCGGATTGATCGCTGCCATCGCAGCAGGCATCGCCTACAACTTCTTTTTCCTTCCCCCGGTCTACACGTTCATCATCTATGGCCCCGCGAACATCATCACGGCGGTGCTGCTCGTGGTGGTTGCGATCATCACCGGACAGCTGGCGGCGCGCGCACGGGCTGCCGCCGCCCTTGCCATGCGCAGCGCCCGCGAGAACGCCGGTCTCGCCCGTTTCGCCACGCGCCTCGGCGCCGCGAGCACCAAGGAAGAGACGGCACAGCTTATAAGAGATGAGCTTCGGTCGTTGTTGGCGGTGCAGACCATCGTGCTGCACCGCTCCGGGGACAGCGTCGAGATCAGCGCGTTCGGGCAGACCAAACCGAAACTGAGCCCCATCGATCAAGCGGCGGCCGAGTGGGTGATGGAGCACGGAGAGGACGCCGGTTTGGGAACCAACACACTCACGGCCAGCGAATGGCAGTTCCGTCCCCTCAGGACGTCCCTCGGAACGCTCGCTGTCCTTGGGTTCCGCGGACCGCCCGGTCGCGACCCCATTCCAACCGAGCGAGCGGCTCTGGCCGAAAGCCTGATCGACCAGGCCGCACTGGCGCACGAGCGCCTGAAGCTGGAAACCGACATGCGTGACATGGAGGTAGTGCGCCAGCGCGACTCCTTGCGCGCGGCGCTGCTCGCGTCGCTCAGCCACGACCTGCGCACACCGCTCACGGCCGTCACCGCGGCGGCCGAGGCGCTCTCGGCAACAGGTGACGAGGCCGAGTTGGTCGAGACGGTGCGCAGCGAGGCCCGCAGGCTGAACCGGTTCCTGTCCGATCTGCTGGACTTGACGCGGATCGAGGAAGGCGCCGTCACGCCCGATCTTGTGCCTACCGATCTGACCGACGTGATCGCTTCGGCGGTCGGCGACCTGGCCAAGACGCTGGCGGGACGAAAGGTACAGACCTCGATCGACCCGAACCTGCCTCTCGTGCGGGCCGACGCGGTTCTGTTGAACCACGCGCTCCTGAACCTCGTCGACAATGCGGCCAAGTATTCGCCGCAGGAGGAACCGATCGAGATTATCGCGCGGATGGGGCGGCGCGGCCCGGTGATCGACGTGCTCAATGGTGGCCCCGGCATTCCCCAAGGCAGCGAACAGCGCATTTTCGACCGCTTCGCCCGCGGCGAGACATCGGATCGCACCGGCGGATCGGGGCTCGGCCTTGCCATCGTCAAGGGCTTCGCGGAAGCGATGGGCTTCACGGTCGAGGCTGCACGGCGCCAGGGCGGCGGATCGCGCTTCACGATCCGTATCCCGCATGATGCAACAGTCGATGTGTCGATGGAGGACATCGCGTGAGCGGGCACATCCTGATCGTCGACGACGAAATGCCGATCCGCCGCCTTCTTCGTGTTGCCATAGAGCGCAGCGGATATGCGACCGTCGAGGCGGATTGCGGGGCGGCCGCGCTCGATGCACTTCGACGGTCCGTGCCGAAGCTCGTGCTATTGGATCTCGGCCTGCCCGACCGCGACGGGCTGGAACTGATCGGGGCGTTCCGAGAGAAGCTCGTGCCGATCATCGTGCTGACGGCCAGAGAGGCATCGAGCGAGAAAGTCGCGGCCCTTGACCTCGGTGCCGATGACTACGTCACCAAGCCGTTCGACAGCGCGGAGCTCATGGCCCGGATACGGTCATGCCTTCGCAGGGCAGATCAGAGCCACGGGCACCTGCGCAAGCTGACGGTCGGACCCGTCACCATCGACCTCGATGTTCATGGCGTATGGAAGAATGGAGCCGAGGTGAAACTCACGCCGAAAGAGTTCACACTTCTGGCCGTTCTGGCCAGCCATCCGGGCAAGGTCCTTACCCATACGCACCTTCTGCGAGAAGTATGGGGCCCGGCTCATACCGACCACGTCGAATACCTTCGCGTTACCGTCCGTTCCTTGCGCAAGAAGCTCGAGGAAGACTCCTCGGCTCCGATGCTGATCCAGAATGAGCCCGGGGTCGGATACCGATTTGTCGAGCGGTAACCGCTAACCTGTTTGCGTTGACTTGTGTGGAGTTGCGAAGACCGAGCCTCTGGGCGGCTAACGACATGCCCCCGCCTGGTCTCCTAGCGCGCGGCAAACGCATATCTGGCTGAGAGACGAAGGGATCGAGTTGCCCGCCAAGTCGCGCCAGGGAGAGGCGCACGGCGTGGTCTGGCGCTTGCCGGCCTACAACATCGTCCACAACATCCTGACCAATCCCATTTATGCCGGCGCCTACGCTTTCGGACGCACGACGAGCCGGGTCAGCGTGGCGGACGGTCGCAAGCGCATCAGGCGTGGCGTGCACCGGCCGATGGCCGAATGGGACGTCCTGATCAAGGACCATCACGAGGCTTACATCAGCTGGGATGTGTTCGAACGCAACCTCAAGACCATCGCCAATAATGCGACCGGCATGACCAGCGCGCTCGCTCGCGGAGCTGCCCGTGAAGGAGAACTGCTGCTGCCTGGACTTTTGCGCTGCGGCCACTGCGGTCGCAAACTCCATGTTCACTATGGCGGGAAGCTCGGCCGATACCAATGCCATGGCGCCCGGACGAACCACGGCGCGGCGCGGTGCATCTCGGTGAGCGGCTTGAGCATAGACGCCGCAATCGCCAAGGAGGCGCTGAGCGTCCTGAAGCCGCTCGGCATAGAAGCCGCAATCAAGGCGATCGAGGCCCAGTCGAGCAAGACCACGGCGTCTGAGCGGCAACTGGAACTCTCGTTGCAGCAGGCGCGCTATGAGGCCGCCCATGCCCGGCGCCAGTACGACGCCGTCGATCCGGCCAATCGACTCGTCGCTGGCGAGCTGGAGCGCCGATGGAACGAGGCCTTGCAAGCGGTCGCCAAGATCGAGGGCGACATCGCGGCCCTGGTCGTGCGGCGTCCGCCGCCTCTTGGCGAGCCGGAGCGGCGGCGCCTCATGGCGCTTGGCGCCGATCTCGAGAGCGCCTGGTCGCATCCCGGCGCAACAGCGGCGACGCGCAAGCGCATCCTGCGCACCGCGATCTCGGAGATCGTCGTGCGCCGTGACGGCGCAATCATTCATGCGATCCTTCACTGGCAAGGCGGAGATCACACTGAGGTGCAGGTGAAGCAGCGGTTGAATGCAGCTGGCAGGCACAATCCACGCATTCCGGACGGCACGATCGCTCTCATAGGCGAACTGGCCCGGTTGATGCCCGACCGGCAGATCGCGCGCCTGCTCAATCGTATTGGCGTGGAAACAGGTCACGGCAATGCGTGGACGCTGGAGCGCGTGCGCGGCTTCCGCAACCACCACGAGATCGAGGTCTACCGCGACGGAGAATGGGCAGAGCGAGGCGAAATTACGCTTGAGGCGGCGGCGCAAATCGTCGGAGTGTGCAATATGACGGCTCTGCGCATGCTTCGACGCGGCGAGATCGAAGGCCGACAGGTCTGTCCGGGCGCTCTCTGGGCGGTCAAGGCTGCGGACCTGGCCGGATTTACCAGCCGGGCGCCATCAAAGCCCTCCACTAACACCAAATCCCGATCAGAAGACCCTTTTCTTTCAATGACTTAGGAGAATGTTCATTATGACTCGTGTCCGCTCGGTCATACAAAGATCGAAAGCACGGTCCGGTATCTTGGCGTCGAGGTTGATGACGCGCTTGCGATCTCCGAGCAGGTCGACATTTAAATGGTGGCGGGCGGAGCCGACGCTCCGCCTTGCAAAGGAGTCTTCAGGGTCGTGAAGAGACGCGGGCGCGGCTTCTGGCTAAACCGATGATCCAAAGCGGCCATAGCGCCGCCAGGTCAGGGACGTTTTCTTTGCCGGAGCGCCTGTTCGATGGCCTCGTCGAGCGACGTGCCGCTGCCCGGCACTGGCTTGCCGTCCGCGCCGAGCGTCGGGTTCACCCTGTTTCTGGCGATGCATTTCGTCCAGATCTTCGCATCGCTCGGTAGCGGATAGCGCCCGCACCCGAAACCGGAGACGATGCAGGGATCGCCCGGGTGCGAGCAACTATACCTCGGATTGTACTCGCCGATCGTATCCGGATGATAAAATTGCGCGGCGCTGGACGAGCCATAGGCAGCCGCTCGACACAGGCAGTTATAGAAGTCCACCGGCGGCGCGATCCCCATGCCTTCAAGCGCGGCCGTCAGCTTGGTATGATTGAGCTTCGCGAGGCGATCCACGATGTGGGCGCGGCGCTTTGCGATCTCCTCCGGGCTGACGGGCTTGGCCTCGGGGGCGGCAGCCGAGACGTCGGCGTCGCCTCTCAACTTATCGCGCAGGCCCCGCAGCTTCTCGATACCCTCGCTCTTGCCGTCGAACCAGGCGTCCACTGCCGCTTCGGCCTCACGCGGATCGGCGCCCATTTCGGTCAGCCGCCGGATCAGCTTCTTTCGGGTGATCGTGTTCTGCTGCTCGATGATTTCGAGATCGGCATCCGAGATGTTCTTGTGAGCCTTGTAGATGTCGCTCGTGATCAGAACGAGTTCGCCGAGATCCTTGCCCGTGTCCCAGGCCAGCTTGACGGGCGCCACGAGGATTCCCTTGACGATGTCGGCGGCTACGCCGCCCTGTTCCTTTGCGTAGTCAGTCCAGCTTCGGTCGGAGAAGGTCGTCCGCTCGACAGGCGCCGGTTTTGTATAGGCGACGCCCTTCGCGGCCAGCTCCTTGATCTGGCCGTCGAGGCTGGCCTCGGAGCCGTTCTCCATGTCGGCGACGATGCGCTTGACGTCGGCGAGGTCCACGCCACGGTCGTGCAATTCCTTGGCGATGCGGAAGATGCGCGCCTGCGTCTCGTTCGTGAAAGCCGACTTATTGAGGTCGTAGGTTTCCTTCCAGCCCGCGAGGTTCTTGCCCGTGTTGTAAAGGCCCTGGCTCACCATGTCGGCGGCTGTCTCGGCCGCTTCCCAATTGGACTTCTCGCCCTTGACCCAGGCGCGGACTTCGTTCGCGAGCCCGGCGATCGCCGAAACGACCGCAATCTTCTCGGCGGCGGCCTTGGCGTTTGCTTTCAAGGTCTCGGTTCGCCCTGCCGCAGCCTTCGCGGAGTTCGCCGCGCGGGCGCGTTCGGTAAGCTCGCGGGCCGCGTCGTCGCCGAAGCGCCGGCGGACATCGTCAATCACTTCGCCTTGCTGGGAAGGCGGCAGGTCGGTCAGTTGGTCGGCCGCGTTCCCCATCAGCCGGCCGCGATCCGGAATACGCCCCGCCTGGGCCTCGATGTTGCCGCTGGCCTCGACGTTCACGCGAACGCTTTCGCCGGTCGCCTTTCCGGTCTGGTAGTCGGCGAGCGAAGAGGATTTCGCGGCGGCCTTCTGGTTCGCGCGCACCTTGTCGGATTCGAGTTGCCCCTCGCCGGGCTTCAGCGAGCGGTCGGCCCCTTCTTGAGCGATGGGCGAGCCCTCGGGTGCCGCGACCCCGTAAGTCTCGGCGGTCAGCCGCGTTGCCTCCGTGAAGCGCTCGATATATTTAGCCTGTTGCTGCTGGCGGATCTGCAATTCGGCCTTGAGATTGCGCGTCTCCGGCTTGATGCCGGAAGGATCGGCCCTGAGCGCGTCGGAAAGCCTGCCCTGCAAATCCTTGATCTGCCCGCTCTTCTTTCCGATCAGATCGCGCATGTCCTTCTGGTAGTCGACGATTTCGCTCGCCGTTACCGTCTCGCCCGGCGTGCGCACCTTGGCTTCATAACTCGCTGCGCCCTGCTTCTTGTAGGCATCGTTGTTGAGCTTCGAAACCTTGGCGAAGTCGTCGGCGCTCATCTGGTTCGGATTGGCCATGAAATCCGTGTTGAGCCGCTTCGCGTAATCGACGTTCTGCGTGCCAAGCCGCCGGTTCATCTCCGTGTTGTAATCGCGGATCGAGCCTTCGATCTGCCTCACGTCCATCTTGCCGCTGTTGCTCGACGTGATGAAATCGCTGTCGGTGCCGGGGGACGCGGCTTTCGTCGCCTTCTGTGTGTTGAGGTCCAGTCCGTTGTTGCGGGCGGCGTTCGTCGCCACCTCGGCATTGAAGCGCGCGAAATCGGCCTGCACCTTTTGATAGACGTGGTCGCGCAGATGGCCCGTGCTCGCCATGTTGTTGACGACGTGGTTGTTCGCGCGGACGAGCGCGAGCTGCGCCTCGCTCGCCGTTCCGAGATGGACCTGCATGATCGCCCGCGTGAGTTGGGTGTCCCAGGCCGATGCCGGGGCGGGCGCGAGGAGCAGAAGCGGCAGCGAGACGATCAGCGCCACCGCGCCGCGAAGGACGGAAAAGGAGGTGAGACGGGCCATTGCATGGTCCTCAGTTCGGTTGCGCCGGAGCATCGAGATCGGCCGCGAGGTCGTCGAGGAAGCGATCCTTGTCGAATGCGGCGTCATCGACGAGCGTCCAGCGTTCCGCCGCGGTCATGCCCGAGGGCGTGACCCAGCCGCCCTCTATCCTCTTCAGGACGAGCCGGGACGGCTGGTACTCCCTCTCCGGTTCCGAGTAGATCGTCATGTATTTCGCAGCGCCCGGGCCGAGATTGAACACGGTGCCGCGCAACGAGACGATGCCCGGAAGCTCCGCCGTCGCCCACGTGCCGCCGAAGGTCAGGACGATGCGCCCGTCCCAGTTCCTGTCGAGGAAGGCCGAGGAGATGGCGCGGTCCCAGACCGCGTAAGGGCCGCTGTTCCCCCTGATTTGAAGGTGGGTTTTGCCTGCCATCTCGCCTTGCGTCCGGCGGATCAGACGGAAGGCGTGCGCCATGCCACCCCACATCTCCGGTACCTTGTCACCGCCGAACACTACCCGTAAGCCGGTGGTCGCGCGCGGATCGACTGTCAGGACGAGACGGTAGGGCGTCTTGGCGATGCGCTCGTTGAAGCGCAGCACGGGCTCGGTCGACAGAAGCCCCGCCAGCGCCCAGGCGAATTGCTTTTCCGGCACATCGGCGATCATCGCGCCTGAACGGAAGGCGACAAACTTCGCCTCCTTATCCGCATGAAGCCCCGCTGCCTGCCACAGCGCGCCCGGCTTTCCGTCGAAAAGAACCTGTGACGGCAGCGGCTCGACGTCGGGCGCGGGCTGCCCGTCGCCCGCAGGCTTGCCGCCGCCCTTGCGGGTGAGCGTGATGCGCTTCAGCGCCATTGATACGGCCTCGCCATTCTTGTCCGGGCGGGAGATGGCGTAGACGCGGAACCCTTGACCCTCCGAGAGATCGGCCCACGGCGTGACGTTGCCCGGCAGCCCGTCGCATTCGACCCGCACGCCCTTTTCGGCGACGACGAGACGCACGCTTTGCGGCGCACTGGCGGGCGCGGTTGCCTCCAACGTGTTTTTCTGGTCGCGAACCAGCGTAACCTTGCCGGTGCCGTCCGCCGTCCTTCGCCAATGCAGCATGAAACGCGGAGTCGATGGATCGTTGCCGTTGAGATTGTGATGCGTGCTGAGGCCGATCAGGAAGCCAGTCGTCTCCGAAGGGTCGAAGTCGAAGGTCAGCACGGCTTCGCCGCCGTTGCGGAGGGCATCGAGCCAGAGAAGCGCACCCTGACTGTAGAGACCGGCAAGCCCCCAGCCCGATTTTTCCGGCGCGCGCACGCGAAGCGCACCGCCCTCGACACGGGCGTGGTCCTTGAAGCGCCCACCCTGACCCTGAAATGCGCTCCACGGCGGCAAGATCTCGCCGCCCTCGTAGAGAACGAGATTCTGCGTTTCGCCGGGGCGCAACGGCCGTGTCGGATCGTCGGCCGCCGAAGCAAGCGTCGTGTTGGGCTGCTGCCCCCTCGTCTCGTGCGAGGGCGTCTCATCGGCCGGCGCGCCGTCCTGCGATGTCTCGTCCGGAATGCTTTCCGGCGTGGGCGCCTGCTTCAGCACCTGATAGTCCATCGTGTAGAAGCCCCGCCAGCCTACACCCGCATTCGTGGCCCATGTCTCGTTGCTTGAGGTGGACAGCACATAGCTGCCTTCGTCGAGCCGCTGATTGACGTCGGCTTCCCAATAGGCGTTCGGGACGCCGCCCTGTCCCGGCTTGCCGCGCGCCGCCCAGCGGCCAACCTCCGTTCCATCCGGCCTGAGCAGCGCGATAATGCCTGGCTTCCGGCCGCGCGCGTTGTTCCAGTGATAGGTCTCAAGCGTGCGCACGAAGATAGGGCGCTTGATCGCGATGATCGTATTCTTGCGCGGGCCGTTGACGACGGCGGCGATGTTGCCGAGTTCAGCGCGCTGCACCGGCGCTTCCGGCTCGGGCTCGGCGGCTGCTTCCGCATCGCCGCCCGAGACATCGACAGCATCCGGCGTCTCCGGCGAGGTGTTGGACGTCGCCCACCCGGCGAGAGTCAGCCGCGTCACCATGCCGATAAGGGCCGGATCGTTGATGTCGAGGCGGCCCTGTCCCTCGAAAAGGATGTGCAGCCGCTTGCCGTCCTTGCGCGGCTTGTCGAGCGTCACGGTGATGGTATCGCGTCCCTCGAAGCGGGTATGGACGCGAAGCGCGGGCTGACCCGCGACCGTCACCTTGTCATGTTCGATTTCATCGGTATAGCCGAGCAGCGGCTCGTCGGGAAACCACCACCAGACGCGGACTTCCCGGCCGCCGCGCGGCTCGACGGCCTGCACTGTCCGGCCCTTCTCGGTGAGTCCGGCTCGCCAGCCGGGCGGGGTGGCGATGCTCGCTTCATCGAGTTTGAAGCGTTGCCAGTCGCCCGTTTGTGCCGCGGCGGGCAACGCCTGCGCGAGGAGCGTCCCGGCGGCCAGCATCGCGACGAGCGCGGCGCTTTGTTTCGACATCGCCCGCTTCGGCTCTCGCCGCTCCGCCATAGGCCGAAGCCGGTCCACCGCCGCGCGGACCTCGCCGATCGCGTCGGCCGGAACGGGGGCATGCACCGTGACATACTGTCGGCCTGCGCGCGTCCAGAAGGCATAGGTGATGGCGAGGACGACGGCCGTCGCGCTTTCATCAAGTTCGACGCCGACAAGGGCGGAACCCGGAAGCCGCCAGCCGTGAACCACGCCGTTCACGAGCACACCGTCTTCGCCGACGGAAATGACGCCGTCGCGGTAACGCAGATGCGCCTTCGCAGCGTTGCGGCCGAGGAGGAAGCCGATGCCGCCAATCGCCATGATGCCGAGGGATATGAAGGCGAAGATTTGCGCATCCCCAAGGATCAGCGCCATCACGGCAGGGATCAGGACGGCGAAGCCGAGAATGATGAAGAGTGTGGCGCGGTGGCCTTCTTCGGTCTCGCGCGCCTCCGTCTGCGCGAAGACATCCCAATCGCCGCGCGGCACGCGCCACCGAGCGAGAGGTTCGCCCTGCGAGAGGTCGGCCCGAACTTTTGCGAGACGGCGGAAGTAGAACGCCGTGATGAACGCGGAGAGCCCGACGAAAAGAGAAAGGAAGGCGCTCGCATGCGCCGCGTCGCCGATGCTCAGACGAAGTTCCTCGTTGAACAGAATATAGACGGCGATCCAGCCGAAAGCCGAAAGGGCGATCAGCAGGGAAATACGCATCGCCTTGGCGCCATCGAGCAGCATGCGGATCTCCCGTCTGAACCGGCAAATCGGTGCGTGCCGACTGCCGAAAATGGATTAAAAAATCTCTTTGGACGGAACACTAGATGAATGCCTTGGCGGGCGGCATGCGGCACTTTGCAGCGGTTTGCGCTGCATGCATTTGTCCCGCGAACGCTCGCGTTGTGCGATCCGCCTTCGCGCCTTGCTCGCACCAGAGCACAGCGGCCTGACCTCTGTTCAAGCCGGGACGCATTAGAGCGGGCGAGAGATGAAGGCATATCTAGCCGATGTACATCCGTAGATTACTGCCGGGTCCAGAGCGCTCCATAGCGCGCCCCCGAAGTCGCTCAAAGCGCCGCCGCCAAAATCGTTTCGCGCAAGCGTTCGAGGCTTCCGCCTTTGCCGTAGCGCTCTCGGTTATAGGCGGCGGCCTTGCGGCGCGCCACGCTTTCCGAATCGGTGTGAAGACTGAGCCAGATCACCTTGCGCTCTTCGACGGGGGCATAGCGCGCGGGCACGCGGATTTGGGCGAAACGGCGCTGAACAATTTACGCTACGGCAAAAAGCTGAATTAAGACAGATGCTTACGGAAACTTCGCGAGGGCTGGTGGCGGAGGGGGTGGGATTCGAACCCACGGTACGGTTGCCCGCACGCCGGTTTTCAAGACCGGTCTATTCAACCACTCTAGCACCCCTCCGTTGGAGTGGCCGCTTCTCGCCGCCCTGCGTCATGCCATTCGATCACGCTCGCGGCTCGGCCAGTCGCGCGTCCGACTTTCCACTGCGATGGATAACAAATGCGCCGGCTGCGAGCAAGATGCGATGGGCGCGCCCCGAGGCTTCTTCGCGCCATTATCGTGATGACGGCATCTCGAAACGCACCCCGAACTTTTCCTCACGGCGAGTCAGTCATGGCGCGTCAATCTGGCATGCGATGGTGGCCGAATCTTGAGAGGATCGACCGATCGCCATCGGTCGATCCTCTCAAACTTTGATCGCCTCCGGTCAATCCCCATTTTTTCGACGTTCACCTGACCGGAAAGGGATGGAAAGGGCGGATTGGCGCCCGGACGACGGCTGTCTCAAGCCTTGGACAGCTTGGCCAGTTGGCTTTTGAGCGTTTCCATAACCGGCTTGGCCTCGCCACCGAGGTTGATTTCGTTGCCGATACGGTCGAGCGTCGAGTTGAGATCGGGGACGCGCTGTTGCACCGACTGCGCGAGAGCCTGCCTTGCCTCGGGCGTAAGATCCTGGGCCTTTGATTTCAGGCTGGCGAAGCGATCCGATATAGCGCGGATTTCGTCCATTGCGGCCTGAGCGGACCCTGAGTCCGTAATTCGCGCGAGCGCGGCCTGAAGGCGCGAGATGTTTGTCAGGATATCGTTTTGCAGAGCGACGGCCGAGGTTCCCGCGACCGCGGATTGCTGGGGGGGCATGGGTGCCGCACTATCGTTCGTGGCCGATTGCTGGGTTTCGGTTCGCGACGGGAAAGGAGTCGCGGACGGGGCCGAGCCGGTCGCCGACTCGGGCGCGGGGGTGACCATTCGCGTGTTCCGGTTGATCTGCTGGGCTTCCTGCGTTCTGTTCTCGCTTGGCCAGAAGTAAAGCGCCGCACCCGCGATGATGAGCGCGGGAAGCAGCCAGTAGGCCCAGTTCGCGCCACCGGACGCCGTCGCCGCGCGCGGTTGATGGGCCGGAGACGAGGTATGTGCCTCGTCCTGCGCATCTTGCACAGGCCGGACGGCGGAAGCGCTGGGCATGGCGCGCTCGAACTCGCCTTTCTTGCTCACGAGCATGCTCGCCATGCCCTGATTATCGAGACCGGCAGCGGTCTGATGACGCTTCAGATAGGCAAGCACTACGGGAGCGAGGAAGCCGATCAGCTTTTTCGCGGAGCCATGGCCGAGACCGGCATATTGTGCGAGGCGGGACGCAAGCGTGTCCAACGTCCCGCCGCCGATCAGCGACGACAGGAGGCTCCAGCCGGTCTGAAGGATGTCCCGATTCGAGCCGAGAAGGCTGCCGACGATGTCGCCGTTGCTTACGGCATCCCGGCCAACGATGTTCTCCGACTGGGAAAGAGCGTAGCCGATCCGCTTCGGACCGTCGGAGGCCTGTGCCATGTTCGCGAGGCTCGTCAGGATGCCAGGCACACCGGCCGAGATTCCTTTTTTTGCGGCCTGCTGTTCAAGTCCGAGCGTCGACGCCAGTTTCCCGATCACATCGGGAGTAAACGACTGCGAGATGGTCGATAGAAGATTCGTGGCCATTCGAAATCTCTCCAGTTTTCGCGCAAACAACGATACCTGCAAAGTACAGGCCTGCGCTAAACTCGCTTCTGATGGCACTCCGTGCAACGTCGAACGCGGATTTTAATTATCACGATCTAAAAAAAATCTATGCCCTTCTAGCAATATGAAACAAAATTATAAGTATATACCAAAAGGATATTGAAATGACCTGGCATCATATACACGCAGGTGGAACCTGAGACTTACTTCCGTCTCGCTATTTGTTCGTAAAAGGAAAGGCCACGCCGCGCGGCCTTCTCTCAGAGACAAGGAGATACGGTGAGCCCGCCAGGCCCGTCAGTCCGGAAGGCGGATGTGGATGTAGCGGAAGGTGGCTAGAAGCCAGGGCAACAACGCGACCGAAAGGAACACGAGATTCGTTTCCGCCGCCGCGTCGACCACGGAACGCGTCAGCGTCGGCCACGCGATCATGCCGGCAACGATCGCCGCGCCGATCGCGGCGAAGACTGCAAAGCCGAACCGAAGCGCGCGCGAAACGCGGTTTCTGGTTCCGGTCAGCGTGAGCGCGGCTGCGCCGTAGCCGGCGAAAACCAGCGTTCCGCCGAGCCATGGCGAGATGGGGATCAGAGCCCCGGCGGCGATGGCGAAGAGAATGCCGAGGAAAAAGACGGTCCAGCTGTCCGGATAGCCGTCCGGGCGAATTGGGAGGAACGCGGTCTCGTCCTCGTTCTGCGATTTGTCGTCCATGTAATCAAGTATATCCTGCTCTGGACGGGACATATTGAGCCTCCTCGCTGTGGCAGGCTCCGAGACGAAATCGTCAACGCCTCGGATCGCCGTGCCAACGTGTCTTTCGATCGCTCGGGCAACACCGCCTCGCGGCGAGCGCCACTCTGATTATCTGGAGCCTCGCGCGTTCTGAAGGCCGCGTCGTGCTCCAGTTTCTTCCGATCACCGTGAACCGGAGTTTCGGCCGCAATTTCACAAGACGCTATCAGGTCGTTTGCCACAGCATACAGGAATATGCGCGAGTCGACAGACTGCGAAATCAGCGCGGCGCCCAGGGATTCTTGGCATCCGTGCTCGCGTCGTCCGCCCTGACATCGTTGCCTTTCGAACCGGGGCCGTTTACGAACGATCCCGTGCCCCTCGGTCCATCGTTCGCCAGCGGGTTCACGTCCGAATCGAAAATGAGCTTGATGAGCGCCTTCTGCGCGGGAACCTGCGCATACTCCTTGTAGATGGCCAGACTCTGGATCGTGAAGGCGAGGCGGTCGGCCTCATTCGTCTTCAATCCCATCTTCTGCACGATTTCCGCGTCCATGCGCTCGCCCTTGTCCAGAACCCATTCCTGCATCTCCACACCGACCTTGGTCAGGATAGCGCGCACCGAGGTGGGAAGCCCCTGATAGCGATCTTTCGGCATGATCAGGAAGCCGGGCGTGTAGAGATGATAGGAGAGGGTGAGGTAGTTCTGCACCTTATGGATGTTGGCGCCGTAGATCAGGTCGAGTGTCGATTCGATGCCATCCAGTTCCCCCTTCTGGATGCCGGCATAGACATCCTTGAATTCGACAGGGAACGTCTCGACGCCATAAGCCTTGAACATCTTGATGCGCCACGCGCCTTTAGGCACGCGCAGCTTGAGGCCCTTCAGGCTTCCGGGCCCTTCGACGGGACGCTTGTTGTTGAGCACATGGCGGAAGCCGAGTTCCCACATCGCGAGCAACTGGTAGCCCTTCGCATTGGCCGCCTGATGAAGGTACTGCTTCATGATCTTGTCGCGGAACTGGCGGACATGGGCGCGATTGCGCACGAGGAAAGGCATCTCGAACACGCCGAACTCGCCGGAGATGTTGGACATCGGCGTGCCGATGACAGAGATGTCGACCTCGTTCTTCAGCATCTTTTTCAGCACCAGGGCATCGCCGCCAAGGCCGCTTTTCGGGTGCAGCACGATGCGAATTCTGCCGCGCGACATCGCTTCCACGCGTCGCGCATATTCCTCCGCTGAAATGTAGTACAGCGTGCCTTCCGACCCGATATGCGAAAAGTGCAGCTCCAGCGGCCCTTCGGCGGGAGCCTGGGCGCGCGCGGGCGATGCAACGAAAGCCCCCGCCGCCACGCAAACAAGCGCGAACGCAGCCGCGCGCATAATCGTGAATGTGCCCGTCATAGCCCCTCCCGGTCTCAGGAGCATTTACGATAAGTTTTAGGCAGCCTCAAGCAACACGAGCGCGATTTATGCGCCAATCTCGCGTAAAGGGCAGGATGGCCGCCATTATCGCCTGAACGGGGAGCAGATCTGGCGCCGGTTCACGCGAACAAAGGCGGCGAAAAGGGCGCTTGAAGCTTCAACGCGCCAGATCCTTGAGGCCGAGACGGATGAGATCTTCCGTCCGCGCCTCCTCGCCCGCCTTGCCGAGGGCGGCTGTAATGGCGGCGTTCGCCTGAAGCGGTGCGTAGCCGAGATTCACAAGCGCGGATACCGCCTCCGCAGCGGGAGAGGGCGCTGCGGAGGCGGGCGTCGCGGCCGACCCGGCGCCGGAGGCAGGCGCGGCGATGGCTGCGACGCTGAAAGCGAGAGGCGGGGCCTTGTCCTTGAGTTCGTTCACGATCCGAAGCGCCACCTTCGGCCCGACACCCGGCGCGCGCGTCACGCTCACGCGGTCCTGCATGGCGATGGCCTGTGCGAGCTGCGCGGAGTCGAGTGTCGCGAGGATGGACAGCGCCACCTTCGCGCCGACGCCCTGCACGCTCTGCAAAAGGCGGAACCAGCCGCGTTCGGCCTCGGAGAGGAATCCGTAAAGCTTGATGGCGTCTTCGCGGACATAGGTCTCGATGGAAAGCGCGACCGGCTCGCCGGGCTTGAGCGCGGAGAGCGTTCGCGGCGAGCATGCGACTTCATAGCCGACGCCGCCAACATCGATGATGGCGTGGTCCGCGCCCACCGCGTCGACGATGCCTTTGAGCTTTCCGATCATGCTTCAGCATAACCCGAGTCGGCATCGACGGCGCGAGGGGGTTTTTTGCGAACAGGAGGCATCGACTGTCGCGGTTCAATTTTTCTCGATAGTCCGTGTGTGGCGACGGCAAGCGCGGGAACGAAGCTTACATGATCCGGATAGCCAAACACAGGAAGGCTTATGAGCACCGAACCCGAATGCCGGCTCGTAAGGGCCGAGACCACCTACGATGGAAAGCAGGGCCTGACCTATCGTCGCGGCATCGCCGCCGAAACCGTCGGCTCCACGGGCATCTGCATGCACCTGCTGACGGTCCCGCCGGGTGGCCGCGCGAAGGTGCATCTGCACGAGAAGCACGAAACGGCGATCTATGTTCTCGAAGGCGAGGCGTGGACGCTTCATGGCGAGCTGCTTCAGCATCAAACGCTGACGCGCGCTGGCGACCTGCTTTATATCCCCGCAGGGGTGCCGCACCTGCCCGTGAACCTGAGCGACAAGCCGATATCCGCTGTGATCGCGCGGACCGACGCAAGCGAGCAGGAGAGCGTTGTCCTTCTGCCGGACCTCGAACCGCTCGCGGAAGAAATTATCGCCGCGCTGAAGTCCGGCGACCTCAAGCCGGAGTTGAAAGCGCCGCCGCTCGTATAGCCAGCGCGCGCCTGTGATGGGCGTGGCAAATGGCGACGGCGAGCGCATCGGCGGCGTCCGCCGATTGCGGCTGCGCCCTGGGCAGCAGATAGCGCAGCATCGCGCGGATCTGCGTCTTGTCGGCGTGGCCCGCGCCGGTGACAGTCTTCTTGATCGAGTTCGGCGCGTATTCGGCGACGCTGAGGCCAAGCCTCGCGGGCACGAGCAGCGCCACTCCTCGCGCCTGGCCGAGCTTCAGCGCCGCGCGCGCGTTCGTGTTGACGAAGGTTTCCTCGATGGCGGCCTCGTCGGGCGCATGAGTGCGAACCACCTCGTTCAATCCTTCGAACAGGGCGGTAAGCCGCTGGCCCATCGCATCGCCCGCGCCCGTATCGATGGTGCCGCAGGCGACGTAGGAAAGCCGCTGGCCGTCCCAATCCACAACGCCCCAGCCGAGATGGCAGAGGCCGGGGTCGAGCCCGAGGATGCGGACGGGAGGTTTCGGCATGAGGCGATCCGGTTGAACGTCAACCCGCACCGTCTTCTGCGTCGGGCGGTCCGGTCAAGCCTTTCGAGGGGTTCGCCCTGACGTCGGGTGCGAAGTCTGCGTTCGAACACCATGTTGTCATGAGGAAAACTCGCGCGGCTGTTTGCCGTGGACGCGGCGAGGGGCTATCTCTACGGCCAGAAGTTGAAGGGGAGACGCAATGAAAACCGACACGCCGAAGCCGATCTACCTCAAGGATTACGCTCCCCCCGCGTTCCTCATTTCCGAAACCTGCCTTGATGTGACGCTCGATCCGGCGGAAACGCGGGTGAAATCGCGGCTGTCCGTGCTGCCCAATCCGGCTGTGAAGAAGCGCTCGTCAGAAATCAGGCTCGACGGCGAACTGCTCAGGCTTCTGCGCGTGGCCATTGATGGCGAAGCAGTCGACGGATCGCGGCTCGTCGCGACGGCCAAGGATCTGACCATCCGCGACGTGCCCGCAAAACCGTTCACGCTCGAAATCGAGACGATCTGCGACCCGGCCGCGAACAAGGCGCTGACGGGACTCTATGTCTCGCGCGGGGTCTACTGTACGCAGTGCGAGGCCGAAGGCTTCCGCCGGATCACCTATTATCTCGACCGGCCGGACGTGCTGGCGAGGTTCCGCGTCCGCATCGAAGCGCCAAAACAGGATGCGCCGGTTCTGCTGTCGAACGGCAACCTGGTGGGATCGGGCGATCTTCCCGGCAAGCGCCACTTCGCGGTTTGGGAAGACCCGTTCCCGAAGCCCGCCTATCTCTTCGCGCTCGTGGCCGGCAAGCTCGCCATGGTGGAGGACCATTTCACCACGGGGTCGGGGCGCGATGTCACCCTGCGGATCTATGTCGAACCCGGCAAGGAAGATCGCTGCGGCTGGGCCATGGAAAGCCTCAAGCGGTCGATGAAATGGGATGAGGACCGGTTCGGCCTCGAATACGACCTCGATATGTTCATGATCGTCGCCGTATCGGACTTCAACATGGGCGCGATGGAGAACAAGGGCCTCAATGTGTTCAACGACGCGCTGATACTGGCGCGGCCCGACACTGCCACCGATGGCGATTACGAGCGCATCGAAAGCGTGATCGCGCACGAGTATTTTCACAACTGGACGGGCGACCGCGTCACCTGCCGCGACTGGTTCCAGCTCTGCCTGAAGGAAGGGCTGACGGTTTTCCGCGACCAGGAGTTCACCGCCGACATGCGCTCCGCTGTCGTAAAGCGCATTCAGGATGTGCGGATGCTTCGGAGCGGACAGTTTCCCGAGGACGCGGGGCCGCTCGCCCATCCCGTGCGGCCTTCGTCCTTCATCGAGATCAACAACTTCTATACGCGCACGGTCTACAACAAGGGCGCCGAGCTGTGCCGCATGCTGCAAACCGTGCTCGGCCGCGACGGATTCCGCAAGGGCCTCGCCCTCTATTTCGAGCGCCACGACGGGCAGGCGGTGACGGTCGAAGATTTCGTTTCGGCGCTGGGCGACGCGAACGGCACGGATCTTTCTCCTTATCTCCTCTGGTACAATCAGGCGGGTACGCCGACGCTCGACGCGCGGCTGTCCTATTCGGAGGGTGCCAAGGAGGCGCGGCTGACGCTCAGTCAGACCTTCCCCGACCTGCCGGGACAGCCGAAGCGCAAGGCCGTACCGATTCCGGTGAAGCTCGGCCTGCTCGGCCCGAATGGCGGCGAGATCCCCCTCGAAGTGGAGGGCAAACCCGTCGATGGCGGCCTCGTGGTGCTCTCGAAGAAGAAGGAGGTCTTCACCTTCGAGAAGGTCGGCTCGCGGCCCGTGCTCTCGCTGCTGCGCGACTTCTCGGCGCCGGTCAACCTCAACGCGGGCACGCGCGACAAGGATATGCTCACGCTCATTCGCGCCGATACCGATCTGTTCAACCGCTGGCAGAGCGCGCAGGCCTTTGCGCTGAAGCATATCGTCGGCCTTGCGAACGCCATCGCCAAGGGCGAGACGGCGCGGGTCGATCCCCGCTTCGTGGCGGCTGTCGGCGAGGTCGCGGACGACGACACGCTCGAACATGCCTACCGCGCCGCGTTTCTCACCCTTCCATCCGAATCGGATGTGGCGCTCGCCATCGCTGAGAACGTCGACCCGGAGGCGATCCATCGGGCGCGTACGCTCCTGCGCGAGGCGATGGGCAAGAGCCTGCGCGCCATCCTGGAAGGGGTTTACGAACGCAGCGCACCGGTCGAACCCTACAACCCTGACGCGGAAAGCGCGGGTAGGCGCGCGCTGCGACAATCCGCACTGAGCCTGCTTGCCGCAGGCAAGAGCCGGTTCGGCATCGCGCGCGTGAAGGAGCAGGCGAAGACCGCAACCAACATGACCGAGGCCATCGGCGCGCTTTCGATCCTCTCGCAGGTCGGCGGCGAAGCCTACGATCAGGCGCTCCAGCGTTTCCACAGAAAATGGAAGGACGAGCCGCTCGTCATCAACAAGTGGTTCGCGCTGCAAGCGTCGTCGCCTTCG
Organism: Rhodomicrobium sp. Az07; assembly: GCF_018619475.1. Lineage (GTDB taxonomy): Bacteria > Pseudomonadota > Alphaproteobacteria > Rhizobiales > Rhodomicrobiaceae > Rhodomicrobium. The sequence continues at coordinate 38,997 of NZ_JAHFZG010000004.1, forward strand.
GCCGATACCCTCGCGCGCATGGCCGACCTCGTCGCCAACCCGTTGTTTTCAATCCAGAACCCCAATCGCGTGCGCGCGGTTTACGGGGCGTTCGCACACGGAAATCAGGTCCGTTTCAACGATGCGAGCGGCGCGGGCTACGACCTCATCGCCGATGCCGTGATCGAGATCGACGGCTTCAACCCGCAGATGGCGTCGCGGCTTGTCAGCGCCTTCGAAAGCTGGCGCATTTTCGAGCCGAACCGCCGCGCATTCGCGGAGAGAGCGCTGGGCCGCATCCTCGACAAGAAGGATCTCTCCCCTGACGTGTTCGAGATCGGGTCAAAAATCGTTGGCGACCGCGCAGGCGAAGTGGCAGCCTGATCATCGCGAGTCGTCGCGATGGTATATGAAATACTTATGGTTGCATCGGTAGGGGTATACAAACGGTGACTCTTTATTAACTAATCGTGCCCATGTTAAGATAAAGGTGACTAAGACTAATTCCGGGGCTTTTCTACCGGCGGGAAGACATGGCGCTTCATGAGTTGAGCCAGACCTTTTCCAATGCGCGCGCTGTCGATGCGCCGCGCACGGTGGCGCTTTCGCTGAAATCGGACGCAACGCGGGCACCCTCGCAAGCATCGGGCGCCCTCGTCGAGACGCGGCAATTGCTGACGGTGCTCGGCGGTACCGGCCTTGCGGCGCTCGGGTTGCTCGCCATCCTCTGCTTCGGCTCGACGCCGGTGGAGCCGGAGGTGGTGGCGTTCTGCATCGGCGCAGCCGCCCTGTCTTTGGTGTCGTGCCTGTGGATGTGTCGGCGCAGCCTCGATCGTGCCGAGGCGGCGCGCATGGCGATCGCGTGTCACGCGCAGGGCGTCGTCGCGGCGGGAGCGCTGGGCCTTCGCTGGAATCTCGTGACCGGCGATCTCGCATGGTCGGGCGATACGAGCCGCGTCTTTACCGCTGGCGAAGCGCAGCCGGCGAGTTTCCGCGACTTCCGCCATTGGCTCCATCCGGACGATTTCCTCTATGCGTCGATTTCGCAGGCGCTGAAAACCTCGCAAAAGCGCGTCAATTGGCCTGTGCGCATCAAGGATGCGGAAACGGGTTGGCGCACGTTCCAGCTCAAAGGAGAAATTTCCTCGTCGCCTCAAGGCGCTCCCGCCTTCGAGGGCCTTCTCGTCCCCGCAGACGCAAGCGAAAGCCCGCAAGGACTGGAGGGCTTTCCGTCGTTGCCCGACATCGTGGAATCGCTGCCTATTTCCATTGCGATCTGGAATCGTGAAAACCGCCTCGTGCTGTGCAACCGGAAGTTTCGCCAGCTTTATCGCGTGTCGGCGGCGGCGGCGCTGCCCGGCACATCCTACGAGGCGATAAAGGCGCAAACGCAGGAGGCTATCGCGCAGCGGCCGCCGGAAGGGCGCGGCGTTGTGGGCCGGTTCCAGCTTCAGGAACGGCAACTCGGCGACGGTACCTGGCTCCAGATCGGCGAATACTGGACGGGGGAGGGAACCCTGGTGAGCTTCGGCACGGACATCACCATGCAGAAGCAGACGCAGCACCGGGTTCTCGAACGGGAGCAGCAGATGCGAGCGAGGGTGGACGGCTTCGAGCAGAGCCGGCGGCAACTGGAAATTCAGGCGCGGCAGCTTCGCGAACTCGCGGAATCCTACAACGAGGAGAAAATCCGCGCGGAAGCCGCCAATCAGGCGAAGTCCGAATTCCTTGCGAACGTCAGCCACGAGCTTCGCACGCCGCTGAACGCCATCATCGGCTTTTCGGAAATGATGCGCGACGGCGTGCTGGGGCCGATTGGCAACCCGAAATACGAATCCTATGTGAAGGACATTCACAACAGCGGGCGCTACCTGCTTGAGATGATTAACGACATTCTCGACATGTCCAAGATCGAGGCCGGACGCTGGACGCTGTCGCCCGAATGGTTCACCATGAGCGATGTGTTTCAGGAGTGTCTCTCGGTGGTCAGCCCCGTCGCAATGGAAGGCAGCGTCGAACTGACCCAGTCTGGCAACACCGGTATTCCGCTTCACGGCGACCGACGCGCGCTGAAACAGGTGCTCATCAATCTGTTGTCGAACGCCATCAAATTCACGCCGCAAGGCGGAAGGGTTTCGCTGCGCGCCTATCGCTATCGCGGCAGCATACGGATCGCAATCGCCGATACGGGTGTTGGTATTCCAAAACACGACCTCGGTCGCCTCGGCAGGCCGTTCGAGCAGGTGAGCAACCAGTTGACCAAAGGACACAAGGGAACCGGCCTCGGCCTCGCCATTTCGCGTTCGCTGATCGAGATGCATGGCGGCAAGCTCGACATCAAGAGCCGCGTCGGCGAAGGCACGACGGTAACTTGCATTCTGCCGGTGCAGGACGAGAAGGACATTGTCGGACGGGAGGCCGCGTGACACTGGAGAAAACGATGGACTCCAGCGGCCCCGAGGACGAACTGGAACGGACCTCTCAAGCGGTCCGCCGCCTTACCGAGCAAAAGCGCGGTCAACCCGTCACCGTCGGGGAGTTGCTCGATGCGCTGGAAGACGGCGGCTTCGGCGTGCTGATGATCCTGTTTGCGCTGCCGAACGCTGTGATCCCCGGAATATCCTTCGTCCTCGGTGCGCCGGTCGTGCTGCTCGGGCTTCAACTGGCATCGGGACGGAAGAAAGTGTGGCTTCCGCAAGTGATGCGCCGGCAGGTCATCCCGCCGAACGTCTTCGAAGCCCTTGCCGACCGCGTCGAACGGTTTCTCGTCTGGATCGAAAAGCGCGCCCGGCCGCGGTGGATCGCGGTGGTCAGCGATGGCGGCGAGCGGCTGCTTGGGCTCTACATCGCTATCGTCGCCGCCTTCCTCATGCTCCCGATGCCCTTCGGCAACATCCTGCCTGCTTTCGGCATAGCTTTCATGTCGGTCGGCATTATCGAAAAGGACGGCAAGGCGGCGAGCCTCGGCGCGGTGCTCGGCTTTCTCGGCATCCTCTATCTGGTGCTCGCATTCGCCCTCGGCATCCAGGCCTTCAAGGCCGTTCTCGGTATGCTTTAGATCGATCCGCTGACAGGCGCGCGCGAATAACTCCACTGGAATAATAGTTTGGAGCGTTATGGCGCGTTCGCGGGAACGCGCGATGCCGTGTCGGTGCCACGGGCTCGGGCGGCGGGGCGCGTCTTCGTGGCAACGGGGCCCGCCTTGTCGCGGCAGCGTATTCTGCCGATTTCACAGATGCGCGCTCAAGCATTCCGGCTGCGCATCACACTCGCGAGAGCATTAAGTTTTGCGACAAGTTCGGCTTTGCGATTCGCATCCCGATCATTAAACAGCAGGTATACCGAGGGAACTTCGATGGCGCATTGGGCTTGTCCATCGATCCAGCATAGGTGTGGGGCGTTTTGTTCATGTCGAGTTTATTGGAGCGGGCCGAGTATGTTCGCGGCCCGGCGGTGCGTTCCGTCGAGTTGGACCTTCGGGCAAAGGGTAGCGTTTCCATCGTCGAGCGCCGGTCGCTTGCCGGTGTGCCGCTCTGGTCGAATGCCTTCGCGCATCTGAGGAAAGACAGCCGCTATTACGAGATCGTGGAAGACACGGTCTGTCCGGAGTTCCGCTATCGTTATTTTGCGCTGACCGACCACTTGGGCCGCGCGATGGCGGTGCAGCCGTTCTTTGTGCTCGATCAGGATCTGGTCGCAGGCTCCGGGGCGCGCCTCAAAGGGTTCGTCGACCGCGTGCGTCGCGTATGGCCGCGCTTTCTGACCATGCGCACGCTGATGATGGGCTGCGCGGCGGGCGAGGGCCATCTCGCCGCGAAGGACCAAGCCACTCGGGCGCGCGAGGCCGAGCTGCTCTCGGCCGATATCGTCCGCCTCGCGCGGGTCGAGAAGGCGTCGCTGATCGTGCTGAAAGAGTTTCCGGCCGAGTATCGCGAGGCGCTTTCGGCGTTTCGCGACAAGGGCTTCACAGCGGTTCCGAGCATGCCGATGACGCGGCTCGACATTTCCGCATACAAGAGCTTCGACGACTATCTGAACAAGGCGATCAAGAGCAAGCGCCGTACTGAATTCCGTAAGAAGTTCAAGGCAGCGGCGCAATCAGCGCCGATCGAGCTTGAAGTGCGCCACAACGCAGGCGATGCGCTCGACCAGATCTTCGCGCTTTACGAGCAGGTTTACGAGAAGTCGGACATGAAGTTCGAGAAGCTCACGAAGGAATACTTCGCCGAGCTTGGCCGCCGCATGCCGGACAAGGCGCGGTTCTTTATCTGGCGGCAGGAGGGCAAGGTGATCGCGTTTTCGCTCTGCCTCATCGAGGGCGAAACGCTTTACGGCGAGTATCTCGGCCTCGACTACACCATCGCGTTACAGCTTCACCTCTATTTCTACGTGATGCGCGACACGATTTCATGGGCCATCGAGAACGGCTTCAAGGAGATCGTCAGCACGAGCCTCGGCTACGCCCCGAAGCTGCAAATGCGCCACGAGTTGCGCCCGCTCGATCTCTATGTTCGCCACACCTCTCCCGTCGCCAACGCGATCCTGAAGCGCGTGCTGCCTTATCTGGAGCCGACGCGCGGCGAGGAAAGCTTGCAGAAGTTCCCGAATTACGCGGAGCTTGCGCCCGACCGGCGGTAGGGCGGCGCTCATGACAAGCCGCCTCACTTCTTTCGCGCGTGATCGCGGAAGAACTGGTCCTGAAAGATGCACATGCGAATGGCGTTGTGATATTCGCCCTCCACGAAGAACTCCTTGATCAGGTCGCCTTCCTTGATGAAACCCATCTGCTCGTAAAGGTGGATTGCCTTCTCGTTGTCGGCGTCCACGACCAGATAGAGCTTGTAGAGATTGAGCGTCGAAAAGGCGTATTGCATCGCGAGGCTCGTCGCCTTCTTCGCGTAACCGCGCCCCTGAAACTCCGGCGCAATCATGATCTGGAACTCGGAGCGGCGGTGGATGTAATTGATTTCGACGAGTTCCACGAGGCCGACGCGCTGGCCCTCCACCTCGACCACGAAGCGGCGTTCGGTCTGGTCGTGGATGTGCTTCTCGTAAAGCTCCTGAAGCTCGACGTAAGCCTCGTACGGCTCCTCGAACCAGTAGTGCATCATGCTCGAATTGTTATCGAGCTTATGGACGAAGAGCAGGTCGTCTTTCTCCAGCGGGCGCAGGAGAAGCCCGCCGGTGCGCACGTCGAGCTTGTTCTCCTTCATCGAACGGTTCGACGCCATGAAACCGGCTCCTCTTCATCTTGCGGCCTGACGCTTATGTAAGACGGCACGCCGCACGATGAAGGAGGTGGATGCGTTAGAGCGACGTTTCCGGTGCGAAGGTGAAGATCTCCCCGGATGCGGTCGTCTCGGGCGTGAGAAGCGAGAGCGCGAGCGGCACGAGCGCGTCCGGCGGGGGCAGCGTGTTCGGCTCTTCGCCGGGATAGGCTTTCGCGCGCATGTGAGTGCGCACCTTGCCCGGATCGAGCAGATTCACGCGGATATTGGTCGATGCGTTCTCCGCCGCATAGGTCTTTGCCAGCGCGTCGAGGGCGGCCTTCGATACCGAATACGGTCCCCAATAGGCGCGGCATCGCTGCGCGGCGCCCGAGGTCATGAACAGCACGCGGCCCGCGGGCGAAAGCTTCAGCACGGGATCGAGCGTGCGGATCAGCCGCCAGTTGGCCGTGAGGTTGATCTGAAGCGTGAGCGCCCAGTCGCCCTCCTTGATGTGGCCGAGCGGCGAAAGCGGCCCGAGCAGCCCCGCATTGCCGACGAAGATGTCGAGTTTCTGCCAGCGCTGGTAAAGCGTCGGGCCAAGCGTGTCGATCTCGCCGAGTTGCTTGTCGAGGTCGAACGGCATGATCGACAGCGGCACGCCGCCAGCGGTTCGCACCTCGTCGTCGAGTTCTTCGAGCGCGCCTTGCGTACGGGCCGTCGCCACCACATGCGCCCCCTGAAGGGCCAGCGCCTTGGCGATGGCGCGACCGATGCCGCGAGATGCGCCCGTCACGAGCGCCACTTTGCCGTCGAAGCGCGGCAGGGAAGGTTCAGTTGTCACGTTTTCAACCGTTCATGAGTTTCTAAAAAAATCAGACCGCCATCAATGAAAGGCGATGCCGCTGGCCCGGTTCCGGACCGTCCCAATCGCGAAGCTTCGTCGGATAATCGCCCGTGAAGCAATGGTCGGTGAACTGGGGTTGGTCCGGGTCGCGGCGCGGCAGCCCGAGGGCGCGGTAGGTGCCGTCGACCGTAAGGAAGGCGAGGCTGTCGCAGCCGAGGATGCGGCGCATGCTCTCCACATCGTGGTTCGCCGCGAGAAGCGCCCCGGTGTCGGGCGTGTCGATGCCGTAAAAGTCGGGGTATTTGATGGGCGGGCAGGCGATTCGCATATGCACCTCGCGCGCGCCATGTTCACGCATCATGGAGACGATCTTGGTCGAGGTCGTGCCGCGCACGATGGAATCGTCGATGAGAACGATGCGCTTGCCTTCGACGCTGATCGACGGCGTCGGGTTGTGCTTCAGCTTTACGCCGAGCTTGCGGATGCGTTGCTCAGGCTCGATGAAGGTACGGCCGACATAATGATTGCGGATGATGCCGAGTTCGAACGGAATGCGCGCCTCGTGCGCGTAGCCGATGGCGGCGGGAACGCCCGAGTCCGGCACCGGCACGACGACATCGACGTCGGCGGGCGCCTCGCGGGCGAGTTCGCGGCCGAGGCCCTTGCGCACGTCATAGACGCAATGGCCGCCCATGATGGAATCGGGGCGCGCGAAATAGATATATTCGAAAATACACGGCCGCGCGGGTTGCGCCGGAAAGGCGCGATGGCTGTCGATTCCCTGATCGGAGATTTCCACCACCTCGCCGTTTTCGACCTCGCGGATGAACTCCGCGCCGATGATGTCGAGTGCGCAGGTTTCGGACGAAAGGATCGTCGCATCGCCGAGCTTGCCGATGACGAGCGGGCGGATGCCGAGCGGGTCGCGGATGCCGATGAGCCGTTTTCGGGTCAGCGCGGCGAGCGCGTAGGCGCCCTCGATCTGGCGGAGCGCATCGAACAGGCGGCTCATGAAACCGTCGCGGCGCTCGCGACTTCGCGCGATGAGATGGACGATGACTTCGGTGTCGGATGTGGATTGGAAGATAGAGCCGGAGGAGACGAGTTCGCGGCGGAGCGTCAGCGCGTTGGTGAGGTTGCCATTATGGGCGAGCGCGCAACCGCCGATGTCGAGGTCCGCGAAGAGCGGCTGCACATTTCGGAGCGCCGTTTCGCCGACTGTCGCATAACGGACATGTCCGACCGCCATATTGCCACGCAGGTTGTCGATCACGCCCTTGCGGTTGAAGTGGTCGCCGACAAGGCCGAGGCGGCGTTCCGCGTGGAATTGCGCGCCGTCAAAGGTGACGATGCCGGCCGCTTCCTGTCCGCGATGCTGAAGGGCATGGAGACCGAGCGCGGTGAGCGCTGCGGCTTCCGGGTGATTGAAAACGCCGAACACGCCGCATTCTTCGTGCAACTTGTCGTCAGCCAGCCCGAAAGGCTCCGTCGGCAAAGGCGGAATGCCGGCAATCTCGTCCACTTGGCTTCGTCCTTTTAGCAGTCTCCGGCGGGGCCGGATGGGCGCCCTCAAGAATGCCTCAACCTCGTTCAGCTTCGGGCGCGGGCGAAGCTGGCCGGTCACGTTTGAAGAGCGACTCTGGGTTGTCTGGCAACAAGGATTTAATGGTATCGCCGGTGCTTTCAATGAGCGGCAGCGAACGTGCTTCGCGCACCCATCTCGGCAGGTTCTGTCGGTCGACGATCTGGCTCACGATGAGGAAGGCGATAACCACGAGGATAAGTCCGCGCAGGAGGCCGTAAACGAAGCCCAGCGTGCGGTCTACAGCGCCGACGCGGCTGTCGAGCACGCGCTCCGAAATATTCGCGGTAAGAAGGCTGAAAACGATGAGACTTGTGATGAAGGCGAGCGCGATCAGCGTCGCATCCGCGAGCATCGGCGTGTCGATCATGCCACGCACGTCGTCCTTGAAGTGCGAGTAGGCGAGCAGCGTCACGATGGCGGCGAGCGCCCAGGACATGATGGACAGCATCTCGCGCGTCAGGCCCCGCAGCATGGCGAGGAAGCCTGACAGGATCATGATGCCAACGAGTATGATGTCTAGCCCTTGAATCGGCATGAGCCTTCCCTTTCATGCAGATCGCGACCGTTCACGCACGCATCTTCTACGGCGGATTACGCGAAAAGAGTAGCCAAATCTTTCAATTGCGGCAGCCGGGTTAATTTCACGGCAAGCCCTGTTGCGGAAATTTCTCCGGCCGATGGAAGGAAAGCCTGGCGGAAGCCGAGCTTCTGCGCCTCCTTCAGTCGGACGCTCATCTGCTGCACGGGACGCAGCGCCCCCGACAATCCCACCTCGCCGAAATAGACCGCGTCGCGGGGCAAGGCAATGCCGGTGAATGCCGACAAGAGCGAGGCGGCGACGGCCATGTCGGCGGCGGGTTCGGTGATGCGAAGGCCGCCGGCGACGTTCAGATAAACGTCCTGCGGGCCGATCTTGACGCCGCAGCGCGCTTCGAGCACGGCGAGGATCATGGCAAGGCGGTTCGTGTCCCAGCCGACGACGGCGCGGCGCGGCGCGGCATAGGGCGAGGGCGCCAGCAGCGCCTGCACCTCGACGAGGATCGGGCGCGTGCCCTCGATCCCGGCGAAGATCGCGCTTCCCGCCGCGTCGCAATGATCGAGGCTGAGGAACAATTCGGACGGGTTCGACACCTCGCGAAGACCGTCGCCATGCATGTCGAAGACGCCGATTTCATTCGACGCGCCGAAACGGTTCTTCGTCGCGCGAAGCAGGCGGAGATTGTGCGCGCCCTCGCCCTCGAACGTGAGAACGGTGTCGACCATGTGCTCGATCACTTTCGGCCCGGCAATCTGGCCGTCCTTCGTCACGTGGCCGACGACGACGATCACCGGGCCTTTCGTCTTCGCCAGCGCAATCAGCGCCTGCATGCTCGCGCGCACCTGACTGACGGTGCCCGGCGCCGACTCGATGCTTTCGGTCCACAGCGTCTGAATCGAGTCGATGACGACGAAATCGGGCGGCGCGCCCTGCTCGATCGTGGCGAGGATGCGCTCGACGCAGGTTTCCGCCACGAGGCCGAGCGGCGCTTTCGCGAGGCCGAGACGGTGGGCGCGCATGCGAATCTGGTCGGTTGCCTCTTCGCCGGAAAAGTAGAGCGCGCTGTGGCCCTGTTCGGCGATGGCGGCGGCGGCCTGTAACAGGAGGGTGGATTTGCCGATGCCGGGTTCGCCCGAAAGCAGCACCGCAGACCCTTGCGCGAAGCCGTCGCCGACCGCGCGGTCGAGTTCGCCGATGCCGGACGAGATGCGGCGCACGTCGCGGCCTTCCGCGTCGAGGCTTTCCACGGCGCAAGCCTTCGCGCGGCGCTTCGCCTTCAGCCCGACGCCGCCCGGCGCGGAGGCGGCCGCCCTTTCCTGAACGAGTGTGTTCCAGTCGCCACAGGTGGGGCACTTCCCCTGCCATTTCGGCGAGACCGCTCCGCAGGATTGGCAGACGTAATCCGCCGCGCCCTTACTCATCGACGTAGACCCGGTGATAGCGCCGTCCGAGCGAGGTCAGCACTTCGTAGCCGATGGTGCCCGCGAGCCGCGCGAGGTCGTCGACCGTGGTTTTCGCGCCGAGCAATTCGACGAAGCCGCCGCGATGAACGAGCGCTTCCGGCACGTCCGTCGCGTCGAAGGTTGTGAGGTCCATCGACACGCGGCCGAGAAGCGGCAGCGCGTGGTCGCCGATATGGCCGACCGCGCCCGGCTTGTCATCGGATGAGGAAACGCCCCGAAAATAACCGTCCGCATAGCCGACGCCGACGGTGGCGATGCGGCTGTCGCGCTTCAGCGTCTGTGTCGCGCCGTAGCCGACGGTGAAACCCGCCTCGCCGTGGCGCACCTGCACGACGCGCCCGAACAGCCAGACGACCGGCTCGAATCGCGACGGCTCGACCTTTTGCGGGTTGCCGCCATAGAGCGCGATGCCGGGCCTAGCGAGGTCGAGATGGTATTTGCGCCGAAGCAGGCAGCCCGACGAATTGACGAGGCTCTTCGCGATGCCGGGAAACAGCGACGTCACCGCCTCGAAGCGCTTGAACTGCGTTTCGTTCAGCGGGTGCATCGGCTCGTCCGCGCGGACGAGATGGCTCATCAGCACGGCCGGGCGGAATGGCTGCAACAGCTCCGGCTTTTGGGCCAGAGCGTCGGCGGCTTCCGGTTCGAGACCGACGCGGCACATGCCCGTGTCGAACTGGATCGCGGCGGGAAGCCGCGCCTCGTGTTCGCGGCAGTAGGCGGACCATTCCTCAACCTCGGCGAAGCTGTTCAGAACGGGGCGCAGACGCGCGTCACGGTAGACGGCGGACGTGCCGGGCATCAGCCCGTTCAGCGTGTAGATGGTGGCGTCGTTCGCGAGCGCGCGAAGCGCCAGCGCCTCGTCGAGCGTGGCAACGAAGAAGGTTCGGGCCGTTTCTTTTTGCAGCGCCGTCAGGACCGGCTCGATGCCGAGGCCGTACGCGTCGGCTTTCACCACCGCCGCCGTCTCGGCCTTGAGCGAGGCCTCGCTTGCGCGGCGGTAGTTGCGGCGCAGCGCCGGAAGCCGGATCACCAGCACGCCGTTGACGGATGCGGGGGCGGCGGCCAGCGCGCGTTCCACTGCCTCTGAAAATGCCGCGTCCATGCCTGTCGCTACCATTCCTATTCGTACCGCTCGGGCACGCGGCGGTCGTCGGCCAGATCGCCGAAGCGCGTGATTTCGGACTGGAATTGCAGCCGGACCGTGCCCGTCGGGCCGTGGCGCTGCTTGCCGATGATCACCTCGGCGAGGCCCTGCACCTGATCCATCTCATCCTGCCATTTCTGGTGCTCTTCGACCTTCGTCATGGAAGGCTCCTTCCGCGAAACATAATACTCTTCGCGGAAGACGAACATCACGACGTCGGCATCCTGTTCGATCGAGCCCGACTCGCGCAGGTCCGACAGTTGCGGACGCTTGTCGTCGCGGTTTTCAACCTGACGCGAAAGCTGCGACAGCGCGATGATCGGCACCGCGAGTTCCTTGGCCAGCGCCTTGAGGCCCACCGTGATTTCCGAAACTTCCTGCACGCGGCCTTCCTGCGAGCGCTTCGCCGAGCCGGTCAGAAGCTGGAGATAGTCGACGATGATGAGGCCGAGGCCCTTCTGGCGCTTCAGGCGGCGCGCGCGCGCCGCGAGCTGGGCGATGGAAATGCCGCCGGTGTGGTCGATGAACAGTGGCAGCGTCTGAAGCTCCATAGCGGCTTGCTGGAGGCGCTGGAACTCCACGTCGGAGATGTTGCCGCGCCGGATCTTCTCTGACGGGATTTGCGCCTGCTCGGCGAGGATACGGGTCGCGAGCTGTTCGGACGACATTTCGAGAGAGAAGAAGCCGACCACCGCGCCGTCGAGGGCCTCTTTGGTGCCGTCTTCCTTCTGGCGTGTGCGGTAAGCCTTCGCGACGTTGAACGCGATGTTGGTGGCGAGCGCGGTCTTGCCCATCGACGGGCGGCCCGCGAGAACGAGCAAGTCGGAGTTTTGCAGGCCGCCCATCATGCGGTCGAGGTCCGTCAGGCCGGACGAGAGGCCCGACAGGCCGCCGTCGCGCTCATAGGCGCGCGCCGCCATCTCGACGGCCTCGATGGTCGCGTCGCCGAACGACATGAAGCCGGAGCCGTATTTGCCCTTGTCGGCGAGGTCGTAAAGCCGCTGTTCGGCCTCTTCGATCTGGCGTTCCGGCGGCTGTTCGATGGGCGAATCGTAGGCGACATTCACCATGTCCTCGCCGATGAGGATGAGTTCGCGGCGAACGGCGAGGTCGTAGATCGTGCGGCCGTAGGCCTGCGCGTTGATGATTGTGGTCGCGGCGGCGGCGAGGCGGCCGAGATACTGCGGAACGGTGATTTCGCCGATGGGCGGCTCGTTGTCGAAGAAGGTCTTGAGCGTGATCGGCGAGGCGTGCTTGCCGGCCTGAATCAGCTTGCCCATGATCTCGAACAGGCGGCCATGGAGCGGCTCGAAGAAGTGATTCGGCTCAAGGAAGCCGGACACGCGATCGAACGATTCATTGTTTATCAGCACCGCGCCGAGCAGCGCCTGCTCGGCTTCGATGTTATGCGGAGCCTGTCGGAAGGGCAGGGATTCAATGCTATCCGCCAGGGCGGACCTGGCAGGAACGGCGGAAAGGGCGGGGGAACGTCTCATGGGCGCGATGAAAGCCGATTCGCGATCCATCCCGAAGGCGCCCGACCTGCGATTCGCGGAGCGTGCACAGCGGAATGATTCCGCTGGATGAGTCCTTAACGGATCGAGCCACGACTTGACTGTGTGTGGCCCGCAACCCGACTCGGCGCGTGCGGGAAAGCAGTGCCTCAACTGAAGTTTGACTTGAGGATTTTTCCGCCGGTGATAGCTTGAACGGCACACTGACATTTTTGTCAGGACAAGGCACAAAATATAGGGGATGGAAATGATCAAGGGACGGCGCATCCGCGCCATCGCGGGCGCATGCGCGCTTGCCGTCGCGTTGCCGCTTTCGGCCCATGCAGCCCCCGAAGACGCCATCGGCACATGGCGCGACGCGGATTCGGGCGGCATACTTTCGGTTTATTCCTGCGGCGGCGGCATCTGCGTGAAGGTCGTCAAGCCCGGCAAGGGCCGCGAGAAGGACGACGCAAACCCCAACCCGCAGCTCAAGGGCCGCTCGATGGCGGGTGTCGTGCTCATGAGCGGGGCAGCCAAGTCCGGCGGCGACAAGTGGAAGGGCAAGCTCTACAACAGCGAGGACGGCGAGACCTACACCGGTTATTTGACGCCGTCCGGCAAGGATGAATTGAAGCTTGAAGGCTGCGTGCTGGGCGGCATGATCTGCAAGGCGCGCACCTGGAAACGCGTGCAATAGTTCCGTTTGGGGGGACGAGCGCGCTCCGGGGTGATACGGGGCGGTTCGACCGGGCGGCGCGGGGAGACCCGCGCCGCTTTTCTGTGCCGAAGAGAAGAAGATGGTGACGACGCGAGCGGAAAACGCGCCGAAATCGTCCGTTGGCGCGTATGTGGCTCGCTCGCGCCAAGCTCTCGCTCGAATGTCAAATTCTGATCGCTCGGTAGCGGGCCAAGGGCGAGCGAATTCGACCCGTCAACCCGATACAAGCGCCGTGCTCGACAGCATTCTGCGTTTGCAGACTGCGGCTTCCGCCGCTTCGCGGAAAAGTCAGCCAGCGCGCCTCAGGAGGAGTGGAGCGGGTAGCGGGAATCGAACCCGCGCTAGAAGCTTGGGAAGCTCCTGTGATACCATTTCACCATACCCGCATCGGACCCGAGCGACGCCCGGTACCGCCAGCCGAAATCGGCCAGCGCTCAGATTAGCATTCACGACGCGCTTTGCAACAGCGTCGGTTTCATTTCCCGCCTGAAGCGTGAGGCGCAAGCAGTGAGGCAGCGTCCGCGACCGGCGCCCCCGGGCCTGTGCCCGCGCGAAGCACGAGCGGCACCGTCGTCACTACTGCCCCGGAACGGGCCTAAAGGTCGCAGCTGCCATCTCGCCGTGGCGTTGGGCAAAGGTAAACGGCAGCGACACAGGCGGGGCGCCTTTTTCTTGAGCTTTGCCAGTTCGAATTTCCTCAGCCGAAGCTTCCAGACATGAAACGGAAACGCCGATCCCCCGGCGACACCCAGGCGCCCATGTTTCATGCGGAATATCCTCGGATCGCTTGCTGTTTGTCTCCAGAAAATCTCGTGGTGACTTTTGCCAGGCTGATTATAGGTCAAGCAATAAACGAAGATGTACTGGATATGATTAACAATATAACTTATGTCGGTCCAGTTTAGAGCGGTTCTAATAGCGTGTGTTTTTGCAACGCATGAAGTCAATAAGGCTTCTAAGCTTGCTTATCTGGCATCGGAGCGATTGACCCGCGTTTACGTTGACGATATTTGAATCCGTCAGTGCTTGAATTTGAGGCGGAATCAGTCAAACCGCATTTCGTCATAGGCACGCGAAACAAGCGGTTGGTGAATTACTTTCGGTTGCATAGTAAGTGCTATGCACAACCTTGAATTGGGCTTCGGAAGAAACGGCCGGGCTAGGCCGCGTTTTGGGCAAAGGTGACCTTTGGGGGGCACACACATGAAAAACATGATGACGTTGCGCACGGCGTGCAGCGCCGCTGCAATTCTGGCGCTCGGTCTCGGCGCGACAGCCGCGGTGGCTGACGAGAACGACGGTCTGCCGGAAGAATCCATTGCGACCAGCCTCAACGGCGGTCCCGATGCGAGCGCCCGCGCCGCCCTTGCCGCGAAAGGCATCACCTACGGCATCAATTACATCGGCGAGACGTTCACCAGCTCGGGCGGCGCGAAGGACGGCTCGACCTATCAGGGCCGCCTCGAACTCCTCGTCGACGCCGACCTCGAAAAGCTGATGGGCTTCAAGGGGCTGACGTTCCACGCGAACGGCTATCAGATCCACGGTCGCGGTCTTGGCGACAAGCTCGGCGGCCCGCTGATGGCGATCAGCTCCATCGAAGCCGATCCGAGCACGTACCTCTTCGAACTGTGGCTCGAGCAGAAGTTCGGCGAGCGCGTTTCGGTGCGCGCCGGTCAGCTCGCGGTCGACAGCGAATTCTTCACCAGCGACACCGGCGGCAACTTCATCAACTCGACCTTCGGCTGGGCAGGCGTCTGGGCTGCGGATGTCGGATACGCCAACGCCTACCCGCTGGCAACGCCAGGCGCGCGCGTGCAGGTGGACCTGACAGATGCGTTGACGTTCCGCGCCGCGATCTTCAACGGCAGCCCGACAAACCCGGATGGCGACACCAATGAGAACGGTACGGCATTCCGCACGAACGACGATCCGTTCCTGATCCAGGAACTGCAATATAGCTACAACAAGCGCGCGGAAGGCGGCGCGAAGGACGGCGGCTACAAGGACTTCGCTCCGGAACCCTCAGGCATCACGAGCCTTCCCGGAACGATCAAGTTCGGTTCGTGGCAGCACACCGAAGACAGCAGCTATTTCCCGGTTTATAATACTAATCGCTTCGATTCCAACTACGGCTTCTACGCCTCGATCGACCAGCAGATCTACGCTCTGCCGACCGACCCGACGAAGGGCATCAACGCCTTCGCTCGCATCGCCGGTGCGCCGTCGAACCGCAACGCGGTCGATTTCTACCTCGACGGCGGCGTGGTGTTCTCGGGCTTCATCCCGAGCCGTCCGGACGACAGCTTCGGCGCCGGCTTCGCCTATGCGCAGATCTCGGAAGACGCTCTGGATGCGCCTGGCTCGGAGTTCGACAGAAAATATGAATCCATTGTCGAGGTCTTCTACAAGGCTCAGATCGTGCCGGGCCTGAGCATCCAGCCGGACCTTCAGTATATGTGGAACCCCGCCGCGAATTCGGATAACGAAAACGCGATCTACGGCGGCGTCCGCATCTCCGTCGCCTACTAAACTAGAGCCGGATCCGATCAGGTTGACCCAACCTGATCGGTGAATCCGTCTCTGAACTTAAAAGAAGAGACCGTTTTGCCGATCTGATTGCGATTCAATCAGATCGGAACGGGCTCTAGACGCCGAACGAGAAAGTCCAGTTGAAACCGCCGGGCGCTGTCACGGTGGCGGTGATGGGCTTCGCAGGCACGAGCGCGGAACTCATTGGCGTCGCAGCGGCCTTTTGCTGGACCGCGGGTTGCCAAGCCTTCGTCCAGACGTTGAAGCTT
The DNA here is from genome assembly GCF_018619475.1 of Rhodomicrobium sp. Az07. Taxonomy (GTDB): domain Bacteria; phylum Pseudomonadota; class Alphaproteobacteria; order Rhizobiales; family Rhodomicrobiaceae; genus Rhodomicrobium. Next base: position 54,778 of record NZ_JAHFZG010000004.1, read on the forward strand.
TCGGCCACGGCGCCCCACGTGTCGAAAGCCGTTTTCGTCGCTGACGGGTTGAACCAAGGATTGAATGCAGCCCAATGTGCGGGAATGCCGCCCGGCGTGAAGGCGGTCAGCGGCAGAAGGAACTGCGGCTGCGACCATTGCTGCGCGACGGAGGCAGGCGGCTTGAGACCGAACGCGGCATAAGCCTGGGTGACGGCGGCAGACGTTTCGCGCGCGGCTCGCTCGAATGCCAGAGCGGCGGCGATCTGCGTGAACAGCAAGTGCGCGCGATTACCGAGCGTCTCGTAATGGCTCGCCCAGAACGAGATGGCCTCCCGCAGGAAATCGACAAACACATCGCCAAGGTCGAGCGGGCGGGCGGGTTCCGATTTCGGCAGCGGTGCGGCCACCCACGGGGCGGCGAAGTAATTTACCGACGCGCGAGATGAGGTCGGGTTGAACTGCCCTGCCTGCGCGAATGCAAGAAACGGAAACATGGCTGTCGCCTTTGGGTCAAATATGTCTTGCCTGTGATATTAGCGCAAATTATGTTGCGTTGCAACATGATCGAGCATCTTGCATCGCGTGGATATGAGCGAACATGCTTGTCGGCAGCGAATCAATCCTATGTCATTCATCCGCAACCCGGCGGTAGATGAGGATCGTCTGAAGTCGTCCGGCGATATGACGGCTGATTGGCGTCGCCGCCGAGCGGCGTGAGCGGAGACGCGCAAGGCTGCCGAAGTGAATGAGGCAGCAACTGAAGCCGCATCCCCCCTTCACCCGAACCGTTCAGTCGCGCTGCCGCGAAGCCAATCGAAAAGCGTCTAACGCGGCTTTCTATGGTCGCTGATCACGATCTGCTGCTGGCGGCCGAAGAGCAAGCGGCGTAGCCAGGACACGAGGACGAGGAGGACAAAAAAGCCGACGATTACCGCGAGCCAATAGCGTTCCCAAAACACGCGAAATGCGACGCTACCGCTGCTGACGAGATCGACATCCTTGAAAATGCGCCCATAGCCGAAAAGGCTCGGCGCTTCCTGCAGCATCATTTCCAGCGCGGCGAGTTGATCGCGGCTCCCGAGAATCCCCTCGCGAATGCCATCGGCGGTAAGGTCGCGCATGACGGACGGGTCGTCGGTGACGGCCCGCAGCAGTCGCTTCGCGGCGCCTGGCTCAAGATTGCGCTCGTAGTCCGCGAAGGCCGCGAGCTGCCGGTCGTTGAGACGACGCGCAAATTCCCGCACCTGATCGCCGGGGAGACTCAGAATAAAATCGCGCGCCTCCGGCGAGAGATTGGCGATGCGTCCGACCGCAATGCGATCGTTGATGGACAGGATCTTCTGGAGCGTCTCGGAGGTCAGTCCCTCCACCGGCAGCCAGCGATAGACGCCGAGTTCGACGACGCGTGGCAGTTCGCGCCCGGCGACCTGCGTCCAGCGCAGCGCCTTGTCGATGGACTTCTGCTCCTCCGCGATCACGAGCCCCGCGTCGGAGAGGTCGAGCAGTGCGCGATTAAGCGAACCGTTCGCGACGCGCGCGAGCACGGCCGCTTCGCCTCCTTCGGTACCGCTCACGATGTCGACGATCTGCCCAAGGCGCCCGATCTGGTCGAGCCGCCTGTTCTTGAGGAATTCGGCGAACGCCGGAGATTTCTCGCTCAACGCGAGAAGACGATTATACTTTTGCCTGAAATCGAGCCAGACTGTGTAGATGCGTTCAGCGGTTTCATCGGCGATGACCTCCACCTGTTGTCCGATATCGGCCTGGATCGACTTGCCGATTTCTTCCTTGATGAGAAGCTTCGTGTCGTCGGACTTCATGCGCTCCGCGATGATCGGAAAGACGCCATCGCCAGCGTCGTAGATGTCCTTGGCGATGAGAGCGATGCCCGCAAGCCCCGCAACCGAGGACACGATCCGGCTTGCCACCATTCCGGCGATGCGCGTGCCCACGCTCTGCACGACTTTGCCGATCACGCGCCGTGTCACGATCAGCACGAGGCCGGAAATCGAACCCGCGTTTGTCGCGACGAGGTCGCCGGCGTCTATCCTCGCGGGGGACTGCCCGGCCGCCGTCGCGTCGAGATTGCGCTGGCTTTCTTGCGCGAAGACCTGCGCGACCGCGCCACCGTAGCGCGACTGAAGCGCGGTCTGCACGCATGCGATAATCGGATTCGAGATTCGCGATGTCGCTTTCTCGATACGCGCGGCGGCTTCTTTCGCGACGCCTGTTGCCAGGTCATTGATGGCGTCGCGGAATGTTTGCGAAGTGTAGGCCCGTTCCGCGACCGCGGTTGCATAAAGAGTGGCGCGGGATTGGCTGATCGTCGAGTAGGCGCGGTCGGCCCAGCTCGAGTCGGAGCGCACGACTTCGACTGCGGCGTCGATTTCGCGGTCAATTCGCGCGTTCAGATCCGCTTTGGCCCAATATTGATTGACGAGCGCCATGTAATCGATCGCCGTCAGTTCCGTCTTCAGGCTGGTGGTGGCGAGTTCGCGGATGCGGTCCCGCACCTCGGTGTCGGTGAGGTTTCGGCACTCGTCGATTGTCACGACGCGGGGCGCCTGTGCGAAAGCGGGTCGCGTGACTGGAATCGGCAGGCCCAGCGCGAGGGCCCAAATGATGATCCAGGCGACGAGCTTACGCATCGGAACCCCGTACGAGAGAAATGTTCACGGACGACAGCATGCCGGACACCTGTGCGGGAAAAGGTCAGATGGTAACATAACGATTACGGTCGGAATGAAAAGCCCGTCAAAAAGAGCTGCGAAGCATCCTCAGGCGGCGGCCTCCATCAGCAAACGCTCCCAGACCGGGCGGAAACTCCTTCTGTGGTGCGGTGTGACGCCGTATTCCTTCAGCGCCGATGCGTGATCGGCCGTGCCGTAACCCTTGTTGCGTTCCCAGCGATAGGGCGGGAAAGTTGCAGCCAGGTCGATCATCACCCGATCGCGTGTCACCTTGGCGACGATCGACGCTGCCGCTACCGAGATCGAAAGCGCATCGCCGGATATGAGCGCTTCGGACGGAATGTCGAGCTTCGGGCAGCGGTTGCCGTCGATGAGCGCAGCGCTTGGCGGGACAGCAAGCGCCAGGATCGCATCGCACATCGCGCGATGGGTGGCATGATAGATGTTGATTTCGTCGATAAGATCGACGGCGGCGATACCGATGCCCACATGCGCGGCGGCGAATATCTTCGAAAACAGCGCTTCGCGTTCCGCCGGATCCAGCTTCTTCGAGTCGTTGATCCCAGCGGGCGGCTTGCCGTGAAAGATGACGGCGGCAGCGACAACGGGACCAGCCCAAGGGCCGCGACCCGCTTCGTCGACACCGGCGATAAGCCCGCCATATTTCCGCTGGAGCGCGAGATCCGGGCGGCGCGTTGGCTTCTGTGTCGTGCGAGGCGGCATCAGCTGTTCATGAACTGCCACGCTTATGCAATCAAGTGTCCAGACGGAGATACTCACGCTTTTTCCCGGACCGCCTTTTCCCGATGAACCTTTGCACATGACGACGTTGCACCCCGTCAAAAAAGGCTGAATTGCGCGCTTGGCCTTCGGAACAGGTCGCGGCGCAAGGCCAGGTCGCGTTTGCCAAGGCCGAGGCGGCGCAGTGCCATCTGGAATCGCGCGGCGATCTGTTGCGCATAGTGCCCGGTGCCGCTGTGCCTTTCCCCGAAGCGGGAGACGTAGTCGTTGCCCTCGCGCGTCTGCCGGACGAGGGACATCACCCGGTCGGCGCGATGTGGAAACTCCGCGCGCAGCCACTCCTGAAAAAGCGGGCTCACTTCGAGCGGCAGGCGAAGAAGCACATAGCCCGCGTCGGTCGCCCCGGCGTCCGCCGCCGCCTTCAGGATGGATTCGAGTTCGTTGTCGGTAAGGGCGGGTATCAGGGGCGCGGCCATGACGGAGACGGGGATGTTCGCGGCGGCGAGCTTCCGGATCGTCTCGACGCGCCGGAGCGGCGCAGACGCGCGCGGCTCCATCCGGCGGGCGAGGCGATGATCCAGCGTCGTAATGGAAATGGCGACCCGCACCAGGGAACGCTCCGCGAGCCGGGCAAGAATGTCGATATCGCGCAGGATCAGCGCCGATTTGGTGACGAGCGCGACCGGATGGGATGTGCGATCCAGCACCTCCAGCACCGCCCGCGTGATTTTCCGCTCGCGCTCGACAGGCTGATAGGCGTCCGTATTGGCGCCGATCATGATGGTCGCGGGCTCGTAGCCGGGGCGCGCGAGTTCCGCTTCCAGAGCATCGGCGGCGTTCACCTTCGCGACGAGCTTCGTCTCGAAATCGAGCCCGGCCGAACAACCCCAATAGGCATGGGACGGCCGCGCATAACAATAGATGCACCCATGTTCGCAACCACGATAAGGATTGATGGAGCGGTCGAATCCGATATCGGGCGAGGTGTTGCGCGCGATGATCGTCCTGACGCGTTCCTCCCGCACCTCCGTCCTGAAAGGTGGCAGATCGTCCAGACAGTCCCAGCCGTCGTCCACCGCCTCGCGACGTTCCGGCTCGAAGCGGCCGGTTGCGTTCGAAACCGCGCCGCGCCCGCGCCTGCGCTCGGCGCCGACATGTTCTTCCCCGGTCGCGCATCTCGCTTCCTTCCAGACCATGCCTCCACCCTAGCGTGCATTTTGGAACAAATAAAGAACATTTTTCGCTTTCCACAGCGCCCGCGATCGGTTAACAAACGGTCATGATTTCGGTTGTCATCCCAACGCTGAACGCAGGACGAACGCTTCCGGCGACCTTTCTTTCGATCTTCGACGCGGCCGTCGAAGGCATCGTCAGCGAGGTCATCGTGAGCGACGGCGGCTCCACCGACGCCACGCGGCAAATCGCGGAGGACGCCGGCGCGCGCTTTGTCGTCGCCGAACGGGGGCGCGGCCAGCAATTGCGGGCGGGGGCGGAAGCGGCGCGAAAGCCGTGGCTCCTGTTTCTGCACGCCGACACGGCGCTGGAGGTGGGCTGGACGAAAGACGCGCTCGCCTTCATGAAGCGGGGCAGCGGCGCGGCGGCGTTCCGGTTCCGGCTCGCGGACGAGGGTTTCAATCCGCGCCTTCTGGAGCGTCTCGTCGGCCTGCGCTGCGCGCTGTTCCGGCTTCCCTACGGCGATCAGGGGCTTCTCATCTCGCGCGACCTCTACGACGAGGTGGGCGGTTTTGCGCCGATCCCGCTGATGGAGGACGTCGAAATCGTTCGCAAGCTCGGCCGCGGGCGGCTCGCCATGTTGAAGACGAACGCGGTCACCAGCGCCGAGAGGTTCCGCGAGCAGGGCTATTTCAGGCGCTCGGCACGAAATCTGTGGTGCCTGTCGCTCTATTTGCGCGGCGTGCCGCCGGAGAAGCTGGTCGACCGCTACGGGTAGTCAGTGAGGCAGATGTTGTCGGCGCGAAGAAAACGCGTTTCAGGATTTGGCGCTCTTTCCGAGCAAAAGCTGCGACAGAAATATCGTCGACGTCACGATCAGCGCCGCAACGATGGCGACGCCCACGCCCTTCACCGGATCTTCTTCGCCGTAGAACACCACGCGCCGCGTCCCTTCCCATGCGGTGTAAAGATCGATTGCCACTGCGGTCGCCCATGCGCCCTTCAATATGAGGACGGGACTGTTGTCGGCGGGAAGCGAATAGATGAGTTGCGTGGCGAGGACGAAGCCGAAAACGATCAGCGTCACCACGAGCCCGAAGGCGAACTGACCGGGGTTGATGTCCGGGTTCGTCGGCAAGTCGAAGAAATATGAAACGCCGAGGTAAGTCGTGTAGATGTCCCAGAGCGCGATGGGGATCAGGACGAAGTAGAGCAGGCGAGGCGGAACCATCGCGGCGTCTTTCGGTGGCGGAGGACTTTCTTTTTCGGCGGGGGCGCTTGCGGGTGGCGCCGGTGGAGCGGACGGCGGCGCCGGCGTGAGGGTAATGACGTAACTCGGCGCGGCGGGCGATCCCGCTGGGGGTTTCGCTGCTCCGGCACCCTCTGGCTTTGCATCGTCTGCCATGTGTTCCGCCTGTTCTGCCGATCTGTATGGCCTGCGGCGTTCGACGCGGCAGGTCTTTGTCATGGGCGCGAAGCCTCAGCGCGCGAAGCCGCGTTTCTCATAGCTCGACCGGCAGAGCGCTGCTCGGCCGGTCGAATTTCGCAGCATCGTGCCAGGTGTCGGGCGGGCACGGCTGCGAGAGGGTTTTGCCTGTCCAAACGCAAGCCTTACCGTTATAGCGAATTTTCAATAAATTTTTTGCAAACGCTTAAGCGGATCGCCGCCGGTGGCGCCGGTAGTCCGTTCCCGTATCGATATCGAACAGCGTCTTCGCGAAGGCGACCCGATGGCCATCGAGGTTGGCGAGCGTGTCGGCCAGTGCATGCGGCGACGACCAGCGGACATTCGCGAAAGGCTTCAGGATCTTCGGGCGTCGCCTCAGCCCGACGAGCCAATAGCCGCCATCTTCCGCAGGGCCGAAAACGGCGTCGGCGCGTCGCAATCGGCGAAAGACGTCCGCGATGATTTCGCGCGTGATGCCGGGAATATCGGTGCCGACGATGGCGAGCGGGCCCGTTCCGCAGCGATTGAAGATTGCTTGCATGCGCGCGCCGAGGTCGCCTCGCCGCTGCGCCGTTCGAGGCACGCAGCCCGCGCGCCAAGCCGGAAAACGCGCCGTCGTCGCCGATGGAGGCGATACCGCCAGCACACATCGAAAGCGCGTGTCGCGGGCAAGCTCACGAACGAGCCTCGCCGTCAAGGCGCGCGTGAGAGCTACGGCAGGCACAGCGCCAATCTCCCCGGCAAGCCGCGTCTTGACCGCGCCGCACACGGGAGCCTTCGCCATGATGGCGACCATCGGCCTTTCGACCATGGGACGGCGGGGCCTGGCGAAGCTTGCGTTTGCTTTCACGGATCTTCGCCTGTCGCTCATGTCGCGGGGATCGTCGTCAGAAGCAGCCCGCGATTGCGCCGCCGAGATCGAGCAGCAGCACAGGCCCGCGCGTGATCATGAGCCAGCCCGCGCCCGCGACGAGGACCGCGACGGCTGCGATGAAACTCCATTTCAGGGCTTGCGGCATGTCTGTTCCTCTCATTCCGCGGCGGCGGCGAGCCGTGGCGCGGGCCGCTCGCGGATCGGGAGATGCAGAAGCGCGGCGATCATCCCGACCGCAACCGAGGCCCACCACAATAGATCGTATGATTGGGTGGTATCATAAAACCAGCCGCCGAGCCACGCGCCCATGAAGCTGCCGACCTGATGCGAGAAGAACACCACGCCGTAAAGCATCGACAGCCAGCGCGGGCCGAAGAACGTGACGATGAGTCCGCTCGTCAGCGGTACGGTGCCGAGCCACATAAACCCGATCAGGAAGGCATAGATCAGCACCGCCGTTTCGGTCAGCGGCAGATAGATGAGGGCGAGGAAGATCAGCGCGCGGGCGAAGTAGAGCGCCGCGAGCGTCAGATGCTTCGGTGCGATGTCGCCGATCCGGCCGAACGCCCAGGTGCCGAGAATGTTCGCCGCACCGATGATCGTGAGCGCGAGCGCGCCAAGACCGGGGCCGAAACCCTTGTCCGCGAGGAACGCAGGCAGATGCACGCCGATGCCCGCGAGGTGGAAGCCGCAGACGAAGAAACCCGCCGTCAGCAGAAGGAAGCTCCGATAGCGCAGCGCCTCCGACAGAGCGGCGCCGACGCGTTGATCGGAATGCGCGCTCGGGTGCGGGTTGCTGTCGCCGCTCGTCAGCGCGAAGCCGAGAGGAGCGATCAGGGCGGCCGTGATCGCCATGATCCAGAGCGTGGCCGACCAGTCCGTCGCTTCGAGGATCACATGCGCGTAAGGCAAAGCCATAAATTGGCCGATGGCGCTGCCCATGGTGACGAGGCCGAGTGCTGAAGCGCGGCGTTCCGGCGATGCCGCGCGCGCGACCGCGCCGAAAACGGCCGAAAAGCCCGTCCCCGCGATGCCGATGCCGACAAGGCTTCCCGCGAGCACGAGCTGGCTTCCGCTCGACGCCGTCGCCATGAGCGCAAGGCCGCCCGCATAGAAGATCGTGCCGCCGATCACCACGCGCAGCGAGCCGAACTTGTCCGCGACCGCGCCCGCGAACGGCCCCGCAACGCCCCATACGATATTCATGATCGCCATGGCGAAGGAGAACACCTGCCGGTCGAGGTCGAGATCCTGGCTGATCGGCTTCATGTAGAGGCCGAAGGTCTGCCGTATGCCCATGTTGATGGCGAGCATGATGGCCGCGCAGGCGATAAGCAGGGTTACGGTAGGCGCGCGGCGCATGAGGGTCTCCCGGATCGGTCGCACAGCAAGCCCGAATGGCAGGCGCCCGGCGCGATCCGTAGCAATTCCTGAAGCACTTCTACCGCAGGCTCCGGGCAAAGCAAATCATCGCGGTGTGATGCGGTCGGCGCACCGCGCACATGATATGGACACTTGCCAAGCGCGGCGGCGCGTCGCATGGTCCGGCCAAGCTCAACCATCGACCTCACGCCATGCTCCGCAAATTTCCGATGCGCGTCATCGCCACATACTGGCGCTTCACGCGAGGTGCAACGCTCGGCGCGCAGGGCGTCGTCATCGACGAAGTCGGCCGCGTGCTTCTTGTGCGCCACGGCTATCGCGCCGGATGGCATTTTCCCGGCGGCGGCATCGAATGGCGGGAAACCGCCGAGACGGCGCTCGCACGCGAGCTGTTCGAGGAGGCCGGCGTGGTCCTCAGAGGCGCGGCGCGCCTTCACGGGCTGTTCGCGAATTTCTCCACAATGCCGAACGATCAGGTCGTGCTGTTCGTCGTCCGCGAATGGGAGCGCCCGCGCGTCCCGAAGCCGAACCGCGAAATCGCTGAAAGCCGGTTCTTTGCGCGAGACGACCTGCCGGAGGGAACGGTCGAGCCCGTGAAGCGGCGGCTCGCAGAAATTTTCGACGGCGCGCAGATTGCGCCGATCTGGTAACGGCGTCGCGCTTCCGTGCTCCCTTCGCTGAAAGGGGGCGGATTCATATCGGTGGAAATTCGCCAATCCCCGTTTGGACGCGAGAGCGCCCGCTCTCTCACCGTCCGCCGAATATCGCGGAGCCGACGCGCACAACAGTCGCGCCCGCAGCGATGGCGGCCTCGAAGTCGCCGCTCATGCCCATGCTGAGATCGAGCAGCGCGAGTTCCTTCCGCAGCGCCGCCATCCTTTCGAAATAGGGCACGGGATCGTCATCGAACGGCGGAATGCACATCAGCCCCGCGATGGAAAGGCCGAACTCGCGCTCGCACTGGCGCACGAACGCAGCCGCTTCGTCCGGCGCGACGCCCGCTTTCTGCGGTTCCTCGCCGATATTCACCTGCACGAACAGCTTCGGCGCGCGCCCCTGCTTCCGGATTTCCTGCGCCAGCGCCGCCGCGAGTTTCGGACGGTCGACGGTTTCGATGCAGTCGAAGAACGACACAGCCTCGCGCGCCTTGTTGGTCTGGATCGGGCCGATGACGTGCAACTCCGCGCGCGGGAATTCCTCGCGCAGCGGCGGCCATTTCCGCATGGCCTCCTGAATGCGGTTTTCTCCGAAGAGAACGTGCCCCTGCCGAAGCACCGGCCTTATATGCTCGGCGTCGAAGGTTTTCGTCACCGCCACGAGCTTCACGGAGGCCGGATCGCGCCCCGCATTCTGCGCCGCGCGCCACACACGTTCGCGGATCGAAAGATATGCGTCTTCGATGGCGCAGGAATTGAACGGTTGATCGTCTGTGCTCATGTCGTGCGCTTCTCTTGACCGAGGCTCCCTTTCAACTTCATATCACGCAAACCTTTTTGCCGCGCTTTCGCGCGAGGAACATGATCCATGGCACAGGAACGCTACAACGCGCCGGAGCGCGAGAAACATTGGCAGCGGATTTGGGAAGAGCAACAGACTTTTCTCACCTCCGCCGACCGCTCCAGGCCCAAATATTACGTGCTGGAGATGTTCCCCTATCCCTCCGGGCGCATCCATGTCGGCCACGTCCGCAACTATACGATGGGCGATGTCGTGGCGCGCTACAAGCGCGCGCGGGGCTTCAACGTGCTCCACCCATTTGGGTGGGATGCGTTCGGCCTCCCGGCGGAGAACGCCGCCATCCAGAAGAACGTCAATCCGCGTGAATGGACCTACGACAACATCGAGGCCATGCGCACGCAGTTGAAGCGCATCGGCCTGTCGCTCGACTGGACGCGCGAATTCGCCACCTGCGACCCGGACTATTACCATCAGCAGCAGCGCATCTTTCAGGCGTTCCACAAGAAGGGCCTCGTCTATCGCAAGAAGAGCAAGGTCAACTGGGATCCGGTGGATCACACAGTGCTCGCGAACGAGCAGGTGATCGACGGGCGCGGCTGGCGCTCTGGCGCGCTCGTCGAACAGAAAGAGCTGGCGCAGTGGTTCTTCAAGATCACCCACTATGCCGACGACCTCCTCGACGGCCTCGACACGCTCGACAAGTGGCCCGACAAGGTGCGCCTCATGCAGCGCAACTGGATCGGCAAGAGCCAGGGCCTGCTCATGCGCTTCAACCTGTCCGGCGAAAAGGTGCCCGCCGATTTCGGCAGCGTGCAGGTGTTCACCACGCGGCCCGACACGATCTTCGGCGCGAGTTTTATCGGCATTTCGCCCGAGCATCCGCTCGCGAAGGAACTCGCGAAGACGGACGCGAAGCTCGCCGAGTTCATTGAGGATTGTCGGCGTATCGGCACCGCGCAGGAGGACATCGACCGCGCGGAGAAGAAGGGCTACGACACCGGCATCGTGGCGGCGCATCCGTTCCGCTCGACGACCAAGTTGCCGGTCTATGTGGCGAACTTCATCCTGATGGATTACGGCACGGGCGCGATTTTCGGCTGCCCCGCGCACGACCAGCGCGACCTCGACTTCGCGCGGAAATATAAGCTCAAGGTGAAGGCCGTCGTCATTCCGGAAGGGACCGATCCGGCCGAGTTCAAGGTCGGCGACGAAGCCTACACCGGGCCGGGGCTGCTGCAAAATTCGTCCTTCCTCAACGGCCTGACCGTGGAGGCTGCCAAGGAAGAAGTTGCGGAGCGTCTCGCCAAGCGCAGCATGGGCGAGAAGAAGACGAGCTTCCGCCTTCGCGACTGGGGCGTGTCGCGTCAGCGCTACTGGGGCTGTCCGATCCCCGTCATCCATTGCGAAAAATGCGGCGTCGTGCCGGTACCGGACGAGGATCTGCCCGTGCGCCTGCCGGACGATGTGTCGTTCGACAAGCCCGGCAACCCGCTGGATCACCACCCCACGTGGAAGCACGTCACATGCCCCACTTGCGGCGGCAAGGCGACGCGTGAAACGGATACGTTCGACACCTTCGTCGATAGCTCATGGTACTTCGCGCGCTTCACTGCGCCACACGCCGCCGAGCCGGTGGAAAGCGCGGAGGCGGATTACTGGCTGCCGGTCGATCAGTATATCGGCGGCGTCGAGCACGCGATCCTGCATCTTCTCTATGCGCGGTTCTTTACGCGCGCGATGAGGGATTGCGGCTATCTCGGCCTTGCAGAGCCTTTCAACGCGCTGTTCACGCAGGGCATGGTGCTGCACGAAACCTATTTCGATGACAAGCAGAACTGGCTCGCCCCGGACGAGGTTACGATCGAAACCGAGAACGGCGTGCGCAAGGCGTTCCGCCTTGAAGGAGCGCGTGAGCCGGTCAGCATCGGCAGCATCGAAAAGATGTCGAAATCCAAGAAGAACACCATCGACCCCGATCTCTTCACGCAGCATTACGGCGCCGATGTTGCGCGCTGGTTCGTGCTGTCCGACAGCCCGCCGGAGCGCGATGTGGTGTGGACCGAGGAAGGCGTGCAGGGTGCGTGGCGCTTCACGCAGCGCGTCTGGCGGCTTCTGAACGAGGCGGAGCCGAGGCTTGCGCCTCTCGATGCAAAGGCGCCCGCCACGTTCTCCGCGCCCGCTCAAGCCTTGCGCCGCGCCGCGCACAAGGGCCTTGCCGCCGTCGCCGAGGAAATCGAGGGTCTGCGCTTCAACCGCGCCATCGCGGCGGTCTATGAGTTCGCGAATGCGCTGCAAGCCGCGCTTCAGGACAAGGCCACGGCGGGCGACGAAAGCTTCGGCTTCGCGCTGCGCGAGGCAAGCGTGTTCTTCATGCACATGATCAATCCGATCATGCCGCACCTCGCCGAAGAGGGCTATTCGCTGCTTGGCTACAACACGCTTCTCGCAAACGAACCTTGGCCGGAGGTTGAGCGAAGCTTGCTCGTTGACGATACCGTAACCATTGCCGTACAGGTGAACGGGAAGCGCCGTGACGAGATCGTGGTGCCGCGCAACGCGGATCGCGCGGATCTCGAAGCGGCAGCGCTTCGCCTCGAAAGCGTCACTCGGGCAGTGGACGGTAGGCCGATCAAAAAGGTGATCGTGGTTCCCGAAAGGATCGTCAATGTCGTGGCTTGAAATCTCGAAAAGCGGCAAGCGGCTTCGCAGGGGGGCAGGATTTGCCGTGATCGCGGGTTTCCTCGCTTTCGGTTCAGCCGGGTGCGGGTTTCATCCGATGTACGGGACGCCGACAGCGGGCGGACAGTCTCTTGTCGACACAATGAAGCGCGTCGATATCGCGACCATTCCGAGCCGCACGGGCCAGAAACTGCGCAATGAGCTTCTCTTCGGCACGACCGGAGGCGGCGGCACGCTACCGCCCGTCTACCGCCTCGACATCGCGCTGCGCGAAAGCTACCGCAACACGCTCGTCACGCAGGCGGGCAATCCGACGGGCCGTATCCTTCAGCTCGACGCAGAGTTCCGCCTCGTTCGCCTCGCGGATAATGAAACCGTGTTCAAGGGCGCAAGCACGTCCGAAGCGGCCTACGACCTTGCGGGTTCGACGGGCAACGCCGGCTCTGTCTACGGCGATACGCGCGCTGCGCTCGACGCGCAGAACCGCGCCGCCCGTTCACTCGCCGACACGCTGAAGACGCGCCTCGCCGCTTATCTCTCGCGCGACGCTTAGGCTTTTACCGCTATCGGTCGCAGCAAGCGGGTTGACGGGTGCGCCCTGCTCGCGGAAATTCGCGACTGAAGCTCGATTCTTCAGCATCGTGCCGTAAATCAGACGCCGCGCGCCGCTGCGAGTTTCGGTTGTCGATCAGCTTCTCTTTGCCGAATCGAGTTCGGTTCAACGCATGCTGATCTAACCGGGCCGAAAGTCTAGCCATGGTCGCGCCAGGCGCCGCATCGCTCGCCAATTTCCTCGCCGCCCCGCAGCCTGCGGTGCGCGGCTTCCTGTTCTATGGCTCGGACGCGCTCCAGATCGCGGCGCGCGCCGACGCCTTGAGCCACGTGCTTCTGAAAAAGCTTGGGCCGGACGCGGAACTCGTCCGCCTGCATGACACGGACCTTGCCGCCGATCCCGACCGCGTCATCGTGGAATTGACGACGCATTCGCTGTTCGGTGGAACGCGCATCGTCTGGCTGACCTCGCTGCCCGCGAAGGCGCAGGCAATCGTGCAGGATGCCGTCGCGCGACCCATCGACGGCGCGTTCCTCATCGCGCAAGCGCCGGACATGAAGAAGAGCCACAAGCTCGCGCAAAGCTTCGAGGCCGCGCCCTATCTCGCGGCAATCGCGTGCTACGGCGAGGATCACGACAGCGTCACAGCGGCGATCCGCCAGCAGGTCGTCGAGGCCGGATACGAGATCGATGGCGAAGCGGCGGCGCTCGTGGCTTCGCGCTGCGATTTTTCGGCGCTGCTTGCGCGCTCGGAAACCGGGAAGCTCATCACCTATGCGGGCGAGGACCGCCGCATCACCGCCGCGCAGGTTGAAGACTGCCTGAACGATCAGCAAACGGCGGGGCTGTCCGACATCGTGGATGCGGCGCTCGACGGGGACGGCCGCAAGGCGATCCAAGCATTCGAGCGCTATATGGCGGCGGAAGCGAATGTGTCGCCCGTCTTCGTCGTGCTCGCGTCGAGTCTGCTTCGCCTCTACGCGCTGCGGGCCGCCGTCGACGCGGGCGCGTCGCCGATGCAGGCGATCAAGGATCTGCGCCCGCCGGTATTTTACAAACAACAGGATGCGCTCGCGGGTCAGCTTCGCAAATGGACCATCCCGGCGCTGGCCGCGCGGCTGGACGACCTCAACGTCGCGCTGCGCGATACGCGCCTGAAACCCGCGCTCGCCGAAGATATCGCCGCGCGCTTTCTGCTCACCGTCGCGAAGGAAGCGCGCGCCGCAAGCCGCCGATAGCCCGAAGCGCCGCCGCGTCCGCAAGGAGCAAGCATGTCATCTCAATCGCCGATCTGGCACCCGTTCACGCAACACGCGCTTCAGCCCGTCATGACGAAGGTCGCGCGGAGCGAGGGCGCATCGCTCGAAACCGAGGATGGCCGATGCATCTATGACGGCATCGCGTCCTGGTGGGTGATCACGCACGGGCACAATTATCCGCCCATCGTGGATGCGATCCGCGCGCAGGCGGGGGTGCTGGATCAGCTCATTTTCGCGGGTTTCACGCACGAACCGGCGGAGGAGGTCGCGCGGGGGCTTGTCAAGATCGCGCCGGAGGGCCTCGAACACGTCTTCTTCTCGGATAGCGGCTCGACGGCCGTGGAAGTGGCGCTGAAGATGGCGCTGGGGTTCTTCGTCCATCGCGGCGAGAAGCGGACGCGCGTCGTTGCGCTGGAGCACGCCTATCACGGCGACACCATCGGCTGCATGTCGGTTGGCGCGCGCGGCGTGTTCAACGATCCTTACGGGCCGCTGCTGTTCGAGGTGGAGCGCATCCCCTATCCCGCACCGGGCTGCAAGCAGGAGGCGTTCGACGCTTTCGAAGCCGTGTGCCGCCGCGATCCGCCCGCCGCGATCATCGTGGAACCGCTGATTCTCGGCTCTGGCGGCATGCTCTTTTATACGCCGGACGCGCTGCGCGAGCTTCACCGCATTGCGCGAGCCCACGGCGTGCTGTTTATCGCGGACGAGGTGATGACCGGGTTTGGCCGCACCGGCACGCTTTTCGCCTGCGAGCAGGCGGGCATCGCGCCCGACATCATGTGTCTCGCGAAGGGGCTGACGGGCGGCGCGATTCCGCTCGCCGTGACGCTCGCCACGCGCGAAATTTTCGAGGCGCATTATTCGCCGGACCGCGCGCGCATGTTTTTCCATTCGAGTTCGTTCACGGCGAACCCCATCGCTTGCGCCGCCGCCGCCGCAAATTTGCGGGTCTGGCGCGAGGAGCCGGTGCGAGAGCGTATCGCGGGCCTCGTCGCGGCGCAGGCGGAGCGTGTCGCGCGGCTGGCGGGGCATCACGCTTTCAACGACGCGCGCAGCCTCGGCACCATCGCGGCGATGAACCTTCGCGTGAAGGATGCGGGATACCTCGCGGGCGTCGCGCCGAAGCTGATGGATTTTTTCCTGTCGCGCGGCCTGTTGCTGCGTCCGCTCGGCAACACGATCTACATCATGCCGCCCTATTGCACGACGCCTGCCGAACTCGATGCGGTTTATGCCGCCATCGAGGAAGCCGCCGCGCTGGTGTGAGGTGAAGACAGGCGAACGTTCTACCGCAGGTCGAGTTCGCCGAGCATTACCGCGAGACTTTCGCAGAAAGCCGGGACGAGACAGCGATCCGCCGCAATGTCGCTTGTTGTCCGATAGCCGGTGAGCGACGGCTGGCGGTGAATTCGCGTTTCGAGCTTGACCGCGTGGATCACCCAAAGCTCCGGGATGCCGAACATCGCATAGAGCGCCGCCTTGCGGCCGATGTCGTAAGCGTAGCTCGTATCCGCGATTTCCACCACCAGATGCGCCGTCTCAGCGCTCAGGCCCGCGATGCCGGTTTCCCTGTCGAAAAACACGAAGTCGGGTTCGAGATAGGTGTCGGACGCGAGCCGCAAGGTGGTTTCCGGCACGAAACGCAGATGATCGGGCGTTCTGCGCGCCCAATGCCAGTTCAACGCGGCCTTCACAACCTCGTGGTGGTTCCCCTTCGGGGTCATCGGCACGACATCTCCACCGATCAGCTCGATGCGCTCATCCTCGCCGAGGATGCCTGCGGCCGTCATCTTCTCCAGTTCGTCGAGCGTGAAGCGCCGCCTCAGCATCCCCTCGGCTGCCTGGGTCGTTCGATCCTGTGGCTCTTTCGGCAAAGCTCTTATCGTCATCAAATGATGATACCGCATTTGTCGATCATCGCCAATGGCGCTCCGATCCGCGTCGTCGCGAAGAGATACTGTAACTTCTTTCATACAGGTTTCGCTCCGGTTGGCGGGCCGTGTGTCCGACATCTGAACGCTTCTGGCTTGATTTATCGGGCGCGGTTGCGCATTACAAGCTTGATATCCGAATCCTGGAGATGGCGATGGAAGCGACTGACCAAGGGAAGGGTTGCGGAAAAAGCACGCATTTGCAGGGAATGTCCTCTCTGGTTGAAACCGGTAAAAAGCAAGACATCGCGGCGAGTTAGGGCGAGGAAAACTCTCGCGCGGGCTTGATTGTCAGAGCGGAAAGGATCGATGCGCCGCTATGGTGCAACTGTTCTACCCTTGAAGGATCGATTTTTCCCGCCGACTTGATAGCCCTCCAGGCCACGGCCTCAGGAACAAGATCACATCTCAATGAACATCGTTATCGTCGAAAGCGCCGCAAAGGCGAAAACTATCAACAAGTATCTGGGGGCCGATTACAAGGTCATCGCGTCGTATGGCCATGTGCGAGACCTGCCCGCGAAGGACGGCTCCGTCCTGCCGGACAACGACTTCGAAATGACGTGGGAGGTGGAGGCCGACTCCAACCGGATCGTCAACGAAATCGCCAAGGCCGTGAAGGGTGCGGATCGTCTCATTCTCGCAACCGACCCGGATCGCGAAGGCGAAGCCATTTCCTGGCACCTGCTGAAAATTCTGGAGCAGAAGCGCGCGCTGACCGGCGTCTCGGTGGAGCGCGTGGCGTTCAACGCGGTGACGAAAGACGCGATCCTCACCGCGATGAAAAACCCGCGCAAGATCGACGAGCCGCTGGTCGATGCCTATCTCGCCCGCCGCGCTCTCGATTATCTCGTCGGCTTCACGCTTTCGCCGGTGCTGTGGCGCAAGCTGCCGGGCGCTCGCTCGGCGGGCCGCGTGCAATCCGTGGCGCTGCGTCTCGTCGTCGACCGCGAGGCCGAAATCGAGGCATTCCGCACCCGCGAATACTGGACGGTCGAAGCGGCGCTGAAAAACGGTGGCGGCGATGCGTTCACGGCGCGGCTCGTGGCGCGGGCGGGCAAGAAGCTCGACAAGTTCGACATCCCCGACGAGACGACGGCGCACGCCTGTCGCGACGCGATCGTGGGCCAGCCTTTCCGCGTGGACAGCATTGAGGCAAAGGACCACAAGCGCAATCCCGCGCCGCCGTTCACCACCTCGTCGCTGCAACAGGAAGCATCGCGCAAGCTCGGCCTTTCGCCGCGCCAGACGATGCAGATTGCCCAGAAGCTTTATGAGGGCATCGACATCGGCGGCGAAACGGTCGGTCTCATTACCTATATGAGAACGGACGGCGTGCAGATCGTGGGCGAGGCTATCGCCGAGGCTCGCGGTCAGATCGAAAGCCAGTTCGGCGCGCGCTACGTGCCGAATGTGCCGCGCATCTACAAGACGAAGGCGAAGAACGCGCAGGAAGCGCACGAGGCCATCCGCCCGACCGACTTCCGTCGCCAGCCGGACAAGCTGCGCGGCCTCTCCGCCGAAGAGGCGCGGCTCTACAAGCTGATATGGCAGCGCGCCGTCGCAAGCCAGATGGCAAGCGCCGACATCGAGCGCACCACGGCTGAAATCTCCGTGCCCGGCAAGGACGGCGTGCCCTATGGTGTGCGCGCCACCGGCTCCGTCGTGAAGTTCGACGGCTTCATGCGGCTCTATGAGGAAGGCCGCGACGACACTGACGACGAAGACTCCGCCCGCCTTCCCGCGCTGAAGCAGGGCGAGATGCTGAAGGAGTCCGGCGTCACTGCCGCGCAGCATTTCACCGAACCGCCGCCGCGCTATTCCGAAGCGACGCTGATCCGCGAGATGGAGCGCCTCGGCATCGGCCGCCCGTCCACCTACGCGAGCACGATGGCCGTGCTCCGCGAGCGCGAATATGTGAAGCTCGAAAAGAAGCGGCTCGTCCCCGAGGACAAGGGGCGGCTCGTCACCACCTTCCTCGAAGCGTTCTTCAAGCGCTATGTGGAATACGACTTCACCGCCTATCTCGAAGACCGGCTCGACCAGATTTCCGACGGCAAGCTCGACTGGAAGGCGCTGCTGCGGGAGTTCTGGCAAGACTTCATCGGGGCCGTGACAGACATCAAGGATCTGCGCGTGGCGCAGGTGCTCGACGCGCTGAACGAACTGCTCGGCCCGCACATCTTCCCCGCGAAGGAAGACGGCGGCGACCCGCGTCTGTGCCCGCTCTGCAATCAGGGGCAATTGTCGTTGAAGGTCGGCAAGTTCGGCGCGTTCGTCGGCTGTTCAAACTACCCCGAATGCCGCTACACGCGCCAGCTCAAGACCGGCGAAAACGGCAATGGCGACGGCGCCGCGCCAACGGGCGACACCGTGCTCGGCAACGATCCCGAGACTGGGCTTGCCATATGCCTGAAGAATGGGCGCTTCGGCCCGTACATTCAGCTCGGCGAGGGCGGCGACGGCGAAAAGCCGAAGCGCGCGTCCATTCCGGGCGGCATGGGGCTCGCGGATGTGGACTTCGCCTATGCGCTGAAGCTGCTGGCGCTGCCGCGCGAAGTTGGCTCGCATCCGGAGACGCAGAAGACCATCATGGCGGGCTTCGGCCGTTATGGCCCCTATGTCGAACATGACGGGAAATATGTGAAGATCGACGCGGAGGAGGTGTTCACCATCGGCCTCAACCGCGCCGTGACGGTGATCGCGGAAGGCGGCTCCGGCGGCAAGGGCCGCGCGCCGAAAACCGAGCCGATCAAGGTTCTGGGCGAGCACCCCGAAAAAGGCGGCAAGATGGAAGTTCTCGCCGGGCGTTTCGGTCCCTATATAAAGTGGGGCAAGGTCAACGCGACGATCCCTAAGGGGACCGAGCCGCAGGCCGTGACCGTTGAAGAAGCGGTTCGGCTGCTCGCGGCGCGCATCGAAGCGGGCGACGGCAAGAAGGGGCGCGGCAAGCCGGCGAAAGCCGCCAAGGCGAAAGACGCGCCCGCGAAAGAGAAGAAGCCCGCGAAGGCCAAGACCGCCGAAGCGGGCGACGAGGCGGAAGCGCCGAAAAAGGCGAAGACCGCTGCACCGAAAAAGGCAGCCGCCAACGGCAAGGCTAAAAGCTCCACGAAGGAGAAATCGGCCAAGACCGAGGAAGCGGACAAGAAGCCGAAAGCATCGGCGAAGAAAACACTAAAAGCGGTGAGCGAGGCCAAATGAGTCCACCCCGCCAGAAAGACGCTATGAAACTGAAAGAGAAGCGCGCCGATGTGGCGCGCTCGAAGACGCCGACCAAAGACGATATTCTTAAATTCATTCGCTCCTCGACCGGCAATATTGGCCGCCGCGAAATTGCCAGAGCCTTCGACATCAAGGGCTCGGATCGCATCGAACTCAAACGCATCCTGAAGGAACTGGCGGCAGACGGCCTCATCGCGGACACGCGCCGCGTCGTTAAGAAAGAGGCGCTGGCGAATGTCGCCGTCATCGTGGTCAAGACGCAGGACCGCGAGGGCGATCTCATCTGCGCGCCGCTGAACTGGAACGAGGATGAAGACGGCGCGCCTCCGCGCATTCTCCTGACCATCACGCGTCGCTATGAAGGCGCGGCCATCGGTGTCGGCGATCAGGTTCTTGCACGGATCAGGCAAGCAGGCCGCGGCGCAGATGCAGACGACGAGGGCGCTGAAGCACCCGTGGACGCCGCTGGATTTGCTTATCTCGCGTCACCGATCAAGCGCCTGCCACGCGAGCGCGCGCGCCAGCTCGGGATTTTGCGCAAGTCCGGGCCCGGCTTCGTGGTCGAGTCCATCGACAAGAAAGACCTCAAGGAATGGCCCGTCGCCGATGGCGAAATGGATGGCGCGGAGGAGGGCGAACTCGTCCGCTTCGAGACGCTGCGCGATTCGCGCACCAATCGTCCATCCGCGCGCGTGACGGAGCGCATCGGCCATCCGAAGGCCGAGAAGGCCGTGAGCCTCATCGCGATCCACAATCACGGGCTGCGCGATGTGTTCGGCGAGGATGTGCTAGCCGAGCTTGAACGCCTGCCCGAAGCGACGATGTCGCACCGCGAAGATCTCACGCGCGTGCCGCTCATCACCATCGATCCCTCGGACGCAAAAGACCACGACGACGCGGTTTGGGCCGCGCCCGACACGGACCCCGCCAACGAAGGCGGCTGCGTCGTGATCGTCGCCATCGCCGATGTGTCTTTTTATATCCGCCCCGGCTCCGGGCTCGACGAGGAAGCGCTGCTTCGCGGCAATTCGGTCTATTTCCCAGACCGCGTCGTGCCGATGTTGCCGGAGAAACTCTCGAACGGGTTATGCTCGCTGCGCGAAAACGAGCTTAGGCCGTGCCTCGCTGTGCGCATTGTGTTCGACCGTGACGGCAAGAAGACAAGTCAACGCTTCTCGCGCGCCATGATGCGCTCGGCGGCGAAGCTGTCGTATCAGGAGGCGCAGGCGGCCATCGACGGGAGCCCGAACGCCAGGACCAAGCCACTGCTTGAGCCGATCCTCAAGCCGCTCTGGGCCGTCTACGAGGTGCTGAAGGAAGCGCGCAACCGCCGCGCGCCGCTCGACCTCGACCTGCCGGAGCGCAAGATCGTTCTCGATGAACGCGGGCTTGTATCGAAGGTCATCATTCCCGAACGGCTGGAAGCCCACCGGCTCATCGAGGAATTCATGATCCAGGCGAATGTCGCCGCCGCCGAGGCGCTGGAGGCCAAGAAGTCGCCCCTCATCTATCGCGTGCATGATGCGCCGTCATCGGAGAAGCTGGTGGCGCTCTCCGAGTTTCTCGCGAGCATCGGTGTCAACGCGGGCAAGACGAGCTTCAACCGCCCCGGCCAGTTCAATCGCGTGCTGACGAAGGCCATAGGCACCGAGCACGAGGAAATCCTCAACGAAGTGGTGCTGCGCTCGCAGGCTCAGGCGGAGTACCGCCCCGGCAATATCGGCCATTTCGGCCTGAATTTGCGCCGCTACGCGCATTTCACCTCGCCGATCCGCCGTTACGCCGACCTTGTGGTGCATCGGGCGCTGGTGAGCGCCTTCGGACTGGGCGAGGGCGGGTTGTCCGACGCCGAGAAGACGAAGCTCGACGCCATCGCGGAGATCATTTCGCAGTGCGAGCGCAAGGCCATGTCGGCCGAGCGCGAGACGGTAGACCGGCTCATCGCGATGCATCTCGCGGAGCGCGTCGGCGAGACGTTCAAGGCGCGCGTGTCCGGCGTGACGCGCTTCGGCCTGTTCGTGAAGCTGCTCGACACCGGCGCGGACGGCTTCGTGCCCATGGCGACGCTCGGTCGCGACTATTACAAGCACCTCGAAAACCTTCATGCCATCGTCGGGGAGCGCACGGGCGAGAGTTTCCGCCTTGGCGACCGCGTCGATGTGAAGCTTGTGGAGGCGAACCCGGCTGCGGGCGCACTCCGTTTCGAGATGGAGAGCGACGGAAAATTTTCGGCCGCGCTTGCGAAGGCGGGGCAGAAGCGCGGCGGAGGCAAACCGTCGCGGGCGGAGGGGCGGAAGCCCGCAAAGGGCACGAAGGGCCGTCGATAGCGCAACGTCTTGTCGCAACCGGCCGGTGCCTGGCGGATGACGCTCTTTTCCTTATCGGAAGAGCGCCTTCAGCCGGTGATGGAAACGGGTTGTTGCCGGCTCGTAGTTTTCAACTGAAATGATTTAAAATCGCCGCCGGGGTTGACAGCGGGACTCAAGGCGGGCACTTTCTGCGCTCGATTGGGGAGATGTTTCGGAACGTATCATGGCAAAACCAGTAACTCAGAAAATCAAATTGGTGAGCACGGCGGGTACCGGCTACTATTATGTGACCAAGAAGAACCCGCGCAATTTGACAGAGAAGCTTGCGCTCAGGAAATATGATCCCGTGGTCAAGCATCACGTGGAATTCAAGGAAGCGAAGATCAAATAGCGACGGCCGCGCCAGCCGCGGCTTCGCATACCCTGCTCGAATTTTTCATCAGACATGAAGAGATGATCAGCTCCGCAACTATCGGCAGCGGGGTAAGCCCGATTTTGATGCGGAGCTGATCTGAGCGCCATCGGATCAAGAGGGCGTGATCCAATGTGCTTATACCGAAACCGTCATGTTTGCGACGACAAGAGGCTTCGGTCGTATGCCCTACGGACCCAGGAGATGCGGCGGACCCGAGCACTCCGCAGGGTATCTGCATAAGTATGAGGAAACCCCCGATTTTGGCAAGTCAAGAATGACATTGTTTTGCCTCACTTATCGGATTTTGCGCTCATCCTCCTTAACGCTTTGTGAACGCGCCTTCGCTTTTTAAGGGTAACTCAAGCGTGTCTGCAAGCGCTTGTTTAACAACACATTTCCGTTCTATAGGAAATAATCCGCGAAAAGCACTGCATTTTTCGGCACAAACCGACGAAAACCGAGTTTTCCCCGTTATCCCCAGCCTTCTACGACAAATTCGTCGGAATGAATTGACGAATTGTTTCAAGGAAGCGGGCAACGGAAATCGGTTTCGACACATAGGCTTCGCAACCGCCCTCGCGGATGCGTTCCTCGTCGCCCTTCATGGCGAACGCGGTAACGGCCACGATCGGAATATGCCGCAAGCTATCGTCTTCCTTTAGCCATTTTGTGACATCGAGTCCCGAGACTTCCGGAAGCTGTATATCCATGACGATGAGGTCCGGCCGATGCTTGCGCGCCAGCGCTATCGCGTCGATCCCGTTTCTCGTTTGCAGCGTGTTGTAGCCATGCGCTTCGAGAAGATCGTGAAAGAGCTTCATGTTGAGCTCGTTGTCTTCGACGATCAGGATTGTTTTCCCCATGGCGCCCTTGCTCGATTTGGGCCGAAGGCCTTGCGGCAATGCCGGCGCCGGATGCCTAATCGGTCTTTGTCGTTTCAGATATGTGTTCGAGCGCATGGGCTTTATTTTCAAATACCTTCAGCCCGGGCATAGTCGCGCGAAAGAGTTAACAAAGTTTGATCGTCTTTCCGACGAATGGAATAATATAGGGTCTGGCTTGAGTGAAGCCGACGGAACGCACCGGCCCGCAAGTTTCGGGAGGGCTCCGCCGAGAGGCCGTCATTTCGGATCGCTGTCCCGCTCGATTTTTTCCCGGCGCGACGGTTTCGGCACCGCAAGAGCGCGTTTGTCGAGGTACTTTTCCATGGCGGTGACGAGGTCTTCGATCTTGTCTTCAAAAAAATGGTTCGCGCCGGGAATGATCTCGTGACTGACGACGATGCCCTTTTGGGTCTTGAGCTTGTCCACGAGTGTCTTCACGGCGGACGCGGGAACGACGCGGTCGCGGTCGCCGTTGATCATCAGTCCCGACGACGGGCAGGGCGCGAGGAAGCTGAAATCGTAAAGGTTCGCGGGGGGAGCGACCGAGATGAAGCCGTCGATTTCCGGCCGCCGCATGAGAAGCTGCATCGCGATCCAGGCCCCGAACGATACGCCCGCGATCCAGCAGGATTTCGCATCCGGGTTGGCAAGCTGGAGCCAGTCGAGCGCCGTCGCGGCGTCCGACAGTTCACCCGGCCCCTGGTCGAAAAGGCCCTGGCTGCGTCCCACGCCGCGAAAGTTGAAGCGGAGGACGGAAAATCCGCGCTGCACGAAGGTGTAATACAGGCTATAGACGATCTGGTTGTTCATCGTCCCGCCGAATTGCGGGTGGGGATGAAGGATGATCGCGATCGGCGCGCCGGGGGCGGCCTCGTGATGATAGCGTCCTTCAATCCGGCCTGCCGGGCCATTGATAATTACTTCGGGCATTTTCTTGAACCTCGTTATCGCGAATTCTGCGCTGACTGATGGTCAGCGCGGCACGGTCTGGCGCAGAGCTTGAACGTGGCTTATCTCGCGTTTCAGGCGCACTTGCGCGCAGCGAGATAACCGCCCAAATAGTTGACTCTGACGGTCGGAAATCCTATACACAAGTAGCAAGGGAATCTGGACCCGTTGTGACCTCGCCCGCGCGAGGTTTTCGGTGTCGTAACACGAAAGAGGCGTGAATTTCCACGACCTTCGCACTAACCGGGCGTAAAGAAAGCATAAATATGCTGCTCAGTACCAAAGGTCGCTACGCCGTGATGGCCATTGTCGAAGTTGCTCGGCAGAACGACGGGCGGCCGCTTGCCTTGAGCGATATTTCGCTGCGCCTCGATCTGTCGCTCGCCTATCTTGAACAGCTTTTCATGAAGATGCGGCGAAAGGGTATTGTGCAGTCGGTGCGTGGGCCGGGCGGCGGTTATGTCCTCGCGCGCGATGCGGACGCGATCTCAATCGGCGAAGTCATGGCCGCGGTGGACGAGCCGGTGCGCATGACGCGCTGCGAGCCCGAGGATAAATCGGGGTGTGTCGCCTCGAAGCGTTGTTCCACCCATCACCTCTGGCTTGCGCTCGGCGCGCATATTCAGAGCTTTCTCGCCGATGCCACCGTGGCCGACGTGCTCAACGGCCGCTTTTCGGGTGCGGAAATCGTGATATTTCCGGTCGACGAAGGGGCTCATCCTGTCGTCTCCAAAGCGGAGGCTTGATCGTGGCGCGCGCGTATCTGGACTATAACGCCACGACGCCGCTTCGACCTGAGGCACGCGAGGCGATGATCGAGGCGCTCGATGTCGTCGGCAACCCGTCGTCCATCCATGGCGAGGGGCGTGCGGCGCGTGCGGTCGTCGAGCGGGCGCGCGAAACGGTGGCGCGGGCGTTCGGCGCGAAGCCGTCCGCCGTGACGTTCACGTCCGGGGGGACGGAGACCGCGAACTGGCTGCTTCAGCCGCGCGATGGCGGCGCGCTCGTCGTTTCAGCTGTCGAGCATCCTTGCGTGCTCAAGGGCCATCGTTTCGCGGCGGACCGTGTGCGCCTCGTGCCGGTTTCGGGCGACGGGGTCGTCGAACTTGCCGCGCTCGAAGAAGCCGTTTCGCCCGGCGCGGTCGTCGCGGTTCAGGCCGCAAATAACGAGACTGGCGTTTTCCAGCCGGTGCGCGAAATCGCCTCGCTAGCCCGCGCTCATGGCGCGACGCTCGTTTGCGATGCGGTGCAGGCTATCGGCCGGATGCATTTGTCGGAATTAGAACAATCCGACGCCGTTTTTTTCTCCGCGCACAAATTCGGCGGCCCGAAAGGCGTCGGAGCCGCGATCTGGCGAGGCTGCTCGGAACCGCCTCCCGCTTTTGTGAAGGGCGGCGGGCAGGAGCGTCGCTTGCGTTCCGGCACTGAAAACGTTGCCTCTATTGCCGGATTGGCGGCTGCCCTCGACGCCGCGCTTCGCGATCAAGAGATGTTGATTGCCAAATGGGGGGCATTCCGGTCGAAGCTGGAACAACGCTTGCAAGCCATCGCTCCGGAAGCCGTCATCTTCGGCGAACGCGCGGTCCGGCTGGCGAACACGACATGTTTCGCCGTTCCGGGTAAGCGCGCCGATCTGATGCTGATGGCGCTCGATCTTGATGGCGTGGCGGTGAGTTCCGGTTCCGCCTGTTCATCGGGCAAGGTTGAGCGCTCGCATGTGCTCACCGCGATGGGCGCGGGTGAGGATCTGGCGGCGGGGGCGATCCGGGTATCGACGGGTTGGGCCACGCGAGACGAAGATATTGAGCGGTTTCTTGCCGCTCTGGACAAGATTTGCGGCGGGCGCGAAATGCGCACAGCCGCCTGAGATCAAGGGTCCGCCTCGGCGGGCCGCCTGAAGGGAGTGAGACATGGCCGAGCAGGACACGATCGAACGCGTCAGCGAAATCGATGTCGACAAATACAAGTACGGTTTCACCACCGACATCGAAAGCGTGCGCGCGCCGAAAGGTCTCAGCGAGGACACCGTTCGCTTCATCTCGGCCAAGAAGGGCGAGCCGGAATGGCTGCTCGAATGGCGGCTCGAAGCCTATCGCCGCTGGCGCACGATGGAAGAGCCCACATGGGCGCGCGTGCACTACCAGAAGATCGACTACGACGATTTGTATTATTATTCCGCGCCGAAATCCGCCGAGAAGCCTAAGAGCCTCGCCGATGTGGACCCGGAGTTGCTTCGCACCTATGAGAAGCTCGGCATTCCGTTGAGGGAACAGGCCGTGCTCGCGGGAGTCGAGGGCGCGCAGGTCACAGCCCCCCGCGTGGCCGTCGACGCCGTGTTCGACAGCGTGTCCGTGGTGACGACCTTCAAGGAAGAGCTTGGCAGGGCGGGCGTGATCTTCTGCCCGATCTCGGAAGCCGTGCGCGACCATCCCGAACTCGTGCGCAAATATCTCGGCAGCGTCGTGCCGACATCGGACAATTATTTCGCCACGCTGAACTCGGCTGTCTATTCGGACGGCTCGTTCGTCTACGTGCCCGAAGGCGTGCGCTGCCCGATGGAACTTTCCACCTACTTCCGCATCAACGAGCAGAACACCGGCCAGTTCGAGCGCACGCTCATCATCGCCGACAAGGGCTCCTATGTGAGCTACCTCGAAGGCTGCACCGCGCCGATGCGCGACGAGAACCAGCTTCACGCCGCCGTTGTGGAACTGATCGCGCTCGACGATGCGGAGATCAAATATTCGACGGTGCAGAACTGGTATCCCGGCGACAAGGAAGGCAAGGGCGGCATCTACAATTTTGTGACGAAGCGCGGCGATTGCCGTGGCCGCAACTCCAAGATTTCGTGGACGCAGGTCGAGACCGGCTCCGCGATCACCTGGAAATATCCGTCATGCATCCTGCGCGGCGACGGCAGCCGGGGCGAATTCTATTCCATCGCCATTTCGAACGGACGCCAGCAGGTCGACAGCGGCACGAAGATGATCCACCTCGGCAAGAACACGTCGAGCCGCATCATCTCGAAGGGCATCGCGGCGGGCCGCTCGGACAATACCTATCGCGGACTTGTGTCAGCGCATCGCCGCGCAACGAACGCGCGCAACTTCACGCAGTGCGACAGCCTGCTGATCGGCGACCAGTGCGGCGCGCATACAGTGCCTTATATCGAGGCGAAAAACGCCTCCGCGCAGTTCGAACACGAGGCGACGACGTCGAAAATCTCTGACGACCAGCTCTTCTACTGCCTCCAGCGCGGCCTTTCGCAGGAAGAGGCCGTGGCGCTGATCGTGAACGGCTTCGTGCGCGACGTGCTTCAGCAGCTTCCGATGGAGTTTCTCGCCGAAACGCAGAAGCTGATCTCGATCAGCCTCGAAGGCAGCGTGGGGTAACGGCTTCAAGGCGGCGCAGGCCGGGACAACGGGGGATCGTATGGCGCTGGTACTGGCCGCATTGCTCGGGGCGTTCCTCTGCCTCATCGGCGCGGCGATGATCTGGGCGCCGGGCAACGCGGTACAGGCGTTCGGCATCGACCCGTCTCACATGGCGGCAGACAACGCGCTCATGCCTGCACTGGGGGTTCGCGACATCGCGTTGGGCCTGATAGTGTTCGGGCTGGCGGTGGCGCGGCAGTCGCGGGCGACGGGAGCTGTGTTGTTGGCTCTTTCGCTGGTGCCTGTGGGCGATTTCCTGATCGCGGCAAAGTCGCTCGGCGCGACGGCGGCGGTCCGGCACCTGATCGCGCTGCCTTTTACGCTTGGTCTCGGACTGATTCTGCTTAGGAGGTCGACATGAAGAAATACGGATGGGTTCTGGCAATCGTGGCGTTGGTCGTCGTGGTGGCCTTGGTCAACACCCTTCTGGCGGGTTCCCCGCAGGTGATCGTTTACGCTGCCTTCATCGCGCTGGGCGTTCTGGCGATCGTTTATGACTGGAAGAAGACCAAGGAAAAGCGCCGCGAGGCGGGTCTGGACTGATACCGGAGACAGGAAAAAACGCATGCTTGAAATCAGAGATCTTCGCGCGGAAGTCGACGGCAAGGAAATCCTGAGGGGCTTCAACCTCACAGTGCCGAAGGGCGAGGTTCACGCCATCATGGGGCCGAATGGCTCGGGCAAATCGACGCTCTCCTACGTGCTGTCCGGCAAGGAAGACTACGAGGTCACGGGCGGTTCGGCGACCTGGAACGGCCAGGATCTGCTCGCCATGTCGCCGGAGGAACGCGCACAGGCGGGCGTGTTCCTCGCGTTCCAGTATCCGATGGAGATCCCCGGCGTCGCGTCGCTCACCTTCCTCCGCGCGGCGATGAACGCCCACCGCAAGGCGCGCGGCGAGGCCGAAATCTCGATCCCCGATTTCATGCGCGCGGTGAAGACCGAGGCGGAAAAACTCAGCATCTCCATGGAGATGCTGAAGCGGCCGCTCAATGTCGGGTTTTCCGGCGGCGAGAAGAAGCGCAACGAAGTGCTGCAAATGGCGCTCCTGAAGCCGACGCTCTGTCTCCTCGACGAGATGGACTCCGGCCTCGACATCGACGCAATCCGCATCGCGGCCGAGGGCGTCAACCGGCTGCGCTCCCCCGATACCGCGGTCGTCGTCATCACGCATTATCAGCGGCTTTTGAATTACATCGTGCCGGACGTTGTGCATGTGATGGCGCGCGGGCAGGTGTTGCGCTCGGGCGGCAAGGAACTCGCGCTTGAGCTGGAAGAGTCGGGCTATGCGTCTTACGACGCCGAAGCGGCTTAAGGAGCGGCCATGACAATTCATCAAGCGATAACAGCCGCGGCCACGCCGTCAGAGCAGCGCTTCCTCGATCTGTACGCGAGCGTTTGCGGGCGGCTTCCGGGCGCGGACGTTCCGGCGGTGAGGGCGTGGCGCGAGGAAGCGCTCGACGCTTTCGCCGCGATGGGCGTGCCGCATCGCCGTGTCGAGGCGTGGAAATACACCGACCTTCGCGCGCTCATGACGACGGTGCATCCGCTTGGCGGAATCGACGGCTCGGAGCAGGTTGAAGTGATTGCGTCCATCGGGCGCGCGCTTGCGAACATCGATTCCTATCGCGCGGTGTTCGCGGGCGGCAAGTTTCGCGCCGACCTTTCAACTATTCAGGGCGCGCCGGGCATCTCATTCGCGCCGCTTTGCAGCAAGCTGAAGTCGGAGGCCGACGCCGGAGCCACCCTCGCGGCGCTTCCGTTGCCGGAACGCGACATCATCGCGGCACTGTCGACGGCGTTCGCAACATCGGGCGCGCTTATTTCCATCGCGCCGGGCCAAAAACTCGACAGGCCGATCCATATCATCGTCATCGCTTCGGGCGAAGCAAACGCCTATGCGCTGCGCCACGCGGTCACGCTCGGCGATGGCGCGGAGGCGACCATCATCGAGACGCATGTCGGAGCGGGCGCTGCGCAGGCGTGGTCCTACACGGCACTCGACATCGGCAAAGGCGCCACGCTCAAGCATGCCCGGCTCACGCAGAGCGACGCCGCGCTGCATCTCGCCTCGTCCACCGTCACGCTCGGCGAAGGCGCGATTTACGAGCCGACGCATGCCGCCATCGGCGGCGCGCTGACGCGGTCTGAAGGCACGATCCGGTTCAACGGGCCGAACGCGCGCACAACCTACAACGCCGCGATTCTGGCGCGCGGCCACAGCCACGTGGATTTCACGCTCGTTGTCGACCACGCGGCGCCGCATTGCGAAAGCCGCGAACTCGTCAAGGTCGTGCTCGACGACCGCGCAAAGGGCGTCTTCCAGGGCAAGGTCGCCGTGCAGCGCGGCGCGCAGAAAACCGACGGCAAGCAGATGGCGAACGCGCTTCTTCTGTCGAACGACGCCGAGTTCGACTCGAAGCCCGAGCTTGAGATTTTCGCCGACGATGTCGTTTGCGGTCACGGCGCGACGGCGGGCCAGCTCGACGAGGATCTGATGTTCTATCTCAAGTCGCGCGGTATCCCCGAAGCGCAGGCGCGGGCGCTCCTGATCGCGGCCTTTGTCGGCGCGGCGCTCGACACCGTCGATAACGAAGGCTTGCACGCGGCGCTGGATGAAAAGGTTGCGGCATGGCTCGCGGCGAAGTAGAGCCACCCCGGGAGAACAAGTCATGACCCTGATTGAGAAAGACATCGCGGCGGCTTCCTACGATGTGGAAGCGATCCGCAAGGACTTCCCGGCGATGTCGCTCGAAGTCTACGGCAAGCCGCTCGTCTATCTCGACAACGCGGCGAGCGCACAGAAGCCGAAAGCCGTGCTCGACGCGATCGTGAAATCCTACTCCGAAGAATATGCGAACGTTCATCGCGGGCTGCACTACCTCGCAAACGCGGCGACGGCGGCTTACGAGGGCGGCCGCGAGCGCGTGGCCAGGTTCCTCAACGCGCCAAGCCCCGAGCAGATCGTCTTCACCAAGAACGCGAGCGAGGCAATCAACCTTGTCGCCTCGTCCTTCGGCGGGCTGCACCTGAAAGAGGGCGACGAAGTGCTGCTCTCGATCATGGAGCATCACTCGAACATCGTGCCGTGGCATTTCCATCGCGAGCGGCGCGGCGTGGTTCTCAACTGGGTGCCGGTAACGGACGAAGGCGAGTTCCGTCTTGAGGATTTCGAAGCCGCCCTGACGCCGAAAACGAAGATCGTCGCCATCACGCATATGTCGAACGTGCTTGGCACGACGACCCCGATCAAGGAGATCTGCCGCATCGCGCATGCGCATGGCGCTTACGTGCTGATCGACGGCAGCCAGGGCGCGGTGCATTGCGACGTGGACGTGCAGGACATCGACTGCGATTTCTACGTGATAACCGGGCACAAGCTTTACGGCCCGACCGGAATTGGCGCGCTCTATGCGAAGCGCGAGCATCTCGAAGCGATGCCGCCTTTCCTTGGCGGCGGCGAGATGATCGAGACCGTGACGCGGGACGCGGTCAAATACAACGATCCGCCCTATCGCTTCGAGGCCGGCACGCCGATGATCGCGCAGGCGGCGGGGCTGACGGCGGCGCTCGACTATATCGACAGCATCGGCAAGGCGAAGATTCGCGCGCACGAACTCGACCTGTTGCGCTACGCCGAGGAACGGCTGAAGCCGATCAACTCGCTGCGCTTCATCGGCAATTCGCGCGATAAGGGGGCGATTCTCTCCTTCGCGATGGAGGGCGCTCACAGCCACGACGTGGCAACGATTCTCGACCGTTCGGGCATCGCGGTGCGCGCGGGAAGCCACTGCGCCGAGCCGCTTCTCACGCGCTTCGGGCTGACATCCACATGCCGGGCATCCTTCGCCCTTTACAACACGCGCGCGGAAGTGGACGCGCTCGCCGAAGGGCTACAGAAAGCGGAGCGGTTTTTCAGATGAGCGAGACCATGGAACAGGCAAAGATGCGGATCGAAAACGCCCCGTGGGACGGCCCACAAGACGAACCGAAGCACGCGTTGCCCGAGCCGTGCGCGCATACGGTGGAGACAGCGAAGTCGGCGCATGACGAAGTCGGCATCCCGCAGGAAGAGCTGGACCGCCTCACCGACACACTGATCGCCGCGCTAAAGACGATCTACGACCCCGAAATTCCTGTCGACATCTACGAGCTTGGCCTCATCTACAAGATCGACATCAATTCCGATCGCGAGGTCGATGTGGAAATGACGTTGACAGCGCCGGGGTGCCCCGTGGCGGGCGACATGCCGGTGTGGGTCGAGAATGCGCTCGGCGCCGTGGAAGGTGTGAGCCTTGTGCGCGTGAAGATCGTGTTCATGCCGCCTTGGGATCCGTCGCGGATGTCCGACGAGGCGCGTGTCGCGCTCAACATGTTCTGACGAGCACGGTATTGGGCCGCTTCCGCTTGCTGGCGCGAGCGAAGCGGGCCTGCCTTCGCGGGTCACGCACGCGGGAGCGCGGTGGGAGCGCCTCGGAGAATGCGCCGAATCCGATCAGAGAGCGCTCTACGCGTCTTCACCGCCGACGCGGCGCAGGCCTTCATAGGCCACGCGGCTTTCCCGGTTGATCCGAAGCGCGCGCTTGTACGCATGCGCGGCTTCCTTGCGGTCGCCCATGCCTTCCGCAGCCTGTCCGGCCGCCGCCCATGCCTCGTAATTATTGACCTTGTTGGTCCCCGCGACCTGGAAATCCTCGAAGGCCTTCTTGTAGTCCTGCATGACCATGAGGCTCTGGCCGCGCGCGAAATGCGGGTCCGGGGAATCGGGCCGATAATTCACGGCGACGTTAAGATCGTCCAGCGCGTTGCCATGATCGTTCATGGCCTGATAAATCAAGCCACGGCTGTAATAGGGCGCGGGATCGTCCGGCTTCAGTTCGATGGCCTTGCTGAGATCGGCGATCGCCAACGGATAGTTTCGCTGGTCCTTGTAGACGTTGCCACGGCCGACATAAGCCCCGGCGTAATCCGGCTTGATCGCCAGCGCCTGATTGTAATCGGCGAGCGCGGCGTCGTAGCGGCCCATCTTGAGATAGATCAGCGCCCGATTGTTGTACGCTTGATAGAACTGCGGGTTGATCTGGATTGCCGCCGTGAAATCGGCGATGGCACGCTCCCCGTCGCCAGCCTGACCATAGGCAGTGCCGCGCAGATTAAGAGCGCTCGCATCGCGCGGGTTCTTCGCCAGAACCTGCGAGATTGAGGCGATGTTATTTCTCGGGTCGGCCTGCGGATTGTTCAGACGCTCGGCGGCTCGCTGATCGCTTACTCCGGGGGTTTCACACGCCGCCAGCGAGAGAACCGCCAGACAAGCCAGACCCGCCGTCAACGCTCGTTTTATCGTCCCCGTCGTCACAATACCGGCTCCACCCTCGCGAAAGGTTCTCAAGTGACGCCACACTGAGCCCCGAATGAGGCTACAATCCGAATGGCGGCGCGAAACCTCTCGCCGACTGTGTAGAATTTGAATCGAAGACTTATCGAGCTGCGGCACCGCGGCCGGGAGCGACGACACCTTCTCTCTGAGCCTTCTTCCGAGCGAGCTTGCGGGCGCGGCGCACGGCCTCGGCCTTTTCGCGGGCTCTCTTTTCGGAGGGCTTTTCGTAGTAGTTACGCAGCTTCATCTCGCGAAAGATACCTTCGCGCTGCATCTTCTTTTTGAGCGCCTTCAGCGCCTGATCGACATTGTTATCGCGAACGTGTACCTGCACGCTGACTCCCTTGGTTCGAATGGGCTGGAATAAAAAAGCCCGCACAAGTGCAGGCGATTGCGCGCACTCTATCAGGCTTTACCCTGTCTGTCTATTTCAAGCTTGACGCGGCGCGAGAGGTGCCACGGTTGCACTTCATCGGTGATATTTGGGTCACATGTCCAAGCTTGCGACCGTCCTTGATCTCCGACTTGCCGTAGAGATGCAGGGACGCACCCGCATCGCGGTTCAGAATGTCCTGCCACTCAAGCACATCGGAGCCAAGGAGATTCGTCATCACCGCGTCGGAGTGCCGCTCCACGCTGCCGATGGGCCACCCCGCGACGGCGCGAATGTGGTTCTCGAACTGGCTTATGACGCAGGCTTCCATCGTCCAGTGGCCGGAATTGTGGACACGCGGGGCGATCTCGTTCACGAGAACGCGTTCGCCGCCCGGCATGACAAAAAATTCAACGCCAAGCGTACCGCGATAGTCGAGCGCGGCGGCGATGCGCGTGGCCATCTCCTGTGCGGCGGCCTGCTGCGTGGGCGGGCATGCAGCCGGCACGATGCTTTGATGCAGGATGCCGTCTCTATGGCGATTCTCCGGGCAGTCGTAGGCCGCAGCCCTGCCATCCGCACCGCGCACGGCGATAACAGAAATCTCCAGCGCGAAGTCGACCATGCCTTCGAGCACGCAGGCGGCGGAAAAGTCGGCGAACGCGTCGCGAAGCTCGGCCTCGCTGGACACGCGCGCCTGCCCTTTGCCGTCGTAACCTTCGCGCGCGATCTTGAGAATGCCACGCCCGTGCTGCGCCAAGAACGCGGCGGCGTCAGTAAGGTTGGCGTCCGTCTCGACGACCGCGTAGGGCGCCGTGCCAAGGCCGAGCGCCGTCAGGAAGCGCTTCTCGGCGATCCGATCCTGCGTCATGGCGGCGGCGCGAGCGGGCGGCCAAACCGGCGTGCGCAGGGCTGCGATCTCAAGCGCGGCGGCGGGGACGTTCTCGAATTCGAAGGTGATCACGTCGCAATTCTGCGCGAAGTCCGCGAGCGCGGCCTCGTCCGTGTATGGGGCGCACCAATGCTGCGATGCGACCTGAAAGGCCGGGCTATCCTCCTTGGAGGAATAGACGGCGGTTCTGAAGCCGAGTTTGGCGGCTGCGACGGCAAGAAAACGCCCGAGTTGCCCGCCGCCGAAAATGCCGATGGTCGCGCCGGGGGGCAGAGGCTCACGGAACGTCATTGGGCTTTTCCGCCACTTTGGCCGAACGATTCGCGCGCCACGTATCCACCCGGGCCGCAAGCGCCGCGTCGCCGAGCGCGAGGATCGATGCGGCGAGCAGACCGGCATTGGTAGCGCCGGGTTCGCCGACCGCGAGCGTGCCGACCGGAACGCCTGCCGGCATCTGCACGATGGATAACAGCGAATCCTGGCCCTTCAGCACGGTTGCCGCGATGGGGACGCCGAGCACCGGCAATGTGGTAAGCGCCGCCGTCATCCCCGGAAGATGCGCGGCACCGCCGGCGCCTGCCACGATCACCTTGAAGCCCTCGGCTCGCGCCGATTTCGCGAAGGAATAAAGGCGCTCCGGCGTGCGGTGAGCGGAAATCACGCGAGTGTCATAAGGTACGCCGAGTTCGTCGAGAACGGCCGCGGCGGCGCGCATGACGGGCCAGTCGGACTGACTGCCCATGATGATGGCGACAGGAGGCGGAACATTGGTCATATGAAATTACAAATCACGAAACCGCGCTCGCCGGAAGCGCCATTGTGATCGCAGATCAGCTTCCAGCCGTGTTTTCCAGCGCCAATGCGCGCATTGTTCAACGGGCGACGGCGAGGCTCGGACCCCGCTTCGTCCAAAGGGCTAATGCATGCGCGCGATGCTGAAATCCACCGCGTCCATCAGGGCCTTGCGCGCCTCGCCGGCGGGGAAGATTGCGAGCGCCTCGCGCGCCTCCTTGCCGTAGTACACAGCGCGCTGGATCGTTTCCTCGATGGCGTTATGGCGCCGCATGATCTGGATGGCGTGTTCGAGATCGCCGTCCTCGATCGCGCCGTCCTGAAGTGTGCGACGCCAGAAAGCGCGCTCTTCCGGTGTGCCGCGCCGATAGGAAAGCACCACGGGCAGCGTGATCTTGCCTTCGCGGAAATCGTCGCCGACGCATTTGCCGAGGTTCGCCGCCTCGCCCGAATAGTCGAGCGCGTCGTCGATGAGCTGGAACGCAAGGCCGATGTTGGTGCCGTAGAGACGCAGCGCCGCCTGCTCCTCGGCGTCGCGCGCGGTCAGGATCGCGCCGATCTCGGCCGCAGCGGCAAACAGCGCCGCCGTCTTCGAAATGATGACGTTCAGATATTCTTCCTCGGTGGTCGCGAGGTTCTTGGAGGCGGCGAGTTGCCAGACTTCGCCCTCTGCGATCACGGAGGACGCCTCCGACAGCACCTTCAGCGCGCCGAGCGAGCCGACATCCACCATCATGCGGAAGGCCTGCCCGAGCAGGAAGTCGCCCACCAGCACGCTCGCCTGGTTGCCCCACAGCATGCGCGCACTTTTCTTGCCGCGCCTCATGTCGCTTTCGTCGACGACGTCGTCGTGCAGAAGCGTCGCCGTGTGCATGAACTCCACCGACGCCGCGAGCATGATGTGGCCCATGCCTTCATAGCCGCACATCTTGGCGGCTCCGATGGTGAGCATCGGGCGCAGCCGCTTGCCGCCGGAATTGATGAGATGGCGAGCGAGTTCGGGGATCAGCGCAACGTCGGACCGGGCCTGCGACAGGATAATGTTGTTCACCTCGGCCATTTCGTCATGGACAAGCCGCAGAAGAGGTTCGAGCGCCGCCGACGGATCGCTGCGCTCCTGAACTTGAGCCGCCAAGTTCATGATTTCCTCCGAATGTGCTGCTTGGGCATGATGACGGTCTGGGCGAACCTCGTCAGGGCACCAGAAAAACACCGCTTTGATAAGTTAGCCACGTGGCTTAATGTCCCTGGATGCCTGTCCTGTCCGAAAAGGCTTGCTCGATGAAAGAGTTGTTGCGCACTACGGATATTGTGCTCCTCAGTTATGTCAACTCTTTGTTAGACGATGCAGGGTTTCCGGCTCTCATCGCAGACGTTCACGTCAGTTCGATAGAGGGCTCTATAGGCGCTTTTCCCCGGCGGGTTCTCGTCGCCGCCGAAGACTGGGAGGAAAGCGCGAAGCTCCTCACGGATGCCGGCCTCGGCGATCAGATCGCGGGGCGGACTGTCTCCGGCGGCGTCTTACCATCGTAATATTGCAAAAGCCGTATGACGAGTCCTGTCACTTTCACGTGTGATGCCTTTATCGACGGGCGGGTGACCGTTCGGCAACCGAGGACGGGCTTCAGATCCGGTCTCGATGCGGTGTTTCTCGCGGCGGCGTGTCCGGCGCGGGAGGGCGAGCGCGTGCTCGAAGCGGGATGCGGGGCGGGCGCGGCGTCTTTATGCCTCCTCGCGCGGGTTCCGGGCGTGAGCGTCACCGGCGTTGACATCGATGCCGGGCTTGTGACGCTGGCACGGGAGAACGCGACCGGAAACGGCCTCGACGGGCGGTTCGATGTCGTCAACGCCGATGTGACCGACACATGGACGGCGCTCGAAGCGGCGGGCCTTTTTCGCGAAACCTACGACCACGTTATTGCCAACCCGCCGTTCTTCGAGCACGGCCGCACCCGCCCTTCGAAAGACGCGCGAAACAGTCGCGCCCGCGCCATGGCCGAAGGTGGCTTCGAGGACTGGGCGCGCTTCCTCGCCGCCGCTGCAAGGCCCTCCGCCAGCGCGACCGTGATCCATACGGCGGACGCCTTGCCGCAGATCCTGGCCGCTTTCGACCGTCGCTTCGGGGCCGTGAGCATCCTGCCGCTTCATCCGAGGAACGGCGCGCCTGCGATCCGTGTCATTGTCAGCGGCATCAAGGGGAGCCGCGCGCCCGCGTCGATCCTGCCGGGCGTCGTGCTTCACGAGGCGGACGGCGCGCCGACTGCGGCCGCAACGGCAATCTTGCGTCACGGCCAATCGCTTGCGCTTCGCGCTTGACCGGGGCTTTGGAGAGTCGGCATGGCGGCAGCGCTTCCGGCTGCGCGCTTTGCCACAGGCTCCAGCCGCAACTCGGCCGCGTATGGCTTGTTAACCTCGTTCACATACACACATGTGTCATAATATTTACCAGGCCGCGTTCTCCGGCGCGTAGCGACGAGGCTAAATGTCATGCGGGTTTCCATGGATGTCGATAGCGAGCCAACACAACCGGCCCCTCGCCCCAACACCTCGATGTGGGGCAACATCTTTCCGGGCAACCTTTTTTCCAGCGGGCGGACCACCATCCCCGTCGTGCGTCTGAGCGGAACCATCGGCGCGGCCTCGCCGCTGCGCCAAGGGCTGACGCTCGCGGGATGCGCCAATGCGCTCGACCGCGCTTTCGCCTCAAGCGGTCCGGCGGTCGTGCTTCAGATCAACTCGCCGGGCGGTTCGCCCGTTCAGTCGCGCCTGATCCATGATCGCATCGTCGCGCTCAAGCAGGAGCACGACAAGACTGTGTATGCCTTCTGCGAGGACGTCGCGGCATCGGGCGGCTATATGATTGCTTGCGCGGCGGACGAGATATACGCGGACGGCTCGTCGATTGTCGGCTCGATCGGCGTGGTTTCGGCGGGCTTCGGCTTCGTTCACCTTATCCACAAGCTCGGCATCGACCGGCGGATCTACACCTCCGGCGAAAACAAGATGCAGCTCGATCCTTTCCGGCCGGAAAAGGCAGAGGAAATTGCGCGGCTTAAGCGCCTTCAGGCTACAGTCCACGAAGATTTCATCGCGCTCGTGAAGGAAAGCCGCGGCGACCGCATCACCAATTCGAGCGGAAACTTATTCACAGGCGAGTTCTGGTCCGGAAGGCAAGCTCTTGAACTTGGCCTGATCGATGGCATCATTGATCTCAGGGCAAAGATGCGCTCGGAATACGGAGATAGAGTGCGGCTAAAGCTTATCTCCACAGAGCGCGGATTCTTCAGGCGGAAAGCGGGAGTGGGCGTCTCGGTTTCCGGCGCGGGTGTTGGTGTCAGCTTCGCGCAAGGTTTTGCTGATGATCTGATCTCTGCCCTCGAAGAGCGTGCGATCTGGGCGCGCTTCGGGCTGTAGTCGGCGGGAGCCGACGCGTTCATGTCAAATGTCGGGGTTGTCAGTGATGTCTCAGGTTTTTGCTGTTGCGTTGGGAGCTTTGATGCTCGTCTTCGCCCTGCGCTGGTTCAGGCGCGAGGCTGACCGTGTCGAGGCGGCGATCCGCCGGACCGACCGTCGTATCCGGCGCGCAGCGCGTCCGGTCGTAGCCACTCCATTGATGTTCGACGCCGCGGCGGGGGTCTATCGTCCCGTCGACTGATCGGCCTGCGATGAAGCGCTAGTCGCTGTTCGCCCGCAGGGCTGGCGCGAGCATGTCCGACGCATCAGCATCGGTGCCACCGTCTTTCTAACGCGCTCGGCATGACAGGAGCAAACTTCGCTATCCGAGCGATCTGACGGACGAGGAATGCGGCGATTGCCCCTATGATCCCACCCGCGAAGCCGAGGCGGCAACAAACGCACGGTCAGCGAACGCGAGGTGGTGAACGGTCGCGCTGTCCAGCGACCTGCCGCCCGAAGCTCCGTCAATGATTACTTCCAAGCGTCTTTCCTGCCGGCAGACGCGCCTCGGCCATCTGGCGTTCGATGCGTCGGCGGCCTCGGTCGGGCGCGTGCTCGGCAAGGGCTGCCGGAAGCGGGCCGTCGGCCCAGCCCTCCTAGTCGGATTGCGACCTCTTGTCGTAACGGTATGTGAAGGCTTCCATTCTGGAACGCGTCCGTCCGACTCTTCGCCGAATTTTTTCATACATGTGGAAATTGCGCGTACCGCCAATCATTTAGCTTGAGCGATGCGCAAATGTCATAACGAGTTTTCGCCGCGCCTTCTTTTTCTCTCATTTCTTTCCTAACGGTTTGTTTACCAATTCGAGCTTATCTACTAAGGCGTGTGCTTTTGCTGACATCAACCTGGCGGCACCGCAGTCGAGTAGAGAACACCAGCGCTTGTCGGCGCGAAACAGGGGTTCAACTGGTGATAGTTGTTGCGTTTGGCGGCGTGCGCGGCCTGATGAAGGCTGCGGTAGTCTCGTTATGCGTTGCGTTCAGCTTCCTTGCGGCGGGAGTTTCTTCTGCCGAGGAACGCACGATCTCGATGTACAACATCCACACGAAGGAAAAGATTTCGATCGCCTTCAAGAGGGATGGACGCTACATCCCGGAAGCTCTCGAAAAGCTCAACTATTTCATGCGCGACTGGCGCCGGAACATGACCATCAGGATCGATCCGGCTCTCATCGACCTCATGTGGGAATTGCATAACGAACTCGGCTCCAAGGAACCGATCCACCTCATTTGCGGCTACCGTTCGGGCGGCACGAACGAGCTTTTGCGCCACACGCGCGGCGGACAGGCGCGCAACAGCCGCCACATCACCGGACAGGCCGCCGACCTCATGTTTCCGGACGTGCCGCTGAAGCAGATCCGCTATTCTGCGCTTGTGAAGGAGCGCGGCGGCGTCGGCTATTACCCGCGATCCGGCCTGCCATTCGTGCATGTCGACACCGGCAATGTCCGCCACTGGCCGCGCGTCACGCGCCCAGAACTGGCGGTGATCTTCCCGAACGGCCGCTCGAAGCACGTCCCCGCCGATGGCCGCCCGCTCACGCCTCAGGATTCGCGCTTCTATCTGGCGCAGTGGAAAGAGAGCGGCAAGGAACTGCCGTGGGTCGTAACTCGCAAGCGCGCCTCCAACACCATGCTCGCGAGCCTCGTTGCAGACGACGCACCGCTGCTGCGCCGCGCCAGCCTCTCCGTGCCCGACACTGCCCCGGCCGCCCCTGCGAAAGCCGCGCCGAAAGACGCCGACCGTCTGCCCGCATCGATCATGCGTCTGCCGGAGACGCTTGCGAAGCCCGACAGCCTGGCTCGCGATCCGGAAGACGTGCCGGACATCGCGGAGGAAGGCGAGGAGCAGGAAGACGACATCGCCTTCGAGCCGCTGCCTTCCGACATCCTTCTGTCCGAGAAGTCGCTGGCCTACGACATCCTGAAAGACGCACCGGAACAGCCTCCGGTGTTCCGGAACGTCAAGCTTCTGATGCTCTCACCGTCCGCGATCACGGGCGAGGACTTCGAGCATGGGCTTCAGATCGAGGCGCTATACGAGGCGCACAGGTTCAAGGGACCGGCGATACAGGTCGCCTTGCGCAGGAGCGTGGCGAGACTTGCGGCAGCGAACGCGGGAGTCTTGCAGGCAAGGTAGCCCGGATGCCGAGGCGGCGCTTCGCTCCCGGTCAGACGCGATAATAGTCCCGATACCAGTGCACAAAGCGCGGAATGCCGACCTCGATTGGCGTGGTGGGCCGGAACCCCGTCGCCTCCGCGAGCCGCTCGATATCCGCATGCGTCTCGGCCACGTCGCCGGGCTGCATCGGCAACAGGTTGCGGATCGCCTTCTTGCCGGTCGCCGCCTCGATACAGGCCACGAAGTCGGTGAGCCGCACCGGCTCGTTGTGACCGATGTTGTAGATTTCGAGGGCGGGGCCGCTCGCGCGCGGCGTCATGTCGACGACGCGCAACACGCCATCCACGATGTCGTCGATATAGGTGAAGTCGCGGGCGTGATGACCGTGGTTGTAAAGGTCGATGGGGCGCCCTTCAAGAATCCCTTTCGTGAAAATGGCGGGCGACATGTCCGGCCGCCCCCATGGGCCGTAGACGGTGAAGAAGCGCAGGCCGGTCATGGGCAGCTTGAAAAGATGCGCGTAGGCGTGGGCCATCGCCTCGCCCGCCTTCTTCGTCGCCCCGTAAAGGCTCGCGGGCGCGTCGGTCCTGTCGGCCTCGGCGAAGGGAAGCTTCGTATTCAGGCCGTAGATCGAGCTGGACGACGCGAAGACGAGGTGCTCCGGCCGGTGCGCGCGGCAGCCTTCAAGGATGTTCAGAAAGCCCGTGACGTTCGAGTCGATATAGGCTTGAGGGTTTTGCAGCGAGTAGCGCACGCCCGCCTGCGCCGCGAGATGCACCACCCGGCGGGGCTCGAAGCGCGCGAACGTGTCGCGCACGGCGGCGGCATCGGCGAGGTCCGCCTTCACGAAGCTGAACGCCTTGGCACCCGAGAGGCGTTCAAGCCGGGCATGCTTGAGGGCGGGATCGTAATAGCCGTTGATGTTATCGAAGCCGACAACCTCCTCGCCGCGAGCAAGCAGTGCCTTGGCGACGTGGAAGCCGATGAACCCCGCCGCGCCTGTTACCAGAATTGTCATGCTTCGGCCCGGCTGTTTGCGATTGTCATTTGCGCCGGTATGGCCCAAATTCAACGGAGGAACAATTGCTCCCGTTGAAATGCACATGATCGCGCGAATTTATAAACCGGCGAAGACCGCCATGCAGTCCGGTCAGGCGAAGGCCGAGGGCTGGGTGCTCGACTACGAACCCGCGTCCCGGCGCGAAATCGAGCCGCTGATGGGCTGGACAAGCTCGAAGGATATGTTGAGCCAGATCAGGCTGTTCTTCGATACGAAGGAAGAGGCCGTCGATTACGCGAAGAAAAACGCGATCCCTTATCGCGTGTTCGAGCCGAACCCACGCGCCATCATCAAGAAGTCCTACGCCGACAATTTCAAATATGGCCGGATCGGCACCTGGACGCACTGACTCCGAGGAAAAGCGCTCCACTACCTGCTAAAAGTCGAGCGGGATGACCGGAACGGTGTTGCCCGCATCGAGAGCCGCAGCGTATGGCGGGCGCACGATCAGGCAATCGGCGGCGGCGAAGACCGAGACGAGAGAGCTGTCCTGATCGGCGAGCGGCGTTACGGCACCGCGCTCGCGGCGCGCCCGCATGTAATGTTGCCTCGCGCCGTTGGCGGCAACGGCAACCGCGAGCGGCGCCTCGTCGACCGCATCATTCGACACACAGCCGAGCATCCGGTCGAGCAGGGGTTTCAGGAACAACCGCGCGCAGACGAGCGCCGCCACGGGGTTGCCCGGCAGGGTCAGCACGCGCTGGCCTCCGAGACGGCCCGCCATGAGCGGCTTTCCGGGCCGCATCGCCACGCGCATCACCTCGAACCGCGCGCCGACGGCTTCCAGCGCGCCGCGAACGAGATCGTGCGCACCGACCGAAGCGCCGCCGATGGTGACGAGAAGATCCGCATCGCTTGCAGCAGAGATAGCGGCGGCGAGGCTGCCCCGCGTGTCCCGCGCGATGGCGAGGCAGTTCGCCGACCCGCCCCATGCCGCGACCGCCGCCGAAAGCCCCGCCGGGACGGACGACACGATCTGTCCCGCGCGAAGCTCCGCGCCCGGCTCGGCAAGTTCGTCGCCCGCCGCCAGCACGGCAACGACGGGTCTGCGGCGCACGCGAAGCGCCCCGTGATTCATCGCGGCGGCAAGCATGATCTGGCGCGCGTTGAGCGTCGCACCCGCCGGGAGCATCGTGTCCCCCTCGCGAAAATCGTAGCCGCAGCGACGGATATGCGCGCCGGGCGGCGAGGCTTCGAGCACCGTCACCGCGCCATCTGCCTCCCGCGCCGCCTCCTGCATGACGACGGCGTCGGCACCCTCCGGGACGGGAGCGCCCGTAAAGATGCGCACGGCCTGCCCCTGCCCGAGCGTACCCGCGAAGCCTTGCCCCGCCGCCGCTTCACCGATCACGGCAAGGCGCGCGGGCGCGGCGGCGATGTCGACAGCGCGCACCGCATAGCCATCCATGGCCGATGCGTCGAAAGGCGGTTGCGTGAGCTTCGCCGCGAGGTCCGCAGCGAGGACGCGGCCTCGCGCGTCGTGAAGCGCCACGGCTTCAGCGCCGACCGGCTCGACGTCGGCGAGAATTTTCGCGAGAGCCTCGTCGACGGAAATCAGTTTCGGCATGTCTTCCTTGCCTCCGTGGACGAGTGGCGGTGGTTCGATGCGGGGTCGGCTCCAACCAGTCGATCAGATCGAAACGGCCTCTAAGGGCGGTCGCCGCTTCGCCCGCCGGACTTGCTCAAAAGGCGCACGCCGTCGATCACCATCGCCTTGTCGGCGGCTTTCAGCATGTCGTAAAGCGTGAGGCAGGCGACCGAGACCGCCGTCAGCGCCTCCATTTCGACGCCGGTCTTGCCGGTCGCCTTCGCGAGCGCCTCCACCCGCACGCCCGGACGCTCCGGGTGCAACTCGAAGCCGACGCTCACCTTGGAGAGCGAAAGCGGATGGCACAGCGGGATGAAATCGGCGGTGCGTTTCGCCGCCATGATGCCCGCAATGCGCGCCGCCGCCAGCACATCGCCCTTTGCGACCGCGCCATCCTCGATCAGCGCCAGCGTTTCACGCGCCGTCATGAGCCAGCCTTCGGCGATTGCGGTGCGCACCGTTTCGG
Organism: Rhodomicrobium sp. Az07; assembly: GCF_018619475.1. Classification (GTDB taxonomy): domain Bacteria; phylum Pseudomonadota; class Alphaproteobacteria; order Rhizobiales; family Rhodomicrobiaceae; genus Rhodomicrobium. Next base: position 98,289 of record NZ_JAHFZG010000004.1, read on the forward strand.
CCTTGCCCGCAACGTCGACCATGGCGGCCTCGCCCTTCCCGTCGATATGGGAAAGCCCGCTCATGCGCTGGCGGCGTGTCTTTCACCACGACCCGTGCCGCCGAGAAGCGCGCGCGTCGCGGCCTCGACATCGTCGTGGCGCATGAGGCTTTCGCCCACGAGGAACGCGCCCGCGCCTTGACGCATGAGCCTTTCGATGTCGGCTGGAGCGAAAATGCCGCTTTCGGAAACGACGATGCGCCCCGGCGGAATGAGCCGGGCGAGCCGCTCCGTGGTTTCGAGCCGCGTCTCGAAGCTGTTGAGGTCGCGGTTGTTGATGCCGATCAGCCACGAATCGAGCGCGAGCGCGCGGCCAAGTTCGTCTTCGTCATGCACCTCGACCAGCACATCCATGTCGTGCGTGCTCGCGGCGGCGATCAGCTCTTCCGCCAGCGCGTCGGTCGTGCAGGCCATGATGACGAGGATGCAGTCCGCGCCCATCGCGCGGGCCTCCGTCACCTGATAGGGATCGACCATGAAATCCTTGCGCAGCACCGGCAGCGAGCACGCCTCGCGCGCGGCGACGAGATAGGCGGGCGCGCCCTGGAACGACGGGCCGTCCGTCAGCACCGAAAGGCAATTCGCGCCGCCCGCTTCATAGGCGCGCGCGATGGCGGCCGGGTCGAAATCGGGGCGGATCAGCCCGCGCGACGGACTCGCCTTCTTCACTTCGGCGATCAGCGCCGGCTCGACCAAGGCGACGCGGCGCGACAGGGCGTCGAAGAAATCCCGCACGCGAGGCGCTGCGGCGGCGCGATCCTCAAGCTCGGCGAGCGAAGCTTGCGCTTTCGCGGCGGCCACTTCCTCTTTCTTGTAGGCGACGATGCGGTCGAGAATGCTCATGGCTTATCCTGTTACGGCCGCGCTCGGCCGGTCGTCATTGGCGGCGTCGGGTGTGTCGGCGCTGGCGGCGATCAGGCCGTCGAGCGCCTTTTCCGCGTGGCCTTCATCGATGGAGGCGGCCGCAAGCGCGGCACCCTCGCGCAAGGTCGCCGCGCGGCCCGCGACGATGAACGCGGCGGCGCCGTTCAGCAGCACGATGTCGCGGAAGGGGCCGCGTTCGCCGCGAAGAAGCGCGCGCATCGCAATGGCGGCGTCTTCCGGCGTCCCGGCTTGCAGATCTTCGAGCCGCGCTTCCGGCAGGCCAGCGTCGCGAGGATGCACGTCGAACGAGGTGAACGCGCCGTTCTTCAGTTCGACCACGCGGCTCGCGCCCGTCGTGGAAAGTTCGTCCATGCCGTCAGCGCCGTGCACGGCCCACACATGGTGCGCGCCATTGCGCCGAAGCACCTCCGCCATGGGCTTCAGCCAATCCTCGGAGTACGCTCCGATCAGCATGCGTTTCGCGCTGGCCGGATTGGTGAGCGGGCCGAGCAGGTTGAAGATCGTGCGCAGCTTGAGCGCGGCGCGAACCGGCGCGGCATGTCGCATCGCGGGGTGATGCGTCGGCGCCCAGAGGAACGTAAGCCCGGCGCGCTCGAAGCAGCGCTTGTGCCGCTCGACCGGCATTTTCAGCGTCACGCCCAGCTTTTCGAGCACGTCGGCCGCGCCCGACTTCGACGACACCGCGCGGTTGCCGTGCTTCGCCACCGGCACGCCTGCGCCCGCCAGCACGAAGGCCGTGGCGGTCGAGATGTTGAACGTGCCCTTCGCGTCGCCGCCGGTGCCGACGACATCGAGCGCGCCTTCCGGCGCTTCGACCGGCACCATGAGCGACCGCATGGCCGCGACCGCGCCCGCGATCTCGTCCACCGTTTCTCCGCGCGCCTTCAGCGCCGCGACGAAAGCTGCCAGCTCGATCTCGGAAACCGCGCCGTGCATGATGGCGAGAAAGGCGTCGCGCGCCTCATCCTCGCCGAGCGTTGAGCCGATGGCGGCCTTTTCCAGCGCGAGCCGAAACCCGATGTGAAGGTCGGACGCTGCGGAGACGGTTACGGGCGAAGTCATCGGTGCCTCAAGCTGCCACGGATGCGGGGGAGGCGGCCTGCGAAGGCACAAGCCCCGGTTTTCTCGGCGAGAAGCGAACGCCCCCCAGCGTCAGGAAGTTCGCGAGGATCGCGTGGCCGTGCTGGCTGGCGATGCTCTCGGGATGGAACTGCACGCCGAATGTCGGCTCGTCCTTATGTTCCAGCGCCATGATGAGGCCGTCCGAGGTGCGCGCGGTCGCGGTGAGGCAGTCGGGCAGCGTGTCGCTTTCGACGATGAGCGAATGGTAGCGCGTCGCCTCGAACCCGTCCGGCAGGTTGCGAAACAGACTCGTGCCCTGATGATGGATGGTCGACATCTTGCCGTGCATCAGGATCGGCGCGCGGATGACGTTGCCGCCGAAGGCCTGCCCGATGGTCTGATGACCGAGGCATACGCCGAACAGCGGGATGCGGCCCTTGTTCTCGCGCACGAGGTCGAGGCAGATGCCCGCCTCGTTCGGCGTACACGGGCCGGGCGACATGACGATGGCTTCCGGTTTCTCCGCGAAGACTTGCGCCACCGTCTTCTCGTCGTTGCGATAGACGGCCGCTTCCACGCCGAGATCGCCGAAATAGTGGACGAGGTTGTAGGTGAAGCTGTCGTAATTATCGATGATGATGATCATTATTCTTGTCCTTGGCCGTGCGGAAGCGTGTTCGGCGTAAGAAAAAGACGGACGCGGCCCGTCCCCGGCTCCAGATCGTTCCACGCGTCGGCGTCGAATTCGAAGCTGACAATGGCGGCGGTCGGCAGTTTCTCCTTCAGCGCGTGGCGCTCATCGCTGCCCGGCTGCGCGAGACTCACGGCCAGATCCTGCAAGCCCGGATTATGGCCAACGAGCATGATGTGACCCGCATCCTCGGGGCACTCCCGCAGGAGCTTCAGCAAGGTGCGCTCGCTCGCTTCGTAGATTTTCTTGTCGAAGTCGATCTTCGGCGGATCGTCCCACGCGGCGGCGCTCGCCAGCGTCAGCGTCTGGCTTGTGCGAACCGACGGCGAGCACAGGACGAGATCCGGGCGCACGCCGCGATCACGCAGCGCGGCGCCCATTTTCGGCGCCGCCTTGAGTCCGCGGTCGCTCAGTGGGCGGTCGAAATCGTCGATGTTCGGATTGTCCTTGTCGCCCGACTTGGCGTGGCGGAACAGCGTTACGGTCTTCATGGCACAACTCCAGAACGCCCCGTTACTGACCCCGCCCGGCCTGACCTGCGAAGCGCACCGCTTCTTCCGCCGCGCGGAACAGCGCCTTCGCCTTGTTCTCGCACTCGACCTGCTCGGAGGCCGGAACCGAGTCGGCCACGATGCCGGCACCCGCCTGCACATACATCGTGCCATTCTTCACGATTGCGGTGCGAAGCGCAATGCACGTGTCCATTTCGCCGTTTGCCGCGAAATAACCGATGCATCCGGCATAGACGCCGCGCTTGTCCGTTTCCAATTCGTCGATGATCTGCATCGCGCGAACCTTCGGCGCGCCCGACACCGTGCCTGCCGGGAAGCCCGCCATCAGCGCGTCGATGGAATCGAATTTTCCGTCGAGTCGGCCGATCACGTTCGAAACGATGTGCATCACCTGGCTGTAATATTCGAGGAAAAAGCTTCCGGTGACGTGAACCGTGCCGATCCCGGCAACGCGACCGACATCGTTACGGCCGAGGTCGAGCAGCATGAGGTGTTCCGCGCGCTCCTTCGCGTCGGCGAGGAGGTCGGCGGCGAGGCGCTTGTCGTCCTCCGGCGTCGCGCCACGCGGACGCGTGCCCGCGATGGGACGGATGGTCACTTCGCCATCGCGCACGCGAACGAGGATTTCCGGGCTTGAGCCCGTCACCGCGAAGTCGCCGAAGTTGAGGAAATAGAGGAAGGGCGAAGGGTTCACGCGGCGCAGCGCCCGATAGAGCGCGAAGGGCGGGAGTTCGAACGGCGCCGCGAAGCGCTGCGACAGCACCACCTGGAAGATGTCGCCCGCCGCGATGTACTCCTTCGAGCGCGTCACCATGTCCATGTAGGCTTGCGCGGGCATGTTGGAGGTGGCGGCAGGGATCGCATCGAAGACGCCGTCCGCAGAGGAGGCATGCGCGCTTTTCTGTTCGAGCGTATCCTGAATTTCCGTCAGGCGGTCGATGGCGCGCGAATACGCGGCCTTTGCTGAGAGGCCCGGCCTTGGCCTCACCGCCGCGACGAGGGTCATCTCGTCCTTCACCGCGTCGAAGATCAGCATGACCGTCGGGCGCATCAGCAACGCGTCGGGCACGCCGATGGGATCGGGCTTGTCGGACGGAAGCCGTTCGACGAGGCGCACGGTGTCGTAGCCGAGATAGCCGAACACGCCCGCCGACATGGGCGGCAGCGTCGCCGGGATATCGATATGCGAGGCCGCGAGCAGCGACCGCAGCGCCTGAAGCGTGCCTTCGCCGGTGCGCTCGAACGCGTCTGCATTTGCCGAAGGGTCGCTGTTGATCTCGGCGACGTCGCCTTGCGCGCGAAACAAGAGGTCGGGATCGAGGCCGATGATCGAATAGCGGCCGCGCACCGCGCCGCCTTCCACCGATTCCAGCAGGAAGGAATACGGCCGCGACGCGCCGAGCTTGAGCATGGCGGAGACGGGCGTTTCGAGGTCGGCGACAAGGCGGGTGAAGACGAGTTGCGGCTCGCCCGAATCGTAGCGGGCGGTGAACTCGGAAAACGAAGGTTCGACCTTCATCGGATTGTTCTCGGAATGCGGGGTTGCGTCTCGGTGGGATCAAGCGGGAGGGAGACGCCATCGAAATCTATTCGCCGTCATAAGAACCTCCCGCCACATTGGCGAAAGCCTTGCGGTCGATGGAGATCGGAGACACCGTCGTGATCCGGTTCAGGAAGCCCGAAAAGTTGTCGTCCGAAATCGCGCCTGCAAGCTGTTGCTCGATTCCCTTGGCCTGCTCTTCCGAAAGAGGGCCGGGGGGCGTGATTTTCACGACCTGAAAAATGGCGCGCGACGTGCCGTTCTCCGACGCCGCCGATGCGGCGCCGCCCTCGGGCAAGGTGAATGCCTGCGCCACCGCCGCCGGTGGAATCCCCTCTTCCTTGCTGTTGCGCTTCAGGGGCTGGCTCGTCTTGACCGTCGCGCCAGCGCTTTTCGCGACGGCTGCGATGGGCTCGCCCTTGTCGAGCCGCGCGACCAGATCGCGTGCCCTAGACGCGAGCCTGTCGCGAACCTGATCGGCGCGCCAGGCCGCCTCGACCTCGCCCTTGACTTCCTCAAGCGGCTTCTGGCGAGGCTTCACGACGTCAGCCACTTCGAACCACGCATAACCGCCGCCCGGAAGGCGAATGGCTTCGTTCTCGACACCGACATCGGACTTGAAGGCGGCATCGGCGAGTTGCCCGGCCGGCACCGCGGAAAGCGTTACCGGCTTGCCGTCGGCGCCGTTGGCCGATCGATCGATGGTGACATCCTCAAGCGGCAAATTCAGCTTCTTCGCGCTGTCGGCGAGCGGTATGCCCGTTGTGCGGTCTTCCTCGAACGCCTTGATCAGGCGTTGGAATTCGCTTTGGGCGCGCGTCTTCGCGAGATCGGCGCGGATCTTTTCCTTGACCTGGTCGAAGCTCTGCTCCTGTCCGGGAATAACGTCCAGAACGCGAATGATCACGGTCGAAACGGGGCCGTCCACGGGCCGCGCCGTCCATTCCTTCTCCGTCGAGAAAGCCGTTTTCACTATGGCATCGTTGATGCCGAACCTGTCGGCCAGTTCCTGCTTCGATACGACGCCCGCATCGATATCGGGCTGGCTGAAGCCCGCGTCCTTCGCGACGCCGAGCAAGTCTCGCGCGCCTGACTTGAGTTTCGCAAAGGCCGCTTCCGCATCGGCGCGCGTCTTGAAGGGGACGATTTCAAGCTTGCGCCGCTCAGGTACCGAATAGACCGACGACTTCGCGGTGTATTCGGCCTTGAGATCCTCGTCCGGAATCGTCAGGGTTTTGGCGACGATCTGCGGCGAAATGGCGAGCGCCGACACCTTGCGAAGTTCCGTTGTCATGAATTGCGGCTTGCGGTTCTCAAAAAACGCCTCAAGCTCGGCCTCGGTCGGAGCGGGGACCGCCCCCGCCGCCTCGGGCGTCAGGGTAAAATAGGCGAGCGTACGCTGTTCGTTGCCGTACTTGTTGTAGGCATCGAGCAACGCCTTCGACACCACGCCGCTCCCGTCGAAAACGCCGCGCAACTGCCGCCGCATGAGGTCGCCCTTGAATTCCTGCTCGAAGAATGGCGCCGAATAGCCGATACTCTGAAGGAAGCGATGATATTTGTCGGCGCTGAACTCGCCCTTGTCCTGGAAGACCTCAAGGCTCGTGATCCCCCGGCGCACGCCCTCTTCGGACAGGCCGACGCCGAGTTCCTTGGCTTCAAGGTCGAGCGCCGCGTCCTGGATCAGGCCCTGAAGCACGCGGTTCGGAAGGCCGAAAGCCTGAGCCTCGGCAGCCGAGATGCGGCGCCCCGCCTGCTGGCTGACGTTTTCCAGAACGCGCTGATAGGCGCGGCGGAAATCTTCCGGCGAGATGTTCGCGGAACCGACCGTCGCCACGCTCTGGCGGCGCTCGCGGTCGCCATAATAGTTGCCGCCCATGCTTATGGCGAACGCCCCGATCAGAATGGCGAACAGAAAGAAGACGGCCACTTTCCGGAGGAAATGCATCAGATGAAGTCCTTGAATGCTCAAGCCAGAGCAGGCTTGATTCGGGCGCGCATTTCTTGCACGTTTCGCGATGGCCGTAATTTAGAGAATAAAAACGTGCGCGCAATATCAAGATTCGCGAGGTCGGCCCACTTCAACAAATTCCTCCGCGCGCCCCGTTCCAGCGAGAGAAACGCAATGTCCGGACCGAAGCTATATGTCGCAGGCAATTGGAAGATGAACGGCCTGCGGGCAGACATCACGCAGATAGAGGCCATCCGCGACGGCGTCGCTTCCGTTGAAAACGCGCCCGACGTCACGATTTTTCCGCCCGCGACGCTTCTGCATGCCGCGTCACAGATCGTCGAGGGGTCGGCGGTCGAGATCGGCGCGCAGGATTGCCATGTCGGTGAAAGGGGCCCGTTCACGGGCGACCTGTCGGCGCTGATGCTCAAGGATTCGGGCGCAACGACCGTCATCCTCGGCCATAGCGAGCGGCGCGGCGAACATGGCGAGACGAGCCGCGAAATACGCGCGAAGGCCGCCACAGCGCTCCGCGCCGGCATCAGGATCGTCGTCTGTATCGGCGAGACGCGCGGCGAGCACATCCGCGGATTGACCGCCAGCGTTTGCCGCCGCCAGCTCGCCGACAGCCTGCCGGACGAATCGACACCTGAAACGACCATCGTCGCCTATGAACCCGTCTGGGCCATCGGTTCGGGCGTCTCACCGACGACGGAGCAGATTACGGCCGTCCACGAAATCGTGCGCGGCTGCCTGAAGGATCGCTTCCGGCAGACGAGCGGCCTGCGCTGGCGCGTCCTTTATGGCGGTTCGGTCAGCCCCGCGAATGCCGCGTCGACTTTCGAAAGTCCGGAAGTGGATGGCGTGCTGGTCGGCGGAGCGAGTCTCAAGGCGGCAACGTTCCTTGAAATCGTCACGGCGGCGGCACGCGCCTCGGAGAGGCGTGCGGCGCGTTGATCTTTCCGTCATGCGAAGACGCTACAAGATAAGTCCGATGCGGCGGGATTGCTCCCGATCGCAGGGGGAAAGGCCCTCCCGATGAAATGCGATGGAAATTCCGCCGGGAAGGCGGGCAAATTTGCCTTTTCAGGGATGGCGGCGCTTGCGGTCATCGCCGCGATAGCCGGCGGTCCCGCGAACGGGGCGCAACAGGACAAGGCGGTGTGCGCGAAGCTCACGCAAGACCTCCAGGCGCTCAAGGCCCTCGACGTGGACCGCCTGATGGAGCGAGGCCCGAACTGGGCCGTAGCGAATCTCTCGGCGTCCGATCTCAACCTCGTCCGACAATACATCGAACTTGACGAGCAGATGAAGTTCCGCTGCATGGCGCCGAGTTCGCTCGTGCAACTCAAGAACCTCGAAAAAGAAGACGGCGTTAAGCCGCAGGCCGGGCCGGACAGCGCGCCTGCGACTGCGGCCGGCACCGATCGGGCCGCGAAGCCCAGGCCGAAAGCCGCCGCGACGACGCAGACACAAAAACCCGTCGCGCAGCAGCCCAGGCCGCCCGCCCCGGCGCAGGCGGTGGGCGTCGGCACTCCATAATCGCTTCCCCGCAGTTGCTCGCGCCGGACACCTTCGGCAACGGGCGCGGTGACGCGCGCCCCGGCTAAAGTGTCCCGCGCGCTTGATCTTGGCGCCGAAACCGGTATGTATGGAGCAACTTTTCCGAAATTCCCGACCGGTCGAGAGAAATGGCAAACGTCCTTCTTGTGCTTCATATCGTCGTCGCCGTGACGATGGTGGTGATTATCCTCCTTCAGCGGTCGGAAGGCGGCGCGCTCGGCATGGGCGGCGGTGGCGGCGGTTTCGTCAGCGGGCGCGGCGCGGCCAACGTCATGACGCGCACCACGGCGATCCTTGCAGCCATCTTCTTCCTGACCTCGATCACGCTCGGTATCATCGGCCAGCGCAAGACGCCTACCTCGGCGATTACGCCGACGAGCACCACGGCGCCCACGACCGCGCCTGCTCAGGCCCCCGCCGACGCACCCGCGCTGCCCAAGCTCAGTATTCCGAAGCCGGCCGCGCCCGCCCAGCAATAGGCCGTCGCAAGGCGGACCCGATGCGGCGCGAGAGCGGCGCCCAACGGCATACGCTAGTGGTCCTTTGAATCCGGCATTTGCTCTCGGAATCGGACCGGCTAGAAGTTGAAACCACGGCAGCGCCCTTTCCCTCGGGCGCGCAAGGTATTACGTTCAAGGTCCATGGCGCGATATATCTTCATTACCGGCGGCGTGGTTTCCTCACTCGGAAAGGGGCTCGCATCGGCGGCCCTCGGCGCGCTTCTCAAAGCGCGCGGCTATTCCGTGCGATTGAGGAAGCTGGATCCCTATCTCAACGTCGATCCCGGCACGATGTCGCCCTATCAGCATGGCGAAGTGTTCGTTACCGACGACGGTGCGGAAACCGACCTCGACCTCGGCCACTATGAGCGCTTCACGGGCGTCTCTGCGCGCCGCGACGACAACATCACCACCGGCCGCATCTATCAGAACGTGCTCTCTGCCGAGCGCCGCGGCGACTATCTCGGCGGCACGGTGCAGGTCGTCCCGCACGTCACCAACGCGATCAAGGACTTCATCCTCTCCGGCAACGAGGGCGCGGATTTCGTGCTGGTCGAGATCGGCGGCACGGTCGGCGACATAGAGGGGTTGCCCTTCTTCGAGGCGATTCGCCAGCTCGGCAACGAACTCCCGCGCGGCGAGGCGATCTTCATCCATCTGACGCTCCTGCCCTACATCAAGGCGGCGGGCGAGCTTAAGACCAAGCCGACGCAGCATTCGGTGAAGGAGCTGCGCTCCATCGGCATCCAGCCGGATATCCTGCTCTGCCGTTCCGAACTGCCCGTCCCGAAAAGCGACCGCGCCAAGATCGCGCTGTTCTGTAATGTGCGCGAGAGCGCCGTTATTCAGGCGCTCGACGTGCCGAACATCTACGATGTGCCGCTCGCCTATCACGACGAAGGGCTCGACCGCGAAGTGCTCGCCGCCTTCGGCATCACCGACGCGCCCGAGCCGAACCTCGACGTGTGGCGCACGATTTCGGATCGCATCGACCATCCCGACGGCGAGGTTTCCATCGCCATCGTCGGCAAGTACACCAACCTGAAAGACGCATACAAGTCGCTGACCGAAGCGTTGAGCCACGGCGGCATCGAAAACGGCGTGCGCGTCAAGATTCACTGGCTCGACTCGGAGCTGTTCGAGAAGGCCGACGTCGCACCTTATCTCGAAAACATCCACGGCATCATCGTCCCCGGCGGCTTCGGCGAGCGCGGCACGGAAGGCAAGATCGACGCTGTGCAATTTGCCCGCATCAAGCGCGTGCCCTACCTCGGCATCTGCTTCGGCATGCAGATGGCGGTGATTGAAACGGCGCGTCATGTCGCCGGGATCGATGGAGCAAGTTCAACCGAGTTCGGCCCTGCGGCGGAGCCGGTCGTCGGCCTCATGACGGAGTGGGTTGCGGGCGAAAAGGCCGTGCAGCGCCACGCGGAAAGCGACAAGGGCGGCACCATGCGGCTCGGCGCTTACGAAGCCGTGCTCGCGGAAGGTTCGAAGGTCGCCCAGATTTACGGGCAGACGCGCATCAGCGAGCGCCATCGCCACCGCTACGAAGTCAACATCACCTACCGCGACAAGCTGGAGCGCGCGGGCTTGCGCTTCTCGGGTCTGTCGCCGGACAAGAGCCTGCCCGAAATCATCGAGATCCCGGATCATCCGTGGTTCATCGGCGTGCAGTTCCACCCGGAGCTGAAATCGCGGCCGTTCGAGCCGCACCCGCTGTTCTCGTCGTTCATCGCGGCGGCCGTGGCGCAAAGCCGCCTCGTTTAGGGTCCGTGAATGCGGGCGAAAGCCGTTGTCGCTTGCCGTCTCCGGCGGCTATAAACTGCCGAGGCGGCGCCGAGGGCGGCGCTCGTAACGGACCGTTTCGCAACCCGAGGCTCACCCATGACCTTGCAATCGCCCAACAGCGCGGTCGACATTCGCGGCGTCCGCGTCGGCAACGCGCTGCCGCTCGCGCTTTTTGCGGGGCCGTGCCAACTCGAAAGCCGTGCGCATGCGCTCGAAATGGCGTCGGCGCTGAAGGAAATCGCGGGCCGTCTCGGCATCGGCCTTGTGTTCAAGACGAGCTTCGACAAGGCGAACCGCACGAGCGCGAACGCGATGCGGGGGCTCGGCCTCGATGCGGCGCTGCCGATCTTCGCCGAAATCCGCGAGAGTTTGGGCCTGCCCATCGTGACGGACGTGCATGAAGCATCGCAATGCGCGCGCGTCGCCGAGGCGGTGGACGTGCTGCAAATCCCCGCCTTCCTGTGCCGCCAGACGGATCTGCTGATCGCCGCCGCCGAAACGGGCCGCGTGGTTAAGGTGAAGAAGGGCCAGTTCCTCGCCCCGTGGGACATGAAAAATGTGGTCGCGAAGGTGCTCGCGGCGGGCAACCCGAACGTGCTCGTGACCGAGCGCGGCGCGAGCTTCGGCTACAACACGCTCGTGACGGACATGCGCGCGCTGCCGATCCTCGCGGAGACGGGCGCGCCCGTGGTGTTCGACGCCACGCATTCGGTCCAGCAGCCGGGCGGGCAGGGCACAGCGACGGGCGGCGACCGGCGTTTCGTGCCGGTGCTGGCGCGCGCAGCCGTGGCGGTCGGCGTCGCGGCGGTGTTCATCGAAACGCATGAAGACCCGGATCGCGCGCCGTCAGACGGGCCGAACATGGTGCCGCTCGGCGAGCTTGAGGCGCTGCTGCGCAATCTTCAGGCGTTCGACCGGCTGGCGAAGGCGTAAGCGGCGCAAGCGAGCCGCCAACGCGCGTTCAGTTTCGCGTCAGCCGCGCGGCGAAGAAGCCGTCCATGCCGCCTGCGTGAAACGGCAGCGTGCGCAGGCATCCGTTCTCCGTGATCGCCTCGGGCGGCAAATTGAGCGCCGCCGCATCGATGGGCAGCAGCCGCACGTCGGCGCGGTCGGCCAGCAGCGCCGCGATCTGCGCCTCCCCTTCTTCCGGTTCGAGCGAACATGTGGCGAAGACCAGCGTACCGCCCGGCGCAAGCAGCGTCAGCGCGTGCGAGAGAAGCCGCTTCTGCACGCGAGCGAGCGCGGCGATGTCCTCCGCCGTCTTTAGATAGGCGATGTCGGGATTGCGGCGGATGGTGCCCGTCGCCGAGCATGGCGCATCGAGCAGGATCGCCTCGAAGCGCTCCTTCGGCTGCCATTCGACGACACCGGCTTTGACGATTTCGACGGAAAGCGCGAGCCGCGCGGCATTTTCGCCGAGCCGCCGAAGCCGAGAGGCCGAAATGTCCACCGCCGTCACGCGCGCGCCCGCCGCCGCAAGCTGCGCCGTCTTGCCTCCGGGTGCTGCGCAAAGGTCGGCCACGCGCTTGCCCGCGACATCGCCCAACAGCAGCGCCGGGATCGCGGCGGCGGCGTCCTGCACCCACCACGCCCCCTCGGCGTAACCTTCGATTTCCTCCACGCGGCCCTTGTGCGATAGCCGCACCGATCCCCATGGCATGACGTCGCCCTGAAGCTTCGCGGCCCATGCTGCGGCATCGGCCTTCACGCTTAGGTCGAGCGGCGGCTCTTCCAGATGCGCGCCCGCGATCTCGCGCGCCGTGGCCTCGCCGTAATGCGCGACCCAGCGCTCGCGGAGCCATGCGGGCGTGTTGAGCACGGAGGCGTCCTGCGCGCGAAGTATCTCGGCCTTGTTCTCGCTCACGCGCCGCAGCACCGCGTTGATGAGGCCCCCGAGATGGCGGCTGAAGCGCGAAGCCTTCGCCTGCTCCACCGCCAGCCCGATGGCGGCATGCGGCGCGACATCCATGAAGGCCAGCTGCGTCGTGCCTGCGATGAGGATGGCGCGCGCCTCGAAGGCATCGGCGGGGAGCGGCTTTTCGAGGAAGCGCGAAATCATGTCCTCGACCTGGCCGAGGCGGCGCAGCGCGATTGTCGCGATGGCGCGAGCGAAGGCGCGGTCGCGCGCTTCCATGGCCGCGAAGGCATCGCGCGCGGACGACCCGGCGAAGGCCTCGTCGAAGGACTGGTGGTCGTGCAGCACCGATTTCAGAAGGAACACAGCGAGGCGGCGGGCCATCAGCCCGGACGACGGGGCGCCTTTCACGGGCGCATGGTGATCGGAGTCGGTCGTATTCGAAGAAGGTTTCGGCGCCACGAACGGGCCTTTCGGGTTTGCACAAAGCGGAAGCGCTTCGATGAAGGTCCGCTCTTATGGGCAAAAGCGGCGCGTCGCACAATGGCGCTTTACCGCGACGCGCCGCATCTCATCGAAATCCATCCTCGCCCGTTCAAGCTCAGGACCGGCGGTTCCACGGCCCCACTTCGAACGGCCGCCGACCCGAGCGCGGGCGCTGTTGCCACGGGCCGCTTCGGCCCGCGCCGTCCTCGAAGCCCGGAACCGGCGACATGTGCGCCGCTGTCGGCTGCTGCGTGTCGCCCATCTGGCGCGCCTGCTCGACGAGCGCCGCGACGCGGTTTGCCGTGTTCGGATGCGTGGAGAACAGATTGTCCATGCCTTGCCCCGACAGCGGGTTGATGATGTAAAGCTGCGCGCTCGCGGGGTTGCGCTCGGCCTGCTGGTTCGGGATCTGATGCGCGGCCTGCTCGATCTTCTGGAGCGCGGACGCGAGCCATAACGGCCGCTGACAGATTTCGCCGCCATCCTTGTCGGCCACATATTCGCGCGAGCGGCTGATCGCCATCTGGATGATGGCCGCCGCCAGCGGCGCCACGATCACAGCAAGCAGCGTGCTGATGATGCCGCCGCCGCCGTTATTGCGGTTGCCGAAGAACATGCCGAAATTCGCCAGCATGGAGATCGCGCCCGCGATGGTGGCGGCAATCGTCATGATGAGCGTGTCGCGGTTCTTGATGTGCGCCAGTTCATGCGCGAGAACGCCCGCCACTTCCTCCTTGCTCATGATGCGCAGGAGCCCCGCGGACGCCGCGACCGCCGCGTTCTCCGGGTTGCGGCCGGTTGCGAACGCATTCGGCTGGTCGGTGTGGATGATGTAAACCTTCGGCATCGGCAGGCTCGCGTTCGCCGCGAGTTGCCGCACGATGGAATAAAGCTCGGGCGCGGTACGCTCGTCCACCTCTTCGGCGCCCTGCTGCGCGAGGACCATCTTGTCCGAGTTCCAGTAGGCGAACATGTTCATCCCGCCCGCGATCAGGAACGCGATGAGCATGCCCGTCTGGCCGCCGATGAGAAAGCCGATCGCCATGAAAAGCGCCGTCAACGCGGCGAGCAAGAGCATGGTGCGGAAGAAATTCATGGGGCGTACTTGCCTTTTGTCGTCCAGGATTGCTTTTGGGCACGCTCCTGTTGCGGATCATGCACTCGTCATTTCGGTGTTGGCGCCGTTTCCCGCAAGACCTCTCGCCGCTTGCCGGGGGCGAAAAACCGTCAGCCCACGTACAGGAAACGCCGGAGCGGCGCATCCGTTCCGGCGTTCAGGTTTTCGATGGGGGTCAGCGCCGGAAGACGGCGCTGGCTGTGCAAGACCTAACCAACCGCGGGCAGGGCGACAAACCGCTGATCGCCGTTCCGCTTCACGAGGGCGAGCGCGTTCTTCTTGCCCGATTTGCCGGCATCGGAAAGCGCACGCTTCAGATCGCCGGGGCGGTTCACCGTCTGATTGCCGACGCGCATGATGATGTCGCCCTCGGCGAGCCCGGCTTCCGCCGCCCTGCCGCCCGGCTCGACACCGACAACGGCAAGCCCCTGACTGTCGTTCGGGCTAACGTCGGCGGCGGGAGCGACCGCGATGCCGAGATCGTCAAGCCCGGTCTTCCCGCTGTCCGAGAGGCTTGCGCGCTGCGTCCTCTTCTCCGGCAACTGTCCAATCTTGAGATCGATGGTCTTCGTTTCGCCGCCTCGAAGCACGGTGAGTTTGGCGTCGGAGCCCGGCGCAAGGTCGGCGATCTTCTTCGCGAGGTCGCGCCCGTCCTTCACTTCCGCGCCGTCGACCTCGGTGATCACGTCGCCCGTCCTGATTCCGGCCTTCTCGGCGGGGCTTCCGCTTTGGGGGGCCGCCACCAGCGCGCCGGTCGTGCTCTTCAGGCCGACGCTCTCGGCGAGTTCGGGCGTCAGGCCCTGGATCTGTACGCCGAGCCAGCCGCGCGTGACGTGCCCCTTGTCTTTCAGCGCCGCGACGACGCGCTCCACCGTCGGCGCGGGGATGGCGAACGCGATGCCGACCGAGCCGCCCGAGGGCGAATAGATCGCCGTGTTCACCCCGATGACCTCGCCGCTTTCGTTGAAGGTCGGGCCGCCGGAGTTGCCCTTGTTGACGGACGCGTCGATCTGGATGAAATCGTCATACGGGCCTTCGCCGATGTCGCGGCCGCGCGCCGAGACGATGCCCGCCGTCACTGTGCCGCCAAGCCCGAAGGGGTTGCCCATGGCGACGACCCAGTCGCCGATTTCAGCGCCGGAGCGCGAGAATTTCGTGTAGGGAAAATCGTCTCGGCCATCCACCTTGAGCAAAGCGAGGTCTGTGCGCGGATCGGTGCCGACCACCTTCGCGGTGTAGGTCTTGCCGTCGTCCATCACGACTTCGAGGCTCACCGCGTCCTGCGCGACGTGGTTGTTCGTCACGAGATAGCCGTCCGGCGAGATGAAGAAGCCGGAGCCTTGCGCCGTTACGAGCTGACGCGGGCCGCCCTTGCCGCCGGGCATGCCGCCCCACGGGCCGAAGCCGCCGCGCGGGGCGTTCGGGCCGCCGAAATAGCGCTCGAACGGGGAGCCCTCGAACGGATTTCCTCTCTGACCGCCCTCATCGTCCCCGAACGCCGCTCTCGCCGCCGCGTTCGCCTTCACCCGGATCGAAACCACGGCGGGCTTCACCTGCTTCACGAGCGGCGCGAAGCTCGGCAGCTTTTGACGCATGCCCTCGCCTTGAGACACATTCTCGCCCTGCGCGAACGCGCGTGCCGGATTCGGCTCGAACGAAGCCGAGCCGACAAACGCGCCAAGCGCCAGCGCAGCCGCCGAGACGTAAATCGTGCTTTTCTTACCGAAACGAGAAAGAATTACAGAAATTTGAGATTGACGTTTTGCCGTGTTCGTCCGGACTTCGGGAGAAGACTCCGTCATCACTGCCTCCGAGATCGCATGAACGCGGCCTATACCGTGGTTATTCGCCAACCGGCCGCTTTTGAACTGATGCGAATTTGGGAAGAAGCTTCGCAATGTGAAGCCGTATCTGCGATTAAATATCTGAAAGCTTACAGCCTCGTGCCGCAAATCAGACGCGCCACGACGCTGTAGGTTTCTATTGTCGATCAGCTTTTCTGCGTCAAATCGAGACCGATTAAACGCAGGCTAATGTCATCCGGTGGTGGACGCCGGACGCGCGCAAAAAAACCGCCTGCGAGAGGCGGTTTTTCGTTCATGCCCGCGCGCTGTGCAGACGGCGCGAACAGTCTTCGGATCAGACGGACGCGATCGCGCCCGAGATCCATGCGCGAAGCTGCTGCTTCGGCAGCGCGCCGATCTGCTGGCCGGCGACTTCGCCGTTCTTGAACAGAAGCAGTGCCGGAATCCCGCGAATGTTGTAGGCTTGCGCGATCCCGGGGTTGCTTTCGACGTCGAGCTTCACGACCTTGATCTGGCCCGCGAACTCTTCGGAAAGTTCCTCCAGAATCGGGGCGACCGTGCGGCACGGTCCGCACCATTCCGCCCAGAAGTCGACGAGCACGGGAAGGTCGGCTTTTTTCACGTCCTGTTCGAAGGAGTCATCGGACACGGCAGTCGTTGCCATGGAAAGCCTCTCGGTGTTGCGCGGTTCAAAACGCCGCTGATTCAGTCTCACGAAAGGTAGGAGGGCATGACCCGCAGCGTCAAGATGTCCGGGGAATCCCCCGATCTTGCGCACAGGGAATTGACGGCGGGCAAAACCACCTTGACGGATGCCGGGATGGTGGTTCGCTGCAACATCACACCGTCCGGGCTACCAGTCGAACGGCCTCCAGTCATCGCGCCCGCGCGACCCCCGCTGAGGCTCGCGGCCGTAAGGATCGGCACCGCGAACCGGGCGCCCGTATTGATCGAGCCTCTGGTCGGAGGTCGTGTCCCGCGCCTCGCGCTGCGGAGCGGCGGATGCCTGCGCCACGGCAACGACGGGATCGCCCGCAAACCGGAAGGTCTCGCCCTTCAGAGCGCTCGCCACGCGTGCGTCGAGGCCGTAAAGATCCGGGAAGTAGCGAACCTCTCCCTTGTCGTCCGGCGCGGCGGTGAAATAGACGGTGTGAACAGGGATTGGCGTCGAAAGCTTGATGTCGTGCGTTTGCCCGCTTTCGATCATGCGACGGATCTGTTCGGGCTTCGTCCCGCTGTCGCGCGCAAGGAGAACTTCCGCGAAGCGAACCGGGTTTTGCGTGCGCATGCAGCCATGGCTGAACGCGCGCGTCGCCGAGCCGAACAGGCTCTTCTCCGGCGTGTCGTGCATGTACACATCGTGCTTGTTCGGGAAGCGGAATTTCACCACGCCAAGCACATTGCGCGCGCCCGCCCCCTGAATGAAGCTGAAGCGGCGCACGTCCACGCGCGACCAGTCGACGGAGTCGGGATCGATTTCGCGACCGTTATAAATCACGCGAAGACCGCCGAGGCGCTGAAGAACGGTCGAAGCGCCGCCACCACCGCCACCGCTCGCACCACCGAAGAATGAGAAGAAGTCATCGGCCGGGCCGCGAGGCGCCGCGCGCCTGAGCTTCGGCGCGATTTCGTTCGTCTTGATGCCGTTCGGCACGCCCCATTCGGGATTGAAGATGACGAACTGCATGGGCGCCGAGAAGGAGGGCGTCTGCGACGTGGACTTGCCGACGACGATGCGCTCCTGGAACGCGACCCGGCCGTGATCGAAAACGCGCGTGATCTGTTCCGGGATCGAATTCCACACGTGAAAATCGCCGAGATCGTCCGGCATCCAGCGCCAGCGTTCCATGTTCACGATGAGGCGCATCTTCTTTTCTTCGACCGAGCCGGTCGCGCCCGCGTTCAGTGCCGCGCGGAGCTTCCTGTCGACGATGCCGTTCACGTCGAGCCCGTTTTCCTTCTGGAAACGGTTCACCGCCACGACGAGCGCCTCGTCGTATATCGTGTCACGCGGCGCGTCGAGACCGGCGCCGAGCCGCTTCCTGACAAGCGCGATCTGCGCGTCGTCGTCACCGGGTTTGAACGTCTTCCCGGCCGGAATGCGGATGGATGAGGTGCCTGTGTCGGGCGTCTTCCCGAGCGCGATGAGCGCCTGGCGCAGCCGGTTGAATTGCTCCGATTTCGGATGCAGCCCGCGCAGATAGGCATCTGCCTCTGCGGCGGCGGCGATGGCTTCGAGCACGGATTTCGGCTCGTAGATGTGAGGCTTCCGATCCATCGCGGGGCTTATGGATGGCGGATCGACACGCCCGCCACGCGCATGGCGCGCATATTTCAGCACGGCGAGGCCCAACTTCACCTCGGCATCGGCGCGCTCTTCCGGTGTGGTGCCTGCGCCTGCGGGAAGCTCGAACGCCGAGGCATCGAGGCCGTAGCTGTCGGCGGCGCGGATCTCGCGGATGGCTTTCGTCGCGGCGGGCGTGAAGCCCTCGGCCGAGGTCCAGACAGGCTGGCCCTTGGTCGCGGAGTAGAATGCCTTTACGGCGGCGACGTCGTCACGCGCATCCCCCTTGCCGCCCGCATTCGCCACGCGCTCGACGACGAGCGGCGCAACGGGATCGCCAGCGGGCGCTTCGGCAGCCACCGACGGCTGCGCGGGCGCGCCGGGCGCGAGGAGCGGCGGGCCGTCCTCGTCCTTCGGGGCGAGCGGATCGGGAAGCGTGCTTTCGAGCGGGGAGTCGATCGGATCGGCGGGCGTTATTTCGTGCTTCGCGGCCGCATTCCTGACGGCGGGATTTTCCTCATGCGCGGCGGCTGCATGCGGCGTCACTTCCGCCTTGATGTCGTCGAGAGAACCGGGCGCGGGGGCGGCGTTTTCCGGCGCAGCTTCGGGCTCGGGTGCCGTCGTCGCCGGCGCGTCCAGATCGGCGAGCGGCGGCCGGGTATCGGCTTCCTGCGCCATGGCCTGCGGGACAACGGCCGAGAGACAGGCGATCAGCGCCAGCCGCGACGTAAAACTCACCTTCATAAACAACCCTCTCCAGCCCCAAGGCCCTCAGACTCCGCCGCTTGCCCAACGCGCGGCGCCATCAGAACAGACCGCCATACTCACAGAAAAGGCGCAGCTGAAGACACGCTCTCGCGAACGCGTCCCAGTCGCCCACCCGTGTTCCGCACAAATTATGCGTTAAAAGCTGACGTGGCAAGTTAACGATAGCGCAACCTTAAACATTGTCGCGCTGTCGCTTTTCAGGCCCGGCTTGGTCGCCGTCGCCATTACTTCACGCGGAAATTCGCGTGACATGCCGAGCATCGCGCCGTGATCTGAGCGACGCCGCCGACCGCTTTCTCCCAACCCGCTGCATTCATCGGTTCGGAAATCTCGGCGGTCAGACGGGCAAAATCGTCGGCGCTGCGATGAAAATCGAAGCCCATTTCCCTGAACTCCGGCGGCATGAAGCGCCCGATGCCCCGTCCTTTACCGATTGCCATTTCGCTACGTGCGACCGATCCCGCTTCGCGGACCTTGCCCGCAGCCATAAGCTGGATCACGTCGTTGAGCGCATTCATATGGGTGCGCATGTGCTCAAGGAATTGCGCCTTGATGTCGGGCGGGAGGTCGAGGGCAATTCGATTGTCCTCGGCCCTCGCGCCGACGGCAAGACCTGAAAGCATCACCGCAGCAAGAACTGTTTTTCGCATTGTGTCCCCCTTTTGCGATCGCCGCTCAGATTCGTCACCACCAGCAGCTTTCGCCGCCGCGCTCTTTCGGCTGCTCGCGTCCGCGACCGCGCGCCCAAACCGGGCGTAGACTGTCGTTCCGAAAGGCGAAGACCTTGTCGCCCGCCTTGACGGATTTGGCGATGAAGGCATCCTTCGGCATGCGTTCGGTTCGGAAAGCCTCGAACGAGATGTTTTGCCCCACGGAGAGCTGCTTTAGCACGTCGCGAAGGGCGAATGTCGGCCCCAGGTGCAAGTTGATCGTCTTCGCATCCGGCATCTGCACGATGAGATGAGCGCCCTCGGCGGAGCGCCCCGTCGTCTTCTCGCACCGTCCGACCTTGACGGCCTCGATGGTCCCCGACATGGCCTCAATCGGAAGTCCCAGGCCCTGCCGCGCGACGCCCGACGACTCGCCCGTTCCCTTTTGCGCGAGCGCAGGAGCAGCAATCGCCGCAAGTCCGAAGAACGCGGCGGAAAGACAAATTGCAGTTCTGCTCATGACGGCCTCCTTCGGTCACCCGACCCGCTGACTACCTCCGGCGCTGGCCGCCGCCCGAGTTCCTCAACACCGATCGACAATCCTGCGACAGCCTGCGCCAATTCGATTGCAGGCAGGCGCGAACCTCGCCACGGCCATGGTGCAGGCGATTGCAATGGCGGTTGATGTCAGCCGCGCAGAAAGTTGCGACCGGGCCGCGGCCGTAGCGCTGGGCGAAGGCCGCATCCGCAGACACGAGCATGGCGACAGCTGCTGCAAAAAGCGCGATGCGTTTGGTGAACATGGTCCGTTCTCCTTTGTTGCACATCCACTATGCAGCGCGGAGAATTACGGCTCACTGAAATCCGATGTCAGCGAATTGTAAGGTGCCGATCCGAGAAATGGTTCGGTCGTGCGGTCACAGCAGCCCTTGTCGCGAGTTGCTGTGACCCCGGGTTTTAGTCCTTCACCGCGACGACTTCGATCTCGACATGCGCGCCGCCGGGAAGCGCGGTGATGCCGATGGTCGTGCGCGACGGATAGGGCGCGGTGAAATGCGTCTCATAGACGGCGTTCATGGTCGCGAAGGTGGTCATGTCGGTAAGGTACACTGTCGACTTCACCACATTGTCGAGGGTCAGGCCCGCCTCTTTCAGGACGGCGGCGATGCCCTTCAGGATCTGGTCCGTCTCCGGACCCACGCCGCCCTCGACGAGGGTGTTCGTCGCCGCGTCGGTGCCAAGCTGACCCGACAGGAAAAGCGTGTTGCCTGCCCAGACGGCACGGGAATATGGCCCGAGCGCCTTTCCAAGGCCCGGTGCATCGATAATGGCGCGACGTGTCATTGCATCCTCCGAAATCGCCTGTTCGGCCAAGGGATACACGACCGCGCTCCGGCGTGGAAGCGGGTTCGCGCCCTTCGTTTGGGCGTTACGGCGCGGACAGGTCGCGGAACTGCGCGACGGCCACGGTGAGCTTCGCGAGCGTCAGCCCGCGCCCCGAAAGGACCTCGGCGAGCCCTTCCGCTATGCGGCTCACCGCCCCTTCGTTTCGGGCGCGCCATGTCGCAAAGTCCGCTCGGCGCGGCGATTGCGCGAGGATGGCGCGCGCGAGCCGCCGCTGGGCCGAAGCGATCCCCGCGAGGCTTGCATCCACGGCGAGACGGTTGAAATGGTCCCCGCCCGCGAGCGCCTCGGCCGCCGCCGCGATGTCGTCCAGATGGAAGGCGTCGCGGATGGCGAACACGACGCGCGCGGCGTCTTCGACCGGCGCTTCCATGTCGCCGGCCACGCGCACGATGTCGAGCGCCTGCGCCAGCGGTTCGAGCGCCGCGACGCGGCTTGCGAAGTCCGGCGAGAGGCCAATCCCGCAAAGCCGCTCCTCAGCCTCGCCAAGCCGCGCGACCGCCTTTTCCGGCAACAGCGCAGCCATGTCGGCGGAGAGGGCTGCGATGCCCTGCGCGTAAGGCGCGATGCCCTTTTCCAGCCCGTCCCTGAAGCGGTGATGGCGGAGGAAAAAGCCGCTCTGCCGCCGGAGAAGGTCGCGCACGAAGCGATATAGCCGAAGCTGCTCCGCGCTGTCGATCCGGCCGTCGAGCGCATCGAGCCCGCCATGGATCGCCGACAGATCGTAGATCGCGCACACCGCCGCGAAGGCGCAAGCGACGGCGTCGGGCGGCTGGCCGGTCTCGTCCATCAGCCGCACAACGAAGGTTGGACCGCCGCGATTGACGATGTCGTTCGCGAGGCTCGTCGCGATGATGGCGCGGCGCAGCGGATGCGCGTCGATTTCGGCGGCGAAACGCTCGCGCATGGCGGGCGGGAAATACGCCGGAAGCTCGCGGGCAAGCCACGGGTCGTCCAGCACGGTCGTCTTCACGAGGTCGTCTTCGAGCACGATCTTCGCGTATGCAAGGAGCACGGCGAGTTCGGGGCGCGTCAGCGGCTTTTCCTGCGCCGCGCGCTCGGCAAGCTGGGTGTCGGTCGGCAGCGCTTCCACGGCGCGGTTGAGGCGGCCGTCCTTCACAAGGCGCTGGATGAGGCGCTGCTGAAAGCCGAGTTCGGCAAGGCCGTCGCTCTCGGCGACACTGAGCGCGAGCGTTTGCAGGTAATTGTTGGCGAGCACGGCGGCGGCGACATCGTCCGTCATCGCGGCGAGGATCTCGTTTCGCTCGGGCGTGTCGATTGTGCCATCCGCCACCGCGCGGCCGAGCGCGATCTTGATATTCACCTCGACGTCGGACGTGTTCACGCCCGCCGAATTGTCGATGGCGTCGGTGTTGATGCGCCCGCCCGCAAGCGCGAATTCGATGCGGCCCTTCTGCGTGACGCCGAGATTCGCGCCCTCGCCGATCACCTTCGCGCGAAGCTCGTTCGCCGCCGCGCGGATCGCGTCGTTCGCCTTGTCGCCCGCCTGCGCATCCGTTTCGTTGCTCGCGCGCACGTAGGTACCGATGCCGCCGAACCACAGCAGATCCACATCCGCGCGCAGAATCGCGGCCATAACATCCTGCGGCGTTGCCTGCGCGCCGACGCCGAGCAGCGTCCGCGCCGCCTCCGAAAGGGCGATGGACTTCTCCTTGCGGCTGTAGACGCCGCCGCCTGCCGAAATCTTCGCCCGGTCGTAATCCTGCCAGCTCGAACGCGGGCGCTCGAACAGGCGCTTCCGCTCCTCGAAGCTCGTCTCCGGGTCCGGCTCGGGGTCGATGAAGATGTCGCGGTGATCGAAGGCCGCCACGAGCCGGATCTGCCGCGAGAGCAGCATGCCGTTGCCGAAGACATCGCCCGACATGTCGCCCACGCCCGCCACCGTGAACGGCCTCGTCTGGATGTCGACGTTCATCTCGCGGAAATGGCGCTTCACCGCTTCCCACGCGCCCCGCGCCGTGATGCCCATCTTCTTGTGATCGTAGCCCGCCGAGCCGCCGCTCGCGAACGCATCGCCGAGCCAGAAGCCGCGTTTGGTGGCGATCTCGTTCGCGAAGTCGGAGAAGGTGGCGGTGCCCTTGTCGGCGGCCACGACGAGATACGGGTCGTCGCCGTCGCGGCGCACCGTGTCGGCGGGAGGCACGATTTCGCCCTTCACCAGATTGTCGGTGAGCGACAGAAGGCTCGACACGAACCCCTCATAAGCTGCCACGCCCTCATCATAGGTCGCGTCGCGGGTCACGCCACCCGGCGCTTTCGGCACGAAGCCGCCTTTCGCTCCTTGCGGCACGATGACGGCGTTCTTCACCTGCTGCGCCTTGGCGAGGCCGAGAATCTCGGTGCGAAAGTCTTGCGGGCGGTTCGACCAGCGGAGCCCGCCGCGCGCGATGAGTCCGCCGCGCAGATGCACGCCCTCGAAGCGCGGCGACGAAACGAAAATCTCGGCATGGGGCTTTGGCGCGGGCAGCCATTCGATGTCGCGGCTTCGAAGCTTGAACGCGATGGCCTCGGGCGCGCGGCCGTCTGCCCCCTTCTGATAGAAATTCGTGCGAAGCGTTGCGCCGATAAGCGAGGCGAGTTGCCTCAGGATGCGGTCGTCTTCCATCGACGGGATGGCGTCGAGCGCGGCAACGATGCGCGCCGAAATCTCGGCCCGCGCGGCCTCTCGCTCCACGTCGCCGCGCTTCGCCGGGTCGAACATCGCCTCGAACAGACGGAACAGGTCGGCGGCGATAGCGCCATGCTTGGCGAGCGTTTCGGCGATGTAAGCGGCGCTGTAGGTCGCCCCCGTCTGTCGGTAATAGGCCGCATAGGCGCGGATGAGCGCCGCCTGCCGCCAGTCGAGCCCCGCCGCGAGGATGGCGCCGTTGAAGCGGTCGTTCGGCACGGCGTCGGCCCACACGGCAAGAAAGCCGTCCTCCAGCGCCTCGCGCCGCTCGCAGAACGTCGCCGTATCGCCCTCGCGCAGGCGAAGGTCGATGTCGTGCAGATAGAACCGCCGCGCCCCGCCGTTGGCCTTCGGCGTGAGCAGATAGGTGCGCTCGGAAATCACGTCGAAGCCGAGATTTTCGAGGATCGGCACGCGCCGCGACAGCGTCAGCGGCTCGTCGAGCTGTTGCAGCGTCGCGCGCACGGCGCCGGGCTCCGCGTCGTCCGCGCGATAGAGGTCGATGCCCGTCTTGTGCTCGTCCGTCAGCTTTTCGAAGCGCTCGATGTCCTTGAGCGCGCGCTCGGCGTCGTTTCGCTCCTGATAGCCCGCCGGAAACGCATCGCGATATTTCTCGATCAGCGCCTGACCGTCGCCGCCGCGTTCGGCGAGCACCCGCGCGTAAAACCGATCCGCCCAGGTGGTGATGATGTCCTCGACCCGCGCTTCCAGATCGCGTTCGTCGGGATCGAGAAGGTCGCCGCCTGCTTTCCAGATCTCGACCTGAAGCCGAACCATCGCGCTCTCGGGATAATATGGCGTCGTCTGCTCGAACCGCCCGTCGAAGGCCTCCGCGAGCATGGCCTCGATCCGCTCGCGGACGCTTGTATTATGCTTCTCGCGCGGCACATAGACGAGCACCGTGACGAAGCGCCGGAACTCGTCGCGGCGCACCAGCACGCGCGGGCGCGGCGCAAGCTCGGTCTTCAGGATTTCCTCGGATATGGTGGAAAGCCGCTCCGGCGAAATCTGGAACAGCTCTTCGCGGGGGAAAGTCTCAAGGACGTTCATGAGCGCTCGGCCGGAATGGCTCTCGGCCGGGTGGCGCGAGCGCTGAAGCACCTTGCGCACCGTTCGGCGGAGGATCGGAATGTTGTGGACCGAAAGATTGTAGGCGCTGGCGGTGAAAAGCCCCGCGAAGACGATCTGGCCCGTCACGCGGCGCTCGGCGTCGTGCAGCTTGACGGCGATGGCGTCCATATGCGCGCGGCGATGCACCGTGGATTTCGCGTTCGCCTTGATGACGACCACAGGCGGCGCGTTGAGGTAATAGGCGCGGCTTTCGGGCGTCAGCACGCGGCTTGGCTCGACGCGGAGCACGATCCGCTCGGGATTGCGCAGGAGGCCAAGGCTTCGTTCCTTTTGCGGAATCAATTCGCCGGCGAGGGCATCGTAGGCGAACTCGCGGACGCCCAGAAAGGTGAAATTGTCCTCGGCGATCCAGCGCAGAAAATCGATGCCCTCGGCGTTGGTTTGCGGGGACGCGGGCGGCGGGTTCCGCTCGATATCGGCGATCGCGGCATGAAGGCGGTCGGTCATCGGGTGGAAATCGCCCACCACCAGCGCGGTTTCCGCGATCACGCGACGCAGTGCCAGGTCGATGGTTTCGAACGAAGGCGCGATGCCGGGCCTCGCGATCTCAAGATGAATGACGCTTTCGCGGGCGTGACCGTTCGGCTCCGGCGCGGCGGGCGCGAGCCCGGTCAGTACGCCATTGCCGTCGCGTTCCACCTCGAAGATCGGATGCGCCACGATGAAGGGAACAAGGCCAAGCTCGCGCAACTCGCCCAGCACCGAATCGAGGAGAAACGGCATGTCGTCGTTCGCGATGTCGACGACGATACGCTCGCCTTCATGCGACGAGGCGGCGCGGACCGAAATCTCCGGCGCGCGCGACTGGCGGCGGCACAGGTTCGCGAAAGCTTCCGTCGCGAGGGCCGAAAAGTCGGCGGCTCGATCTGACGCAAGATCCGAGCACCCGGACTCGGCCAAGAGGTGCGCGGCGAAGCGGGCGGCCGGATCGTCGAACGCGAGCGAACGCGGCCGTGCAGGGAGAGATTCTGCGCCCCTCCGGTCTGCCTGTTGTGCCATCGAAGTCTCCATGGACGAAATCAGACCGCGCGGGGCTTGCAGCAAGCCGACTACAGTTTGATTTTTCGCAAATTTGTTGACGGCGGTGCGATTGCCTGTGCCGCGTTATCTACATCGGCGGCGGCACGGCTCTTTCCAATGGTTGAGCGAGGCCCGCGTTCCCGAAAGCGCAGGCGCGGCAAAAAAGGCGGCGGCGGCGCTGCGAAGCCCGGCCAGCGCCGTCGGCGGCTCTCCTTGCCGGTCTCATCCAGCATTTATTATGTGAGGTCCGTCTCGTACTTGTTGCAGGTGGGCGCCATCAGGGCGGCGTTTTCTTGACGCCGACGAGCTGATTCCCCAATCCATCGGGAAGAAAACGGTTTGAACGCGTGCAATTGCCCTCGCCTCGTATGAAACGAGGACGGCATGAACTATCAATCTCTGAGAGGCTGCGGCCATTGCCTGATAGGCGTCGCTCCAGAACAAGGTAACAACGATGATCGAGAACGCCGACGGAACGGCGATCGAGAAGGCGGCGCGCATCCTTCGCTCGGGCGGCCTCGTGGCATTCCCGACGGAGACGGTTTACGGCCTCGGGGCGGACGCGACGAACGGCGTGGCGGTCGCGCGCATCTTCGAGGCGAAGGGGCGCCCGCGCTTCAATCCGCTGATCGTGCATGTCCCGGACGCAGCCGCCGCGCGGCGTTTCGCGGTGTTCGACGCCGAAGCCGAAGCGCTGGCCGCGCGCTTCTGGCCGGGACCGTTGACGCTGGTGCTGCCGATGAGGCGCGACGCGGATCAGCCGTTGAGCGATCTCGTGACGGCGGGGCTCGATACGGTGGCGATCCGCGTGCCGCGCCACGCGGTCGCGCGCGCGCTCCTCGAAGCGGCGGGCGTCCCTGTCGCTGCGCCGAGCGCGAACATCTCCGGGCGCATCAGCCCGACGCGCGCGGCGCACGTCGCCGAAGACCTCGGCGGACGCGTGGACATGATCCTCGACGGCGGCGCGGCGGAAGCTGGGCTCGAATCGACCATCGTCGCGCTGAAGCCGCGCCCGACGCTGCTGCGGCCCGGCGCCGTCGCGCGGGAGCATGTGGAGGCCGCGCTCGGCGTGGCGCTCGCGGATCGTGCCGAGGGAGACGGCGTCACCGCGCCGGGGCAGCTTGCGAGCCATTACGCGCCGAATGCGAGCGTGCGGCTCAATGCGCGAGAGGCGAGGCCCGGTGAAACCCTGCTGGGGTTCGGCCCCGCCGCGCCGGAGGGCGCACCCAATCTCAGCCGCGCGGGCGATCTGCGCGAGGCCGCCGCGAACCTCTTCGCCTGCCTGCGCGCGCTCGACGCCGAGAACCCCGCCCGCATCGCCATCATGCCGATCCCCGAAACCGGGCTTGGCGAGGCCATCAACGACCGTCTCCGCCGCGCAGCCGCCCCCAAACCCGCGCCCGCGCCGGAGAGCTGAAAGCCTCTGGACAGTTCCGCCCGTCGCGCACTCCGCAGCGAACCCGGCTCCGCAGATGTGATGCCTTTTTTGCGCGGTCCACAAATCAAAGAGCCGCGCCGGTTGCTGCGCGCGGATGACCGGTCTATTTTCCGGGGCAAATGAAGGGCGGGGAGAACGTACGATGCCTGATACGTTGCTTTATCTGGAAGATTTCCATGTTGGCAGGCAATTCTCTGCGGGGCCGATACGCGTGTCCGAGGAAGCGATCGTCGCGTTTGCCAAGGAATTCGATCCGCAACCCTTCCACACGGACCCGGAAGCGGCGAAGCATACCATTTTCAAGGGGCTCGCCGCGAGCGGGTGGCATACGATCGGCCTCACCATGCGCCTGCTGGTCGAGAACGGCCCCGCGATGGCGGGCGGCTGGGTCGGCTTCGGCGCGGAGGTCTCATGGACGAGGCCGGTGCGCCCGGGCGACGAACTATCCGTCGTCGTCGAGGTGATCGACGTGACGCCATCGGCCTCGAAGCCGAACCGGGGGATCATCACGTTTCGCATGGAGACGACAAACCAGAAAAGCGAAACCGTCCAGATCCTGACGACCAAGAACCTCGCGTTCAAGCGCGGCCACGCGCCGGGAGACAGGTGAGCGCCGGTCGCTGTCGCGCGTTCAGCCTTCCAGTTCCAGCACCATGCCGTCGACCGACGGTTCCACATTCGCGGGAAGCCGCGACGCCAGATCGTCGTAATCGAGATCGATGTGGAGATGCGTCAGCAGCGCGCGCTTCGGCTTCATCTCGTCGATGAACGCCAGCGCCCTTTCCAGCGTGAGATGGCTGGGATGCGGCGTGTAGCGCAACGTGTTCAGGATCCACACGTCGAGATCGCGAAGGATGGGCAGCGATTCGGCCGGCAGGTCGTTCAAGTCGCAGGAGTAGGCGAGGCCGCCGACGCGAAAGCCGAGCGAGTCGATGTCGCCGTGGATCTGCCGGAAAGGCTGAAAGACGATCGGGCCGCCGGGGCCGTCGATAGTCACCGGCGCGTGATTTTCGATCACGTGACCTTGGACAATGGCAGGGTAGCTCGAACCGTGCGGCGTCTCGAAACAGTAGTCGAAGCGCTGGCGCAAGAGGGCGATTGTGCGCCGGTCGCCCCAGAGGTCGATGCGGCGGCGCTGGATATAGGACAGCATGCGCAGGTCGTCGATGCCGTGCGTGTGGTCGGCGTGGTCGTGCGTGTAGACGACGCCATCGAGCTGCCTCACGCCCGCGTCGAGAAGTTGCACGCGCATGTCGGGCGACGTGTCGATCAGCGCCACGGTGCGCCCGCTCTCGCCGATGCGCTCCACGAGCAGCGAACTGCGCCGCCGCCGGTTCTTCGGGTTCGCGGGATTGCACGCGCCCCAGTCGTTGCCGACGCGCGGCACGCCGGTTGACGAGCCGCATCCGAGGATGGTGAAGCGCAGCGTCATGGCGCCCCGTCCCCGACTTGCGACGCCGCGACCTTCGCCTTCGCAAACAGGCGGAAGAAGTTTTCGGTGGTCGCGCGCTCAAGGTCCGCCTCGCTCACGCCCTTCGTCTCGGCGAGCACCCTGGCCGTGAACCTCACGAAGGACGGCTCGTTCGTCTTGCCGCGATAGGGCGGCGGCGCGAGATAGGGCGAGTCCGTCTCGACGAGCAGGCGGTCGAGCGGCACGGACGCCGCCAGTTCGCGCAATTCGCCCGACTTCGGAAAGGTGAGAATTCCTGAGAACGAGATGGAGAAGCCGAGTTCGAGCGCGGTTTTGGCGAGCGCGCGTCCACTCGTGTAGCAATGCATCAGCGCCTTGAACGGCCCGCGCGCCATCTCGTCGGTGAGGATCGCGGCGGTATCCTCGTCGGCATCGCGCGTGTGGATCACGAGCGGCAGGCCGGTTTGCCGCGCCGCCGCGATATGCTTGCGAAAGACGGTGTGCTGATCGTCGCGCGCGCTCTTGTCGTAGAAATAGTCGAGGCCCGTTTCGCCGATGGCAACGACGCGCGGATGGCGCGCAAAAGCGACGATGTCGGGCAGCGGGATGCCGCGTTCCTCGCTCGCGTAATGCGGATGCGTGCCGACGGAGCACGTTACCTCGGGGTAGCGCTCGGCAATCGGCAGGACGGCGGAGGGAAATTTCCGCACCCGCGTCGAGATCGTGACCATATGGCCAACGCCCGCCTCCGTGGCGCGCGCGATGACCTCGTCGCGCTGCGGTTCGAATTCCGGGAAATCGAGATGGCAATGACTATCGACAAGCATGTCCCTGACCCGTCCTTGCCGCTGCGGGCCACGCCGGGCGCGGCCGACGCATGCTGTCGAATGAGAGCGGCAGAAGCGCCGGTCTCACGGATCAGCTTGCGGCTGCGGCCTTCGCCGCTTCTTCCTCAACATAGCGCGGGAAGACGCCTTGTGGAGTGGCGATTTTCGTCCCAGCCGTCAGCGGACGCGCCAGCGCATCGAAGCTGCGATCTTCGGCCGCGACGCCGAGCTGGTCGAGCAGCTTCGCCGACGACGACGGCATGTAAGGCTGCGCGAGAATGGCCACGCGCCGCACGATTTCCGCCGTCGTCCACAGCACGGTGCCCATGCGCGCCGGGTTCGTCTTCTTCAACGCCCACGGCTCCTGAACCGCAAAATACTTGTTCGTGTCGGCGACCACCTTCCAGATCGCATCCAGCGCCTTGTGCGGCGCCTGCTGGTCGATGGCGTCGCGGTTCGCTTCGAGAAGCGCGGCGGATGCGGCGAGGATCGGCTCGTCGGCGGCGTCCGGCTCGCTCGGCTCCGGGATCGCGCCCGCGCAATTCTTCGCGATCATGGAGAGCGAGCGCTGCGCCAGATTGCCGAGGTCGTTCGCCAGGTCCGCGTTGATGCGATTCACCATCTGCTCATGCGTGATGTTGCCGTCCTGACCGAACGGCACTTCTCGCAGGAAGTAATAGCGCACCTGATCGACACCGTAAGCGTCGACGAGATCCTTCGGCGCGACGACGTTGCCGGTCGATTTCGACATCTTCTCCCCGCGATTGTACAGGAAGCCATGGCCGAAGACGCGCTCCGGCAGCGGCAGCTTCGCGGACATGAGAAACGCCGGCCAGTAGACCGCGTGAAAACGCGTGATGTCCTTGCCGATGACATGCACCTGAGCGGGCCAGCGCTCTTTCCATGTTTTCGAGCGGATTTTCGGAAAGCCCGCGCCCGTGATGTAGTTCGTCAGGGCATCGACCCAGACATAGATGATGTGGCCCGGCGCGCCCGGGACCGGGATGCCCCAGTCGAGTGTCGTGCGCGAAATCGACAGGTCTTGCAGGCCGCCCTTGACGAAGCTCACCACCTCGTTGCGCCGCTCCGGCGGCATGATGAAGCCGGGGTTGTCCTCGTAAAATTTCAGTAGCTTCTTCTCGTATTTCGACAGACGGAAGAAGTAGGTCTGTTCCTCGGTCCACTCGACGGGGGTGCCCTGCGGCCCGAGGCGGATGCCGTTGCCGCCAAGCACAGTCTCGCTCTCGGCGTAGAAAGCCTCGTCGCGCACCGAATACCAGCCCTGATAGCCGGAAAGATAAATGTCGCCCGCCTTTTCCATGCGCCGCCAGATCTCCGCCACGGCTTCGTAGTGGCGCGGCTCTGTCGTGCGGATGAAATCGTCGTGGGATACGTCGAGCTGGTCGAGCATCTCCACGAATTTCGCGGTGTTGCGGTTGGCAAGCTCGGTCGGCGTGATGCCTTCCTTGATCGCCGTCTGCTTCATCTTGAGGCCGTGCTCGTCCACGCCCGTCAGGAAGAACACGGGGTGCCCGTCCAGCCGCTTGAAGCGCGCCATCGCGTCAGTCGCCACCGCCTCGTAGGCGTGGCCGATGTGGGGCTCGCCGTTCGGGTAGGAAATGGCCGTCGTGATCGTGTAATGCGGTTTTTGGTGTTCTGTCATGGCGCAATGGTCGGGGATGGCGGGGAAAGCACGTTGAATGGCGGAAGCTCACGCCTTTCTGGCAATACGTTCCATATCGGAAAATGCCGCCAACAGAAAGGCTCCTTTATCGAGATTGAGCACATCGGTCTCGAGGCGACGCTCGCGGAAGCCCTGCCACGCGACGGCCCACAGCGCGGCTTCCGTTGTATTGCAGCCCGCGCCTTGCGCCGCGCTTTTCGCGCGCGCCTCGATGCGTTCTTCAATGAGGTCGCACAGCCTCGCGAAGGTCTCGGCGTTCTTGGCGCCGCTCGCCGACCGGATGAGATCGTGAACGGCGGCGTGGTCGAGGCGGGGCAGCCTGTCCATCACCCGCTCAAGCTTGTCCGCGAGCGCCAGAAGGCCGCCGCCGATGAGGTTGAGCGCGCGTCCCGCCGAGCCGCCCGAAAGCGCATGGAGCCGCTGCATCTGCCCCGTGTCCGGCGCATCGAGACCGGCGCGGGCGCAAGCCGCTTCCACCGCGCACGCGAACGGCGCGGCGTCGAGCGGGCGCAGCGCGAGCTTGATGCAGCGCGAGCGGATCGTCGGCAGCACGGAGGCGGCGCCGTGGCTGACGAGGAAGAACACCGTGCGCGGCGGCGGCTCCTCCACAGCTTTCAGCAGCGCGTTCGCCGACGCGATGGTGAGATCGTTCGCGGGGTCGACGATCATGGCGCGCCATCCGCCGGGGCTCGTGAGGCTCAAGAAAGCGCGAAGCTTTCGCACCTCGTCGACGCCGATGGCCGAAGCGCCGCCAGCCTCCAGCGAAAACAGCGAGGAATGTGCGCCCGCCGCGATCTGCCGCGCGGCCGGGTGGTTCGACGGCACGTCGAGGCGGGTTGCCGGGGCGCGATCCGCTGCGCCGCCCTCGCCGTCGCGGCTCAGGAGGAACCGTGCGGCGCGCCACGCGAAGCTCGCCTTGCCGATGCCGCGCTCGCCGGTGATGAGCCAGGCATGATGCAGCGCGCCCGCGTTGAACGAGCGCAGGACCATCGCTTCGGCCTCATCGTGACCGAACAGCTCGCCGGCAAGCCTCGGGTGCAGCGGATCGCCCGCGTCGGCTTCGCTTTCGCCAGCCTTGCGCTTTGCCATGGTGCCCTTCGAAACCTGTCGGCGCCGACGGACGCGCCTCGGTGCGTTGCCTCAGAAGCGGTCCTTGCGCCGCCGCAGCTCCTCGAAAACGGATTCGTCGGAAGCGTCCGGGCCGATGCCGAGAGATTTGCGGATTTCGGGGCTGAACGGGCGCAGGAACGGATTCGTCTCGAACTCCCTGGCGAGCGTGACCGGAAGCGTCGGCTTGCCGTCCGCGCGCAGCCGGTCGACCTCCTCCTTGCGCTTGTGCAGCGCGATGTTCTCCGGCTCGACGGAAAGCGCGAACTTGACGTTCGACTGCGTATATTCGTGGCCCACATAGATGAGGGTGCGCTCGGGCAGGCGCATCAGCTTTTCGAGTGAATGCCACATGTCGGAATAGCGCCCGTCGTTCACGCGGCCGCATCCGACCGAAAAGAGCGTGTCGCCAACGAAGGCCAGCCCGCTTTTCTGTCCCGCGATCTCGGCCTGAATGGCGTCGGGGATGAAATAGGCGACATGCCCCGGCGTGTGCCCCGGCGTCTCGATCACCTCCACCTCGAACCGTCCGAAGGGAATGCGGTCGTCCTCATGCACCTCGACATCGAGGACGGGGATTTCGGCGGCTTCGCGCGCGGGGGCGTAGATCGTGCAATTCGTCTCCCCCTTGAGGGCTTGAAGTCCCTGAATATGATCCCAATGATGATGCGTAACGAGAATATGCGTCAGCGTCCAACCCGCGTTTTCGAGTTCCCCGCGAACGGCCTCGTCGTCGGGCGCATCGATGGAAGCGGTGACCCCCGTGACCGGATCGTGGATCAGAACGCCGAAATTGTCGCTTAGACAGGGAAACAGTCGAACTTCGAGATGAGACATTGCTGCACCTGATCAATATGGATCACCAACACTTAGGATAAGCCACCCGCGCGTTAAACCCGGTTAGACGAAATGCTGGTTCGATTTTATGTATGACGATGTCTCGCACCTCAGGGATTTTTACGCCTCGCCCCTCGGCCAGCTCGCGCGCCGCATCATCGACCATCGCTTGCGCGCGCGATGGGATGATGTGAGCGGACTCGATATCGTGGGGCTTGGCTATGCCGCTCCGTACCTTCGCGCTTTTTCTGCGGAAGCAAGGACCACGGCCGCGCTGATGCCATATCGGCAGGGCGCCGTTCAATGGCCGAGCGAAGGGCCTTTCCGCGCGGCGCTTGTGTCCGACACCGAGCTTCCGATGCGGGACAAGTCCGTGGATTGCGTGCTCGTGGTTCACGGCCTTGAACATGTCGACGCCCGGCACGACTATCTGCGCGAAATCTGGCGCGTGCTGATGCCGCAAGGCCGCCTGATCCTCGTCGCGCCGAACCGTCGCGGCGCGTGGGCGCGCTTCGAATCGACGCCGTTCGGGCATGGGCGACCCTACAGCCTCCGCCAGATCGAAGACCTGCTGCGCGATGCGCTGTTCGAGCCGGCGGGCGTAACTCCGTGCCTGTTCGCGCCGCCCCTTCGCGCCCGCTATCTGCCCTTCGCCGCGAGCGGGTGGGAGCGCGTCGGCGCGCGGCTCTGGCCGGCTTTCGCGGGCGTGCTGATCGTCGAAGCGGTGAAGATGGCTTATGCCGAGGTGCGCGTTTCGGTGAAGAAGCCCGCCTTCGGGGCGATTCCCGCGCTGAACGGGCTGAGTCCGGCCCGTCGCCATCCCGACCGAAAGCCTCGGTCGCCGGGCCTCCACGTCGAACTGCCGGCCGATTGACTGCCTTCCATACCGCCTGTGCGCCTTTTATGGCGGCGGCGAAGGCCGCCCCGCGCGCGTCCGCCATGCCGATAGACGCGCGCCGACATCATCCGCGAAGATAAGCTGCGAGAAGCGCAGGCGTAGCTTGCGCCGGGCCTTGCGGGTTGCTAACGAAAACGCGGGGCAACAGAGGGGACGGACGCATGCAACCGGCAGACGCAGGCGTTTCTCTGGCAGTTTGGCAGGGATGGGGCGTGATCTCCGTTATGGCCGCGCTCATAGCGCTGCTTGCAACGGTGCTTGCGTGGCTCCTGCCGTTTCCCGACCGCTCGCTGTCGAGCCAGCTTGCGAGCTATCCCGACCGCATGGCGCTCAAGGATCGCCTTGGCGCGGCGTCTCCCTTCAATGCCTGGCTGGTGACCGTCCGGCGGCTGGGAGAATGGCTCGACGACTGGTTCGGCGCGCCGTTCAGCGGGCAGTCCTTCGAGCGCTGCCTCGCCATCGCGTTCATTTTCCCGATCTCGCTTCTCACCCTCGCGCTCCTCACGAACGGGATCGCGATCGAGCGCATCTCGTTGCTTGAGGTGCTCGTCTTCGCGGCCGCCTTCACGGTGATAGCGTCGGTGATCCTCGTGGCCTTCCGTAACCTCGTGCGCCTGATCGAGCACGCCTGGACCACATTCGGCGGCGACAGCGCGCTCGCGCAGACCATCTCGCGCGTGATGCTCGGCGGCTTTGCCTTCATGATCGCCTTTTCCATCGCCTTCGCGGTGGCGTCCGCCTTTTCCGGGCATCAGAACAATGCGACCTCTGTACTGGGGGCGATGGCAGGCGGATTCGCGCTCGCCTTTGGGCTTACCATGGCGTTCGCGCTGGCGGGCGCTGCGCTGTTCTCGATCACGGTCGCGCTTCTGGCAGGCGCGGCGCTCGCTTTCGCGAGCGAGTTCACCTTTCTCCTGTTCCTTTTCTTCATCCTGCTTCCGATTACGAACGCATCGGTTGACTGGCTCTCCTGGGCCGCGACGCGAACCCTCATCGGCAGGGAAGAGTCCGCCGAACCGAGCCTGAAGGGCCGGTTCACGGTGTTCGCCGTGATCGCCGGGACGTTCCTGTCGGGCGCGCTGCTTATGATCGTTCTGGCGCTGCTTCTGCCCAACACGCTCGAAGTCCTGAACCTCGCGCTTACCTCCGCCGATCTGCCGCGCTTCAACTGGGAAGCGCTGATGAACAAGGCACTTTATGCGCCGTGGTCGGAAGGCCTGTTCGTGACCGGCATGCTGATGACGCCCCTCGTACCGGCGGCGATGCATCTCATCGTCGGGTTGAGCGGTGTGCTGGCGCGCTTCACGCCCGGCGCGCGGACGGTGGCGCAGAGCATTTCGGATCACCCCGAGGTGAGCCTGACCGAGCAGGAGCAGGGGCCGGTGAAGATCACGCTGATTCTCGCGCGGCTCTGGTATCTCGTAGCGGCTGCGGCGACGGTAGCGATCATCATGGGGACGGGCGCGCTTCTCTCGCTCATGCACGCTCCCGTGGGGTCATTCCTGTCGAATGCCGCTTTGTGCGCGACGTCCTGGAGCCATGGCAGGTGCGGCTGGTTCTGATGCGCCGCCTCGGCCAGGCGTCGTCTGAAGCCCGGCGCAGCATCGGCCCTTGCACGTTCCGGACCCGGAGCCTTTCGAGCGAACCGCGAAACGAAAGGCTCCGGCTATCTGGCGGCGTGTTTACCTGGCCGACGCGGGGATGGATTTACAGCACCAGCGTTTCCGCGATCTCCTCGGCCTTGCGGTTTGCGGCGGCGATGTCGCCTTCGATTTTCCGCTCTTCCGTCGAGAACGCCGCAAGCCGATCCTCCTGAGTCTTCAGAAGATCGAGATAGCGTCGGCCGAGGTCTGTTCCCTGCCCCACGCTCGCGAGATTCTTGCGGATGCGGTCCTGATCGTCGGCGATCTTCTTGCGCTCGCCATCGATCTCCTCCTTGCGGTTGTTAAGCTTGGCGAGGGTGTCGACGACGGAGCCGAGCTTCGCAACCGTATCCTTCAGCGCTGGCGATGCATTCTCAAGGCCTGAAAGCATGGCCACGATCTCGTCGGGCGAAAGCGACGTGAGGACGACGGTTTCCTGATCGACACGCTCCCGCGAGAGCGTCGTCCGCGTCGTCTTGCCTGTGGGCGCGTTCACCTTCTGGCGAAGCCGGGTCGCGGTCTCCTCGACGTCCTTCGCATCCAGCGGCTTCCAGCCATCGGCGCGCGGTTCGTCGATGACCACTTCGCGATCCTCGGTGGCGGGCGGCGTGATCTCATAATCGATCGCCCAGCGCGATTTGGTGGTCAGCGTCAGCGTGCCCGCGACCGCCCGTCCGAGCCGCGCGCGTTTCACGCCATGATCGATGCGGCGAATGTCGGTACGACCGTCGAGCGCGAAGGTCACAAAGCGCGTTGCTCCCTTCGGCAGAAGCGGAAGCTGCGCATCGCCCGCGAAATTCGCCGCGCCGTCGCCGCCCGTCTCGAATGCCGTGATGATGCCACCCGGCAGCGCCGAAGCGCCGTCATTTGTGAGGCGCACCGCGGCCAGCGGATGACGCTCGTTCGTATCGCGCTGATAGATGAAGGTCCGCGATGCGCTGACATCGGCATCGACGAAGGGCACCATCAGCGTGGAGCCGGAGGCGAGCGTCACCTTGCCGGGGAAGCGATAGAGCACCTGCGTTGCCGCTTCCTCCGCATCGGGAGCCTTCGCGGCTGAACCGAGCGACTGCGCGAAATAGGCGTCCGCCTCGCCATCGGCTTTCGCCATGGCGGCCATCGGCGCGGGCGCGGCGCGATAAGCCGGAGCGCCCGCACGCATCGATTTCCGCGCCTCGGCTTCATCCTTCCTGGGCACGATCCGCACCCCGGCGGTGACAGGGATTTCCGGCCGGTCGACGAACACGGCGGTGTAAAGCTGCTGCTTCAACGCGACGGGATTGCCCGACACGAGTGTCAATTCGACATCCTTCCAGTCGCCGCCG
The DNA here is from genome assembly GCF_018619475.1 of Rhodomicrobium sp. Az07. Classification (GTDB taxonomy): domain Bacteria; phylum Pseudomonadota; class Alphaproteobacteria; order Rhizobiales; family Rhodomicrobiaceae; genus Rhodomicrobium. The sequence continues at coordinate 135,202 of NZ_JAHFZG010000004.1, forward strand.
GTGAGATTTTCGAGCACGCCCCAGCCTTGCAGACGCGCGTTGCCGCCATCCTTCGGCAGCACGAGGCGATAGGCCGTCTTCCACACCGGCGCCGCGACGACGTAGCTGAACGCCGCCGCCTTCGCATCGCCCGTCAGCGAAATCGAGAGCGTGCGCAGATCCTTCGCGCGGTTGCCCGCGAGGCCGGTCAACGCCTTGTCGACCTGCGCGCGCGTGGCGGGGTCGGCGAAGCGCAGCGCGGTCAGGTCTTCGAGGACGGCCTGAACCATCCCTTTCGGCGTCAGGAGGGTGAGGCGATGCCGTCTGACGACGCCGCCATTGTTCGGAAGCTGCGCCGTTTCGTCTTCGACGCGGAAGATGCGGCCCGTGGCGTTCACGCTGCCTTCGATCTCGACCTCCGCGCCGACAAGCGCATCGAGGAGCGCGGCTTGCGACGCGAGCGCGGACTGATCGAACGGCAGGTCGCGGAAGAGTTCGGCGAGCGGGGTCTTTCCTGGCAGGCTGACGGCGCCGAGCGTGCCCGGTGCGGTAAAAAGCGTCAGGCTTTTCAGCACGTCGTCGACCTGATCGACCCGGACAGGTAGCGTCAAGGCCGCGCCGGGCGCGACCTCGCCCGCGTGTGTGAATTGGGCGAGCCCGCTGGAAGACAGCACGACGCGCTTCAAGGGCAGTTCCGACGCTTCCGCCATGGTTGAAAGTCCTGCAAATAGCGCAGCTACGAAGAACGGTTTCATCTTTTCTATCCAGCAATTGCACAGAAGAACGCGGCGCCAAGGATGCTCCGCAAATCGGGTGCGACTGGGGCGAAACGCTGGAAGGGAGCGGCGTTTTGGTGACGTTCGGGGAGGCCCGCCGGCTTCGGACGCAGGGGCAGAAGGCGAAGCTTCCAGCGCGGTGCCACACGTCGGACGTGGCGTGCCGGAGTTGCGGGGGGCGGACAGCTTCCCCGCGTCAAATCGGGCACGACCGGAGGCAGGCTGATCTGCCGAGGTTTTCGAAAATCGCGCTGCGAACAGTCCGATGCCGGATCGCACCACGTTACTGCGCGGCGTCCGGCACCCTAAAAATCAGGCTGGAAAGAAAGTCTGCCACCGCGCCGAACAAGTCTCACTGACTTCACTTTGGCGCCGCCTGGTCGTGGCGCGCTGGCGCTCTCTAGCCGCCGAGGCGGCCGCTGATGTGCGACAGCACGAAGTAGATGCGCCCTTCCTCCGAAGCCAGCCTCGATTGTACGCTTCCGCCTCGCGGGTCGCTGCGGCTCAAATCCTGAAGCATCTTCTCGAAATCGCCGAGGTAGCGTTCGACGATGGAGCGGAAGGTCGTGTCCGTCTCGTAGCGCCTCAGAACGCGGTCTACGACGCCCTGAGCGGGTCGGCTATAGAAGCCGCGCTGCTTCAGGATGTCCGTTTCCCCACGCTTCAGGCGCTGCCACACTTCCATGACGCGGCGCTCGTCGATGCACGCCGCGATGTCGGTCATCGTGAAGTCGGAACCGAAGTCTCCAGCTTGTTGAGCGGCTGCGGGACGTGGTGCGAAAGATCCGGGAAGCTCCGCCTGTTCGTCCTTGTCGAAATAGCTGCCGTCGTCCTCGGAAGCGCGCGCCAGCAGGTCGCCAAGGCTCCAGTTGCCGCGCCGCTCGCTCGCCGGGGGCTCCTGATAGACGGTCTGGACCGGCTGCGGTTGAGGCTGCGGCTGCACCGGAGCGGGGTCGGGCAGTGGCTGCCGCACGGGCGGCTGCTCGGACCAAAGCGCCTTCTCGGCCGGTGGTTGACCGTAGTCGTAGCCCTGGCGTGGCGCTGCAAAAGAGGGATCCTGCTGAGGCGGCAGTTGCTGCTGAACCGGTTCGCGCCGCTCGGGTGTGGATACCGCGCTGGCATAGGCATGGCGATTGGCGAGATCGGAGAGCGCGTCAAGCGCTGAAAGCTGATCCTGAAGCGCTCGCCGCATCGCGCCCGCGCTCTGCTTGGCCGTCTCCGGCAGACCTTTGGCGTGACGCTGAAGCTCGTTCTGAGCCGTTTCGAGATCGACCGACGCGCGCCGCGTGTTGTCGCGAACCACGCGCGTCGTATCGGAGAACTTCGACGACAGCGCGGTAAGCTGACTCGAAACCTGATCCGAAAGCGACGTGAAGTTGGCCTGCAACTCCGACACCGCCTTTTGAGTATGCTCCTGAGCATCGACGCGGAGCCGCTCGATTTCGCGGATGGCGACCTGAGACTTTTCCGCAGAATCCTTGGCCAGCAGCTCGGTCACCTTGCGGGCGCGAAGCTCCGCCTGACTGAGAGACTGCTCCAGCATGTTGGAGTAGCTGTTCATCATGCGGTCGAGTTCGGTCGCGCGGGTGGAGAGGGTCTCCATCAGCTTTGTGAAGGCGACCTGCCGGTGCTCCATCATAGTGTCGACTTTTGCGTTCGACATTTCGAAGGTGCGCGATGCGGTGGCAAGCGCGTTGCCCTGATCCTCGAAGCGCTTCGTCAGGCCGCCAAGCTGCGAAACGAGGTTGGCGGACACTTCCTTGAGCACGCGAGCCTGATTGGACAGAGCCTCGGACCCGGTGTTCGAGCGAGCCGCCAGTTCTTCGACCGCGCGCTGGATATTGACCGAACTCGACGTGACCGCGCGCTCGATTGACGAAGCCTGCCGCGCCAGCATGTGCTCCATCGATCCGGAGTGCTTGTCAAGCGTCTCGCGGATATTCGTCGAATGCTTGCCGACGGAAGTTTCGAGCGCCTGTGTGCGTGCGGCGAGCGCCTGGTCGAGTTGCTTGGCGCGCTCCGACAGGTTGACCTCGAAATTGTGCGTGCGACGCGAAAGGATCGTCTCAAGGCCCTGAATGCGCTCGGCGAGCGTCGTGTCGATCGAGCGCGAATGCTCGCTCAACACGGTCTGGAGAACGGAGGTCTTGTCTGTCAGCGTGGCATCGAGAGACTGCGTCTTCTCCGCGAGTGCCGTTTCGAGCGCCGCGAGGTTCCGAGTCGCGCCGTCGATGATGCCGCTGAGGCGCGTCTGTTCCGTGCCGAGTTTTTCGAGAAGTACGGGAATTTCGCGGCCGACGCGCTCGCTCATGCCGATGACCGAGGTCACAAGGCTGTTGCCCTTGGCGGAAATCGCAGCCGCGGTGCGGTCGGACGTCTCCTGAATCGCGCGCGTGACTTCGAGGCTGGAAATGCGCAGCGCTTCCGCAGCCTGCGCGCCATGCTTCGTAAGCTGGTCGGTGATGCGCGCGCCGCGTTCGGCAAGCTTCTCGTCGATCGCAACGCCCGCTGCCGTGACAGCGGCCGTGATCTTCTGGCCCCGGGTTGTGAAGGCCTCCGTCATGGTGTTGCTGGCGTGACCGAGCGACTGCGTCGCCTTTTCACTGGCCGCCGTGATCTCTCGCGTCACCTGCGAGCCGATGCCGCGCAACGCTTCGCTGACGCGCTCGCTGTTGTTCGCCAGCGCCTCGCGCTCGCTCGCAAGCTCGTTGATGAGGTTGCGGATACGGTTCTCGTTTTCCGTGTAGGAGCGTTCGAGCGCCGCGACTTCATTATGGACGAGGGCTTCCAGTTCGCCGGCGCGGCCGAGCGCCCTGGAAATGGCGTCGTTCATCGCCGCGACCTGACGGCGGACCGTCTGGCCCAGCGAGGCGACCGACTGCTCGGCCATGCGGTCGGGCTCGGCGAGCCGCACCGCGACCTCGGTCATCGCCGACGACATGAGACGAAGTTCCTGCGCGCGCCAGACGAGGATGGCAAGGAACCAGAACAGAGCGATCGGAATGACGACCGTGGCAACCACGCCGAAGACGGCCGGATTGGCGATCATGTCCGCCGTCGTTTCCGCGCCGTCGAAGCTTTTCTGGAAAACGGCCCACGAGACGAGCATCCCGAGCGCGAACCACACGCCCGACGCGATGAGCGCGATCACGAAGGGAGAGCGAGACGGACGCTGTTGCAGGGCATAGATGAGACCGCCGATGGACGGCATGTCGTCGTTGGCCGGACGCGCAGCGACGCGCTTTCCGCCGCCTGTGCGAGTAGGCGTGTTGGAAGCGATGTGGACGGTATTGTCGTCGGAATCGGGCTGCATACGGCGCGGCTGACCGCTTCGGGAAACAGGCTGCTGGCCGTCGCGGTTCGGCGGCCTGGTATCCGCGCCGTGGGCAGCCGTGTTCTTGTCGGAAGCGTTGCCGCCGGTGACCTTTTCGTTCGCCTCGTCCTCAGGCTTGAGGTCGATGGGCGTCTGAGAGATCGCTTGTTTTTGACTCATCAGGCCGTCCTGACAGCATATGGTGTGATCGAGATTCCGCCTGCGTCGCAAAAAACACAACTTACGACGCTACGCATCAACTCCAGGCAGATCGTCATAGCCCCTCAAAACGCTCCGAATAAGCGTCACAAAATTCTAACCAGTAGCTTGGCTAACGGACTTTTGAGGCTAAAAAAAGGTTACCTGAAGAGACACAGTTTTAGTCGCGAATGGAAACTTTTCCACCGAAACAACACGAATTATCGAGTGTCATAGTGCGATTCGAGCCGCCAGGATGAACACCGATGCGCTGCGCGCGAGAAAACCACAGGTTTTTTTAGGGCGGAAGACAACCTTCCGACCTTGAGCGTCGGATTGCGGCACGAAGGCTCATGAGCGCGATTGGCGGCCGAAAATCTTTACCCATCTCTCCTACACAGAAGAACACGCCAAGGGATTTTGCGGGCATGATAAAGGTCACGTTCATCGAACATAACGGAACGGTTCACACGGTAGACGGCGAGCCGGGCCAGACGCTGATGGAGACGGCGGTCAAGCATGCCGTTCCGGGCATCGTGGCCGAATGCGGCGGCGCCTGTTCCTGTGCGACCTGTCATGTCTATGTCGACGACATGTGGAAGGAGAAGACGGGGGGACCTTCCGAAATGGAAGAGGACATGCTCGACTTCGCGTTCGACGTGCGGGCATCGAGCCGCCTCAGTTGTCAGATCCGGCTCAAGCCCGAGCTTGACGGACTTGTCGTGCGCATTCCAGAATTCCAGAATTGATGCAGGCGGGGGAAATGGTGTTGGATATGTTTGTCGGCACGGGCGCGGGCGGTGAGCCGGCGGAAATCCAGACGGACGCGCTCATCATCGGCGCCGGACCGGTCGGCCTTTTCGCCGTGTTCGAACTCGGACTGGTCGACATCAAGGCGCATGTGATCGACATCCTCGAAAAGCCCGGCGGCCAGTGCGCGGAGCTATACCCCGAGAAGCCGATCTACGACATTCCGGCACATCCGACGATCACGGGGCAGGCGCTCACGGACCGGCTGCTGGAACAGGCGCGGCCGTTCGAACCCACGTTTCATTTCGGCCAGCGGGTCGAATCGCTCAGGAAGACCGACGACGGCTTCGAGGTCGAGACCGACCTCGGCACCCGGTTTCGAGCGAAGGTGGTCGTTATCGCGGCGGGTGGCGGCTCGTTCACGCCGAAGCGCCCGCCCCTCGCGGGGATTGAGGCTTACGAGGGCGCGTCGGTCTTTTACGCCGTCCGCAAGATCGACGCATTCCGCGACAGGGCGGTTGTGATCGCTGGCGGCGGAGACTCCGCGCTCGACTGGACGCTGAACCTTCAGCCGGTGGCGAAGAGCGTGACGCTGATCCACCGCCGCGACGAGTTTCGCGCCGCCCCGGATTCGGTGAACAAGCTGCGCGAGCTTCTCGCGGTCGGCTCGATCCGTTTCATCCAGGGTCAACTCACGAAGCTGAACGGCGATGGCGGCGCGCTGCGCTCGGTCACGATCCGCGGGCCGGTGGGTGGCGTCGAGCTGGAATACGATGTCGAGGCCGAGCGGCTCCTGCCGTTCTTCGGGCTGACGATGAAGCTCGGGCCCATCGCCAATTGGGGGCTGAACCTCGACGAAAACCAGATCGCCGTCGATACGGCGCGGTTCGAGACATCTGAACCGGGCATCTTCGCCATCGGCGACATCAACATCTATCCCGGCAAGCTGAAGCTCATCCTGTCCGGCTTTCACGAAGCGGCGCTCATGGCGCAGGCGGCGCAGAAGATCGTCTTTCCCGGCAAGCGTTCGGTTTTCCAGTATACGACGTCATCGTCGAGCCTTCAGCGGAAGCTCGGCGTCATTTAATAAAAATGTCCCGCGATCTCTCGCGGGACATTTTGGCGTTTCGATGTGGTCCGGCCTTGGGAGCCTATTTCCCGGCTTCGATCTCGGCGAGCGCCTGCCCCGTGAGTTCGAGAAGCTTGCGGCGAAGCGCCTTGTCGTCCACGGCCACGCCCTTCGCCTTGAAGTCCGTCAGAACTTTCGAGATCACGTCCTCGTCGCCCGGTTCGAGAAAGTCGGCGCGGATCACGTCCTTGGCGTAAGCGTCGGCGTCGGGGCCGGAAAGCCCGAGCTGTTCCGCCGCCCAGAGGCCCAGATAGCGATTACGCCGGGCCGTGGCCTTGAAGCGCAGATCCTCGTCGCGGGCAAATTTGGCTTCGAATGCGTTTTCGCGGTCGTCGAATGTCGTCATGGTCAGGATGCCTCCCTCGGCCACTTTGCGAGGCCCTTTAACAGTGGCGCCCGCGAAGCCATCTTTGATGAATGCCTTGCGTGAATTACTGTAGCATGGATAGCGTCCGTTGGCTCGAAGTCAACATGGCCACCCGCAGAAATTGGAATCGATCTGGATTCGGGCCTCGGTGCGTTTTGCCTGCCCTTTGCGTGTGGACGCGTGACAACGCATCGAATATGCGCTTGAAGTACCGAAATGACATCCGCCTTGATAATTTCCTTCACGAGAAGGGGGTCTCCCATGAATAACCGCCGCCGCCGCATCTACGAAGGAAAGGCGAAGGTTCTTTATGAAGGGCCGGAACCCGGCACCCTTATCCAGCACTTCAAAGACGACGCAACCGCGTTCAACGCCCAGAAGCACGAGCGCTTCGAGGGCAAGGGCGTGCTGAACAACCGGATATCCGAGTATATTTTCAGCCGCCTGAACGAAATCGGCGTGCCGACGCACTTCATCCGCCGCCTCAACATGCGCGAGCAGCTCATCCGCGAGGTCGAGATCATCCCGCTCGAAGTCGTGGTGCGCAACGTCGTCGCCGGATCGCTTGGAAAGCGCCTGGGTCTCGAAGAGGGCATGCAGCTTCCGCGCTCCATCATCGAGTTCTACTACAAGGCCGACAAGCTGAACGACCCGATGGTGACGGAAGAACACATCACCGCGTTCGGCTGGGCCGCGCCGCAGGAAATCGACGAGATGATGGCGCTCGCGCTTCGAATCAACGATTTCCTTTCCGGACTGTTCCTCGGAATCGGCATCCGCCTCGTCGACTTCAAGGTCGAGTTCGGCCGCATCTACGATCCCGACGGGCAGGTGCGCATCGTTCTCGCCGACGAGATCAGCCCCGATTGCTGCCGCCTCTGGGACATCGAGACGAAAGACAAGCTCGACAAGGACCGCTTCCGTCAAGACCTGGGCGGGCTTCTCGAAGCCTACTCCGAAGTTGCAAGGCGGCTCGGCATTCTCGTCGACAACCCCACGCCGAAGCCGAAAGGCCCGGTGCTCGTGCAATCGAAATAGCAAAACTTGAAGACCATGGCGGAGACGAAATGAAAGCGCGCATCACCGTAACCCTCAAGAACGGAGTGCTCGATCCGCAGGGGCGCGCCATTGCGAACGCGCTTCATTCGCTCGGCTTTGGCGGCGTCGAGGACGTTCGTCAGGGCAAGCTCATCGAAGTGGAGCTGAAGGCGGCGGACGAGGCGGCGGCGAAAACCGAACTCGACGCGATGTGCCGCCAGCTCCTCGCGAACCCCGTCATCGAAAACTACAGGGTCGAGCTTCTATGAAGGCCGCCGTCATCGTCTTTCCCGGCTCGAACTGCGATCGCGACGCCGCCGTTACGCTCGAAGCGGTGACTGGCGTCAAGCCCGCCATGGTCTGGCATGGCGACGAGGCCCTGCCGAAGGTCGACCTCATCGTGTTGCCGGGCGGCTTTTCCTACGGCGACTATCTCCGCTCGGGCGCGATGGCGGCGCAGTCGCCCGTCGTGCGCGCGGTGAAGGCCGAAGCGGCGCGCGGCGTCGCCGTGCTCGGCATCTGCAACGGCTTCCAGATCCTCACGGAAACGGGGCTTCTTCCCGGCGCTCTGATGCGTAACAGCGGCCTCAACTTCATATGCCGCAATGTGGACCTGACGGTCGAGCGCGCGGACACGACGTTTACAAACGCCTACACGCAAGGCGAACGCGTTACGATCCCCATCGCGCACAAGGACGGCTCCTATTTCGCCGACGACGAGACGCTGGACCGGATCGAGGGCGAAGGACAGGTCGTTTTTCGCTACGCGCCGGACGCCGATGGCGGAAGCGGGAATCCGAACGGCTCCCGTCGCGACATCGCCGGCCTTATCGACCGCTCCGGGCGTATCATGGGGCTCATGCCGCACCCCGAACGCGCAGCCGATGCCGCGCTCGGCGGTATCGATGGCCGCCGACTGTTCGAATCCCTTACACGGACTTTGAATTAGCGATCCGATTCCGGTATGCCAAACGCAGCAGCGAGTTCGAGAGCGAATGCCGGAATCAAGAGATCGCCAGCAAGAATTTGTTTTTCGTGGAGCTTTGAATTTGACATTTGAGAGCGAGCGTGTGGCAGGCTGGACTCAAATATCGAATTCGCTCGACCAGAGCCCGTTCCGATCTGAGGAATCGCAATCCGATCGGTAAAACGGTCTCTTCTTTGAAGTTTAGAGACGGATTCACCGATCAGGTTGGTCAACCTGACCGGACCCGGCTCTAGCGAGCCAGAACTTTTGCGTCCAAGGTCAACCGCTCCAGCGAAAGGATCGCCATCATGAGTTTCGACGACGAAGTTGATGAAGTGAAGCGCGAGATGCAGACCGCCAAGCTCGACCCCGAGGCTCGCCGCGAAACCGCCGCGAAACTCGTCGAGCGCCTGAACGAGCAGATCGCCTCGAAGCGGCTGGACTTTGTTCTCGCCGAAGCCGAGGGCGATCCCATCGTTCAGATCAAGTACAAGCCGGACAGCGAGACGCTTGCCAACGTCTATATCCACGAGGACGGCAGCATCACCTTTCAGGCGGCCGGCGCCTCCGAAGACGCGGACGACGAAGACGATACGGGCTATTTCCCGAGCTATGTCGAATACATGGACGAGGAGGAATTCCTCGAAGATGCCTATGACATGCTGAAGGTCGGCGTCGCCGAATATGAACTCGACCGCGAGCAACGCGCCGTCTGACGCCTGCCACGCGGATTGCCTCCTTCATGGCCGGGCTCGTCCCCGGCCATGCGTCATGCTTCGATCGTCCGGGCGAAATGCGTCGGGGCGATTTGTGTCTTTGCGGACAACCGCCCACTCCGTTGGGTGCGGGTTGTCTCACGTTGGAAGAAGAGACCTCGCCTCCAGTCCGGGCATGCCCGCCCAGCGGGGAGATGGGTTGCGCCGTCAAGCGGCCCGCGTACAGGATCATCTCGATGCCCGCCACCGATACCTCAATCATCGCCACCGAAGAATTGGCCGCCGCCCACCGCATGGGCGCGGATGAATTCCGCCTCGCCTGCGAGAAGCTCGGCCGCGCGCCGAACCTCACCGAGCTCGGCATCATCTCGGTGATGTGGTCGGAGCACTGCTCCTATAAATCTTCGCGCGTGTGGCTTAAGAAGCTCCCGACGACCGGGCCGCACGTCATCTGCGGGCCGGGCGAGAACGCGGGCGTGATCGACATCGGCGACGGACACGCCATCATCTTCAAGATGGAAAGCCACAATCACCCGTCCTTCATCGAGCCTTATCAGGGCGCGGCGACGGGCGTCGGCGGCATCATGCGCGACGTTTTCACCATGGGCGCGCGGCCAATCGCGCTGCTGAACGCGCTGCGCTTCGGCGCGCCGGACCACGCGAAGACGCGCCATCTCGTGGCGGGCGTCGTGGCAGGCATCGGCGACTACGGCAACTGCATGGGCGTGCCGACCGTGGGCGGCGAGACGAATTTCGACGCGCGCTATAACGGCAATATCCTCGTCAACGCGATGTGCGTCGGCCTCGCGGACGCGAACCGCATCTTCTATTCGGCGGCGGCGGGCGCGGGCAATCCCGTGGTCTATGTCGGCTCGAAGACCGGCCGCGACGGCATCCACGGCGCAACCATGGCGTCCGCCGAGTTCGACGACAATTCGCAGGAGCAGCGCCCAACGGTGCAGGTCGGCGACCCTTTCGCCGAGAAGCTGTTGCTCGAAGCCTGCCTCGAACTCATGGCCGAAGACGCGATCCTCGCCATTCAGGACATGGGCGCGGCGGGCCTCACCTCATCGTCCGTCGAGATGGCGGCGAAGGGCGGCTCGGGCATCGAACTGAACCTCGACCTCGTGCCCCAGCGCGAGGAAGGCATGACCGCCTACGAGATGATGCTCTCCGAGAGCCAGGAGCGCATGCTCATGGTGCTGCGTCCCGGCTCGGAGCCGCTGGCCGAGCGCATCTTCCGCAAATGGGAACTCGACTTCGCGGTCATCGGTACGACGACCGACACCGGCCACCTCGTGCTGCGCCACAAGGGCGCCTTGGTCGCCGACCTGCCGACGGGCATTCTCGCGGACGAAGCGCCGATGTATAATCGGCCCATCGCGCCGAAATCCGTCCCCGCCATCGTTCCCGCGGAGGACGTGCCCGCGCCCAACAGCCTCGGCGATGCGCTCGTCGCGCTCATCGGTTCGCCGCACCTCGCGTCGCGCCGCTGGATCTGGGAGCAGTACGACCACATGGTGATGGACGATACGGTGGTCCGCCCCGGCTCGGACGCCGCCGTCGTGCGCATTCATGGCACAAACAAAGCCGTTGCGCTCACGACCGACGTGACGCCGCGCTACTGCTACGCGGACCCGTTCGAGGGCGGCAAGCAGGCCGTCGCCGAGACGTGGCGCAACATAACGGCAGCGGGCGGCAAGCCGCTTGCGATCACCGACTGCATGAATTTCGGCAATCCCGAGCGCCCGGAGATCATGGCCGAATTCGCGCGCGCCATCGAGGGCATGGGCGAAGCCTGCCGCGCGCTGGAATACCCGGTCGTGTCCGGCAACGTGTCGCTTTACAATGAAACGAACGGCGAAGGCATCCTGCCCACGCCCGCAATCGGCGGCGTCGGTCTCATCGCGGATGTCTCGCGCGTGGCCACGGTGGCGTTGAAGCCCGGCGACGAAATCGTGGTGCTGGTCGGCGCGGAAACAGGCCATCTCGGGCAATCGCTCTGGCAGCAGCAGGCGACCGGCCGCGTCGAAGGTGCGCCGCCGCCCGTCGATCTCGCCGCCGAGAAGAAGGCGGGCGATTTCGTGCGCGGCCTTGTCGAGGCAGGCGTCACGTCGACGGTTCACGACATTTCCGACGGGGGCACGCTCGTCGCGCTCGCCGAGATGGCGCTCGCAGGCAAGCGCGGGCTGACCTATGCGCGGGCGGAGTGGCTCGCACCTCACGCCGCCGCTTTCGGCGAAGAGCAAGGCCGCTATCTCGTAGGCCTGTCGCGCGGTGAAGCGGCGCGCGTGCTCGACGATGCGAAGGCGGACGGCATTCCCGCGCGCATCGTGGCCGAAGTCGGCGGCGATGCCATCGCCATCGGCGGCGAAAAGCCGGTGGCGCTCACCGACCTGGGCCGTCTCCATGAGGACTGGTTCCCGACCTATATGAGCGGAAGGCGTTAGCGCGGCAGGCTCGCGGGCGACGCCGGATCGCCCCCAACGCGAGCCGATTCAGCGTCGAACGACGACAGTCGCGGGGTCGGTGCGCCGCTCCCAGTCCACGCGCTCAAGTTCTGGACTGCTCGCCTCCTCCAGCGGGTAGCCGATGCAGAAATAACCGATGAACTGCCAGTGCGGCGGCACGTCCAGATCGCGCGCCACGCGGACGGGGTCGAGGATCGATACCCAGCCCATGCCGATGCCCTCGGCGCGCGCCGCAAGCCACATCGTGTGCATCGCGGCGACCACCGAATAGGCGACGGTTTCGGGCATGGTGCGACGGCCCACGGTGCGGCCCTTTTCCGGGTCCGGTTCAGCGAAAGCGGCAAGTTGAACGGGGGCCTCGCGAATGCCTTCCAGCTTCAGCGAGGCGTAAAGCGATGCGCGTTCGCCGCTGTACGACGAAAGGGCCTCCGCGTTTGCGTCCTCGAAATTGGCGGCGACAAGCCTGCGCTTGTCGTCGCTTTCCACGAGCACGAAGCGCCACGGCTCGCTGAGGCCGACCGAAGGCGCGAGACAGGCAAGGCCAAGAAGGCGCTCGACTGCGCCAGCGGGCAGCGGGTCGGTCCGGAAGCGCCGCACGTCGCGCCGCCACACGATGAGTTCCTCAAGCCTGGCGCGGAAGTCCTCGTCGAAAACAGGCGCCGCTCCCATGTCCGGCCGCATTCGCCTCACTTCTCCAGACGCGTCAGGATCGGGCTGACATCGTAGCCTGCTTCCGCCGCTGTCTGCATGATCTCCTGCGTCGGACGCTTCCCGGCCTGAGAGAGAGACCAGAGAAGCGTGGCGCGCGTGCCGGAGCGGCAGAACGCCAGCGTCTTGCCTTTGCTCTCGTCGAGCGCCTTACCGAACGCCGCCGCATCCGCGTCTGAAATCGAACTCGCGCTCGTGATCGGGATGTGGATGGCCTTTATGCCGTTTGCCTCGGCGGCTTTCCTTACTTCCGCGAAGGTCGGCTGGTCGGGTGTCTCGCCGTCGGGCCGGTTCGATATGATGGTCTCGATGCCTTGCGCGGCGTAGGCCGGGATGTCTTCAACGCGGATTTGCGGCGCAACCGAGAGTTTTTCCGTCAACTGTCTTGCCGGGACAGAAACGCCCTTGTCCGCAACGAGAAGGACGTCGGCGGGGCGCGCCAGGTCGGCCTGAGCCACGGTCGAAAGTAGGTAGATACCTAAACAGGCTTCACAGATCACGGGGAACTCCCTTTGCGATGACGGTAGCCCTTATATAGCGCACTTTGATGAAGCGACCACAGCGAAAGGCTGCGTTCTGGCGCGGTTTGGGCCGTCGCTCCACGTGTACCGCGAAGCTGTCGCCCGACTGTCAGACCCTACTTTTCGAGCCGCTGCAAGACCGGGCTGATGTCGTATCCGGCGCGCATGGCTTTCAGCGCGATTTCCTGCGCAGGGAGCTTGCCGGCCTGCGAGAGCGACCACAGGAACGCGCTGCGCGTGCCGGTGCGGCAGAATGCGAGCACTGGCTTTTCGGCATCGGCCATCTCCTTCTCGAAAATCTCGGCGTCGGCATCGCTGATCGCGTTAGGCGCGCGGATCGGGTGATAGATCGCCTTGATGCCTTCGGCTTCCGCAAGTCTCTCGATCTCGCTGAAAGACGGCTGACCCGGCGCCTCGCTGTCCGGGCGATTGCAGATGATCGTCTTTATCCCTTTCGAGGCGAGTTCCGGAATGTCCGACGGCCCTATCTGGCCCGCCACCTGTAGATCGTCCGTGATCTTATGGATTTCCATGCAATATTTTTCCTTTCATCCACCGGCTTTGGAGTCGGAAGGAAAACATATGCTCTGTCTGTCTCTAGCTCAACCGTCTTGAAGGCGTTTTCGACCGCCACGCTGGCGGAGCCGGAGAAGGAATGTTACAGTTGGATCTATCTGGAAGCATTCCACGGCCGCTTGGGGGCGAAATGATCGACCGAAACGGATGGTGTCCGCCGGCTTTGCCGGGGAGAGCCTAGCGCGGCCATGAACAGTACGGTGCAGAATATCATCATGCCGCGGGATCTGCTTGCCGCCTATAGGCCGCCCGCTGTCGGCCACGACGAAGCAATCGGCGCGGATGGGACGATCAGGCCGCAATGGCACGCCTTCTCACAGGCGTTCGGCGCAATTCCACTTGAGGAACAGGCACAGCGTCAGGAAAGGCTTCGCCGCCTTGTCGCCGAGAACGGCATAGCGCACGACCTCTTCGCCGAGCCCGGGAGCCGGCAACCCTGGTCCGTCGACCTCATTCCCATCATGATCTCGGCGGCCGAATGGGCGGTCCTTGAGCGCGGCCTCATCCAGCGCGTGCAGCTCTGCGACATGATGGTCAACGACTTCTACGGCGCGCAAACGCTGCTTCGCTCGGGCCGCGTGCCTCCGCGCCTCGTGTTCAGCGATCCCGCTTTCCTTCGCGCATGCCGGGAGCCGAAGAATACGGCGCACCTCATCAATTTCTTCGCCGCCGACCTCATTCGCGACGCGAGCGGCGAGTGGCGCATCATCGACGTGCATGCCGAGACACCGGCGGGCGTGGGGTTCGCGCTCGCGAATCGGCTGCTGCACGGCCAGCTCATGGGCGACGTGTTTCGAGACTGTCGCGCCGTTCGCCTCGCCTCGCATTTCCAGCAGATCCAGACCGAGCTTCTTCAGCGCATCGAGCGCGACGATCCGCTCATCACGCTGCTGACCCCCGGCCCGCAGCACGAAGATTATTTCAGCCACGCCTATCTTTCGCGCTATCTCGGCTTCCAGCTTGTGGAAGGGGGCGACCTGCGCGTGATCGGCAGCCGCGTCTACATGAAGACGCTCGAAGGGCTGAAGCCCATCGATCTCATGATCCGCTGCGTGGAAGGTTCGCATTGCGATCCGCTCGAACTCGACCCGAACGGGTTTGCCGGTCCGGTGGGTCTCGTGCAGGCGCTCAGGCGCAATCCGCGACTGATGATGAACTTTCTCGGCTCGTCCATCGTCGAGAACCGGGGTCTTGCGCCTCTTCTGCCGGACATCAGCCGCGCGCTTCTCGGGCAGGATCTGGTGCTCCAGGACACGCATCGCCGCTGGCTCGGCGACATGGAATCGCGCGTCTATGTGTTCGCGCATCCCGAGCGCTTCGTGATCCGCCATGCGCATGAGGGCACGGGGCGGCCCGGCCGCGCGGAAATCGGCATCATGCTTGAAACGCTGACGCCGAAGGCGCTCGACGCGCTTCGTTTCGAGCTCGACGTGAACGGACAGGACTATGTCGCCGAGGAGCGCTCGGACAGCGCCTATGCGCCCTCATGGACCGCCGACGGGCTGACGTCGCGCCGCTTCGCGATGCGCCTGTTCGTGGTGGGCATCGACGGCGACTACCGCGTCATGCCGGGCGGCCTCGCCATGTCGCTCGACGGAACGCCGGGTGTCGCCATGTCGGCGCGCGACGGCCATTCGCGCGATGTGTGGATTGCCTCCGACGACGAGGTGATGCCGCCGCATATCACGCTGATGCGGCCCGCCGCGGAGGTTGCGCGCGTGCTTCGCGCAGGCATCGGCCTCAGAAGCCGCATCGCGGACAACCTCTATTGGCTGGGCCGATATTGCGAGCGCGCGGATTGGGTGATGCGTCTCATGCGCGGCGCGTTGAGCCGCTCCGAGGATTCCGGCGCGGTGCCCATAGGCGCGGGCGGACGGCGCGCGCTTGAACTCATCCTCTCGAAAGATCAGCCGCCTTCGTCGCAAGGGATCGGCCATGATCCGAACGCCGTCGAGCAATCGGTGCGCCTGCTGATGACGGCGCCCGGCCGCTCGCACAGCCTGCCCGGCCTCGAAAGCAACATGTTGCGCGTGGGCAGCATCGTGCGCGAGCGCCTTTCGCTTGAGGTGTGGCAGACGCTGCTCCGATTCTCGAACATCGCGTCTCCGCAGGCGAACGACCTCTCCGACTCGGTGAAGCTGCTCGACCGGCTCAATGCGGGCATCGTCACCCTGGCGTCGCTGAACGGGCTGACCGCCGAGAACATGACGCGGAACTACGGCTGGCGCTTTACCGACATCGGACGGCGGCTCGAACGCGCGTACAATCTGGCGGAACTGCTGCTGGCGCTGTTCGGCGAGGTGCGGCGCGAGGACGACGAGACGGCGCGCCTCTTTTTCGTGCTGAACGTGGCGGACAGCACCATCACCTTCCGCCAGCGCTATCTTTTCGCGCCCATCCTCTCGCTCGTGCTCGACCTGCTCATGGTGGACGAGGCGAACCCGCGCGGTATCGGCTTCCAGCTCTGCGCGATCACGGATCATCTTCAGGCGCTGCCGCAGGCTTCGCCACATGCCCCGCACAACGAGGAACAGCGGCTTATCCTGGAGCTTCTGACGAAGGTGCGCCTCGCGAAGGTCGCCAGCCTTGAGCATGCCGACGCGTCGGGCCAGCGCGTCGAGCTACAGGAGTTGCTGGGCACCCTGATTTCGGGCTTGCCGAAGCTTTCGGAAGCGATTACGCGCCGTTACTTCAACCTGACCGAAGAAGAGCTTCGGCGCGTCTACACCCGCTTCGGTAGCCATTCATGAATTTCGAGATCAGCCATCGAACGACGTATCGATACTCCGCGCCGGTTTCGCAATCTCACCACGTCTTGCACCTGACGCCCCGCTCCCACTACCGCCAGACGGTTTCCCGGCACAGCCTCCTGATCGACCCCGCCCCCGCATCCAAGGCCGAGATGATCGACGATTTCGGCAACCCCGTCTCGCTCATCGCCATCGAGCAGGATCACCGCGAGTTGCTGATCCATTCGCGCGCGCAGGTGGAGGTGTTCGCGCCGATGCACATCGATACGAGCCGCACGGCGAGCTGGAACGACGTCGCCGCGACGCTTCGCGCCAATCTCGGCCCGGAGACGTTCGAGGCCATCCAGTATTCCTGCCCGTCGCGCTTCATCCGGCCGTCGCGCGACATCCACAAATTCGCGCGGGCGAGCTTTGTCGAAGGGCGCCCCATGCTCGAAGCCGTGCAGGATCTTACGGCGCGCATCTACCGCGACTTCAAATATGAGAGCGGCGCAACCGATGCCGCGACCTCTGTCGAGGAAGTGCTTCGCATCAGGCGCGGCGTGTGCCAGGACTTCGCGCATCTCGAAATCGCGTGTCTCAGGACGATGGGGCTCGCCGCCCGCTATGTGAGCGGCTACCTGCTCACCTATCCGCCGGCGGGCCAGCCGAAGCTCATCGGCGCGGATGCAAGCCACGCGTGGGTTTCCGTGTGGTCGCCGGAAATCGGCTGGGTCGATTTCGACCCGACCAACAACATGATTCCCGGCGAGGAGCATATCGCGATTGCCATCGGGCGCGACTTTCAGGATGTGAGTCCGGTCAGCGGCGTGCTCCTGGGCGGCGGCGAGCATGAGGTCGAGGTTGCCGTCGACGTGAATCCCGTCAACGGCTGGGCCGGGGCGATGCGCTGACAGGGAGCGTCAGGCTTCAATATCAGGCTTCAATAGATCGTAACGGCTCACCTCGGCTGGCGGCGTGATGTTGCCGGCTATGGCCGAGCGGCGCCTTGGCGTCGCCGACGGATTGACCGGCTGTTTTGCTGGTGCTCAGGCTTGCGGCATGCCGGCGATGTCGAACCGCTTCTTGATCCGTTCGAAAAGCTGATCGCGCACGGCGCGGTAGCCTTCCAGAATCTGCTCACGGTTGCCGGTCGCGGCGGACGGGTCGATCGTCGGCCAGTATTCGACATCGACGGCCATGGTACGAGTGAATTCCAGCGCCTTGTGATGCGCCTCCGGTGCGAGCGTCACGATGATGTCGAAGGACGTATCCTCCAGATCCTCGATGGTCCGCGGCTGATGGTGAGTGATGTCGATGCCGATTTCGTCCATGACCGCAATCACGAAAGGATCGATTTCGCCCATGCGAACGCCCGCCGAGCGCACATAGATCCGCGATCCCGCGAGGAAGCGCAGGATCGCCGCCGCCATCGGCGACCTTATGGCATTGAAGTTACACGCAAAAAGTACGGCTTGGGGCAAATCTTCCTGTCGCTGCGCAAAGGATCCATCCGATAGACGATAGTGACCGACTGGCGGTCTTCAAGCAAAGCCAAAGGCGAGCCTGCGCGCTGCGATCCCTGTGGTTATAGCTTTCGGGCTGCCGATAGAAAAGCGGGCAGGCGTGGAGGCATGGCTGGCCTTCATCGACGAATGCGAGGTTGCCGCTGGAGCCGAATGCGCCTTAAATCTCCTTGATGGCGCGGCCGGTCATTCGTATGGAGAAGACAAAGGACTGGCAACGCGGTCAACGTTGCGCCAAATAAGGGAGGGGACGTTGCGGAAAATCGGCGTCATCATGATTACGTTCGCGCTCGGCGCATGCGCCACGGGCGGCGACACACGCCTTGCGACCGGTGGGACACGCACAACTTCCGAGCCGATCTCCGCCGAAAGGGTCACGGCGATCGAACCGGCGAAGGTCAATCACGCGCCTTATATGGGCTTCAGTTGCGAGAGGCTCGCGGGCGACAAGGCGCGGATTTCGGACGACATCGCCGCCGTTTCAGCCGGGAAAGCCGGTTCGCAGGCCGCCGACGTCAAGGGCCAGATCGCCCGCCTGAAGGGCGAGGAAATTGCCGTTACCACCGCGATGCGCTCGAAGAAATGCAAGTGATTATCGCATCAAAACGTGGAGCTTGACCCGCCAACGCCGATGGTGAACGGCGAGGTTTCAACTGTCGCCGCATTATTGTGCAGGAAAGAGACTGCGAATGTCCTGCGGCAATGACTGCTTCACCTGACTCATCTCACCAGCATCGACATTGTGGTCGAGCACCCTGAACACAGCGCGCGCTGCTTCATCCGCCCCAAGGGGCCGGGTCTGCTCCAGATATTCGCCGATCCTTTGCAGGAACTCGTCGCGAGAGCGAATGCGGTCCGGCTTGCCGGCAGGCCGGTATCCTTCGTAGAAGATGCCGCGCACGAGGAGCGGAAGCTGTGCCGAGAGATGCGCCGCCTCGTCCGGGGGCAGACGATCGCGCAGGATAAACAGCACCGCGCGGAGCGCCTGATAGCAGCGCTGCCGGTCAGGCCCGATTTCCTCGGCGATCTCATTAAGCCAAGTATTCGTGGTCTGCACCGTCCTGTCGAAGACTTCAAGTCCGGTTGTCGTCATTGCATGCCTCGTCGGTCACAACGCTCGGATGGACCGCGGTAAAGCGTGGCTTCTCGCGGGCCAATAAAACTAGTGGAGTCCTTTGATTCCGGCATTTGCTTGCGAGGGTGCTGCAAACGGATGCAAATGTCGGAATCGGACCACTAGTGGAGCGAATTTGACATTTGAGTCCTCGGTTGCTGAAAGCTCTCGCTCAAATGTCAAATTCAGAAGCTCCACTAGAATCAAGGAATCGGACCACTAGGGGCTATGCTGCGATGAACGGACGCTGCGCGCGGGTGTTCCGCCCTTGATGAAATATTCGATTGACACTCCTCCCCCGGCCTCGTTTTCGAACGATGCATCGTTACCAGAATTCTCCGCGTCGAATTGACGACTTCCAATCTGATTGAATCGCAATCAGATCGGTAAAACGGTCTCTTTTCTCCGGCTCTAGGTATCGAATTCGTTCTCGCGCCAGCGCTTGTTCGACCACATCCATTGCGAGGGATGCTCGCGAATCCATGCCTCGAATTCGCGCTGGATGGTGGCGGTCAGCGCCTTGATGTCCTCATTCACATTGTCGGTGCGCGGGACTTCCAGTTCCTTGAATGCGATGGAGAAGCGCGACTCCTTGCCGATGCGGATGCAACGGCCGACCGCAAGCCGCGAGCCCGCGCGCCGCGCGAGCCAGGCGGGCGCGACGGTCGCCCACATCGGATGGCCGAAGAACGGCACCTGCACGCCGTGCCAGTCGGCGAGGTCGGCCAGCATGCCGAGTGCGCCGCCGCTTCGCACATGCGTTGCGATCCGCATGATCGTGGCAAGCCCCTCGTTGCTCTTGCTGGCGAACAGGCCGCCCGGATAAAGCTGCGCGCGCTTGTTGCGAATGTAGCGGTCCACATAGGGGTTTTCGACGAGCCGGTACACGCCCGCCGTATTCGCGCCGATGGTGCGAAGCGGCAGGATCGCGATTTCCCAATTGCCCATATGCGGCGCGGCGACGACGAGCGGCCCCATCTCGCTGCGGTACCGTTCGAGCAACTCCGGGTTCTCGATGGTGAAGCGCGAGGGATCTTTCAGAAGGCGGTCGAGCAGAAACGTCTCCGCCATCACGCGCCCGAGATTGTCCCACATGTCGTCGACGATGGCCTCGCGTTCGGCTTGCGTCGTCTCCGGCATGGCCTTGGCGAGATTGCGTAGCGCGCGGGCCTGACGATGGGTCTTCGGCGCAAGGAACCGCCAGGCGCGCGCGGAAAACGCCGCAGCCCTGTCGAGCGGCATGGCGCGGATGATCGCCGCGATGGCCAGAACAGCGCCGTATTCCAGCCTTTGCCGGAGATCGAGAAACATTATCGGGGACTGTGCGTTGCGGGAGCCTGCGCCTGTCTTGCAAGCGCAACCCCCGCCGTCAAGCCTAAACGCGCGCTCTGGCGCATACGTTTGGCGCACCTCGCCGCAGGTTCGGAGCAAACGCCTGCGCCTCAAGAGCACGAGCACCTCAGCGGATTGATTAAATATAAAATTCACTGCACCGGGCTGGCGGGAGCCATGCCGCGCCGCATGAAGGCCCGCCGCAGCGGCCCGATCGCGCCCAGCGCATAAAGCCCAAGCCCGCGCGCCGCCTGCATCGGGAGGAAACCGGACAGAAGGCTGCGGTTCAGCAGGTCTACGCCGAGCGTGCGGCTCACGATGTCGCCGCGGCGCGCCGCAGAATAATCGCGCAGCAGGTCTTCGCCGCCGAGATCCGCATTCGCCGCCTTGGCATCGACGAGAAGGCCGAGCAGCGCCTCCACATCCCGGAAGCCGAGGTTCAGCCCCTGCGCGCCGATGGGCGGCACGGCATGCGCCGCCTCGCCGACAAGCGCGGCACGGGCGCGGCCATATTCGCGCGCCATGAGGGCAGAGAGCGGGAACGCCCCGCGCGGACTGAGGTCGAAGATGCGGCCGAGCGCATAATGCGACGCCGTTTCCATCTCGCGCGCGAAGGCGGCATCATCGAGAGCCATCAGACGCGCCGCATCGGCCTTGCGCTCCGTCCAGACGAAGCTCGACCGGTTGCCAGGCAGCGGTATGAGGGTGAACGGCCCGGCTTTCCGGTGAAATTCGATGCACAACCCGCGATGCGGGCGGTCGTGGCTGAAACTCGCCGCCATCGCGGTTTGCTCGTAAGGCCACGATAGCGCGCGAATACCCGCCGCCTCGCGGGTTGCCGAGTTCCGGCCGTCGGCGGCTACCGCGAGCGGCGCATAAAGTTCGGTGCCGTTCTCGAAGGTGAGGATCGCCCGCGTGGCAGACTCGTGGAACGTGCGCAGCGGACCCGGCGTGAGAATCGCGATACCTTTTTCTTCCGCGACGTCTCTTAATGTCCTCGCAAGATCGGCATTGGCGATGTTGCAGCCGAAGGCTTCCTCGCCGATTTCGGACGCCTTGAACAGCGCGTCGGGCGCGCGAAGGAGGTGCCCCGTGTCGTCGATGAATTGCAGCGCGCGAAGCGGCTCGGCATGCGAAGCGCAACGATGCCATACGCCAAGCCGCGTGAGAAAGGCGATGGTCGTATTGAAAAGCGCTGCACTGCGCCCGGTTGCGGCATGAGCCGACGCGGCGGGTGAGGTGTCGACAACGGTAGCGGTCATGCCGGCGTCGTGGCAGCCCAACGCCGCCGCGAGGCCGGCGGGGCCTGCGCCGATCACGATGACATCGGCCCTCTGTGTGCTCATCTGCCCCCCCAGCTCTATCGTTACCGCTGCGCGATGCAGCTTACAGCACCTGCCGCGGTATCGGGAACGCCCTCGCGATCATCTTTGCGCGAGCATCCCTTCCGAAACAATCCGCTAAACCGAAACCCGTTTCGGGTGGTTCCCACCGGGACGCAATCCGGCAGTCGCGAATCCACGATTCGGGTTTGTTTCGTTGCCGGTGCGCAACAAACCTCTGCAAGTTAAATTCAATTTTAAGTGGTGTTGTTTACCATTGGGTAAGACTCGTTTAGCAACCACAGGTGGAGCGGCCATCGCGCAAACGGCCGACCGGATTTGTATCAGCACCGAGTGGAGCCTGTCGGCTCGAAAGGAGGCGGTGGCGCAAGCTCTCCCGCCAGAAAGAACACCAACCCGTGTTTGCATGGGTCGAAGGGGAGATACAGATGATCGGCGGACTCGTGAGCAGAACGAGCCTTGCGTGTGCAACAACCCTGGGTTTTGCGTTGATTTTCTGGCCGCTTTCTGCGTTGGCGGCCGATACCGGGTCGAAATCGAAATCTGCCCTCGGCGGCGACTGCTGCGCGGATCTCGAAGAGCGCGTCGCGGAACTCGAGTTGACAACCGTCCGCAAAGGGAACCGCAAGGTCTCGCTGGAGCTCTCGGGCTGGGTGGACAAGATCCTGCTTTTCTGGAACGACGGCAAGCAGAGCGATATCTACGTTGCGGACAACAACTTTGCCTCCACACGCTTCCGCATGAAAGGCGTCGGACAGATGGCGCCCGACTGGAAGGCGGGCTTTCTCATGGAATACGAATTTCGGGATTCGTCTTCCAACCTTGTGGATCAGCTCACGGAACAGAATCGCAACATCGAAACGGCGCTTCGTATCCGGCAAGAGAATTTCTTCATTGAAAATGCAACGTTCGGACGCGTTACGCTCGGAATGCAGAACACCGCGACCAAGGATTTGACACTCATAAACCTCGGCGGCGGCTTCAGCAATACGGAAAACTATCACGCTACAAGCTTCTACATCCGCGACAATACACTGCCGACAAGCTCCTGGTTCAATACCACTACGAATACATTCGTGACCACCGGGCCGACATCGGGTGCGCTGCCGAATTCGACGCGGACCGTGGCTCCCACCATCACCAGCACCAACAACACGATAACGGTTACGGGCCCCGGAGGAGAGGTTTCGACGGGAACCAATACCGTGAGAACGATCGCCGCCTACAGCGTCGGCGGTCTGGTCTGGAACAATTTGTCGAACGCGCTCGACAGCCAGCGTCAGGAAGTCATTCGATACGACTCGCCCATAATCTGCGGCTTCATCGCTTCGTTCGCCTGGGGTCAGAACGATTTCTGGGACGCGGCGCTTCGCTATCAAAAGGAGTTCGACACCATCCGCGTCGCGGGCGGCGTCGGCTATCAGTGGTGGGGCGAGCGCTCGTTGACTCAGGGTGCTCCCTGGGCGGCAAACGCGATCTTTTTCGGCAGCGATCAAACCAATCAGCCCAACACGGCCGCCGGTCCGAGCGGCGGCGTGGCAAGCTCGCAACTCATATCCAATTCGAGCAATTCGTTTGGTGGTACCCGCTACCGAGTGAATTCCAGGATCGAAGTCGTGGAAGGCAATCTGTCAGCCATGCACCTGCCGACAGGACTGTACGGCACTATCGTGGGCGGCATACGCCATATCGAGAATTCGCCGGTGGAAGCGCTTAATCAGGATGCAGCTTATTGGTACACGCAGGTCGGTATCACGAAACGCATCTTTGAAGTTGGCGCGTCCACCATTTATGCGGAGTATGGCAATTTCGACGACTTCGGTTCAGTCGCCGTGTACTTCCAGATATGGAATGCCGAAAACGGCAATACTCTCAGCACGACGCGTATCCGTGATTCGAACGTGGACCGCTTCGGTATCGGCGTGACGCAGGCGTTCGACGGCGCGGCGATGGAAATTTACGGCAATTACCTTCACTTCAACGCGAACATCACGACGTCGACATCTTATGTGACCAGCGCCACCGGTGCCCCCGCGACGACCGGCTTCAACAACACGGAGCGCCGCGCGCCGGAAGACTGGGATGCTTTCTACACCGGCGCGCGTCTGAAGTTCTGAAACGCTCATCGCCTCAAATGCATGAAAGCCGCCCTCAAGGGTGGCTTTCATGACTTCACGGACACGAGCGAGCTTGCATTGCGATCGCGGGCGTCGCGCGAACATCGGCTCCATCGCTTCCGGCTGGCGTTCTACGGCTTCGAACAAGCAAAAAGAGAACGTTTACCGTGAGCGTCAGCCACTCTGCGATTCGGGTTCACGCGCGGCGCAGGCGACGTTTCAGGAAATTCTCGGCCCGGAAGGCCGCCTCCATGGCACCGCTGCGGATCAGGAAATTGAACGTCGGCTTTCCGAGCGTCTTGCCGAGCTGGCGCAGGCGTTCTCGACCGTCATTATGCTCGATCGTGGCGGGATAGTTCAGAGGTCCGTAGATGGCGGAGTTCGGAACGCGCCACAGATTTTCCTCGACGCCTTTCGACTTGCCCCGTGCCGGATCGATCAGGTGCAGCCACTTCTCTCGATAGGTGGGGATGTGGATCAGATGCGGGTTGTTGGATCGCATCGGCGTCCGAAGCATCGGCACGGACGCGAAGCTCGTCTCTTCCAGTTCGACATCGTACCGATTAACGGCGTTCGAATGCAGATTGAAGCGCAGATGGTCGATGCCGCCCGTCTTCATGGCCGCGACGAGATTTTCGATGGAGTGACGGATCGAAGCCCCGTTGAAACGCCAGTCATGTTCGAGCTGAAAAGCGTATTCCGTCTCGCTCAGAACGATGCTCTTGCGATAACCGAAGGCGAGCCCGTAGGTGTAATGGATTTCGAACGGCCCAAGCGGCGCGTGAAACTCCGAAATGCGACGGCACAGCGCGTCATAACTCCGCTTGAACGGAAAGGGATCGATGAAATAAACGGTGCGCGCCACGGCATCGCTGCCGAAGCAGGCGAAGAAACTCTCCACCGTCTCTTTCACCGGGATTTTCCGGACGTCAACCTCCGAGCAATTCGAAAACACGTTCAGTGTGATCTGCGCGCCAGCGTCGGTCATCGGTCGTCCCCCGTTACGGTTTCAGCCTCTACCACAGGTGGCGGACTTGATCCATTGCGCGCGTCAAGGTTGATGTGGACGAAAGCGGATGATTTCGCAGCCGAGCGACGCGCCGGGAACACGGTCGAGCTTCTCCACAACGACGCGCACTTCCATCGCGCGACGATGCGAGAGGCAATGCTCGGCGACGCGCTCGGCCAGCGTCTCGGTCAGGAGCACATGCCCGGACGCCACCGCGTCGCGAATGCCGTCGATGATGAAATCGTAAGACACGACGCTTGACAGATCGCCCGGCCGATGCACGCCCGGCAACACCGAAAGCTCCACCGTGAAGCGCACGCGCTGCTCGATGCCCTTTTCCTCGCTCCAGATGCCGATGCGGGCAGGCAATACGAGGTCGCGCACGAGCACGCGGTCGTACGGGCGCTGGCGCGTATCGCCCATTTCATGCGCGAGAACGTTTTGAAGGGAATATGTCGTCGCCATTGGATTTTTCCTGATTCACCCTTCCCTAGGTCAAGGGCATGACACGAGCGCTTTACATAGTTCGCTCGAAGCATCGCTCATAGCGACAGCACGGGTGAAGGCGAACGCGGCCATCGCTTTTTTCAATCGCGCCGGGTCATCGCATATCCACGACCGAGGCAAATGTCGAGGCTTTCCACGCCGGCGAGCACTGCTTCCCGTGGGCGCATCGCACAAGGTTTTGCGGAAAATAATATAAACGGCAAATATATCGGAAAATCGAAAATAACGGAAATACTCTATTATACAATATTACACTAAGTCCCGCACGTTCCGCAATGTTCTTCCTAGTGCCGTAGACATTCAAGGCGCTTTTTGCCCTAAATTGCATCAACGCAGTTTAGTAGCAGAGGAAAACAACCATGACTTGGCAATCGATGCTATCGGGGGGCGCGTTTCTATTCACCGCCTTCGCATTGTGTCTGCCGGTTGCGCCCGCGTCAGCTGGCAGATGGGGCGCGTCGGACTACTCTTCCGGACGCGCCAGCGACTGGAGCGACCGTCTCAAGGATCGCATGCGAGGCGACGACGATTACGAACGCCGCGAGCGGCGGGCCGCGCTTCGCGAAATGCTGGCCGACCCCGAAGGCCGCGCGGAAATTCGGGCGATGCTGGCCGAGGCCACGCGTGAACGCGGCATGCGTGGCGGAATGTCCGACCGCTGGGGCGGCCGGGGCGATGACATGATGGATCGCATGGGCGACCGCGCCGGAATGATGGATCGCGGCGGCGATTGTACGGACCGAAGCGCCATGCGCGACCAGAGTGGCACGAAAGAGCGCACCCGGTCGAACCGCGCGGCCGACCGAAGCGACGACATCCGCGAAGTTATTCTTGAGAGGCTTCGAAACGACGGAGAGGTAGCCCTTCTGATCGCGCGGATTCAGGAACCGGCCGCTGCCCAAACCGATGACGATGAAGACGATGACGATAGTGGCGACGGCAAGAAACTCTGAAGCGGCGATTTCTTGCAGGGCTGATCGAGGCCCCGACAGGGAGGGGTCGAAGGCGTGGGCGGGCGGGGCCGGTCTTGGAACAACACGGAGACGACCATGAAAAAAGCAATGTTTCTCGTAGCAGCGCTCGCGTTGACGCCGTTTCCCGCGTTGAGCGAGGAGGCTCCGCAGCAGCGAGGCCAGAGTGGCGGCGACCAGCAGATGGACAAGCCGGGAAGCGCCGGAGGCGGAGCCACGCAGCGCGCCGACGGGTCAGGCGATCGCGACGGCGCGGATGACCGTTCCGGCTCCGGTTCTTCGGGCGACGTTTTCGAGCGTCTGTCCCGCTCCGATCTCCGCGACCGTGTGGCGATGGCCATGGGGCGGATCGAAGATGCCTGCGGCGACGACATCGACCGCTATTGCGGCGACGTCACGCCGGGGGGCGGGCGCGTCGCGGCTTGCATGAAAGCCTATTCCGATCAGTTGAGCCGCCGTTGCCGTTTCACGCTGAGGCGCGTGTCGCGATATATGCAGACCGCTGTGCGCGACGTGACCGATTCCTGCCACGCCGCGATCCGCAAGCAGTGCGGCGACTCCGACGACCGCGACGCCTGTCTGGGGCAGAAGGTTTCCTCGCTGCCGCCGTCATGTCAGATTATCGTCGCCGCAGCGCGGCAATATCCCGGCATGATGGCGTCGGCGAGAAGCATGAACGGCGCATCCGGCCAGGCGTCGGCCGATAACGGCCAGCAATCGGCGTCCGGCCAACAGCAAGCGCAGTCCGGCAAGCCCGACATGCGCGGCATGCCGGTCTACAGTTCGGACGGCGTAAACCTCGGCAAGGTGGTGCAGATCGACCGGGGTTCGGACGGCAGTATCAAGTCGGTCACGATCGAACTTGGCCGCCTTCTCGGTCTCGGCGAAAAGGTCGTGAAGATCACGTCCGACGAACTTCAGCAGATGGCCGACCGCATCAAGCTTCGCATGAACAGCGATGAGGTGCGGAAGCTTCCCGAGGCGCGCGGCGGCCAACAGGGGAAATGAAGCGCCGCCGCTTGCGGACGAATGGCCGGCTGAACCGGCCATTCTTCTCGCGTCAGGCGGCGCCGCGTATCAGATACGGTACTTCGGCGGGAACCGGCTGCGGCACCGGCTTGCGCGGCTGGGGCACGATGGGCAAAACCCGCGCCTTCGGCAGGATGAGAGACGCTTCGGTGCCGACACCGAGCTTGCTGCGGAGTTCGAACCGTCCACCGTGAAGCTCGGCAAGACCGCTTACGATGGGAAGTCCGAGGCCAGTCCCGCTTTCGCCCGTCTTGAGCGCGAGAGACCCTTGTCCGAAGGCCCGCAAGACCTGCGAGATTTCCTCCTCCGGGATGCCGGGGCCGTTATCGCGAACCGAAAGCACCGCCTCGCCGCTCGGCAGGATGCCCGCCCGGACCGCGATCAGGCCGTTATCGGGCGTAAACTTGATCGCATTCGAGAGAAGGTTGAGGCAGATCTGGCGAAGCGCGCGCTCGTCGGCCATGATGCGCGGCATGTCGGGGCGGAAGTCCGTCACCACGCGCAGGTTCTTCTGATGGGCATCGATGCGCATCAGGCGCAGGCTTTCGAGCGCCGTCTCGGCCACGTCGAGGGGTTTTTCCGTCAGCTCGTAACGCCCGGCCTCGATGCGCGACAGGTCCAGGATCTCATTGATGAGCTTCAGAAGATGGCTGCCCGATTCGTGAATGTCGGCGGCATAGGAGCGATAGTTCTCGTTCTCGATGGGGCCGAGAACTTCTTCCTTGATCATCTCCGAGAAACCCATGATCGCGTTGAGGGGCGTGCGGAGTTCGTGGCTCATGTTGGCGAGGAATTTCGACTTCGCCACATTGGCCGCCTCCGCCCTGACACGCGCTTCGTCGGAGACGGCCTTCGCCTTCTCAAGTTCCTCGATGAGACGGTCCTTCTCCGCGCGGTAGTCGAGCATCGAGAGCGCCGTCCGCTGAAGGTTCTTCACGAGGAAGACGAAGTAGAAGTGAATCCCGACCGCGACCACCGCGAGCGCCCAGTAGAACGGCTCGCCCGTCATCAGGAAGCGCAAGGCCAGCGCGGCCGTCACCGGAGCCGTCCCAGCGTGCAGGATGTGCATCACCGAAGCGGCGAACAGCATCCGGATCGCCGTGACCACGGTCAGCGCCGCGAACAGGAAGAAGAACGCCGCCT
This sequence comes from Rhodomicrobium sp. Az07, assembly GCF_018619475.1. Classification (GTDB taxonomy): domain Bacteria; phylum Pseudomonadota; class Alphaproteobacteria; order Rhizobiales; family Rhodomicrobiaceae; genus Rhodomicrobium. Next base: position 163,531 of record NZ_JAHFZG010000004.1, read on the forward strand.
GCGATTGCACCATGAAGGGCGTGAACGCCACAGCCGCCCAGCAGACGCCGTAGAGGAACTCGGCTGCCGCGAGGTTGCGCCGCCACTGCACGAGATCGACCGTCTCGCGCGGCTGCCGCTTGAACTGGCGGCACAGCGCAAGGAGGATGCCCTCGGAAATGAAGATCGTTGCGAGCCATAGGAGAAGCTGACGCGGCTCAGTCGCCCAGTTCAGCATGGTGGCGGCAACAAAAATGGCAATGATCGGAACGGTTAGCGCCGCGACGGTTTCGTTCCTTACGAACATGACCAGCAGGTCGTAGGCGAAATCGTGCTTGACCGCAGAGTTATCACTCGGGTGCGGGGTTGGGTTGCTCGTATTATGCTTGAACCGGCGCCATCTCAAGGAACGAGCGGTACTCATCAACCCATCATCCACTTTGGAGGAGTTCTGCGCTCTGCTGCCCCGGCACGCGCCTCATGCAGGATCGCTCGAAAGTGCTAATATTGCGTTGATATTTGTTTATCCGCTTGAAAGGTCGTTTCTGTTCCGCGACACTCGAGACAATCGCGAAGCCTGGTAAACAAATGAAGATACTCGACGAGAAGCGCGCGCCAAATCCGCGCCGTGTCCGTGTGTTTCTGGCCGAGAAGGCCATCGCCGTCCCCTTCGAGAACGTCGACATCATGTCCGGCGCCCACAAATCCGAGGCGTTTTCTGGTCTCAACCCCGTGCAGCGCGTGCCTGTTCTCGTTCTCGACGACGGGACGTCGATTTCTGAATCGATCGCGATTTGCCGTTACTTCGAGGCGTTGCAGCCCGAGCCGTCGCTTTTCGGGCAGACGCCGCTCGAAATCGCCACCGTCGAAATGTGGAACCGGATCGCGGAATTGAATTTTCTGTTCCCGGTCGCACAGTGTTTCCGCCATAGCCACCCTGCGATGGCGGGCCTCGAAGTGCCGCAGGTTGCCGCATGGGCCGAAGCCAACAAGCCGCGCGTTTCCGACATCATTCGCATCCTCGACCGGCGCCTTGGCGAAGCGCGCTATCTCGCGGGCGAGCGCTTTTCCGTCGCCGATATCACAGCCATGATTGCCGCCGATTTCATGAAACCTGCCCGGCTTGCCGTGCCGGAGGGGGTGCCGCATTTTGCGCGTTGGCATGCCGAAGTCACCGCCCGCCCTTCCTCCAAAGCGTGAGGTTCGCATGGAACTGACAGTCATCGGCTGTGGCGACGCTTTCGCCTCCGGCGGCCGGTTCAACAGCTGTTATCTGCTCGATACATCGCATGGCAGGCTCATGATCGACTGCGGTGCGACGTCGCCGCATGCGCTGAAGCGCGCCGGCGTCCGCATCTCGGCTGTCGACGCCATCCTGATCTCGCATTGCCACGGCGATCATTTCGGCGGCCTGCCGTCCCTCGTTCTCGACCGCATGTTCATCGACAGGACCGAGAAGCCGATGGAAATATTCGGACCGCCGGGCATCGAAAGTCGGTTCGAAAGCCTGATGGAGAGCGTCTATCCGGGCATTCTCGGCGCGAGGAAGCCGTTCGAAATTATCTTCCGCGACCTTCATCCGGGCTTTACCATCGAATGGCGCGGCCTCCTCGTCGAGGCGTTCGAAGTGGACCACTTCTCCGGATCGCCCTCGCTGGCCTTGTCGATTTGCGACGGCGACAAGCAGTTCAGTTTCTCCGGGGACAGCGGGTTCTGCGGCGGCGTGATCGCGGCAGGCCGGGGGGCGGACCTGTATCTCGTCGAGTGTTCGACCTACAGCACCAGGGTCGACATGCATCTCGACTATCAGAGGCTTGCTGCGAAATTTTCCTCCATTGGCGCAAAGCGTTATCTTCTCACGCATATGGGAGACGAAATGCTCGCGGCGGTGGATCGCATTGATCCGCGCATTTGCATGGCGGCCGCGGACGGTTTGAAGGTGACCATTTAACGCAGGCGGCTCTGAGAAATATTATTCTGTGCAAGAACGTTCAGCGAATGTAGTGTGGGAAGCCGTTGCGCAGGCATGCGCATTGCGGAAAGAATTTACTGGATTCGCTCATGCTCGACCTTATGGACATCAAAATTCTCACGATCTTGCAGGAGGACAGCACGCTTCCTGTCGCCGAAATCGGCAAGAAGGTCGGCCTGTCGACGACGCCATGCTGGCGGCGTATCCAGAAGCTCGAACAGGACGGCGTCATCCAGAAGCGCGTCGCGCTGCTCGACCCTAAGAGCGTCAGCGCCGGTGTCACCGTTTTCGTCGCCATCACGACGAACCAGCATAATGCCGTCTGGCTCGAGCGCTTCCAGAAGGTGGTGGCGAGCTTCCCCGAGATCGTCGAGGCATACCGTATGAGCGGCGCGGTGGATTACCAGCTGCGCGTGGTCGTGCCGGACATCGCCAGCTACGACCGCTTCTACAAGGCGTTCATCTCGCAGATCGACCTGACGGATGTCAGCTCCAGCTTCGCGATGGAGCAGATCAAGTTCACGACGGCGCTGCCGCTGTCCTTCGCCATCGGCGCGGCGTCGAAACGGCCGCAACAGCAACCGGCTTGACGGACGCCCCAATTCGGCGTTTTTCAACGCCATCATGACGCTCACTGACCCACACCGCGCGCGCACGGCACTCGACTCCAGGCCGGAATGGCAGAACGCGCGCCGCATCGCGATAAAGATCGGCTCGGCGCTCCTGACCGACCGCGAAACCGGCACGCTGAAAAAGGCGTGGCTCGAAGCCATCGGCGATGACGTGGCGGAGTTCAAGGCGCAAGGGCGCGAGGTCATTCTCGTGTCGTCGGGAGCGATCGCGCTCGGCCGCCGCGCGCTTGGGCTGGCACCCGGTGCGCTCAAGCTGGAAGAGGCGCAAGCGTCGGCCGCCGTCGGGCAGGTGACGCTCGCGCATGCCTATCAGACCGTGTTTCGCGAGCGCGGCATCACGACCGCGCAGATCCTCGTGACGCCGGGCGACACGGAAGAGCGCCGCCGCTATCTTAACGCTCGCAGCACCATCGCGACGCTTCTGAAGCTCGGCGCGGTTCCCGTGGTGAACGAGAACGATACCGTCGCCACCGCCGAAATCCGCTATGGCGACAACGACCGCCTTGCCGCGCGCGTCGCCACCATGATGACGGCGGACTGCCTCGTTCTCCTGTCCGACATCGACGGTCTTTACACCGCGCCGCCCGCGAAGAACCCCGACGCGCGCCATATCGATGTTGTCACGCAGATCACGCCTGAAATCGAGGCCATGGCGGGCGACGCGGGCACCGAGCTTTCGCGCGGCGGCATGGTGACGAAGATCACCGCCGCGAAGCTGGCCGTCTCGGCCGGCACGCATATGGTCATCGCGAGCGGCAAGGAGCTTCATCCGCTGCGGGCGCTGGCCAACGGCGCGCGCTGCACATGGTTTCTCGCTTCGGCGAACCCGGTCGCGGCCCGCAAGCGCTGGATCGCGGGCACGCTCGAACCGAAGGGCGTCGTGCTCATCGACGACGGCGCGGCGCGTGCGTTGCGCTCCGGCCGCAGCCTCCTGCCCGCAGGCGTCACCGGCGTCAGCGGCGCATTCGAGCGCGGCGAGGCGGTCATCATCCGCGACGGTCACGGCTGCGAAATCGGGCGCGGGCTCATCGCCTACAGCGCCGACGAAGCCGCGCGCATCGCCGGGCGCAGTTCCCACGAAATCGAGGCGACGCTCGGCTATGCCGGGCGGGCGGCGCTCATTCATCGCGACGATTTGGCGTTCCTGCACGAGCTGGACTAGACCCGGATCCACCGATCAGGTTGACCCAACCTGATCGGATCCGGCTCTAAACGTCAAGAAGAGACCGTTTTACCGATCTGATTGCGATTCAATCGGATCGGAACGGGCTGTAGTCTAGGAAACATTCCGAGCTATGGCCGGGCGATTTTGCAGAACTTGACGCGCAACTTCTCCGCTCCGCATGCGCGGGGAGATTTCAAAACCCTGCGGCCCTGTTTCGCCCTGAACGCCCTCCGCTCCGCATGCGCGGGGAGGTTTCCGGTTGAGTAGCGGGCGTTGAACCAAGGCTTAGATCAGCCTGCCTTTTAATCGGACACGATTTGAGTAGAAAAACTGATCGACAACAAACACCTACGAGGCTGTAAAACAAAAACCCCCGCCGGAGCGGGGGTTCCTGTTCGAGCAATGGCAAAAGGTGTCGGCACCAGGCGCCGACACCGCTCTCAAAGTTACTGCGTCTTCACCGCACTGGAGGGACCCGCAAGCACCGGGTAGTCCTTCAGCTGGCTTACGCCGTAGAGGGGCTTGAAAGCGCCCTGATGGCAGGTTGCGCAGTTCGCCTTCGCGATGTCGCCAGCCGGACCTTTGCGGCCGGCAACGTTCGCATAAAGCGGCGTGAGCGGGTTGATGTAGTTATTGTTGATGTCACGCACCATACGAATGCCGTACCAGGCAGTCACACGCTGCGGGCTGCTCGCTCCCCAAGACTGGAAGTTCTGGGAGTTGTGGCAGTAGGTGCAGTTGACGCCGAGCGACTTGGACATCGACATCATCAACCCATAGGTCCATTCCGCCTGCTTGATCGACATACGGTTCGTCGTCGGCAGAGCGGTCTTGCCCACCACGCGGATCTGATCGCTCTTCACTAGGAAGGGCGTGAAGGGATCGAACGGCAGTGACGTCAGGCCGACGGCGGTAGCGCGCTGGTTCTGGCCGGCGAGATTGCCGAGCAGAGCTTGCGAGAACCGGGGTTCGACCGGGGTATACCAGACGTTCTTCGGGATCGGATTACCACGATGGCAGGTGTAGCAGGTCACGCCTTGGCCATTGATCGCAACGTGAGATTTCCATTTCGCGTTGAGATCCTGAGTCATCTGGATCATGCGACGAGAGACGATCTTTGTAACGACATTCTCGTCGGCGAAATCCGCCTCATTATGGCAATATGCGCAGCCCTGCACCGGCGCCACCCACTTGGTGATCGCCGTCATGAACCGCAGGAACTCGTTCGAGTCGAGATCGCCGAGAACCTTGACGTTCAGATACACTTCGGAAGCTTTCGTGCCAGCCGGATCGATTGTCTCATCCGCGGCGGGAACGGCATGCAGACCCTCCCGCTGCTGGTTTTGGATGTCGCGGGAGTTGACGAGGTGGACCAAGCCCGTTCCGCGATACCCCCACTGCAGCCACTCAACCGTAGGGCGCTGCAGCGTGTAGTAGGCAAACACGACCAGAAAGACCGCCAGTGCCGCGCCCGCAAGGGCAAGGGTCAGGATTCGTTGCTTGTAACTCATTTGGGAGCTCCCGGAAGAAGGGCCGGGTCAACGATGACGGGCAGCGTCTCGGGATAAACCGGCACGAAACCGTGCTTGATGCCCCAGAGATACCAGTTATCGACGACAGTTCCGGTCAGAAGGATGCCGATACCGCCGGTGATCGGGCAAAGAACCGCAAACCACCAAGCCCAGCGATGGATCGATTCCATGGAAGCGTTGAAGCCCATGGTCCAGCGCCAGAAGAGACCAGCACGCTCAAGCGCCGTGCCGCGATCGGTCGACTGCTCGATTTCGCGCTCACCGCCGAAGCGGCTGACCGCGAGGATCGTGGCGCCATGCATCGCAAAAAGAAGCGTGGAGCCGTACAGGAAGACGATCGAGAGCATGTGGAAGGGGTTGTAGTAAAGGTTCCCGTAACGGATGGAGAACGTCGCCGTCCAGTCGAGGTGCGGGAAGATACCGAACGGAACCGCTTCACCCCACGTTCCCATGAGCACCGGGCGGAAAAGACCGCACGACAGCATCAGGAAGATCGCGGCGGCAAACGCCCAGGCGATATGCGTGCCCATTCCGAGCTGCCGAGCGCGCAGATAGGTGCGAGCCCACCAGAGCATCACGGACGCCGTCATGAAGAAGCCAGCCCAGAGCCACCAGCCGCCCTGGTTCAACGGCGGGATCTTGAGCCCGTTCTCAGGCGCCGGCGGCTCAAGCGCGAGCCAGGGGAGCTGTTTCACGAACTGCACCGGGCTCCAGTCCACCGAGGCGGCCATGTTGAGGCCGATGATCTCGATAGCGATGAACCCGAAGATGAGCGAAGCAACGCCGGTCAAACCGAGGTAGATCGGGCCAATCTGAGCGTCACCGATGATGCCGAGCAGATAGACATGGAACGGTTTGCCGGTGCGGCCGTATTGGTCGCGGTAGAGGGGAACGCCGAGATGGGCCGGCCCCTTAACTTGAACTTGCGTAAAGATATTTTGATATTCGGCCATGGTCTGTTTCCCCTAGCGCCAGACTGGGATATTGAACCACCAGTTCCACCACTCGGGCCAACCCTTGGTCCAGAAGGGTCCGCTCAACACGATGCACAGGGCGCTGAAGAGAACCGCCATGATCGCGCAGAAAACGCCGAGCCTGTGAATGCCGATGGTGCCGATGGAGTAACCCAGAAGATCGCGGGTGAAGGCGTTCTCATGCTCGGGCGTCTTCACAACATCGCGGCCGCCCGGGTTGAGGGCCGAGAGAATGAGACCACCGTGCATTGCCAGAAGCAGCGTCGTCAGGAAGAAGAACGCGATCGCTAGCATATGGGCCGGGTTGTAGTGGAAGTGCAGATATTGATATCCAGTGTTGGATACCCAATCTAGATGGCTGATGATGCCGTAGGGAAAACCGAAGCCCCAAGCGCCCATGAGAACGGGACGGATGACGACAAGGCTGAGATACGCAAAGATCGCAACGCTGAAAGCGATCGGCACGTGGTAACCGATACCCAGCTTGCGGCAGATTTCAACTTCGCGCAGCGCCCATGAGATGAACGCGCCGGTCGCGCAGATCGTGATGAGCTGCCACAGACCGCCCTTGGCTAGAGGAGCCACACCCAAACCGTAACTGAGGTCTGGAGGAGCGATGTTGATCTTCCAGATATTGAGAGTATGCCCTTGGGCAGCCCCCCAAACGATCAGAGCCGTTCCAAGGAGCGCAAAGAACAGCGTGGTGACCCCGAAAAATCCGACATAGAATGGGCCCACCCAGAAGTCGAAAAGGTCGCCCCCTACGAGGGTGCCACCTCGAACACGGTATTTTTTTTCATAACTGAGCAATGCCATCGCTCACCTCCAATTAGGAGGCGAGCCGCCGCTCGACCTCCCTTTGAAAAAGTCCCAAGAAAGCGGATGAGGCGCGACTATCCTCATCCGCCATTCTGTGTGGTCCCAACCGCTCAACGAGCCGGAAGGGCGGAGTTCTGAGCAGCCGCAGCCGGAGCGGGAGTGTCGATCCAGTTGTAGCGGGTGGTGCTGAGGAGGATGAAGTGGATCAGGAGACCCAGGACAACCAGGAACGCGAACAGCGCGACCAGAACCCGGCGGGGATCAAAAAGAAGCCAAATGCGCCACATGTGATTTTCTCCTTATGAATTAGGCGAGATACTGGACAATGGTCAGGGCCGCGGTCTGCACGCCGTCGCCGAGGTCGGCGAGCGGGCGAGCCCAAGGACGCCAGTTCCAAGCAAGAACGTGAGCGATGATCGCAACGATGCTGAAGCCGATGAAGCTAGCAACAAAGATGCTGTGAAATTCCTTCGCCTCGCCTTCGGTCAGCCCGGTGAGCGAGACATCCCTTTCTTCTTGAGCCATAAGCTTGATCTCCGCTAAAGTGGACTCTTGCAGTTACCGCGCATTGCCCTCGCGGCCGGGTTCGCCATGGCGTTCTTGCCATGGAGTTCTTTCGCCCGGACATCCGGGTGAAACCTTTTCCTATCGCATGAATGCGAATGGAATACATGTATTGGCAGCTGCGCGAGCTTCAGCGAAGACGGATTTCCGCCGCGCGTCGCCGCGTCGCGGGGAAACTGCTCGCTTCACCAGTCCCGCAGCCAGAAAAAGCGGAAAAGTGGCGATAAACATCAGCCGAAACTCCTGCGCCTCTCTCGCCCGTATGCGTGCGTGCGTATGGCAGTCTTGAGTGTTCAAGGAAGGCACTATATCCGCATCCTTCTCAGTCTTGCCCGATCCGAGATCAGCGGCCGTCATGCGGCCCTCCCATCGACGGACAGCGCAGTCGACTGACCAAGGCGCACCGCCGTAACTTTTGCTTCACCAGCCTCGCGCGCAGCTTTCTCCGCTGCATCCCGCAACCGCTTTGCCGCCGATATCCGCACAAGCACCGGCTGCGCCTCGACGAGGTCGTCGAACAGCGCCTTGGCGTCTTCATCCCAAGGAAGCTGACGCAGGAGCCGGGAAGGAGTGGCCTCGATCCGGTCCAGATCCTTCCCCAAAGGCAGAATATTGAAAAGTGCGTCGAACAAGGCGTTGCAGACTTCCTGCACGAGGTAGGTAGCGCCAGCGTAGCCCATAAAAGGCGTTCCCGTATGGCGACGAATGATCGCGCCCGGAAAAGAAGCGGGGATATACATTGAGCGCCCACCCGCTTCGGCCAGGTACATGCGTTCGTTATACGAGCCGAACAGGATGAGAGGCGGCTTTTCGCGGATGAAACGACGCACTTCGTCGTTGTCGGTCTTCTTTCCGGTGAGTCGGGATACTGCGAAAGTACAAGGCAGGCCCATTTCGTCTTCGAGAAAATGGCGGACGCCGCGCGCATATGTCTCGTTCGCGACGATGGCGAAACTCGCCGTGCCGAAGAAGTCTTGCGTCACGGATCGCCAGAGATCCCAGAGCGGCTTGATGGTCGTCTGCTTTTCCCGCTCGATGAACGGTTCGGGATCGAGGCCGAGCGTCTCGCCAAGCGCGCGCAGGAACTTCGTCGTCGAGTGCAGCCCGATGGGAGCCTGAAGATAGGGCTTTTCGAGCGCTTCGCACAAAAGGCGGCCGAACTCGCGATAAAGGCAAACGTTCGCGTCTGCGTCGGCGAGGCGCGGAATGTCGTTCAGATGCGTGCCTTGCGGGAAGACGAGATTGACATCGGCTCCGATACCCTCGACCAGGCGGCGGATTTCCGCGAGATCGGACGGCGTGTTGAAAACGCCGTAGCTCGGCCCGATGATGTTTACGCGCGGCTTGGCGTCGGCAGCCTTCGGCTTCGCCTTGGCCTTCTTCTTGACGCCGTATTCCTTCCACAGCCAGACGAGCGCGCGATCGGCGCTCTGCCACTGGTCTTCGTCGATGGTGCGCGGAAGGAACCGCTGGATGTTCATGCCCTCGGGCGTCACACCGCCGCCGATCATCTCCGCGATGGAGCCTGTGACGACGACGCTCGGCACTCTGGGGTCGAGAACCTTGTGGGCGCGTCTCATGGCCCCTTCGGTGCCGGTCTTGCCGAGTTCTTCCTCGGACAGCCCCGTGACCACGATGGGAAGCTCGTGCGGGGGGAGCGCGTTCGTGTAATGCAGCACCGCCGTAACGGGCAGGTTTTCGCAGCCGACCGGCCCGTCGATGATGACCTGAAGCCCCTTCACGGCCGTGAAGACGTAGACCGCGCCCCAATAGCCGCCAGCTCTGTCGAGATCCGCGATCAGCATCCCATGGCCTCCTTCGGGAGGTCGGTCGCCGACGGCTTCTTCAACGGCAATTCCTTGACCTTCGCGGGCTCCTTCGGAGCCTCATCGAACACACCGGCCTGGTAGCCCGTGCCGACGCTGCCGAAGAACGCCTTCATCTCCTCGAAGCGGGCCTTGCTGGCGATGGCGGCGTTGACCACCTGCGCGAGCGAGCCGGCGCCTGCAACGCCCATGAGCGGGCGAGCGGATATGAGGTTGGTGAAATAGAGGCCGGGAATCGCGTTCGCCTTCGCGTGCTGCACGACGGGCGTCGTTCCGATGGCAAGGTCGGGATGGAACTCGTCCACCGCCGCGATATCCTGTTCGAGCGAGGCGCGATATTGCACGCGCACGCCCTTCGATACGAGCCATTCGCGGTCCGATTCGGACCACCGCGTCTTCGGGCAGGCTGTGCCGACATAGGGCACGTCGGCGCCGCTTTCGATCAGCATGCGCGCGACGAGCAACTCCGAGCCTTCATAGCCGGAAACGGTGATGCGGCCCTTGACCGGCGCCTTCGCGAGCGCGGTGCGCACGGCGGGCAGGATGCGGTTCAGGGCTGCGTCGACCTTGTCGCGCGCGACGCCGCAAAGCTCGCCGATGGCGAGAAGCCAGCTTGCCGTGCCGTCATAGCCGACCGGCGCGGAGCCTGTGATCGAGCGACCAGCCGCCTCGAATTCGCGGAAGGACGCAGTATAAAATGGATGGATCGCGGCGACGGCGGCACAGTCGAGCGCGGCGTAAAGCTCGCGCCACTCGCGCGTCGGCACGACCGGCCCGGCGGCGAGGCCGAGCGGCTCAAGCATCATGCCGATGGTGACGGGGTCGGCCGGGAACATCTCGCCGACAAGCGTAATGGTCGGCTTTTCGGAGCGACCACCGCGCGGTGCCTGCACCGGGCCCGCCTCGGCCTCGCCGCGCGCATAGCGCAACATCGCGCCGGACAGCACATCCTTCGCTTCCGCATGCGTCGGTACGCCGAAGCCCGGCACGTCGATGCCTACGATGCGGACGCCGTTGATCTCCTTCGGCAGGAGACGCAGCGGAACGCCGGAGGCGGACGGAACGCAAAGGTTGGTGACGACGATCGCGTCGTACTGATCCGGGTCGGCGAGCTTGTGAACAGCGTCGCGGATGTCTTCGAAGAGTTTGCCGGTGACGAGCGTTTCCGAACTGAAGGGAACGTAGCCGACGGTGCGTTTCGCGCCGTAAAAATGAGAGGTGAAGGTCAGGCCGTAAACGCAACAGGCGGAGCCTGAGAGAACCGTCGCAGTGCGGCGCATGCGAAGCCCGATGCGGAGCGACCCGAAGGCCGGACACATGGTCTGCGGCTGGTCGTGCGGGCCTTGCGGATAGTCCTTCGCGAACTGCTCCAGAAGCTCGCTTTGGCCAGCAGCCGCAGCCGCCTTCTTCATCTCCGCCGCGCCCGCATGACAGCCGACGCCAGCGGTGACGTCGACGCCCGCCTCAGCCTTGACGGCCGACGCCTCCGCAACCGCGACCCGTCCGGCGTCGTCGTAAACGACTTCGCCGGAGGCGGCTTCTGAGGATTGGCGTTCAAGTGCTGTCATGTGAACTCGCAAACTGCCTTATGCTACGTCGTAAACGATTTCGAGGGAGGGCTTCTCGACGATCTCGTGCCCGCGCATGTCGGACTGCGATGCCGGTTCGAGCACGATTCCACGGCCGACCGCATCACCTTTGAACAGATTCAGCAAACCGTCCTGCGAAAGAGGCGTCGGACGCACCGGCGGCGCTATGGCCACATTGGTGGCGAGCGTCTCGAACACCGGCCCCCAGGTCGTGCCGGGAATGCCAACGATCTGATAATTCGCGCTCATTCGGCGCAGTTCTTCATGCTGCGGGATCGCCGACAGAATCGGAATGCCGACCGCTTCGGCGAAAGCCTGCGCTTCGCCCGTGCCATCGTCCTTGTTGATGACGATGCCAGCGACGCCGACATTGCCGCCGAGCTTGCGGAAATATTCCACCGCCGAACAGACGTTGTTCGCCACATAGAGAGACTGAAGGTCGTTCGAGCCGACGATGATCACCTTCTGGCACATGTCGCGGGCGATCGGCAGACCGAAGCCGCCGCAAACCACGTCGCCCAGAAAGTCGAGCAGCACGTAGTCGAAGCCCCATTCGTGGAAGCCGAGCTTCTCCAGCGTCTCGAAGCCGTGGATGATGCCGCGCCCGCCGCAGCCGCGCCCCACTTCCGGGCCGCCGAGCTCCATGGCGAAAACGCCGTCGCGCTTGAAGCACACATCCTCAATGCGCAGCTCCTCGCCGGCGGCCTTCTTCCTCGACGAGGTCTCGATGATGGTCGGCGTGGCGCGCCCGCCGAACAGAAGCGATGTCGTATCGCTTTTCGGGTCGCAGCCGATGAGAAGCACGCGCTTGCCCTGCTGGGCCATCATGTAGGACAGGTTCGAGAGCGTGAAGCTCTTGCCGATGCCGCCCTTGCCGTAGATCGCGATGATCTGCGTTTCTTTCTTGACCTCGCCCGTAGGCACGGCTGCGGGCTCTTCGTGAGCCTCGGCGCGAAGCTGCGCCGCCTGCCGTTCGAGGGCGTTGGCTTCGTTGGCGTCAAGGCTCATGCTAACGTTCTCCAATCTAATACCATCTTGAGACAGGCCGGATCTTCGAACGCCGTGCGATATGCGGCAGGCGCATTGTCAGCAGAAACGCGATGCGTGATTAGCCCGTCAAACGACAAAAGGCCGCTGTCCACGAGTTTCGACACGGACTGGATGTCGGCCTTTTGCCACTGTGCGGCGACCCGGAACCGCGCTTCCTTCATGAAGGCGGGCGGGAAGCTGAAGGAGAGCCGGTCGGCATAGAAACCGGCGAGAATGATTTCACCGCCGGGCGCGAGCCGCGCTACGAGCGAGTCGATGATGGTCGAGTCGCCGCTCACGTCGCAGATGACCCGATAATCGCGGCGCGGATCCTGATCGGGATCGACAACCGTATATCCTTGCGCGCCATCGAAACGCGCGGGATTCTTTTCCCAGACCGTCGGCTCTGGCGCGCCGCTCGCGACCACGATGCGCGCGATGAGACGGCCGAGAACGCCGTGACCGATGATCAGGTCGGCGGGCACGCCCTTGTCCGAGAACGCCGCGTGATGAGCGGTTGCCGAGAGAGCGAACAGGATGCCCTGCTCGCCAAGGCTTTCGGCAATCGAAATGGCGCGCGCTCCCGGCATCACGATGCGGGAGGCGGTGCCGCCGAATAAGCCGCGAACGTCGCCGTAACAATTTGCGCCGGGGATGAACACGCGCTCGCCAACGGAAATTCCGGCGGCCGGACCCGCCCATGAAATGCGGCCCACGGACTCATAGCCCGGAACAAGCGGATAGCCCATGCCCGGAAAATGCGGCATGCGCCCGGTGTAAAGGAGGCGTTCCGTGCCCGTGCTGATCCCGCTCCACTCGACGTCGATGACGACATCGGCATCCCCCGGAGACGGAAGCGCAAGCCGCCGCAGGCCGAGCTTTTCGGGCTCTTCCAGAACGACCGCTAAAGTCTCGGTTGGGAACTCTTGAAGGAGGGCCATGGCGCACTAAGTCTCTTCGGAAGCCGTGTCATCCTAGCTTGACCGACTTATATGTCAATTCAAACTTACACTCGTTCTAGATGTCAAGATGTGGCTGCGAGCACGCGGACGAGAAGCGGCTGATGGGTCGCACGGCGCCTGACAGTCTTGAAGCCGGCGCGTTGCAGCAGGTCGCGAAGCTGCGCCTCGGTGCGGGGCCTGCCGCGTCCCATTGCCATCAGATAGAGGCTGAAATAGGCCGCGACCTTCTCGGCGCCGCGCGTTCCCGCCATCGGTTCGGCCACGACAAGCACGCCGCCCGGCGGCAACGCGGCGCGCACTGACGAAAGGATCGCAAGCCCGGTGTCATCGTCATGGTCGAGCAGCACGCGAACGAGCGTCACGACGTCCGCGCCCTTGGGCAACTCCTTGGTGAAATCGCCGCCCGCCGCTTTCGCGCGGTGAGCGAGGTTCGCCGCCTTGAATTTCGCATCGGCGAGATCGGCCACGGCGGGCACGTCGAACAGAACGAGGTCGAGGCCGGGCACGCGCCTTGCCGCCGCGCGCAGGAATGTGCCGTCGCCGCCGCCGACATCCATGAGACAACGGTGGCGCGTGAAATCGTAGGCGTCGAGCACTTCTTCGGCGATGGCGGGCTGCGTCGCCGCCATCAGCGCCGTGTAGGCGGAAACCGCGTCGCGGTCCGCACCGGTGTCGCCCTCGGCATAGGGCCAGTAGGAGGCGAGATGCGTGCCCTTGTCGGCTGTGGAGGCAACCGCCGCGCCATGCGCCTTCGCCTCGCCGCGCAGCAGCGCAACCGGGTCGATGAGATCGCGATAGACGAGGCCGTGATGCTCCACCATCGCGGTGAGGCCGGGGCTCGCCAGCACCGCCGCGCCGAGCCGCCCGAGGCCGTAACGCCCGCCGCTCCGCTCCTCCACCAGCCGCAAGGCGACCGCCGCCGTCAGAAGCCGCGCCGTGGCGTCCTCGCCAAGCCCGAGCCGCCGCGCGATTTCGTCCCGCGAGAGCGGTCCCGCGCGCAGGTGATCGAACAGACGAAGCCGAACGCACGCCAGCAGCACTTGCGAATAGATAAAACCGGAGCAAAGATCGAAGAGCGCCCCCGCCTCGCGGCGCGCGATGGGGCGCGTCAGCGGGAACGTCTCGGCGAAACGGATGAAGCGCGGGCTCGACAGCACCCGGTCGCGGAACGCAAACACGCGATCCATCAACGTGTCAAAGTTGCTTCGTTTATGCAAATTTGCAATATTTCGAGAGAGAGTCACCGCGCGTGGCCTGTGCGTTCTGCTTTTTGTCCCAAGCCCTGCCGTCACTTCTGGACGGTCACCGGTCGGCGTGTCAACGCCGTTCTTGCGGGAGATTCATTTGCCGGAGACTCGTGTCGTTATCGTCGGGGCGGGGATAGGCGGGCTGTCCGCCGCCGTGAACCTCGCCGCCGAAGGATTTGCCGTCACCGTGGTCGAGAAATTCGACAAGCCGGGCGGCAAGATGCGCGAAGTCCACGCAGGCGGCGTGGCCATCGATGCGGGGCCTACTGTCTTCACCATGCGCGAGGTCTTCGAGGCCATCTTCGAGAAGGCAGACGCGTCGCTTTCCGATTATCTCACCGTCAGGCCCGCCGAAATCATCGCTCGGCATGCCTGGGAGGACGGAAGCACGCTCGATCTTTTCGCGGATGAAGCGCGCAGCTTCGACGCGATCGCGGATTTCGCGGGCATTGAAAACGCGCTAGGCTACCGCGCCTTCTGCCGCGAGGCGGCGGAAATCTACCGCATCCTCGACCGTTCGTTCATCCGCGCGCAGAAGCCGAGCCTGCCGAAACTGATCTGGCGCGTCGGGCCACTCGCCTTTTCCGACCTCTGGCGCATGAATCCTTACGAAACGTTCTGGAACGCCGTTTGCCGCCACATGAGCGACCCGCGGCTACGCCAGCTTTTCGCGCGATACTCCACCTATTGCGGCGCCTCGCCCTTCGCCACGCCCGCCACGCTGATGCTCGTCGCCCATGTCGAACAGCAGGGCGTGTGGCTCGTGGAAGGCGGCATGCACAAGATCGCCAGTGCGCTCGAAGCGCTCGGGCGGCGGCTCGGCGTCGTCTACCGCTACGGCAAGGAAGTGGCCGCGGTCACCGCCGAATTCGGGCGGGCATCCGGCGTGCGTCTTGCGAGCGGCGAGCATATCGCCGCCGACGCCGTTGTGCTGAACGCCGACCCTTCCCCCGTCGCCGCCGGTCGTCTCGGCCGCGATGCCGCGAGCGCCACGCGCCGCGTTCCGCCTCGCCGCCGTTCGCTGTCCGCGCTGACACTTGCCTTTCAGGCCGAAGTTTCGGGATTGCCCCTTGCGCGGCATACCGTCTTCTTTCCAGCGGCGCCATATCACCTAGAATTCGACGCTATTTTCAGGCAGCGAAAACTTCCGTCCGCGCCAACGGTTTATCTCTGCGCGCAGGATCGCGATGGACGCGGCGAGCGAAGCGGAAACGGAGCCGAGCGTTTCCTGACCGTCGTCAACGCGCCTGCCCTTTTCAATGGTTCCGGCCTGAGCCTAGCGGAGATCGAAGAATGCGAGACGAAGACTTTCCGGCTGATGGAAACATGCGGCCTCACGCTTCGCCCGCTGCCGGGGGCGCTGGTGAGAACCACGCCGCAGGATTTCGAGAACCTCTTGCCGGGAACGGGGGGAGCGATCTACGGCCGGGCTTCGCACGGCTGGATGGCGTCGTTCCAGAGACAGGGGATACGCTCGGCGATGCCGGGCCTCTATTTCGCGGGGGGGAGCGTTCATCCGGGGCCGGGCATTCCGATGGCGGCGCTGTCTGGCGCTCTCGCATCGGAGGCGCTGGTTGCGGACCTCGCTTTGCCGAGACTGTTGCGCCGAATGGCTACGCCTGGTGGTATGTCGATGCGTTCAGTGCAGACCATCGCTACGGACTGACAATCATCGCGTTCATCGGCAGCGTCTTCTCGCCGTACTACGCGAAGGAACGCCGCCGCGCGATCGTCGATCCGGCGCAGCATTGCTCCATCAATGTCGCTGTTTATGGCCGGGGCGTTGCACGCTGGGCGATGACCGAGCGATGCCGCCATGCGCTCGGCGCGACGCCTGACCTTCTCGCCGTGGGACCGTCGAGCCTTTCGTGGGACGGAACGCGCCTCACCGTGAACATCGACGAGAAAGCGCCGGTCACGGGGCTGCCCGTTCGAGGCGTCGTCACGCTCGAACCCGAAATACGCAGCGACTTCGCCTCCGATTTCGGCACGGGCGGCCGCCATCTCTGGGCGCCGATTGCGCCGCGCGCGCGGGTGGAAGCGCGTTTCGACGCGCCCGCCGTGTCGTGGACGGGCACCGGCTATTTCGACACCAATCGAGGCGACGAGCCGCTGGAGAACGGCTTCTCCTACTGGAACTGGTCGCGTGCCTGCCTCTCCGACAGCGCCGTGATGCTCTACGAGGGAGTCCGGCAGAATCGCGAGAAGTTCAATATGGGCATCAGGATCGCGGCTGACGGCAGCGTCAGCCCGGTGGAATTTCACGAGCGCCGCGATCTTCCGCCCACGCGCTACTGGAAGATGCCGCGCGAAACGCGGGTCGACGCGGGCCACACCGCGAACGTCGTGCAGACGCTCGAAGACACGCCGTTCTATTCGCGCTCCATGATCGCCACGCACCTTCTCGGCGAGCCGGTACATGCGATGCACGAAAGCGTTTCGCTCGACAGGTTCCGCAAGCGCTGGGTGCAATCGCTGCTCGGCTGGCGCATGCCGCGCGTGACGCTTCAGGGGAGTTCCCGAGGAGTCTTCGGAATGGACCGGGAGAAATATGAATAAAAAGTAGCACTCCCCTTCAATAACTGTGGAAACAAACGGCCGTTATTTGTTTGTACGATACGAATCGGGCTCACGATTCGATGTCCGCAACATATTGCTAAGGGGCAATAAGACGATGGCGAAGAAACCAGCAGCTCCGAAACCCGCCGCGAAGCCGGCTACGGCCAAGGCCGCCGCCGCTCCGGCGAAGGCTGCTCCGAAGGCGAAGAAGGGCAAGTAGGCTCATTTCCGATTTCGGTCGAAAGACGGGGCGCGAGAAATCGCGCTCCGTTTCGTTTCGGGTTTCCGTCATCGTCGCCCCACAGTATTGCCGACATCTGCCACCGTCCCGCCGGAGCGCTCGGCATCACGCCTCGCGGATGACGTTGCGCATGGTGCCGATCCCCTCGATCTCCGTTTCCAGCACATCGCCGGGCTTCAGCCATTCCGGCGGCGTGCGCCCCATGCCGACGCCCGGCGGGGTGCCGGTGGAGATGACGTCGCCCGGCTGAAGCGTCATGCCGCGCGAAAGCTCCGCGATGACGCGCGGGATCCTGAAATGCATGTCGCGCGTGTTCCCGTCCTGCTTCACGGCGCCGTTCACGCGCGTTACGATGCGAACCGCGCTCGCGTCGAACTCGCCCGCTGGTACGATCCACGGCCCCATGGGCGCGGTGCCGTCGAGGCTCTTGCCCTTCAGCCATTGCCCGCCATGGCGCGACTTCTGAACATCGCGCGCTGACACGTCGTTGATCGCGGTATAGCCGAACACGTAGTCCAGCGCCTCGAATTCGCTGATGTTCTTGCCGCGCCTGCCGATCACGACGCCAAGCTCCGCCTCCCAGTCGATCTGCGCCGAAATAGCGGCGTCGTAGGGGATCGGATCGAACGGGCCGTTCAGCGCGGCGACCCCCTTCGAGAAGAACACCGGATGCTCGGGCAATTTCTGGTTCGGGTCGCGGAAGGCAGCGCCCTCGCTGAAATGCTCCGGAAAATTCCAGCCGACGCAGAAAATGTTGCCGTTGAGGCGCGGCAGCGGCGGAAGGATTCGCACGGCGGAGATATTGAAACCGCCGTGCGGCACCATCTCCGCAAGCTCGCGAACTTCCGCCAGCGCTTCCGCCCCGCCCTCGATGAGCGCGCGCATGGATGTGCCGTCGAAACCGAGCCAACGGTCCGCGCGGCGCGCCGCTTCGGCGACATCGGTCACATGGCCGTCCGGTCGCACGATGCCGAGCCTCGCGCGCCCTTGCTCGTCCGCGAACGTAAGCAGCCTCAGTTTCGAATCGAGCGGCACCTCGATGGTGGTCATGACATTCTCCTTCGGCTGGAGCGTTTGGCGTTCGGCGCTTCACTTGCCTTACCCGGCTTTCTCACACTCTCCAGTTTGCGGCGGAGCGGAACCCCGCGCAATCGAGAACGAAATCGGTCGGGCCTACGCAAGACGCATGAATTAGAGTATGTAGGAGTTGGCTCGCCGAATGAGGGAACAGCCCATGCGTGCCTTTCGTTTGCTGATGCTCGTCGTGGTGATTCTGTGCCTTGTGCCGATTCTGGCTCTGATCGGCGCGGGAGCGGCGGCGCGTGTCGCCGGATGCGCTCTCGATCCCGGCCAATCGCTGCCCTGCCCGGTTCTCGGAAGCGACTACGGCGATGAGCTGTTTTCCATCCTGAATTTCGGCATGCACACCGTCGAGGCCATCGCTATCCTCGGCGCGGTTATCGTGGTCTGGGTGATCGTGGAAATCGTGGCGGCGATCGGCAGGAAGCCGCGAAACCCGAGGCCGTCCGAGCTGGACAGCCAAGCGGGGCGAAAAAACGCCACTCAGGCGCCCGCCGCCTCCCGGAAGCGGGCACGCGGATCGTAGGGCTGCTTCTTCGCCCACTCATGCATGAGGCGCTCAAGCTCCGGGTCGATGACGGGCGGCAACACGATTTTCAGCGTGATGAGCTGGTCGCCATGCGTACCGGAGCGCGCATTGCGCACACCCTTGCCGCGCAGCCGCAGCACCTGCCCGCTCGATGCGCCCTTCGGGATCGCAACCGTCACACGCCCGCCGATGGTCGGCACCTCGATGCGGCTGCCGAGCACGGCCTCGTCAAGCGAAACCGGCAATTCCAGCGTTATGTTGTCGCCGTCGCGCGAAAACAGGGGATGCGGCTGAATCTTCAGTTCGATGAGCGCATCGCCGGGCTCGCCTCGCCCCGCGCCGGGGCCGCCCTTGTGGCGAAGCCTGAGCGTTTGCCCGCTTTCGACGCCCGCCGGGACCGTGATGTCGAGCGTCTCGTTATCGGGAAACTGCACGCGCTTCTTCACGCCGTTGACGGCTTCGAGAAAGCTGATTTCGAGGTTGTAGCGGTAATCCATGCCGCGCATCGTGAACGCGCCGGACGGCCCGCGCCTGCCGAACAGGTCGCCGAAGATGTCGGAAAAGTCGCCGCCCGCGCCGCCATTGTGAGACGCGCCGAAGCCATCGTGATCGCGGCCCGCGCCGCCGGCGCCGTAATCGCGGTAAAACGGGTTCGCGCGCTCATTACCCATCGAGTCGATCTCGCCCGCGTCGTAGCGCTTGCGTTTCTCGGGGCTGCCGAGCACGGCGAACGCCGCCGACACGCGCTTGAACTTCTCCTCGCAGGCCGGATCGCCCTTGTTCTGGTCCGGGTGCAGGTCTTTGGCGAGCTTGCGATACGCCCGACGGACCTCGTCGTTCGTCGCGGTGCGCTTCAGCCCTAGAACAGCGTAGAGATCTTGGTCCATGGAACGTTGGGTGCAGGAGTTGTCAGCGTTGCGAACTATGCAAAGACCGTTACAGAACGATGGGAGTCAAGCTTAACTTGTCCCGCTTCGGTCCGGCCGGTTCGCGGACGCGAATTATCCCCCGAACAAGCCGCTGAAAAATGTCTGTTTCACGTGTTTCGATATCGCAACCTCAGGCTGAAGCGTCATTTCGCGCGCGACGGAGCGCAGACGCCGCCGCAATTGCTCGCCGTCGAGCGATTCGAGCTTCGTCGGCAAGGACAGCACAAGCTTGCCCTCTTCACACAGAAGCGTGGTCTGCGGCAGGAGGCCCTTCATTCCCGCCGTCAGCGTGTGAGCAACGCGAACCGTTTGCCCGATGATAAGCGCGCGTTTCTGGAGCGGGCGCGGCAGAAGTTGCGCAAGCTTCGGCATCAACTCGCCCTGAAGCTTCCGCTCGTAGCGATGATACACGCACAGCGCGAGGAAGGCGCGGCCGGGATGATCGATCCCCGCGAACGCCGATTGCGAGATGAGCACCGCGCTCTGCTCGCCGCGATAGTCGGGATGCGCGCGCCAGGAGATGTCGGAGAGAAGGCAGGCCGCGTGACGCAGGCGGCGCTCATCCTCGTGTTCGTGATCGTTCGAGGTCGCGAAAAGCCCATCGGTCCATGAGATGAGTTCGCGCCCATGCTGCGGCGAGCGCGCGCGCAACATCGCCACCGTTTCGCATGCTGAAAGCAGCGGATCTTCGGCGCGTTCCGTCTCGTTGAGAAGCCGGTAGATCGTGCCTTCGCGAACGCCGAATGCCGAAAAGATGAGATCGGACGGCT
Source organism: Rhodomicrobium sp. Az07 (assembly GCF_018619475.1). Classification (GTDB taxonomy): domain Bacteria; phylum Pseudomonadota; class Alphaproteobacteria; order Rhizobiales; family Rhodomicrobiaceae; genus Rhodomicrobium. The sequence goes on from NZ_JAHFZG010000004.1 coordinate 183,929, forward strand.
GCATCTTGCGGATCAGCGAGTTGAGAAGCAGCGCGCCGAGGGGTACGGTTTCCTCGCGCCCGGCCGACATGCCGGCGAGCCGCTTCAACCCCGTTGGCGAGTTGTTGGCGTAACGCGCGGTGATCTGAAGCGCCTTTCTGGCATCGAGCTTGTAGCCGTGAACGGCGGAAAGCGGGTAGTTGGTCTGGGCCATATGGAGCTTCGCCAGCGCGCGCCATGTGCCGCCGATCGCGTAGAAATTCTCGCCGCGCACATGGTTGAGCCAGTCCACCGAGGCGAGCGCATCCTCGATGATGGGGATCGCTTCGGTCTTCTCGCCATGGGTTCGCTCTGCCAGCGCCAGACTGCCGAGCGGCAGCGAAATCTTGTCGGACATCGTGTCGCCATGGATGCGCACGAGTTCCATGCTGCCGCCGCCGAGGTCGCCGACGATACCGCACGGATTGACGAAGCCCGCGCGAATACCCGTGGCGGCAAGCTCCGCCTCCTCTGCGTTGCCGATCACGCGGATGGGGACGCCGCAGGCTTCCTCAGCCTTCGCGAGAAAGTCCGGCCCGTCCTCCGCCCAGCGAACCGCCGCCGTTGCGAAGGGATGGATGTCGCGCTCGCGCACGCCGCAAATGTCAGCGAGCTTGCGGAAGCGCGCGAGCGAGGCGAGCGCTTTCGGCACGGTTTCGGGATTGAGGCGCTTCAATTCGTTGAGATAACGGCCGAGGCCGCACATCGCCTTCTCCTGAAAGAGAGGCGTCGGCGCGCGGGTCAGTCTTTCATAGACGACGAGGCGGATCGAGTTCGAACCGATGTCGATGACGGCCACCGGGCGCGCGCCAGGCAACCGTCCACTTATCGAACCGAGCGTCGTATTATCCACGAATCATCCTCGTGTTCTGGCGCATGTTTTTGCTCCAAGGCGCTGCCCACATTCAAGCACTCGGAGGCGCTTCGAGACCTTCGGGCAACGTGTTGAGTTTAGCTCGGTTGGAGTTTCACATCTGATCGGGCCACCGCAGGTGTGCATCAAATGCGAAACGATTGCACTAGGCGTGCGGTGCCGATGCAACCGCGAAACGTCGCGGGAAGTTCTGCTTGAGCGCGCCGCCGCGCCCCGAAAGACTGGGATTTGTCATGAAGTACTCGTGCGCGCTGAAAGGTTCCTCGCCGGGCTTCAGATGAAGCCGCTGGGAGCTGCCGTCGGCGCAGATTTTCCAGCTCTGGAGATTATCCTTCAGATTGGCGATCATGATCTGGTCCAGAATCTGCTCGTGAACGGTGGGATTTGTTATCGCGGTCATGGCCTCGACGCGCCGCTCCAGGTTGCGCGGCATCATGTCGGCGGAACTGATATACACGTGAGCGTCCTCGGAAGGCAATCCGTGCCCTGCCCCGAAGCAATAGATACGTGAATGTTCCAGAAACCGGCCGATGATGCTTTTCGCGCGGATGTTTTCGGAAAGGTCTTTAATCCCCGGCTTGAGGCAGCAGATGCCGCGGATGACGAGGTCGACGGGCACGCCCGACAGGCTCGCCTCGTAGAGCGCGTCGATCACTTCCGGATCGACAAGCGCATTGAGTTTCATCCAGATCGCGGCGGGGCGGCCCGCCTTGGCATGCGCGATCTCGTTGTGAATTTCCTCGATGATCCGCGCCTTGATACCGTGCGGCGAGATATACATGCGTTCGAGGTTGTTGGGGCGGCTATAAGTCGTCACGTAATTGAAGATACGCGACACGTCCCGGCCGATGGCGGGGTCGGCGGTGAAGTACGAGAGGTCCGTGTAGATGCGCGCGGTCGCCGGGTGATAATTGCCCGTGCCGATGTGGCAATAGGTGCGAAGCTCGCCGTTTTCCTTGCGAACGACCTGGCCGAGCTTCGCATGCGTCTTGAGGTCGAGCTGCGTCAGGCCATAGACCACATGCACGCCCACCTCTTCGAGTTGCTTGGCCCATTCGAGATTGTTCAATTCATCGAAGCGCGCCGTCACCTCGATCATCACGGTGACGCTCTTGCCCGCCTCGCGCGCCTGCCTGAGCGCCTCCACGATGGGGGAGCGTTTCGACGTGCGGTAGAGCGTCCATTTGATGGCGACGACATCGGGATCGGACGCGGCCTGCCGCAGATATTGCAGCACCACGTCGAACGATTCGTAAGGGTGGTGAATGATGATGTCCTTCGCCGAAATGGCGGCGAAGCAGTCGTTTTCGAATTCGGCGATCCGCTCGGGAAAACGGATTTCAAACGGCTTGTAGAGCAGGTCGGGCCGGTCGCTCACGATAAGTTGCGAAACGTCGGCGATGGCGAACAGGCCGCTCAACATCACGACATCTTCTCGGCTGATTTTCAGGCCGGCGATGATGAGTTCGCGCGCGGCCTTTGGCAGCGATTCGCTCATTTCGAGGCGGATCACCTCGCCGAGCTGCCGCCGCACGAGCGCCTTGCGAAGCACCTTCTGCAAGTCTTCGCTCTTTTCCTGAAATTCGATTCCGCTGTTTCGCAGCGGCCTGAAGAGGCCGACATGCTTCACCTTGAAGCCCGGCAACAGCGCGTGTGCGTGAAGTGCGATCAGCGCCTCCATCGCGATGAAGCGGATCGCGGGCTTGGCGTTCGCGCTTTCCGTGTGCGGCAGCCGGACGAACCGGTCGAGGCCGTTCGGAATCACCACGAGAGCATACATGAGGCGTGGCTCGTCATCGAAATCCGGATCGCCGGCAAGAGCGAGTTCCCGCGTGCATTCGAGCACAAGCACGAGTTCCTGGCTCTGCACGTGCGGGAACGGATGCGCCGCATCGACCGCCACCGCACTCAGCGCCGAAAATACGCGCCGCATGAAATAGATTTCGAGCCAGTCCCGTTCCGCGTCCGACAGCGAATCGGCGGAGATGACGGAAACCCGCTCATCCGCCATTTCCTCGCGAAGCGCATTCCAGCGCTCCTGCTGGATGGCCGAAAGCGGCATGACGGCCGCATTAATTCTTTCCACCTGCTGCTTCGGCGTCAGTCCATCAGGTGACAGCTCGACGATCTCGGTCGCAGCCTGTTCGTGGAGGCCCGCGACGCGGACCCTATAGAACTCATCGAGGTTGGACCCGGAAATAGCCAGAAAGCGGACGCGCTCAAGAAGCGGGTTACGACTGTTGGCCGATTCCTCAAGAACACGCCTGTTGAATGCGAGCCACGACAGCTCCCGGTTGAAAAAGCGTTCCGCGCCAAAGGCTTCTATTCTGTCCCGATATGTGGGGGCAGGTTCGGCTTTGGCGATTTTCATGGTCCACGATCTCCGTTTGGCGTCTTGGCGACGCGTGAATTGCGCACTCAGAGCTTGGAAGCGCTTTGTGACATGACAAACACAAAACGCTTAAGCGAAACGGCGTGACGACGCTTCGCTCAGAGCGGCCGATGGTGCGCGACCTTCACGCGACGGACAAACTGTTTAACGAAAAGATGACGCCGCACCCGCGCCGCCGCAAGGGCTTATCCGGCTTTAACTTCCATCCCCATTACCAGGTAAAGAGACTGGCATGCGTCGGCGCCGTAGCGCTAACGCGCCTATTCTTTCGGGGCGTCGTCATCGAACTCCGGCCCGCCAGCAACGGCCCTTAATACCTTCGCCGCGAAGGCGCGCGTGACCCGGCGGCGTTCGGCCAGCGCCGCCTTGTCGAGAAGCGACGCCACGGCATCCGCCGCCGCCATCGAGCGCTCGATGCGCTGGACGAGATAGGCGATCACGTCCGGGGCGATCTCGATGCCGCGATCGCTGAAATGCTTCAGCAGCAGCGCCGACAGATGCTCCTCGTCCGGCGGCTGGATTTCGGCGGTGGGATAGGAGCGTATGCGCGACCGCAGGTCCGGCAGCGCGATCCGCCAGCTTCCGGGGGGCGTTCGCGCGGTCAGGAGGATGAAGGATCCGTGTTCGCGCGCGAGGTTCAAATGATGGAACAGCGCCGTTTCCGGGAGCGGCGACGCATCGACATCCTCCAGAACGAGCGGTTGACGGGGCGCGGCCCAGACGTGGCCATCGAGCGCGGCGGGGTCGGCGAACGCCGCGTTCGCCCGCGCCTTCCAGATATGCGCGAGATAGGTCTTGCCCGATTGCGGAGGGCCCCAGATCACGGCGGCGGGCGCGTGCCAGTCCGGCCACTGGCCCACGAGCCCGAAGGCGCGGCCGTTTCGCGCCGTGACAAAAAAATCGCTCTCGTCATAGACGAGACGCCGGGGCAGATCGAGAGCGAGTTGGGACGTCATCACCCGGCCTCAGCCGATAGTCGCTGATTGTCGCGGCTTTGCGCCTTCGACCGCCTCCTCTGCCGCCTCGCTGTTCTCCTCGTCATAGATTTCGCTTTCCTGGTATTTGCGGAGTGCAAAGCGCACCAGCACCCCGATGACCGCGGCAAGCGGCACAGAAATCAACAGGCCGGTGAAACCCAGAAGATAACCCGCCGCGACCAGCGCGAAAAGCAGCCAGACCGGATGCAGCCGGACTTGATTGCCGACGATGTTCGGCGTCAGCACATTGCCTTCGATAATCTGCCCGAAGATGAAGACGCCGACGACGAGCGCCACCATGGAGTAATCCGGCGCAAATTGCGCCAGCGCGACGCCGCCCGCCACCAGCAGCCCTGTCGTCGAGCCGAGATAAGGCACAAAGCTTATGAGCCCGGCGAAAAGGCCGATGAGGAGGCCGTAATTCAGTCCGATCAGGCCAAGCGATACCATGTAGAATATCGACAGGATCGACAGCACGATGAACATGCCGCGCAGATAGCCGGAAATCGTGTCGTCGACCTCGCCCGCGAGTTTGCGGATGGTTGGCGCGTCCCTTTTCGGAAGCAGGCTGTCGATGGAGGCAAACATCTGGTCCCAATCGCGCAACAGGAAAAACGTGATGATGGGAGTAAGAAAAAGGAGCGCGAGCGTGTTGAAGAAGGCGAGACTGCTCTCCGCGAGGCCCTTCAGATAGCCCGCGACCAGGCCCGCCAAATCCTGCGCCTGCCCGGCGGCTCCGCCCTCCTGCTGCTGCACGGTGCTCTGAAGGGACCGGAGATACTGCGGATAATTCTCCCAGAGATAGGCGCGCGCACGCTGGTAATAGACCGGCAAGTCCTGCGCGAATTGCCGTAACTGGTCGACCAGCGGAGGGATGAGCAACGCGAAAATCGCAACGAAGACAAGGCTCAGAACCGCGATGATCGCGAACGCCGCCGCCCCGCGATGCACGCCGATGCGATTGAGCCGGTCGACCAGCGGATGAAAGAGGTAGGCGAGGACGAACCCCGCCGCGAAAGGCATGAGCACGTCGGCGAACACCATGAGCCCTATCGCGCCGAGGGCGACGATCACCAACCAGAAGGTTCCGTGCGGCGAGAGTCGGATCGTGTTGTCCATGCTGACGCTTTACTCCCTGAATTTGCGGCTTTCCGACAGAGTCCGCTCGATTGGTTTATCGACCGTTCCAAAAGCGACGGCCTCGCCGCCTGTCGAAGCGAGGGCCGCTCGCATCAACGTTCGAGGTGTCGTCCGGGTTTCCTTCGCGCTGCGGTCTGCGCGCGCAACTGTAGCCGCGCGCCCGAAAGTGGCAAGTCATAAGGGGAGCGCTTCGAGGTGCGGGCGGCTCAGGATCGGAACGACCTGATCGAAAAGGCGGCTTCTCGCAGGCGTTCGCTTTGGCGGCGCTCCCGCGGCCTTTATCCGAAAAGCGGCCACAGCACCATGAAAAGCCCCGCTGTCGCCACGCCCCACGCGAGGGTGCGGATGTATGGCACCCCGAACGCATAGAGCGGCACATACGCCACCCGGCCCCAGAAATAAAGCTGCGCGCCGAGCGCGGTTGTGGCGTTTTCCCGCCCCGCGACATGGGCGAGGAGCACAGCCGCGATGAACAGCGGCAGTGTTTCGTAAAGGTTCGCCTGCGCGCGGCCGAGCCGGTCCGCGACAGGGTTCAGCGGCGGCTGCTTCTCATCCCGCGCGCCCATATTCCATTTTGCGCCGTATTGCACCGTCCGGGCGATGGAGAAAAGGCCGATCTGTACGATGGCAAGACCTATGGTCCAGGCCAGCATCGTCATTTCCGTGGTCATGGCGTCCACTCCAACATGTTGCGATCCGGCGTCAGCGAAGCCTGCCGTATTCAACGAGCGGCGACAAGAAACGGTTCGAGCGCCGGGGCTTCGCACGTTTCGAGCGCCGCGAAAAGCCGCTCCCATTCCGCGGCACGGTCATCCCAGCGGGCGAGCGCGCCCTCCATGATGCAGCCGCGATTGAGGCGAAGCCAAAGCGCGTCATCGCCCAGCACCGCGCTCGCGTGCCGCGCGAAATCGTCCGCGCCGTTCGCAAGGAAGCCGGTCTCGCGATCGCGCACGCGCTCCTTCAGCGAACCGATGCCGAGCGTGACGAGCGGCACACCCGAAGCCGTCGCCTCGGCAGCTGCGAGGCAAAATGTTTCGTCCCGGTCGCCGGGGACGAGCATCACGCGCGCCGTCCTGAGTTCGGCCGCAAGGTCGGCGCGCGCCACACCGCCCCGCATGCGCACCCCCGGCACCGCGTTGCCGATACGCGCCGCGGCTTCGTCGAGGCTCGATTGCGGGCAGAAAACGTGCAATTCGGCGTCCGGCACCGCAGCATGGATAACGGGCCAGACCCTCGCCACGTAATCGAGCCCGCGCGAAGGCCGCGAACAGAACACCGCCTTTGGAGCACGCGGCCGCGCGTCTGGCTCCGGCGCGAAGAACATGTCTGCCACGCCGTGAGCGATCTCCACGCGGTAGCGATATGGCACGCGGCGGTCGAGCGTCGATGCGTGGTAGCGGCCGAGCAGCACCGCTGACGGCCGGTGCCATAGAAGGGCGAGCATGTTGCGCCGTTTGAGATACTTGCCAAGCGTCGGCGGCGTATGCAGCCATGTCAGCCTGTGGCGCGACTTGAAGCCCCAATAGAGCCGGTCCGAATTGAGAGCGATGGCGACATCGACCGGAGGCAGGCTCGCGCGATGGTGGAGCGGCAGCCACGTCACACCTTTTTCCACGGACGGCTCGTCGAGACGGTTCAGCGCGAAGACGCAATGGCCCCGCCGGGCGAGCGCCTCCGCCAGATAAATCGCCGAGCTTTCGGTTCCGGCCACGGCGCCCGTGCGTAGCGAAGCGCTCGTGTAAGCGGGATGGTTGTGGTTCGCATGCAGGATCGCGATAGTCGCCATGGGCCGCTCGCCGAAGTTTAGCGGCTCATAGCAACCCAAGGTTGCGATATCAAGTGTTTACTGCGACCTGGTGGTAAACCCGGTGGATAGGGATGCCGCAGAACTTCGAAGCGTCGAAAGGCGCTGCGCGGATGCCTGAAGGTCGGCGAGCGAAAGCGTGCCGTTCCTGATTGCATCGGCCATCGCCGCCACGAGAGCCGCGCGCGTCGCCGCCGGGCTTTCCTTGCCATCGTCCACGACAAGCACATCGCAGCCCTTCGCGAAGGAGGACACCGTGTCAGCGGCGCCCGCCGTCATCGTCAGAAAGCAGAAGCGCGGGCCCCGCACGAGGCGTTCATAGACGGCGAGCGAAGCGGTCTCGGCGCCGATCGCCGCGCCCACCGGCGTGCCCGGATAGGCGACGAGCAGCGACTTCAGCGCGCGCACCGAAAGCTCGCTCTGATCCACCACAGGCACGGGGATGACGTTCGTGTCCTTGTGCCCAAGGATGAACGTCTTTGCAAACACGCCCGACTGAAGCGGATTCGCGCCGAAACTCGACGAGTCGGGCGCCGCTCCGGACGGGCCGAGGGACGGGCCGAAATTCATGTTGAAGCCGAGATGCGAGAGTGTCGAGGCGAGCGAGCGATAGGTGGAATAGGCGTATTCCGGATCGCCTCTCGCGGCGATGCTTCTCGGCGTCGGCCACGCCTCGAATTCCTTCAGCCGGGGAAGCGCGTCGTCACCGCCACCAATCTCGCGCACCGCAAAGTATGGCCGTTGAGCGGCATTCCCCTGCCAGAGGAATTTCACGAGCCCGCGCAGTTGGGCCTTGGAGGCGATATTCCGCGGCGAAAACATGACGCCCGCGATCCGGCCGTTTTGCAGCAGGGCGCGCATGGCTTTCGCGCCGACATCGGTGGGTGTCGTACCGTAAAAGCGAAGAAACAGCACCTTTCCGGCCGCGCGGTCCACCTCCCGATCGATGGCGGGGCCATCGGGAAGCGACGCCTCGATGGGTGCGACCGCAGGAGCGGCGGCTTTCGGCTTCTGCGAGGCTTGAGCGGTTGCGGTCGAGCCGACCGGCCGTTGCGGCTTCGGCTGGGTGATCGGCGTGGTTGCCGCCCAGCCGTCGCGAGGCGGACGCCGCAGCCGGTCAAGCTCCTGCTTCAGCTTCCGTTGCGCTTCAGCGGTCGCCTCGTCGCCCCGCGCGCCATTGTTTTGCGCGGTTTTTACCCTTTGTGCGGTAATGTCTTCGGTGCGGCGGATTTCGGGCGATGCTTCCTTGTGGACCGCCGCGCCGTTATACTCCTGCGCGCCGCTCGCCGCGCAAGGTTCGGCGGCGATAAGGGCTAGGCCAAGAGCAAGTCCGCGCAGGATGGGAATGTTTCGATGCGCCATAGGCTCAAACGTCGCAGTGGTTTTCATTGTGTTAGCGGAATGCGGGAGCACGGTAAAGCCGCGTTTCTTGATATTCGGCGCACAGGCGCGGCCGTCGCTGCCGCCTCGATCCTGAGCGCGGCAGCCTTGGCATTCGGTATCACAGGGCAGGCGATGGCCGCGCCGGACAAGAGCGCGCTCAAGGCGCAGGAAGGAAGCTCGGCGCTTCTTCGCGGACGATACGACCTCGCCGTGTCGGCCTATGACGAGGCGCTGCGCGAGGCGGGCCTGCCGCCAGCGCGTCAGGCAACCATCCTCAGCGATCGCGGCGTGGCGAAATGGCGCCTGAATCAACTCGACGAAGCCGCCGCCGATTTCACAAAGGCGGTATCGCTCAACCCGGACTACGCGCTCGCCTATAACAATCGCGGCAACGTGTTTCTGGAGTTGAACCGACCCGAGGAAGCGTTCAGGGATTTCGACCGCGCGGTGGCGCTTTCCCCCGATTTCGGCGCCGCCTATGCGAATCGCGCCAATGCGAGTCAGAAACTCAACCGCCCCGAAGCGGCCGAGAAGGACTTCCGCAAGGCGGTTGAACTGATGCCGGCAAGCTCCATACCGCTGAACGGCTGCGGGCGGATCGCGGCCGGCTCGGGCCGCCTCTATACCGGGCTTCGCTATCTGAACCGCGCCATCGCCCTGAACGCGCAGTTCGCGCCCGCCTATCAGAACCGCGCGGCAATCTATGCGGCGTTGAAGCGGAACGACGAGGCCGCGCGCGATCTCGACAAGGTGATCGCCCTCGCACCCGATAACGCGGCGCTCTATGTGGCGCGCGGTCAAGCCCATGCGAAGGAAAGGCGCTGGACGCAGGCGTTTCGCGATTTCTCGAAGGCCGTCGAACTCGCTCCCGACAATGTTCCGGCGCTGATCGGACGCGCTTCGCTGAATCTCGAACGCAAGCGGGCGGACCTCGCGCTGGAGGACCTGAACCACGCGATCTCGCTCGATGCAAAAGCCGCCGACGCCTGGTTCTGGCGCGGTCAGGCGAAATACGGAACCGGCGACGCGGAAGGCGCGGACGAGGATCTCTCGAGGGCCATCGAACTCGCCCCCTCCCATGCGGAGGCCTATCGCTACCGAGGCAGCTATCGTGAGCGCGGCGGGCGCCGCGACGAGGCCATCGCAGATTACCGCAAGGCGCTCGAATTCGACCCGCTCAATCGCGACCTGCGCGACGGCTACAAGACCGCGAGCGGCGAAACGGCCGACGCCGTGGTGAAGCCGCTCGCCCCCGCCGTCGACGGCTGGGAGATTTTCCGCTCGTCGCCCGGCTATCATATCGCGCTGAACGAACGCTATCCGAAAATGCCGGTGATGCTCGAAACGCAAGGCGCGGCGCCTCCGGAGATTCTCGAATGGACGCTGCTGAAGGATACGCTCGCCGGGATCGGACTTCTGCGCTACCGCTCGGGAGAGAAGGGCGCCCTTCCTCATGAATATGTCGCCATCATCGACCTGTCCCGCGCCCAGGTGGCGGGCATCGAGCCTTACATTACGGGCGATGAAAAGTCGAAATGGGCATGGACGCAATATGCCGTCACCGTAACGGATACCGACGGGCTTTCGAGCGTCTACGATCTGAGAAAGCCGCGGCAGGAAGCGCCGGTGGCCGTGCGGCGTGACGAAAACCCCTTGTCGTCGGTGTTTGGCGGCGGCAGCGGCGGGCGTCGCGGCGGCCCTAGCATTTTAGGCTGGCTCTTCCGGTGAGGTGGCTTGCCCGGATGGCGAAAACGGCGGCGGCGGCGTCAGCGTTGGCGGCGGCAGGATGCACAGCCATCGCGGCTGACGGCTTGCCCGCGCTCAAGGCCGACATATCGAGGCAGACCGTATCGGGGCTCTCATCCGGCGGATACATGGCCGGGCAGTTCCAGGTTGCCTTTTCGGACCGCGTCAAGGGAGCCGGTATCGTAGCGGCCGGGCCGTTCGGATGCGCCATGAGCGCGGGCGCGAAAGCCGTCCCCTTCTTTCCGGCTGCGCTCGCGCTGAACACCGCGCAGGCGCAAAACGGATGCATGGCCGATTACCTGTCCTCGCTCGGCGTGCTGGATGCGAAGCGGCTGCTGGCGCAGGCGAAGACCCTCGCCGACGCGGGCGCTATCGATCCGCTCTCGAACCTCAAGACGGCGAAGATCTATCTCTATTCCGGCGCGAACGACCGCACGGTCGCGCTCGCCGTGGTCGAGGCCGCGCGCGACTTCTATCTCGCGGCGGGCGTGCCCGATATGAACATCGACTTCGTGTCGGGCGGCGAGGGCGGCCACGCGTTTGCGACGGCGAGCACGGGCAATGCGTGCGAATTGTCCGAGCCGCCGTTCGTCAACAATTGCCGATACGATCAGGCCGAGGCGATCTTGCGCTTCCTCCTTGGCTCCCTCGAACCGAAGGGCGACGCCGACGCCGATTTCGTCGCCTTCGACCAACGCCCCTATGCCACGCTCGACGCGACCATGGCCGAGGAAGGCGTGGTCTACGTGCCGCGCGCCTGCCGCGATGGCGGCTGCCGCGTGCATGTGGTTTTCCACGGATGCAGGCAAACGCGCGCACTCGTCGGCGATGCGGTGACGAAAAAGTCGGGCTTCGCGGATTGGGCCGCGACGAACCGTCTGATCGTGCTGTTCCCGCAGGTTGAACCGTCGAGCGCAAACCCCAAAGCCTGCTGGGACTGGTGGGGCTATACCGGGCTCGATTTCCTCACGAAGGAAGCGCCGCAGATGAAGGCCGTCGCCGCGATGGTGGCCGCGCTCGGGAAGTGATGCGCGCCCGCCCGGCTACTCCGCTTCCGCGAGGAAAGCTGCGATGGCGGAGTTCTTCTTCAACTCCGCCAGTTGTTCCGGGGTCGGCACTTGCGGCTTGTCGCGCTCGGCGTTCACCATGCACAGGAAGCCGAACGGCTCGCCCACGTTCGCGCGGAACTGGTGCCAGATCATCGGCGGGATGAAAACGAGGTCGGGCGCCGCCACCTCGCGCACCTCCTCGCCGACGAGACACAGCCCGCGCCCGCGAAAGATCATCACGCCATGCGCATGCTCGTGCCGCTCGAAGGTGGAATGGCCGCCCGGCGCCATCTCGAAATAGCGAAGCTCGCAGGCAAGCTCGGGCCGCTGGAACAGCACCTGCCGCGTGATCGCCTTGAACGGCGCGCTGCCTTCTTGCTTGTAGGCGAGAAGGTCGACGCCCTCCCAGCGGAAGCCTTCGGCTGCCGCATCGCGGATGTTGGAGCGCTCGCGATCCGTCATTCTGGCGCTCCCTCGAAATGGCGCACCACGCGCGCCTGAAACGCGGCCGCCTCTTCCGTCATGCGCTCGCGCGCCGCGAGCAGGCTGCCGCCGATGAGCAACATGGTGTCCGCGCCGTAGAAATCCAGCAGTTCGTCCACGCGCTGAAGCGTCATGCCGCCAGCCGGGCACGGGCAGCAGGGCTTGAGCCCCGCCCAGGGCCTCCGCGCGGCTTCCGCGATGGCACGGCAGGTTTCGGGTGAATAGCTGAAGCGGCCGCCGTAGTTCGGGTAGATGGTGACATCCGCGCCGAAGAGGCGGAACAGCGTGCCGAGCAGGAACGGCGGCGCGATGCGGGCCGCGCCCGCCATGGCGGGATGCGCGATGAACGCGACATTCGAGAACAGGCGCGTGAGACGATGGAAGTTCGATACGCCCATCAGCATCGGCTCGATGAGCACGGCCTCGATGCCTTCCGCCTCCGCGAGCGCGATCTGATCCGCCGCCGCGTCGAAGCTGCCGGACACATTCGGCGCATAGAGCGTGGCGTAGCCAGTCCGCGCATTCGTCTCGCGCACCGCTTCGGCCACGGCCTTCACCCGGTCCGCGAACGGGCTGTAAATCTGATCGGCAAGGCCGTGGTCGTCCTTGATGACATCGATGCCGCCGCCAGCAAGCCGGGCGGCAAGCGCGGCGAGTTCGTCAGGCGAAAGGCCCTGCGGCTTCAGCGCGGCGCAGGCGAGCGCGCGAGCGCCCGCGCAGACCTTCTCGCGTAGCCCTTCGGTGCCGAGGTTCGGGCCGCCGAACGCCCGCGCCATGGCTTCCGGAATCTCCGCGTCGACGAGCGTCACGTCCGGCTGAATCGAACTGTTGCCGAACAGCATGTTGAGAAGCTGCCCCGCCTCGTAGCCCGTCGTGTCGGCCGCAAGCCCGATCCGGACCTCGAACAGACCCGGTTTCGCCTCGCTGATGCCCTGCACTTCGCCCACGATGTCGCGGCGGATGCGCGCATCGGCTATGGCATCGAGCGGCATCTCAACGCTCTGCTCGATCGCGAGCGCCGCCGCCCTTTCCTCGATCGAGGCCGCGTCGCCACGCACACGATAAGTTACGCTCACTCGGGACATTCGCACCTGCCTCAGCCTTATTGTTGCACATTTCGTAACGCAAGCGCATGCGAAGACAAGGCTCCGGCATGACGAGCGGAGCGGACCGGGCTATCCGGCGGCAGCATTTCCGAAAGCCCCGCTCATGCTTCGACGCCTGTATGAAAAAACCATGCGCCTCGCGGAAGGGCCAAACGCCCTGCTCGCGCTCGTGCTGGTGTCCTTCGCGGAAAGCTCTTTCTTTCCGATCCCGCCGGATGCGCTGCTTATTCCGATGGTGTTGGCGCAGCGCGAGCGCGCTTTCAAGCTTGCGGCGTGGTGTACGGCGGCGTCGGTTGTCGGCGGCATCGTCGGCTATGCCATCGGCGCGCTGCTTTACGACACGCTCGGCAAATGGATCATCGACTTCTACGGCTATGGCCAGAACATGGAGGCGTTCCGCGCCACCTACGCCGAGTGGGGCGCGTGGATCATCCTCATCAAGGGCCTGACGCCCATTCCCTTCAAGCTCGTGACCATCGCAAGCGGCTTCGCGGGTTACGATTTCTGGTTGTTCGTGCTACTTTCCATCATCACCCGGGGCATGCGCTTCTTCCTTGAAGCCACACTGCTCCATATCTACGGCGAACCGATCCGCGAGTTCCTCGAACGCCGCCTCGAAATGGTGACGGCGGGCTTCGCGGCGGTGATCGTCTCGGGATTTCTGATCGTTCGATATGTCATATAATTCGGCAACAGCTTCCCGCGAGCGGGCATTTCTCGATGCGCGGAGCGCCGCTCTCGTCATCGCGGCGGTGAGCGCCATCGCATTGTCCGCGGCCTGGGCTTTCGAGCTTGCGGGCATCGAACCTTGCCAACTCTGCCTTGAAGAGCGCGTTCCCTATTACGCGGGGCTTCCGGGCGGCATTCTCGCCGCATGGCTGGCCATGCGCGCTCCGAAGCTCGCCGCGACGATCCTTGCCGCGCTCGTGCTGGGCTTCCTCTACAACGCGGGCCTCAGCGTCTATCACGCCGGCGCGGAATGGAAATTCTGGCCGGGGCCGGACAGTTGCGCGGGCGGCGACGGCACGCTCAAGACGGGGTCACTCATCAAGGCGTTGCAGAACAACAACGCAGTGCGCTGCGACGAGGCGGCGATCCGCATCTGGGGCATTTCGCTCGCGGGTTACAACGTGCTGATTTCGGCCGCGCTCGCGGCGGTGGCGGGCTTCGGCATCTGGCGCAGCCGTTGACACGAAGACCGATCGTCGGTCGATGCACCCTGACGCATCAGACTCTGCTTTATAAACGCTCTTACGACGACCGCCCGCAATCGGGGGTCGCGCAGCGAGAGACGCAATGTCGCATCGCGCCAAAACGCTGACGCAAACAGCGGAAAATACACAGAAAATATAAACGACCCAAGCAACGCTCGCGCGTTGCCATACACATTTGCACGCAAGGCGTGAAACTGGTTTATTTACTAGGATATATTGTATCGTGTAGTTTTATGTCATCAAGTTGAGATGCGAAGCAACAACCTGCGCCCAATTTCAAGCGAAATCGCGCTATTTTGCTTTATCGCATCAAGTTCGCGGCCGCGATGTCTCGAATTAAACTTGATGATTGCGTCAAAATAGGAGGATTTCCATGGACCCCGTCTGGATCTGGGTGGATATCATCGTTCTGTCGGCAGTTATCTCCGTATTTCTTCTCAATATGAAGAGCGGGATTAAATAGCTTCCCCGCCCCTGATGGCGGCCAGCAAGCTGGATGTGCCTGGGAATGTCCAGGCGCACCCGGTTTTCGTTGCGCACACTCGAAGCAGAGCCACAGAGCCAATTCCGCGTTGCGACAAGCGCGAGAACTCAATCTGCGGCGCTTCCCGCCGTTCGCCCCCGCAATTTGAATCGAAACACGGTGCGGGCGGGCAGAGTCCCGAAGGCTTTCCCGGCGATACTGCTCCGGACTCAAAGCAGGGGCAGTCACCATGGCAGACTCCGATGTTGAAAGCCGCGTTGACGCGGAAGCGGCCGAGCGGCGCACAAGCCACGTGCTGTACAAGGCCATCCCGCAGGTCGTCGTGCTCGTGCTCACGCTTATCGGCGTCGCCTATACGAGCATGACGAGACAGGCGCTCGTCGGCTATTGGGAGTTTCTCGCGCTCGTGACCGGCCTCGTCTGCGTCATCAGCGGGTGGCCGCACGCTCATACGCGCGCCGACCGCGTGCGTCTCGTGTGGACCCAGGCGCTCCACTGGACCGCCTTTCTCGTGGCCATGAACCTGCTGCTCATCTCCGACGTGCAGCGCATGTTGAGCACCGATGCAACGGGGCTGGCGATCCTGCTGCTGCTCGCGCTCGGCACCTTTGTTGCGGGGGTCCACACGCTTTCCTGGCAGACCTGTGTGCTGGGCCTCGTGATGGCGATGTCCGTGCCCGCCATCGCCTGGATCGAGGAATCGGCGCTCATTCTCGTGTTCGTGCTACTCATGCTGCTCGTGGTGGGCGCCATCATACTGACGACGGCGCGCCGGGGCCGTACAAGCGACGGCCATCTCGGCGAAGAGCCTCTGTAGGCGTAACCGCACCGAAAACCATTTAGCCGTCGCGAGGCACGGACTTCTCCCCTAGCGCCGCCGCGCGGATTTCGGTGAGCGACTGCTTCGGGTTGATCGCGTCCGGATCGATGCGCAATTCGAGGATCGCGGGCAAGCCGGAAGCGCGCGCCGCCTCGAACGCGGCGGGAAAATCTTCCGTGCGCTCGACTAACGCGCCATGGCCGCCGAACGCGCGCGCATAGGCGGCGAAGTCGGGATTTTTCAGCGAGGTGCCGGACACGCGCCCCGGATAATGCCGCTCCTGATGCATGCGGATGGTTCCGTACATGCCGTTGTTCACGACGAGAAAGATCACCGCCGCGCCATACTGCATTGCAGTGGCGAACTCCTGCCCCGTCATGAGGAAATCGCCGTCGCCCGCGAAAGTCACGACCGTTCGCCCCGGATGCACGAGCTTCGCCGCGACGCCCGCGGGCACGCCGTAGCCCATCGAACCGGAGATCGGCGCGAGGCCCGTGCCGCATTCGCGGTAGGTGTAGAAGCGATGCACCCAGGCGGCGAAGTTGCCCGCGCCGTTGGCGATGATCGCGTTGCCCGGCAGCGTCTCGCGCAGGTAAGCCACCACCTCGGCCAATTGCAGCGCGCCCGGCGTCTTTTCCGGCGCGATCCACGCCTCGTAGTCCGCGCGCGCGCTTTCCCGCCATGCCGCCCATCCCGAGCCGTTTAGCGGCTGCATATATTCCAGCGCGTCCGCGAAAGCGTGGGGCCCGGCGTTGATGGCAAGATCCGCCTGATAGACGCGGCCGAGTTCTTCCGCGCCCGCATGGATGTGGATGAAGGGCTGCTTCGGCTTCGGAATGTCGAATAGGGAGTAGCCCTGGCTCGGCATTTCGCCGAGGCGCGGGCCGAACGCGATGATGAGGTCGCTGTCGGCGATGCGCCGTTTCAGCGCCGGGTTGAGAGAGATACCGAGATCGCCGACGTAGCAGGGGCTCGTATTGTCGAGATAGCTCTGCCGCCGGAACGAAGCGGCCACGGGCAGGCCCGCATGTTCGGCGAACGCCTTCATCTTGAGCGCGACGTCCTTGTCCCAGCCTCCGCCGCCGACGATCATCAGCGGGCGCTCTGCCGCCGCAAGGCGCTTGCGAAACTCCGCCATCTGCGCACGCGCAGGCGCCGCTTCCACGCGGCTGTAAGGCACGGCGTCGGCCACGGTGGCGCGCTCGCGAAGCACATCCTCCGGCACCGCGAGCACAACCGGCCCCTGTCGCCCGCTCGTCGCGGTGGCGAACGCGCGCGCTACATATTCCGGGATGCGCGCCGCCTCCCCGATTTCGGCCACCCATTTCGACACCTCGCCGAACATGCGGCGGAAATCAATCTCCTGAAACGCCTCGCGGTCGCGCATGGAACGGCCCACCTGCCCGACGACGAGGATCATCGGCGTCGAATCCTGCCGCGCCACGTGAAGCCCCGCGCTCGCATTCGTCGCGCCCGGCCCGCGCGTGACCATGCAGATGCCCGGCTCGCCCGTGAGCTTGCCATAGGCTTCCGCCATCATCGCCGCGCCGCCTTCCTGCCGACACACGATAAAGGGCATATCGCGCTCGTGATCGTAAAGCGCGTCCAGCACCGCGAGATAGCTTTCGCCGGGCACGCCGAAGATCATCCGCGCACCATGCAGGCGAAGCTGGTCCGCCAGAATCTGTCCCCCGCTTCTCGATGTTTCAGACACGCAACCTCCGGTTTTTCTCGTAATGCACTATATTTTGGAGAGCATCGCGGGTTTGCAACACGGGGCCTCTAATGTGCCTAACGGCTGAGTCGGCAACCCGCCGCCCGATTCGGCCAAAGCGGACCGGTCCAGCCATTATCCTTGCCGTGATGCGTTAAGCGCGGGTAACAAGGCGATTAACAGAATCTAAACCACAAACCGGCTAGGTTGCGCACTCGCCTTAAGTGCGCCTTCGCCAACAGGAGGCTTCCATGAAATTTTTCGTCGATACGGCCGATGTAGCCGAAATCCGCGATCTGGCCGACAAGGGACTGCTCGACGGCGTGACAACGAACCCGTCGCTCATCGCGAAGACGGGCCGCAACTTCATCGAAACGATTCGCGAAATCTGCGCCATCGTGCCCGGTCCTGTCAGCGCCGAGGTGTCGTCCATCGACGCCGAAACCATGATCGCGGAAGGCCGCAAGCTCGCGCGCATCGCCGAGAACGTCACCGTGAAGGTGCCGCTGACGTGGGACGGCCTCAAGGCGTGCCGCACGCTCGCGAACGAAGGCACGATGGTGAACGTGACGCTGTGCTTCTCGGCCAATCAGGCGCTGCTCGCGGCCAAGGCCGGTGCAAGCTTCGTGTCGCCGTTCGTCGGACGCCTCGACGACATCGGCGAGGACGGGATCGGCCTCATCCGCGACATCCGCGAGATCTACGACAACTACCCGGATTTCGGCACGGAGATCCTTGCGGCGTCGCTGCGCAGTCCGCGCCATGTGACGGACGCAGCCCTTGCCGGCGCGGACGTTTCCACCATCCCGCCCTCCATCATGAAGATGCTCGTCAATCATCCGCTCACCGAGAAGGGGCTCGCGACCTTCGTCTCCGACTGGGCGAAGACGGGCCAGACGATCCTCAACGATGACGACCTGCGAACCGTCTGAGGCATGGTTTGATGAGCGCTCGGCGCTCCAGCCCTCTCCCGACGAGGGAGAGGGCGTTTTTGTGCCTGACGATCGGGACGACCCGCAAAGCCGCGAAGGCGACGAAGCCTATGGTCCCGAAACCTTCGCCGCGCCCGACGTCCGTCACGCGGTCGCCGGTTGGCTCGCCTATCTCCGCGACGCGCGCCGCTATGCCGACAACACGCTCGAAGCCTATGAGCGCGACGCGCGGCAGTTCCTCGCCCATCTCGCCGGACGAGACGCACGGCCCGTCACGCTCGCGCGGCTGAACGCGCTGACGCCCCACGATTTCCGCAGCTTCCTCGCCGACCGGCGCGACGAGGGCGCGCAAAGCCGCTCCCTCTCGCGCACGCTCTCGGCGCTGCGCTCGCTCTTCCGCACGCTCGAACGCACGGGCGCGCTGCAAAATCGCAGCATCCTCGCCGTCGCCCTGCCGAAGCTGCCGCCGCGCCTGCCGAAGCCCGTCACCGAAGCGAAGGCGAAGGAGGTTCTCGACGAGGCAGCCCTTGACGGCGAGCTTTCGGCGCATCCATGGACGGGCGCGCGCGATCAGGCCGTGCTGCTTCTCCTCTACGGCTCGGGGCTTCGCATCTCCGAGGCGCTGGGCCTCAACCGCAAGGACGCGCCGCTAGGCCCCCGCGACGTGCTGCGCATCAAGGGCAAGGGCGGCCGCGAACGCCTCGCGCCGGTGCTTCCCGTCGCGCAGACCGCCATCGCCGATTACATCGAGCAGTGCCCGCATACGCTTGAGCCGCAAGGCCCGCTGTTCGTTGGCGTAAAAGGCGGGCGGCTTAGTCCGCGCATCGTGCAGCTTCTTCTCGCGCGCCTGCGGAACAACCTCGCCCTGCCCGCGACGGCCACTCCGCACGCGCTGCGCCATTCCTTCGCAACCCACCTTCTCAGCCGGGGCGCGGACCTGCGCGTCATCCAGGAATTGCTGGGGCATGCAAGCCTTTCGACTACCCAGGGTTACACGGCGGTTGACCGCGACCGCCTCTTTCAGGCTTACTCAAAAGCGCACCCGCGGGCATAAGTTGTGTACACTTGGCTCGCGCGAACCTTAACGACACGTCTCGGCTGACCGAATCGCGTATCCGCGCCGGAGTGTCTCGTAAAGAGAGGGCGCGATGGGCATCATCCTGACAGTCGCCAACCGCAAGGGCGGCGTGGGCAAGTCGACGATTACAACCATGCTCGCGCATGGCTTCGCCGCGACGGGCGAGCAGCGCGTTCTGGTGGTGGATCTCGACACGCAATGCAATTCGTCGATCATCCTGACCGGCGGCGAAAAGTGGGACTCGGCGCGACGCGACGGGAAAACCATCGCCGACTTCGTCAACGAGCGCTACGACCGCCCGCGACTTCGCCCGGACGAGTTCATCCTGCACGATGTCGGCGATATCGAAGCGCCGGTGGGCCAACTCTCGGTGCTCTGCGGCTCGCTCGACCTCGAAGACGTGGAGAACGAGCTGCTTCACAACCGCGCGCGCGCCGGGCAAGACCTTCGCGCCGCCGAGCAAGGCATCATCTCGCGCTTCGGCTCGATGCTCGAAGATTTCGCCGATGCGTTCGACGTGGTGATTTTCGACTGCCCGCCCGGCCTTTCCTTCTCCGCGCGGGCGGCGCTCCGCATTGCTCACAAGGTGATCGTGCCCTTCCGCCCGGACTTTGTGTCGAGCTACGCCATCGACCGCATCTCGACCGTGATCGAGGATAGCGGCGACCTTCACACCGTGCTGGCCGTCCCGAAGGAAAAGCGCCGCTATATCGGCCTCGTAAACTTCTGGCGCGACGGCAATTTCCAGCGGCTGCATTACGGCAATGTCGCCGCCGCGCATCCGGTGATGCGAACGGCGATCCCGCAGGACGACGGCATCGCCGAAGCTTTCGAATATCGCGGCGACCCGCTTTCGCTCGATGAGAAATACGGCTCCGCGTCGAGCGTTGTGCGCGCGCTCTGCGGCGAAACGGTCGACTCCATTATCCTGCGTTATGAGCGCGAGGCCGCCGCATGAGCGAGCCGCAGACGAAGGCGCTGCTTCTGAAGCTGCGCGCGCTTTTCGAAGCCATCGCAAGGGAAGCCGACGCGAACCCGGCCTTCGCCCGGCGGGTCGAGGCTTCGCTTCACAGCATCCTCGACCGCGCTCCCGCAGGGCCTGACGCCGAAACCATCGCGAGCCGGTTCGCGCCGCCCCGCAATGCGCCGCCCCCGCCGCCATGGGTGCCTCGGGCTCCATCATCGTGGAGTCCACCCGCCGAGTCGCCGCGCGCCGCGCAGTCGCCTCGCGCCGCGCCGGACGCCCCTTCAATGCTCGACGGCGTGACGTTCGATCCCCTCGAATGCCATATCGAGGCGGCGGTTATGACCGGCCGCGAGCAGGAGGCGCGCGCCTTTCTGGGGCGGCTCGACCGTTCGCAGCTTGAAGAGGTTGTGAAGGCGCAGCGCTTGCCCGGCCAGCGGACGCTGACGCAGGCTATTCGCGATGTGGAGCAGGCGTCCGCCGTCGACGCCATCGTAGGCAGCGCGGCCGAGCGGGTGAAGCGGCGATTTTCCGCGTTGAGCTGACATGTTTCGAGCGGTGCCAATCTCCGCGTCGAGACGTGACCGCGAGACACAAAAGGTGTGACGGCAAGCGGCTTTCATCGCCGCTTGCCGTGGCGTGGTATTACTTCAAAGGCTCGTAGCTCGAACTGCTGCCAAGGCGATAGTTCAGGCCGATCTTGGCGGCATGGAATGACGTTTCCGGGCCTTCGATCGATGTGCCGGCGGCGCTGAACAGATCCTCCTTGCCGAAGTCGACATACTGATATTCGCCCTTCAGCGACCAGTTTTGCGAAACCTTGTATTCGATGCCGCCGCCCGCGGTCCAGCCGGTGCGCGTGTCGTTGTTGTCGAACAGCACGTCGGCATAGTTGAGCTTCTGGTTCACGCCCCCATAGGCGAAGCCGCCCGTACCGAAGAGCAGCGTATTGCCGAAGGCGTAGCCGAGGCGGGCGCGCAACGTGCCGAACCAGTCGGTGGTGTCGCGGCTTGTATAGGCATCGTTCCCGTCCAGTCCGCTGGACTTGCCGGTGATTCGCCCGGCTTGAATGTCGGTTTCCAGGCCGTAGACGAAATTGCCGCTCTGGAAGTTGTAGCCGATCTGGCCGCCGCCGAACCCGCCTTCGACGTCGCCGCGCGTGCCGGTGGCGCCTGAAGGGAGGTTGATCGAATCGTCGTCCGCGCCCCAGCCGTAGCCGCCGTTGATGCCGAGGTAGAAGCCTGCCCACGTGTTGGGCTGAACAATCGGCGGCAGCGGGGCGTATGTGGCGGGTGCAGGCGCGCGGTAGATGTCGGCGGCGTTGGCACCGAGCGGCACCGTGGCCGCGGCACCGAGGAGCGCGAGACAGAGAGACCGATAACGAACTGTATGCATTTCCGAAGATCCCCCTCAGCGGAGCGCGCCCGGAAAAGACGGCTCCCTTGATGTCGGATGGTTAAGAGCCGGTAAAGCCATCATCCGAATTGGGCGTCGGCAAGGCACGCGCAAGCTTGAGGGGCGAAAGGGCGATTGCGCGGGTCCGGACGCGCGGAGTGGGGCGCCAAGAAAGGCGCGGCGTCTCCGCGTCCACTGGCTTCGGCGGCGCGTTGACCAGGCCCAACTATTTCTCAATCAGCCGGAAGAAACGGGCGACGCGCGCCACCCGTTTACAGAAGCTTGGCCATCGACCGCCGTCAGGCAACGTTGGCAAGCCGCTGAAGCGCCGCCTTCAGCCGCTCGGCTGCGGCTTCGGCCTCGGCGCGGCGCTCGCGGTTATCCTCCAGCACCTCTTCGGTCGCTTTCGCCACGAACTGCTCGTTCGCGAAGCGCGCGTCGATCTTGGTGATCTCGGACACGTGCTTGCCGATCTCCTTCGTCAGCCGCTCGCGCTCCGCCGCGATGTCGATCACGCCCGCCAGCGCCAGCGCCATCGTCGCCTCGCCCAGCACGAACTGCGCCGAGCCTTGCGGCGGCACATCCGCGAAGCCGATGTCCGACAGCCGCGCCATGCGCTTCAGGAACGTCTCGTAGCGGGCCGCGCGCGCCTTGGTGTCTTCCGTCGCGCCGGACAGCGTGAGCGGTAGGAGCGTCGCGGGCTGCACGTTCATTTCGGAGCGCAGCGAGCGGATTTCGCTGATGAGGTCGATCACCCAATCGATTTCGGCGAGCGCGTTGGCGTCCGTGTCCTTCGCGGGGACCGGCCACGACGCCAGCGTCAACGGCGATTCGCGCGCGGGGCCTTCTTCGCCCGTCACCGTCCAAAGCTCCTCGGTGACGAAGGGCATGAACGGATGCAAGAGCTTCAGGATCTCGTCGAGCGTCCACGCCGCCATCGCCTGCGTCTCGGCCTTCGCGGCTTCGTCGTCGCCCATGAAGACGGGCTTCGCGAATTCGAGATACCAGTCGCAGAAGCGGTTCCACACGAAACGATAGACCGCGCCCGCCGCGTCGTTGAAGCGGTACGCCTCGATGGCTTCGGTGACGGCGGCTGCCGTGGCTTGCGACTCGGCGTAAATCCAGCGGTTGAGCGTAAGCTTCGCGCCTGCCGGATCGAAGCCTTCTTTCCGCACGCAGCCGTTCATCTCGCAGAAGCGCGCGGCGTTCCAGAGCTTCGTCGCGAAGTTGCGATACCCCTCGATGCGCTGCATGGAGAGCTTCACGTCGCGGCCCTGCGCCGCCATCGCGGCCATGGTAAAGCGCAGCGCGTCGGCGCCGTAATTGTCCATGACGGAGAGCGGATCGACGACGTTGCCCTTCGACTTCGACATCTTGGCGCCCTTCTCGTCGCGGACGAGCGCGTGGATGTAGACGTCGCGGAACGGCACCTCCTTGTTGAAGTGCAGGCCCATCATCATCATGCGGGCGACCCAGAAGAAGATGATGTCGAAGCCGGTGACGAGCACCGATGTCGGGTAGTAGCGCGCGAGTTCCGGCGTCTCGTCGGGCCAGCCGAGCGTCGAGAACGGCCACAGCCCGGACGAAAACCACGTGTCGAGCACGTCTTCGTCACGATAGAGTGGCACAAAGTCGTGTTCAAAGCTAACAGGAGTCGTGCCTTTGTAAGCTGTATGCAGAAGAAATAATTTCAGGGCCTCTTCGCGATCCACTATCTTGACAGGCTTTTTAAATTCTAATTCGGCGCTCCTTTTTGCCTCATCTTCAACAGTATTGCAAAATTCTCTACCTAGAGGGCCATACCAGACCGGAATACGGTGTCCCCACCAAAGTTGCCGCGAAATACACCACGGCTGAATGTTACGCATCCATTCGAAGTAAGTTTTTGACCAATTCGCTGGGATGAATTGAGTTCGGCCATCTTCGACAGCAGAGATAGCCTCTTTAGCGAGGGTTCTCGCATCGACATACCACTGCACCGTCAAGAACGGCTCTATGACCACATTCGAGCGGTCACCATAGGGGACCTTGAGGGTGTGAGGCTCAACTTTCTCAAGCAAGCCCCTGTATTCCATCATTTCAACGATGCGCTTTCGGGCGATGAAACGATCCAACCCGTTCAGGTTCCGAAGTTCATCCAATTCCAGATCGTCGATTTTGTACGGGACGTATTCTGCAGGATCGCCGTCCATACCGCCGATAAGATCGCGTACGGCTTCGGCGCCTCCATATTTATTGGCAAAG
Source organism: Rhodomicrobium sp. Az07 (assembly GCF_018619475.1). Taxonomy (GTDB): domain Bacteria; phylum Pseudomonadota; class Alphaproteobacteria; order Rhizobiales; family Rhodomicrobiaceae; genus Rhodomicrobium. The sequence goes on from NZ_JAHFZG010000004.1 coordinate 207,746, forward strand.
TTCGTATTTTTCCAAAACTCTCTGTCAAGCGCGAATGAAAGATGTGCGGTTTGATCGAAGATGTTGATCAGCGGCAAATCGTGACGGCGGCCGACCTCGAAGTCGTTGAAATCATGCGCGGGCGTGATCTTCACCGCGCCGGAGCCCTGCTCCGGGTCGGCGTGCTCATCCGCGACGATCGGGATTTCGCGGCCGACCAGCGGCAGCACGACAGTCTTGCCGATATAGGGCTTCCAGCGCTCGTCCTCGGGGTTCACCGCGACGGCCGTATCGCCGAGCATCGTTTCGGGGCGCGTCGTGGCGACGACGACGAACTTCCGTTCGAGGCTTTCCGCGTCCTTGATCGGGTACTTGAAATACCAGAGATGCCCCTTCGTCTCGACCGGGATCACCTCAAGGTCGGAGATCGCGGTTTGCAGCTTCGGATCCCAGTTGACGAGCCGCTTGTCCTTGTAAATCAGGCCCTCATTGTAGAGGTCGACGAACACCTTGACGACGGCGCGCGACAGTCCTTCGTCCATGGTGAAGCGCTCGCGCGACCAGTCGCATGAGGCGCCGAGCCGCTTCAACTGGTTGACGATGGTGCCGCCGGAATGCTCCTTCCACGCCCAGACGCGGCGCAGAAACTCCTCGCGGCCAAGGTCGCGGCGCGATGGTTCCTGCTTCTCCATCAACTGGCGCTCGACAAGGCTTTGCGTCGCGATGCCCGCGTGGTCGGTGCCCGGCTGCCACAGCACGTCGCGGCCGCGCATGCGGTAGAACCGCGCGAGCACGTCCTGCAACGTGTTGTTGAGCGCGTGGCCCATATGCAGCGAGCCCGTCACGTTCGGCGGCGGAATTACGATCGAATACGGCTCCGCCTTCGGATTGACTTCGAGCGCTTTCCCGGCGTGGAAGGCTTCTGCGTCCTCCCAGGCTTTGGACATGCGCGGTTCGATGGCGGCGTGATCGTAAGTTTTTTCGAGCATTGGCGTGAGCGCCTGACTTGAATGAGCTTGAAGGTCCGATAGATGTAGAAAAACGACAAGCGCGCGGCAACCGCTAAAGCGGGCCGCGCCGGGTTGCCTTGTGCATCGCGGGCTGAAAGCCGCGAGGATGCGAGCGAAGGCGAGCCAGCGCTCGCCTATACCTGATCGTCCGACTTCGGGAAAACGCCGCGCGCCGCGATTTCGTCGCGGATGGCGCTTTCGAGAATGCGCGGCATGTTTTCGTTCAGCCACTGGACGAGCATCGGGCGCAGCATCTCGCGGACGGCGGCTTCGAGCGGCCCGGAGACGGTTGGCGGAACCGCGGCGGGCTGAGACGGCGCGGGAGCGGGCGCTTGCGGCGCGGCAACGAGTTGGGAGGCGTAGGACGACGGCGATGGCTCGGCGCCCATGAAGCGGGCCTGCGCAAGCGGCGGCTCGGCCTCTTCGCGGACCGGCTCCGGCTCCGGTTCCTGATCCGGCTCGGACGTCGCCTCATCGTCAAGCGAAGGAGAAGCAACAAGCCACGGCGCGAAGTCCGGACGCGGATCGCGCTGGGCGGGGGCGTCGAAACGCTGCTCCTCCGGCTGTTCGAAATACCTTTGCTGGAAATGCTCCTGCTCGACGCGCCGCTCCTCGGCCGCAGCTTCGTCGGCCTCTGCCTCTTCGGACGGCAGATCTTCGGACCGCGCGTCTTCCATCTCGCGGAAATGCTCCGTTTCGGGTTCGGGATGCGCGGCCTCGGCTTCCGCTACGGCATCGTCCGCAGGGGCTGTTTCGGCAGCGTTCGCCGACGCATGATCCACAGCGTCGTCAGCCAGCGCCGCGTCTTCGCGCGCGCAATCCGGCTCGCAAGCGGCGGTGGCCTCCGTCTCCTCGCCCTGGTCTTCCTCCGCATCGCGGCGGAACCCGTGGCGCAGCACTTCATCCAGAAGGCTCGGAAGCGGCTGGCCGGGGCTGCTGTCGCTCTGCCGCTCGATGGCGCTGGCGAAGCTTTCGGTCACTTCGGCCTTGTGTTGATCCGCAAGCAACTCGAAATCGACATCGCCCGCCTGCGCGAGTTCTTCGTCGTCCATCGCGCCAGCGGCGTCGCGGGCAAGGCGTTCGGCGAGTAAAGCCATCTCCGAATCTTCCGGCTCGGCGGCTGCTGTCGTGTCATAGTCCGGCGCCGCTGCGGTTGAAGACTTTAGCGGCTGTTCGGCACGCGGCTGGATGTCTTGCGGTATGAGGGGAATCGGACCGTCGGCGGGAATAGGCATGTGAATGTCCTCGGTCCACCGCTTCTGCGGCCTCGGCGTGCGCGACTCGACGGTCGCGCGCGGAATCGCGGGGGATGCAGGAGCGGGCGGGGGCGTACCGGGCAATTCGCGCCGAGACCAGATCGAGCGGGGTGCCGCCTGCGCCGGGAGCGGCTGGGATTCGCGCGGATCGCCTTCGGCACGCGGGGATTCGGCTCGCGGCGGCTCCGCATTCCGGTTTTCGGATTGCGGAGTTTCGGAGCGATGAGCATCCGGGCGGCGGGTGTCGGCGCGTGGCGTTTCGTCATGCGGGGCTTCGAGATGCGCGGCGATGCGTTCCATCGGCGATTGGGCTTGCGCGCCTGCCGTCTGAGCGTCGTATTGCGCTTCCTGACCGGTCTGGACCGCTTGCGAAACGGGCTCGGTTTGCTGTGCCGCATGGGGACCGGGCTCGAACGCGGGCGTCGCATGCCTTTCCACAGGAAAGACGAGTTCCTCCGTGAGGTCGAGGACGTCGTCCTCGGCGGGGGCGGCCGGAGACGCGGTCGGCGCGGCATGCGCGCTCTCGCCCACGGGGGGTTTGCCGTCGTCGGCGATAATCGAGCGGATGGAGGCGAGGATCTCCTCCATTGACGGTTCGGGAGTCTGATCTGCGCGGTTCATGCCAATCACCCTGTACGAGCGCGCCCTCTTCCGAGCGAGCGCGCTTGACTTATGCCTCGAAGCACGACCCGAAACCAGCGCATCAGAGCCCATGCAGAGAGTTTACATCGATTACAACCCCATGGTGGTGTCATCAATGTAAATTCGAAACCGCACGAGAATGAAGTGGTTGCCCGTGCTCCCGCGTTCGCTTGTGAGCGTGCAGCACGTGGACCAAAACGGATGCAACAGAATCGGTATAATCGAACCGGCTCCGCTACCGGTTCTACGGGATTTGCGGCAGTTTTTGGGTATAAGCAGGGCCATCACCCGAATCCTGCCCCGGAAGGAGGCCCGGATCCTCGACGGGAGCAACGCGCGGATCTTCCTGGCTTTCGATGGATGCGCCCCAGCCGTACCACGCATCCTTGACCTGGCTGTAATAGCGGGTGGGATCGTAAAGCTCGGCCTGAAGCGAAATATCGGATGCCGTGAGGCGTCCCATTCCCGAAAGCACCGAGTACGACGCGACGACGAGGTCGCGGCGGAAGGACACGAGATTGACCTGGGCGTTCAGGTTCTGCTGCTCCGAATTCAACACGTCCAGCAGAGTGCGCTGGCCGACGCGCTCTTCCTCGCGCACGCCCTGAAGCGCGATCCGCGTGGCTTCGACAGCCGCCTCGCCAGCCGCGACGTTGCCTTTCGCGGCGATGAGAAGACCCCATGCCGAGCTGACCTGCTGGCGGGTGATCTCGCGCGCTTCGTCGATCTGCTGGCGGCGCTGCGACAGCGTCTCGATCTCGGCGCGGATGCGAGCCGAGACCTCGCCGCCTTCGTAGATCGGGATGTTGAGGGTGCCGATGACGCGCGCATCGTCATATTGATTGATGAGCGGGCTTTGGGTCTGGACGCCCTTCGTATAGCTCGCCTCGACGGAAAGATTCGGCAGAAGTTCGCCCTTGACCGTCTTTACCTGATGCTGCTGCGCGCGTTCGCGGAAGATCGCCGCAATGATCTGCGGATTTTCCGACCGACCGATTGCGATGGCCTCGTCAAGGGTCTTCGGCAGCAATCCCGTCGCCGGACCGGGATCGCGAAGCGTTCCGGGGGGATGGCCGATGTATTGGGCGAATCGGGCCTGATCGCCGTACAGCGTTCCCTGCGCGATGGAGAGATCCGCTTGGCTCTGCGCGAGACCGGACTGCGCCTGGGCCACATCGGTGCGCGTGACCTCGCCCACCCTGAAGCGGTCTTCGGTGGCGCGGAGCTGTTCGGCGAGCACCCGCACATTACTCTGGCGAAGGTTCACGATGGCCTGATCGCGCACCACGTCCATGTAGGCGGTCACCGCGTTCAGGAGCATGGTCTGCTCGGCGTTGCGCACCTCCTCGCGGCCCGCTTCGACAGCGGCCTCCGCACCCTTCACGTTGTTGTAGGTGCGGAACCCGTCGAACAGATTCTGCTGGACGGCGACCTTCGCCGTGCGCGGGCTGTAGACGCCGTTGGAGCCCTGCTGATTGTTGAAGGTGCTGAACGCCAGCGGCGAAGGGTTTTCGCACGACGTGGTGCTTTCGCAAGCGGCCAAAGCGACTTCGCCGCCAATGTTCGTGTTATCGTAGCGTGTCCGCGTATCGGCGCGGCCCGCCTGAAGCGTGGCATTGACGCGGGGCCGGTAGCCCGACTTGGCACGCGCCACCTGATTATCCGTGGAACGAAGTTGTGACCTTGCGGCTTTCAACGTAGGATTGTATAGGTAGGCTGCCGTTAACGCTTCCTTCAGGGTCTCGGCGCTGACAGGGCCTCCCAGCGCAATGCTCAAGGCCAAGGCCGAGCACAGGGTCCGAGACGCTCTGAAAAAACCGGAAAAAGAGAGACTTCTGAACGGCATGGACTGCTTCCGTTGTTCGCAAAATGCACCAACGCACGCACCACATCGTCAAACGCGGCACATGGAGTGTGCCTGCGGAAAGCTATCCACGAGAAGCCATAAGCAAAAGTTAAATCGCTTCGTCGCGCCCGTCTTTCGATTGTTTTTGCCAAGTCCGTTGCTCAGTTGCAGCAGCGGCGATAATTCTGTGACAAGACGTTACATTCCGTTAAAAACTTGCGACGCATTCTTACAATTGTACAAATCTTCTGCACGATTCGTTTCGATCAAAACGTAAACTCCGGCTTCGGCTCGAAACCGGGAAGATAATCTGCGGGAGCATCGAACAGCGGGCGCCCCGAAACATTGCCGCCGCTCTTTTCAAAAAGCCACGCGCTGCCCATCCAGCCCTTCCGCACGACAACAACGAGTCTTCCGCCATCGGCAAGCTGGCCGAACAGACTTTTCGGTTCGTTGGCGACGGCGCCATTGACGAGGATGAGGCTGAACGGCTTTTGCGACGGCACGCCTTCTTCGAGCGGCCCCTCGTGAACGTCCACATTGCTTGCACCCACAAACGAAAGACGCTTTTTCATGGCCTCGACAAGCGCGGCGGACGTTTCGACGGCGTCGACCTTGGCGACGATGCGCGAAAGGATTGCCGCGCTGTAGCCCGTCGCGCTGCCGACGTCGAGCACGTTGTCCGCCTGGGAAGGCTCCGCCGCCTCAAGGAGGCGCGCGAGCACCATCGGCTGGAGAAGATAACGCGCAGGCTCGTCGCCGGAGGCTTCGACCGCGAGCACGCCCTTATCGATATAGGCGAGGGGCTGCCGTTGCTCCGGGACGAAAAGCTCGCGCGGCAGAGATGCAAATGCGTCCAGTATCAGAGGGTCGCGCACCCCGTTCGGCCTGATTTGCGATTCGACCATGTGAAGCCGCGCCGTTGCATAGTTCATCGTATGCCGTGCCCTGAAGTTCCTGCCACTGCGATGGGTACCAAAAAATAGCGCCCGTGAATAGAGGCACGAAAGCCGATTGCATGAGCACTTTTCATGCGCCGTCGGACATGCTACCAAGTCAGGCAGAGGCCACGTGGCGGAGTGGTGACGCATCGGACTGCAAATCCGCGTACCCCGGTTCGATTCCGGGCGTGGCCTCCATCTCTTTCAAAAAAATCAATACAAATCAACTGGTTATCGTCAATGGGGCACTCCCGGTAGCGTCGGTGGGACACTTTTCGTTCTCTTTTCGAGATTCATGCCGTTTTCACGCAGCCAGGGTCGATAGCCGACTATCAAACGGGTCGTCTGAGACGGACGGTTGAACCGCATAGGGAAGTTGCTGCGTCGAGCTTCGCCTCGACTACAGCGACCGGCGTTCCGCAGACGCGCCGGCGTAGGCAGGAACGTGCTTCGGTTTTCATCACGGTGAGCGTGCGGCCGATCATCGGGAAGGCGCGCTGAGGGCATGCCGCGCGCTCGCAAACCGGTGGGACAAAGTTGGCCAAAAAAGCGAGGAAAAACAATGGCCCAATTTAGGAATGGTGCCCAGGGCCGGAATCGAACCAGCGACACGCGGATTTTCAGTCCGCTGCTCTACCAACTGAGCTACCTGGGCATGCGCTTTCGCGCGTCGGAGACGGCCTTATACGGGGTTTGAACGGCGATGTCGAGGGGGGGAGGCGCGCAAATATCGAACTTTTCGCCAGCGTCGGCGGGGCGCGTCCCGCGCACTTTATCGCTGGCGGCGATCGCCTATGTTACAGTGCCAAGGAGGTCATCGCCATGCTCCAACGCCCCGACAATCAAACGCCTGACGACGTCACGGAAAACGAATTGCCACAGACCGGGCTCCTTGCTCTGACGCGAGAGCGGCTCGCGCTCGTCGCCGCATGCCTGCTGGCCGTCGCGGCTGCGATTTTCGCGTCCTCGGGTTCAAGCGGCGCGGTCGACACCTCGGCGGAGTTCGCGCTTCTCATCGGGGCCATGGCGATTTTCAAGACAGTGATCTTGATCGCGGCGGGCGCCATCCTGTGGTGGCGGCTCGGCGCGCCCCTTTCGCCCGCGCTGGCTGCGGGCTATGTGCTCGCGGCGGCGGCTTCGGTGGCGGGTGCCGCGCTCGTCTGGAACATGGCGCATCTCGGCGCCGCGCCGTTCCTTTTCGATGGCGGGCTGCTCGTTTTTCTGCTTCTGGTTCTGCGCGACAATGGTGGGCCTTGGACGGCGGCTTTCCGGTCGCGTGGCCGTGCCTGACCCTCGCAAAAGAAGACCCCCATGCTGAAAGTTCGCATCATTCCCTGCCTCGACGTGAAGGACGGCCGCGTCGTCAAAGGCATCAACTTCGTCGATCTGCGCGATGCGGGCGACCCCGTCGAGGCCGCCGCCGCCTATGACGAAGCGGGCGCGGACGAGCTTTGCTTCCTCGATATCACGGCGAGCCACGAGAAGCGCGGCACCATCCTCGACGTGGTGGCGCGCACGGCGGAGCGCTGCTTCATGCCGCTGACGGTCGGCGGCGGCGTTCGCACGCTCGACGATGTGCGCACGCTGCTGCGGGCTGGCGCGGACAAGGTGTCGATCAACACCGCCGCAGTGACGAATCGCGCCTTCGTCGGCGAGGCCGCGGAGAAGTTCGGCAATCAGTGCATCGTCGTCGCCATCGACGCAAAACGGGTCGAGGATGAAGGCGACGGGCGCGGCGCTCACTGGGAAATCTTCACGCATGGCGGGCGCAATCGAACCGGCATCGACGCGATCGAGTTCGCGAAAGAGGTCGTGGCGCTCGGCGCGGGCGAAATCCTGCTGACCTCGATGGATCGCGACGGCACGCGCGCCGGGTTCGACCTGCCGCTGACGCGCGCCATTTCGGATGCGGTGCAGGTGCCGGTGATCGCCTCGGGCGGCGTCGGCAATCTCGACCACCTCGTGGAGGGTATCCGCGACGGCGGCGCAACGGCGGTGCTCGCCGCGTCGATCTTCCATTTCGGCGACTACACGATTGGCGAGGCCAAGCGGCACATGGCTGCGGCAGGGCTTCCCGTGCGGCTCGACGCGGCGGCGTGAAGTAGAGTCATTGGCGCGCAAGGATCGCGTCGACGGCAATCCTCGCACCGCCAGAGCCGTAATTGATACCGCGCGCCTCCCCCGACAGCCGCGCATCGCAATAGCTCGAAGCGACATCCGGCGCACCGTGGCGGAGCAACAGCGCCGCTTGCAGAGCCAGCGCCATGCGCTCGGCGATGCAGCGCGCGTCGGCCTCGGCAATGCCGCCGCCGATCTGGCGATGCAGGGCATCGAAGCTCGCGTCGTAAGCCGGATGGCGTCCGCGCGCTGCCGCAAGCTCGGCCAGCAACGCGTCGAGCGCGACCGGCTCTTTTTGAAGCGTGCGCAGGATGTCGAGCGCGATGACATTGCCCGACCCCTCCCAGATCGCGTTCACAGGCGCCTCGCGATAATAACGCGCCGTCGCGGCCTCCTCGATATAGCCGCCGCCGCCGAGACACTCCATGCACTCGGCCACGAAGGGCGCGGTGCGCTTGGCGATGTAGAATTTGCCGAGCGCCACGCCCAGCCGCGCGAAGCCGCGTTCTTCCGGCGTCGTCCCGTCATAGGCGCGCGCGATGCGCATGGTGAACATCGCCGCCGCCTCGTAGTCGAGCGCGAGATCCGCGAGCACGGCGCGCATGACGGGCTGATCGATCAGCGTCTTCTGGAACGCACGGCGATGGCGCACATGGTGCATGGCTTCCGCCAGCGCGCGCCGCATGATGCCAAGCGATCCCGCCGTGGTGTCGAGCCGCGTGTGATGCACCATGTCCATGATGGTGGCGACGCCGCGCCCGTCTTCGCCGATCATCCAGGCGAACGCGCCGTTATATTCGAACTCCGCCGACGCGTTCGACCGGTTGCCGAGCTTGTCCTTCAGCCGCATCAGGTTCATCGAATTGCGCGCGCCGTCCGGCTTGATGCGCGGCGCGAGGAAACAGGACAGCCCGCGATCCGTGTAGGCGAGGGTGAGGAACGCGTCGGACATCGGCGCGGAGCAGAACCATTTGTGCCCGGTGAGCAGATATTCGCCGCCGGGACCGCCCGCGCCCATCGGCACGGCGCGGGTGCTGTTCGCGCGCACGTCCGAGCCGCCCTGCTTCTCGGTCATGAACATGCCGATTGTGACGCCGCGCTTCTCCGCGATGGGGCGCAGCGGCGCATCATAGATGCCGTCGACGATCTTCGGCAGCCACGCCTCCGCCACGTCCGGCTGTTTCCGAAGGGCGGCCACACTGGCGTAGGTCATGCTCATGGGGCACATCGTTCCCGCTTCCGCCTGGCTTCCGATGGCGAGCGCCGCCGCGTGGGCGACATGCGCGCCCGGCCGCCTCTCGCGCCAGCCGATGGAGTGGATGCTGTGCTCCATCGCGAGCGCCATGCATTGATGATAGGCGGGATGAAAGCGAACTTCGTCGATGCGCGCGCCGAAACGGTCGAAAATGCGAAGCTCGGGCAGATAGCGGTTGGCGTCCTCGCCCGCCTGCAACGCATCGTCTGTCCCCGCCGCCGCGCCCAGCGCCGACAGCGGCCCGTCCACCCATTCGCCGCCGTGAAGCCGCGCGGCTTCTGTCAGCGCAACGTCCGTCTCGTAGAGGTTCAGCGCGCCAAAAGGGGGCGGCATATTGGTGACGTCGTGCGTATCGAGGTTTGTTCGCGGCTCGTAATCGACCATACGTTCCTCCCCTGACATTTTTATCAGATTGAACGCCAGCGGTCGCATTTCGGCAAGCGCCGCGTTGTGCTGATACAGCCTGCGACATTTAACATTGCGTTAACCCTTTCGCGCCCGTAAGAGGAAAAGGGCCTAACCCGTCCGGAGCGCTGCCCATGAGACGCTTCTTCACCTGGGAATATCTTGCCGTCTTCATACCGGCTCTGGCGCTGGCCGTGGCAGCCGTGTGGTTCACGTTGCGGTACGTGAAACCCGCGCCGCCGGACACCTTCGTGCTGGCGGCCGCAAGCAAGGGCAGCCCGTATTACGACCTCGCGCTCCGTTTCAAGGAGGAGGCCGAGAAGAAGGGCGTAAAGCTCGAAGTGCGCGAAAGCGAGGGCTCGCTCGACAATCTCCGCCTGCTCAAGGACGAAACGAGCGATGTTCAGGCCGGAATCGCGCAGGGCGGCCTGACGAACCACATCGATTCGCCGTCGCTCTATTCGATGGGGCGGCTCATCATCGAGCCCGTATGGGTTTTCTATCGCGGCGACGCCCCGCTTTCGAGCATCACCGAACTCAAGGGAAAACGCATCCTGATCGGCCCCGAGGGCAGCGGCACGGCGGCGCTCGCGAAGCGGCTTCTCGGCGCGAACGGCATTACGGCCGAGAACTCGACGCTGATCGCGATGCAGCTACCGGACTATGTCGAAACCTTTGCGCAAGGCGGCGCGGATGCCGGCTTTCTGGTTCTCGGCCCCGAGGCGAAAACGGTGCAGCGGCTGCTGCATCAGGACGGAACCAGGCTGATGAGCATGGCGCAGGCCGATGCGCTTATCCAGCGCTACCCCTATCTGACGCAGGTCACGATGCGAAGGGGCGTCGTCGATTTCGCGCAGAACATCCCGCCCGCCGATACCGTGCTTGTCGCCACGAAGGCGATGCTGCTCATCCGCGACGATTTGCACCCGGCACTGCTTGCGATTCTCGCACAGGCCGTGTTGAAGGTGCAGAGTCAGCCGACGCTCAAGCCGACGGGCGAATCGAAGATTTTCGCGCTCGGCACGGAAAGCCTCGTCGAAGATCCCGAATTTCCGATGATCGACGATGCCACGCGCGTCTACAAATCCGGCCCGACCTTTTTCCAGCGCGTGCTGCCGTTCTGGCTCGCGACGCTCATCGATCGGGCCGCAATCCTGATCCTTCCCATGATCGGCGTGGTGATCCCGCTCGCGCGCATCGCGCCGCTTCTTTACAACTGGCGGATGAGGCAACGCATCCTGCACTGGTATCGCGAGTTGAAGCGGATCGAGCAGAACCTCACATACAAGAAGGCGTCCGCCGAGTTCGTCGACCAGAAGGAGCGAGACCTCGACCGGGTCGAAGAGGCCGTTTGGCGCCTTTCCGTGCCGACGCACCTCTCGGCTGACCTTTACACGCTGCGCGACCATGTCGAGTTCGTGCGGCGGCGCATCCAGTCGTTGCGCGACGTCACGACGGTTACTGGTGCGTCAACAACGCCCGAAATCGCGAGAGATCCGGCGCGCGCCGATGAGCCCGCGCTTGAAGCGGGCGTGTAAAGAGACGCTACTGGCGCCAGGTTTCCCGCTCGCCGTCTCAAATGACAAACTCCGCTCAGGCGGCCGCCTGAACGGAGTGAAAAGGGCAAACCGCGCCGCAAAACCGATAGAGCGGCGGTGCGGTCAACTGGTTCGTCGATCGGACATCGGTCTCGCTACGCCGCTCCGATCATGCCTCGCGCCACGTTCCGTCGGGCTGCTGGCACGCCTTGCCGACCATCGTTTCAGGGCGGCCGTCGATGTAGACCGTCTGCTCGAACTCGCGGCACTGGTAGTTCTGATAGGTGTAGCTCCGGCGCGGCGTCACGTAGCCGTAGCGGCCATTCTTCGGATTGCGCCACTCGGTGCGCTGGCCGCTGTTGAAGGCCGCATATTGCGCTTCATAGGCGCGGCGGCGATCCTCCTCGTCCATCGACTTGCCGATCCGGTTGCCGATGAAGCCGCCGATCAGCGCGCCGCCGACCGTCGCAGCCACGCGTCCGCCGCCATGGCCGAACTGATTGCCGATCAGCGCGCCGGTGCCTGCGCCGAGGAGCGTCCCCGTGTCTTCCTTGGTGGCGCACCCGGTCGACACGACTGCCAGCGCGAGCGAAGCGAATACAAGTGTGATTTTCTTCATTGTCCCCTGCAAGGCAGCCGAATCGCTGCCCGTCCCAGCCGTTAACCTTTTATAAGCGTTTACGGCTCATTCGGGCAATTTTGCGTCCGTCACGCAGCCGGCAGCTTCAGGCATGCGCGAAGGCCGCCGCCGTCCGCCTCTTCAAGGCTGAGAGAGCCGCGATAAAGGTGCGACAAATCGGCGACGATAGACAGGCCGAGGCCGGTGCCGGGCACGCTTTCGTCGAGGCGCTGGCCGCGCTTGACCGCGCTCCGGCGGAACGTCTCGGGCAGGCCCGGCCCGTCGTCCTCGATAATCAGCCTGAAGGTGCGCTCGCCGCGCACGACCGCCGGCTGCTCCACCCTCACCAGCACGCTCGACCGCGCCCATTTGCAGGCATTGTCCATGAGGTTGCCCGCCATCTCGTCGAAATCCTGCTTCTCGCCGAAGAAGCGCACGCCGCCAGGGCACTCCACCTCCAGCGTCAGCGCGCGCGTTTCGTGGATCTTGTTGAGCGCGCGGGAAATCGCGGTCAGCTCCGCGCCGACGTCGGTAACGCCCACGGCGGGCCGAATCTGCGCCGCGATGCGCGCCCGGTCGAGATAGTGCGAAATCTGCTGCCGCATGATCGTGGCCTGCTGTGAAACCTTGCCCGCGAACTCCCCCTCCTGCGGCGCGGCCTCGTTCACAATCACGCTGAGGGGCGTCTTGAGTGCATGCGCGAGGTTGCCGACATGCGTCCGCGCGCGCTCGACGACGTTCTGATTCGCCTCGATGAGCGCGTTCAGCTCTTCCTGAAGGGGCTGGATTTCGGCTGGCGGCGTACCTGTGAGCTTCGCTTTCTCGCCCGCGCGGATGGCGGCGAGTTGCCTCCCCATGTCCTGCAAGGGGCTCAGTCCGAACCGTACCTGGAAGAACGTCGCCAGCAGCAGCCCGCCGCCGAGAAACGCGAGCGTCAGAACAATGGTGTTGGTGAGGTATCTCGCTTCGGCGTCGATGTCCGCCGTGTCGAAAGCCACCGAGATCGAGAAGATGCGGCGTTCATTTTCCTGCCCGAAGTCGATGTCCCGTTCCAGCACGCGAAGAAGCTGCCCGTCCGGGCCATCGGCATAGGATTGGCGCAATTGCCGCTCATCGGGCTTCACCCCAAGGTCGCTCGGCGTCTTGTAGTCCTCTCCGACGAGGGAGGCGGACTTGAACGTGGGCTCGGTCGCGGTGTCTTGCGGGCGAATCTGCCAATATGCGCCGGACAGCGGCTTGGAGAACAGCGGCTCGCCATCGTCGTCGGGGCGGCGGATGTCATGCATGCCCTGCGGAGCGGTCCGCGCGATGATGTTTTCAAGGTACTGGTTGAGGCGCGCGTCGAAGCTGGCTTCGAGGATGTTGTTGAAAAGCGATATCAGGATCGCGGCCGTGATCGAGAGGATAGTGACGATCCACGCGGCCGACGAGATCAGAAGGCGTACTGCGAGCGAATTGCCCTTCATGAGCCCTTCTTCGCGCTCCCTTCGGGGTCGGCGGCGGCTGAGAGGCAATAGCCGAGCCCGCGCACCGTGTGGATGATATCGGCGGGGATCTTGCGGCGCAGTCGGCCGATGAAAACCTCGATGGTGTTCGAATCGCGCTCGAAATCCTGCTGATAGAGGTGATCGACGAGTTCCGTTCGCGAGACGACGCGCGCCTTGTGGTGCATCAGATAGGAAAGGAGCCGGAATTCGAGGCCCGTCAGCTTCACCGCCGTCCCCCCGAAGGTCACGCGTGCGGTGCGCGTGTCGAGCCTGAGTTCGCCGCATTCGAGTTCCGCCCTCGCCACGCCCGCGCTCCGGCGCACCAACGCGCGGATGCGGGCAATCACTTCCTCCATCTGGAAGGGCTTGGCGACATAATCGTCCGCGCCCGCGTTGATGCCCGCTACCTTCTCGCTCCAGCGATCGCGCGCTGTGAGGATGAGCACGGGCGTCTTGACGTCGGCCTTGCGCCAGCGTTCGAGAACGGACAGCCCGTCGAGCTTCGGAAGGCCGAGATCGAGGATGATGGCGTCGTAAGGCTCCGTTTCGCCAAGCCACGCGGCTTCCTCGCCATCGAAGGCGGCATCGGCCGCATAGCCCGCGTCGGTCATCGCCGCGACAAGCTGGCGGCTTAGATCTATATCGTCTTCGACCACGAGAATGCGCATTAAGTCACCCCGCCTCGATCAGCGCGCGGCAAGCCTCACGATCACCACCTTGCCGGACTCGTTAAGGATCGTCGCCTGAAAATACGGCTCGGACGCGCCCGAGCAAAGCGAGAGTTTCAGAATTTTCGCGTTTCTGAGGCGATCCCTCAGCTCGTCCTGGATCTGCTGATAAGTCTTGTAGTTGCCTCGGCTCCAGCTTGCAGAGCATGCAGCTTCGCTGGCCGAAACGGAAGAGCTTCCGCCGGCTGCGATCGAAATCACGAGGGCAGCGAGCATGTATTTCATGTGCGGTTCCAAGCCAGAGATGAACTCCTGATGCTGAACACACGATGAACAAATGACCACGAATGCGGATCGCGCGGAATTCTAGCACTTATTGTCGCAACAGAAAGTCTCAAGCGCCGGTTGGCCGGCGAGTTGTAAAGTCATGCGAAAGCTTCCCGCGTTGGCTGTCTCTTCCAACGTCGCGACCGCGAAAAGGGCGCGCACCGCGCCGAGCGCGGGAACCGCGATCCGCCATTCCAGCGCCACCGAAGCGGCGCACGCCTCCTTCAAGCCGCGGAGCATGGTTTCGTTGGCGACCGCACATTCGCCCGAAATTCTCGTGGCGAATGTGTAAAGAAGAACGCCGTGCCGTTCCCCTTGCGTTTGCTCGCGGTCAAGCTCCCTCAGCGCTGAGGTCAGGGCGAGCGACGGCTGAAACAGGCGGCCAACCGGCACGAAAACGCCGGTTCCGCCGAGGTCCACCTCCAGAGAAATTTCGCCGCCCTGCGCAAACGTCATGCTCTAATCTCACACGAACCGCGCGACACCCGCGATCGCTGCCATATTTTCCGATTTTAATAAAAACTTCAGTTCGGAAGGAATGCAATGCCTTTAACAGCCGGGTTGCGGATCACCGACGATCAAGGCTTTTCGAAGGAACCGCTTCGAAGCGCGCGCAACCGTGCTACGGTTTTGAAGCCATTTTGCGGCTTTTCGGAAGAATATGGCGCCCGGAAAGCGGGCTTCGAATCAGGGTTTCAGCCAGCCGACGATATGGGCCGGGTAGCGCTCCACGCGCACCTTTTTTTCGCTGATGGCAGAACCCCTTATCGCGACGCCCGCTTCGAACACGGTCTCCTGCGTGCCCGATATGAGCGGGTGCCACCAGCCGAGGGCTTTTCCCTCCACGACAAGGCGGTAGGCGCATGTTTCGGGAAGCCATGTGATCCGGCGCACATCTTCGGGCGTCAGCTTGACACAATCGTGAACATGATCCTGCCGCTCGGAGTAATTCGAACACTGACAGGTGCCGAGATCGAGGAGCTTGCAGGCGAGGCGCGTGACGCCGATCTGGCCGGTGTCTTCGTCTTCGAGCTTGATCAGGCAACACTGGCCGCAGCCGTCGCAAAGAGACTCCCACTCGTCGGTCGACATCTCTTCGAGCGCCTTCGTCTTCCAGAACGGCGCTTCGTCCCCGGCGGTGGATTTCATGCCCGGATCGGCAATTAAGCCCTGCCGTTTTAACTGTTTTGCAGACTCGTTTCTTGGCATAGTACCGGCCGGACGGAAGACAACAGGAAGCTGTGAAGACACGTGCGGGACTGGATCACCAAACCGAACAAGCGCAATCGCACCATCAACTGGCTCGCGCTCGATTCCTGGATCGATTCCTCACTCTACGGCCTGTATGCGAGATTTAAAGACTCGTGGGCAAACTACAACAATTTCTTCCAGCGCTTTCGGGTGACAGGTCCGCGCCGCATCGCCACCGAGTTCGTTTCGGAGGCGATGACGCTTGGCACGGCGGGCCTCGCCGTTGTGCTCATGTTCGAGCTTCCGGCCATAGAACTCACGAAGAACCCGAATTGGCGGACGGGCAGCGAATTTTCCGTCACCTTCCTCGACCGCTACGGCAACGAGATCGGCAAGCGAGGCATCCAGTTTTCCGACGCGGTCCCTCTTGAGGAAATTCCCAACGTCCTTGTCAAGGCCACCATGGCGACAGAGGACCGGCGCTTCTTCGACCATTTCGGCATCGACATCATCGGCACGGCACGCGCGCTCGTGCAAAACGCCCGCTCCGATACCGTCGTGCAGGGCGGCAGTTCGGTGACGCAGCAGCTCGCCAAGAACCTGTTCCTGTCCTCGGAGCGCTCCATCCAGCGCAAGATCCGGGAATTGTATCTGGCGCTTTGGCTCGAAGCGCACCTGTCCAAGCAGGAAATCCTGAAGCTCTATCTCGACCGCGCCTATCTCGGCGGCGGCACCTTCGGCGTCGAGGCCGCCTCCCAGTTCTATTTCGGCAAATCGGTGCGCGACATCAACCTCGCGGAAGCCGCTGTGCTTGCGGGCCTGTTCAAGGCGCCGACGAAATACGCGCCGCACTCGAACCCGGTCGAATCACGCGCCCGCACCAATCAGGTTCTGACGAACCTCGTCGAGGCCGGATTCATGACCGAGGGGCAGGTTCACGCGGCGCGCCTCAATGCCGCGAAGATCATCGACCGGCAGGAAGACTACGTTCCGAATTATTTCCTCGACTGGGCTTTCGAGGAAGTGCAGCGCCTCATGAGGGGTAAAGGCGAGTATGTGCTGACGGCGCGCACCACCGTTGACGTACCGCTTCAGAAACTCGCCGAGCAGGTGATCGACGACGCCTTCGAGCGCGAGGCGAAATATGCGCGCGCGACGCAGGCTTCGCTCGTCTCGATGGATACCGATGGCGCGGTGCGGGTGATCGTCGGCGGCCGGGACTACGGCGACAGCCAGTTCAACCGCGCCACCAAGGGCTTGCGGCAACCCGGCTCGTCCTTCAAGCCTTACGTCTACCTCACCGCCATCGAAAGCGGCATCCGGCCGAACAAGGTTTATCCGGACGTCGCGCCGAGATGCGGAAACTGGTCGCCGTCGAACTACGGCGGCGGCGTCAGCGGCCGTGCGATGACACTTTACGAGGCGATGGCGCGGTCGGTCAACACGATCGCCGTGAGGCTTTCGCTCGATGTCGGCCGCGACAAACTGCTCGAAAATGTGCACAAGATCGGCCTGACCTCTGTGCGCAAGACGTGCTCGATGGCGCTCGGCGACACGGGCATCGCGCCGCTCGATCACACCGCGGGCTTCGCCGTTTTCGCCAGCGGCGGCAAGGCGATCAAGCCCTACGCCATCTTGGAACTGCGCAATACGAAGGACGAACTCGTCTATTCGCGCGAGCGCGACGAGCCGGTGCCGGCGCAGATCTTCAAGCGCGAGGACATCGAAACGCTGAATACGATGCTGGAAAAAGTCGTGACGGAAGGCTCGGGCGCGCGGGCGCGACTCGACTTCACGACGGCCGTCGGCAAGACGGGCACGAGCTCCGGGCCGCGCGACGTGTGGTTCATGGGCTTCACCGGCCAATACGTGACGGGTGTCTGGTTCGGCAAAGACGACTTCAGCGAAATGGCGGCGGGCACCACTGGCGGCCAGCTCTCCGCCCCCACCTGGCATCGATACATGGCGGCGGCGCACACCAGCATGGACATTCCGCAGATTCCGGGCCTTCCACTGCATCCGCGGCAAGTCGAGGAACGGCAGCGGCTTCTGGAAATCCGGCGCGACGAGCCGGGCTTCGCCAGCGGCCAGGATGCGGCGCGGCGCATGCCCGCCAAGACGCGGAAGGCGCTGACCTCGCTGTCGAAGCTCCTGAAGGGAGCGCCGAAACTTCAGGCCGCCGACACGCAGAACGACGCCACTCTGGACAACCTCCCCGTGAGGACGCAATAACACTCGCAATCGCCGCCTGCCGCACTTTCCGGTAAGGCCCCCGTCAGGTGTCAGCGCCATGCCATTCCTCACACGGTTCTTGCTGTTCGCGAGCATCGCCCTGATCCTGGGTCTGGGCACGACATGGCGCGCCGTCAGCGGCGGCTTCTTCGCCACGACCGCGCGCCACGGTCCGTGGACGTTCTGGCTCCGCGAAGGCACGGGCGACGCCGATCCCTATACGGCCGCGCACACGGCGCGAGAAGGCTCGCTACCGCTTACCTCGGCAAGCGCGATGACCTTTACCGCGACGCGCGACAGCGCCGGATCGCGGCTCATCGGCGACTGCACCTATGAAGTGAAGGGCTATGCCATTCCGGCACTCTGGTGGAATCTCGCGGCTTTCCGCAAGAACGGTGAGACGATGCCGAACAAGACCGGCCGCTCCAGCTTTACAAGCGCGAACATCCTCGCCGCTCCGGATGGCGCCTTCGTCGTGCGACTCTCGCCCGATGTCCAGCCCGGCAACTGGCTTCCCTCGGAGCGAGGCGAGCGGGTGGCGCTGCGCATGACGGTTCTTCGCCCGCTCGCTCCCGACGTACTGCTGAACGCGGGCAGGCACGTGCTGCCGTCGATCAAGCTGATGGAGTGCTCGTAATGGCGGGGTGCCCGTGATGGGAAAGTTGCCCTGGGTGCTCGGCGGAATTGTCGCCGGAGGCATTATCCACATTCTCGCGGTGTTCGGCATATCGTCGCTCGCCGAAGGAGACGCATGGTCGAGGCTTGCGGACGCGATGCCGCGTAACGCCATCGTTCTACCGGACGCCAAGTCGGCCCCGGCGCTGCCTTTTTCGTCGCCGGACGTCGTGACGGCCTACTGCCTCTACGATCTCGCCGAACGCAATGTGATCATACGCGCCCCGTTGTCCGAACCGGCCTGGACGCTTGCCGTTTCCACCCGCTCCGGCGAAAACTTCTATCTGGTCGCCGGTGCCGATTCGAAACGATCCGAGGTGCGTCTTTTGCTGATCCGCCGGGATCGCCTTTCGGATGAAGCCAGCACGGAAACGACCGTGGAGGGCGACGATCAGAACATCGTGGTCGCGCCGGCCGAGGCGGGCATCGTGGCGATCCGCGCGCCGATTCGCGGGGAGAGCTTCCGCAACCAGACCATCCGCGAACTGCAAAAGGCTCGCTGCGAGTTGCAGCCCGATGAGCCTCTGGTCGCGGCGGTAGCGGCGCCGCCCGAGGAACCGCCCGCGCCGCAGCCTCGTCCCCGGCGGCGGCGCAACCGCTGAATTTCTTCCGGGTGCGGACTTGAGCAGCTGGCTCGCGTCACAAAAGTTATGCACCGGTTTCGGCGAAGCGCACGAAATGACCGCGAACCGGCCTTTCCCAAACGAAAATCGAACAGACGGGCCCCGCAAAGTTTTGTAGGGTATCCAAAAACGAATCCTTGGGGAGAGCCCATGCTTATCGCGCTTCTGGCTGACATCCACGCGAACCGGCAGGCGTTCACCGCGTGTCTCGATGATGCAAAGGCGCGCGGTGCTGAACGCCACGTGCTTCTTGGCGATTTCGTGGGCTACGGTGCCGACCCCGTCTGGTGCATCGACAAGGCGACGGAGCTTGTGGCGGGCGGCGCGATCGCCGTCATGGGCAATCACGACGCGGCCGTGAGCGATCCCGCGATCCGCATGAACGAGGAGGCGCAGGAAGCCATCGAATGGACGCGCGGGAAGCTCGGGCAGGCCGAGCGGCGCTGGCTTGCCGAACTGCCGATGGAGCATTCCGACGAGGGCCGCCTCTACGTTCACGCCGACGCGAGCCAGCCCGATAACTGGATTTACGTGCTGACCGTGGAAGAAGCCGCGCGCAGCCTCCGCGCTACGCAAGCGCCGGTCACGTTTTGCGGCCACACGCACAAACCCGCGATCTTTTCCACCACAGCGGCCGCGAAGATGACCGCGTTCAGCCCGGTGACGGAAATCGCCGTGCCGCTGCACGGACTTCGCCGCTGGCTCTGCGTGCTTGGCAGCGTCGGCCAGCCGCGCGACGGCAATCCGCGCGCCTGTTATGGCCTCTTCGACACCGAAAAGAAGGAAATCATCTACATCCGCGTGCTTTACGACATCGAGGCAGCCGCCGCCGCGATCCGCGCCGCACGCCTGCCCGATTTCTTCGCCGAACGCCTCTTCATCGGCCGGTGACCCACCATGGCTAAACCGACGCTCCAACGCGGGGACGTGCTTGACGGCTTCGTGCTTGAGGATCTCATCCACAAAGGCGGCATGGCGCGATTGTGGAGCGTGACGAAGCCCGGCATCGACGTGCCGATGCTCATGAAGGTGCCCGTCCTCGGGGAAGGGCAGGATCCGGCCGCGATCGTCAGCTTCGAGATGGAGCAGATGATCATGCCGCGGCTTTCCGGCCCGCACGTGCCCCGCTTCATCGCGGCGGGGGATTTCGCGCTGCATCCGTTCATCGTGATGGAGCGGCTGCCGGGACGCTCGCTGTTGCCGCGCCTCTCAGATCTGCCGATGCCTTATGAGGAAGTCGCGGACATCGGCTGGAAGATCGCCACCGCGCTCGACGATCTGCACCGACAGCACGTCATCCACCTCGACATCAAGCCGAGCAATATCCTCTTTCGCGAGTCAGGCGAGGCGGTGCTGCTCGATTTCGGATTGTCGCATCACCAGCAGTTGCCGGACCTGATGCAGGAGGAATTCCGCCTCCCCTACGGCACCGCGCCCTATATGGCGCCGGAGCAACTTCTTGGCGTGCGTACCGACCCGCGCAGCGACCAGTTCGCGCTCGGTGTGCTCCTTTATTTCTTCTCCACGGGCGAGCGCCCCTTCGGAGAGAGTGAGCGGCTCAACACCATGAAAAAGCGGCTCTGGCAAGACCCGAAGCCGCCGCGAAGCCTACGCAAGGATTATCCGCTGTGGCTTCAGGAAATCGTGCTGCGCTGCCTCGAAGTCGAGCCCGCGTGGCGCTATCCGACCGCCGCGCAACTCGCTTTCGACCTTTCGAATTACGATCAGATCCGGCTCACCGCGCGCTCGGAGCGGACATCGACGGACTCGTTCTGGACGCGCGTCAAGCGCCGCTTCAACCCGCCCGAACGCAAGGCTGCCGCGCCGCAATCGGTTTACAGGCGGCTGGCGGCCGCCCCCATCGTCGCGGTGGCGGTCGACCTTTCGGAAGCATCGAAGGAAACGAATGATTCCTTGCGCGAGGCGGCCGGCCGGGCGCTCGCGCAGCTTCCGTCCGCGCGGCTGGCCTGCCTCAACGTGCTGAAGATGAGCTACATCGCCACGCGCGATACCACGCTCGACGACGAGGGGCACAACAAGCATGTGAACCGGCTCGTGCAGCTTCAGGATTGGGCGCAGCCGCTGAAGCTGAAGGAAGGTCAGATCACCTTCCACGTTCTGGAGGCTACGGACCCGGCGTCCGCCATTCTCGATTATGCCGAACAGAACAAGGTAGACCAGATTCTCCTCGGCGCGCGGGCCAATTCACTCCGGCGCTCGCTGCTCGGGAGCGTCTCGGCGAAGGTGGCGGGCGAGGCGGGATGCACCGTAACCGTCGTTCGCGTTCGCCGCGAGGACGCCCCTGCAAAACCGGAGCACACCGCGTCGGGCGGGGAGGTCGGCGAGAGCGTGGCCGCGCCTTAAGCGACGTTCCGAGCGCCTCCGGCCCCGCATGGGTGACAGGCACGCTCTTCGGATTGACAAGCGCGCCAACATGGGCGAAGGGGGCCGTGGCTGGCGCTCTGGCGACGGGGGACATAATGAGTCGGGCTGTAAGACGGTGGACAGCCGCCGTGCTGGCGATAGTCTGGCTCGCGATGGCTGGCGCGGTTCAGGCGGACGACGGCTACACCACCGCCGACATGCTCGCGGACTGCAACTCTATCCTGCGGTTGGCAAAACCGGGCGCCAATCCGGACGAACTCGAACTCGAAGATACCTTCACGACCGGACATTGCTGGGGCGCGTTCCACACCGTTCAGCAACTCCTCATCACGCGGCTGGAGACGGACAACGATCCGCTATTGCGCATATGCGTGCCCGAAGGCGTCTCGCTCCTGCAACTCATCCAGATCTTCGACCGCTACGCGCGCCTCAATCCGGATAGCCAGACGGAACCGTTCACCGCGGTCGCGATGGCTGCGCTGCGATCCGGCTTCCCCTGCGGCACGAAGTAAAGTCATCGACGCGGCACTCCCAACCCGTGCGCCCGTGTCTCAGCTACGACGGCTTTTCAAAGGTGAAGACGCAATAGCGCATCGCGCCGGTCCGGTACGCAGCGAGGATGAGGAACAACGTCGCCGCGAATGCCTTGTTTTGCGTGCCGCCGCCGAGCAGGAACGCGCGATATCGGCGGTCGCTCGCAAGCTTGGCAAGGCTGCGGCGGATGCAGATCGCCCATGTCCGGCTCACCTGCCCGCTGATGTCGTCCACGCGCGCCACGCGAAAGCCCGCGCCTTCGGCCAGCGCGAGATAATCCTCCTGCGTGCCCATGCCGGGAAGCCGACCGTAGCGGCATATGCGTTCGAGGAGCATGCTGTCGACGCGTCCGAGCGTGCCGCTCTTCGCCAGCCACGCGCAGACCGCGAGGCGCCCGTCCGGACGCAGCACGCGATGCGCCTCCGCGAAAAAGCGCGCCTTGTCGGCGATATGCTCAGAGCTTTCGATGGCGTAGGCGCGGTCGAAGCTCGCATCCGCGAAGCCGTTTTCGAGCCAGTCGCACAGCGCAATGGTAACGCCGGGCGTGCTTCGCGCAGCCGCTATCTGAAACTGGTTTTCGGAAATCGTCACGCCGTCGAGCGCCACGCCGTAGCGCGAAGCGAACAGGCGTGCCGTCTCGCCATAGCCGCAACCGATGTCGCAGACGCGCATGCCGCGCTCAAGGCCCAGGCGTTCAGCCACAAGCGCCGAGAGCGCCTCGGCGGCTTCCGCGCTTGTTTCGCGGCCGGTGCGCCAATATCCGTGATGGACGTGATCGCCCCAGATCTCGCGGTAAAAGCCGTCGAGTTCGTTGTAATGCAGCGCCACAGCGGCGCTCGGCTGATCGGCATTCGGAAATATCATGAAGACCTCGCGGCAGCAGTATGAATGTTCTGCCAACGCTCGGGTGCGCGCCGCGTTTCATAGCGCGCGATCAAAAGATCGCGCGCTGATCGTTCGCTATTTCGCGGCCTTCTTCGCGTCTGCCGCGGGAGCGGCTGCCGGAGTTTCTTCCTCCGCCGGTTCCTGATACCCGGCCATCGGGGTCGCATTACAGCCCACGTTGGCGTCGGCCCAGCAGCCGCGCGACGCGAGAAGCCCGAAGCCTGCCGCCGCAGCGTGGCCACCACCGGACGCACCCGACGTGGCGTTGCGGTTGACGGCGCCGCCGTAGAAGCTGCCGGATGCCTGAGCGTTCGCTTCCGCGACGCATGCCGCGGTCATAAGTGCGCTTATGAGCAGTATTCTTTTCATGCCCCACCTCCCTGTAATCGGAATATTTTAAGGTGAGCGGAGGCTGGTTGCTATCGAATCGTATCAAATCCAGCCGCTTTGTGCAATTTTAGTGCGCGCCTGTGATGTTTTTAGCACCAAAACCCGCTCCTACCTTTGTGGAGCCGCCTCATACATGCGCCGCACGTCGCGTGTAAGCGCATCGCGCGACGGAGGCCTGAAATACATCATATGGCCGCCGCGATAGACATGCAGCTCCACCGGCGCCGCGCCATCGATCGGCCGGAGCTGCCCGATCAGATATTTCGACAGCGCATAAGGCGTAACGAGATCCGTGTAACCGTGCGCGATGAAGACCTTGAGCGCGGGGTTTTGCGTGCGCGCGCGTTCGATAAGTTCGGGCCCGCTCGTTTCATGCGCCCGCTTCTTGTCGCCCGCCCAGCGGCGGTTGGCGGTGCCGTTCAGGAGGCGATAATCGAGGTCGGTGCGAAAACCGAGATCGCGCGCGATGTACGTCGCCGCCGCCGGAGCCAGCACGCTCGATGCGCCGTCGAGGATCACGTCAAAGCCGTCGTATCTCGCGGGCATCGGAAGCGGCGCGCTGACGGCGGCATCGTAGCGGCTCAACCTGCGATTCGTCGCGCGCTCATACTCGTCGAAGAAGACGTGGTCCGGCGCGCGTCCCTGATTGCGGGCGACAATTTCCGGCGATAGCCCCGTCAGCTTCGCGACTCTCGCCGCGACGGCCTCGTTTGGCGCTCGCCCGCGCGCGACATGCACGAGATAGTCGGTTTCGGCGAACGCTTCGGTCTCGCGCGCTATGTCTTCGACCGGCGCCTTGGCTCCGTCCTTCAACTCGGCGGCCGCAACCGCGAGCGAGGGAAGGTCGAAGGTCAGCGGGAGGACATTGAACCGATTGCCGCGCAAAAGCGGAAAATCGAGCGCGGGCGATATCAACACCGCGCCCCGAACGTCGAGACCGTCATCGAGCAGCTTTTCGGCGAGAATCGCCGCGCGGAGGCCGCCATAGCTCTCGCCCGCGAGATAGACCGGGCCAAGGCTTCGCTCGCTGTGCCCGAGCCACAGCCTGATGAAGGCCGCGACGGAATTCGCGTCTTTCTCGTCGCCCCAGAACGCGGCCTCCTTGTCATCGCCGCCGCCGGTGGCGCGGCTGTAACCCGTGCCGATGGGATCGATGAAGACGAGGTCGGTGAAGGCGAGCCACGTGGCGGGGTTGTCCACGAAACGGACCGGCCTGAGCGGCGCGGCTCCATTCTCCGCGAAGGGAATGACACGGGGCCCAAGCGCCGCAATATGCAGGAAGGCCGACGCCGCGCCGGGGCCGCCGTTGAACACGAAAGTTATCGGGCGCGCGGGTGCGTCCCCCGCCTGATAGGCGACATAGAACATCTTCGCCGCCACCTCGCCCTTCGGGCCGAAGAGAGGCAGCGTGCCCGCCGTGGCCTTGTAGGCGAAGGGTTTGCCGTCGAGCGTGACCGTGTGCCGCGTAACGCTGTCGGTCGGCAGGTGCTGCGCGAAGCCGCCGCCGGCTTGTGGCGAGGCGGACGGGCCTTCGCGCTTGGTATCGGGCTTCTCCGCTGCCTCGTCGTGAGGGGGATGGCCTGCGGGAATGTCCTGCGCCGCCGCCGCTTGACAAAGAAAGCCGGCCAAAGCCAAAGCGCCGACGAGGGCTTTGAGAGTTCCTGTTACGTTTCTGTTGTCAGCCGCCACCCGAAAACCCTCTTGCTGTCACGCCGCTTCCTAAGATGGCGCTTGGCCAAGGCATTTCAATTCGAGGGAGAAATCATGCAAAAAGGCGTGGCGGGAGATCTGATCTGGCCCGTCAAGCCCGAGGCATGGTTCCGCCGGCGCCGTCGTTGGAAGGCGGCCCGCTCGGCGCCGCCGGTCTGATCGCCGGACGAAGGTTCACCACCGCGGCCGCAATGGCCAGCATCAGGATCGCCCCTGATTCGTAAACGATCATGATCGGCTCTTGCTCCTTCTGAAGGATCGCGACCCGTGCGATGGCTGTAATCGCGATAAAAATCGGCAGAGTTATCGGGATCTGCTGCGAAGTGATGTAGGCGGCGACCATGCCCAGCACCTCGACATACAGGAACATGAGGAGCAGGTCTTGCAGACCCACATCGCGCTTCAAGCCGATGAGATACATCTCCTTGATCGCGCCGATCACGGTGAGGATCGCAATCACCACGAGAAAGAAGCTTTCAACCTGCTGGATGAGCTTGCCGATTTTCACATTATCCCCCTCCAGTCTCATGAACCGTTCCTCGGCAGAACGATCCGACCGTCATTCGGCGCGTCGTCGGCATCCTCGCCGTCCTTGTCGCTCCGCGAAGCCACATAGAGGCTCACGGCTTCGCGCCAGAGTTCGGCTTCCTCGGGTGGCAAAGCGGGCAATGCGCTCCGCGGCATCTGTATCCCCTCTTTCCTGAAGGCTTCGATGATCCCCATGCGCAGTTCGGTTTTCGTTCCAAGTCCCTTGTTGAGATCGTAGATGTAGGCGTACAGCTTGAACTGGAGCGCATCGACCGTAAAATCGTCGAGCGAAACAAAAGGCTCCGGCGACGTCATCACGGCCACATGCGAACGGGCGACGTCGAGCAGCACCTCCTTGACCTTGCGCGGGTCGCTTCCGTGAAGCGCCGACACGGGAATCACCACGCGCGTCGTGTTGTTCCGCAGCGTCCAGTTTTTCACGTTGCCGGTAATGAAGGAGGAGTTCGGAACCAGCACGCTCGCGCGGTCGTAGGTTTCGATTTCGGTCGAGCGTACGCTGATCTTGCGCACAGTGCCTTCCTCGCCGCCGACCGTGACGAGATCGCCGACCTTGATCGGGCGCTCGGCCAGCAGGATGAGCCCGCTGACGAAGTTGCTGACGACGCTCTGAAGCCCGAAGCCGATGCCGACGGAGAGCGCTCCGGCTACGATGGCGAGGTTGGAGAGATTGAGCCCGGCATAGGACAGCGCGATGAGTGCCGCGGCGCCGACGCCGATATAGCCGACGCCGGTACGGATCGAGTCGCGCAGGCCGCCGGACAGGCCCGCAGGCTTCAGAACCTGCGTGTCGAGCCAGCTCTGAAACAGCCGCGCGGCGAAATAGCCGAGCACAAAGACAACGATGGCTGCAAGAAAGGCGGCAAGCGAGACTTGCGTGTTGCCGATCCGGAAGCCGAAGAAGAGCTGGTAATACCATTCCAGGACGTCGGCCCACGGATAGCCCCATTGCAGGAGGATCAGCGGCACCGCGCCGACGAGGACGATAAACTTCAGGGACAGGCTGATCGGAACCGAAAAACGCTCGCAGCGCTTCTGGTCGATGCCGAGCGCCCTGATCCAGCCTCCGATCGCCGAATTCTCGTCGCTCATGCCCTGCGCGACACCGTCAGCCCACAGAAGCAGGATATAGACGACGGCAAGGATCGAGCCCGTGACGATGAGCTGCTGGGCGAGGAAGCGGGACAGCGACAAATACCCCGAAAACGCCGTTACGATAATGGCGGCGGTGACTAACCAGACCGGAAGCCTGAGCAGGTTCAGCCATGTGGTCCGGGGCAGACCTTCGGAGGTCTTGTCCCGGAGCGGCGTCCTGAGGATCGCTGCCACGAGCAGCGCGACGAGAAGGTTCGCCGGAAGCGTGAAGGCAAGGGTCAGCGAGAACGGAGCCTGAACAACGCGCGTGACGGTGTAGAGGAATGTGGTCGCGCCGTAGATGAGCGCGAGCGCGAGCATCAGCCCCGAAATCCGCACGGCCGCGCCTTCGGTGGCCGGGATGAGCCGCCATTGCGGGCGGCCGGGTGCGAAAACCGTGGTTATAAGAGCATTCACCCCCACGATCACGAGGATCGAGCCTGAGGCCGAGTAGAGCAGCCACTGGATTTTTCCAGGTACCGGCTGCGCGGCGTTCATCGCATGATAGAGGAAGACCAGCGGCAGGCAGGCGGGAATGACGCGTAGCACGATAACACCGGCCGCCGTCGATGCACGCCGCCAAAAGGGGGGGGCGCCGTCGTCGGTCCATGTCCTGAGGTGGCGTACTCCGCGCCATGAAAGGAGCGAAAGCCCGGCAAACAGCGCGAGCGCCGTGCCGAACAGATATAGCAGCTCGGACCGACCTTCGGATTCGGCCCACCAGTTCCTGATCGTGCTTTCGGCGCGATTTATGGCCATGTCGGCATAAGCGGGGACATTCTCCCATGTCTGCAAGGACCAGATCCCCTGCACCGGCTGGAAGAGATTGTTCGTGAAGTTCTTCCGGCGAATGTCCTGTATCGAGTTGATCAGCTGATTGACGCGCGAATGCGTGTGATCGAGCGTGGCGCGCGCCGAGTTCAGGTGGCTCAGATGAAAGGCGAGGTCGGCGCGAAGCAGGGCGGCTTCCCCTGTTTCCGGCGGCTGGTCGGCGGCCGGCACCGGGGGGAGATTTCGACCCTGCTCATCGATAGCCCGGATTGCAGGCTCAAGCTTCTTCCAGAATTCGTCGGCGTCGCTGCGGATCCTGAGCAACTGGTCGCGGAAAGCGTTAAGCTCCTTATAGCGCAGGCCGGGCTTGCGAAGCTGGTCCTCGATATCGTCGAGCGTCTTCAGCCATTTTGCCGTCGTCCCCGCGATATCCGCGCCGAACGCATCGTTCGCACGCTTGATGACATCGGCCTTGTTCGCTTCGGGGGTAGCGGCCTTTGGCGCGGGCGCTGCGGCCGCAGGCGCGGCTTGCTTCGCGGCGGCGTCCTGAGCGAACGCCCCGACATTCGGGACAATGAGCGCCGCCGACAGGAAACACGCAAGAATCCAGTGCCGCAAAGCCATCTGACAAATCCTTAGGAGATTGTGAAATACAGGAAGTCAGGTGTACTAGAGGGCAAGTTTGCGGGCAATAAGGCGGCCCGCGCCGTCAACCGTTCCGTGCGGCGGTTGCGAGGGTAGCACGAGGCGAGCACCCCCCGCGTGGGGAGGCGGTGCGTCGTTACTCGCGCACGTGGACGCTCTTGATGTTCACGAATTCGCGGATGCCGAACACACTGCATTCTCGGCCATAGCCCGAATGCTTCACGCCGCCGAACGGCATGCGCGGATCGGATCGCACGTTCTCGTTGACGAAGGCCATGCCCGCTTCGAGGTCGTTTGCTGCGATGTCCTCGCCGCGCCGGGCGTCGCGCGTGAGCACGCCGGAGCCGAGGCCGAACTCGGAGTCGTTCGCGATGCGTATCGCGTCTTCCACGTCGCGCGCCTCGATGACCGCGGCGACGGGGCCGAACACTTCTTCATCATAGGCGGGCTGTCCGGGCTTCACGTCGGTCAGCACGGTTGGCGGATACCACGCGCCCGGCCGGTCCGGCACCTCGCCGCCGCAAAGGAGCCGCGCGCCCTTCTCGATGCTCTCGCGCACCTGCCTGTGGATCTCGTCGCGCGCGCTGACGCTCACCAGCGGGCCGAGCTTCGTCGCCGGGTCGAGCGGATCGCCCATGCGGATGGCACTCATCTTTTCCGCGAACGCCGTCTCGAACGCCTGCCGCACGGGCGCGATCACGACGAAGCGTTTGCCCGCGATGCAGCTCTGGCCGCCGTTGACCATGCGGGCCTTCGCGGCGACGGTCGCGGCCTGCTCGACGTCCGCGTCTTCGAGCACGAGGTAGGCGTCGCTGCCGCCGAGTTCGAGCACCGTCTTCTTGAGGTTGCGGCCCGCCGCCTCCGCCACCGCCTTGCCCGCCGCCACGCTGCCGGTGAGCGTCACCGCCGCGATGTCCGGGCTGTCGATCAACTCCGCGGCGTCGCGGCCCGCGATCAGGATGGTGCGGAAGACATTGTCCGGCGCGCCGGCCTCGCGGAATACCTCCTCCATGGCGAGCGCCGAGCCGGGCACGTTGCTCGCGTGCTTCAGAAGCACGGTGTTGCCCGCCATCAACGCAGGCGCGGCGGCGCGGAAGACCTGCCAGAACGGGAAATTCCACGGCATCACGGCGAGCAGCGGCCCAAGCGGGTTGAACGCGACGTAGGTGCGTCCGCCATCGAGTTCGACCGGCCCATTTGCGAGGAATCGCTCTGCGTTCTCGGCGAAATAATCGCAGTTGAAGGCGCATTTCTCGATCTCGGCGAGCCCCTCCGTGACGGGCTTGCCCATCTCGTCAGCCATCAGCCGCGCGAATTCATCCTTTCGCTGGCGGAGAATCCGCCCGGCCGTGCCGATAATGATGCCGCGCTCGGCGAACGATGTGCGCCGCCAGCCGCGAAACGCCTCGCGCACTTGCGCCGCCATCGCAAGCGCCTGTTCGCGCGTATGGCCTTCGTACGTGCGGCCCGGCTCTCCCGTCGCCGGGTTTACGGTCTTCAGCGCGGACGGGCTGCCGCCTCCGCCCCGCGCCGCCTTCGCCTCGTAACCGTGTCCCGCGTGATGTGTCATGATGCGCCTCGTGATTGAAATCGCGCCCCGCCATTTCGCCTTATCGTTCAACCTCTTTTTGGCTCGCGGCGTTCCCGCCTCCCGGTTGTTCCACGGATGAGCGTCCGTTTCGTTTCCGGCCTCTCACACGAATGTCTATTTCCTGCTGCAAAGGGGTCGGGTCTAAAGATAAATCTGCCGGCATTCATCAGCCTGCCCTCAACCTTCCGGGCCAACAGATCCATGCTTCATTCGATATTCCTACTTCGCCCTATCTGCGTCGCGCTGGCCATGCTTTCGGCGCTCGTTCCCTTCGCGCCGCCCGCGCTCGCGCAGAAGGCAACCGATCCGGCGGCCGATGCGCTGATCGGTTTCGACGCGCGCTTTGTCCCCGCCGTGGCGGAAAGCGGCATGGTGTCGGCGCAGGAAAAGGTTGCGGCCCAGGTCGGCGCCGACATCCTCAAGGCTGGCGGCAATGCCGTCGACGCGGCCGTGGCTGTCGGCTTCGCCATGGCCGTCACACATCCGCAGGCGGGTAACATCGGCGGCGGCGGCTTCATGCTGATCACGCTGGCGGACGGCCGGAAGATCGCGCTCGATTATCGCGAAACGGCACCCGCAGCCGCGACGCGCGACATGTTCCTCGACAATCGCGGCGCGGTGGATCGCGACAAAGCGCGCTACAGCCGCGCGGCGGCGGGTGTCCCGGGCACCGTGGCGGGCCTTCTTCATGCGCTCGAAAAATACGGCACGATGCCCCGCGACAAGATCATGGCCCCCGCGATCCGGCTCGCGGAAGAGGGCGTCGTGGTGCCTTATGGCCTCGCCTATGCCTTTTTGCGGGCGAGAGACCGGCTGAACAACGATCCGTCTACAGCCCGCTACTTCCTCAAGCCGAATGGCGAGCCCTGGCGCATGGGCGAGGTGCTCCGCCAGCCCGACCTCGCGAAGACGCTGCGCGCCATCAGCGAGCACGGCGCTGCGGGCTTCTACCAAGGCGAGGTCGCAGGCCTCATCGCCGACGAAATGAAGAAGAACGGCGGCCTCATCACCGAGGACGACCTGAAGGCCTACACACCCGTCGAGCGCGAGCCGGTGCGCGGCGTCTATAATGGCTACGAAATCATTTCCATGCCGCCGCCATCGTCGGGCGGGGTGCATGTCATCCAGATGCTGAACATTCTGGAAGGCTTCGACCTGAAGGCGCTCGGCAGCGAGAGCGCGGACACCTATCACCGCCTCATCGAGTCGATGCGCCGCGCCTATGCCGACCGCTCGAAATATCTGGGCGATCCGGATTTCGTGCCCGTGCCAGTGGCGGGCTTGACGAACAAGGCCTATGCGGCGGAGCTTCGCAAGGGTATCGACCTCGAACACGCAACGAAGTCGGCGGACGTGTCGGCGGGCAAGCCCCCCGCGCCCGAGGGCGAGCAGACGACACATTTTTCGGTGATGGACAAGGCGGGCAACGCGGTCGCCAACACCTACACGCTGAACCTCGCTTTCGGCAGCGGGTACTCGGTCGATGGCGCGGGTTTCCTCCTCAACAACGAGATGGACGATTTCTCCGCGAAGTCGGGCGTGCCGAACGCCTTCGGCCTGATCGGCGACGAGGCGAACGCGATCGAACCCAAAAAGCGCCCGCTGTCCTCGATGGCGCCGACCATCGTCATGAGGGACGGCGCGCCCTATCTCGTCACCGGCAGCCCCGGCGGCAGCACCATCATCACGGTGGTCCTTCAGCAAATCCTGAACGTGCTGACCTTCGACATGAACGTGGCGGAGGCCGCCGCCGCGCCGCGTATCCATCACCAGTGGATGCCGGATAATGTCATCACCGAGCGCGGCGTTTCCGACGATACGCTGCGGCTTCTTGAGGCGCGCGGCTTCATTCTGCCGAAGAACGCGGACGGCACGTTCCAGCACCGCGTGCTCGGTCGCGCCAATTCGATCATGAAGATAGGCCCGCTATTTCTCGGCGCGGCCGACCTTCGCGACGGCGACTCGGCAGCCATCGGATATTGAAGACGTTGCCGGGGATGACGACGTCGCCCGGTTTCAAAGCCGGGACGACCCGCTTTTCGTCGACGCGGCCGCAGTTTTGTTCAGGAGCGCCCAGAGGGATTCCACATCGGCGCGCTTCGTCGCGGTCGCGCCGATGCTTACCCGCAGGATCTGCTTGCCCTTCAGCAAGGCGGGCGTGATATAGGCCGCGCCGCCTTCGTTCACCCTGCGGGCCAGTTCCAGATTGTGCGCCCTCAGCGCATTTTCGTCGCCCGACAGTGCGGCGGGGACATGGCGGATGCACACGGTCTGAAACGGCACCGGCGCGAGGCGCTCCCAATCGGCGGCGGCGTCGACTCGTTGTTTGAACCATTGCGCATTGTCGAGGTCGCGGCGCACCAGTTCCTGCACGCCTTCGACACCCACATCCATCAGGTGGAACCAGAGCTTGAGCGCGCGGAAGCGTCGGCCGAGCTGGATATGCCAGTCGCGGTAATTCTTCACCGCGCCGTCCTGCTTCGTCTGGAGATAGCTCGGATTGGTGCTCATGACGCGGATCAGGTGCTCGGGATCGCGCACATAATAGGCGGTGAAGTCGAAACCGACGCCCATCCATTTGTGCGGATTGACCACCAGCGAATCGGCGCGCTCGATACCGTCCCAGCGCTCGCGGCATTCGGGCAGCACCATCGCCGTGCCCGCCATGGCGGCGTCGACATGAAGCCAAAGGCCGAAGCGCCGGGCAATGTCGGCGATCTTCGCCAGCGGATCGACGGCGGTGGTTCCGGTGGTGCCGATGCAGGCGATGACGGCGGTGGGACGCAGGCCGCGCCTGAGATCATCGGCGATGGCCGCTTCAAGCAGATCCAGCCGGATGGCATGCTCGCCGTCGGTCTCGATGAGCCGCAAGTGATCGCGGCCGAAACCTGCGAGCAGCGTCGCCTTCTCGATGCTGCTGTGGCTCTGGTCGGAGGCATAAACCACAAGCGCCGCCTCGCCGGATTGAAGCCCCTTGCGATTCTGGCCGAAGCTCGACGCGCGCTCGCGGGCGCACAGAAGCGCGGTCAGCGTTGCCGTGCTCGCCGTGTCGTGGATGACGCCCGTAAAGGCCCCGCTCAATCCCACCATCTGCCGGAGCCAGTCCATGACGACGTCCTCGACCTCGGTCGCGGCGGGGCTCGTCTGCCAGCTCATGCCTTGCGCGCCGAGCCCCGCGATCACCAGATCCGCGAGGATCGACGCATAGCTCGTGTTGCTCGGAAAATAGGCGAAGAAGCTCGGGTGGTTCCAATGCGTGATGCCTGGGAGCACGTCTCGGTCGAGCGCGGCCACGGCCTCGTCAAGACGCCCGCCCTTTAGCGGCGGATGCGCGGGGAAGGCCGCGCGGATGTCTCCGGGCTGCGCCTGACTCATGACGGGACGGCTGGCGAGGCCCTCCCGGTAATCCGCGACCCAATCGATCAGCTGGTGGCCGAAACGGCGGAATTCCTGAGCGTCCATTGGTTCGTCCCTCCAAGCTGGCCTAAGCCTTGACTACTCTTTGTCCCCCTTTTCAAAGGGGAGCAAATCCAATCTCTGCCTTCGACCGGCGCGAGATGTCGCCGGAGAGCCGGTCATGTCGTGGGAGGAGTTCTTCAAGGAACGGCAGGACGCCCGCTACAAGGGCAAAGGCCGCTTCCGCTGCTGCTGAGGCGTTTCATGTGGGCACGGCCGTCATGCCTTGACCGCGATGGCCTCGGTTTTTTTCCGGGTGCCGAGCAAGACGCCCGCCACGATGAGCGCGAAACCGGCCGCGTGGAACAGGTGAAGCTGTTCACCGAGCGCGAGTGTTGCGAGCAATCCACCGAACACCGGCACGAGGAACAGGAACAGGCCCGTGTTGGCCGGTCCCATCAGCTCCACCGAACGGTTATAGAAGACATAGGCGAGGATGCTCGGGAAGATCGAGACATAGACGATGGCCGCCACCGCCGCTTCATCCCACACCGGCCGCGAGCCCGCGCTCCATTCCCACGCCATGAACGGCGCGTTGCCGACCGCCGCAACCGCGTAGGTCACGAAATTGAAGCTCTGCCAGCTGATGCCCGGCCGCAATCTCACGCAGGCCGTGTAGACGGCCCATGACAACATCGACGAGATGATGAAGATGTCGCCGGGGTTGAAGTGGAAGGATGCGAGCGAGGCGAGGTCGCCCTTCGCGACGACGATGAGCACGCCGATAAAACCCGCCGTCAGCCCTGCAATCTGAAGTCGCCCGATACGGTCGCCGAACAGCGCCCATGCCGTAAGCGCGATGAACATCGGCCCGGCGGCGTTGAGCACGAGCCCGTTCAGCGCCTCTGTCGAGGTCAGGCCGATATAGGACAGCGTATTGTAGGCCCCCGCCCCGATCGCGCCGAGAAACAGGAGAATGAGCCAATGCTCGCGGATCGCGGCACCATCGCGCTTGAGATGTGCCCACGCAAATGGCAGAAAGATGAGCGTCGCCAGCGTCCAGCGCAGGCAGGCCAGCGTGATCGGCGGGACATGCCCCACGATTGCACGCCCGAGGACGAAGTTTCCCGCCCAGAAGATCGTTGTCAGCGTCATGAGAAGGCGCGGCCGGTCGAAAAATGGCGTCAAGGCAAGTTCCTTCACTGAGGTCTGGATGAGCGACGATTTGGTTTTAAGGCCATGCGCGCCCGGCATGGCAATGTCTGGTGGCATGGGCTAGTCTGGCGTTTTGAAGGAGATCCGGGGAACGAAATGGCAAATGTGGTCGTGGTCGGCTCGCAATGGGGCGACGAAGGTAAAGGCAAGATCGTCGATTGGCTTTCCGAGCGCGCCGATATCGTGGTGCGCTTTCAGGGCGGCCACAATGCCGGACATACGCTTGTCATCGACGACAAGACCTACAAGCTTTCGCTTCTGCCCTCCGGCGTCGTTCGCGGCAAGCTTTCGGTGATCGGCAACGGCGTCGTCGTCGATCCGTGGGCGCTGGAACATGAAATCGCAGAAGTTGCGAAACTTGGCGTAAACGTCACGCGCGACAATCTCCGCATCGCGGAAAACGCGACGATTATCCTCCCGCTGCACCGCGAACTCGATGCGCTGCGCGAGAACGCGGCGGGCGCGGGCGCCATCGGCACGACGAAGCGCGGCATCGGCCCCGCCTATGAGGACAAGGTCGGCCGCCGCGCGATCCACGCCGTGGATCTTCTCGACCTCAAGACGCTGCCCGCCAAGATCGACCGCGCGCTTGTCCATCACAACGCGCTCAGGCGCGGCCTCGGGCAGCCGGAGATCGACCGCGACGCGCTCATTGCGGAACTCGTCGCCATCGCGCCAAAGATCGCGCCGTATGTCGAGCCGGTCTGGCAGCTTCTCGACCGCTACAAGCGCGAGGGCAAGCGCATCCTGTTCGAGGGCGCGCAAGGTTCGCTGCTCGATGTCGATCACGGCACCTACCCTTACGTCACGTCGTCCAACACGGTGGCGGCGAGCGCCGCGACGGGCTCCGGCCTCGGCCCAAGCTCCATCAATTACGTGCTCGGCATCACCAAGGCGTATACGACGCGCGTCGGTCAGGGGCCCTTCCCGACCGAACTCACCTGCGAGGCCGGCCAACGGCTCGGCGAGCGCGGCCATGAATTCGGCACGGTCACGGGGCGCGCGCGCCGCTGCGGCTGGTTCGACGCGACGCTCGTTCGCCAGACGATCAAGGTTTCCGGCATGAACGGCATCGCGCTGACGAAGCTCGATGTGCTCGACGGCTTCGACGAGATCAAGGTGGCCGTGGGCTACCGCCTCGGTCATCACGAGATCGACCGTCTGCCCGCATCGCAGGAGGCGCAGGCGAGCGTGCAACCGATTTACGAGGTCATGCCGGGCTGGCAGGAATCGACGCAAGGCGCGCGCTCATGGGCGGACCTGCCCGCGCAGGCGATCAAATATGTGAAGCGGCTTGAGGAACTGATCGAGGCGCCGGTCGCGATGCTGTCGACCAGCCCTGAGCGCGCCGACACGATCCTCGTCCACGACCCGTTCCAGGATTAAAATCTAAAGCCCGCACCAGCGCGCGATGAGATCGGTGTAAATCGCCTCGGCCTCCTCGATGCGCTGGACGGAGCACCATTCGTCGGTCTGGTGCGCCTGCTCCGGCTCGCCGGGGCCGAGGATCACCACCGGCGGGTTGCCCATGCCGGGCTTCAGCGCGCCCGCGTCCGTGAAATAGGGCGCGCCGCCGAATGTCGGCTCGGTGCCCGTTACTTCCCCCACCACGTGAACGACATCGGCCATCCACGGGTCGTTCGGATCGGTCCAGACCGGGTCCGCCGTGCTCATCACGTCGAACGAGACGCAGCCGTCCGCCGCGCGGGTAAACCGCTCCACAAGCTCCTTTCGGTCGAGGCCAGGGACGATGCGAACGTCGAGGCCGAGCCGCGCCTCGTCCGGCACGGAGTTCACATTCATGCCGCCCTTGATCCAGCCGACATTCGCCGTCGGGCGACCGAGCACGGGATGCGCGTCGCCTGAGAAGTCGAACTTTTCGAGCGCCAAAGCCGCGCGCGCCGCCTTGTAAACCGCGTTCACGCCCTGCTCGGGCATGGAGCCGTGCGCGGTCACGCCCTTCGCCACGCCTTCGAGCCAGAACACGCCCTTGTGCCCGGCAAGCGGGCGATTGGCTGTCGGCTCGCCGATGACGATCGCGCCAGCGGGCGGCAGAAGGCCGTGCTTTTTCATGTGGTTCGCGCCTTCACAGCCGCGCTCCTCGCCCGCCGTGATGACGAGCACGAGGCCGGGCGTGCCTTGGAGATGCGGAGCGAGCTTCACCGCCGCCGCGACAAAAGCCGCGACGCCCCCCTTCATGTCGCTCGCCCCTCGCCCATGGACGCGCCCATCGGCGACCTCGCCGCCGAACGGCTCGACCGTCCACGGCGCTGCGCCGAGCGGCACGACATCGGTATGGCCGGAAAAACAGATAGGCCGTTTCTCGGACGTGCCGCCGATAACCGCGATGAGGTTCTCGCGATTGTCGCCGATGCTCGAATGCTCGATCGAAAAGCCCGCCGCTCCGAGCATGCTGCCGAGATAGCGCGCGCACGGGGCTTCGTTCCCCGGCGGGTTGACGGTATCGAAGCGGATCAGCTCTTGCGTGAGGTGGATGGCGGAAATCATGCGGCTTCGCGCTCTCCGTTTGCGGAAAGACATTACGCTATCGCATGTTGGCTTGCGCGGGAATAGCGCCACCCCCGCTATTTCAAGGATCTCAAGATAATATCGCGCACCTCATGGGCGATGAAAAATTTCGGATTCGCTCGAGTCGGAAGCTCTTCGAGTATACCGATCTCGACCAACTTATCGACGTGAAGCTTCGCCGACCTGTACTGTACGTCGAGAAACTGCGCGACCATTGGAATTGAAAGGACTTGATTGGAGAACAGATAGTCTGTTAATTCGAGCAACTTGCTTGATCGTCCGGCGTTGCCTGCCAAGCTCCTGTATTTTTCCTGCAAACCCAAAAGCGACTCAGACGTCGATATGGCGCTCTGGCTCGCTTCGCAAACAACATTAAGAAAAAATATTATCCAGTTCTCCCAATTCCCCGACTTAGAGACGTTGAACATCAAATCGATGTATTCATCTTTTCTCGTCTCAAATACAGGGCTCAGGTAAAGTATGGGTTGTCGGATAACTTTGCGCATATATAGATGCAGTGTTATAAGCATCCGGCCAACGCGGCCGTTCCCATCTGCAAATGGGTGTATGGTTTCGAATTGATAATGGATAAGCGCAGCGTCGATAAGATCGGGAATTCCCGACCGTTCGTCGCGATGCATATATTTTTCTAGATTTTCAAGGGCCGTTATTGATTGTTGAGGCGGAGACGGTATGAACCTTGCCTTCTCAATCACACCCCCTCCAATAAAATTCTGGTGACGCTTGAACTCTCCGTAAGCGGTGTTCTGACCTCACCTTCCATTTTGCTCGAACGGCTGCGAGTGTGACGGTTCCTTGAGGGATCGTCTTATGTCTAATCCTGGTCGTAGTCCTATCACTGAGC